>CAWEAR010000035.1:0-670729 GCA_963806835.1 uncultured delta proteobacterium
TCTTTATGGTGATATTCCTTTATGTGCAATGGTGCTGGCAAATGGTCAGCATATATTCTCCTGCCGGTGACGGAAAATATGAACTGATGAATGTTCCGCTTGATGGAAACGGACAAATCACGCTTTTTGCATTTTGCGAAGGTCTTAAACCATTCAAAACAGTTCTTACGCCATGTGATGAAATCATTGAAATTGATATTCTTATGGAACATGAACTAAATCCCCAAGAGATGAGTCTTACAAGGGATGAGACAACTGTTCTGAATTCAGGCTGGGTAAAAATCAGCGGAACAGCAACATACCAGGGACAGCCTTGAATATATTGGTATTGGCAAACGGTGAGTATATGTTTACGCCGCAAGATACCGGAAAATATGAACTGACAGTTCCTTTGGATGCTAACGGAGAGATTACGCTTTTTGGATTTTGTGACGGGCTTCAGCCTTTTAAGGAAATATTTAAGCCATAAATAAAAGTGGGGCGGGTGGACACGTTGTGCTTAGTCCGCCCTACTTAATATTCAGAGAAATATCTATGCAATGGTCAGAAGTTCTTGCTGACAAATCTTTGCAGGATTTGTCCTATAAAATTGAATTAAATACAAGGGGTAAAATTGAGATGTCTCCTGCCTCAAATCTGCACAGTTTTTATCAGGGAGAAATCATTCGGATTCTTTTGGAGAGGATGCCAAAGGGGAAGGTTATGCCTGAATTTGCAATTGATACACCCGGAGGTGTAAAAGTTCCTGATGTTGTATGGTGTTCATTAAATTTCCTGATGAACCGTTCTCTGAAAAAATCTCCTTTTAAGGATTCGCCTGAATTGTGTGTTGAAATTGTTTCGGAAAGCAATACTCATGAGGAAATGCGGGAAAAAACAGATCTTTATTTTAACAAAGGAGCGAAAGAGGTCTGGCTGATCTTTCTGATAACCGGAAGAGTGAAATTTTTTTCGCCAAAAGGAGAAATAAAAGAATCATTGTTCGGAATAAAAGCAGATGAGGTTGAAAATGCCTTGAAGGATTCATTTATATAAGAAGGGCGGATAAATTGCAAGCAGGTAGCAGGTAGGGCGGACTAAGCGATAGCGTGTCCGCCGTTGCTAACTTGATCGCCTTTATGTTAAAAAATGGAATGTGTCCGTTATTATGCAAAAGGCGGACACGCTGCGATTTGTCCGCCTTACATGCTGCATAGATTGCAGGGTAAGAAGAGGATATAATCCTTTTCTTAACCCCAATCCGTGTAGATGATTAAGGCGGACACGCTATTGCTTAGTCCGCCCTACAAACTTATTATTTTATAAGTAAATTTTTATAAAGGAGATAAAATTATGGATAATAAAAATCAAAAATTTATAATTCAGAGAATTCCTCTGCGTTTGACTATCGGCATCATTGGACCCCGTGAAATGAAAAATGAAGATAACTGGCTTGAATCAATTCAGAATGTTATCAAAGAAATTGTAAAAAAACACTCAAATGAATATACAGAATTAAAATTATGTGTACTTTCGTCCTCAGCCAAGGGTACTGACAGCTTTATAGTTAAAGAAATTCTCAGTAAATATCCAGATACTTTACATAAGATGTATCCTTACGAAGCAGAGAAACAGACATATAAAGATGCAGACAAATTTATAGTAAATCACTGTGATATGTTAATTGTTTCAGAATATGACAAGTCTATAAAAAAGTATGCAAAAGAAAAGAAGGTTTACATATATACGATCAGCGATAAAAAACAAAACTGTTTTAAGATGTTAAAAGCAAAAATTTATGAATTTCTTTTTTATGGAAAATTTTATAGAAAAGCTAAATCCGTTTTTATTCCGAATTCGTTAAGGGAGAAAATGTTAAAGGGTATTGATTCCTTTAATTTTCAAATATTTAATAAATATCCTTCACAAAAGGATATTGACAGTAATTTTGATAAGTTATTAAATCCGACCAATATCCCGAAAGATTTGAATTTGTCGGAAGATATTAAAAACTTGAATTTGTCGGAAGATATTAAAAAAGCTATGAAAAAAAATCTTATTCCATACCGTATTATCGCTTCAAATCAGGCGGAAAAATATCAGAATGAGTATCGGAACGCATGGCTTTTTATTGTATGTTTGGCTTTTATGAGTATTTTTATAGCCAGCTTTTCAGTAACTTTCGGTTTTAATGATTTAAAACCTGCTTTTTGTATTATCGGATTCTTTATTCCGGTGATTATATTTCTTAGTTGCTATATTAAGAAAAAAGGAATATCAAATTATAAGAAGCTATTGACTTTTATAATCATTTTTTTAGTCAATTTTTCTATAATATCCTTTTTTAGCGGTTCAACCCCTGTTATATCTGTTATCGGATTTTTTATTCTGGTTTTTATTTTCCTTATCTACTATTTTAATGAAAAAGTAACGGGGGCTCACAAAAAATGGATGGAATATCGTTTTCTTGCCGAACTGCTTCGTAGCGATTTTTATCTTAGAATTTGCGGAGTTAATAGCAGTTATCATCATAAGAAAGGAATAATCAGAGGTAAAGAGAGGTGGGTATCTATTGCTTTTGAAGAGATAATATCCCGTCTTTCAAAATACAATCCTTTATCAGATATTAAATTGACTGCCCATAATTATGTTGTAAAAGCATGGATTGAAGGTCAGATAATATACCATCGTAAAAACTATGAAAAAAATTACAAAAAAAGCAGGCAATTTGAACTAATAAGAGATATAGTATTCGTTCTTGCTGTAACGGCGGCATTTATTGAATTTTTCTTATATCCGAAATCTTTGTCACATTTTCTGACTCTGGCTGCTCTGACTTTTCCGCCGCTTGTTGCCGCTATTGAAGCAGTTGCATCTTTTATGGAGTATAAACAGTTGAGTATGCACTCTGAACAGATGGTATTTGAATTGGAGAGGATAAAAGAGTCTTTTAATCTTTTGACACCTGAGAAACTTGAGAAACTTTTAAATGAAACTGAGCATCTGATGATAAAAGAAGTCGAAGACTGGCTGGAGCTTGTAAGTTTTGCAGAATTGCATACAACAGTATAAATAAAGATAGGAGAATGTTTCTGTGATGTATGATACTGGTTATAGATATGATCTGTATTTAGGCGGAACATGCGGAAATTCAAAATGGCGTGATGAACTGATTCCATTACTGAATGAAAAAGGGATTACTTATTTTAATCCGATTGTAGATGAATGGAATGATGAAGCAAAAAGACGGGAAGATGATGCTAAAAAAAATTCGCATTTTCTGCTCTTTGTGATAACTGATCCCAAAGGAAAAGACGGTGAGCATATCAGTGCGTACAGTCTTGTTGAGGCTTCAATCGGCGTGTGCAGGCAGACGGAGCATACAATTGTATGTTTTCTGGTTACTGAGGATATGCCGAAACATCTTCAGTCAGCTTTGAAGAAAATTCAGAAGGATTTGCAGCAACTGGAAGGGGCAAAGATTTGCGATTCTCTTATGGGGATTTTTCAGTGGTTATAGGCATTTTTAAATATGATGGAATGGCATCGTCTTTTCGGATTGACTCTTACAGATTATTTTACAGGCTCCTCATATTTTGTTGAACTTGAAAAAGACCTGTCTTTAAAGCAGCAGTTTCTGGATGTTGTTATTATTGAGAGGAAAAACGGAGCATTGCCTGCGGAACTGCCTGACGGGTTTGAGAATCTTGCTGCGCACAATCTTGTCACATATAAATCGCTGCGGGAATCTCTTGATGAATGGACAGTTGAAGAGCTTGTCGGTCATTATGTGAATTACCGCAAGCAAGTTACTCCGTCTCTGAAAGAACTGCCGCCTGCCGAGAATTTCCGGCTTTATGCGGTAAGCACACTGTATCCGAAAAATCTTGCAAAGCAGACTGAATTCATCAGGGTTAAAAAAGGGATATATGATTTGAAATGGGGAATCCGCAAAATAAGAGTGATTGTAACGGGTCAGATTTCTGAAGAAAAAAGAAATGCAGTTTGGCTGCTCTTCAGCGGGATTCAGGAGAAAGTGCGGTACGGGGCAGAACATTACAGTGGAAATCTCGGAGAGATGAGCAGCATTATGAATCAACTGTTTGTGAGATACAAAGCAGAAGGAGTTATAGCTATGCCTTACACTATTGAAGATTACCGAAGAGACTATGTTCTGGAGCATTTAGACAGACTGACGCCTGATGATATACTGAAAAAATTCAAGGCAGATGAACTGTTAAAAAAACTCTCTTCAGATGAGCGCCTAAAAGGACTCTCTTCAGATGAGCGTCTAAAGGGACTTACTCCAGAAGAGATTGAGGATTATCTGAAAAAGCTGAAACGGAAAAAGAAAAGCAGAAAATTATAAATCTCTTAGTTGGTTACTGCCATGCCTTACACCATTAGTGATTATGTTCTGGAGCATTTAGACAGAGTTTGTAAGGATTTATAAAGCTGATTTGCCAAATGACATTAGAGTGTTTAAACCTGAAAATAATAACAGCATATTAACAGAAGCTGTATCGGCGTAAACTCCGCCATTGCATGTAGGCATAATGTAGGGCGGATAAAGCGGCAGCGTGTCCGCCGCTGCTTACAAATACGGGCTTATAGGCGGACACGCTTCAATTTGTCCGCCCTACAAACTATATAAATCCTATTCTTGATCAAAAGGAGTATTGCTATGAATGTAATTATTAAAAAAAAAATAATAGCTATCTTTAAAAAAATACAGAGAAATAAAATTTATATTGCCTTCAGTTATAAGGATAAAATAATAAAAGATCAATTAGTCAAGTGTTTAGAAAAAGAATTAGCTACTTGCTCAGAGAAACATAGAGAGCTGATTGTACAATGGAATGATGATTGGATTAAAGAGGGCTATGATTTTGAGAAAAAAGTAAAAACGGAGATAAAAGAAGCAAAAGTGGTTGTCTTACTTCTTAGTAAATCTTTTCTATCAGCATCTCCTAATGAAATTTCTATAATTGAGGAAAACAGAGGAAAGGAGTTAAAAGTTCTGATAGTGCCTGTTAATGAAACCTGTAAATATGACATATTAAATCAATCTGAATTAGACGAGAAAGTTAAAAAAAGATTTAACTTGTTAAAAAAAGACGATTTTTTTGAAGAATCGGTTGTTTGTAATAATGGAAATCAAAAATTTATTGAAAAGATTAAAACGATTCTCCAGTTAAACAAAAATGAGACTGAAAATATTAATGATGACTATAATAAAATTAACAATAGTGGGAATTCTTCAAATGATGATATAGATAAAAAGAAAAGACAAGAAGAGCATAATGATAATCTTGAGAAGATTCTTAATAAGAATAAAACGTCAATTCAACAAATTATACAACAATACAGCAATGATAACTTAAAATATTTGTTGAAAATGCCTTTAACTACAATTTTCGGACAAAGATGGAATGATGATGATTTAAAGAAACAAGTTCTTATTATTAATAAGAATATTCTAACGAATATTGTTACTAAGATTATGGAGATGTATAAATAATGCTAAAAATTTTTAGAGAAAACCCAATGGTTTTTCTTTCTTACAGACATATAGACCGTGCAGAGAAGGACTATATATTAAATAAGTTAAATATTAAAAGTAAGAATGGAAGATTGTATATAGAAGAATGTAATAAGGAAGAGTATCTGATTTGGACTGACTCTACTGAACTTATAATAGGAGATTTATTTTTAGATAAAATTAAAGAGAATATCAAAAAATCCAGTGTTGCCATTCTGCTTCTTACCGACAACTTCTTTACTAGTGATTTTATACTTAAAAAAGAATTACCCATGATTTTTCAGCGATATCCCAAAAAGCTGAAGGTTATACCAGTAATTGCCAGTGAGTGTGATTCAATAAGAAGAACTGATTTGTTGGGAAAAATGCATCTTTTAGAAGATGGTAAACCTATAATATCCTTTGATAAAGGAGAATGTCGATATCAGGAAGAAGATGATGTTATAAATAAACTTAAACATAACCTTGAAAAAATACTAAAAGAGACCCCTAAAAAATGGAAGTGGAAGCGTCTATTTACGTCAGTAATAATATTTTTAATATTAATTTTTTTAGGTTGTTATTATATCTTTTCCAAACAGATAGAAATAAGCGTTTCTTTTGAAAATAATGCCGTTTCTTATGCAAAAGTAGAATTGATTGGAACTTCTGACATTCAAAAAAGATGGTTTTATAAAAAAATTTATTTACCCGTTAATAACCATATCGGAAAGTTACATGGAAAAACAGATGGAAATGGAAAAGTTGCTCTTCGTGCTTTTATTATTCCTAAAATTTTAAACAAACAGGATATTAGGGTTAAAGTCATATATGGAAAAACAAAATATGAAAAAGAACTTGACACTGATGTTACGTTTAAAATTAAAAGGGATATGATAGGTAAATGGACATGCGAGGATGGTAATATTAAACGTATCTTGGAGATTAAAAAAGTTGAAGATAACAAAGTAACTATTCAAGAGAATATTCCAGAAGGTAATGATAGCTATTCAAGAAAAGTTATTGATGGATATAGGTTGGATGGGAAATACAAATTTCCTTGTAATGAAAATAAAATTGATCATATTGTTAACCAAGACCCTTCTGACGATATATATGTAAAGGTTGAAGAAATAGAAAATGATATTCCTAATAAGAAAATGATAAAATTGATATTAAATTCATGGCGTGTTTTATGCACTGAAAACTAATTTTATTCTGTTACCACACCGTATTCACTATAATTTTCTATAACAGGCGGACTTATTAATTGGGCGGTCAATCTTTTCTCCTTTACTATCGCCTCCCCTCTTATATTACTGTTATCATAAATTATTAACTTACTATTTATCTTAATTTTAGAATTGCTCAAATCAGTAACTATAGTTTTATCAGACAAAACATTATTAATTTCATCATCATATTCAAAAGGAAATTCTATTAAATACTTATCAGCTAAAGTTTTAGCTAAAGCATCAATATCTTTTTCCTCATTATAAGCATTTATTATTTTCAGATTTAACTCATCAGATTCTTCTATCTTCATTTGTCCTTCTGTATCATATATTGGTGCTTTAATCTCAATACCTGAAATACTTACATCCCTTAGAGCATTTAAATGGTACGTTGTAAGTCTATATTTACATTTAATATTTCTTAAAATTTCTTTTATATTCTCTCTATATTCATTTTCGGTTAGTATGCCTCTTATAGCATCCCGAATAGCATCTTTATTCTGGAATATTTCACTTTTCTTTGTATCCAATTTTCCCTTTATAGATTCAGAAACGTTTTTTAAAGAATCTAAGTTAAGAGAACAATCAAATGCAGCATATTCTAAAATTACATTTTTGTAGTAATCAGTCTTATCTTCTCCTATTTTGTCCTTCAAATACTCTATAAAATCCTCTTCGTTTTCCTTATCTGTATTAGTTAGACTGCGAATATCATCACTGGAAAATGGAATATTTACTATCTTAATATCTCCCGCTATAAAACACCTTGCTCCTAGATATTTTGCTTTATTTCTCATTGCCTTCATATCATCCGTCATAGCGGCTATTTCATTGTTATCTCTTTCATTAACCTCAACTACCCTAAAACGTTTATTTTCTAATTCGTGTTCTTCTTCGGGAAGATTTGTAATACTCCTATTTATGGAACCCCTTAATTTTGCAGGCATATTCTCTTGTGAAAAGTCTACTCTTTGTGAAAAGTCTGCTTTGCCAATACGACACAATTCATCTTTGCAAAAAAAATAAAAAACTAATAATTTTAATCTGTTATTTAATTTAAAGGCTTCATGAATTATAGGAACTACATTACTCTCTTCTGTTCTTACAACAGAGACAAATTGTGATTTTTGAATAGTATTTCGTTCGGTAAAAAAATTATCCTCTGCGAATGCAAGCAATATAGGTTTATCCTCAATTTTACATTTCTGGATAAAAATTACTGGATTCTGAGTTGAAATATCACTTTTTTTTTAATAATTCTTATTGTCTTATTATCCATTTCATCCACTGCTTCTATAGTGGTTTCATTTTGCAAATCAATTGTTTTCTTACAAGAAAACGATTTTTCAACATTATCTGCGTCTGATTCAATTTTATCATTAATTTTTACATACTTAATTTTACTATCATCTTTTATATCTATACTTATTTTGAACGACTTGGTATCACTCATTTTTTTAAAATAAATCTCACTATCGCCAACTCTTAAATTCTCAATATTAATCTCTGGTGGTTTGTTATCAGCGGATTGGGATAGAAAATCATTTTTATCTGTTAAATTAAGGTTTGCAAATAAATTAGGTTTATGAGCCATGATAGTTGATAAAGGCAACTTTGTAGTTGTTTTATTTTTCACTTTATCATATGCTATTAATTCAACAGGTTTATCAGGATTTATTAATGTAAAATAAGCTTCCATTATATTAGGATTAATTTTTTTGGTATTAATGGCTATACTTTCTCCCTCTGTATTAACAGAAAAATCAGAAACTTCAGTTTTTTCATCTTTAAGAACAACTTTAATATTGACTTTTTTAGTATCATTGGAATCATCATAGGTTACCTCTTTAACTGCTATCGAAGGTCCCAGGCTGTCAACATTGATTGTAACTTCTTTTGTTATTCTGCTCTTTTCTCCGATTATATTTTCTGCTTCAACTGTAATGGTATATTTATCTTCTTGAAGAGATAGTTGTTTATGAAAAATAACCTCTTTTTTTAACTCTTCTTTGCTATTTAATAAAAAGATAGGAGTAAAGAGTTGATTGTTATTATCGTTTGATTTCCTGACATTAATGCGTATTGATTTTATATACTTCTTATTATCATTAACAGTGCCTGAAAGAATGAAATTATCTTGGGTCCATAACTCTGACTCATTATTAAAAATAACAATATTTGGTTTTGATATTATATCAATTATATCATATAGTTGAACTAATAACTTATAGGTTCGTTCAAGATAAACCAGTGCCTTATCACTAGGTGTTTGTTCCAAAGATTTTTCCAAACTATTCTTTGCCTTTTCAACCTCTCCCAAAAAATAATAAGCAATCCCCAACTCCCTATTAGGAAAATACTCAATAAAATGAGTCCCATATTTACGGGCATTCCATTTATCGGCACCGCGCTGTTTAAGAGCCTTTTTCAAACAACATTCAACCTTGTCCCAGTCGCCTGTTTCTTCATATTCCAAAGCCCGCTGATAGTAATTCCACCAGCGATTTCTAAATAAAGGTCTAATACTAATCCATCCCTTCATATCCTTTGGTTTGCATTCGCATTCTTTTTCATAAGATTCTGATTCTGTAGCAGCCACTCCATTTTTTTGAGAAGATTTAGAAATCAGACTTTTACATCCATACATACATAAAATTGCTAATAAAAATAAAACTAATAAAAAATAATCTCTTTCTTTTAACATGGTTATATCTCCTTTAATTAATTCTGTGCAACCTTTATGAACAAAAAGTTAAAAACAGATGATATACAATAACAAACAGACTTTTTTAAATAGACTAAAATAATCCTCGTTTATTGTCAAGAGGATTTTAGAAAAAAATATTGACTTAATTAAAAAATAAATATAAAATAAAAAGTAATATTTTTTTATAGGAAAAAGAGATTTTATATAATATAAACATATATTGAATTTAACGGAGTATATTTTTTGAGGTAAAACAAATTGAAGAAAAAATTAAGGCTGTTAATCTTTTTTATAGTATTGTTAATTCCATTAAATATTGCTGTTGCATTTGACCAGCTTCCTGCATCATCACCTAATCCGGTCGGCTCAGGAGCAAGAGCTTTAGGCATGGGCGGCGCATTCATAGGCGTAGCTGATGATGCAACTGCTGCTTCTTGGAATCCGGGTGGACTGGTACAATTGGAGAAACCGGAATTTTCTATTGTAGTGAACGGATTTCACAGGATTGAAGATAATAACTTTGAGACTGGTCCTGAATCTACTGTTATAAGTCCTGAATCCAGCGGAAAACAGACAGTTACAGATTTAGAAAATCTTAACTACCTCAGCTTCACACAGCCTTTTGTCTGTTTTAACAGAAATATGGTATTTTCTGTAAACTACCAGCATCTTTATGATTTTACACGTGAATGGGATTTTCCATTTGAGGAAATAAATAATAGAAAACAAGATATTAACTATCAAAGAAGCGGCAATCTCTCAGCCGTGGGATTCGCTTTAGGAATTGATTCTATTCCATGGTCTTTATGGGGTTTTACGGTTTCTGGAGGCATAACATTCAATATCTGGAATGAAAATCTGTTACCTCATAATAAATGGGAAGAAAATATATATACTTCAGGAAGTGGTACAAAATACGATGGCAAAAAGTATTCTTTTATTGAAGAAAAAAAGAACAGCTATTTATTAAAAAAAGGTTATAACTTAAATACAGGGATATTATTGAGCAAATACAGAATATTTAATCCAGAAGATATATTGCAAGTTGGATTTGTTTTTAAGTCGCCTTTTTTTAACAAAGCAGATTTGCAAAATGAACTTACAATATGTCAGAAACAGATAATTGACGGTACTCCTCATGAAACTCCTTGTGAGTCAAAAAGTGCAAATAAGGAACTGCAAATACCGCAGTCTTATGGAGTAGGTTTTTCCTATCGTTCTTCAGATAAATGTATTTTTGCTTTGGATTTTTATAGAACTGAATGGGATGATTATCTTATAATAGAAGAGAATGGTACAAAAAGGTCTCCAATTACCGGAAAATCTGAAGGTGAATCAGATATTAAGCCTACACATCAGATCCGATTTGGAGTTGAGCGTTTGTTTTATGATGATAATCAAAGATATGAATTTATAATTGCTACAAGAGGAGGCATCTTTTTTGACCCTTCTCCTGCTCAAGGGTATCCCGATAGTTTTTTGGGCGCTACGCTTGGATTCGGATTTATAAATCAAATCGGCTCTCTTGATTTTGCCTTACAATATAGGCGAGGGATTGATGGAGGAGAATCTATGTTTTCAGAATCTTATAAATTTTCTCAGAATGTTGATGAATGGAATATATATTTATCAACAATTATATATTTGGACGAATTAAACAAAGTAAAAAAGAGAGGTGAACCATGAGAGTTATAGTATTCTGTTTTATTTGTTTTTTTATGATATGTGGATTAGCAGATGCATGTGATGAAAAGTGGACAGGCTCAACGGTAGAGGTAAGATTAAGTGATAATAATTCAAATGCTTCTATATACTCTTCCTCAACAACAACTGCTAACAAATCTTATACTATTTACAATAACGGTAGCGGAGTGTATTCTAACGTAAATGTTGGAATAGGAAAATATGCTTTATATATTAAGCGTAACCCAAGTTACTTTTACACCCTAGCTTACAACTTTGAGGTTAGAAAAAACACCACTATCGTTAACCGACAAACTAGTGAAATGTGTGTGTTACCTTCATGTACTAACGTAACAATTGTTCGTTCTTATTAATTCCATTTTGATCTGATACTGACCATTAAGCATGTAGGGTGGACAAAGCACAGCGTGTCCACCCTACTACTACTTTTTTACCCTGATATAAAAAATAATTTTCCAGTCCCTCCTCATTTTTTACTTGACACCCTAAAAGTTATTTAATATAAATTAATAAAATTTTTTATGAAAAAGGCAAAGCCACCGAAAGGCGGTGACGCAAAGCTGCGGGTCTAAAGAAAAAATCTATGACAGCCGGGCTACCGTAAAATTTTTTTATATTTTATGGAAGAAAGACGCCTTTCTAAGTGGTGAAACACTTTAAGGCGTTTTTATGTTATATGAGAAATTTGTTAATAAACTGATCATGAGTTTTAACAGATGATAATTTTTTCATCTGAATTTTCTATCCACATCTGCCCATCCTTATATCTTACATATAACACAAAAAACCCCTTATTTCTAACCTTAATCGGAATTTTAAGAAAAAAATTTGAACGATAAGTAAATTTCTTACGATAATAATTTACAGATGATTATCCATCTGTAAAAAACAGAAAGGGGGAAATCATGAGAAGTAAAAGATTCACAAATTGTTTTATTGTATGCGCCTTTTTATTGATCACGGTGCAATGTTCATACGCAATGACTGTTAAGATTCATTCTGAAAATATTGATACGGATCAAGTTGAAGAAACCATTGATATTGATGTGATGATTGAAAAGACGGCTGATGTCGGATCATTTCAGTTTGTTATCAGATATAATCCTGAGATTGTCATGATTGATAATAAACAGGATGTAAAAATCGGTTTCTTTTTAAAAGGAACTGTTTCACAATTACCAGTTGTTATTGATAATACTGTGGGAAAACTCTTTTTTGGTGCAATCAGTTTTGGTCAGACAAGAGGAGCTTCGGGCGGCGGTCTTTTGGCAACCGTTACATTTACAGTAAAAAAATCGGCAATTACAGACATACAGCTTGATGCGGTAAAAATCACAAATACAAGAGGCTCTTTGCTGCCGATTTGTAGGGCGGACTAAGCGATAGCGTGTCCGCCAGCGGAGTGTGTCGGACCCAAAATGATTTTTACAAATGTAGGGCGGACTAAGCGATAGCGTGTCCGCCAGCGGAGCGTATCCGCCGTTATGTTAAATGAAATGCGTCCGTTATTATGCAAGTGGCGGACACGCTATCGCTTTGTCCGCCCTACAAAATGATTTTTACAAATGTAGGGCAGACTAAGCGATAGCGTGTCCGCCAACGGAGAATATCCGCGGGAATAGCATGGTGCATGGTATTTAAAATTAAACAAATTTTAAGGAGGAGAATGTCATGAAAAAAGAATTTTATCTTAAAACAGCATTGTATGCTATGAGCATGATTATTGCCATTGCATTTTTAACCGGGGCTTTGGTTAAGGACGCCGGGGCAGCAATCCCTGCTGCTGAACGGCAGGCTTTGATTGACCTTTACAACAGCACAGACGGTGCAAACTGGACAGATAAGACAAACTGGCTCGGCGCGGAGGGTACAGAATGTTCATGGTTTGGCGTAACCTGTGATGCGGGTGAGAATTATGTTACAGAAATTGATTTAACCGCTAATAATCTTGCTGGAACAATTCCGGCGTCTATAGGCAATTTCACCAGTCTAATATATCTTGTTTTAAAAGATAATCAGTTAAGCGGGAGCATTCCGACAGAAATTGGCAATCTTGCAAATCTTCAGACACTCTGGTTAAATACCAATCAATTAAGCGGAACTATTCCGTCAGAAATTGGTAATCTCTCCAAACTGACTATGCTTTCCTTATATTCCAATCAGTTGATCGGAACTATTCCTTTGACAATCTGTAATCTTACAAAGCTGAAATATCTTGCTTTGTCTGCGAACCAGTTAAGCGGAAACATTCCTTCAGAAATCGGTAATCTCTTTAACTTGACAGAACTTTATTTACATACAAATCAGTTAAGCGGAAATATTCCGAAAGAAATAGGCAATCTAACCTTACTGACACATCTTTATTTAAACAACAACCAGTTGAGCGGAAATATTCCGCCAGAACTCGGCAATCTCACCTTGCTTACGCATCTTTATTTGAATTTCAATCAGTTAAGCGGAAGTATTCCTAAAGAAATCGGCAATCTCACTTCGCTGAAATATCTTTACTTGACGGTTAATCAGTTGAGCGGAAATATTCCCACCGAACTTGGCAGCCTTTCTAATCTTGAGGTGCTTTCCCTTTCCGGTAATCAGTTGAGCGGAAGTATTCCCTCTGAACTTGGCAGCCTTTCAAATCTTCAGATACTTTTCCTTCATGAAAATCAGTTGAGCGGAGCTATTCCTTCATCATTGACAAATCTTATAAATCTGACAGCCGGAGAGAGCGAATTCCGCTGGAATGCGATTTACACTACAGACAGCACTTTACGCACTTTTATTAACAGCAAACAGCGATACAGCGTTTTATTGGAAAGCACCCAAACCATTGCTCCCGCAAATCTGGCTGTCGGAACGCCTGATAAAACATCAATTCCTCTGACCTGGAAAAAGATTGCTTACATTGCTGATACAGGAGGCTATGAAATTTATTACTCTACCACATCCGGCGGACCTTACACCCTCTTTGAAACAACTGCTGATAAAACAGTGCAAAGTTCAACCGTAACCGGACTTGCGCCCGGAACCAAGTATTATTTCAGACTTCGCACTGTTACAAATCCTCATACTAATAATCAAAATACGGTTTACAGCGAATACACTTCAGAAGTTTCAGGAGTAACAACTCCGCCCCTTACATGGACAGGAACAAGTAATGCAGGAACAACTGAAAACCTCATGGGTATATGGAGCAGTGAAAATGGTAAAGTCTTTGCTGTTGGAGAAAGCGGAACTATCTGTTATTATAATGGAACTTCATGGTCAAAAATGACAAGCCCTGTTTCCAATATGCTGACAGATGTATGGGGATGTTCTGAATCTGACATATTTGCAGTGGGTCAAGGCGTGATACTTCATTTTAACGGAACTGCATGGACAAAGATGACCAGCCCTGCAACAAATACAGACCTCTTCAATGCTGTATGGGGAACTTCAGGAACAGATGTATTTGCTGTAACCATGCAAAAAATTTTCCACTATGACGGGGTTCAGTGGACAGAACAGATGAGCGCTGAAGTCAGCCTTACCGATATATGGGGAGCCTCTGGAACAAATGTTTTTGCAGTGGGTACAAAAATTTATCACTATGACGGCGCAGGCTGGACTGAGATGAACATTACCCCGTCAAATGCTCTTCAGGGCGTCTGGGGAAATTCAGGTACAGATGTTTTTGCTGTAGGATACGGCGGTCTTATTCTTCATTATAACGGAACAGACTGGACAGAGATGAATGGCAACACAACTGATGACCTTGTTTCAGTCTGGGGCAATTCTGAATATGAAGTATTTGCCGCAGGCAGCAGCGGTTCAATATTCCGTTATAATGGAACAGACTGGACAATTCTTATAGCCGGAACAGGCGCAGGGATTGAAGATGTCTGGCGCAATTCCGGTATTGATGTATATGCCGCAGGTAATGGCGGGACAATATTCTATCTGAAAAACGGATGTTATGTTAAACCGGGCGGTTCTGATACAACAGGAGACGGCACAAAAGATAATCCTTTTGCAACTATTCAAAAGGCAATTGATATGGCGACTCCGGGGCAGACTGTACTGGTTGCTGACGGAACTTATACAGGCGCGGGAAACAAGAATCTTGATTTTGGAGGCAAGGCTATTACTGTGCAGTCTGAAAGCGGGAATCCTGAAGCCTGTGTTATTGATTGTCAGAATGACGGGAGAGGGTTCTATTTTCACAGCGGAGAAGGGAATGGGTCGGTGGTTTCAGGGTTTAGCATTACCAATGGCTTTTTAAACAGCGAGAATGGCTTTTTAGATAGTGAGAATGGTGCTGGTATTTCTTGCGTTTCCTCTTCACCAACTATTGGAAATTGTATTATTACCAATAATACATTAAGAGACGTTACCCTCTGCTATGGAGGAGGAATTTTTTGTATTTCTTCATCCCCGATAATCAAAAATTGTACAATCAGTAATAATGGAATTATTCAACACCATGGAGGCGGAATTTATTGCGATTCCTCATCTCCCGCTATTACGGACTGTACTTTTAACAACAACTCAGGTAGTCATGGAGGAGGAATATATGCTTTGAATAGCATTTTGACGGTTAATAACTGTATTTTTAGTAATAATTCAGCAGGATTACTCGGTGGTGGTATACATATTCACAAAGGTATATTGAATATTAACAACTCTATATTCAGTTATAACTCCGCCTCTTCCGGTGGTGGAATAATCGTCAATTTTGATCCCGCTACTCTGACTGTTACAAATTGTACTTTCAGTAATAATGATGGAGGCGGAATTGTTAATGAACTTGGAAATATAACTGTATCTGTGAGCAATAGTATATTTTGGAATAATACAGATTTTCAAATTTATGACATGACTCCGGGAACTTCTAACGTAAAATACAGCATAGTTCAGAATGGGTTCCCCGGAGAAGGCAACATTGACCTTGACCCCCTATTTGTTGACGCAGCAAACGGCAATTACCGCCTTTCTGACAAAAGCCCCTGCATTGGCGCAGGCACTGTAACAGGCGCGCCTGAAACAGATATTGAAGGAAATCCACGCGGCGAGGCTCCTGATATGGGAGCTTATGAAAATGCAAGAGAGACCCGGCTATTTACAATTGATGACGGATTAGTCGGGCATTGGAAATTTGACGAAGCAAGCGGAGATACTGCCATTGACAGTTCAGGCAATAACCATAACGGAACAATAAATAATTATTCAGGAAATATATGGCAGCGCACAGAAGGTGCTTCAGGCAGCGGATTGGATTTAACTGACGGTGAAAATTATGTGGCTGTTCCTGATGACGGCTCTTTCAGTCTTACAGGTGCAATGACAGTTACAGCATGGGTTAAAATTCCTGACCCAAACGCTACACAGAGAATTGTTTATAAAACATCCTTAACAACCGACAATCAGCATAATTACACCCTTCATGTCAAAGACGGCAAATTCGCACTGGCAAGAGAGGACAGCAGTCCGGATAATATAGACAGCCGTGTTACTTCAGCTACAAGTCCGCAGGCTGATGTCTGGTATCATATTGCCGGTATCTATGACGGTGAAAAGATGCAGATTTATGTGAACGGAGTTTTGGAAAATACCCTTGATACAGGTAATTTTCCTACTTATACCGGACCCGGTATCTGATATTCGGAACAAACTATTTTTCCACGCAGGCGGAAAGAACATGGGCAAATTCTGTCATTGACGAGGTTCGTATATACAACCGCGCCCTCTCCGGATCCGCCGTCAAAACACTTGCCGGAACCATTTATGTTGACGCATCATATAACGGCGAAAACAGCGAAACCGGCGAACCTGAAACACCTTACAAAACCATTGCCAAAGCACTTGAAAACGCGGTTCCCGGCAGCACTATTCAGATTGCCAAAGAGATATATACCGAAGCATTGACTATCGCCGACATTACCGGAGTTAAATTACAAGGCGGCTGGAATAATGACAACGGCGCATGGGTTCGTGACAAGGATGCAGAAATAGACCCGAATCTTAATGAAATCATGCCGACAGATGATACCACTCCGGCAATAACAATAGATAATTCACCTGAAACTGTGATTGAAGGCTTTTCTCTGAAAAACGGAGTATCTGTCATCAACACCAATTCGCCCGTTCCAACTGCTGATGAGGATAAAAGAGTCAAATTAAACCGTAACATTATTGTTGGAGAAACGCCTGTAAAGATAAAAGACAGCCAGAATATTCTCCTTTTTGCCAACAGACTCTTTGCAAAATCTACGACAAATGATTCAGCTTACGGCGTTGTAATTGAAGATTCAAAGGATGTTGAACTTAATTACAATTTTATACACGGCGAAGAAGTCGGAGCGCATTATCTCAATGATAGCAGTGGATTGATTAAATTTAACTCAATTTATCTGAACAATATCAACACATCTGCCTGCGCCATAAAGCTCGAAACAACCGAGGCTGAAAAAGTCCAGATTGAAACAAATGTTCTCTTTATTCAGGCTACTGGAGGAATTAAACAGGTTGCAATATGGGAGGCAAATACAACATCAACGCCAGCGACTCTTTTAAAGAATCAAATTATGGGTGATGAAAATCTGATTCTTTACAGAGACGCAAATAACGGCGCGGGTGATGTAATAATTTGTGATTATCTGAATGATGATGATACAGAACATAAACTTAGTGATATTCCAAGTTATAATGAAAACTTCTGCGTTTTGAAAGACCTTTATGTACCTTGTAATCAGACGCCGGTTGAAGATGAAACACAATGTATTGAAATGACAGAAGTTCCAATTCCATTATCCGGAGACTGGGACGGAAACGGTTTGCCCGATGCGTGGGAAGCATATTATTACAGAGATCCGGAGTTATACAAAGGCGATGAGGATGATTATGAAGAGAATCCTGATAAAGTAAAAACCGGCGATGGACTGACTGTGAGAGAAGAATACTGGCAGCATACCAACCCCAAAAAATGGGATACAGATAATGATGGTATGAGAGACGGCTGGGAAGTGCAATATAGGCTTAATCCGCTCTCAAGTAAAGATGCCCTTGATGATCCCGATGGAGACGGTTATCCTAATATTGCAGAACATAATGCCGGTACAGATCCTACAGATCCCGGTTCATACCCTGACTATGAACCCATAGGCGGTATATATGTTGTTCCTGAAAGCGGTATTATAACAATAAATTGGATTATTGACGGAGGCGGATATCAGGGGCAGATGGGAATTGTTTCTCTTGAGGGAATGGATGATTTTACATCTAATTTATGGGATTATATCACAGAAGTTGTCAGAAGGGTTGTTTATAAAGACGGTGGGCATATTGTATTTTCAGACCCTGAAGAAGGCGCTCAACTACATGGAATACTGCTCGGAGGTACCTCTCCTCTGGATGATGAGTCTCAGGATTGGAACAGCGGGCTTTACAAAGGGATAAAACAGTTCAAGATGACTAAAGGAGAAAAGTTTGCGGTTGTTCCTTGCTCCGAATTTCAAGTTTGAGGATATTCTTAAACCTTTGACAGAAGCAGAACGTAAAGATAAATACCTGTTCTTCTCATTTGCTTCTCCTAATGCAGATGTCGGCTCCCATGTCAACCGAATCTCTGATATAAACGGCGCAGGTATTGCATTTGTATATGAAGATAAGCTCCTTACCACCGGAGTCCCTGATTATAATGACCTTATCTTTCAAATAGGTGAAGTTACAGGAGATGCTCCTATATTTAAGTCAATTATTGATGAGGAGAGCGGAGAAGTTCCCACAATTTCTGAAGAAGCCCGGAATGCAATGCTTTCAGATCCGGTTACAAAACTGATGCTGGAACATCTGGACGCTCAGACTACAGATGAGGATGCTGTATGGATTTCTGCTGTTATTGACTGTGAAGCTGATTTTCTGGTGTATGATGATTTAGGAAGAGTAATCGGAAAAGAAGGGGGTTATATTCCCGGAGCCGTTATAAGAACTTATGAAGAGAACGGAAAACGCTATCAGGTTATCTCATGGCTATCAGGAGTCAAATTAAGTGATGAATCTATTGCCAACCTGAAGGCATCCGGAGTTTCTGAAGAGATTATTACCAAACTCAAAGGGGTTAAAGATTCGGATTATGAGCTTGAAGATGATTTTATAGCGGATATAGAGAGCCTTATCGGAAAAAGTGAAACAGAGCTTTACAAAGCAGCGATTCTGAAAGAGGCAAAGCATGATTATACTCTTACTCAGGAGTCTTTAGAAAATCTGACAGCAGAAGGCTTACCCCAGGATATAATTGATAATCTGACCGGATTAAAAGATATGGTATTCCCGACTGCTGTTAAATTTAAAAACGAACTGAAAAAAGCTATAGGAGAGACAGAGTTTACATCGCATGAAACAGCTATTCTGAAACACGCGAAAGGAAAATACCGGGTTTTGCTGAAAATACTGGAATATCTGAAAAATGAGGCTGTTCCTGATGAGATTATCCTGAAACTGAGAGGAATGAAAAATCATACATATATAAGTGAAGACAAATTTGAGACAGATTTGAAAATTCTTATCGGAACTGATCAGACTCTTATATCTCTGATTATGAAAAATATGGAACGCCCGTATTATCTGGTTCAAAGAACATTGGATCAACTGAAGGCAAACGGAATTCCCTCTGTTGTTCTGACTGCTCTTGAAGGACTGAAAAATCAGGAATATCTGAGTGAATCGGCTTTTCTGAATGCTTTGAATACGCTGAATGTCAGTATTGAAGAGGAACATAAAGCTCTGATTCTGCAATATGCAAAAGACGGTAAATTCAGATTTGTAATTCAGGGAAGCGCGGAAGGAACTTGTACTCTAACCATCAAGACTTATCAGGGCGGCGTTGAATTATTTTCAGAGACAAAGACAGTTGAAATTGAACCGCATAGATCGACCGTCGCTGAGATGACAGTTACATTTGATGACTTTATTCTGACAACTAAAGACCCTGCAAAGTGCATTCCGCATGATTTTAACGGAGACGGAATCGTTGATATTATTGACATTATGAAAGTCGCTTCCAAATGGACTAGCTGTAGCAATCCTTTGCTTTGCAGTAAAAATTATCAGGATTTTGACCCGTTCTATGATTTGGATGATGATGGGGAGATTACAGTTTATGATATTCGTAAAGTAATGAAGGATTTCGGAAAGACTGCTCAGTAAAATTTGGAGTGCTGAAGATTTGCTTTAGCACTCCAAATTAATGCGGCATAAGTTGGTTCTGAAAACAGAGGAGAAAAAATAACATAAGACCTGCGTGGTTTCCAAAATCCCGCAGGTCTTTTTTACAATAAACCGTTTTAAAATTCATATCTGAGATAAAAAATATGAAAAAAACAATTACTTGTATTACAATTTCCTTTTTATTCCTTTTAGCTTATTTTAATCCGGCTTATGCCGCGCCAATAGTGAAAATCGTTCCCGCGGAAAAGATTATCCCTGAAAAGATTCTGATAACAGGAAATACTTTTGACGCTGATGTTATAATAGAAAATGTTGATGAACCGATAGGCGCTTTTGAATTTGAAATTGCCTATCCGGGCGATATTATTGAAATCAAAGATCCGGTAAACCATGTCAGAAAAGGCGATTTTCTTGAAGGGATATCGCTGCCGCCTCTTATAAATAATGGAAAGATAAGATACGGGCTTTCAAGTTATGATGTAAGTTCAAAAGAAAGCGGTATTCTGGCAACAATAACATTTACTCTTAAAACTCAGATGTCAGGAGATTTGAACCTGACAGAAGTGCTGCTTACAGACCATGTTCCGATAACCGCTGAAACATACGGGATTGGATTTACACCTTGTTATATTAAAGCAGCATCTGACTCTAACGGAGCAATTGCCCCAACCGGCTATATACCTTTAATTTGCGGTGCAAGCCGGTTATTTACAATTACCCCGAATGATTGCTACCATATCCTTGATGTAAAAATAGACGGCGTATCAGAAGGAGCACCTGTATCATACACATTTCCTGTAGTAACAACCCATCAGACTATTGACGCCAGCTTTGATATAAACAAATATACTGTTGACTTTGCTGCGGTAACCGGAGGAAGCATAACAGGCGATAATACTCAGACTGTCAACTGCGGCAGCAATTGTGCGCCGGTAACTGCAACGCCGGACAGCAAATATGAATTTTTAAACTGGACATGGGATACAACATCTTCAACAAATAATCCTTTTACTTATGTGTCTGTTACATCGGATAAAACAATCACTGCAAACTTTATTCCGGTTTATACTGTAAACTTTGGCGTCAGTCCTGTAGGAAGCGGGAATATCACAGGGAATACAACGCAGATTATCCGTGAAGGGGGAAACTGTACGGAGGTAACTGCTGTTACAAATACCGGCTATCATTTTGTCAACTGGACATTGCCTGACGGAACGGTTTTAAGTACAAATCCGTCTCTGACTTATGGAACTGTTACTCAGGATACAACCATTAATGCAAATTTTGCTATTGACACCCATACAGTAATTTTTAAATCAAACCCTGCGGACTGCGGCATCATCACAGGGGATAATACACAGGTCATATCACATAACAATAACTGCTCTCCTGTAAAAGCTGTTCCAAATATCGGCTGCAACTTTCTTTCATGGAAATGGGGAACAACCGGATCATCATCTAATACTGAACTGACTTACGGACCTGTCACATCTGATATGACGGTTTATGCGAATTTTTCAGGAAACATCTATGATGTGATTTTTACAGCAGGAGATAACGGAAAAGTCAATGGAAATAAAATCGTTTCCCAAAAAGTGGAACACGGCAAAAGCACAAATCCGCCGGTAACTGCTGAAGCAGATATATGTTACAGATTTGTCAAATGGAGCGGAGTCTCTGCTGATAAAGAGAGTCAGAACCCACTGATAATTGATTCTGTTGTTAATCCAATGAATATAACCGCCAATTTTGATATTGCGGGAACTTATACCGTAAGCATTACATCTGATCCCAACGGAAAGATTGAAGGAAATACCGTTCAGCAGATTCAATGCGGGAAAGAATGCACTTCTGTAAAGGCTGTTCCGAACAGTTGTTATAAATTCAAAGAATGGACAGGCGATTATAACGGAACAGAGAATCCACTTACAATTACAAATGTAACAAAAAATATGAATATCAAAGCAGTTTTTGAAAAAATTCTATCCATTGTTATCGGCATCAACGGAACATGCGGCAAAGTTGAACCGCCTGCGGTGGAATGCGGCGTCAGCAATATACAGATTACCGCAATACCGGCTAATGATTGTTGCGGATTTACCGGCTGGAGCGGGAGTTATATCGGAACAGAAAATCCGCTTAAACTTTCAAATATTACTGATAATATGAATATTACCGCCAATTTTGAGACCATTCCCTATCAGGTACTCTTTCAACAAGGGGAAAACGGAACCCTTATAGGAAACACTTTGCAAACTGTGAACTGCGGAGGATGTGCAGAATCAGCGGTAACTGCTGTTCCAAATGACTGCTATACATTCAAAAGCTGGAGCGGAGCTTACACCGGAACCCAAAATCCGCTGCCTGTCTGTGACGTTCGTAAAGATATGACAATTAAACCCGTCTTTGAGATCATAAAATATCCGGTGATTTTTACTGCTGGTGTAAATGGAAAGATCACAGGTGAAACATCTCAAACAGCGGATTGCAATAAATGCGCAACAGAGGTAAAAGCAGAACCAAACGACTGCTATAAGTTTACCGGCTGGAGCGGAGATTACACAGGAACAGACAATCCTCTGAAAATCTGCAATGTCAGAAAACCGATGAATATCACCGCCAATTTTGAGATTATCAAATATCCTGTGAATTTTATATCAGGTGCAAACGGAAAGATCACAGGCGAAACATCTCAGACAGTTGATTGCAATAAATGCACAACAGAGGTAAAAGCAGAACCAAATCCCTGTTACAGATTTACCGGCTGGAGCGGTGATCATACAGGAACAGAAAATCCTATATGTAATATCAATAAGCCTATGGATATCACCGCTAATTTTGAAATAATTCCTTATACAGTAACTTTTACATATGGAAAAAACGGAAAACTGACTGGAAACACAACACAAACCGTGAACTGTGGCGGATGTCTGAACAGTGATGTAAAAGCAGAGCCTGATGACTGCTATCAGTTCCTTGTCTGGGACGGAGATTATCACGGAACAGAGAATCCTCCGAAGATTTGCAATATAAAGAAGGATATGAAGATTACGCCAATCTTTGAAAGCAGACAATATACCGTGAATTTTAAAGACAGCGAGAACGGAAAGATCACAGGCAAATTATCCCAGTCTGTCAATTGCAATGGCTGCGCTGAATCCGTAATAGTTGTACCGGATCCATGCTATCAGTTCAAAGAATGGACAGGAGATTACACCGGAACAGAGAATAATCTGAATTTATGCAATATTACCAGAGATATGACTGTTACCACTGTTTTTGAAATCAGAACCTATGACGTGATTTTTACATCCAATGAAAACGGTAAAATTGAGGGTGAAGTTTTTCAAAAAGGACTGAAATGCGGGAGTAACAGCCTGCCTGTAGAGGCTTTTCCAAATGCCGGTTATGAATTTACCGGCTGGAGCGGGAGTTATATCGGAACAGAAAATCCGCTTACACTTTCAAATATTACTGATAATATGAATATTACCGCAAATTTTGCTCCGATAAAGTGCGCATCTATATTTCGCGGTTGATCCGAGCGGAAGCGGTATCATTCAATATACTTTCAATGAACAGGGCGGCTGTATTCATGCAGAGGCTAAACCGTCAACTTGTTATGACTTTACAGGCTGGATCGGCGATTATACAGGAACAGATAATCCGTTGCCGATTACTCCTGATATGAATAAGGTTACAGCAAACTTTAAGATAAAAGAATACAGTGTGAATTTCACATCAGGCTCCGACAGAGAAATCAAGGGCAGTAAAATTCAAAACATAAAATGCAATGAGAGTGCCGAAGAAGTAACTGCTGAACCTGATGAATGTTATCGCTTCATCGGCTGGACAGGAGATCGTACAGGAACGGAAAATCCTTTAAAGCTGACCAATATTACCAAAAATATGAATATCACAGCAAATTTTGCACAAATCAAATATCAGGTGCATTTTGATACTATAGGAAACGGATCGCTTGTAAGTGATACTGATCCTAATAAACATTTAGGAGAAATTCTCCAAGATGTGAAATGCGGCAATGATTCTTCTCAGATAACTGCAATACCAGGAAATAATAACTATAAATTTACCGGCTGGACAGGTGATCGCACAGAACCAGAAAATACCCTTACACTTAAAAATGTCAAATCTGATATGAGTGTTACCGCCAACTTCGGGTTGATTGATTCAGCAGACGCTCCTGTTATAAGTATCCGTTCGGGGGATGTCAATCCGCAATCAGGAATCTTTGATCTCAACATCCTGATAAATAATGCCCCTGAATGCGGAGATGTTGAATTTACTCTTGTTTATGATCCGACTCTGATTTTCATTGAAGATAAAAGCTATATAAGCATTGGAGATTTCTGGAACAATACAGATGGAATAATTATATCTTCTATTGATGATAATATACCGGGAAAACTGACAATAAAAGTCTCTTTGAACAAGGATACGTTATCCTATCCAATGGGAGACGGTATTCTTGCGACCATTCCGGTCGGATTAAAGGACGGAACGGAAAGAGAGCGGCTTGGCTATTGAAAACATAATATTTAAAAATCCTGCCGGGTCTTTGATTGATTTAAAAAATAATCAGTCAAAGGGAATTGGGCTTCCTATAGTTACAACAGGCAATGTTAATTCTGACAAATCAGGGATTGTATCCTGTAGCGGACATATATCATCGGATGTTCTCCCTAAAGCAACGGAAAAAGGAATATGCTGGAGTACTTCTCAAAATCCGGTTACAGGAAAAGATAATGTATCCTGCTCAACAGACTGCACAGGATCGGAAGATTTTACATGCTCAGTTACCGGATTACAGCCAAGCACAATCTATTATTTCAGAGCCTATGCGGCAAACATGATAGGA
This sequence comes from uncultured delta proteobacterium, assembly GCA_963806835.1. GTDB lineage: Bacteria > Desulfobacterota > Desulfobacteria > Desulfobacterales > CAWEAR01 > CAWEAR01. The sequence continues at coordinate 25,227 of CAWEAR010000035.1, forward strand.
ACAGGATACGGCAAAGATGTTCTTTATTCAACATCTCCGGTAAAATACCCTGTTGTCAGCAGTATTGAAATTGCCTCTTTTACAACGACAACCGTATCATTTAATATCAATATATCTTCTGACGGCGGATATCCGCTTACAGCAAAAGGGATTTGCTGGAACAGATCATCTGCTCCCCAGATAGAAGCAGGGGACAGAAAGACAGATAACGGGAAAGGAACAGGAAATTTTTCAAGTAAAATAGAAGGATTAACTCCGGGAGGCATCTATTGCGTCAGAGCTTATGCTTCCAATGCTGTAAAAACAGCATACAGCGAAGAGATATATATTATCATGCCGACATTGCCAATAGTTATAACTGATAATGATATTTCTGATATAACCTCGACCGGCGCATCCTGCCCGCGGAGATGTAACAGATAACGGTGCAGCGTCAGTAAGTAAAAGAGATAATGATTTCAAAGATGTTGCTGAAACATCTGTAACCGCTAAAGGTATCTGCCGGAGTACTTCGGGAAATCCGGTGACTGATAATCCTCTCTGTTCAGGCAGCGGCACAGGAGAAGGAGAATTTACAGCATCCCTTACAGGACTGACGCCTGACACAACCTATTACATCCGCGCCTATGCAACGAATATCGCTGGAACTGTTTACGGAGATCAGGTATCTTTTGCAACTCCCAAGGAACTGAGCGTAACAATCAGCAATATCAGTTCAATCACTTCAAAATCCGCTGAAATAAGCGCAGATGTTATCGGTGACGGCGGATTTCCGATCACTGCAAGAGGTATTTGCCGGAGTGAATCAGACAAGCTCCCTGCTCTGAATATTAATACATCATACTGTTCAGACAACGGGACCGGAAAAGGTGAATTTACTGCTTCAATAACAGGGTTGACGCCGAACACCACATACTATATAAGAGGATATGCAGCAAATCAGAAAAATACAGTTTACGGAACTGAAATATCTTTTAAAACCAAAGTTATATCCGGTGATGTAAACGGAGACGGAAAGATTAATCTGAATGATGCGATTCTGGCATTAAAAATATTATCAGGAATAGAGACCGCTGAAACGATTTATTCTGATGCTGATATAAACAATGACGGAAAGATCGGAATAGAAGAAGTGATCTATATTCTCAGAAAAATTATGTAATCTGTATATGAAATAACTCAATACAAATCATTTTTCTGATGCTGAAAACCCTGATGGTTTTTTTAACCATCAGGGTTTTTATATTGATTTGTTCATGATTTTTGATAAAGTATATTTTTAATGTCAATTAAAAATTGAGAATCAGGAATTAAGAATTAACAGTCAGTTATAATTGTGATGACCCGGAATCCGGATCATAAGATACTGATTATAAAAAGATAATTTTAATCCTTCAATTAACTTATTAAATTTTTTTAAGAGGTTGAATCAATGGCTAAAGTTCTTGTTTACGGAAGCGGAGGCAGAGATCACTGTCTTGCAGATAAATATGGCGAAAGCCAGAATGTGTATAAAGTCTTTTTTGCACCCGGAAATCCGGGAGCTTTATATTCTCCCAAGGGTGAAAGAGGACTGATTGAAATGGTTAAATTTTCCGACCCTGATGATTTTAACGAGGTTGCCAAATTCTGTCAGGAGAAAAAAGTTGATCTGGTGGATATTGGTTCTGAAAATCCGTTATCAAAAGGATTGGTTGATGTGCTGAATCAGCATAATATCCCTTCCGTGGGACCGACCCGGGAGTTTGCAAAACTGGAGAATGACCGGGCATTTACCGATTTTCTTTTAAAATCCGCAGGAATTCCCAAGCCTGAATATAAAGTCTTTTTTGATCCTGAAAAAGCCAAAAATTATATAAAAAACATAGGCTATCAGGTGGTTGTCAAGGCAAACGGGCTTGCTGCCGGAAAAGGGGCAATTGTCTGTAATGATACAGAAGATGCTCTGAATGCAGTTGATGAAATCATGGTAAAAAAAGCATTCGGCGACTCAGGCAACCGGGTTGTGATTGAAGAGCGGAAATTCGGAACTGAAATCTCTTTTTTTGCTTATCTTGACGGAATCCATGTTATGCCGTTAAAGATGTTCTGTCAGGATTATAAGTCCGCTTTTGATCCTGATGATCAGGCTTCTATAGATGCTTTCGGCGGAAATCCTAATACAGGTGGAACGGGATGTTACTGTCCTCATAAGATTGTGAGTGATTCTCTGATTAACCGGATCATCAGAGAGATTGTCAACCCGACCGTGAATGTCATTTACAATGATTTTGGCTGGAATTACAAAGGGGTGCTTTATTTCGGCTTGAATTTAGATACAGACAATCAGCTTCAGGTCTTTGAAATCAATGTCCGGCACGGAGATCCGGAATGTGAGGTGCTGCTGCGAAAACTCAGCACGGATCTCTTTGAAATCGCTATGGCGGTATGGGAAGGAAAATTAGATCAGATAAAACCTGTCTGGAATAATCAGCATTATGTTGATATTATTGGAATGGAAGGTAAATCAAAAGCATCACGCGGCTGGAATCAGGGTTACCCGAAACGTTACGGAAAAGGGCATAAAATTGAAGGGTTAAATGATTTAGAAAAAGGGATAGCACTCTATTTTGCAGGAGTAGATACAGATAAAGAAAAAGGGCTTGTAACTTATGGCGGAAGAGTCCTGCACGTTGTTGCCGGAGATGAATCTCTTGAAAAAGCAAGAGAAAAGGCATACCGGAACATAAAGAAGATCATATTTGTTGACCATAAACAGGATAATGCAAACTGTATGCGATACCGGGAGACCATAGGATTATAAAATGTACAAGAAACTAAGTTTCTTGAAAAAACTTAGTTTCTTGTCTGTTCTTCTAATCATCCGCTCCTCTAACCCTACTTTACATTTATTATTTTCATTGCAGAAGCGACAATCCCGGCTATATCAGAGAGATTTGCAGGGATAATCATAGTATTGTTCTCTTTTGCAAGTTTCCCGAATTCTTTCAGATACTGCTCCGCAACCCGCAAATTCACAGCCTCTTTTCCCCCGTCTTTGCAGACAACAAACGCAACTTTTGCAATTGCCCGCGCAGTGGCATCCGCGACTCTCTCAATCTCTGCTGCCCGCCCTTCCGCCTCGTTGATCCGTTTCTGCTTCTCACCTTCGGATTCTGCAATCATTGCCTGACGCTTCCCTTCAGCCCGGTTAATTTCAGACTGGCGATCCCCTTCGGATTCAGCGATTTTTGCCCGTTTATCCCGCTCTGCCCTCATCTGCTTTTCCATTGCTTCAAGAATACTCGCAGGGGGTTCAATATCTTTGATTTCATAACGCGTTACCTTCACCCCCCAGGCTTCACTTGCCTCATCAACAGCCTGAACCACGCGGGTATTGATGGTATCACGGGATTCAAAGGTCTGGTCCAGATCAAATGTTCCGAAGACGCTTCTCATAGTAGTCTGAGCCAGTTGAATCGCAGCATATTTGTAATCCTGAATCCCATAAGCAGATTTCTGGGGATCAACTACCTGCATATAAAGAACGCCGTCAACTCTGATAGAGACGTTATCCTTTGTAATACAGCTTTGCTGAGGCACATCCATTGCCTCCTCTTTTAAAGACCTCCTATATGCAACCCTGTCTATAAAAGGGAAAAGGATATGGAAACCTGCTTCCAGAGTTTTGCTGTAACGTCCCAGTCTTTCAATAATATATGCTTCTTTCTGCGGGACAATTCGGATGGTCTTGAAGAATGCGACAATTGCAAAAATAATAAAACCTATACCGACAATAATTCCAAATTCTTTCATGATTCAGCATCCTTTTTTGTAATAAGTTCAACTTTAAGTATAATACTCCTGACAGGATCGGAGTCGCTGCCGGTATTTTCCGGTTATCCGAAAGTCGGCAAGAACTGCCGGACACCCTGAAAATACAGACTCGTCCGATCCTCATAGCCTGACGATCCGCGATGAATACAGTTCATCAAAGAAAACAGGTTATTCTGTAATATAAAAAATACGGTGTGTCAAGCTAACTTTTTTCTATCATATTCTAATCCAAGTTGCGACCTGTTGAAAAAAAATAGCATCCCGCGGCTCGGTTCGGACTTCGGCGTGAGAACTTCGGCGTGAGCTCAGCCGAACGCTCAGTCGAACGCTCAGCCGAACGATTGACAAATCCGAACCCCTGCCGGATTTGTCAATCGTTCGACTGAACTCACGCCGAAGTCTCACGCCGAAGTCCGGCAGGAGCAAGGGTGGCAACTTGGGTTATTCTATCAGTCTCTATTAAATCGGTAAAAGAAAATCATACCATTCAGAAAAGCAGCTTTTCAGCTTTATAGGCAGCAACAAGAGATTAAAGGTTTTAAAAACCTTCAATCTTTTGTTTTTATTCCGACTACAGGGATTGAATATTTTTCAGGCATGTTGATTCAGAATTTTTCTATTGTGAACAGACTTGACTTTTTTCTGAAAATATAAGAATTAAGAACTGAAAATCAGGAACTGAAAATTAAGAATTAACCGTATAAAGGAGTTGTGGTTCAAAGATGAATAATAATTTTTCTTACCCGGAGCCGCCTAATCAAAAAGCATTTCCTATAGCAACAACAGGTTATCCGCTGATATTTGCGGCTGCATTTACCACAGCGGTATTTGCACTTCTGGAATTGACATTCCCGGCATTGCTTTCTCTTGCAATTACATTTTTTATCTGCTATTTTTTCAGAGATCCTGAAAGAGTGGTTCCGAATGCTGAGGGGGTTGTTGTCTCACCTGCGGATGGAAGAATCATCAAAGCAGAGACGATTGACGCAAATCCGTTTTTTGAAGATAAATGCTTTAAAATCAGCATTTTTATGTCGGTCTTCAATGTTCATGTCAACCGTATTCCACATGAAGGAAAGGTAACAGGGATAAGATATTTTCCCGGAAAATTTTTTTCTGCAAATCTGGATAAAGCATCCAAAGATAATGAGCAGAATGCAATTTTCATTGAAATGCCTGACGGGAAAAAAATCTGTACGGTTCAGATTGCAGGCTTGATTGCACGGCGTATTATCTGTAATCTTCAGGATGGTGAGACTGTGATTCGGGGAAAACGGTTCGGAATGATCTGTTTCGGATTCCGGTTGGATGTATATCTTCCGGCAGATGTAAAGCCGAATGTGGTCATAGGAGATAAGGTAAAAGCCGGAACTACTATTCTGGCGTATTTGTAGTTGGTTTTAAGTTTCAGGTTTTAAGTTTTAGGAGTAGAATCTAATTAAGCGGTAAATACAAATGACAAAAAAATATGAAATAGCAGTTGTTCCGGGGGACGGCACTGGTCCCGAAGTAGTGGCAGAGGGGATCAAAGTTCTTAAAACAGTCGCTGAAAAATGCGGTTTTAGCTTGAATTTTACCTATTACAATATCGGCGGCGAACATTACAAAGCAACCGGCGAAATTTTACCGGAAAAGGTTACAGATGCTCTTGGCAAAGCTGATGCCATTTATCTGGGAGCAATCGGTCATCCTGATGTTAAACCGGGTATTCTTGAAAAAGGGATTCTGTTAAAGCTCAGATTTCATTTTGATCAGTATATCAATCTGAGACCTGTCAAACTGTATGAAGGGGTTGACACTCCTTTGAAAAACAAAGGTCCCGAGGATATAGATTTTGTTGTGGTAAGAGAGAATACAGAGGGGCTTTATGCAGGAGCAGGGGGGACGCTTAAATACGGAACTCCTGATGAAGTTGCTGTTCAGGAATCTATCAACACCCGGAAAGGGGTTGAACGGTGTATCCGGTATGCGTTTGAGTATTGCAAAAAACGGAACAAAGAGAAGAAAGTTACCCTTTGCGGAAAGACTAATGTTCTGACCTTTGCTTTTGATCTGTGGCAACGCGCATTTTATGAAGTTGCAAAAGAATATCCTGATATAAAAACCGATTATGCCCATGTTGATGCTACCTGCATGTGGATGGTCAAAAACCCGGAATGGTTTGACGTGATTGTTACAGATAATATGTTCGGGGATATTATCACAGACCTGGGAGCAATGATTCAGGGGGGAATGGGGATTGCCGCGGGTGCAAATATCAATCCTCCCGGGGTCTCCATGTTTGAGCCTATTGGAGGATCCGCACCCAAATATACGGGAAAAGGGGTTATCAATCCTATAGCGGCAATTTCAGCGGCTCAACTTATGCTTGAAACTTTGGGTGAAGCAAAAGGGGCGGCTCTGATAGAAAAAGCGGTGATAAAAGTGCTGCGCGAGGATATAAAGGATGTTGCCGCAGGCAAGATGGGATTCTCCACAAGTCAGGTCGGGGATCTTATTGTGAAACATATTGAAAAAAATTCATGATTTATAAGAAGCTAAGTTTTTTAAAGAAACTTAGTTTCTTTTACAATTTAAAATAGGAATATTATAATATGAAATCAAAATTAGGCTTAATTATTTTTTCTGTTTTTTTCTGCTCTTTACTGTTGATGCCTGTCAGTTGCACATCTTCAGAGAGCGGGAATGCCTCTTCAGGAATCAAATGGTATTCATACAATGAAGGGATATCACTCGGAAAAGATAAGAAAAAAAAGGTTTTTATCAATTTTTACGCAGACTGGTGCGGCTACTGCAAGGTTATGGAAAAAGAGAACATTCAAAGATAATTCAGTTGTTTCATATCTGAATGAAAATTTTATCTCTATCAGGGTAAATTCTGATAATGACAAAAAAACCGCATCTGCCTTCAATGTTTCAGCCCTTCCGGCTACATGGTTTCTTGAAGAGAGCGGGGAGAAACTGACTAATCTGCCGGGGTATGTTCCGCCGGACAAGATGCTTCTGATTCTCAAGTTTATCAATACCGAGAGTTATAAAAAGATGAAATACAGTGAATTTATCAAGAAAAGCATGTGATTCACATGGTCATTCTATAAAAGCTCATGCAGATAAATTATTCTGACCTTAAAGAGATTATCAGAAACAGGATACCGCCTGATCCGCCTTATGATATTTTTTATCAGCCGACATGCGTTTTTCTTCTTCTTTTTGAGAAAAAAGAGACAAATATTCTTACAATACAAAAAGCTGATAATGAAGGGTATCCATGGCGAAATCAGGTGGCGCTTCCCGGCGGTCATGTGGATAATAATGATCTGAATGCTGTTGAAGCGGCATTTCGTGAGTTAAAGGAAGAGGTTAATATAGAAAGGAATCAGGTTGATTTTATAGGTTCGCTTGGACATTTTCCGACAATAAGCCATAAAGATATAGAGGTCTTTACAGGAATATGGAACGGAAACGGAGAATTATCTCATGATTCCCATGAGATTTCAAGAATTATCGAAGTGCCTCTGACACAATTAGTTCAGACTCACCGGGCAAAAAGATTTCACGGCAGAATCCCGGATATTCATGAGCTTATATATCCGCTGGAAGATGTCGCAATTTGGGGAGCAACAGCAAGAATTCTGCATTATTTTATTGAATTACTCTATCCCATGCTTACAAAATCCCACTAAACCCTAAGGGTTTTAATTGGCTGTGTTTTTGCTTACTCTTTTATTCTGTAAAAATATCCTTTAAAGAGACGGACAGCATTTGAAAGAATTATAATACTGCTCATCACAACAATGGTAACGGGAACCCATAAATGTTCATGATATTCTCTCTTTTCAAGGGCAACTGAAATACCGATCATACCGAATAAAAATACAATAGACATAAGTATAATCATTACAATACATATTATTGCGGAATCATACCAGGGAATAATTACTTTTCTGAATATAGGAGATTGTCCGTTAAGATACATAAATTGGGAAATAGGAATCGGGAATTAAGAATCAGGAATTTATTTAAGAAGCTGAGTTTCGTTCGACTGAGCGCTCACGCCGAAGTCTTTAAGAATCTTAACTTCTAAGTATGTAGTATGTAGGGCGGACTAAGCAAAGCGTGTCCGCCTGTAAATGTAGTAATAGGGTGGACACGCTTTGCTTAGTCCACCCTACCACTTCTAAGTTACACATAGCATAATTTTACCTGTATATTAAAAAAAATCAAGATATATAAAAGATAAAGATAAAAAAAGTTATAAATGCATCTGAGTTCTATAGATAAAATGAAACAGTTCAGGGAAAAATATCTTTCAGGAAAAGAGGATATTCCCCTGAAGATTGTTGATCTGGGAAGCATGGAGATCGGCGGGTGCTATCGCCCTATATTTAATGAAAAAAAATGGGATTATATGGGGCTGGATTTCTGTGCAGGAAAGAATGTTGATATTGTATTGTCTGATCCTTATAACTGGCTTGAAATTGCATCAGAATCAGCAGATGTCTGTATATCGGGACAGACATTTGAGCATATTGAATATTTCTGGAAAACCATGTCAGAGATTGCAAGAATCCTAAAACCCGGAGGACTCTGCTGCATTATTGCCCCATCAGGCGGACCTGAACATAAATATCCTGTTGACTGCTGGCGGTTTTATCCTGACGGATTCAAGGCTCTTGCACGGTTTGTCAATCTTGAATTATTAGAAGTCTTTACTCAATGGAAACCCGAGGGATACAAAGACGGGAGTGATATGTGGGCGGATACGTTTCTGGTCGCTAAGAAGTCTGAATCAGAAATAAAAGAGATTATTGCTGATAAAGAACATATTTACAAAAGAGAGATCAAATCAGATGGGGATGACACATTAAGCAGAATCATAAAGTATCTGAATCCAAATTCAACTGTTCTTGAATTAGGTCCTGCAACGGGATATTTAACTGAATATATGCAGAAAAATCTGAACTGCTCTGTGGACTGTGTTGAATTATCCCCTGAAATGGCAAAGATTGCTGAACAATATTGCCGATATATGTTAGTTGCAGATTTGGATAAAACTGATTTGCAGGATCATTTTGAAAAAGAATCGTATGATTATATCATAGCGGCTGATGTTCTGGAGCATCTTAAAGAGAATGAAAAGAGATTAACCGAGTGCCGGAGCCTGTTAAAAAAGAGCGGTAAGCTGATTATATCCATTCCAAATATTGCCCATGCCTCTGTTATCGGGAGTTTATTAAAAGGAAAATTTGAATATACAGATGAAGGATTGTTAGACAGGACACATCTCCGTTTTTTTACAAGAAAAAGCATAACAGCTTTGCTGGAAAATTCCGGTTTTTCAGTAGAAAATATTGAAGCATTGCAGAAACTCCCTGAAGATACTGAGTTTAATGATTCTCTGACAGATTTGCCCGCTGAATTTCAGAATCTTATATTCAGTGAAAAAGATTCATTAACATATCAGTTTGTTATTGTATGCAGTCTGAATAACGGGAATAAAAATTATGATGAAGAAGCAACAGCCTCTTCTGTAACTGATTTGAGAAGAGCATATATAACCGGCTTAAATGACAGGATTTCAGAGCTTGATAAAGAGTTGGCTTATGCACAGATGTTAGCATCAGAGCGGTTGGATAAAGTCAATCAACTGGATAATGCTTTGTCTTATGCCCAGTCTATTGTTTCTGAGCGTTTCAAAGAGAAAGATGAAATAGAAAAAGAGCTTGTTTATGCGCAGCAACTGACGCGTGAGCGTTTGGCGGAGAAAGAGCGTCTTGAAGAAGGATTGTCATCTGCTCAATCTTTGGTTTATGAATATTCAGATAAAATAAAAGTACTTGAAAAAGAGCTGGTTTATGCTCAGGAATTGGCATATAAGTATCTGAATGAAAAGAATGAAACAGATAAAGAACTGAAATACGCACAGCAGACAACTTACAAGTATCTGAATGAAAAGAATGAAACAGATAAAGAACTGAAATACGCACAGCAGACAACTTACAAGTATCTGAATGAAAAGAATGAAACAGATAAAGAACTGAAATACGCACAGCAACTTGCTTACAAGCGTCTTGATGAAATAAAAGAGCTTGAAAAGAGTCTGCAAAATTTGATTTCCGAATATTCAGTCAGAATCAATGATGTTGAAAAAGCACTATCTTATGCACGTGAATTGTTTTATACCTGTTCGGAAGAAAAAGATAAAACAGAAAAAGAACTGCAATATGCACAGAAATTAGCTTATGAACGTTTAGAAGAGAAGATGAATCTTGAGAGCGCTCTCTCCTATGCTCAGAAACTGGCTTATGAACGGTTTGATGAGATTGCAGAATATCAGAAGCAGATTACAGAATTGGAAAAGAGCTTAGAAAATTATAAAGAGATGCTGATGCAAAAAGAGATGATATTGAATCAGATTCAGAACCATCCCTGCTATAAAATCTTGAAGAGGATATTGAAACACTCAGTCTTGAAATGACCCCTGTTATTCAGAGACAGATTGAGCCGGTGATAGAAACGGTTTTGGCAGAGCTTGAGCGGCTTGGCTATGGTTGTTGATTCTGTAAAGAAAAAAACTGATTCCGCCAATGCTAAACTCATGTGCAACTTAACCACAAAGGACACAAAGAATGCACAAAGGTCACAAAGACTCCCTTGTGAAACTGTTCGGCTGATCGTTCGACTGAGCGTTTCGGCTGAGCGTTTCGGCTAGCGCTCACGCCGAAGCCTCACGCCGAAGCCTCACGCCGAAGTCTCGCGCCGAAGCCTTTGTGTTCTTGGTGTCTTTGTGGTAAAAAAAGAGGACTTTAATTGTAAAAATCAGGAGTAAAAAAATATGTGTCTTGCAATTCCTTCCAAGATCGTGAAGATTGAAGAGAATAATATTGCCGTCATAGATGTTGACGGGGTTAAAAGAACCGCAAGCCTTCTTCTGGTTGAAGATGCCAATGTCGGGGATTATGTCATTGTCCATGCCGGATTTGCGATTCACAAAATAGATGAATCCGTGGCAATGGAATCATTGCAGATTCTGCGTGAAGCGGCTTTTTTGGCAGAAAGCCCGTAGGGTTGGGGTGAATGAAATGAACCCCAACTCGCAGGCTGAAGGGAAGGGGCTGGAGATCAGGTTTGTAAAAGGAGGAGTAAAAGATTATGAATACAGAAATATTTTCTGCGGTGATCTGGTTTTTAATCGGATTATTCTGCGTCATATCAGAATTTTTTATTCCGGGTCTTATTATTATTTTTTTCGGGATCGGCGCATGGGCGGTTGCATTTACTGCCGCGTTTACAGATATAGGCATAATTCCCCAACTGATTATTTTTCTTATTACTTCAAATGCGTCTCTCTTTCTCCTGAGAAAAAGATTTATGAAAAAAGATACTGCTGCCATAGATGTTACAGATGATTTTACCGGAAAAACAGCGACTGCGCAGGTCTCTTTTTCCAAAGGAGAGTTTGGAAAAGTCTCATTTAAAGGAACTTCATGGAGAGCGCAGACTGATTCAGATGAAATTATAAGACAGGGTGAATATGTCAGGATTGTAGGACGTGAAAGTATTATTCTTAAAGTTGAACCTGTTATAAAAAAGGAGGTTCATTAACTGTTAAGAATTTGCTGACAGATACCGCCTTTTGCATAATATTGCCGGATTTTTTATTTTTTTTCTGAAAAATATTGACCGGAAAGGTCGGTGCAATCAGATACAAAGACCGGCAATAGCTCTTTTCAACCATCTTTTAACAGAAATTTATCTTCATTCCAAAGCAAATCGCCGGAACAAGGGGAAATCATATCAGACCCCGATCATCCGCCATGAAAATGTAATTATTCCTGCCAGAACAAAATGTGTTTCTATCAGAAATTCCAGTCTGATACCCGGCAGCATATACCCTTTTTCATGGGCGGAAAGGACAATAAGCATAAAAAGAGGAGATAGCGAAAGGGGAATACCAAGTACAGGAGTAAAATTAACTGTCCCTGAAAATGTCAAAATCAGAATAAACGTGATCAGCATTCTTTTTAGAAGCACCATTGTCTGCTTCTCCCCCATCAGAAGCGGAATCGTATCTTTTCCTACAATCCTGTCCCCCTGCATATCAAGAATATCAAAAAATGCTGTTCTGACAAATACCATGCCTGTTGACCATGTAAAGACAAGAGCGGTATTCAGATGAATATCTCCCCGGACAGAGAGAAAAGGAAACAATGATGTAACCACACCCCATGCCGCAGCGATCAGAATTGTCTTTGAGCCGGGTATATCTCTGATTCTCCTGTATCTGACGCCGGTAAACTCCGGTATGATTCTGAGATTATAAGAGAGTCCCATCAGACTCATGACAAGCAGAATCAGAAAAGAGCCTTTTCCCATGGTGTAGGCAGTAATCAGCCCTGCTCCGCCTGCTATAAACGCGAGGGCAGTAAGAAATATTTTATATGCCGAATAAAAAGAGGCTCTGTCCGGATCATTGTATCTGTCTGCTTTCATTCCTGTAAGATTATTGAGAATGTGCATGGATAAAATATACAGAAACGATATCAGCACATAAGAGAATTTAAAGGGGATTTTCTGGAGAGACATACACGCATAACAGAGAGAACCTGCTCCAAGTGCAACATAGATGTTTGTCAGAAGAAGAGTCCGCTGAATGAGAAAAAGAATGCACCGCCAACTCTGTATTCTGCTGTAGGAGAAGGTATCAACAGTTCTATAGACCTTTCTTATAATCCAGTTCGGGGTGGATGCTCCGGCAGTGATAGCAACACACTGTTTTGCCGCAATATCTGCTGCATCTAATTCTGCTTCGGTTTCAATATGATATGTAGGGATTCCTGACTGTTTTCCGATTTCAGCAAGCCGCTGAGTATTTCCGCTGTTATATCCGCCAACCACAATTAAGGCATCTGCCGATTCTGTAAGAGATTTCACCTCAGCCTGCCGTTTTTCTGTTGAATCGCAGATTGTATGAAAAATTTTATAATGAGGAGAATTACCGGCTGCCCATGCTTTTACCTCTTCAAAAACAAGGGTATTCTGGGTGGTTTGAGCAACAATAATTGCTCTCTCAAAACCGGGGAGTGATTCAAGCTCCCGGATACTGCTCACAACATGCCCCTTATCACAGGCATATCCGAGCAGTCCGATAACTTCGGGGTGATCTTTATCCCCTAAAATAATGACATCATACCCTTCATCGGCATGTTTTCTGATAATAGTCTGGACTTTGATGACACGCGGGCATGTTGCATCAATTACTGTAAAGCCTGCTTTCTGAAGCTCTGTTTTTATCTGAGGGGGGACTCCGTGAGCGCGGATAAGGACTGTTCCCCGTTCTCCCGATATATTATTATCATCAAAAGGGGGAATTTCATTAATAACCGTTATTCCTCTTTCTTTCAGAAGATTAAGCACCTGGGGATTGTGTATCAGAGGTCCGTATGTAAAGATAGGAGTTTTATGCTTTCCCGGTGCATCCAGCACCATTTCAACCGCACGGCGGACGCCCATGCAGAAACCGGCTGTTCTGGCGATCAGTATTTTCATATTTCTATGTCCTTATAAAACCTAACCCCCCTGCCCCCTTCCCTGAAGGGAAGGGGGAGCAGGTCGGGATATATCTCCCCTTCCCTTCAGGGAAGGGGCTGGGGGTTAGGTCTGACAGAACTTAATCTCCCTTTACAAAAGGGAAAATAAAAAAGTGCATAAGATAAATTCTATACATTTTTTTAACTTGTTAATCAAGCACTATTCTGATATTATGCCTTTTTTGATTTTAATATTAAAGGCGCACAACAAAATGACATCACCGTGGACACTTCTTACAGCGTGGAATTTACATCCTAAAAAACAACTGGGACAGAATTTTTTAAAAGACCCTTCTACTACAAAAATGATTGTGAGCAGATCCGGAATTTCATCGGATGATACAGTTCTGGAGATAGGAGCAGGGCTTGGTGCTCTTACCGTTCCTTTGGCAGAGCGTGCAAAAAAAGTGTATGCTGTTGAAAAAGATTCTGAGTTATTAAGCCTTCTTAAAATTGAGCTGCTGGCAAACAGCCTTTCAAACGTGGTTTTAATTGAAAAAGATATTTTAAAAATGGATATTGCTGAGATTGCAAAAGAGGAAGAGAGCAAACTTATTGTAATGGGAAACCTTCCTTACAATATATCATCACAGGTGCTTGTTCAGCTTATTCACGCCAGAAATGCTGTGGAACGGGCTGTATTAATGTTTCAGAAAGAGCTGGCAGAGCGGATTACATCTCTCCCCGGATGCAAAGATTACGGCAGAATAACTGTCATGCTCAGGTACTGCTCTGAGATCAGATCACTTGCAAATATCAATGCTTCACTTTTTTTTCCGATACCGGCTGTTGATTCTGAAGTTATTGAAATAAAATTTAAAGATATTCCGAATCCTGCAAGAGATGAGGCATTTTTTTTCAAGGTGATCAAGGCATCATTCGGACAAAGGCGTAAAACCCTGAAAAACGCTCTTTCAGGAAGTGAACTCCGTCTGGATGCTCAGACCGCGAATCATATCTTGGAAAAATCAGGAATAGAAGCATCCAGACGTGCTGAAACCCTTACAATTGAGGAATTTGTCCGGCTTAGTGATAATTTGTATGATGCTATCTGAATCAGGTAGCATGTTCATTTCGTTCCCACGCAAAGCGTGGGAACGAGAGACTATTGAAATTCTTAATTCCTGATTTTCAATCTTTTTATCTGATCCCTGATTCTTGCCGCCTTTTCAAATTCAAGAGCTTTTGCCGCATCTTTCATTTCTTTTTCCAATTTACTGATAAGCTTCTCATGTTCATCAGGTATTCCGTATTCAGCAGGCGATTCAGCGACTTTGCTTACAGGATAATCTCTCTCATTATCATAAACAAATTCAAAAACAGAAGTTATCTCTTTCTGAATTGTTTCCGGTGTTATCTTATGCTTTTTATTATATGCTTTCTGAATTTTCCTGCGCCGCTCTGTTTCAGTGATTGCCAGCAGCATAGATTTGGTGATTACATCTCCATACATAATCACCATGCCATTGAGATTTCTTGCTGCCCGACCGCAGGTCTGAATCAGGGAACGGGCGGATCGCAAAAACCCTTCTTTGTCTGCATCAAGAATCGCGACCAGAGAGACTTCCGGTATATCCAATCCCTCACGAAGCAGATTGATCCCGATCAGCACGTCAAACTCCCCTTTTCTCAGATCACGGATAATATCCATGCGTTCCAGAGTTGAAATATCTGAATGAAGATACCGCACCCTTATCCCCAAATCTGAATAATATTCAGTCAAATCTTCCGCCATACGCTTGGTCAGGGTTGTTACCAGAACCCTTTCATTTTGCCTTAAACGCTCCTTAATTTCATCAAAAAGATCATCCACCTGATATTCCGCCTTGCGTACAATAATCTCAGGATCAGGCAGCCCTGTAGGTCTTACAATCAGTTCCGCCAGCGAATTTTCTCCTTTCTGTAGCTCATATTCAGCCGGAGTTGCAGAGACATAAACCACGCGGGGGACTCTTGAGGCAAATTCATCAAATTTCAGAGGGCGGTTATCCAGAGCAGACGGAAGCCTGAATCCGTATTCCGTAAGGGTGGTTTTACGGGATCTGTCCCCTTCATACATGCCCCGAATCTGGGGAACAGCAATATGGCTTTCATCAATAAAAAGAAGATAATCTTTCGGAAAATAATCGAGCAGAGTCGGAGGCGGCTCTCCCGGATTTCTTCCGGTCAGATGACGGGAATAATTCTCAATTCCGTTGCAGTAGCCAAGCTCCAGTATCATCTCCAGATCAAAAAGAGTACGCTCTTCAATCCGCTGTGCCTCTATCAGCTTATTCTCCTTTCTGAAATACGTTATCCGCTCTTTTAACTCAGTTTTAATCGTTTCAATTGCTTTCTGCAATCTGCTCTTTGATGTAACATAATGACTTGCAGGGAAAAGGGTAACATCCTCCAGTTTTTTTATTATGCTTCCCTTCAGCGGATCAATCTCTGCAAGCGATTCAATCTCATCTCCGAAAAATTCAATACGGATTGCTTTATTCTCCTCATACGCGGGAAAAATTTCTACCCGATCCCCTCTGACCCGGAATATTCCCCTGTGAAAATCAAGATCATTCCGTTCGTAATGCAATTCAACGAGATTTCTCAGAAGGTTTTCTCTGAAGAGTTCAGTATCTTTTTCAAGATGAATCCGCATCCCAAGATAATCCTCAGGCGCGCCGAGTCCGAATATACATGATACACTTGCGACCACAATAACATCTTTCCGTGAAAGCACGGAACGCGTTGCAGAATGACGCAGTTTGTCTATCATCTCATTGATAGCAGAGTCTTTCTGAATATAGGTATCGCTGGAAGGGATATATGCTTCAGGCTGATAATAATCATAATAGCTGACAAAATACTCCACTGCATTTTCAGGGAAAAATTTTTTAAATTCACTGAACAACTGTGCGGCAAGAGTTTTATTCGGAGCAATTATCAGAGCAGGTTTTTCAACCTTTGCAATAATATGCGCCATTGTAAAGGTTTTGCCTGAGCCTGTTACGCCGAGCATAACATTATGCTGTTTTCCTGCAAATATATTCCTGGTCAGAATATCAATGGCTTTGGGCTGATCTCCTTTCGGAGTATAATCTGAAACTAAATGAAAAAGAGACATGGTTCACCCTTAATGGTCTGACGGGGATGATATAAGGAATTTTGTGAATGTTTTCTGATTGATTATCATATAATTCTGTTCAGACACTTTATAATAAAATATCATGAGAATCAATACAAAAAAAACTCCCGGATGACTCGGATAAAAGAATGTCAGTTGCATTGATATTTCAAAAGTTTGTAGTACCGCCTTTAGGCGGTGGCAAAGTTTGTAGTACCGCCTTTAGGCGGTGGCGGTATAATTCGGAAGTCCTGCCCGCCGAATTGGGAAGTTATTTAATACCCGATACTGAAGCAGATTATTTTTCATTGACGGGTATTCTGAATAGTGCTATAAATACAGCAATAAAATAATAATCATCGAATCATAAAGAACAAAAAATAATAAAGACAAGTTATGCTAATTGAAATCAATCCGCAGAATCCCCAGCCCCGACTCATCAAAAAGGTCGTTGATCTTCTCAAAGATGGCGGGATTATTGCCTATCCCACAGATACCTACTATGGAATCGGCTGTGATATTATGAACAAAAAAGCGATTGAGGCTATTTATCAGTTAAAACAGCGTGATAAGAAAAAGCCTTTCAGTTTTATCTGTTCAAACCTTAAAAATATCAGTGATTATGCCAAAGTGTCGAATTATGCGTATAAAACTATGAAACGCCTTTTACCGGGTCCTTATACATTTATCCTGGAAGGCTCAAAACTTGTTCCCAAAATCATGCTGACCAAACGGAAAATGGCCGGTATCCGTGTGCCTGATAATGCGATTTGTCTTGCCATTGTAGATGCGCTGGAAAATCCGATTCTCTCAACAAGCGCCACCATGCCTGACGGAACAATCTTCTATGATCCATCTTTTATACATGAGTATTTCGGTTCACGGATAGATATTGTTATTGACGGAGGATTTGTTACGGGACAGCCTTCAAGTGTAATCTCATTGTATAATGATGATCCTGAAATCCTTCGTGAAGGAATAGGTGATGTGAGTATCTTTGAGAATTAGGAATTGGAGTGGGCAGGACTTCCGAAGTCTTCGGAAGTCTTCTCGTAACGAGTAAAGCGAAACTTGGCTTCTTTTAATTATCCTGCCATTTCTTTTTCTCTTTTCTTGCTCTTTTCCTGTCTTTTTCCCGTTCAATTTTATCCTTTTTCTTCCCTTCTTTTAACCGCTTCTGCTCCTCTTCCTTTTCAAAATTCATAAAAAAGCTTCCGGGAAAATAATTAGACGACATACGCTCTTTTGATCGCCTCCGGCTTTTTTGCTTCCGGTTTTTCTTTGGGCAGACGGCGGAGCTGTAAAACAGTCAGCCGGAACAGATTCAGCCAGAAAAAGAATTTCTCCTGCCTGAAGAAAAACAACCCCTTTTTTTTCTGATTTCTGTACATGAACCGTAATTAAAACCGGAGACGGATCATATCGTTTTCCTATCTTTTCCGCCATGTTCCGATCTGATGACAGGATTACATGAGAATATCCTGACGGCAATATCCCTTTTTCCAGAACAACAGGATGTGCTTTTTTGCTTACGCATGTATAAAGCAGCCCCGGCAGCCTCTCTTTTACAGGAGCATGGAGCTTCAGATGCTCCCGATCTTTTGCCCGAATCAGATTATCTCTGATTTCAAAAGGCGGATTCGGCAATGTAACCATAATCTCATCTATATGAGATTTGCGGATATGCCGCCAGCCATCCTCTTCAGATACTGCTTTTAACAATTCTTTGATTTTAATATATCCGTCCTGATCCAGACCAACCCGAACTCATCAGGTCTGCGCCCCAGTACATAAGATAAAAATTTCGCCGCCTGTTCAGGAGCTTTTTGCTGTACCATCTTTTTTTTTACCTCTGGTGATTAAAGCAGGACTCAAAGATTCGGAAGTCCTGATTTTTTCTTTCTCTTTACTGTTAATTTTAAAGGTTTTTCAGAAATCTGATGCCTGAAAATATCTGAATACCGACTTTTAACATTTTATCCATGACATTGACAAATGAAAAATAGAGACTTAACTTCATTTTTAATGATAAACAGTTGCAGCAGGGTAAAAATTACAATGTTTCGTAAAGAGATATGAGAGGAAAGAATGAGTATTCAAACAAAAGAGCAGGTTCTGGAAAAGATGATGTCTGAAGAAAAACCCAAATGCCCGCACTGCGGTACAGAGATGAGTATATGGGAGGTCCCGATGATGACCTTCAGTGACGGGCTTGGGTGGGGAAGTCCTTATCTTTTTATATGTTTCAATGATGAGTGTACCATATATACTCAGGGATGGGAAAATATTCAGGAGAATTACGGTCATTCAGCATCTTACAGATGTATGTGCTATCCTGACAAAAAGAGTTTTGAATTTATGCCGGTATTCAGCCCTGTGGGAGCCACAGGACAGATTATTGATGATCAGGTTGTCTTTGAGCAGGAGATTTTAAAACAGAATATAATGAAGGGATTCTCCATTCTGGCGGACTGTTATGTTGCAAAAGACGGCGTAACCGTTGTAAGAATTCTTCTTGATATTACTGAACCGATGCGTGTCAGAGTAAAGGCGGCAGAGATGATCGGAGATATTGGTGAACTGGAAGCAATTGAGCCGATTAAAAATTACAAATTCGGTAATGAGATTCTTCAGCAGAAAACAGAGGGTTCTATAAAAAAGATACATGATCGGTATTTTACCAGAGAGTGTCCGTTCTGCGCCGAAGTTATCAAAAAAAGAGCCAAAATCTGCAAACACTGCGGAAAAGAGGTTGCCGGAGAATAAAAATATGATTGGCGGTTGACAGCCTTTGTATTCAATCGTCAATCCTGTTTCTTACTCTTTGCTGCAAAAGCCGCGATTGTTACAGTTTTTATCACCTGAATCTGCTTGAATTATATAAATAAAAAAGGCGTCTCATCAGATAAATAAGACGCCCCTGAATTCGGTTGATGATTAGCTTATTAACGGTCCTTCAAAATTTGATACTGGTATATTGTTATTAATCCTTTTTTACTACATTTACAGCCGCGGTCCTTAGGTCCCTGTTCCACATCAAAGGTTACTTTATCGCCTTCGCTCAAAGACCTGAAACCGGATGATTTAATTGCTGAATGATGAACAAAGACATCGCTTCCGTCTTCCTGCTCAATGAAGCCGAAGCCTTTTTTATCGCTAAACCACTTTACTATCCCGTTTGCCATTGTGCCAAGCCTCCTTTCACAAAATATCCTCATGGTCCCAAACTTCAGGCTGCCACTTTGACAATGCAAATGGAACAATCCTTCAGTAACGAAACCTGCCTACATATATAATCAGGCAATTTTTGAGTAAATATATACTATAATATTTCCAATATATGTGTCAAGCAGAAATTACTTTTTTTTATGGTTGACATTATTTATTCTATTCAGTATCAATAAATTGAAATTTTTTAATTGTACATTAAACAAACTAAGTTTTCTGAACTTCGTGTCTTTGTGTTTTTTTACCACGAATACACAAAGCAGCAACTGTTAAAAATGACTGAAAAAATTCATATCGGCGCATTAATATCCGGCAGCGGAACAAATCTTCAGGCTATTATAGATGCGTGCAAATCAGGAAGAATAGACGGAAAGATAATATTTGTCGGAACAGATAATCCTGAAGCACGCGGGACTGAAAGAGCCAAAAAAGAAGGAATCCCTTTTTTTGTAACAGATTATAAAGATATTATCCGGCAGTTCAGAAAAGAACCTGAGAAAATCAGAATCCCGGATGATTTTGATCTGAATGACATGCTTTCAAAACAGTCGCTTTTCCCTTCAGATACGGATCATGAAAAGATAAAAGATTTTTTTATAACCAGAGCAGTTGCAGAAGCGGACATGATTGAAAAAATGAAACTTTATCCGTTTGATCTTCTGATACTGGCAGGTTTTATGAGAAATCTGACGCCTTATTTTATTGACAGGATAAATACAGACCCTGAATATCCCCGTATCATGAATATTCATCCTGCACTCCTTCCCATGTTCCCCGGTGTTGACGGCTACGGAGATACATTCCGTTACGGATGCAAAGTCGCGGGATGTACAGTTCATTTTATTGATTACGGAGAAGATTCAGGAGCGATTATCGGGCAGAGAGCATTTCAGATTCAGGAGAATGACACTCTTGAATCGGTAATAAAAAAGGGATTAAAGCAGGAGTGGATACTTTACCCGGAGTGCATTCAGCATTTTGCTCTCGGACAACTGAAGACAGTCAGAATGTCATTCAGACTGGAGAACGGAAAAACAGTTCAGAGAACTATTGTAAAGATTATATAAAAAAACCCTAAACGTAAGGGCGAATAATTATTCGCCCCTACCGTTTTATTCAACCTCAACAAATCTGTTATTCTCCACACGGAGAAGAAAAATCTTTTTATTTGCTTCTCCTGTGCCTTCAAATGAAGTAAGTCCTGTTATACCCTGATAATCGCGGAGATTTAATAACTCCTCTTTAAATGGAATTTCCGTAAGCCGAATCAAGTCCCTCAAGAATCTGAAATACCATTTTAGCTGTATCATAAGCAATCGCCTCTATAAATTCAGGAGCCTCTCCGAAAGTATCCTTAAAAATCCTGACAAAATCGCTGACATACTGCCAGTGACTCTCTGCAAAAAAACCGTCCGGCATAATTGCCCCGTTTGCGGCTCTCTTTGCCATCTGAATTAAAGTATCTGAATGCCAAAGATTTGTTCCGAGCAACTGCACACGGTTCAGATTATAATAAGCCAGTTGCGGTATAATCAGTCCTACTTTTTTCGGTGCGTCAGGAATAAAGAGCGCATCAAACTGAAAATCTCTGAGCCGTCTGATGGATGCACTGAAATCTGTCTGATCAGGACTGTACATTTCAGCAGCAGCAAGATTTTTGCCATGAGACAGCACCTCTTTCTGAAAGAGATCCATAAAGGTAATGCCGTATTTTTCATCAGGGTAAAGAACAGCAAAATTACTGAATCCCATAGTATTTACCGCATAAGAGACAATCGCCTCCACCTGCATTTTCGGGGTGATAAAATTTCTGAATACATAATCCCCGATTTCCGTAACCCCTTCTTTCTGAGTAAGGGTAACTATCGGGATTCTTTTATTCTGTGCTTCACGGGCAGCAGCCTCTGCCGTGATGATGGGACCGATAATTACGGAAACCTGCTCTTTTGCAAGCTCCCTTACCGCCAGAACAGCTTTCTCCGGATCTGATTCTGTATCCTTGAATATCAGGTTAATCGGAGGCTTTCCTCCAATGGACTGTGATGACTGATTCAATGCCAGTTGAATCCCTCTTAATGCCTTGTTTCCGTAAATTTTGTATGAGCCTGTAAGAGGAAGCATACATCCGACAGCAGAGAGATTATAGGTCGAAGTCCCTTCTATTTTTTCAGAAAGTTCTTTTGCATTTTGTGCATACTCATGTCCCGGATATTTTCTGATAAAATCTGACAGTACCTGTATGGCATCATCACGCCTTCCTTCATTATTATAAATGACCCCCAACTGATACATCAGATACCCGTTCACCTGATCATCTTCAAGATGCCGTTCCAGTAAGGCGATAATATCCGGCAAAGTAAGCTGATTTACAGCTTTTTTCAGATTATCAGCCAGATTCTTATCCTCTTCATATCCTGATTTATAACTCTTTTTTGTGCGCTGTGCCATTGTATAAAAATATACAGCATTTATCGGAGAACCTGCTCCCACATAACTGTCTCCCACAAGAGAATAGATTCTGAATATCTCATGACCCGACAAAGAGGAACCTTGAGATCCTGTCTGAGCAAGCTGTTTAATGATTCCATCCGCCTGTCTTATAACCTGCTGATAATTACG
Source organism: uncultured delta proteobacterium (assembly GCA_963806835.1). GTDB lineage: Bacteria > Desulfobacterota > Desulfobacteria > Desulfobacterales > CAWEAR01 > CAWEAR01. Next base: position 47,583 of record CAWEAR010000035.1, read on the forward strand.
TTCATTGTAATATGTTACAAGAAATTCAACTCTTGCCTTAGGTACAAGATGACTGGCAGGATACTGATCACAGAGATATTTATAAAGACTCCGTGCCTTTGAATGATCTCCTGAAATTGTATGGATTTCACCCTCTCTCATTAAAGCGTCAGGTGCTGATTTGCCGTTGGGAAACATTGAAAGATATTTGTTATAAAGCTCCAATGCCCTGGGATAAGCTCTCATTTTAAACATTTTTTCAGCATTTGAAAAGAGTTCATCTTCAGAATCAGGACCTTTTGGCTGGACAGCAGGTACCTGGGTTTGCGGTGCCTGTTTTCCTGTCTCCGGCTGAGGTATTGACGCACACGCACCGAAGAAGAGTAATATTGTCAGAATTATTATTATTTCTTTTATTTTTACATATCTCATAAAAATCTTATATTCCTGAACCTTTGTTCTTTTATTGTTATTGCTCATCTTTTACCCGTTACGAAGCTGGGAAGAAGCCAGGTTTCGTTCGACTGAGCGTTTCGGCTGAGCGTTTCGGCTGAGCGCTCACGCCGAAGCCTCACGCCGAAGCCTCACGCCGAAGTCTTAAAAAAAACTCGGCTTCTCCCGTAACGGGTTCAATCAGCCTTACCACTCCAATTCAGTCGGTTTGCCTGCTTTCTCTCTTGCACGTTCCCAGTTGTATCTGTCTCTTGCCGCTTCCTGCCCCGGCATGAGATTCACAATTTCAAAATAATCCTGCCTGAATTTGCTTCTGAGAACATCTTTTTCCGGTTTGCACCTTACGGCATAAACAGTCTGAACACATTGATGATCAAATTTGCGCCACGTCTGATCATCTTTTAACAGGCTGAATTTATATCCTTCAATCGCCGTGATAACCGCTTTTGCTTCAAAGGTTCCTGCTCTTTCAACAGCATCTTTGTACTGATATAAAATCGTATATGCCGAAGCCGCTGATGTGCATGGATAACGGTTATATTTTGAAGCAAATTTTTCAACAAACCGTTTCCCGTTTTCATAACCGTAAATATAAGGTATTTCCCAGCACCAGGGCAGAGCGCCGATAATCCCTTCCATTGCCTTTGGTCCCGCACTTTCTGCCATGCCAAGCGTCAGATTCGGAACAACAACAGCTTTTACTTTTTCTTTTAACCCCATTTCTGTAGCTATCTTCAGGGCATCGGACATATCTCTTCCGAATAAAACCAGCACCAGAACATCAGGCTTTGCTGACTCTGCTTCTTTCAGAGCTTTTCTGAAATCTTCATCAGTTGCATTCGGAAACGGCGTCAGTGTTCCCCGATGTTTTCTTTTATTGGATGTGTTGCTGAATTTTCTTATGGATGACTCGGTAGTCCAGCCCCATGTATAATCTGCTGTTATATAAAAATACCGCTTTCCTGCCAGATATTTTTCCCTTAAATACTGTCCGAGAACCCTTGCTCCCATCCATGCATCATAACATTCACGGAAGATATATTTATGACCCTCTTCACAGGTGGTTGCATTGGAATAGGTCAGGGTTCCGAAAAAGAGCTTTCCTTTTGATTTTGCGACTTTGCCTGCCGCAATAGCAACACTGCTGGCGGCTCCGCCGAAGATCATTTCACACCCTTCTCTGTCAATCAGTTCTTCAACATTATTTTTTGTTACATCTTCTTTGGACTGCGAGTCCCTGATAATCAGTTGAATTTTTTTGCCTGATATTCCGCCTGCGGCGTTTATTTCTTCTGCAGCAAGCTCCGCGGCATTAAGCTGCGCTTCTCCTTCAACCGAATAAGGTCCTGTTTTAGGATAATTTAATCCTATCTTTACTGTATCGGCATTGGCGCCGGTACAGCAGATCAAAAAAATACCGAAGACGACCAGAAATTTTTTAAACATCTCCTTTTCCTCCTTATTTTATAAGAATTCCCAAGATTATAATGTCGGATTACGCTCCGCTAACCCGACCTGCATTTAAAATAAAAATATCCCCCATGATCTCTTCCTCTTTCTCTTTTCGGATAATAGCATCCCACTCTCCCTTTATCTCAAAACCATATTTTTCAGCAAGGGATCCGATATAATTCCGGGAATGTGCATAACGACCGCTTTTCTGCAAAACATAATCTTCCTGTGAAGATGAACTTTCTGTTGAAAATAAAAAATAAGCTCCGCTTAACGCATGATCCCGGACGGCTCTGAATATCGGCTCAAGATTTCCGATATATACAAAGACATCTGCTGAAAAGAATAAATCATAAGTTTCATCTGTATCGGTTAAAAAATCAATAATATCTGATTCTTTCAGAAGATCATAAATATTTTTACTCTTTGCCTCTTCAATCATATTGGGTGAAATATCAATACCTGTCATGCGATCAGCCATATCCCTGAATACTTCCCCGGCTAATCCTGTGCCGCACCCAAGATCAGCAGCATTTTTAAAGCGTATTGTCTCATCTTCAAGAAAAGAAGTGAATCCCTCTCTGAGCAATCTCGGCGTCTGATATTCCAGTTTTCTGACAAGATGTCTGTCAAATCTTCCCGCGTACTGATCAAAGAGAGTCTTGACATACTCCTGCGGCGCTGTTTCAGTCTTTTTTCCTTCAAGAGCGGCTATTATATGCTTTGCAGAGAGATTCCCCTCATCAAGAGCAATCGCACTCTGAAATGCCGCAATTGCATCCTCTGTCCGCCCCATTTCATTCAGCACACTGCCGAGGTTATGATAAGCATCAGCATGATTCGGATTAACATAAAGTGCATATTCATAAGCAAGAACCGCCTCATCAAATCTGCCGAGCAGCTTTAATGTAACTCCTATATTATTCAGAATATCAGCATCATTCGGATTAATATCAACTGCGTCCTGATAAGCGGCAAGAGCCTGATTAAGCCTTCCTTGAAGTTTAAAGACATTCCCAAGATTATTGTATGTTTCCGAATAATTCGGATTAATGGCAATCGCCCGCTGATAAGCATCAGCCGCTTCATCCAATTCCCCTTTGGCTCTCAGGGCAACTCCAAGATTGTTATATGCTTCAGAATAATTCGGATTAATCCTGATAGCCTGCCGATAAGCGGCAATTGCTTTTTCAAGATTATCAGGGTTATTCACCAGTATATTGCCGATATTATTATATGCTTCCGCACAGTCAGGATTGACAGATAAAGCAGTCTGATAAGAGGCAATGGCATCCTCTGTTTTACCCTGTTTTCTCAGAGCATTCCCAAGATTATTATGTGCATCTGTCAGATTCGGATTGATTTCAACAGATCGCCGGTATTCAACAACTGCTTCATCAGTTCTGCCAAGAAGTTCAAGCACTACTCCAAGATTGTTATGAGCTTCAGGATAATTCGGATTAATAGCAATCGCCTGCTGATATTCTGTAACTGCTTCATTCAGATTCTCTGTAGCTTCAAGAAGAACTCCAAGATTATTATGCACTTCTGCATTATTCGGATTGATTGATATTGCCTGCTGATAAGATGCTATTGCTTTTTCCGGCTCTCCAATTTCACGGTAGAGATTCCCCAGATTATTATGCGCCGCAAACAAATTCGGATTGATTTCAAGAGCATGCTGAAAAGATTCTGCGGCTTTCTCAAATTCCCCCTGAATTTTAAAGATAATCCCAAGATTATGATATGCCTGATCATAATTCGGATCAACTGAAACTGCTTTCTGATATGCCTGAATCGCCTCATTCAGATTTCCCATTGCTTTAAAGGCAATCCCCATATTGTTGTAAGCTTCAGAATAATTCGGATTAATATCAGCAGCATGCTGATATGCTTCAACAGCCTGATCCGGTTTACCGAGGTAATTGAATGCAATCCCAAGACTGTTATAAAAATAATCAGTTGCCGGATCGCTCTGAATCGCTCTGCTGATCAGTTCAACAGCAAGCTGATAATCTTTTGACTGATATGCAATATTTCCAAGCAGATGTAAAGCATCAGGATGAGTAGGATATACTTGCAGGATTTGCCTGTAAATATCCTCTGCCTCGTTTAATCTTCCTTCCTGATGATACTGAACTCCGGTGTTCAGCATCTCCTGAATATTAAAGGTATTATTATTCATAAAAAATCAGACATTATCGGAAATAAGCAATGCCTTTTCAATTCTGAGTCCGGCGACATTCGGTTCTCAGATTATGCAGCCCGCAGGCGGTTTCCGTCACCGGATCGTCATAATTTTTTTTTGTGCTGCGGAATTTTTCTTTTACGATACGGCATCTTTTTACGCCGGAAATTACATGCTCAACTACGATACGAACTCCTGATATGACTGAGTTTTCTACTTTTTCTCCTACGGAAAGTTCTCCGCCGCGGGGTTTTTTCTCCGGCTGTCCTGTGTCTGTTCCTTCCGGTTCGTATCCTTGGAATCCTGTATCTTTCAGAAGTATGATTCCCTCCGGAAAAACAGGATTTTCTCCGTCGCATATCTTCTTATCATGCTTTTTTCCCCCGCAGGTTCCGCTGAGATATCCGACTTTTCTTTTTCCGGTTTTTTCAGGGAGAAACTTACAGACTGACTGCTGCCTGTCAGTCTGATATTATCAGTGGCTTTGAGCTGGACATAGATATTTCCGTTTTCCAGTTCACCGTCATCACCATAAGTGCAGAGGATCAGATCATAACCGTAATCAGAGGAAAATTTTTCAATCGTATGACCGCATAAAAGCACAAATCTTTCAACATAATTCACACTCAGATCCGCTATCACATGCTCCCTTGTTCTTCTTTTTCTTAGCAATCTTCAGATTCTTTTTTATCAGATATTTGACAAATATGTGATGTTATTTATCTTGTTACGAGGCTCTGCCTCGTAACAAGATAAGGCTGCGTTCCCACGCGAAGCGTGGGAACGAGAATAAGGTCTCATCAGCGTTATTTTTTCTGCGCCTCTTTATCTTTTTCCGCCAAAATCCGTTCAACAACCATGACAAAATGCTCTTTATCCCTTGCGCCTCTGACAAGCACGCCGTCAACAAGAAATGAGGGAGTACCTTTTAAACCGTGTTTTTCAGCCTCTGCCTGCTCTGCTTTTATCTGCTCTTCAATCTCCGGTGAATTGCGGTCTGTATTAAATTTTTCCGGATCCAGCTTCAGAATCTTTTGCAAACTGAATCAGCATCTCTTCATTCAGACTGGATGAATTTTTAAAGAGCAGGTCATGATATTCCCAGAACTTTCCCTGTTTATGAGCTGCCAGAGATGCCTTTGCCGCGGGCATAGCCTGTTTATGAAATTCAAGAGGATTCTGTTTGAATATCCATTTCACCTTTTCAGGATATTCTTTAAGCACCTGTTCAATAGTCTCAATAGCTTTTGAGCAGTAAGGGCATTGAAAATCTGAGTATTCAATAATGGCTATCTGAGCATCCTTATTACCTTTTACCGGATTTTTTTCACTCACAGCAATATCTCTTATCCGGTTTTTGAAACCTGATTCAAACTGTTCTGCTTCCTTCTCTTCTCTCTGTATTCTTATATAGTCATTTACAGTGTCAAAGATTAATTTCGGATTCTTTTTGATAACCTCTTCGACAATTTCACGCACCCGCGATTCATCAAGATTAACAACCTCTCCTGTAACGGGTGATGCTGTTATGGAAAAATAAGAAATTCCTATAACAGCAATAGCTTTTACCAATTTTTTTTTCATTCTGTCTCCACCTCTTAAAAAAATGTTAAATTATTTTTTTGCTATTATCCCCGTTACGGGTTAAAATAAATATTCTCTAATCCGAAATCCGGCAACGGGAAAAAGTATTCAGTATTTTGCATAAATCAGCTTACTAGTCAAGAACTAAAATTGTATTTTATATTTTTTAAAAATATTTAAGACTGTTATAAGGAGAAGATTTCATGTCTTTTCATCCTGTATTAAAAAATATACACCCGCTAAATTTTAAATTTCTTATAATTGTTATACCTTCTGTCCTCCTCTCTCTTTTTATATTTATGATTATCTCTTTTTTTCTGATGTATTATGATATGCAGGATGATATAGTCTCTAATGTCCGTAAAATCGCCAAACTTCAGGGAGGCTCGATAGCCGTGCATCTCTGGGGATATGACTATGAAGACCTGAGACTGACGCTTAATACACTTCTGATAGATTCTAATGTTTCAGAAGCAACTGTTTATGACAAGGACGATAAGATTATTGCCAATATAAAAAGAGACGGATCCCTAAAAACAGCCGATAAAAATATGCAGATCAGAGAAGAGCTTGCTGTAGAAATAAACGGTCTGAAAGAAGTGATTGGTTACATAACAATATCATATCATTATACTCATATTTATGAAACTCTTGTCAGTCAGTTTTTTCGGGATTTTCTAATGATGATACTCCTTGTCTGCTCTGTTATAGCAAGTGCAATGGCAGCAAACCATCTGATTGTCGGTATTCCCTTAAAGCGTTTTATGGTATCTGTCAGACGGGCTGATGAAGAGAATATCCGGGATCCTGTTAGCTGGGAAACCGGAGACGAACTTGGACAGGCTATTGCCGCATATAACAAACTGCTTGCAAACCTTACTGCTGATGAAGATAAACTCCGTTTTCAGGCAATGCTGATGGAACAGATAAAAGACGGCATTGTGGCAACCGATCTTGAAGGGAGAATAAGCTATGTAAATGAAGCTGTTCTGAGAACTCTGAGAAAAAAACCGGAAGAGATTATCGCTAAAAAGATCAGCGTGTTTGGAACATATATTGAACAGGAGATTTCCAAAGAAGATATTATTGATAAAACTCTGATAAACGGAAAATGGAATGGAACAATCATAAATCATACTCCTGACGGTTCTCAAAGAATTCTGGAATTAAAAACATGGGTTATCTGCGACAGATACAGCATACCGACCGGAATGGTCGGCATTTCAACAGATGTTACTGAAAAAAGAGAAATCGAATATGCTTTAAAGACAAGTGAGGAAAAGTACAGGCTGCTGGTGGAGAATGCAAATGAAGCTATATCTCTGCTTGATAAAGACGGAAGATTCATTATCATGAATAATGCTGCTGCCCATAATATTCTGGGTGGAGTGCCGGAGGATTTTATCGGTAAAAGATTGCATGATATTATGCCTGAAAATATGGCGAACGGAAGAATTGAAAGAATCAGAGATATTTTTCAGAAAGGCAAAGGTTCTGTAACAGAATGCCGGATTACATTGAAAAATGAAACCCGCTTTTTCCATTCCAATATGCAGCCGGTCAGAGACAGTGCCGGAAATATCATAGCATTTCTTGATATCAGCACAGATATAACTGATCATAAAAAAGCAGAAGACCTGCTGAAGCGGACAAAAGAGGCTGCTGATGCCGCTAACCGTGCAAAGAGCGAGTTTATAGCGAATATGAGCCATGAAATCCGCACTCCTATGAATGCTATTCTCGGCTTCAGTGAAATACTGCTGTCAAAAAGCCATGATCCCCAGCAGAGTCTTTATTTAAAAACAATCCTTTCCAGCGGACAGACTTTGCTTTCTCTTATCAATGATATTCTTGATCTTTCCAAAATCGAAGCAGGAAAAATGGGACTTCAGTATGAGGCTGTTGATGTTCAGACTATGTTGACAGAAATACGGAAAATATTTTTACATAAAGCTGAAGAAAAAGGATTGGCATTACTGACGGAAACAGAAAAAAATGTCCCTGAAAAATTGTTTCTGGACAGTATCAGAATCAGACAGATTTTAATCAATCTTATCGGAAATGCTGTAAAATTTACAAAAAAGGGATGTGTGAAAATATCGGCGGGCGGTAATTTCAGCAATAAAATGAAAAAACTGTTTGATTTGACTGTTACTGTAGAAGATACAGGAATCGGAATACCGGCAGATCAGCATGAGCTGATATTTGAGAGCTTTCACCAGCAGGATGGTCAGAATACCAGAGAATACGGAGGAACAGGACTTGGGCTGGCTATCTGCAAAAGACTTGTAAGCATGATGGGCGGCGAAATATCAGTTGAAAGTGAAATAAATAAAGGGTGCATATTCCGGGTGGTTATCCCCAATGCCGAAGTGATTGAAGAATCGGATGCTGAGGATTATTCTGAATTCAGTCAGATTAATATTGAATTTGAACCCTCAGCTATTTTTCTTGTGGATGATGTATTTTTTAACAGAGAGCTGATAAAAGGATACTTGGAAAATACAAATTTATCTGTTATAGAAGCAGAAAACGGGGAAGAGGCGATTATGATGCTGAAAGATAAAAATAATAAGCCTGATCTGATACTTATGGATTTGAGAATGCCGGGTAAAGACGGATATGAAGTAACAAAAATGCTAAGAGAGGATGAACAGTTAAAGAATATTCCTGTTATTGCGTTTACAGCTTCTGCTATGAAAGAGACTGAAACAAAAATAACATCCTTATTTGACGGATATTTAAGCAAGCCTGTAAGTCTGTCGGATCTTATATCTGAACTGACAAAATTTTTGCCGTATAAAAATAAATCAAAGGAAATTCCTGAAGAAAATCAGGAAATATCAGGAGTACAGGCTACCGTTGCAGAAGAACTGATTGCTGATGAATTAAAAAAATTTTTCCCTGAAATACAGCTTTGTCTTAAAGATGAAATCATTCCCAAGTGGAAAGATGTCAAAGATGTTTTTTTTATGGATGATATTACTGATTTTGCTGATAAGCTGAAAAATATGGCAATAAAACATGGTATGACTTTTCTGACAGATTTCAGTCATAATTTATATGTATATGCACAGAATAACAACATTGACAAAATTGAAAAGTTAATGAAAAAATTTCAGAGAGTCATTGATATGCTCCCGGAAATAGGTCTTTAATAAAAACCATAAGGGTCTCTGAAACCATTAGGGTTTTATTATAAAAGAGAGGTTAAATCAGAGGTGTCAGAATCACGGATAAAAAATATTAAAAAAGAAAAGCCGTCAATACTTATTATTGATGATAATGCTCAGAATTTGCAGATATTAGCAGATATACTCAGATGCAATAACTATAAAGTTGCAATGGTCAAAGACGGAATAAAAGCATTGAATTTTATATCTAAAATAAAACCGGATATAATTCTGCTGGATATAATGATGCCCGGAATAGACGGCTTTGAAGTATGCAGTATATTAAAAAAAGATAATAATACAAAAGAGATACCTGTTATATTTGTCAGCGCTCTGACTGATATTGCCGATAAAGTCAGAGGGTTTAAAGCAGGAGGAGTGGATTACATTACAAAGCCGTTTCAGAAAGAAGAAGTGCTTGCCAGAGTAAATACCCACGTTCAGTTAAAATATTCACAGGAAGAATTGAAAAGAGCTTATCATATACTGAAAAAAACGTGTGAAGAATTAGATTATGCTTCAAAAACAGACAGTCTGACAAGACTTTCAAACCGGCTTGATATTATTGAAAAAATAAAATCCCAAAGAAGCGGAAAACCGTTTTCTCTTATATTATGCGACATAGATAATTTTAAAAATTTTAATGATCGGTACGGACATGACTGCGGTGATTTTGTTCTGATATCTGTAGCAAATCTCATGCGTTGCAGCGTGAGAGAGCAGGATACAGTGGCAAGATGGGGAGGAGAAGAGTTTCTCTTATTATTACCGGAGACAGATTTAAACGGAAGCAGAGTTGTTGCTGAAAAGATCAAAGCAGAACTGGCTGATAAATGTTATGAATATAACAACCTGAAGATTCAAATCAGCATGACATTCGGAATAAGTTTATTTGATACAGGTGACAGTATTGACAAATGCGTAAAAAAAGCTGATAAAGCATTGTATAAAGGGAAAAAATCAGGTAAAAACTGTATTGTTCTATCTTAACTACCGGAGTATAAAAGATAAATAAGGATATTTCATGAATAATGAATCATCAGCATCTGTATTAATTGTTGATGACAATGCAACAAATTTACAGGTATTGGCAGAGATACTCAGAATCAGACAATATAAAGTCGCTATGGCAAAAAACGGAGTTAAAGCTCTGCATTTTATTGATAAAATTAAACCGGATATAATTTTGCTGGATATTATGATGCCTGAAATGAACGGCTTTGAAGTGTGCCGCAAATTAAAAAATAATAATGATACAAAAGAGATACCTGTTATATTTATCAGCGCTCTGACCGATACTGCTGATAAAATCAGAGGATTTGAAGCAGGGGGAGTGGATTACATTACAAAGCCGTTTCAGAAAGAAGAGGTCTTTGCCAGAGTAAAGGTGCATTTAGATTTGAGATGCGCTCATAGAAAATTGGAGATTATCAATGAAGAGCTTGAAAAAATAAACAAGGATATGAAAGAGAGTATCCAGTATGCCAAGATGATTCAGTGTTCTCTGTTACCTAATCCTGAAAAAATAAAAAATCATCTTCCTGACAGCTTTTTTATGTGGATGCCAAAGGATGTGGTCGGCGGTGATATATTTTTTGCAGAGTTCTTCTCCGATCATAACGGACTGATTTGTAATAATTTTATTATTGCACTTATTGACTGTACAGGACATGGAGTTCCCGGAGCATTTATGACGATGATAGCCTCTTCAGGACTGAAACGGATCATAATAGATGAGGGGTGCCGTGACCCGGCGCAGATACTGAAGCGACTCAATTTCATTGTCAAAACAACGCTTCATCAGGATACAGAATATGCAACTTCTGATGACGGAATGGATGCCGCTATTTTAAGGGTTCAGGGTTCAGGGTTCAGGGTTCAGGAGTCAGGAGTCAGAAGTCGGGAGTCAGAAGTCAGAAATCAGGAGTCAGAAGTCAGAAGCCAGGAGCTAAGAGCCAACAGCCAGCAGCCAGCAGCCAGCAGCCATTTACTTACCTTTGCCGGAGCTAAACTGCCGCTGTTTTATACACTTGACGGTGAAGTATTTGTTGTAAAAGGGGATAAGCAGAATATCGGGTATAGAAAATCTGAATTGGATTTTGATTTCACAAATAATATCATTCCTGTCAGGGATGGTATCTCTTTTTATATGGCAAGCGACGGTTTTGAAGATCAGATGGGTAAAAATGAATACAGCCGTTTTAAGTTCGGTCGCTTAGGAAGAGATCGTTTTATCAGCCTGCTGAAAGAGATCAGCCGTCTTGATTTTAAAGAGCAGAAAGAGATGCTGATTGCATCATTTCAGGCATACAAAGGGGATATGGAACAGCAGGATGATGTGACAGTGATAGGATTACGGGTTCTCTGTAATGAGAACAAAGAGATATTATCATGAACAATTTATTTGACTATTACCGGCAAATGGAAAAAGAGAATATTCTTTTATTTTTTAAGGGCTTAATTTCTGATAAAATTTTAGCCGGAATTATTGAAGATATTCGGAAGATTTTGATTACGAGGTGTGAGAAACTGTCAATTATAAAAAAAAATTGTTCAGTTATTATAGAGCTTGCTCAGAATATCTATATTCACTCAGCGGATAAAACAGGAAAAGGGATTATTTTTGTCAGAGACTGCGGGAATTGCTATGAAATAACCTCCGGAAATCTGACAGAAAATTTTAAAATTCACTCTCTTGTTAAAAATATCAGTTATATTAATCAAATGGATAAAAATGAATTGAAACAGTTATATCGTAAAAGATTAAGATTGCCGAAAATCTCAGAAAATGCAGGCGGTAATATCGGACTGCTTGTTATTGCCAGAAAATCGGAGCATCCGATTAATCCGGTTGTTCATTTAGTCAGCAGAGATCAGAGTTTTATTGAATTTTCTGTTAAAATCAATAAATAAAGGAGGATACATATAATGAAAAATTTGATAATAGAACCGACAGAAAAAACGCTGAAAATACATTTTGATGCGGAAAAAGGGTTACTTGAAATAGAAGGATCCTCTTATCCGGAAAGCAGCCGACAATTTTTTCAAATACTGAATGAATGGATTGAATCTTATATTTCCACCATCGGCAAAGCAATAACATTAAATCTGAAGATTCAGTATTTAAATTCAACATCCACAAAATATATGATGGATTTGCTGAGTATTTTAGAAAATTTTTATGAAAAAGGAGGAGATGTCAATATAAACTGGTATTATGAAGAAGGTGATGATATGGAGGAGATGGGAGAGGACTTTGCTGATGAATTGAAATTACCTTTGAATATAATCTGTTATTGATAGCAAAAACTCTGATTTCCTTCTTTACAAAATCGGGGAGACCTGATAAGAACTATCTGATTTTTTATCGGATGAATCATGGATATTCCTGATTTTTATGATTATATTGTTGTCAACTCCCCCACGCCCGGATTTGCAGAGTATAATTCACTATTAAGGAGTAATAATGAAGACCATCAGCTCGCTGCTTGATGATAAATGGTATGAAAGATATAAACGGATTTCAAAATTAAATATCCGAAGTTCTATTTATGATGTTACCAATAAATGCAATCTGCGGTGCAAAGGATGTTTCTTTTTCTCTTCCAATGAGCATAAGGCGGCTCAGGATGAGACGGATTTGAAGAAATGGGAAGAATTTATTGCCAAAGAAAAGGATCGCGGAGTCAATCTTGCCATTTTAATCGGCGGAGAGCCTACTCTTTATCTGGACAGAGTTGAATTATTTTATAAAAATCTGCCGACCTTCTGCGCTACAAACGGTATTATAAAAGTACCGAGAGACAGGTTCCCTGATATGATGATAGGCGTATCTTTATGGGGGGATGAAGAGGCTGAAAAGACTCTCAGAGGAAAAGATACGTTTGCGATTTCAAGTAAAAATTATGAAGGAGATAAATATACTTATTATCTTTACACCATTACCCCGAAGCAGGTCGGAAAAACAGAACGGATGATAAAAAAAATCAGAGATGCAGGATTAAAAGTTCATATACAGTTGCTGTCAAATGATGAAGGTGTGAACGGTTTTCATTGGAAATCAGAAGAATTGGAAGAGATTCGGGGAGAAATGGATGAAATGCTTGATAAATATCCTGATACACTCATATCGTCAAAATATTATCATGAAATTATTACCACCGGAAAGATGCTTGGGCGTTCTTTCGGGTGGAAAGAATGTCCATCTGTAACATATACAAAAGATAAGAGAAAACCTCAGCCGAAACATCTGATAAATTTTATCCGCTGGGCATCTGATCTGAAAACCATGCACCGCTGCTGTACTTCTGAAACCAGAGACTGCTCAACATGCAAAGACGGAGCAGCTCACATGAGCTGGGTTATGGTGAATAAACGGGATCATATACGATCCGCCAAAGATATTCAGAATTGGATTGAAGTCTATGAAATGTTCGGAAAACTTTATCAGTTTATTCCATGGTAATAATTTTGTGTTCTCAGTCTGTAGGGTGGACAAAGCGATAGCGTGTCCACCTTTTTCTGTTATAACTATTTTGATGGCGGACACGCTATCGCTTTGTCCGCCCTACATAACTTGTTCCCACGCTTTGCGTGGGAACACAAGATTGGACGCTTTGCGTCCAGTTATGATCCAGCATTATGGGACGCGAATCGTGGTAACAACACAAAAACAAAGATAAAAATTTAATTTTAATAAATAAAAGGAGGAAAATCAATCAGTATGAGAAAAAAAGCATGTTTTTCATTTTTGGGATTAGCGATGGTTATGTTTATAAACGCATGTATGCCTTATGTGAATCTGAAAAGAGAGGAGCTTGCCAAAGGAGATATAAAGCTCGGTAATATAGCCATAGGTGCAGTCAATAACAAGCGGGGCGATGACTATGGCGGCAAGAGCTTTGAGCAAATCGGAAAAGTCCGCGGTGATTACGGAAACCCTTTCATCGTAGAAACTGAACATGGCAAGGGTATTGATAGTGTCTTGAAGGAAATGGCTAAGGCATCTCTTGAGCATATCGGCTATTCCGCAGATCAGGCAACAGAAAACACTTTGCGTCTGGATATAGATGTGCTGAACTTCTGGTGTGACGGATATTATGGATACAAAATTGTAGCTGAAACCTCTGTAAATCTTGTTGATCCTGCAACAGAGAAGACAGTTGCAAAGAAGGATATAAAGGTTGAAAGAGGATTTACTGTTATATTAGGGTTAAGCAAGATGTATAAGGCATTTGATGATACAATTAACGACATTCAGAAGGAACTCGTGGCATTTATTCAGTCTCAGGAGTTCCAAGATGCTGCAAAAAAATGACCAAAAGCTGGAGTGCCTAAGTATATAGTCTGTAGTCTGCAGGGTGGACAAAGCGATAGCGTGTCCACCTTTTTCTGTTATAACTATTTTGATGGCGGACACGCTACTGCTTTGTCCACCCTACATAACTGATAAGACCTTGAAGGTTTGCAAAACCTTCAAGGTCTTATGATGAATAATGTTTACAAGAAGCGGACAGGCGGACTATCGCTTTGTCCACCCTACATAACTGATAAGACCTTGAAGGTTTGCAAAACCTTCAAGGTCTTATGATGAATAATATTTACAAGACAGGCGGACACGCTATCGCTTTGTCCGTCCTACATAAATCAAATGGATAATTAATGAAAAAAATCATCATTCTCGGATATGATGCTGTATCTCCTCTGGGAACTGATATGGAAATGCAGTGGAAACGGGCTGTCAGAGGAGAGAGCGGAATCAGGCTTCTCACCCGTTTTCCTTTTAATAAAGATTTCCCGGTTCAGATTGCCGGAGAAGTTGATGATTTTGATACAACCCCTTATCCTTTTTTAAGCCCCCGTGCATTGGCAAACTGGACTTCGCCGATCTTTAAATATGCCATGCTGGTGGTTCACCGTTCCCTTGAAAAGAGCGGAATAGAGATCACGCCTGATTTATCCCCGAGAGTTGCAATTACATTCAGTTCAGCAGTCGGCGGGCTTGATGCGGTTCTTAATGCAGATCGGCTTATGATCAGCCAGAGTAAATTATCGCATCCTTTCACCAATCCGAATTCATGTATCAATATGGTTGGCGGAAGAATATCAGTTCTGACAGGAGCAACCGGAGCGATTACTTCAACTGTAACTGCCTGCGCCACCGGAGTTACATCAATGATTATCGGCGCAATCTTTTTGCAGCAGAATATGGCAGATGTTGCTATATGCGGAGCAGTTGATTTTGCTCTGGTTGAACCGATTGTCGCGGGATTTGCAACCATGAACGGGGCATATCGTACTGATCCGGATCAGGATGAATTGCCTGAAAAGGCAAGCCGTCCTTTTTCAGTTAACAGAAAAGGCTTTGTTGTCTCTGAAGGGGCGGGGAGCATTATTATTGCAACTGAAGAGTTTGCCAAAGCATACGGACTTGATTATCAGATTGAACTCGCGGGTTGGGGAATGACATCAGATGCTTATCATTTTGTTGCTCCGAATCAGGATACTGTTCAGAGATGTATGACTCAGAGTATTGAAATGGCCGGGATTCAGCCGCATGATATTGATGCTGTCAATGCTCATGCCGCTTCAACAAAAGTTGGTGATAAAGTTGAATTTCACGCGTTAAAAGAGATATTCGGAAACAAGATTCCGCCGGTCTCTGCAAATAAATCGCTGATCGGACATGCCATGGGAGCATCCAGTGCTGTTGAATCCATCTTTGCTATGAAAGGAATGACTGAGAGCCTTCTGCTTCCGACTGTCAATTATCAGCCTGATTCTGAGATGGCAGAACTTGACTGTATAGCTGAGGGTTCAGCCCGTTATCTTGAGCAGGAATATCTGCTGAAAAATGCCTTTGGTTTCGGGGGGTGCAATTCGTGTATTGTATTCCGCAGAATCAGGTGACTCAGATTAGCTCCTTTAGGAGTGGCATATTGCTTAACTGGAATTATATAATAACTATATGAGTTTCTATAACAGAAAATACGACATCATTGTTGTGGGCGCAGGTCATGCAGGATGTGAGGCGGCATTGGCAGGCGCGAGAATGGGGTGTAAAGTACTGCTGATGGCGATTGATCTTGATAAACTAGCTGCAATGCCTTGCAGTCCATCTATCGGCGGAATGGCAAAAGGGCAGTTGGTCAAGGAAATTGACGCCCTTGGCGGTGAAATGGCAAAGATTACTGACAAAACTGCCATTCAGTACAAGATTTTAAATACAAAAAAGGGCCCGGCTGTTCATTCATCAAGAACTCAGAATGACAAGATTCGCTATCATATTGCCATGAAATCAGTTGTGGAGAGAGAGCCGAATCTTGAACTGAAACAGGGGTTGATTGAGCGGCTTATTGTTGAGGATGGAAAGATCGCCGGAGTTCAGGATCATACCGGATTTAATTATCCTGGTGATGCGGTGATTCTGGCAACCGGAACATTTTTAAGCGGGCTGGTTCATATCGGATTTAAAGCAATTCAGGCAGGAAGAGCAGGAGAATTTGCATCTTACGGACTTCCTGCGCATTTAAAAGAACTCGGCTTTGTACTCGGTCGTATGAAGACAGGTACGCCGCCCCGTCTGAAAAGATCAAGCATTGATTTCAGCAGATTTGAAAAAAGTGAAGGTGATCCGGATCCTTTGCCTTTTTCATTTTTTACAGAAAAGATTACTATGCCTCAAGTTCCGACCTACATGGGACATACAAATGAGCGGTGTCATCAGATTATACGGGATAATCTGAAATATTCTGCTTTGTACGGCGGTGTTATCAAAGGAGTATCAGCACGTTACTGTCCTTCGTTTGAAGATAAAGTAGTAAAATTTTCTGAAAGGGATAGACATCATGTTATCCTTGAACCGGAGGGGCTGGATACTGATGAGATTTACGCCAGCGGTCTTGGCAACAGCTTACCCATAGAGATTCAGATTCAGGTGGTTCATGCTGTTGAAGGACTTGAATATGCAGAAATCATGCGTCCTGCTTATGCAATTGAATATGATTATGTGAATCCGGTTCAGTTAAAAGCGACTCTGGAGAGCAAACTTATTTCAGGGCTGTTTATGGCAGGTCAGATAAACGGCACATCCGGTTATGAAGAGGCAGGGGGGCAGGGGATGTGGGCGGGCATCAATGCCGCATGTAAGATTCAGAAAAGACCCCCTTTTCTGCTGGATCGTTCTCAGGCATATATGGCAGTTATGATTGATGATCTTATCACAAGAGGAACCCGTGAACCATACAGAATGTTTACTTCAAGAGCAGAATACCGGCTCATGCTGAGAGAGGATAATGCAGACCTACGGCTTATGGAGATCGGGCATGATCTTGGGCTGATTGATGATGATACAGTTAAAGACCTCCGGGAGCGGAAAAAGCAGATTGATGCCGAGATAAAACGGATAAAAAGGACGGTAATCAAGCCGGTAAAAGATGTAAATGATTATCTTGAAAGCCGGGGAACAAAACAGATCAATGACGGTATCTTTCTGGATCAGTTGCTGAAAAGAGCGGAGCTTGATTACCATGCTGTAGAGACTCTTGCCAAAAATTCTGAGCCTGTCAGCAAGAAGATTGCACAGCAGGTTGAGATTGAGATCAAGTATGAAGGATATATTCAAAGACAGATACGTGAAATTGAAAAATTCAGGAATCTTGAAAATATAAAGATACCTGAAGATTTTGATTATACAAAAGTTCATGGATTATCAAATGAACTGAAAGAAAAGCTCTCCGCAGTAAGACCCGTTTCTCTGGGACAGGCATCCCGGATAGACGGCATGACCCCCTCTGCTATCTCCGTACTGATGATCGGGATAAAATCATTTTGAACAAGAAGCGTAGGGCGGACTAAGCACAGCGTGTCCGCCTTTTTATAACTAAAACCTATGAATTATTTTATCTTTACTCTTGATGAAAAATATTATGCAGTGCCTCTTTCTGCTATAGAGAAAGTAATACGCGCAGTTGAGCTTATCTCTGTTCCGAAAGCCCCTGATAACCTGCTCGGACTGCTCAACATAAAGGGAAAAATTATTCCTGTTATAAATATCCGAAAGAAACTGCATTTACCGGATCGTGAAATGGAGCTGAATGACAGAATTGTTATTTCATATATATCTGGTCAGTTATCTGCTTTTGCAGTAAACGGGGTTGAAGGAGTTGCGGATTCATCATTTAAACTGAATTCACATTCCGGGCGATCCTTGGATCAGGCAGAAAATGTGCATCATATTAACCATGAGATTGAAGAGTACATCGAAGGGATCGGAAAGCTGAATCATAAGACTGTTATTATTTATAAAGCAGAGATTCTGCTGTGAATAATCTTATAAAGAATCAGGATAGGATTTCCGAAGTCTTCATATAATTTCGGAAATCAAAAAAGGTTAGTAGCTCAAATCCATTGATTTTTTATTCATAAACCTATATAATAAAACTTATCAGACTGAAAAGTTTCTGCTGAAATAACCAACTGTTTATAAAGAACAAAAAAATACATGACAATATTATCAGGATATATCAACCGTTATTATGTTTAAAACATGGTCAATATACGGAAGCAGCCTGACCAACGGATTTAACCTATTACAAAAAGGAGGTAAGCAATGGAACTGAAGCAGAAAGGCGCAAAAGCAGACATCGGGGCGTTTAAGCAGATAAAAGTCTCCCTTATCTGGACATCACCCGTTGATTTGGATCTCATGGCATTTTACAAAGCCAAAGACGGCAAGGTCGGCGGCATTTATTCAGATAATTACGCCGGAGGAACACTCGGTGATCTGAACAATTTTCCGTTTATCCAATTGTCAGGGGATGAAGGAGTCGGAGCAAAAGGCGGACAGAACCGGGAAGAGATGCGTATTGCCAAGCTGGATGATTTTGAAGAATTATATATCTGCGCTCTCAATTTTACAGATGCATCATCAGGAGCAGACAAAGTTTTTGCCAATTATGATGCACGGGTGGAGGTTGTAACAGATCGGGGAGAGCATCACACAGTGGCACTTGATTCAAAACAGCCCGGAGCCGTAGCAGTTATCTGTAAATTTGCCAGCGGATTTATCTCCAGTTCACTTGTTAATGACAGTGAAGTCATGGGGTTGGAAGCATTCAGAACAAAAATTCCGGGAGCATCTCAGTTAAAAATCGCATCCAAAGTTACGCTGAAGGCAAAAGGGGACAGTTATACATTAAAGTCAAAAGGATCTGGCGGTGAAATTCTCATAAATCTGAACTGGAATCAGCATCCTCAGAATGAGCAGAAGAGCGGATTCTTTTCAAAGATTCTCGGGGGCAGCGGCAAAGGGAACGGAGGGATTGATCTTGATCTCGGATGTCTCTTTGAAATGAAGGATGGAAGCAAAGGTGCAATTCAGCCTCTGGGAAAGGCTTTCGGCAGTCTGGATTATCCGCCGTATGTGTTACATTTAGGAGATGACAGAACCGGAGCATGGTCTGAGGGTGAGAACATGAAGGTCAATTTATCCCAGACCGCCAAACTGAACCGTGTGCTGATCTATACCTATATTTATGGAGGGGTTCCTAACTGGTCAAGTACTGACGGAATAGTAACCTTAAAGGTACCGGGGCAGCCTGTTCTTGAAGTACCGATGGGGTCTCAGAAAGATACACGCCCTTTCTGCGCAATTGCTCTTCTGGAATTTGCCGGAGCAGATATAAAGGTGACCAAACTTGTTACTTTCCATAACGGTCATCAGGACTGCGATGTAACGTACCGTTGGGGACTGAAATGGGTTGCAGGGTCAAAGGATTGAGAAAAAAGAAACTCAGTTTTTTTAATAAACTTAGTTCCTTATCAGTACATTTGTGAAACAGAACTCTGAGGGTTTCTGAAACCCTCAGAGTTTTTCCTCTTTATTAATCTGCCAGAACAAAATTCGTCTGAACTTCTCCTCTGATAATATGCTTATCAAAGACCTGAAACATCTTATCAGCACTCATCCGCTGATAAACAACCGGATCCATTCCGCCAATCTTTACTGTTACATTCGGTTCACTGTAACATTTTCCCAAACACCCGCCGGTTGTCATCTTAATATCTGTTCTGCCGGTCTTTGTTATTTTTTCTATCATGGAATTCATGATTTCACGCGCACCGCGGCAATTCCGCAGGTTCCGAGATGAACAACCACCTCCACTTTGGCAAGAGGAGACTCTTTTATAGCCCCCTGTAATTGATGGAACCTTTTGCCGACAACAGATGTTACATTGCTCATAACCCGATAAGCGGTTCCTGTATCTTTTCCGAAAAGATTGACCAGAGACTCTTTTTCTATTCTTACGACCTTACAGGCTCCGGATGAGCAGTATGCCGACAGCCTGTATTTGTTGGGCGGAACCAGTGCAGACCATCCGAATGTCATGGTTTCTGAAACAGAAGATACATTATTTTCATCCGAAGTAGGCTGCCCCGGTAAATCAAACCTTATATCTACCTGCCCCTGCATAACAATCCAGAGATAATTTGCATTCTCTCCTTCCGCAAAGATTCTGTTATCCTGCTGAAATTCCATAACATGACAGCAGGTCTGAACAGCGGTAAGCTGTTCATCATTAAGTCCTTTAAATACCTCTGATTTTTTAAGAAAGTCAATACCGACCATAAAATAATACCTCCTTTGAGCTGATAAACAGGCGGACACGCTGTTGCTTAGTCCGCCCTGCAATATGTTAATTCCTAATTCCTAATTTTCCAATTCACAAAGTGCATTCCGAATATTCTGTGTCAGATGAAATATTACAGACGGATCTGACAGAGAAAGATTCTGTCTGAGTTCTCGGGTGTCAAGGGTAAAATTTTTACCGTCTATGACATGGGTATAAATAAAATCAGTCTCAGGATTTCCGCCTATAAGAATTGCGACAGAGCTTGCCATATCTCCTACCGGAGCCCTGTCAATATGATCATAACGGAATGTCGCTGTTATTTCTGTCCCTTTTCCCTGTACTGATGTTATCTGAAACACCCCTTCACAACGCCTTGCGGCTGCCTCAAGAAGAGAGAGTCCCAGACCGACCCGCCGTGTAGTCCGTGTGGTAACAAAGGGATCAGTGATTTTATCAAGCATATCAGGCGGAATCCCTTTTCCATTATCTTTGATGACTATCTTCAGCAGATTGTTACTCCGATCTTCATCTACAAGAATATGAATCAGGTTTGCACCGGCAGTGATTCCGTTCTCTGCGATGTCCATTACATGCAGGGCGATCTCCCGCAAATTTTTTCTCCTCATCTGTTCCCCGCAAAGATCGTATATCTTCTTTGCGGTCTCTGCGTGAAAATTCAGATATAAGCTGACAAAGTAAATAAGAAAATCAGTTTTTCAAATTCTCAATTCCTATGAAATTATATATCCAAATGAGAAAATTAAACAAGTCTTTTCCTTTCTGTTCACGTTTAAAAGATTTAATTATCTGAAATATAAGCTGATATATCCTTTTTCAGAAGGGCTGGCTTAAAATAAATTGCGGGGCGGGTTAGCTGACAGGTTTGCAGTACCGCCTTTAGGCGGATGAGGAGATACATAAATGGTAAGAATTAAGGAAAAAATAATCTGACTGTAAAGACTTCCGAAGTTTATGAAACTTCGGAAGTCTTAGGAGTGCTAAAAAGAAACTTCAGCATACTTATGAACGGTTAATTATTACAATTATCGGCGGTTTTAATCCCGCAGTTCTGAATCACGGATTACACCAGATTTTATCTGCAATATTCCCTCGTTCCCACGCAAAGCGTGGGAACGAGGGAAAGCTGGTTTATGGGGTTAAGATGGAATCAAATATTATTTTGCTACACATAAACACATCCATCCTGCTGAGACATTTCCATTTTCATAACCAGTGCCTCTGATATAAGCGTCACATAACCATCCTGCCACATGCCAGTATCCTGCCGGAGTATAACCTTCAGGACAGCCGAAATAAGAATGACTCCAGTTACAGTCATCACTCCATACGTTGACAAAAAAAGCGGGTTTTTTCTGCTCGGTCTGAATACTTCCGCTGACGGTAAGATTTTTACTCATACTGACATTGCCGTTTGTATCTACATATACGGAAGTGTCCTCTGCATTAACAAACGCTGTTATCAGTATAAAAATAACTGTTAATACTGAATACTTCATTTTAAAATTCCTCCTTTATTTTATCATTCGTTAATAATAGAAAGTTTGCATCCCTGTTTTATATAAAATCCAGGTTCCAAGTAAATCATCTTTGCTCTCATTGTAACATTTGCCCCGGATTCAATCACAAAATCTCCGTAAGGTTTTGTGTCCGTTACCTGCCTCCCTGCTCTGATTGAGTTTGTTGCTTTATAAGTTATTGTGGTCATAACAGTTTCATTTTGTAAAAACAGATTAGCAGTCTGAATATCCTGAATAACGGTAAAAGTCTTTCCAGCTATGGTCAAAGTCCCTGTCCGTGAACTTGTTCCTGTATTTGAAGCAACCGAATAACTGACACTCCCGCTTCCTATACCGCTGCTGCCTGATGTTATGGTTATCCATGATACACTGCTTGCCGCAGTCCATGCACATCCGCTTGAAGCTGTTACACTTACACTGCCTATTCCGCCGGAAGATGAAAATGAATTGCTTGCCGGAGATATGGTATAAGCACATGAACAGTTTGTAACGGTAATTGTTTTACTGTACTCATTATCAGCTTCATTGCTCTCTGCGATTGCATTGGATGAATCAAGTTTAATCTTTATGGTATGTGTACCGGCAGTAAGTTTTCCGATGGAGTAATCCTTTATATAGTTATATCTGTAGTTCGGAGAATTCCATATATCAAGTGAACTCCATTGTGCCGTGGTTTTCTTTACGCCGTCTAAATAAATCTCAGCATAAAATGCGGATGCTATTGCTGTCTGACCGTTATTGATTAATGCAAAATCCAGATAAAGCGTATCTGTAGTACAGATGGGAGTTGTGTCAAGCGATGTTCCTGTTGTTTTTGAAACAACAATCTTATCTGACCAGCCTGTAGGCTGATAACCTGTCAGATTCGGTTTAGTATCCAAATCTTTTATCGTAACAGAATAAGAACCGCTCTTTGTTACTCCGCTGTAAATATAGCTTGCTGTTACTGTTACCGACTGATTGGAACTGACTGCTTTTGTTATCAGTTTGCCTTTTACAGATGAATCCATATAGGCGTAAGTGGTCGGAGATACGCTCCATGTTGCAGAAGTTGTAACATCCTGAGAAGTTCCGTCAGAAAAAGATGCCTTTGCCGTATAAGTCGCTGAAGAGTTTTCATTCACGGCTGTAGAGCCTGAAACTGACAGAGAAGTCAATGTTTTAGTACTCGCTGGCGGATAAATATCCAAAATACCTGCGTAAACAACATTATAGTTGTTAGGCATACCTGTCGGCAGCGAATACCAGCTCGAAGATGGATCAATGCTGTTATAACCAAAATTCAGATGATATGCTCCGGTACTTTTGTATCCGTCAGCAACTACGAAATGCCGATCGGTTTCGGTTCCGGTTTTAGTTATGTTGATAACAGCAGGTTTGGCTGCCTTGATATTTAATATAAGCGTATTATAAAAAGCTGAATCTGTTGAGTATTTCAAGTTTGCGGATTCATATTTGAACTTGGTTTTGAACAGAGTACTCACACTGAAATTGGCATTAGAATTGCCGGAAGTATAATCTGTTTTTGCCGCTATTCCCACAGCAAAACAGAGAGCGGCGATCTCATCAGTATTTCCTGCATACTGGATATTGGAGAGTTTTGCGTTCAGTTGGGAGAATGAGAGAAAACTGTTCTTTGTGTAATCCGTGTCAATGACGATTTTCCGCGAGATCGTGGTATATGCGTCTGCTGATGAAAAACTCATTGCTTTAGGATATTTCCAGTAATTGAAAACCTGTCCTATGGCTGTAGCCGCACAGCCGACAACAGACCTTTTACCGGTAACCAAATCCATAGGAACATATTTGTTGTACGGGTCATTCTGATGCCACCATGTTGTCATATAAGGTCCCCATGTATCATCATATCTTCTTTCCCTTTTTACAGGACCTTTTGCCGTCTCATACCATTTGTCTTCATTTTCAGATAAATCTCTTTCTGACATCAGCGGCAGAGCCTCAAGCCGATTTTCCATGTCCCATTTTACCAGATGCAGCAGAGCATTGTCTGCTCTTTCCTCAAACGGAAATTTGCCGGTGTATGAATACGCGATAACTGGCTGAATTTCTGTATCCGGCGCAATCACAACATATCCGGCAGGTTCCAGTTCCAGAACATAACCAAGCACTTCTTCCCTGTCTGCATCTTTGTATATCGGTGTAACTTTGGAAACTTCTGATTCAGGTGAGAAGAAATCTAAATGCTCTCTGCTTCTTGTTTTCTTAACATAATCTTCATGTGTGTATTGGTCATTGGAAAGAATTTCAGATTCGACAAATACTTCACCCGCATCCTTTGCAAACTCTGCGTCTGTCTGCTTTGCAAAAACTACCGGACAAACCAGCAGAATAAGAATAATCATTGCCGTCATGCTGATAATAATCTGTTTTTTCATTCTCTTTTTACTCCTTACGTTTTGATTGTTGTTGATAAGGTTTAACCACAAAGGACATCGAAAAAGTTTGTAGTACCGCCTTATAGTCAGTTTGGAGTGCTGCGATAACCATCTGATTTAACACGGACAGCCTAAAGGCGGTACTACGGATTTTTACAAATTTTCGATCTGCTGAAATTCAGATGTAAAAGCGTTTCATAAAATCACCTCCTTTTAACTGTTTTATAAATCATAGTTCTGTAGGGCGGACTAAGCGGAACGTGTCCGCCGTAATCATCTACAGGGATTGCGTGTAAGAAAGGGATTATCACGCTTCTGAAAAATCCTCTTCTTATACAAAATCCATGTAGGGTGGACACGCTCTGCCTTGTCCACCCTGCATGAGTTAATTTACTGCTTATCTTCGCTGTTCACAACTTTCATAATGTCATTCAGCCGGATACAGCCGCTGTTGTCAAGATCATAAAAAGCATCATAATCGTCATCATCTTTGCAGGAATCCCATATTGAAGCAAGTTTCATGATGTCCGCGATGTCAATATCCCCGTCTCCGTCAAAATCATACAGCAGGAGCTTTCCGTCAGCAGAAACAGGAGCTTCAGGAGCTTCAAATTCAACAGTCTGATTTTCAACAAAATTTTCAGCAGAGAGATTTGTTGCAAGCGTCTGATGAGGCTGAATCTCAAACGGAACTTCTTTTGATGAAATTTCAGTATCTCCCATGAATCCTTTTACTTCAAGATGACATAATCCGCCTTCACCCTTGCCTTGCAGAACAATCCGGTAATCACCCAAATCCATAAATTCTATTGCAGGGATTGTAACGACCTGATGTCCGTTTTCATCATATTCAAGGGTTGCTCCTGGAATATAACCGCCTTCTTTGCCTATGTATCTTCCATCCGGATCATATACAATCAGGTCAGCAGGAGATTTCAGAGTTATTGTAATCCAGAGAGTTCCGGGACCCGGCGGAGATACGGCAATATGAGGAATCACGGGATTGTCAATCTGTCTCCAGTCATTCTTCAATCCGAGTGCGGGATTATCCAGAGTCGGAGCATAAACTGTCGCGCCTTTGATTTGAATAATCAGATCGTTGTAATCTCTGTCCGAATTGGAAGAGAGCAGCATATCCTCAAAAACAAAAGCGTTTCCTATATCGTGAATCTTTGCAAGTTGTCCGAAATATAGGCGGTCTTCAGGATTCGGAGAAGAGATAGAGAAAATCGGTCGTACATGAGTATTTTCAGTTCCGGGATTTTTTGCAAGTTCATTAAATGTGCTGTTTGGAACAAGTATTGTCGCAAACTTGTCTCCCTGCTTCATTTTAAAGGATTTTAAGCCTTTATAAACTCCGCTGTTTCTGTCAGGTTCTGATGAATTTCCAAGTGTTCCGCTGAATCTTGCTCCTTCTGTCGGATCAGAGAGAACAATGTAACCGAGTTCGGAATTTGACAACGCGCGTTTAACTGCTTCTGCAATGAATTCAGGTGAATTCGGTTCAAGATTCTCCATGCTGGAAAGGCTGAAGATGCCGAGTTCTCCCTGATAAACGCCGCCGTCAAAGAGCCAGTCAATCTTGACAATTCCGGTGTTTCCTACGGTAAATACGCCTGCTTCAAAATTTGTGGAAACAGGAGCATCTGAAATACATTTCTGAGTAAATCCTTCATATCGTACATTTCCCTGAGAGCGGTTATAAAACCCGAATCTGCCCTCTTCAAATGTTCCGTCAAGCTCAAAAATGGTCTGTCCGGCACCGAAATTTCCGCCTGCTATATCAATGCGGATATGGTTTGTGCGATAATTCAATGTAAATTCATAAGCTGTTTTATTTGCCCATCCCCATTCTTTTCCCAACTTTGTCAAAAGCACTTCATAACCAATTTCATCATGGGTATTCTGATGATCCACAGGGACATTACCATCCTGAGTTACATGGGACAAAACAAATCCTTCTGACAGCGCTGCCCTGGTTTCCCTGTTTCCATGAGAAGAGATAAAAATCATTAATATCTTTGAAACCAAAGATAAATCCAACAAAATCATCATCAACGGTGGTTTCAACCTTAAACTTCCCATTGATTGCTGTATCAATAAAAGATTCGGGGCTTACAAAGTATGTCGGATAACCGTTAATCATCTGAACAACTGATTTTCCGTCATCAGCTACAACCCATTTTCCGTTTTCCGGGTTGCCTTCCTGTGTCCATGTGTTCAGGTCTATATCCTCAGGCTCGCAGCGTGGTTCAGAAAATGTCGGATTTGTCCCTGAATTGTATTCCTGAATATTTGATTTTCCGTCATTGTCCGGGTCTTCATTCGGATTGCTTACCAGAGGATTCAATCCGTTTTCATCTTCCCATTCATCAGGCATTCCGTCATTGTCATCATCTGTATCAGCGTTATTCCCTGTACCGTCATTATCCGTGTCAACAGTCTCATTCGGATCGCTTGGGAACGCATCATCTTCATCATAAACGCCGTCATTATCTGAATCAGCCGGAGGAGTTGTATCATTTTCAGATTCATCCTCGCCTGTAACAGAAACCGTAATATTTGCAATCCCTTTAACGCCTGGATCAGACTGAGATGTTGCTGTAATTGTAATCAGATCAGTTTTGCCTGATTCTGATGAGAGATTCACGTCTAAATTCAGTTTCTCGCTTTTGTATTTCTCAAGCGTTACTGTAGCGGGCAATGTTCCGATGTTCCAGCCTGCTGAATCTTTTACGCTTAATGTATAAGTCTCTGTATTATTGCTGAGATTTATGATATTTACAGGAACGGTTATCTTTGTCCCGGGATCTCCGATAAACTGCTCTTCTGAAGATATTGCCACACGGCTTAAAGTCATTGCCGGAAGATACGTGAAATTTGATACCAGAATATCTTCAAGGTTGATGCCTTCATCGGCAAGAATTTCATCAGCGTAAATTTTAAGCTGAGTATCCACGTTAAAGACTCTTTCTGTAAGCCCTCTTAAATCAAGAGTACCGCCTTGACCGTTGAGCATCTGAGTTGCAATGGTAATCTCTTCTGCTGAAATAGTTCCCGATTCGATCAATCCGCCTACATCAATGGTTCCGCCTGCATCTGTATAAATTGTAACAGATTAAAGTCTTCTATTGTCAGGCCTTCAGAAATTCTATGTTAAACGAATTCACCATAATCTTGAACCGCTGCTCCCTTTGATGGTCCCGCCGAGTTGTCTGATAAATAAATCCAAATCACCGCCTTTGCTGCCGTATGAATATCCTGATTGAGTTCTGGAATATCCGCCGTTGCCGCTAATAAAAAAGCCTATATTTTTAGACAGATTATCAGGATCAGAGAGATTTGAAATAACAAGAATATCTCCGCCGTTTCCGCCGAAGCTTGTTGTATGATATGATTCTGCATTTCCGCCGTTGCCGGACTGAATAATCCCTTCATTGAGAAAGGAATAAGAAAAGATTTCTGCTTTGCCGCCTGCTCCGCCGCGTGAGGGATTGCGGTCTCTGCATGTCTGAATATCATTTCCGCCGCTGCCTGATTGGATTTTTCCTGATACATCATTGATAAACAGGGTTGAATGAATCTCAATGCTGCTGCCTGATGTGGCATGTTGGACTTCAAGAATTGAATTGGCTTTAAGCCAGGAATTTCGATTAAACCAATACCACCAGTAATTCCAACAAACTCTACGACCGAAGAACCAGTATGAGCATTTGATTTGTCTGCATCTGTAATCATTGGGAAATCTCTGGCAATAAGAAAATGAATCGCATATACCGTATCTTTTGCAATAAGATGTCCATTGGCAAATGCCATTTTTGCCGTTTTTACCTATAATATCACCGCTGTTATGAATGGAAGCCGCATGTATTTCTATTTTGCTTGACGGCTTGCCGTAGGGATTATCGCCGCTTTGAATTGTTCCTTTGTTGCAGATTCCCCCGTCTCCCAAATCAACTGAATCTGGTACGGTAATTATATGCCCGTATTCAACAGCAACCAAATCGCCTTTTGCCGGAACTTTGCCGGTATTCCATACAGACGGGTCGTTCCAGTTGCCGCTTTTTACTGTATGAATATCCGGGATTTGTGCGAAGGCGTCTTCGGCGGAAATCGGTTTCTCCTCTGTAACAGGTTCTTCAGTAGAAATTGGTTTCTCTTCTGTAACAGGTTCTTCTGTGGAAATCGGTTTCTCTTCTATAACAGTTTTTTCTGTAGAAATCGGCTGAATATCTACGTACGACATAATCAAAAGCCACATAAGGCTCACCATTAGGTGCAGACTTAGTAGGCGGCGAATTAATCTCTACTTTTACTGTACCATCTGCTATATATGTCCATTCAACAGGCACATAGGAACGCCATATATAGCCGTTAAATCCTGTGTTAATTTTTCCCAGTTCAATTTTGTTATCCGTGTTACCCTCTAAAATTACTTTCATGACAGTATCAGTATCATAATCGCCATGAACAAAGCTGATATAATGCGTTTTATTGCGATGTGGATAACCAGATGGAATAGTGAAGTTGAATGTGAAAGATGCATCTCTTACAAATCCCGGTTTTTGACTATAACCTTGTGACAGAGAAATATCTGTCCATTTTGCACCGAGTGTGTCATATTCCTCTTTAGTGGAACGGTTATCAAAATTATCAGGGCTTCCATATGATACCTTCCCATCTCCGTTCAAATCAGGCAGCACATCTCCGCATTCAAGAATTCCATTGCCATCTATGTCTGCAAGTCCGCCGTAAGCACCGTTATATCTTTTTGACAGGTCAAAACCAAAACTGTCCTTATCGCCAATATAAACGGGCAGTTGTGCGGCAACAAGTCCTACAAATGTAAAATTTATCACTACCATTACCGCAAAAAACCATAGAACACGCGTGCTAAAAAAGCACTTCTTCACATCGGATTGCAAGATTCTCTTGCGCTTGGATTTGTAACACATTTTTTCTTTCTCCTTTTCTTTTGAATCATGATTTTCAAAGCCGTGTAGGGCGGACTAAGCGCAGCGTGTCCGCCGTTTTTTGCGTTTTTGGTGGACACGCTGCGATTTGTCCACCCTACTTTATCAATCTACAAGGATTGTGTGTAAGAAAAGGATTATAAAAAATCCCCTTCTTACACACAATCCCTGTAGATTCATCCATCTACAGGGATTATGTTTAAGAAAAGGATTATAAAAAATCCCCTTCTTGAACGCAATCCCTGTAGATTCATTCATCTACAGGGATTATGTTTAAGAAAAGGATTATAAAAAATCCCCTTCTTACCCACAATCCCTGTAGATTCAATCCCTGTAGATTCATTCATCTACAGGGATTATGTTTAAGAAAAGGATTATAAAAAAAATCCCCTTCTTACACACAATCCCTGTAGATTCATTCATCTACAAGGATTGTGTGTAAGAAAGGATTATAAAAAAATCCCCTTCTTAAACACAATCCCTGTAGATATAAAAAAAAGTAGTAAGGTGGACACGCTATCGCTTTGTCCACCCTACATGATATTTACTGCTTACATCCTTCAAGGTTTACGACCTTCATGATGTCGGAAAGTTCAATCTTCCCGTTGTCATTCAGATCATAGAACCCGTCATAATCCTCGGTTCCCATGCCTGTTCCCCATATAGAAGCAACCTTCATTACATCTGCAATATCAATGTCGCCGTCGCCGTCAAAGTCATAGACGCACCCGACCGGGACAGGAGATGTAACAGATACTCCTGATGAAATAACAGTGCTGAGGGTCTGATGAGGCTCGGTTGCAAAAGGAACGCTGACAGATGAAACTTCAGTATCTCCTTTGTATTCTTTTACTTCAAGAATAGCCGCTTCATCTTTTCCAAGCCCCTGAACAACTACTTTATAATCGCCTGATTCTGATTTTATCAGAGAAACATACTGATTTCCGTTTTCATCTTTTCCAAACAATGCACCTGCGATATATCCGCCTTCTTTACCGATTACTCCTCCTTGAGAATCGGTAATATTTATATCGCCTGAACCATTCAGGGTAACAGTGAGTTTTTCTGTTTCAGAATTTACATTATGCAATGATTCAAGATGAGCTATAATCTGTTTGCCGAGTTCGCTCTTTGTTCTCCAGTCAGTCCAGCCTGATCTGGCGGCTCTTGTCTTTTTCCATACCAGAGAATCCAGCGTCTGAATATCTGCTGTTGTTGCTCCAGTTATCTGGAAAATCAGGTCATTGTAATCTTTGTCGCTGTTTGATGCGCAAATATCTTCATAGACAAATGCGTTTCCAAGACCGTTAATATCAGCGACCTGTCCAAGATACATTCCATAAGCCGGATTTGAGGCGACCAGAGAGTACAACGGGCGTTTTGAAGAGCCGGTTGTTCCGGGGTCTTTTGCAAGTTCTTTGAATGTTGAATTTGGAACAAGAACTGTTGCAAACCATGCGCCGGGTCTCATATCAAAGCATTTGATGCCGTTATATTTTCCGCTGTTCCAGTCTGCTGATTCTCCGCTGAGTTGACCACTGAAACGTGCGACCTCATTCGGATTCTGAGATAACCAGATAGCCTTCCTGAGAATTTGAAAGAACTCTTCTTACTGCTTCCGCGTTAAATTCTTTTGAACCCGGAGTGAGTTTCTCCATTCCTGTCAGAATAAAGATACCCATTTCACCTTTATATGCACCGCCGTCATAGAGCCAGTCTATACATACATTTCCTTCTTCATCAGCAACAACTACTCCGTTGTCAAAAGAAAACTCTGTATCAGGTTCAGGCGTTGTGATCGGCTTAATATCCAGGACTGCGTAATCAAATGCCACATAAGGTTCATTCGGAGCATTGATTTTTATTGTTACTTCACCGTCAAGCATATCATTCCATGCAACAGGAGCGTAAGCT
Source organism: uncultured delta proteobacterium (assembly GCA_963806835.1). Classification (GTDB taxonomy): domain Bacteria; phylum Desulfobacterota; class Desulfobacteria; order Desulfobacterales; family CAWEAR01; genus CAWEAR01. The sequence goes on from CAWEAR010000035.1 coordinate 78,866, forward strand.
CTCCAGATATAGCCGTCAACTTCGCCGTTCTTGCCGCCTTTCAGCTTTATTGTCTGACCCTCTACAACTGCTGTCATAGGAACAACATCATAATCTCCATAGACAAAGCTGACATAATGCTCTTTTCCTATATTCGGATAATTTGCAGGAATCGTGAACTTGAAATTGAAGATAACATCTTTTGCAAGTCCGGGTCTTCCGTCAAAACTCTCTGACAGAGAAACATCAGTCCATTGCGCTCCGAAGGTATCTCCTGATTCATCGCCTGAACGGTTGTCAAAATTATCGTTGCCTTTCCATCCGACAGATCCGTTTCTATTCAAATCAGGCAGTCCATCTCCGCAATCGAGTTTTCCGTTGGCATTATGGTCTGCGGCTTTGCCATCTGCATCTTTATATCCGTTTGACAAATCAAAGCCGAAGCCGTCATCATCGCCAATATAAATGGGGAACTGTCCCGGATCAGGCTGATTTGACGCCATGTTTATAGCAACTTCAGTATTAACTCCGCTTACTGTAAAGGATTCTGCATCAAAAGTATAACCTGCTTTTGTTGCAACTGCGGTATAGTTACCGTTTTCAAGACAAATAACTTCCCAATGACCTGTGTTGTCAGTTGCAGTTATGACATCATTTTCATTGGTTGTTTCGCTTGTGTCATGAACTCTCACAGCAACATTCACCATCGCATTGCCCGCATTATCGGTAATTGTACCGTAGGCTTTATAAACAATAACACTTTCGCAAGCCGTTATCGGCGGATCATTACGACGGGCATCTTTTGCAGATCGCTGCTGAGACCATATCACTACTCTATTTGCATAATACTGCACTTTGCCAGCGACATTCTCCACTTTTGCCGCATACCCCTCTACTTTACCTGCATAGTAAACCACTCTATCTGCTACTTTTGCAACCACAACCGCCGCTCTTCCTACGGCATCAGAGACTACAGCTACACCATTGGCAAATTTTGATATGGCGCAGGCAATCGGACATAGCGGTGGAAAAACAGCTCCTACAAACATTGCGGCTTTTCCGATAAATCGCGCTACCTTGCTGACAACCGGAGCGACTTTGGCAACAAATTTTGCTACTTTACTGACAAACTTCCCTACTTTTCCTACAAATTTTGCTACTTTTCCTACGAAATTCGCTGCTTTTTTAACAAAACCTGAGACCTTGCTGACAGCCTTTACTACTTTGTTGACAATTTTCTTAAATAATTTTCCAAGTCCTCTAGCTTTGTTAACGTCATAGCATTTTCCGTCCTGATCAACAACTGTATAACTTCCGTCTGAGTTGAAGTTGATTTTAATTCCCGGGGCTTCTGCATCCGTCCCTGTAAATGTATCAGTTGCCGGATCATAAGTAATTACAACGCCCGGAAATTCCGCATCAGTTACCGTATAAGTTCCGTCTGCATTGACAACCGCTTTGCTATCAGGATATGCTGTATCTGTTACGGTATGGACGTTATCTTCACCGATAGTATAAGCCATTCCCCGGAAATTCATTATCTTTTACCGTGAGATTGTTATCCAGAGCTAAAGTAGCCGTCATTCCCGGAAATTCTTCATCTGTAACAATCTGACTTCCGCCGACATCAAGTTTATAGGTCATTCCCGGAGATTCTTCATCTGTAACTGTCTGGCTTCCGTCAGGATTTCCGGTAAGAACTGTTCCCGGAGTCTCTGTATCTGTTACGGTATAACTGCCGTTTTCATTGACCTTTACGCCGACTGAAGGCGTTGCCGGGTCGCTGTATGTGTAACTTCCATCGCTGTTCGGCGTGGCATTAAAAACAAGCGGTTCTCCGTTATCAGTAAGATTTTTGCCTGTGGTAACTGTGAAAGTATCGCCTGTAGCAGCCGGGTCAGGAGTTACAACAATTGAAGATGCTCCATCGCTTCCTCTGTAACTGCCGTCTGACTCCTGTTTAACCTGCATTTCACCCTGAACGCCGTTTGGAATCGGTGTAACAACTGTTTTGTATCCGCCGCTGCCGGAGAAGGTGATGCTGTCATCAACAGGTGGATTACAACCTTCAACAGTTGGATCAGTTCCCTTGGTATATTCTTCAAGGTTAGAACAGCCGTCATTATCAGCGTCCTGAGAAGCGTCATTGACAATGCCGCTCAGTTTAGTATCGTACTGATTTTCCCATGTATCAGGCATTCCATCATTGTCATCATCTGTATCCGCAACATCTCCTATACCGTCTTTATCTGTATCAGTCCATTCTGTAGGATCGCTGGGGAATGCGTCTTTGTTATCCGGTACACCGTCTCCATCTGAATCTGTGCCGATTACAACAGCAATGATTTCTGCTTTGGCTATAACACTTGAATCAGTCTGTGAAACCGCTTTAATCGTTATTTTATTTCTCGTTCCCGGTGTTGCGCTGTCGGGAAGGTAATACTCAGATTGAACTTCGTATAACGAAAACCACCAACTATTGTTGTATTAAGAGGCAGATTTCCCACACTCCAGAGCGGGAGTAAGCTCTCCTTAAAGAATTTATACTCGTCTATTTTGGGACCGGCGTTAATAAGTTTAACAGGAACAGATACTTTTTCACCGGGTTTACCGACAATATATTTTTCAGCAGATAATGATGCACGGTAAAGAATTTTGCCCGGAGAAATCACGACACTCGGTGCGTCACACAGATTTTGAACTGTAACACCAGGATCGGTTATGATTTTATCCGCAAAAATTTCAACTTTTTCACTTGCTTTAAATATCTTGCCTGAAACCCCGGTTAAATTAAGCATTTCCACCTTCGTTGTTACGGGCTTTGGTTAGAATGGTAATGACCTTGGCGGAAATAGCACCCTCTTTCAACTGAGTCATATCTATTGTTCCGCCTTCATCCGTGTATATTTTGACAGAATTAGAGCCTTCTATACGTGAGTTACTTCCGAATTTCAGGTTTATGGGATCTATTGCAATCTCATTTCCTGACACCGGCTGCCTGCCCGATATAAGGTACCCAAACATCAAGATTACCACCCAATCCAGCCGATATTAAACCTGCTTGACCTATGGCATCACCACCATTTCCCGCATGAATTTCGGCATTATAGATTTTCGATTCATTATTAGGATTCTGTACATCCGCCATAATACGTACTGTACCGCCATCACCTCCATAAACATAGGCATGGCATCCTGAAGCTTTGCCACCTTTACCGGCTCGAATTATTCCACTATTGACTGTGGTTGTTGAAAATACTTCTATATTACCACAGCACGGCAATAGCAGGACTCCCAGGGAGTACATCCGTTAATTGGGACATTATCATTATTGCCGCCATCACCTGCTGCAATTATCCCTCTATCGGAGTTATTAAATAGACTTGTCCATATTTCGATACTGCTTCCAGGAGTTGCCTGAGCAAAACAATTTCCGTCCACACCATTCATTGTTTTGTCACTACAAACTCCATTTACAAGATTTGCACATTCTTTACCAATAATTCCGCTGTTATCAACCTTTAGAGCGTGAATTTCCACTTTACTAACAGGCTTACCACTTTGGTTATCAACACTTTTTATTGTTCCATAATTTATAAGTCCACCTTCACCCAAATCAATCGGATCTGATACAGTTATTGTATGATCCCTTTCTATCTCTACACAATCACCTTTATTAGGGATTCCTTTATCCCATGTGCCTGCACTATTCCAATCACCGCTTTTTACTGAGTGTATCATCAAATTTGTGTCTTGGCAGATTGATTGTGGATCAGGAAGTTGTATATCATTGGGATTATTTGGATATATCTGCTTAAATCCGAAGTTCAGCGTCTTTATTTCAGTTTGAGATGTCAATTTCACTACAGCCCTATTTTTAGTATCTTCTGTTTTTGGAAGTGGCGTTGTTCTTATCCAACAACCCTCTGAAGTAGGTATAGGTATCCATACTGTATATGTTCCAGGTGCAAGCCCTGTAAATGAATAATTACCATTTACATCAGTTCTTGTATCGTTTATATCAAGAGTTTCAATATTAACAATGGAAACATCTCTTCCGGTAGGTATTATGTCCTCAATCTTCGTATCATAAATGCCATCCGCGTTTATATCATTAAAACTTATGCCCTGAATCGTAGCCGCAAAGCCCATACTTGCAAAAACAAGGCTCATCAGAGCAAATACAATAATCCAACTTACAGAGCTTTTAGCTCCTGTGCTGTTAAAGCGTTTTCTTTGTTTAGAATTGAAATACATAGCGTACATTCTCCTCTTAAAAGCGGGATTTACAGGATTTACAGGATTATCTAATCCTCTAATCCTGTTAATCCTGTTATTTTTTGTTTTTTCTTGCAATAGCCGCCAGTCCGATTAAGCCGGAACCGACAAGAAACATAGTCGCTGGTTCGGGCGTGGGTGTTGCTTCTACCGCCCAGACCTGACTGCAAAAACATACAATCAGATAAACCACGCAAAGAAGAAAAATCATAAACTCTTTTACTGACGTTTTTTTCATGTGCCTCCTTTTGGCAGGTTATGCTGCTAACCCGCCTTATAAAAAACGGTTGAAATAAATGAATCTGAAACCTGACACTTAAAATCTGATACTTAAAACCTAAAATCATCACCTCCTTTTTTATTCAGATTTTAAATCTTATATCGCTTCTGAAATCTGTTCCGGTCAAAAAAATTTGGATATTTTTTTTATCATCTACAGGGATTGTGTGTAAGAAATGGATTATATTAAAAATCCTCTTCTTATACACAATCCTTGTAGATGATGACATCTACAGGGATTGTGTGTAAGAAATGGATTATATTAAAAATCCTCTTCTTATACACAATCCTTGTAGATTCTCAAATTTTGAATCTTATATCGCTGCCGAAATCTGTTCCGGTCAAAAAAATTTGGATATTTTTTTAATATATTGAAATTATTTAATTATCTACAGGGATTGCATCTACAAGGATTGTGTGTAAGAAAGGGATTATCATCTGGATTTTAAAATCCTCTTCTTACACACAATCCCTGTAGATGTGTTAATCCCTGTAGATGTGTACTGTTAAGAAAGATTATCACCCATATCTTAAAATCCTCTTCTTACACACAATCCCTGCAGATGTGTTACTGTGTATAAGAAAGGGATTATCACCGGATTTTAAAATCCTCTTCTTACACACAATCCCTGTAGATGTGTTAATCCCTGTAGATTAAAGACACGCTGCCGCTTAGTCCGCCTTACATAGCTCGCTTGGGAACGAAAGCTCAATGAGGAAGATAGGCTGAAATAAAATTAAAAGGTCTGAAAATTAAAATTGAACAGATTGGAAGTAATTATTTTAACAAGATAACCAAGTTTTTCGATGATTGTTGGCAGGATGTGTTGCAATTTTTGAGAAAGACCAAATACATAAAGACCTGCGGGGTTTAAAAAACCCCGCAGGTCTTTTATCTTACTGTTTCCTGTGAAATCAACCGCTTAATCCCTTCAATTACCCACGATTCATCTGCATCTTTTTTCATAACATCAAGGCGGATTAAATTCGGTTTTTCAAGCAGAATCCCAGACATTTTCAGATACCGCTCCACTTCGGTTTCACTGCTTCCGCTTGTGCCATGTTCGGCAATAGTAATTCCGAGACGGTTCACATAATTCAGCATCTTTCTGATTTCCGGCAGAGTCTCTTTTCCGTCTGTGTCCCAGTCATCCCCGTCTGTCCCGTGAAAAACATAAATATTGTAATCCCGGATCAGATTCTCTTTATTGACAATCTCATTCACCAGATGATATGCGGAAGCGACTTTTGTGCCTCCGGCGACTTTTGAATTATAGTATGTATAAAAATCAGGAACTTCACTTGCCTCAGTATCATGAAGAATAAAACGGGATTCAACCTGTTTTTCATACTGATACAGAAGCCAACTGTAAATAAGGACATGCTGGGAGACTACAAGCTCAGTCGGTTTTCCTGACATGGATCCTGAATAATCTCTGAGAGAAAAAGACCATTGCCTGTGATTCATAATCTTTTTCACGGGATAGAATCCGGTAAATTTTATCTGAAGGTGAAATCAGAAAGCCGGTCGGATCAATATCGTTAATATCAGGCAAATTTCCCAGCGCAATATTGGTTTCCAGAATCCTCCGCAAGGTCGCTTTTTTATCAAGAATCTGCCCGAAACCACGATGCTTGTCTGTCATATCATAGGTGTAACGGGTTAAAGAGCGTTTTTTTCCTTTGTCTTTGAGATTTGGAAGCTCAAATTTTTCTGTAAGGAGCTTTCCCAAGTCATAAGCACTTGATTCCATTTCATGAGGACCGCTCTGCCCTTCACCAGGACGGTCCCCGCCCCTTGCGGAGTGCGCACAGCCTCTTCACCGATTACCTCACCCTCTTCCCCTTCTCCTGAGCCGCCAGCCTCTCCTTCTTCTTCCGGGGAATGGATAGAATCATGTATAAATTTCTCTTCAACAGTTGTCGGAACAACGACAATCTTATCTTTCCCCCTTTCCCGGCTTGATTAGACGCCCCACTCTGATTTTTCGCGGAAAACCGTCTTTTTCCCGCTGTTTATCCTGCTCCAGCAGTTCATCTATTGAACGGAGACAGGTTGTATAAGTTCCTCTGGGTTCAGGCATTGCCTGTAATACAGCCAGATCATAATATTCATAAATATTATCTGACTTATGGGAGAAAGCTCCGGTTTTCTTTTCTCCTGAGCTGGATGCTTCGAAAAATTCATGAGTTCCTTCATCATAAACTTCAAGAAGAATTTTTTCTTCCTGTTCAGGAGATAGTTCTCCTTTTTCTCTGATTTTATTATATATATGTAATAATTTCAGATTCATATATTTTGTCTGCCTTTCATAAAGAGAGACCTGCGGGGGTTTTAGAAACCTCATAGGTCTTTAACTGGAAATCTTTTTATAAATATCTTTAAGATAAAGCTCACATCCGATTGATTTTATAGGGATCATATCATCTTCATCCTGAAATAAGTAATAAGTCCAGATTCGCTTATTCTGTCTTACATACTGTTCAACCCTGTATGGATTGGGGCTTATCAGAAAATATTCGGAAAAAGAATCTATATACTGATAATGCTCAAATTTTTTGACCCGGTCATATACCTCTGTTGATTTTGATAATATTTCCATGATTACGATGGGATTCAGTAAAGTATCATTCTCATTATCTTCAAATTCCTCATCATCACAGGCAACAACAATATCAGGATAGACATATTTATCTATTCTGCTGATTTTCACCCGCATATCAGTCGGATATACATTGCATTGAGATTCAAGTAACTGATTTCCAAGCACTCGCATAATATTTGCAACAATAAGATTATGATTTCTGCCCGCACCTGCCATAGCAAATATTTCACCTTCAAAATATTCGCTTTTAATATCCGAATCCCTTTCAACAGCAAGATATTCTTCAGGAGTCAGCTTTTTTTCAGGCTGAATCGCCATTGAATCGCCTCCATATTGCTGATAACATGATCTTTAAGATATGCAAAAACAGCACTCCCCTCTGCTGAGGATTTTTCATTTCCGACAGCAATCTTATGGAGAGATTCAATTTTTCCTTTATCCAGGGTGCTGATCTGTTCATCAATCAGTTTAAGCGTATTATGGATGATGCTGTAAATTACCAGCGGACCGAAAAGCTCTTCTCCGGTCTCTTTCCGGGTAAAGTTACCGATAATCTCATGATTGCTGATTTTAAATGCCTTTGGCGGAGCAGCATATCCGAGCAGTTCTGCAAATAATGAGAGAGACTCAATAACACCATCGCTGAATTCTCTCTCCAATGAGGCTGAACCGTCTTTTTCAATATTCTCAATATCAGATTCATTAAAAGAAAGATCAAGCATATCAAGACATTTTTTCTGAATAAATCTGACAGATTCATCTCTTTTACAGATAACCACATCAGAATCATTCAATATTTTGATTGCATTTCTGATACTGAGCATCTCCTTGACTGTGGGACTCCTTCGCAGTGCCACATCTTCAGGCGTGGTTTTATAAATTGCCAGTTCATTATCCAGAACAACAATTTTTCCCTTGTCTGCATCAGATTCAACAATATAAAGATCAAGGTCTCTTTCTTTTCTGTATGAAAAAGGACCCATATCAAAAAGCGTCCGTAAGGTCCCTTTATCAATTTTTTTGCCGCTGTCAGGCAGACCTGCGGATGCTATAACTTTTTCTGACATCTGATCAATTCTTATTTTTTTTAAAAGGTTTTCTTTAAAAGACATAATACCCCCTTTCCTAAGTTCCGGTATGAGAATGAGACTGAAAAAAAATGAAACATTCTGTTTATATTTCTAGTGCATGAAAAAGAGAAAAAGGCTATACTATCCTATTAAAAGATTTCACGGTCAATTTTTTATTTCATCCCTTTTTTCAATCTGAAATCTGTTAATATTGATTAATAACTTATTTAACTTCTTTACGTCAAGGATTTAAAAAAATTTTTATATCTGTTTCAGGAGATATACAGAATGATAGATGATCCCGATAAAACTCAGGAGTGGGTCATAGATGATGTTGCAGAATTACTCAGACGGATTAATGAATCTGAAAAACGTTATCAGACCTTGATTGAAACCAATCTTTACGGAGTTCAGGTTATAAATGTTCATGGAAAGATAACCTATGTCAATGCAGTTCAGTCTGATATTCTTGGGTATCCGTCAACAGAGCTTGAAGGAAAAGATATATGGAAGATTCTGGCAACCGAATATGACAGGAAAGCTCTTACAGATTATCTGACAAAGCTGGCAAAAGAGGATTTTGTCCCTCATTACTGGGTTGGCAAATTTCTGAAATATAACGGAAAAATTATTCAGCTTAAAATGAGCTGGAACTGCATGAGGAATGAACAGGGGAATGTAACCGGATTTATATCATTTACCTCCGGCATTGATGAAAAAAAATCGGACAAAGAAATATCTCCTGAAAAATATGAAGAATACCGCCTGATTGTTGAATCTGCAAGAGAGATGATTCTGACATTTGATATGAACGGAAAGATCACTTATATTAATGAAAAAGGGACAGAGATTATCGGATATTTTAAAGAAGAACTGCTGGAAATGAATATTGCTGATATTCTTCCTCCTGTTCAGATTGAAAAGATAAAGGAAAAACTTCTTGATAAAGAGGGAATCAAACTCAAAGAAGGGATTTATAATCAGCTTGAATTTATCACCTGTAATTTGAATCTGATCCCTATGGATATAAGCGCATCCTTAATTATCAGAGAGAATGAACCTTCAGGGATTCTTATTATTGCCAGAAATCTCGGCAAACAGAAAAAAACAGAGAGGGAACTGATAAAAAATTGCAAATTTGATACAATAACAACATTTTCCAACGGTATTATTTATGATTTGAATGATTTTCTTACCGGAATACTCGGAAATATTGATTTTGCCCAGCTTAATTCTGAGCCTGACGGAAAAATTTATAAACAGTTGGATGATGCAAAAAAAATATGTGTTGAATTAAAAGGGCTTCTCCGCCAAATGGATGAACTCTCCCATAGTGAAATTCTGAATAAAGAGACCGGAAAACTTGCAAAGCTGATCCGGAATCTGGTAAATCAGAAATTTACCGATTTAAAAATAGCCATGGATTTCCCGCCGCCGGAGGATGAGTGGTTTGCCGAATTTGACAGTATGCGGATTCGGCAATTAATGGAAATTCTGCTGGTGAACGCCAAAGAAGCAATGCAGTCCGGCGGAGAGATCAGGATAGATGTTAAAAATATTACCGTATCACCTGAGAGAGAAAAGCCGGACTTCCTATGAAGCCGGGAAAATACGTTAAAATATCTGTGCAGGATCAGGGTACAGGAATTCCGAGAGAGAATCTTGAAAAGATATTTGATCCTTATTTTACAACAAAAAAAACGGATATAAAAAAAGAACCGGACTCGGACTTACCATTGCTTATGCGATTGTCAAAAAACATAACGGATATATGTATGTGGATTCAAAACCGGGAATAGGAACAGTTATTCATATATGTCTTCCCGCGTTTGTCAAAGAGCAGGAGCAGTCCGGAAAGAAAAAGGAATCCCCTGTTTTTAAGGGAAATGTTCTTGTTATGGATGATGAAGATGTTGTCAGAGATGTTACAGGCCAGATGCTCCGCAAACTGGGTTATGGATTCTCTCTTTCAAAAAACGGGGAAGAGGCTCTTGATATATATCAGAAAGCAGTTGCTTCAGGAAAATCCTTTGATGCAGTGATTCTGGACCTGCATGTTGCAAACGGGATGGGCGGAAGAGATTCCATAAAAAAACTGCTGATAATTGATCCGGGCGTAAAAGGGATTGTTTCAAGCGGTTATTCAAATGATCCTGAAATGAGAGATTTCGGGAAATACGGTTTCTGCGGAGCTTTGGAAAAGCCTTATTCTATCCGCGATCTGAATGAGATTTTGAACAGATTAATAATACTGAAAAAAGAGAAAACATCCTAAAATTAAATCAGGAATTGAGAATCAGGAATTAGGAATCGGGAAAATGACGGAGCTTGAAAATCGGAATGATATTATTAAGTTGTCTGAAAAAATTTATCTTATTCAGGCACCGAATGAATCCCGTTTTCCTTTTTGCAACGGATTTCTTATCACAGATAAGGTAACTGTCTTAATTGATACTGGGATTGGCGTTGAAAAGATCAGAGAGATTGATAAAGAAAAACGGATTGATATTCTTATTATAACTCATTCACATCCGGATCATATACTTGGATGGCATGTATTAAAAGACCGGCGGATTCTGATTCCAAAAGAGACTCCTGAATCGGTCAAAGATTTGGAGCTTATGGGGGAGAGATTTACCGGAACGTGGGATAAAGGGGCTTACTGGGCTAAAATCGTAGGGGGCGGACTTGGAATTCAGCCTTTGCGGGAGCCTGACGGCAGATTCGGCAACGGCAGTCTGTTAAAAACCGGAGAGCTTCAGATTGAAGCGATTCATACTCAGGGGCATACCAATGATCATTACTGCTTTTTTGAGAGAAATTCAGGGATTCTTATAACTGCTGATATAGATTTTACACCTTTTGGACCATGGTACGGAAATCCTGAATCTGATATTGAACTCTTTGAAAAAAGTATAAAAAAAGTCATGTCGCTCCCTTATAAACAGGTCTGTCCTTCTCATAGTCCTCCGGTAAAAGGGGATGCAGCAGCGGAATTTAATGCTTTTCTCAAAGGGTTTTTCACGCCATAGAGATGCTGTTCTTGCGACCTGTCAGACGCCGCGTACTTTGGAGCAGATATTGTCATTATCCCCTTTTTATCGTAACCGGCTGCCTGATAAGATTCTTCAGAGAATTTTTGAGGAGCCGATGATCATGAAAAATCTTGAACTGCTGATTCGGGACGGGCTTGTGGATGAAAAATGGGGTACTTACTGCCTGACTGATAAAAACTGAGTCTATATAAGGAGAGTCTATGTCTGAAAAAATAAAGAGAGCGGCTATTTTATTCTTATGGATTGGATTATTATCTCCCTATAGGATTATTTGCTGAATTTTATAAATATGTTGACAAAGAAGGGAATCTTCATTTTGTTGACGATCAGTCAAAGATTCCTGAAGAATATTTAGACAATTTAGATATTTATAAAGAGAAATACGACCATCTTTCTGAAAAAGAGAAAAGAGAACAGCTTCAGAAAGAGGAGACAGAGACTGCAAAGAAAGAAGAGGAGATTCATAAAAGATTCAATGAAATAGAAAGCATACTCAGAGAGCAGAAAGGTTTGAAAGAGGATGATTCAAACACAGAGACAAAGGTTGTGATAAAGGGAAATGCAGTATATGTTCCTGTTGTTCTCAGTTATGAAGGGAATGAAGTAAAAACATTTCTTCAACTGGATACCGGAGCTTCTATTATCTCGCTGAATAAAGGAGTTGCAAAAAAATTATATTTCAGAAATACTTACAAAGCAAAAGCTCAGTTGGCAGATGGCAGAATGGTTGATACAGATATTGTAAAGCTGAGTTACATCCAGGTCGGTCCTCATAAAAAGACCGATTTATATGCAAGCGTCATTGATTATGAAGGCTCAGATTCTTATGGCGGACTGCTCGGCATGAATTTTCTGAAAAATTTCAATTATGATATAGATTTTGACAAGCAGGTAATCAGGTGGAAATCGGAGAATTAAGAAAATTGGGAATTGATATGGGAGGTTAGTATGAGGAACGAAATACCTGAAAAATGTAAAAAAATACTTGAAAAGTATTATGACAGACAATTTCGGGGCTTATTTTATATGGGTCTCAGGCACGTCATCAGTCAGATATTTCAAGTGATATTGATTTGCTTGTCCTGTTAGATAAACCCTTTGATTATTTCCTGGAACTAAGAAAAATTACAGAGTTGTTATATCCGATTCAACTGGAATCCTTACAGCTTATTTCAGCCAAACCCGCACCGGCTGATGAATTCAAAAGCGGAAAGATTCAGCTTTACCGAAATGCGCTGAATGAAGGGAAATCTGTATGACAGGAAAATATGCTGATGAAATTGCAGCGAATATTGAGCGGGCTGAAAAATCTGTTCAGGCAGCCGAAGAATTACTGCTATAAAAAATGGTTCTTCAAGGATTTTTGCGGAAATTTCAGACTGTAGGGGCGAATAATTATTCGCCCCTACGCAAATCCACAAAAAAGATTGAAGAGCCTAAAAATTATATTTCAATATAAAGAAAGGGGTGAATAATATGATTGATGTAACTATTCCCGGATACAGGAGAATACAGTTAAAGCATCTTGTTATGGACTATAACGGAACTCTTGCATGTGACGGGCAGATTATTCCGGGCGTCAGAGGCTCTTTGTCATCTTTGACAGATCAGCTTGAAATTCACGTTTTAACAGCAGATACTTTCGGAAAAGCAAAAAAATATCTTGAAGGGATTCCGTGCAGGCTCTCTGTTCTCCCGCCGGAGAATCAGGATATTGGAAAACTCGAATATGTTAAACAATTAGGATGCGAAAATACTGTATGTATCGGAAACGGTAGCAATGACCGCCTTATGCTCAAAGAATCAGCTTTAGGAATTGCTGTTATTCTGGAAGAGGGAGCGGCAGTCGAAACCATGACAGCAGCTGATGTGGTCTTTACCAATATTATCTCAGCTTTGGATTTTCTGACCAATCCGCTGCGCATGACTGCAACATTAAGATCATAAGCAAGTAGGTCGGGTTAGCGTCAGCGTAACCCGACATATCACTAAGGAGGAGAATGTGCTGCAATTAAAAACTGTTAATCTGACAAAAGATCAGACAGAAACATTGATTATTCCGGTCTGTGAAGATAAAGATATTCATGATAATCAGACCATTAATTCAATGATAAAAAAGGCAAAAGATATAAAAGAGTTCAAAGGTGAAAAAGATGATGAACTGATCCTTTACAATATGGATCAGATAAAGAGAGTCATCTTTTCAGGGCTTGGGAAATTTGAAAAGATTGACGCTGAAGTACTTCGTAAATCAGCCGGTAAAATGGTGAAAAAAGGCATCAAAAAAGAGCTTTCCGAGGTACTCTTTGCAGTTCCCTCAGATAAAAAACTCAAGCTCGATATGGAGATCATTCTTGAGGCAATGCTCTCCGGCGCGTCTCTGGGGAATCATATTTTTGATCAGTACAAAAAAGAGAAAAAACTCAAGCCTGTGGAGCAGATTTCTTTTTCTGTCAAAGCAGATGCAGCAAAAAAATTCGATAAATTATCCTCTGCTATTGAAACGGTTTGCAACGGGACAAATATAGCAAGAGAATGGGTTTCACTTCCTTCCAATGACAAAACTCCTGAACAGTTTGCTCAAGATGATTCAGTCTGCTTGCCCAGAAAGAGGGGCTTGGGGTTACTGTATTTGATCATAAGGAACTGAAAGAGAAAAAATTCAATACAATGTTGGCTGTTGCTTCAGGAAGTCAGAATCCGCCGCGTCTGGTTATTCTGGAATACCGTCCCAAAGGAGCTAAAAAGAGCTTTGCCCTTGTGGGAAAAGGTGTTACCTTTGATTCAGGCGGTATCAACTTAAAACCGGGCACATCTCTTGACGGCATGAAGCAGGATATGGCAGGCGGTGCTGCTGTTGCTGCTACCTGATTACAATGGCAAAGCTGAAACCGGATTTCAATCTGACCGGCGTTATTCCGATTGTTGAAAATATGCCTTCGGGGAGTGCATTCCGTCCGGGAGATATTATCAGAACTTATGAAGGGAAAACCGTTGAAATCGGAAATACTGATGCAGAAGGGCGGCTAATCCTTATTGATACTATAGCCTATACAATTGAGCAGTATAAACCGGAAGTTCTGATTGATCTGGCAACCCTGACCGGAGCCTGTATTGTAGCATTGGGTGATCATATTGCAGGTCTTTTTTCCAATGATGAAAAATTGGCTGAAGCGATTATCGCATCAGGTAAAAAGACTCATGAAAGATGCTGGAATATGCCGATGCCGGATGATTACAAAGAGATGTTAAAGAGTGAATTTGCTGACTTAAACAATATAACTGATACCCGATCCGGCGGCGCGGTTACTGCGGCGTTATTTTTGTCAGAATTTGTAAAAGATACGCTTTGGGCACATATTGATATAGCAGGTCCAGCATATATCAAAAAGGAGAATTCATATTGCGGAGCAGGCGGAACAGGTTTCGGAGTCAGGCTGTTGTGTGATTTAATGGAAAAATTGTAGCGGCAAAGCAAAAAAAATTAATTTCCCCTCGTTACGAGGCTATGCCTCGTAACGCAATGCCTTATAGCTGTTGTGCTGACAAATGCTCTCAGCATGTAAAATTTGCGGGTACAGCGAAAGACACAGAGCCGTAGGAAAGGAAACGGGACAGACAAACCATATAGAAAGATTCAACTGCACACTCCATCAGGGCGTTTCGCGACTGGTCAAAAAAACTCTTTCTTTTTCCAAAAAAGAAGATAATCATATCCGTTCAATCCGTTATTTTATCTGGAAATTCAACTCGACATTACTTGTGTAGCACTACCAACTTAATGGCATTGAAGAGAATCGCACTCTTGAATTATGTAAGGCTTTTTTTACTCTTAATATGAAAAGATAAGTAAAGTAAATCAGGTAAAAGAGATTTATCTTTTTATAACTGCTGAAAAAATATTTAAAAATGATAAAAATCCCTGATAAAATATTTAATAGCACATAATTGTTGATAATATAATAAACGAAATAAAAAAATATGTGAAAAATTATTCTTGACAATCTCTCTGATTTCAATTACTAGAAACAACATTCTTTTCAGTGAAGTTATTTATAATCTATTTAAAAAATATAAATAGTTAGGAGATTACTTATGGCATTACCAAAGTATAAGTTATCCAAGTCAAGACGGGATAAACGGCGCACTCATCAGAAAATCAAACCGCTGATGGTGGTGAGATGTCCCCAGTGCAATGAACCGAAACTTCCGCATCATGTATGCCTCAGTTGCGGAACTTACAACGGGCGTACAGTCATCGAGGTTAAAGAGAAATAAGTCAAATTTTAATCATTTATGCGAATTAAAAATGGAACCGGTTTTTTTACCGGACCGGATATAACCAGGAGCAGAATTAACAGTTGTTACAACTGTTAATTCTTAATTCGCATTATCTGTTTTCAAAAGGAAAAATCAGGCATGGCAGCGTTTGATACGGAGAGAGGAGTGCATAAAGGTCTGGATGCTGAATCAAGACAGATGGTTATAGATACTGTCAGACAGTTGAGAAAACGGCTACTTACCAAAGAAAGAATCCTTGAATTTGATAAAAAAGAGATTTTCCCGGATGAGATTATCCGGGAGATGCTGGGACCTGATATCGGGCTTCAACTGCTCTTTATTCCTGAAGAATACGGCGGAATGGGGGGCGGTGCAAAAGACAGTTGTGATGTTACCCGTGAAATGTCAAAGATATGCCTTGGAATTGCAACAGGATTTTTTGCTGTCCAGCTCGGATCGGATCCTCTTCTGGTCGGCGGAACTGATGCTCAAAAAGAGAAATGGCTCGGATCAATTGCCGATGGGAATCTTGTCGCTTATGCAGTAACAGAACCGGGAGCCGGAAGCAATGTAGCCTCAATCAAAACAAAGGCTGATCCTGTTACAAATGATGCAGGTGAGATCATCGGGTATAAAATCAACGGAACAAAACAGTTTATATCAAGCGGGGGCGCGGCTGATTTTATTACGCTTCTTGCAGATACCCCGGATGGTCCCTCATTCTTTGTTGTGGAAAAAGGTACACAAGGGTATTCAGCAGGAAAGAATGAAGAAAAACACGGCATCCGCGCATCTATGACATCACCGTTATCTTTCACTGATGTTTTTGTTCCTATTGAAAATCTGGTCGGCGGTGTTCCGGGAAAAGGGCTTAAACATGCAAATGAGGTCTTCGGATATACACGGCTGATGGTGGCTGCTATGGCAATGGGCGCAGCACAGAGAGCGGTTGAAATTGTTATCCCTTATGCAAAAGAGCGGATTCAGTTCGGTTCTCCTCTTTCAGAAAAACAGGGTTATACACATAAACTGATTATTCCCCACATAGTGAAACTTGAAGCAGCAGACGCCTATATTGATGAAATTGCCGCAAGATTAGATTCAGGAGAGAGTGATTTGCAGGTGGAAGGCTCTATAGCCAAGTTATTCACAACAGAGGTTTCCAACAGATTGGCTGATGACGCGATGCAGGCACTCGGAGGATACGGATATATATCTGAATTTGAAGTTGAAAAGATAAAAAGAGATGTGAAAGTAACCTGTATTTATGAGGGAACCAGTGAGATTCAGCAGAATATTATCAGCACGTTCCGATGGAAAAAGAGCCGCAAAACAAAAGGAAAATATTACGGTGATATTTATGCTGAAATGGAAAAACTGAATGAAATTTCAGGAGACGCAGGGTGCCGGTTTTACGGTCTGGCTGCAAAAGCACTGAATGAAACGATTAATCTGGTTCATGACAACAAACTGACCCGAATGCAGTATGTGCTGTTTCTTCTGGCAGATATGATGGCTTATGTGGAAGTCGGCGCAAGTATGGGCGCAGGGCGGTTGCTTTTACTCAATCAGCAAATCCTGAAGCAGAGAAAATCAGAACCATGTCAAGAATCTTTGCCTCTGATGTTGTTCAGCTTGTCGGACAGAATCTTATGAAGATTCTCAGAAGGAACCGGAGAGATTGAACCGAAAATCATATCTGACTTTACGGAAACCGTTTCTTATAATGAGATGATGTACAGTTATCAGAATGTTATAACAGATATGGACAGGGTTGCAGATATATTGTTTGAGAGGTAAAATCATGTCAGAACAGGTTATTGTGGTTACAGGCGGTTCAAGAGGGATCGGAAGGGTAATCTGCCGGGCGTTTGCCGGACCGGATACGCGGATATATTTCAATTATTCTTCAGCAAGCTCTGATGCGGCTGATGAAACAGAAAAAATAGTCGCTGATGCCGGAGGAAAAGCAAAAGGGATAAAAGCTGATATTGCAAATGAAGATGAAGTTTCTGATTTTTTTGCAAAGATTCTTGAAGAAGCAGGAAGAATAGACGTACTGGTCAACAACGCGGGTATTACCAGAGACGGGCTTCTTGTCCGTATGAAGGGAAAAGACTGGGATGATGTGCTGAATATAAATTTAAAAGGAACATTTACCTGCACAAAGCTTGCTGCAAAAACAATGCTGAAACAACGGTATGGTCGTATTATCAATATGACTTCGGTTGTGGGGGCGTCAGGGAATCCGGGGCAGGCAAATTATGCGGCATCAAAAGCAGGAATTATCGGTTTTACCAAAGCAGTGGCAAAAGAGCTTGCTTCAAGAAATATTACTGTAAATGCAGTTGCACCGGGGTATGTGGAGACTGAGATGACGGCATCCCTTTCAGACAAAGCAAAAGAGGCGATTATAAGTCAGATTCCTGTAGGGCATATCGGAAAACCTGAAGATGTGGCATCTGCGGTTCTTTTTTTGGCATCTGAAGGTGCGGCTTATATTACAGGGCAGGTAATTCATGTAAACGGCGGGATGTATATGTAAACTGAATTGAGAATTAGGAATTAACAGGATGTTATAAATTTACGTGATGTGCAACTTTTTCCAACAGACTGAAAAATATTCAGTCTGCTTTTTTTACCACAAAGACACAAAGGACACAAAGGTTTCACAAAGCTCTCAGTATCCGGTTTTTTTTGTTGTATAAATAAAGTTGCGAATGGCGTTAAATTTTAGTTCTTAATTCGTATATTTAAAAAAGGAGATAAATTTAATGTCTGTAAAAGATAAAGTAATAAAAATTATTGCGGAAAAACTTAGCGTTGAAGTAGAAGAGATTATTCCTGAAGCCTCTTTTGTGGATGATCTGGGAGCAGATTCACTTGATATCGTTGAGTTAATTATGTCAATGGAAGAGGAGTTTGATATTGATATTTCAGATGAAGATGCTGAAAAACTGGTAAAAGTCAAAGATGTTTTTGATTATATCAACGCTCATACTTAATCGGAATCAGGAATTTACAGTTTAACTGAAACCCTTGAAAAGAAACTAAGTTTTTTGGAAAAACTTAGTTTCTTTTTTTTAAACCGGTTACGAGGTTCAGCCTCGTAACCGGTTTGAGATTGAATGACAAATGGCAAATAATAAAAACAGACGGGTTGTTATCACCGGATTGGGGCTTGTAACACCTCTGGGAATAGGTGTTAATGGAGACATGGAGTGCTTTGATCGCCGGAAAATCAGGAATCAGCTATATTACCCGGTTTGACGCCTCTGATTATCCCTCAAAAATTGCCGGTGAAGTAAAAAATTTCCAGCCTGAAGATTTTCTTCCTAAAAAAGACGCAAAACGGATGGAGCTTTTTATTGCTTATGCCGTAGCAGCATCACGGATGGCAATGGAAGATTCAAAGCTGGTGATTGATAGCTCCAATGCCGACAGAATCGGCGTCTTTACAGGATGCGGGCTTGGAGGGCTTCAGATCCTTGAAGAGAATACAAAAATTATTGAGCATAAAGGTCCTAAGCGGGTCAGCCCTTTTCTGATCCCGATGCTGATAGGAAACATGGCTCCGGGGATTATCTCTATTCATTTCGGAGCAAAAGGACCTAATGCTTCTGTTGCAACAGCATGTGCTGCCGGAACTCACGGAGTCGGCGAAGCGTATGAGATTGTCAGAACCGGCAGGGCAGATGCCATGATAACCGGAGGCGTTGAATCTGTTATCACACCGACCTGTGTAGGGGGATTCGGTGCTATGAAAGCACTTTCCACGCGAAATGATGATCCTGAAAAGGCATCACGTCCTTTTGACAGGGATCGGGACGGATTTGTTGTTGGTGAAGGTGCGGGGATTCTTATTATTGAGACTCTTGAAGGTGCATTGGAGAGAGGGGCGCATATTTATGCTGAAATCTGCGGATACGGTATGAGCGGAGACGGATTTCACATGACATCCCCGCCTCCTGATGCAGAGGGAGCAGCTCGCTGCATGGCAGCGGCTCTTGACAGCGCCGGAATCTCTTATGATCAGGTAGATTATATCAATGCTCACGGAACTTCTACACCGCTTAATGATCTGTATGAAACACGGGCTATTAAAACGGTGTTCAAAGAAAAGGCGAAATCTATTCCTGTAAGCTCTACAAAGTCTATGACCGGGCATCTGCTTGGCGGGGCAGGAGGGGTTGAGGCGGTTTTTACTGCTCTCACCATTCATGAAGGGATAATTCCTCCGACCATCAATTTTGAGAATCCCGGGGAAGAGTGTGATCTTGATTATGTTCCGAATGTTGCCCGAAAAGCAGATGTGAATATTGCGATGAGCAATTCCTTCGGCTTCGGGGGAACAAATGCAGCTATTCTTCTTAGAAAATATAACGAATAACTGATTGAATCAGTTGAAGAGGGTGGGCATGATATGCTCACCCTTTTTTGTTTTGGATGAAAGAGACTTGACATTTATAACGCAATGCGTCATAAAAAGATTTTCTACTGAATAAAGAAGCTAACTTCAGTAGATCGAAAAAGTTTGTAGTTCCGCCTTTAGGCGGTGTGCTGCGGTAAATATCTGATTTTACAATAACCGCATAAATGCGGAACTACAAACTTTCCGGCATTTCCGATCTACTGAACTTTCTTTTTAAGAAACTTAGCTTCTTTATCCGCAATTTAAGGAGGGGAATCATGAAAAATGAAACCGTAAGAAAAATAAAAAAATATTCCAACCGCAAACTTTATGATATGACTGAGAAAAAATATATCTCGTTTGATGAACTGTCGGAATTAATCAAATCAGGGGAAGAGGTTCTGATTGAAGATAATGAAACAGGAGAAGATATTACAGCATCAGTGGTTGCCCAGCTTCTGGCACGGAAAAATAAAGAGAACAGCAATGACATACCGTCAAGTCTGCTGATTAATCTTCTCAGAAAAGGCGGCGGCACTGTAATCGGTTATGCCAAAAAATATACTGCATTATGGCAGAACGGCTTGAATATGGCTGAAGATGAGATTGACAGGCTGGTAAATATGCTGGTAAAAAGTAAAGAGATTTCAGAGTCCGAAGGCGGAAAGCTGAAAAAAGAACTGCTGAATTATAAGGAAAATCTGAAAAAATGGATAAGCCGTAAAATTGATCAGCGGGTCACAGAAGTTCTGAATATGATGAATCTTGCCACCAAAGAGCAGATGCTTGAACTTACAGCAAAGATTGATACACTGAATAAAACGGTTGAAAAAATGGAAAAATTATATGCCGAGAGTAAAAAAGTTGAGGGGGCATAAAAGTAAAACCCTAAAGAATAGTAAATACGTGTTGGGTACCCGGAAACCTAACCCCCCTGCCCCCTTCCCTGAAGGGAAGGGGGAAATAAGGAGAGATAATAACTCCCCTTCCCTTCAGGGAAGGAGCCGGGGGTTAGGTTAACCCGAAGCATGTTTACTGTTTCTTGTCCTAATGGTTTTTCAGAAGGAAAAATATATTGGAAAATCTTGAAATAGAAGTAAAATTTTATCTTACAGATATTGAATCCGTAAGAAACAGAATTACAGAGCTTGGCGCGGTTTGTCAGGGAAAAGTCTTTGAGAGCAATATCAGATATGAAGATGCTGATAATACACTGATTCAGAAGAAATCCCTTTTACGGCTCCGCAAAGATTCATCAGTAAAACTCACTTTTAAATCCGAACCCCCTGTAAAAGACAACCAGTTTAAAATACACAGAGAACTTGAAGTTGAAGTGAGTGATTTTTCTATTATGCACCGGATGCTGGAGGCTTTGGGGTATCATAAAGAGCAGGTCTATGAAAAATGGCGGGAGACCTTTATCCTGAATAATACCCATTTCTGCATAGACAACATGCCGTATGGAGATTTTCTTGAGATTGAAGGGGAGAAAACAGCTATCAGAGATATGGCAGATAAGCTCGGTCTGAAATGGGAAAAGCGGATTCTTATGAATTATCTCAGGATATTTGATATTGTCAGACAGGAGATGAATCTCTCTTTTTCTGATATTACCTTTGATAATTTTAAAAATCTCAGGGTTGACTCTTCACGCTTTCTTCATCGGATTGAAGCAAAAGAGGGTGTAACATTTTCGGCAGCGGAGCATAAGTAGTTATCAGGAAACTAAGTTTCTTAAAAAACTTAGTTTCTTCAGAGTGTTATATCTCTTCCAATTCCTTTAACAATTCAGATAAAACATTTAATCTTTCACTGATAATCTCATCATCTTTATGCAGGCATTCGTCAAATAAATCAATATCGCTTTTAATATGCTCATTCTCTTTGCAAACTGATACATTCATTGCACCGCCCTGCAAACCGATTCTGTATAACAGCGGATAGTTAGAATAATCAGTCTCTTTTTTATGATACCGCTCCATAAAAAACATTCTTGCTTTACAAATTAATATCGCCAAATCAAGAACTCTGTGCAGCGGCATTTCTTCTGACTGTCTTGACCATTTTTCACCTGTGTAACGCCAAATTTTTGCGGAAATATCTACGTTTCCTCTTTCATTCCATTGGGCAAGACCTAATGACAGTCCTTTTGCATCCGAGTTATTTGCATTTCTGCCGTCAATTAAGTCATAATTTTCTGAAATAATAACAGGTTTATGCTTTAATTCAACCGGTATTTTCATTTTATAAATCTCCTTACTAATTTAGTAAAAAACTGATTTAGTAATTTACTATATTTTTCATGATTGTCAAGATTAATTTAGTGCTTTTTTTTCTTGTTCCCACGCTTCGCGTGGGAACACAAGATAAGACGCTTTGCGTCCTGTTCATCCATGAACGCAAAGCGTTCCGGCTGCGTTCCCACGCGAAGCGTGGGAACGAGTTAAATGATCCGGGTCTTTAAAAAAAGATACGCTGATGCAAAAATCAACATGGAAGGGGGCGGGGAGATTGAAATTGAAATGGATTTTGATGATGCTGTCAAGTATAAGCCTAAAAAGGTAACCTGCGAATAAAACCCTCCGGGCTATTTCCGGTTGTCCCTTACGTGACAGTCCCGGAGGGACTGCTGAAAATAGCCCGGCAATTCAAAACGCCTAACATCAAATTCAGTGGCGGGGCGATAGCCGTCCGCTTGAATGACAGGTTATGAGCCGATTTTTCCATACCTGCTATATTGAGATAAATGCAGCACCATAATACCTGCACCTTTTTGAACGGGATAATAAATTTCATACCGCCCGTCATTGGATGAGAATCTGTATTGCATTGAAGACTTTGAAAAAACAGAAAAAAGGTATTCACGCTCCTCTTTTGACGTGCTGAGAATAAAATCAACCTTTTGAAGTTCTTTATCACAATTATATTCGTAGGTAGGAAAACCTAAAAAAACTGTTTTACCATTTATTTGATCCTGGTGAATTACAGTTATTTCAGGAAATTTTTCATCAATTTTGCTGAGGAATTTTATATCAGACTTTGCTTTATTTATATAATTTTCCGAAAATTCATATCCTGCCAGACTTTGAATGGTTTCAGATTGTTCTTCCACAAGAGATTTTACAGAATTTACAAAATATTTTTCTTTCTTTTTAGAGGTCGCCAAATCTCCTGCGTAAAGCAAAATAAAGACAACAAGCAGTGATATTACAAAAATACCGATTTTAACAGGTAGATTTTTTAGAGTTCCCGGGGTTGCATTATCCTGATATTTATCCGCAATAGCAGTCAAATTATACATGATGTTGATTGCTATAGCAGCACATAAGATTGAAAATATTCCGAATATGCTGAAAGTGAATAGTTCAGTGATATTTTGCCTGAAAATCTTAAATCCGAATACAGTTGTGCATATGAAAATAAATACCCAATATATTAATATAATTATACTTCCTATAGCTATTTTATTTGTTAATTTGGGTATGTTCATCAGTATTCTCCTATAGGGTCATAACACCGAATTAAGCGGCGGCGATAGCCGTCCGCTTGAATGACGGGTTATGTGCTTTTGAGTGGTTATTTATTACCACGCAACTGTTCCATGTTTTTTTCTACGGCTGATACCAACCTCTCCAATAACTCATTCTGATTCATAAACAGATTATTCTGCTGTTCAATGAGTGCAATAGAGCGATTCTGCGGCGAAGTATTCTTACGCATTTGTCTAATAAAGAAAAGCCAGATGATTATGAGTAACAACATCGGAAACCAACTGATAAAAAGAGCAGAAAAGTTAGTTCTGCTACTGCTTTGATTTGTCTCTTTCTGTTCAGCTCCGACAACCTTTATAACGTGATGGGCATATTGCTCCCTGACTTTATCAGCCACCTCCCTGACACGGAACGTCATTTCCTCAGAAGGCGGAATAATAATGTATAATTCCTCACTGACAGAATCAATAAGCACTTTATCCGAATCATAAAACTGAATTTCTACAGCTATGTTCTGCAAAGTTACAGCAGAACGGCTCTTTATCTTTCCGATAACAGTGATGAAATTGCGTCCTTCACACTGTGAGTGACTCAGAACAGAGTCTGAGATTACAAGATTTTCAGCATGTTTTGTGAAATCATCCTGATTCGTATCCGCCTCTGCAGTAATTTCTGTCAGCAAAAGAAAGGAGATAAAAATTGATAATAAATATTTCATAGGATTGAATAACCTCAAATTCAGAGTTTATTTTTTGGCACATAACCATTAATTATACATGACATTTTTCTGAATATCACATATCTTATATAAGATTCCTTAAAAGCATATACATCTATATACTTTTCTTTCCGAATATCACATTTTATTTTTTCATAACATCTTTATAGCACTTTCTTATATGACTGTATTTTTTGTTATTATTATAAACATCTTTTTTTGTCAAGAGTATAAAGAACAATCAGGTTATTTTCCTTATAACTACAGGGATTACTTATAAGCAATCCCTGTAGTTGTGTTGGAATAAATAAACAAAAAAAAGACCTGCGGGGTTTTTAAAACCCCGCAGGTCTATAACAGAAAACCCTGAGGGTCTTTAAGACCATCAGGGTTTTGTAACAAAAACCGGCGGTGAATTTACGCCGGCGTGTACTTAGTATCTTTTCCTTTACGCTGCCGGAATACCTCATACATCAGGACACCACCTGCTACAGATGCGTTCAGAGAATTAAGGGGACCGACCTGCGGAATAGAGATCAGAAAATCGCAATGCTTTTTAACTAAAGGACGGATTCCTTTTTCTTCACCGCCGATTACTATGGCAAGCGGAACTGTCAGATCATATTCAAAAAGAGAGCGACCTGATTCCTTGTCTGTTCCGGCAATCCATATTCCGTTCTCTTTTAATTCTCTGATTGTATTCACCAGATTGGTCACCTGCGTCAGACGGATATGCTCCAGAGCGCCTGCTGATGCTTTGGATACCGCAGGAGTCGGCGGAGCAGCCCGGTCTTTCGGGATAATAACCCCGCTGACTCCTGCACAAAGAGCAGTCCGAATCAATGCTCCAAGATTATGGACATCCGCCACGCTGTCCAGCAGCAGCAAAAACGGAGATTTGCTTTTGTCAGGCATATCAGAAAGATCATAAAAAGGATACGGACTTACCATGGCACCGATCCCCTGATGCTGATCAGTACCTGTCATTGATTTGAGCTGCGCCGGAGATATATTTTTAACAGGAATTCTGAAAGATTCGGCAAGCTCTTCAATATCTTCAAGCCGTTTTGAATTCTTATCCTTTGCAATATATATCTCGGAAAAGACTCTTCTTCTGTTTTTAAGTGCTTCATAAATCGGATGGACTCCGAACAGAATTTCTCTTTTCATTCTTTTTCTTAAAACCCTAATGGTTTAGCCGGTAATTTTCAATAACTGATATAAGCTCTTCAGTCGCCTTTGCCAAATCATCATTCACTATCACATGATGATAACGATCTTTCTGCGCCATCTCTTTTTCTGCATTTACAAGTCGCCGGGCAATAACCTCCGGTTTGTCTGTCCCTCTTGCCTCCATCCGGGTTTTAAGTGCCTCTGAAGATGGCGGCATGATAAAGATCGTTATACTCTCAGGATAATACGGAAGTATTTTCATGGTTCCCTGAACATCTATATCAAGCAGCAGATCATGATCCGATTCCAATGCTCTCTTCAAAAATTCATCCGATGTACCGTAAAAGTTGCCGTGAACCTCCGCCCACTCTGCCCATTTACCCTTTTCTATACCTTTGGCAAAATCTTCTTTTGAAATAAAATGATAGTCAGTCCCGTTAATCTCGCCTTTGCGAGGCTCCCGGGTTGTATATGAGATTGAATAGAGCATATCCTTAAAATACTTTAAGACAGCCTTGCACAAGGTTGTTTTACCGGCTCCGGATGGCACGGAGATAATAAAAAGTCTCCCCATTGCTTATTTTACCTCTTCTTTTGATGCTTTAAGCATTTCATAACGCTGGGATACAGTTTCAGGCTGTATTGCTGAAAGAACAATATGATTACTGTCCATGACAATAATAGATCGGGTCTTTCTGCCGTGGGTCGCATCCACAAGACGTTTTTCTTCTTTTGCCTCATCTTTGAGACGTTTCATCGGCGCGGAATTGGGGGCAACAATGGCTATCACCCGTTCAGCCGACACTGTACTCCCGAATCCTATATTTAACAGACTCTGTTCCATTTTTTTCACCTAATCCTAGTTACAAGGCAGAGCCTCGTAACGAGAAAACTCTGTTCCATTTTTTTCAACTATTCCACATTTTGTACCTGTTCTCTTATTTTTTCAAGCTCAGATTTGATTGTAACCACTGTATGGGATACCTCTGTATTTCCTGCTTTGGATCCCATAGTATTGAATTCCCGGTTAAACTCCTGTAACAGAAAATTGAGCTTTCTCCCGGCAGGTTCGGGTGAATTCATAATATCACGAAATTGACTGATGTGGCTCCTTGATCTGAGAATCTCTTCTGAAATATCACTTCTGTCAGCAAGAAACGCCGCCTCCTGCTCAATTCTTTCCGGATCAAGCTCCACAATCCCCCTTGTTAAGAGAAGAACCCGCTCTTTTAAGCGATCCTGATAATGAAAGAAAAGATTATCAGATACTTTTTCAATTTCATCAAGATATTTTTCTATACAACCCAAACGCGATCCAAAATCCCGCAAAATAAAATCTCCCTCTTTTTTTCTCATAGCTTCAAGGTTATACAGTGCTTCATTCATACACTCTCCCATCACCTGCCAGCAGACATCCATATCTCTTTCCATTTCAACAGGTTTTATAATACCTGTACCGCCTGTCAGAAGTTCCAGCGTGATTTCAGACTGAATATCAAATCTGTTTTTTAACTGAATAAAGCGCCTTATGATAGGCTGATGCTCTGGAATCATCAACTTCATAGGCGCAGGAATCTTCAGAAATTTCTTTTATCTGTATTCTGACTTCAAGGTGTCCCCTTGTTACTTTTTCCGAAATCAGGTTTTTTATCTTGTCTTCCAAAGAAATATATCCCTGGGGAATACGCAGGGTTATATCAAGATACCTGTGGTTGTATGAACGAATTTCAACATTGACTGTTAAATTCTCTTTTGTTTTCTGTGCATTGGAAAATGCTGTCATACTCTTCATCATTTTTTTATCTGCCTGTTTTAATTTTTATTTCACCCTTTTTCCCACACAAAGTATAGGAACAAGACCTGAATCCAATCAAACCAATTCAAACCCAAAATATTGATAGCAAAAATATCTGATTTATTCAACAGATTGTTAAGTTTCTCTTCTATATTTCTGTAAAAATAAAAAAAGTATTGCATTTTTATTTTAATTTTGATATAAATATTTATTCTTTATAAAAAAGAACGGAGTAAAGGGCAAAACTGCCGAAAGGCTGTGACGCAAAGCTACGGGTCTAACGCTGAAAAAGCTATGATCGCCGGGTTGCCGACCGTTGCTGCATATATAATGCCTTTGGGAAAAATGCCTGAAGGCATTTTTATTTGCAGGAAACGATCTGCCCTTTCCTGAAATAGCTCTCTGTTTCAAGGGAGTTACAATCATTAAAAAGGACGAAAGGGAGGAATTATGATCAGAAATTTTGTAAAAAACAGAAAACATTGGACAGGGATTATGATCTGCTTCTGCATTATCATGGCAAATACCGGATATGCGGCAGAGAGTCTTATAGGGGATACGGTTTACCGTGATAAAAAAATGGAGATAACCTATCCTGAAAAGAACGGCGTTGTTTCCGGTTATTTTCTTCCGGTGAGTTGGCGGGACCCTGTTGTTGAAAATAGCAAAAATAACATATCCTGAAAATTATCAGCAGAGCGGCAATACATATCAGATAACAGTTTCTGACAAATCGCAGAAAATAATGCTGAAAGCATCAGTTTCAGGTCAGAATTATTTTATCTTCAACTATGATGATATAAAAGGACTTTTATCATCAGATTACTATTTTGTAAAAGTTGAAAATGAAGATAATTCTTTATCAACCGCTGATGTACGCTTTTTTTATCAGGAACCGGCAGATGATACTGATATAACTAATCAGGATGCAACAGATAATCAGGCAGCAGTTTCAGATACTCTTGAAGCTCAAACCCTCAGTCTTACAAGCAGCAGTCCATGCTCTTACTGTTTAACAGATAACTGGCCCGGAATGCTTGTCTATTTTTTCAATCAGACCACCTATGAGAAGAAAGTGAGAATAGACTGTAATCAGGTCAACTGGTCTTCATTGACTTTTGCTCCGAGTTTCAGCGGGCCTTTCTTTATATCAATGTCATCAGGCAATTTCAAACTGACTTATAATGATTCTGTTTCTTATTCGGTCAAATGTATAAACATTTATCCCTGGGCATATACCATAGTGCCGCTGCCGTAGGAAAATATTCAGATTTCCGAAGTTGTCAAAATTTTGTAAGTCTGTAAAAAACAGATTGCATTTTATTAAAAAACTGAGTTTCTTTAGAAACTCAGTTTTTTTTGATAACAGAGAAAATAAATTAGTCAGGTATTTTAGATAAAGATTAAAATATGATAAGCACAAATCTGATATTAGGGGATTGTAAAAAAAAATTAAAAGAACTTGAATCTGACAGTATTGATCTGATTTTTACATCCCCGCCTTATGCTGACAGCAGAAAAAACAGTTACGGCGGTATTCATCCTGATGAATATACGGAATGGTTTCTGCCGATTTCTCTTGAATTGTTCAGAATTATAAAACCTTCAGGGACTTTTGTGCTTAATATCAAAGAAAAGGTTGTCAACGGGGAAAGACATACCTATGTTATTGAACTTATACTTGAAATGAGAAAACATGGATGGTTATGGACAGAAGAATTTATATGGCACAAGAAAAATTCATATCCCGGAAAATGGTCCAACAGATTCAGGGATTCATGGGAAAGACTGCTTCAGTTTAATAAACATAAAAAATTCAGTATGTATCAGGAATCAGTCATGGTGCCGATGGGCGACTGGACAAAAGGAAGACTGAAGAATTTAAGCGAACGGGATAAAATTCGTGATAACTCCAGAAACGGAAGCGGCTTCGGTAAAAATATTTCAAAGTGGATTGACCGTACAATGGCTTATCCTACAAATGTTTTACATCTTGCAACTGAATGCGGCAATAAAAATCACAGCGCTGCATTTCCTGAGTCTTTGCCTGAATGGTTTATAAAACTTTTTACAAAAGAAGGCGACACTGTATTAGACCCTTTTGCAGGTTCGGGAACGACACTGTTTGTTGCCCGTAATATGGGGCGGAATTCAGTAGGAATTGAAATTGTACCTGAATATTATAATATGGTGAAACAAAAGATGGAATCTTTTGAATACTCTTTGTTTTAAAAAATGAAAACAATTAAAAAAAACGAAATTGAAAAATATGTTGCAAAACATATCGGCGGATTTCATGAAAACCGCCTGAGCAAACTTAAAGAACTGAAATTCAGAGAAATTCTGACCCGTAAAAATCCTTATCTTTTCAAAGCAAAAAATATTTTTACAGCTCAGGATTTTGTCAAAACTCTTCTTGATTCTTATCTTTCTTCTCAGGAAGAAGGAATTTTCGGGCTTTTCTTAGAAGGGCTGGCGATTTTTATCTGTAATAAAGTTTACGGAGGGGTAAAAACGTCAACTACAGGAATTGATCTGGAATTTGAAAAAGAAGATATTTATTACTTTGTCTCTGTAAAGTCCGGACCTAACTGGGGAAACAGCGACCAGATAAACAGAATGAAACAGAATTTTGCAAATGCGGAAAAAATTTTCAAATCTGCAAATCCGAATAAAAATGTCCTTTGTGTAAACGGGTGCTGTTACGGCAGGGATAACAAGCCTCAGAAAAACGGGTATCTGAAATTATGCGGGCAGCGATTCTGGGAGTTTATTTCAGGAAAAAGAGAACTGTATGTTGAAATAATAGAACCTCTCGGATACAGAGCAAAAGAAAAGAATGAAGCATTTTTTAAAGCCTATTCAAAGGCAATCAATATTTTTACCCTTCAGTTTGCTCAGGAATATTGTATAAATGGCGAAATTGACTGGACTAAAATAGTTAAACTTAATTCAGGTACAGAAAAACCATATTGCGAAAAAACATCTTAAATCATTTCATTATTATTCTGACAGGGATAATCGCCGCCCAGATTCTTGCTACCCTGCATGTTTATCTCTCCAATAAAACCCTCTTTCATACAATCAGAGCAATAACGGATGCGGGCTATCTTGCTGTACCGAATGCGCTGATAATCCCTAATCTGACAAAATTTTTCCCTGCTTTCTGCGGGGGGCTTTTTTTTACCCTGTCAATAGGAATAAGCCTATCTTTAATCACTTTTGCCGGTTCGTGGATATGGGATTGCATCACGGGCAGAAATCAGAAATTTCTGTTTATTCTCTGTATATTCTGGTTATGGTGTATTGTATCAGTTAATTTGAACGGATTTGCTCCCATGCCAACCTTCTATTTTCTGGTTATCCCATTGCCTGTATTCCTGCTTTATTTATATGCAGAACCTAAAAATAATAACAAGACCGAATATCTTGACAAAAAGAGCAGACAGAATATTATTATCCACCTTATATTTTTCATCATCCTGATTATTGCCGGATCAACGCAGGCAAATACTTCACTATTCTCAAAGTTCCGCGATAATTTTCTTTTATCTAATTACTTTGGAATAAAGCTGAATAAATTTTATTATGATTACACACTGTATGCGGCTCAGGTCTTTAAATCTCTTGAACAAAAGACGCTTAAAACCTGCTCATTATCTTTGCAGGATGATCCAACCCTTGCGCAGCGTTTGGAAAAAATATTGCTGAAATATGATTATCTTGTAATTTCTAATGAAAAAATATCGCCTGATCTGGTAATTGTCAGAGAAAATACTGATATTTTATTTAAAAATAAGAATAAAACTGTTCTCCGAATCACATCGGATGAATTTTTCCGTAATCCCAAGAAGATACTTGAAGAATTTTCTCATAAAACAGATCGGCATGTTTTTTTTCGGCAATTCACCTTTTTTTCCATTTTATTTTCATCTGCTGTCAGCTTTTATCTTATTCCATATTTCTTTTTTCGGATATTATTCGGATTTTATTTCAAATTGTCAGGAAATCCTGTAAATAATACTCCGGTTATTGCTGGAATACTCTCTCTTGCGATCTGTATCGGAGTAATCTTTTATTTATCTTCAGGAGATAAAGGCTATTCTGATTTTGATAATTTGTCAGAAGCATTGACATCTGACAGTTGCCGTAAAAGAGTTGATGCTTTGAAGTTTATATTTCAGAGAAATATGGAGATTGCTCAATTCCCTTCTTATAGGAAAATATCAGAGAGTCCTTGTCTTTCAGAGCGTTATCGTCTGGCAAAGGCTCTTGGAATAAGCCGTTCTCCTGAAACTTATCCGATATTGCTGAATTTTTTAGATGATACCAATTTTAATGTTGTGTATAATGCGTTTTATTCTCTTGGGAAAAGAGGAGAAAAAGATGCTGTCGGAGAAATCCTGAGACGGATAAAATCATCTGACAACTGGTATGTTCAATGGTATGCTTACCGCGCACTTAAAAGACTCGGATGGACTCAGAACAAAATTAAAATAAAACCTTTTTTAATATCTCTGGCGGCTCTTTTTTTTATTGAAGCAGGCAGGGCTATCCTTCTCAAGCATATCTCACTCCCCATGTTAGTCGGACTCGGAGGGCTTCGTTTTTTTGAAATCATTATCTTTATTCTGATCTTTTTTATATTGGATAATGATTTATCTGCTCTGGGGCTTGCAAGCTCTCAGATACTCCCCGGCATTAAAAAAGGGCTTATCTGGTCGTTGGGATTCGGGGTTCTTGTGATTGCCGGAGCAGGTATTATATATTTTTTTGGGATTAATCCGATCAGACTGATACATACCAATCTTCCGAAACATATACCTGAATTGATTATTTATTTTCTTGTAGCCGGAATAATCGCTCCTATTGCCGAAGAAATCTTTTTCCGGGGGATTCTTTACGGTTTTTTAAGATCAATGGGCGTTTTTGCCGCGCTTTTTTATAAGTACACTGATCTTTGCTCTTCTCCATTCCAAAGCCGGTATCACCCAGATTATCGGCGGAATTCTTTTTGCCGTTGCGTATGAAGCGGAAGGGAAACTGATGGTTCCTGTTCTGATTCATATTATCGGAAATATTGCTATATTCACAGTTTCACTTCTGTAAAAGCCTCCTCAGTTTTTCTGAAATAGGAAAAAGATAATAGCAAAGTAGCATATTCCTACTGAATAAATACTTCTTTTACCCCATTGCTTTATATTTCTGTTCTGTGCAATAAAGTAAACAGAGCATCAGGATGAGGGTTTCGGAAAAAACTTCCGGCTTTTTATACTGATTCAGACACTTAAACAGGGATAAGAGACTATGAATTTTTTTAACAATGTCTTAGGGGTATTTTCAAATGACCTGGCAGTTGACCTTGGTACGGCAAATACGCTTATATATATCAGAGGAAAAGGGATTGTACTGGATGAGCCATCCGTGGTTACAGTATATAAAAACGGAGGGAGAAGAAGACAGATTCTCGCTGTCGGGACTGATGCGAAAAAAATGCTGGGAAAGACTCCTGACAGTATATCTGCCATCCGTCCTATGCGGGAAGGTGTTATTGCTGATTTTGAAATTGCCGGTTTTATGCTCAGGCATTTTATCAGGAAGGTATGCAGTAAACTGAATTTTCTCAAGCCGAGAATCCTGATTGCAGTGCCATCCGGGATTAACCGGATTGAAAAAAACGCTGTTGAGGAATCTGCGGAGCAGGCAGGTGCAAAAGATGTCTTTCTGATTGAAGAGCCTGTTGCAGCAGCAATCGGGGCGGATTTCCCGATTGCTGAACCTGTATGTAACATGGTCGTTGATATTGGCGGGGGTACAACAGGGGTTGCAGTCATATCACTTTCCGGTATTGTCTGCGGCAGGTATATTAAAATTGCCGGAGACAAAATGGATGCTGCAATAATGAGCTATGTTAAAAGAAAATATAATCTGCTTATCGGAGAGAATACTGCTGAAGATATTAAGATAAAAATTGGAAATGTATCTCCTGATCCCGGTAAAATTGAAGTCATGGATATAAAAGGAAGAGAACATCATTCAGGAATGCCCAGAATAATTAAAATAAGTTCCGAAGATGTTCAGATAGCAATTTCTGAACAGATAGATGCTATTATTGAAACTGTGAAATCTGTTTTAGAACTGATGCCCCCGGAGTTTGCCGCAGATATTATTGAAAGAGGAATTATTTTAACCGGAGGAGGAGCTTTATTAAAAAATCTGGATAAACTTATACATGATGAAACAAATATTCCTGTTCATGTTGCCAAATCGCCTTTATTGACTGTTGCACTCGGATCCGGCAAGACTCTTGATAACCGTGAAATGCTCAGACAGGTGAAAATATAAACGCCGATTAAGGATAAAAAATAATGAATTAACAGAGCTTTATAAATCTGCTGCTGTCAAATCTGTTTGACCCGCCTTGATTTCATAAATTAAGAAACTAAGTTTTCTTAAACTTAGTTTCTCATTTTATGATCCTTTTATAAAAAATCTTTACATATCAGTAACAAATAAGTTAAATAAAAATCTTCTGTCAATTATTTATAACAGCCTGTCAGAATCAAAATTTTTTTCTTGCGATTTTTAATAGATATGGATATAAAATAAAGTTTAAATCTTTTTAAGATTCGTAAAATTTTATCTAATCTACTGAATTTTCAGAAAAGCAGGAAAAAAAGATGAATGAAAATAAATCACCCGTTATTATCGGATGTGATCATGCAGCATATGCGATGAAAGAAAAGGTTAAAGTATATCTTGTTGAAGAGAGGGGTATAAAAACAGAGGATGCCGGGACATATAATCAGGATTCTGTGGATTATCCTGATTTCGGAATCAAAGTAGCATCTTCTGTTTCAAACGGAACATTTGAACGGGGAATCCTTCTTTGCGGTACAGGGCTTGGCATGTCTATGGTTGCCAATAAATTCCCTCATGTCAGAGCCGCGCTATGCAATGATCTCTTTTCAGCGATAATGAGCAGACGGCACAATAATGCCAATATTCTGGTCATGGGCGCCAGGGTTATCGGAGATATACTTGCGCTGGAAATTGTTAAAACATGGCTTGAAACTCCGTTTGACGGAGGGCGGCACCAGTTAAGAATAGAAAAATTTGATACAATCAGATAAGAAGGTTTCCTTGCGGAACCTGTCAGATTAACATAAAAAACACTGTGTGCAGGAAGAGCTTGTACACCACAGAAAGAGGGACGATAGTTGGACTTGAATATCATTGAACATATTGATCCTGAAATTGCTGCGATCATTAAAAATGAAATAAAGAGGCAAAAAAATACACTGGAGCTTATTGCTTCGGAAAATATTGCAAGTCCCGCAGTAATGGCAGTTCAGGGGAGTGTGCTGACAAACAAATATGCAGAGGGGTATCCCGGAAACCGATATTACGGCGGATGTGAATATGTGGATGTGGCTGAAGAATTGGCAATCGCCAGAGCAAAAGAACTCTTTAACGCACCCTATGTCAATGTTCAGCCACATTCGGGATCTCAGGCAAATATGGCGGTCTATTTTGCGCTGCTGAATCCGGGTGATATTATACTCGGAATGAATCTTTCACATGGCGGACATCTGACTCACGGAAGTCCGGTCAGTTTTTCAGGGAAGCTCTTTAAGTTTATTCACTACGGAGTCATAAAAGAGACCGGAATTATTGATTATGAAGAGGTTGAACGTCTGGCAATGATCCATAAGCCGCGAATGATTGTCGCGGGTGCAAGCGCGTATCCGCGTCTCATTAATTTTGAAAGATTTTCTCAGATTGCAAAATCTGCAAATGCTTATTTTATGGTGGATATGGCGCATATTGCGGGTCTGGTTGCCGCAGGAATCCACCCATCGCCTGTGCCTCATGCAGATGCTGTAACGTCAACAACGCACAAGACATTAAGGGGACCAAGAGGCGGATTGATTATAGCAAAGACGGATTATGGCAGAAAATTGGACAGCAAAGTATTTCCGGGTATTCAGGGAGGTCCGCTGATGCACGTGATTGCGGCAAAAGCTGTTGCATTTAAAGAGGCTTCTACAGAATCTTTCAAAATATATCAGCAGAGTACAGTTGAAAATTCAAAAACTCTTGCCGCATATCTGATGAAAAACAGCGTTAAACTTGTCTCTGACGGAACAGATAATCACATGATGCTTGCGGATCTGAGGAGTCTGAATATAACCGGAAAAGATGCTGAAAAAGTATTGGAACAAGCCGGTATTACTGTGAATAAAAATGCTGTCCCGTTTGATGATCAAAGCCCTAAAATAACCAGCGGAATCCGTATCGGAACCCTTCAGTAACTACAAGGGGGATGAAGGCACCGGAAATGGAGATCATCGGTAAATGTATAGTTGAAG
Organism: uncultured delta proteobacterium; assembly: GCA_963806835.1. Classification (GTDB taxonomy): domain Bacteria; phylum Desulfobacterota; class Desulfobacteria; order Desulfobacterales; family CAWEAR01; genus CAWEAR01. Next base: position 114,375 of record CAWEAR010000035.1, read on the forward strand.
TAATCCGTCATCCTGATGATGTGAATCTCATAAGACGGATCAGAGCAGAAGTACAGCAACTGTGCGATAATTTTCCGATATATCCGAATTTATAAGTTGGTTTAATTGGTTTTGTTGGTTTTAAACTAACAAAACCAATCTTCTTAAAAAACTATGTCAGCAAATCTTGACCGCCCTTCATGGGAAACCTATTTTATGGATATTGCTATCCTTGTGGCACGGCGTTCCACATGCCTCAGACGAAAAGTGGGAGCTGTGATTGTCAAGGATAAAAGAATACTTACTACCGGATACAACGGCGCTCCGACCGGTATGAAACATTGCACGGAAAGAGGATGTCTCCGTGAACAACTGAAAATTCCGTCAGGTGAACGGCATGAACTGTGTAACGGGACTCACGCGGAGCAGAATGCAATTATTCAGGCGGCATATCATGGCATTTCCATAAAAGATGCAACCCTGTTCTGTACAAATTTTCCCTGTTCAATATGCGCCAAAATGATTATCAACGCGGGTATAAAAACAATTTATTATCTCTCTGAATATGAAGATGCCATGTCTGAAGAGATGCTGAAAATAACAGGGATAACAATTATTCATCTTGATAATACTGTTACGAAAGGAACTTTATGAAATGTCCTTTTTGCGGTGATATTGAAAATAAAGTAGTTGATTCAAGGCTGAGTAAAGACGGGAACGTAACCCGCAGAAGAAGGGAATGTCTTTCATGCAGCGGCAGATTCACAACTTATGAGCATATTGAAGAGATTCCTATAACAGTTATAAAAAAAGACGGACGCAGGCAGCCTTTCAACAGAGATAAAATAAGATTGGGTATCCAGAGAGCCTGTGAAAAGCGTAACATCAGCATGGAGGTTATTGAAGAATTTCTGGATTCATTAGAGCGCGACTTGAAAAAAACAGGTGAAAAAGAGATTCCTTCAAAAATTATCGGCGAGAAGATCATGCGTAAACTCCATGAGATTGATGATATTGCTTATGTCAGATTTACATCTGTTTATAGAGACTTCAAAGATGTGAATGATTTTGTTGCCGCGCTGAAGAAACTGACAAAATGAGAAGATTGGTAAGTTCAGCAGATCGAAAATTTTCCGGAGGAGTGCAAAAATTGTATTTTTGCACTCCCGCGGCAGAACTTTTCGATCTGCTGAAGTTATTACAGATTTATCCTGTCTGATTTATAAGAATTGCAGAGAGTCATGTAGGTCGGGTTAGCGGAGCGTAACCCGACATTAATATCTACAGGGATTGCGTTTAAGAAGAGGCTTTGAATCGCGGGTTAACCGGATTGCATGTATTTAAAACAGCACGGCAATTTATTGCCGTGTTAATAAGAACAGTTTACATGGCAATCCCAAAGGAGAATTTTATGAATATTTTAACACAGCATACCATTGATATAATAAGTCAGTTGTCAGCAGAACAACTAAAGCAGATAATTGACCGCATAAAACCCGTACCTGTTCAGACAAAAAAAGAGAATGCTATCCGATTATTACAGGAATGGATGGCTGATGATTCAGGCTATGACGAAAAAATATGGGAAAGTCTGAAAAATAATATAGAAGAGAACAGAATTTCCGAGAGAAAGAGATTCCATGATTAAACCTGTTATGTTAGATACGGGACCGCTCGGAAGAATTGCACATCCCCGACCAAATCCTGAAATTTCAGAGTGGCTGACTCGGCTTCTCGGATCAGATGTTACTGTCATAATCCCTGAAATTTCCGATTATGAAGTCCGGCGTAATCTGCTTCTTTCAGGATTGACAAAATCTGTAAAACGTCTTGATCAGCTTAAAGATTCAATGGTTTATCAGCCGATAACAACGGAAATTATGCTTATTGCAGCCGAATTATGGGCTTCGGCAAGAAAACGCGGAAGACCGACTGCTGATCCCAAAGAGCTTGACGGAGATGTTATTTTAGCGGCTCAGGCGTTACAGACCGATGCTGTAATAGCAACAGAAAATATCGGACATCTGTCTCTTTTTACCGAGGCAAAACATTGGAGCGATATATTTCCTGAAGGCAAAGGCAGTGCATAACCGCTTCACATGATTGCCCATAGAATTAAGGGATTTGAATCGCGGATTAACCGGATTTATCGGATTGCACGGATTTAAAAAAGCACGGCAATTTATTGCCGTGCCTGAAACAAAAAAGGAGGCAACAAAATGAATAATTTAATGATCAGATGTTTGGCTATGGTTATGGGACTGCTCTTTCTCTGCTCCGCAGATGTTTTCGGCGCAGCCGGAGATGTTGACGGTTCCGGGGCAGCTGACATAAAGGATGCGGTTGTCGCTCTTCAAATCGGCGCGGGATTCAAGCCGTCTGTAAACAAAGATGCGGATGTGAACGGAGACGGCAAAATCGGCTTGGAAGAGGCGGTTTTTGTTTTACAGGAAATCGGAAATATAAGAGAACTGACAACGTGGTATAAAGACGCAGACGGAGACGGTTATTCAGACGGTGTGAATCTGCTTTCGTATGAAAGACCGTATGAAAATTATTTTAAAGAATCCGAACTCATAACCGTTTCAGGGGATAAAAACGACAATGACGCAGAAATTTTTCCGGTCGGCGTATCCGAAATAATGCGCGTAGAGGCAAGTATTCAGAGTGCAGGTGCGGACTGGTCTGCATCTCCGAATCCTGTATCTGATCTTACAAAAGATGAAAGAAAAATGAGGCTCGGTGCTTTGATTCCCCCGGATGCGGACAGACAGCCGAAAAAGAAGTTTTATACCCGTTCCGCTCCGCCTTCTTCATTTGACTGGAGAAGCAATAACGGTAATTTTGTAACACCTGTAAAAAATCAGGGAAACTGCGGTTCATGCTGGGCATTTTCAGCAGTTGCGGCACTTGAATCACAGGTTATAAAAACTTCAGGACAGAGTTTGGATTTATCGGAACAGATTGTTGTATCATGCAGCGGCGCAGGCAGTTGTTCCGGCGGATATCCTGATGATGTATCGGATTTTCTTAAAAATACAGGCACAAATACCGAAACCTGTTATCCTTACACAGAAACAGACGGGAACTGCAATAATGCCTGTGCAGACTGGAGAAACAGCGCATTTAAGATTGATGAATGGAATTATATAGATACAAGCACAGTTTCAAATATAAAAAGTGCTGTTTATACGCAGGGTCCGGTAGTGGCAATTTTTACAGTTTATACGGATTTTTATTATTATGATTCAGGAGTTTATTCTTATTCATGGGGGAAGGCAGAGGGAGGACATGCCGTTGTTATTACAGGCTGGAATGATTCTGAAAATGCTTTCACTGTAAAAAACAGTTGGAATACATCATGGGGAGAATCGGGATATTTTAAAATCGCATACAGTGAACTTACAGGAACTACAGGATTTGGAAAATACAGTATTGCTTACAGTAAGAAAACATCCTGTGATTATAGTGTTTCACCCGCAAACAATTCATTTAATTCAGACGGCGGAACAGGCAGTGTAAGCATAACAGCGCAAAGCGGATGTTCATGGACAGCGGTAAGCAATGCAAGTTGGATCACGGTAACATCAGGCAACAGCGGAACTGGCAACGGAACTGTGAATTATTCTGTTTCTTCATATTCAGGCACAAGTTCAAGAACAGGCACAATTACCATTGCAGGAAAGACATTTACGGTTACGCAGTCAGGCGGAAGTGATATTGTTGTTTTTCCTGATGAAAATCTTGAAGCTGCTATAAGAGAGGAGATAAACAAACCAACCGGGGATATTCTGAAGGCGGATCTGGAAAAGCTGACTTTTTTGTGGTTTAACGGCTTAAATCCTGATAGTTATAAAATTAAAAATCTTGAAGGCATACAGTATTGCACGAATCTGACAGAGCTTTGGCTTTGGCACAATCAGATAAGCGATATAAGTGTCTTGGCAGGTCTTTACAATCTGACAGGTCTTTACATTCGGAATAATCAGATAAGCGACATAACTCCGTTGGCAGGGCTTACAAATCTGACTTATATTCATTTTTGGTACTGTCAGATAAGTGATATAAGTGCGGTGGCAGGACTTACAAATCTGACTCATATTTATTTTTGGGAATGTCAGATAAGTGATATAAGTGCGGTGGCAGGACTTACAAATTTGACAACTCTTTCCTTTAATGACAATCAGATAAGCGATATATCAGCAGTGGCAGGGCTTACCAATCTGACAGGGCTTGACTTTTCTTCCAATCAGATAAGCGATATATCAGCAGTGGCAGGGCTTAATAATCTGACACGGCTTAACCTCGGTAGTAATCAGATAAGTGATATAAGTGCGGTGGCGGGGCTTACCAACCTAAAAGAGCTTTTCCTTAATAGCAATTATCATATAAGCGATATAAGTGCGGTGGCAGGATTGACTAATTTGAGACTTCTTTGGCTTGATAATAACCGAGTCAGCGATATAAGTGCGATTGCCAATCTAACTAATCTCGGAATTGGTTCAGATAGTTATCCTGATCTTTCTCTTTCTTACAATCAGATAAGCGATATAAGCCCTTTGGCGGGGCTTACTAATCTGACATCGCTTTTCCTTGATTCCAATCAGATAAGCGATATATCGGCATTGGCGGGGCTTACTAATCTGACATCGCTTTCCCTTGATTCCAATCAGATAAGCGATATATCAGCAGTGGCGGGGCTTACTAATCTGACAGGGCTTTACCTTTATGATAATAATATCAGCAATATTAAACCTCTTGTTGATAACACCGGACTTGGTAGCGGGGATGAAGTTTATCTTTATTCCGATTACTACAAAACAGGCAACCCGTTAAGCACAAACTCATGCACGGTTTATATACCTCAGTTGGAAAGCAGGGGTGTAACTGTAGAGCATAACTGTCTGGTATCAAAAAATTATACCATCATAGCTACAGCAGGAGATAATGGAACTGTAAATCCTTCAGGTTATGTAGAAGTGAATGAAGGAGCAAATCAGAGTTTTACTTTTATACCGAATACAGATTATCAGATTGAAAATGTTTCGGTTGACGGTATTTCTGTAGGAACATCTTCAACCTATACTTTTTCAAATGTAATGTTTGATCATACAATTTCTGTTACCTTCAAAGCAGACGGTGGCAATATAGTTGTTTATTTCCCTGATAAAAATCTTGAGGCTGCTATAAGAGAGGCAATAAACAAGCCAAGCGGGGATATTCTAGTTTCAGATGTGCAAAAAAAACTGACTTATTTGAATGCCGATGGTTTGGACAAGCCTGATACCCAAAAGATAAAAAATATCGAGGGAATACAGTATTGCACAAATCTGGAAAGCCTTGATCTGCCCCGTAATCAGATAGGAGATATAAGTGCTATAGCAGGGCTTACGAATCTGACAGACATTTTTCTTTTAGGCAATCAGATAAGCGATATATCCGCAGTGGCGGGACTTACAAAGCTGACATCACTTGATCTTTCTTACAATCAGATAAACGATATATCCGCAGTGACGGGGCTTACAAAGCTGACACGGCTCGCCCTTTATAACAATCAGATAAGCGATATAAGTCCTTTGGCAGGACTTACAAATATGACGTCACTTTTTATTTATTCCAATAAGATAAGCGATATAAACTCATTATCTCATATGGATAATTTAGAAATACTTTTTCTTTGTTCCAATCAGATAAGTGATATAAGACCGATAGCAGGGCTGACCAATTTGACATATATTTGTCTTTATGATAATTATATAAGTGATTTAAAGCCGTTAGTAGATAACATAGGAATTAATAGCGGCGATACTGTCGATCTCTATTCTGATTACTTTGGAAAAGGAAATCCGTTAGGCACAACCTCATGCACGGTTTATATACCGCAGTTGCAAAGCCGGGGCGTAACTGTGGAGCATGACTGCCCGTAGGCGGTTTCTGAACTGTGATTCCCTTATGATTTTTATGATTTCAACATCTACAAGGATTGTGTTTAAGAAAAGGATTCTTTTCAAAAACCTGCGGGGTTTTGAAAACCCCGCAGGTTTGAAACACATTGTTAAAAAGCTCCGTAGGAGCATTATATTTGTAGTAGCGGAATATACGCCCCCGGTTAAAAAGCTCCGTAGGAGCGTTATATATTTTAATATATCGCCCCTACAGGGCTTTGTAAAAAAATTAACTATTCCGCTACTACAAATATACCGCTCCTACGGAGCTATTATGCAAGTTTGTAGGGCGGACAAAGCGATAGCGTGTCCGCCATGCGTGAATAAGGCGGACACGCTCCGCTTAGTCCGCCCTACAGGGTTTGTTTCCAAGCAAAGCGTGGGAACAAGATGATTTTTTTCAATCCGTGCAATCCGGCAAATATCTGATTGCACGGATTTAACGGCAAGTTTGTAATACCGCATTCATGCGGTTATTCACACTCACCGCATAAATGCGGTACTACGGACTTTAATTGCCGCAATACTGGAATTTCTTATAAAAAAAGGATTTATTATGAAAATTGCAACAGTTGGAGAATTAAAAGATAATCTCAATAAAATTCTTTATGTTGCGGAACATGGGGAGAGTATTCAGATTCTCAGACATAATGTCCCGATTGCCCTGATTGTTCCTTATAATCCCAGAGAAAAGAAAAATAAGACTGTATTAGGCTGCGGAAAGGGAACGGTGAAGATTAAAACAGAATCTGACAGAACCGATGATTCCCGAATCTGCATGGAATATGCTGAAAAAATAAAACTGCTTCTTGATACATGCTGTATAATATGGGCTGTTTCCGATCCTGAATCTCTTTCCGGTTCAGCAACAGCTTTACTTGAACATACTGATTCTGAAATATCTGTTTCACCGATCAGCGCAGCGGAAATTGCGTGTGCAACTGAACGGGGGCGCATTATTCTGGATCGTCATTGGAAAGAATGGTTCAGACATTATGTAAATCTTAACGGATGGCAAATAGAACCTGTTGACCTTGATATTATTGAAGAAGCGTATTCACTTCCCGGTGCGTTTCATGCCGATCCGGCAGATCGCATTATCACTGCTACGGCAAGACTGCGAAATTTTACTGTCCTGACTTCGGATCGCAAAATTCTGAATTATGCCTATGTTAATGCGGTATGATAAATTTTTGGATTTGTTACGAGGAGTTGAATCGCGGATTAACCGGATTTATCTGATTGCACGGATTTAAAAAAGCTATTATCACAGCGTCCCTATGGGACGCATAACACAATCCCGTAAGGATTGACGAAAATAGCACGGCAATAAATTGTCGTGTTACTTGAGAAAGGAGATAAAAGAGACTTATTGAAACAGAAATTTTTAAACAAAGCACAGGAAAACCTGAAAATAGCACAACTCAGTTTTGAACATGAGTGTTACAATGCCTGTGCCAACCGTGCTTATTTTGCCGCTTTTCAGGCGGCAATATCGGCGTTGATGGATAAAAGTTTTTTGCCTAAAGGCAGAAATGATCACAAATGGGTTCAGTCGGAATTCAGCGAAAAATTGATTAAACGGCAGAAAGTTTATCCGGCTAAAGTCAATAATCCGGCTATCCTGAAAGGATAGCGGCTTGCAGGAGCCTTGTTGATTAGTCTCAGTTCCTGGAAATCAGGAACTGCGTTACCCGCAAATACATAGGCACTCCGGGATGTCTGCCCAGGTCCCGGACTCTGCGGCAGGTGATTAAACAGTTCTGACGGACAGGAACAGTGTTGCCGGCATAAAAAACTGCGGGATAACTCTGACGATGGGTACTTTACGGGTTCGGCAGTTCCCGGACAGTTATATATTAACTGTCGCAAAAACTGCCTGTCTTTCAAACCAAATAAGAAAGGAGAAGGCAATTCATCCCCTACCCTGAAGGGATAGGGGTTTCTTTGCCACATTTTATGAAAATGCAGATGCTCAGAAATATGGCAGATTATGAATATGAAACAGTATGTAAAAAGGATGCGTCCGAGCAGATACGCAAAGCGGGAGAGATGATCGGACTTATCATAAAGGAACTTGAAAAATGATAAATTTCAAACAGGAACAACTGATTGAGGAAGTGGTGAATTATGTAAAAGACAGATTCCCGGAAGTCAGATTTATCAGCGTTACGGAAAGTCCAGAATATCCCGAAAGTCTCTGGATCAGAGTAACCGCACCTGAAGATGATGACAGACGTTCGGAATTAATGGATTATGCCGGCGATAAGACAATGGATATTTTATCGGATTACGGATATCATATGCTTGTGATGCCTACCCGTAATTAACTGAATTGATAACAGCATTGTTACTTTGATATTATTATGAATGATAAAGAATACATGAATATAGCTCTTGACCTTGCTAAAAAAGGAGAGGGTTTTACATCTCCAAATCCAATGGTCGGGGCGGTTGTTGTTAAAGAGGGAAAAATTGTCGGAAAGGGTTATCATCAGGCGGTCGGACTTGCACACGCCGAGGTAAACGCCATTGATGACGCCGGAGATAATGCAAAGGGCGCAACTCTTTATGTTACGCTTGAGCCGTGCAATCATACGGGACGGACGCCGCCATGCACTGAAAAGATTCTTAAAGCCGGAATAAAGCGGGTGGTCTCTGCCATGTATGATCCGAATCCTGATGTAAAAGGAGGAGGGATTGCATATCTGAAAGAAAAAGGGATTGAGGTCTTAACAGGGGTTTGTGAAGATGAAGCAAAAAAACTGAATGAGGTTTTTATCAAATATATCAGAACTAAACTGCCGTTTGTGATTGTCAAATGTGCAGCAACATTAGACGGGCGGATAGCCACACGGACAGGTGATTCCAAATGGGTATCATGTGAAGCCTCCCGGAGATTTGTTCATCAGCTTCGCCATGCTACAGATGCGATTATGGTGGGTATCGGCACGGTTAAAAAGGATAATCCGAGTTTAACCACCCGTCTTGATAATATAAAGGGAAATGATCCGATAAGGATTATTCTGGATACTCATCTGTCCATTTCTGAAGATGCAAAAGTGTTAAATAATGATTCTGATGCTGAAACGCTTGTGATTACAGAGAATAATATTCCGTCAGATAAAAAATCAGAAATAGCTTCAAAAAAGGTTAAGATTATTGAATCTCCGCTAAAAGACGGACTGATTGATTTTGCTTCGTTGATTCGTAAGTTAGGTTCGTTGGGAATCACAAGTATTCTGATAGAAGGTGGGAGTCAGGTGATTGCATCAGCTTTTGCAGCAAAAATTGTTGATAAGATTATCTTTTTTTATGCTCCGAAAATATTGGGCGGAGATGACGGAGTTCCGATATGCAAAGGTCATGGACCTGCTTTAATGAAGGACTCTATTTCTGTAAGAGATATAAATATCCGGCGGTTTGATGATGATATAATGATTGAGGGTTATATAAATGGTTTCAAAAACCCTTAGGGTTTATTATAGGCAGTGATTACTATGGATTCAAAATATATTTTCGGTCATGTTGACAAATTCAGAGAAGAATCACTTCTTGGAATGGGAAGACTCAGTTATAAGCTGAAGAATGAAGCACGAAGAATAATGAAGGAAAAAGATGTAACAAAAGAAGATTTAACAGAGATTTATCAGGAGATTGGGAATGAACTGAAAGAGAAAATCACAAAGCTGGCAAATATCGGAAGAGAATTAAAAGCTCTTGAGAAAATTTCTGCTGAAATAAAAGAAAAAAAGATAAACAGGTTAGAAATACAGATGGAAATATTTCAGAATACAATTGAATTACAGGAGAATACCCGTGATTTACTGAATGAAACCATAGAATTGTATGAGCATGAAATGGAATCAGGGAATGGATTGGGCATATCTCATGATGAAAGATTTCATAAATCTGTTGAGAATATTATAAAAGGAATCAATGATATGATTCTTGAATTGGAAGATATATTTGATGAACGGTTAAAGAACAAAAAGAAATACGGAGGGACAAGAGCTTTTTATATCAGCGGAAATCAATAGTCAGACTTCCGAAGTTTTCAGAACTTAGGAAGTCTTTGTAATTATTAAGAGGAGGTTTATGGGAGGATTATATTATTACACAGCAATGCTTGCGGCTGTATTATTTGCGGTAACTTTTCAGCAATATCTTTTTATACTTTTGATTATTGCAATTGTAATGCCTATCCTTGCACATTTTCACAAAAAAGGATGGGTAAAAAGGACATTTACAGTCGTTTTATACAATGAAGATATGAATGAGATTGAGCGGTTTGAAGGGATAAAAGCATGGGAGCCTCAGCAGGCTTATTATTCTGTCAGAGCAAGAAAAAAGCATGTATTCTGGGATACTGAAGTGCCTGATGAGAAAAATAAAGGAAAACGATCTGTTTATAGAAACAGAGCCTGAAACAGAAGATTTCCGAAGTTTACAAAACTTCGGAAGTCTTTAAGCTCTGTAATTATCATGATTTAAAAAACTAAGTTTCTTTAAGAAACTTAGTTTTTCAGCTTTTCATTCCTAATTCCCTTTATTTCTTTACCCGCTCAACATATTCTCCGGTTCTGGTGTCAATGCGAATTACTTCATCTGCTTCAACAAATGGGGGAACCTGCAAAACATAACCTGTTTCAAGAGTGACCGGCTTTGTGCTTCCGGTGGCTGTATCCCCTTTTGCCCAGGGTTCGGCTCCGGTTATCTTCAGGTCAACAAAATTCGGAAGAGAAAGCCCGATGGCTCTTCCGTCAAAAAAAAGCGCGTTGCACGTAGTATTCTCTTTTAAGAAATTTTTGGCATCTCCGATCTGTTCTTCACTCAGAAACTCCTGATTATAAGTTGTGTTATTCATAAAGCAGTAATTGGTCCCATCTGAATACAGATATTCAACTTCATGCTCTTCCAGATTTGCCTCATTAAATTTTTCACCCGAACGGTAGGTTCTGTCAAACTGATTGCCGGTTACCATGTTTTTCAGTTTGCATTTGTAAAGTGCCTGCCCCTTGCCCGGCTTGACAAAATTAAACTGTGTAATTACATAAGGTTCTCCGTCAATCTCGACTTTCAGTCCCTTTCTCAGGTTACTGGTATCATACATATTTTTTTATTTCTCCTTTATTTCTGTGTTATTTAGAAACCCTTAGGGTTTAGAACATCTAACTGCTTCAATAAACCGTTTTACTTTTTCAATATCTTTTTTGAATCTGACAGGATTTCCTTCTTTGTCTGAAGCATTTGTTCCTGTGCAACTGTCAACCCCGGCAGGTCTGACATGCTTTATACCGTCAGATACATTATCAGGTGAAAGCCCTCCGGCTAAAATCACAGGGATATGGCTTGATTTCACCAGTTCAGCCCCGACATCCCAGTCGCAGGTTTGACCTGTTATACCGACAAATCCGCTTACAGGCTGTATCCCTGAAGCATCAGTATCTTTAATTATCAGCGTATCTGTTAAAAAATAATCGCTTACCGGCTCAAAGAGCCTGGCGACTTCAAGGCTTGGAACAGTATCTGCCTTGCCGGTTTGTGCAATCGGAATTGAACGCATAATCTGAACTTCAGGAAACCGTTTTTTAACATTCTCCTGCAAATTTATCAAATCTTTACAGCTTTTCAGAATACCGTTCCGATTTGCAGTAATTTCACAGAAATGAATAATATCAGGCTGATAGTAATCAAGAACCCGGAAAATATTATCCATATTGCTGAATAACGGGATAATGCTGCATTTAGATTCAGTTCCTTTAACCAGCCTGACAGTATCCTGTATTGACGGAACTTTCAACCGCTCTTCCGAAAGAAGAACACTTCCGATATGATCAACCCCCATCTCAATAAGCGGTTCAGCTTCATAAGGAGTCTGTATTTCATAAATCTGAACAATGATACGTTCCATATCTCTAATTCTCAATTCCTAATTTTCAATTTTTAATTCCCTATTAACATATTCAAAATCTTTGTGCAAATTGAAAATTTAATATCGTAAAATAGTTTCGGGGTATTCAAAACTCCGCAGGTCTCTTTTTTACTTGACAATCTTAAATTATTTCTTATTATTTGGACTTTAGGCTTCAGGTTTAAAACTTCAGGAGGGGTGAAAATTGGCTGACGATTTAAAACAGAAATTCACTATTGATGAATTAAAACAGCGTATTGAAGAAAAGCACCTGCTGGTGAACAGTATTAAAAATGAGATCAGCAAGGTTCTTGTGGGACAGCGGGAATTTATTGACGGATTGCTAATCGGGCTTTTTACCAAAGGGCATATTCTGATTGAAGGAGTTCCGGGATTGGCAAAAACAAGTTCGGTGATGGCGCTTGCCGCAACTGTCCATGCGGATTTCAAACGGATTCAGTTTACCCCGGATTTATTACCCGCAGATTCTTGTGGGAACAGAGGTTTATCTGCCGAAAACAGGCGATTTCACCATTAAAAAGGGTCCGATTTTTCATAACATCATTCTTGCTGATGAAATTAACCGCGCTCCCTCAAAAGTTCAATCTGCCCTGCTGGAGGCAATGCAGGAGCGTCAGGTAACAATCGGAGAAGAGACTTTTCCCCTGTCTGATCCTTTTCTTGTGATGGCAACACAGAATCCGATTGAGCAGGAGGGGACTTATCCGCTGCCCGAAGCGCAGGTTGACAGGTTTATGCTGAAACTGATTATCGGCTACCCTGATAAAACCGAAGAAAAAGAGATTATGAGGCGGGTAGGATTTGAAAAAGCGTCAAAAGTGAATCCTGTTATTAATCCGGGACAACTGAATGAGATTGTCGATCTGATCAGAGATATTTATATGGATGAAAAACTTAAAGATTATATTGTTGATCTGATCTTTGCCACCCGGAACCCTGATGATTATAAGATTGATATTTCAAATTATATTCAGTTCGGAGCTTCTCCCAGAGCAACCATATTTTTGAGTCTGGCGGCAAGAGCGTATGCGTTTCTACAGGGGAGAGCTTATGTAACCCCTCAGGATGTTAAAACAATTGCCCCGAATATTCTGCGCCACAGGATTATTTTGACTTACGAGGCTGAAGCAGAGGATATTACTGCGGAGCAGATTATCGGACAGATATTTGATTCTGTTGAGGTTCCGTGAAGAATTCAGTATTATAACCGGAAATATCCGACATTTTGGCAAATGAAAATTCCGTGCTTTATAATTTTTAGGAGTTACGCAGTTGAAATACGCTTTTTTATTTAACCGCAGAGAACGCAAAGTAAACCGCAAAGTTACGCAAAGATATATTTTAAAACTTTGCGATCTCTGCGGTTCATTTTTACGATGCAGAAACTTCAACTGCGTAACTCCTATAAGGAATAAAATTTTGAAAACCCTTATCCTCACAGAAAAACCTTCAGTTGCAAGAGATTTTGCCAAAGCACTTGGTATTGATAAACAATATGACGGCTACATGGAGAATGATCAGTATATCATTACATGGGCGGTCGGTCATCTTGTGGAACTGCTTGAACCGGAAGATTATGATGAAAAATGGAAAAAATGGCGTATAGATACGCTGCCGATTATCCCTGAGCAGTTCAGATATAAGCCGATTTCAAGAACAGAAAAGCAGCTCCGAATTATTAAAGACCTGATTTCAAAAAAATCTTATGATAAAATCGTGATTGCCACTGATGCAGGACGCGAAGGGGAGGTTATTGCCAGAACTATTCTTTTTATTTCAGGATTTAAGGATGATAATAAGCTGTACCGCTTCTGGACAAGTCAGGCATTGACTCCTGATGTAGTCAAAGATGGGATGGATGCTCTAAAAAAGGCATCTGAATACGACCGCCTTTGGAAAGCAGGACAGTCAAGGCAGATTGCAGACTGGCTTGTGGGAATGAACGGCTCACGCGCGGCAACTATCCGTATGAATGACCTATTCAGCATAGGCAGAGTTCAGACCGCTGTTTTATCGCTTCTGGTAGATCGCCGGAGAGTCCGGGAGAATTTTAAGCCTGAACCTTATTGGATACTTAGAGCCTCTTTCTTTTCTCCCCCTTTGAATACAGATGATGCGGAAAAAATCTGGCAGGGAATCTGGTTTAAAGAGGATGAATCCCGTTTTCTGAATGAAAAAGATGCAATACAGATACAGGAAAAAATTACTGATAAAACAGGAAAAGTCCGTTCCGTCAAAAAGCAGAAAAAGAATATCCCGCCGCCGTTTCTTTATTCTCTGACAGAGTTGCAGCAGGACGGGAATAAAAAATTCGGGTTCTCCGCAGAAACAACGCTGAATATTGCTCAGGCACTTTATGAAGAGAAGAAATGTCTTTCATATCCGCGAACGGATTCAAAAGTGCTGGGATCAAAAAATGTTGATATGACTAAGAATATATTGAATAATCTGTCAAAAGCATATCCTCAGTTATTTGCAAATATTGAAAAGAGTCTTATCAGCGGATCAAACAAACGGGTCTTTAATGACGCGAAATTAACAGATCATCATGCACTTATCCCTCTGAAAAATATTCCGAATAATGCAAATCCTGATGAAAAAAAGATTTATGATTTGGTATTGAAGCGGTTTGCGGCGGCATTTCATCCTGACTGTGAATATGAACAGACTGAAATTATAACTGAAGTTGAAAAAGAGACGTTCCGCACAACCGGAAAACGGATATTAAAACCGGGTTGGCAGGTGGTTTATGATACGCCGCAATCTCCTGATAAAAAAATATCGCCGGATAAAGAAGATTCTCAAATATTTGACAGCGAGGAAGAGCCGGAATATCTTCCGCCGCTTGCCAAAGGAGACCCGGCTGATGTTAGAGAGACCAATTTGGAAAGAAAGCAGACAACTCCGCCTCCAGAATATTCCGAAGCATTGCTGTTGAAGGATATGACAAATCCCGGAAAATATGTGGCTGAGGATGATTTGAAGAAGATTTACCGGGGAGATGTGGGGCTTGGCACACAGGCAACACGGGCGCAGATTATTGAGACGCTTTTATCACGCAAATATGCGGAGCGGAGAAAAAAAAATCTGATTGCCACTGATAAAGGGTGTCATCTGATTGAAACCCTGCGACAGTTCAATGTTGCAAAGAATCTTACATCACCGGAAGAGACAGCAAGATGGGAACAGCAACTGCATCTTATTGCACAGGGAAAAGGCTCTGACACAGACTTTTTGAACGGAATCAAATCTTTTGTGGAGCAGACTGTTGAAGAGTTTAAAAAGAGCAATACGCTGATAAGCAGTTCAGATATGGGGAATTGTCCGATTTGCGGAGGAAAAATCATTGAAGGGAAACGGGGTTTCGGATGCTCCAAATGGCGGAAAGAAGATGGGGCATGCAGGTTTGTTATCTGGAAAAATATCTCAGGAAAGATGATCACCCCTCATATAGTAAAAAAGCTGATTGAAAAAAAAGAGGCGGGTCCGTTTCAGTGCCTTGAGTCCACGAAGGACACAAAGGACACTAAAAAGTTTAAGGGGATTCTGAAATTAGTTAAAAATAAAGATGGTTGGGATGTCAAGGTTGAGCCGGTTGTGAATTTGCCGGAGAAAAAATCAGACTCCGGTGTTATAGGTATATGTCCAGCCTGCGGCGGCAATATAATTGAAAAAGAAAAAGGATACGGTTGTGCCAATTGGCGGAATGAAAACGGCGTGTGCAGATTTATTATCTGGAAAACCATTTTACAGAAAGAGATTCCAAAGGAGGCAGTTATTCAGCTTCTTGAATCGGGAATGACGGAAAAAATAGACGGATTTGTTTCAAAAAAAGGTAAACCATTTTCCGCCATATTAAGGTTACAGCCTGACGGTGCCGGGTCTCTGAAAGTGGGGTTTGATTTTCCTGAATCGCAGAGAGGGTTTTAGGAGCTACTCCGCTGCATTAACATCTACAGGGATTGTGGTTAAGAAGGGGATTTGAATCGCGGATTAAACAGATTAAACGGATTTCACAGATGCCATTGTCTGAACCATGATTAAGAGGATTATCAGGATTGACAGGATTAAAGCAAAAAAATCCGTGCAATCTGTTAAATCCGTTTAATCCGTGATTCAAATCCCCTTCTTAACCACAATCCCTGTAGATTTCAATTAAGCAGCAGCAACTGCCTCGCTGATACTGATTGCCACATCAGGACACATCAGACAGCAGGTTGCACAAAATATACAATCTTCCGGGTGTGCCTGATATGCAGGAAAATATCCTTTGGTATTCACTTTATCAGATATTCCCAAAACTTTTTTGGGACAGACTGATACGCATAAGCCGCAGCCCTTGCATCTGTCAACATCAATAAAATATATATATGTCATCTTTAACTCCTTTTATCTCGTTACGAGGCAGAGCTTCGTAAACGAGGAACACTTAACACCGATCTCTTTTTCCATGGCGGAACCAGTTGTCTTTCAATAGGCAAAACAGGACAGGAGAAATATTTTATATCTGTCTTCGGCAGTAATTCTGCTGAAACAGTGATACACTCAAGGGGCAATCCGCTCTCCTCAGAAAAAGCATGAACAAGATCATACCCTTTATATATATCTGCCGCAGTTGTTTCATCTATCAGATTGCCATTGCCGATAATACCGTTTATCTTCAGTTTTGAAGCATTTTCTATTTCATCCCGTATTTTCAGACATCCCTGTACTGTATCGGTAAAAGGTCTGAAAGGATTTACTACCTGAAGCATCCTGATCTTTTTATCTTTTAAAGGATCAGCCAATGTAGCCAGCACTGTTGCTCCCACATCATTCCCTCCGACATCCAATAATATCAGTCTCTGCTCATGCTGCGGCTCTGATCCGGATTGACGGATCATACCGGCAACAGCAGGCGTCAATATGGGAAGGTCTGCCTGTAAATATTGTTCCGGCGGGAGTACCATTTTGATTCCGAGTTCAGAAAGCTGTCCGCGTGCTTCACGGGTTCTGAAATACGGATTGACCAGATCAAGGTCTGCCACAAATACATTTAAACCTTTCCTTTTGTGATGAACTGCAAGATTAATACAGACTTCGGTCTTTCCGCTTCCGTAATTTCCGACAATAATAACAATACCATCCAAATTGATTTTCACTTAAAAAGATCCCGCTGATTTAAGAAGCCAATTTTTTTGGAAAAACTTGGCTTCTTATTTTTTGATGAATAATAAAAAGCGGCGGACAGAATCCGCCGCGATAAGGATAGGAAATATAAAAATCATGCTCTATTTAATCAACCCGACTTCTTTATAGTACTTCATTGCTCCCGGGTCAATGGTGCTGAAAGACCCTCCAGCATACTCTCTTTGGTCATAACTTCATAAGCAGGATGCAGTTTTTTGAATTCCTCAAAATTTTCAAAAATCTCTTTGGCAACAGCATAAACAATATCATCTGAAACTTTCACCGAAGTACAGAGGGTTGCTTTAACGCCGAAAGTCTCTATATCTGAATCATTTTCCGTGCCGGGTAATCCCTGATATTAACAACTGTCTTTGTATAATAAGGCTTTTGCTGTACCAGCTTATCTATTCCGGTACCTGTGATAGGAATAAGTCGCACTTTTACTGCTCCCGCGGTTGCTTCTTTGAATGCGCCGCTCGGATGTCCTACTGTATAAAAAAAGGCGTCTATTTTGCCATCCTGAAGAAGTCCCGGAGCTTCGGCAGGTTTGACACTCTCTTCTTTAATATCTTTTTCATAATCAATATCAACAGCAGAAAGAGCATCGATAGAATTTTGACGCTGCCCGGAACCGGGATTGCCGATATTAACCCGTTTCCCTTTTAAATCATAAACTGTTTTAATCCCTGAATCTACGGAAGCCGCAAGAGTAAGAGCTTCAGGATGAATACTGAAGACTGAACAAAGCTCTTTCCGGGGACCGGCCTCTTTCCACTCTGCTTCACCTTGAACCGCCTGATATTGCCGATCTGATTGCACAATACCGAATTCCAGATCACCTGAAAGAATTGAATCAATGTTAAATACAGATCCGGCAGTTGATTCAACCGTGCATCTGATCCCATACAGTTCTTTTTTCTGATTCACAATTTTGGCAATTGCTCCTCCTGTGGGATAATAGACGCCTGTAATACCTCCTGTACCGATTGTAACAAATGTCATTTTTGCATGTGCATCTGATAATACAGATACCATACAAAAGATCGCTGTCATCATACTGAGAATAAAACTTTTTTTCATCCCGATAACCTCCTTTTTATATTTAACAAATTAATATCAAAACAAAGAATTTTATCCTACCCTTTTGATTTAAAAATAATCCGTTACCAACTCTTAATCCCGCTTGGATACTTATTGCTTATATTAAACTCGCTTTACTTTGGATATATCCCGCTTTTACATTTAGAAAATTATGTTTTTTATGTCAAGCACTAACATAATTATAAATTATCAGTTCTGAAAAATATTTGAAATCAAATGTTTTTTCAGTTTATACCGGCAAAGAGCATAATTCGGAATTTTTCAGAAGCTGAATTTTTCAAGAAAACTTGGATTCTCACGTTTGTTAAAATCATAAACTATAATCATATCATGATACAAAAATTTTGGGTAGTGGGTCAAATCCGTTGAAAAAAATTGCAGGGGCAAATAATTATTTGCCCCTACGGAAGATTGTCAACGGATTTGACCCACCACCAAATTTTGAATACTATAGAGAGCAGCATCTTCTGTAAAATTTGCTATAATCGAGAATATCAAAAGAAGATTAACAAGGCTGAAAATGACTGTCAGTTCGCTGAGAAATCGTGCTTATAAGGGACAGATAAAAGATTCTCCTGAAAACAGGAATCATTTATTATCAATTCACATGGTACTGTTTCTGATTAATACCCTAATGGTTTATTAAACCATTAGGGTATTTCCGATATAAAAAATGGTTGCTAATCATCTTATATTGCGATAAATATAAATAGAAACAATACGGATAAATATTGGAATTCGGAGATATATTGATGCATTACGAAGGAACTATTATTCGCCCTCCAAGTGAAGCAAACAGTATTCTGCTTCAGGTAACTGTGGGATGCTCCCGGAATAAATGTACATTCTGCGGAACATACATGGGAGAACGGTTTCGTATCAAATCAGATGATATCATCATGGAGGACATTGCATTTGCCGCGCAATATTGCAAAAAACAGCGCAGGGTCTTTCTTTGCGATGGGGATGCTCTGATTATCCCTCAGAAAAGACTGATGAAGATTCTGACAGAGATTGAATCTCAACTTCCCTGGGTAACGCGGGTGGGTATTTACGCCAACGCCAAAAGTCTGAGAATGAAAACTGTTGATGAACTGAAAGAACTGAAATCTCATGGACTTGGTATTGCTTATATGGGGCTTGAATCAGGTGATGCCCTGACTCTGAAAAATATCAACAAAGGTGAAACACCTGAATCCATGATTGAAATGGGGAGAAAAGCAAAAGAGGCGGGGTTGAAGCTCTCTATAACTGTGATACTCGGAATTGCAGGGAGAGAGCGTTCCCAAATCCATGCAGAAGAGACCGGGAAAGTGCTTTCTGCAATTGATCCTGATTATGTCGGCGCATTAAGCCTGATGCTGATTCCGGGAACTCCGATGTATCAGGATTATGTATCAGGAGAATTCATTTTGATTGAACCTGATGAGATGCTTGAGGAATTAAAGAGCATTATTACAAATACGAATCTTTCACAAGGTCTTTTTCATGCAAATCATGCTTCAAATTATCTGCCGATAAAAGCAAGACTTCCAAAAGAGAAAGATGCGACAATCAGATTGATTGATGAGGCTCTTGCAGGTAAAATTTCATTAAAGCCTGAATGGCTGAGAGCATTATAAAATTAGGAATTGATAATTAGGAATTTAAAGATATGTGCGACTTTTTAAAAACCGCAAAGAACGCAAAGTTTCCGCAAAAGAGCGCAGAGAAATCCTTGCGACCTTTGCGTAACCTTTGCGACCTTTGCGGTAAAAAATCCGTACATAGCGTAAATAAGGAATCAAAAGGAGAAATTAACATGAATAACGGCTTGAAACAAAGCCAGGCAAAGATTGATAATCTTTGTATAAACACTATCCGCACCCTTGCAATGGATGCGATTCAGAAAGCAAATTCAGGTCATCCGGGCGCGCCTATGGGACTTGCTCCGGCTGCTTATGTGCTATGGACGCGGATTATGAAACACAACCCTGCAAATCCTGAATGGCATAACAGGGATCGGTTTGTGCTTTCAGGGGGCCATGCCTCTATGCTGCTTTACAGCATGTTGTATTTGACCGGCTATGATCTTACCCTTGATGATATAAAAGCGTTCCGTCAATGGGGAAGTAAAACGCCAGGGCACCCTGAATTTGCTCATACACCTGGGGTTGAAACCACAACAGGACCTCTGGGACAGGGGATTGCCAACGCTGTGGGTATGGCAATGGCAGAAAGACATCTTGCAGCGTGTTTTAACCGGGACGGATATAATATTGCGGATCACTATACTTATGTGATGTGCGGAGACGGCGACCTGATGGAAGGAATCAGCGCTGAGGCAGCATCTTTAGCCGGACATCTTGGGTTGGGGAAGCTGATCTGTATTTATGATAATAATAAAATTTCCATTGAAGGGAAAACCGAGATCGCTTTTACTGAGGATGTTGGGCTTCGCTTTAATGCGTATAACTGGCATGTTCAGCATGTTGAAGACGGAAATAATATAAATGCAATCCAGAATGCGATTGAATCTGCCAAAGCAGAGATTAAACGCCCGTCTATAATTATCCTGCGGACTCATATTGCTTACGGCAGCCCAAACAAACAGGATTCAGCCGATGCACACGGCGCGCCTTTGGGCGAGGAAGAGATTCGTCTGACTAAAAAAAATCTGGGCTGGAATGAAAATGACTCTTTTTATGTGCCTGATGAGGCTCTTACGCTGTGCCGGGAATCTGTTGAAAGAGGAAAAGCCGCAGAATCTCTGTGGCAGGAAAAGTTTGAGGCGTATGGGAATAAATATCCGCTTCTTGCCCGTCAATGGATGGATGCGATCAGCAATACTTTAAAAGAGGATTGGGATAAAGATTTGCCTGATTTTTCAAATGAAAAATCTGTTGCCACCCGTGCTGCGTCAGGAAAGATATTGAATGCTCTTGCTGAAAAAATCCCCACGCTGATGGGCGGTTCTGCTGATCTTGCTCCTTCCAATAATACAATTATCAAATCATCCCACGATTTTCAGAAGAATAATTATATCGGCAGGAATATCCGTTTCGGCGTCAGAGAACATGCTATGGGCGCGATTCTCTCAGGCATGGCTTTGCATAAGGGTATCCGTCCTTATGGCGGAACATTTCTTGTTTTTGCGGATTATATGCGTCCGGCAATACGTCTGGCATCACTCATGAAACTGCCGGTGATTTATGTATTTACCCATGACAGTATTGCAGTTGGTGAAGATGGTCCGACTCATCAGCCGGTTGAGCATTTGGCAAGCCTTAGAGCAATTCCGGGTTTGACAGTGATCCGTCCGTCTGATGCAACGGAAACGGCTGAGGCATGGAAATTAGCGGTTCAGTCATCATCTCCTGTGGCGTTGATTCTGAGCCGTCAGAATCTTCCGGTTATTGACAGAAAGCGGTTTGCTTCTGCATCAGAGCTTTCAAAAGGTGCTTATATCCTCTCTGATTCAAAGATCAAGCCGGATATTATTCTGATTGCCACCGGTTCAGAGGTGCATATTACTTTGGAGGCGCAGAAGATTCTTGAAGAAAAAGAAGGAATTGCCGCCAGAGTAATCAGTATGCCGAGCTGGGAACTGTTTGAAAAGATGCCTGAGGGGTATAAAGAGGATGTGTTTTTGCCGAATGTTACAAAACGGCTTGCTGTTGAAGCTGCTCTTCCGATGGGCTGGCACCGTTATATCGGCATGAACGGCGATGTTATAGGCATGGAGAGATTCGGAGCATCTGCCCCAGGCGGGACAATGCTGAAGCAGTTCGGTTTTACACCGGAAAATATTGTGCAGAAAGCAATGGCGTTGCTGAAGCGTTAAATATGTAGGGTGGGTTAGCGACAGCGTAACCCACCTTATTATTTAGGTCTTTTCCCAAGCTCTTCGCGTGGGAACAAGATAAAACCGCTGCATTCAGGTAACTGCTGTTTTTGAATCATTTTTTTTAATTTTGGAGATAACAGAAATCAAAGTACGAAGTGCTGTATTGACACTTTCATATGATCAGGGAAATATTCCGCCACATCAGGTTCAAGAATTACCGAATATTCATTTTCGGATTTCAGGATAACAGTTTCAGCATTTTCATCATACAATTCGGCAAACCTGTTCGGGATTGAATTTTCAAAGTCAAAGCAGAGGATGACGGAAATCCGTGTTCGGGTCATCATCTGATAAATTACTGTTTATATTGTTTTATTTTAAATTATATCCTTTGCGGATACTGATCGGTTTTCTGTCCGGAACGGGGCGGAGCCGGGCGAATTACCGGATTCACAGATTTACGGATGTTCCGGGGATAACCCCGGAAGAACTTGGGCATCTGCCGGAGAGGAATCCCGGCATGCCGGAAAAACTCTTACAGAAAACGGAGAGACGGAATTTGTAACCGACGGCGCGGAACGGGAGATATGCCGACCCGTAAATAACGGGAAGCAAAGAAAATATTGCAGCGGAAAAAAGAAGCGTCATACGGTAAAAAACAGTCTGACTGTATCTGCCGGAAAAAGAAAAGCCGGATATCTCAGCGGAACCTGCGGGGGAAAAAAGCATGATAAGAAGATATGCGACGGAGAAAATCCTGTTTTTCCGGAGGGAATCATACTTCTGAAAGATACAGGATTCCAAGGATACGAACCGGAAGGAACAGACACAGGACAGCCGGAGAAAAACCCCGCGGCGGAGAACTTTCCGTAGGAGAAAAAGTAGAAAACTCAGTCATATCAGGAGTTCGTATCGTAGTTGAGCATGTAATTTCCGGCGTAAAAAGATGCCGTATCGTAAAAGAAAAATTCCGCAGCACAAAAAAAATTATGACGATCCGGTGACGGAAACCGCCTGCGGGCTGCATAATCTGAGAACCGAATGTCGCCGGACTCAGAATTGAAAAGGCGTTGCTTATTTCCGATAATGTCTAATATATTGACAGATGAACCTATCCCAGTATTATGTCAGACCACAAAATACAGTTGTAAAAAAATTTTCAACATACTCTTTATTCCCCCCTTCCCTTTAGGGAAGGGGGCATGGGGGTTAGGCTGCGCTGGAATTTTTTATTGTAAACTGTTTTTCAGCAATTCAAGTCTCTATTCTTCAGACCATAAATTCAGCAGATCGAAATTTCAGAAAAGTTTACAGTATCACGAAAAAGTTTGACTGCCTTTAGGCGGTTACTGTGAAATCAGGAGATTGTCTTTACACGCCGGGACCGCCTGAAGGCGGTACTACGGACTTTTTCGGACTGCCTTTAGGCGGTTACTGTGAAATCAGGAGATTGTCTTTACACGCCGGGACCGCCTGAAGGCGGTACTACGGACTTTTTCGGCTTCAGCATGGAGAACGGGAGGTAATTTTATGAGAAAACAACTTTCACAGATATTAAAAGAGAATTTCGGTATTTCAGAAGAGGATTATGAAGAGATTCAGAGAATCAGAATGGAAAAAGGGGGAAATACCGGAGAGATACTTGTTAAAAAAAAAATCCTGACAGAGGCTCAATTGCTTGAGGCATTCAGTATTCTGTATAATCTTCCGTTCTGGCATCAGCTTCCGCTGGATAATGTTGAAACTGAAATGATTCATCAGATTCCGATTCAGTTTCTTAAAAAATATTTTATGGTTCCTCTGGGAAGAAATAAAAACGGAAGTCAGAGTTCCGAATGGGATCAGACTTCAGAAGTCTTTGAATCCGAATCAAATCAGACTTCCGAATGGAGTCAGTCTTCAGAAGTTGCAGAAACTTCAGAAGTCTTTGAATCTGAATCAGATCAGAGTTCCGAATTTGGTCAGACTTCCCAAGTATTTGAATCCGAATCAAATCAAGCTCCTGAAGTTTTTAAAGATTCGGAAGTATTTGAATCTGAATTAAATCAGACTCATGATGTTTTTAAAGATTCTGAATGCCTTGAATCTGAATCAAATCAGACTTCCGAATGGAGTCAGAGTTCCGATGTTTTAGAAACTTCGGAAGTCCTGAAATCCAAAGTGCCTGATTCAAAACCTCATAAAAAAGAACCTGAATATATTATTGCAATTAATGATCCGACCTGTTTTCAGGCGTTAGATGATCTGGTGAGAATCATTGAAGAGGATAATTTCAAGATTGTTCTTTCAACAAAAGATTCCATACTATCGGCAATCAATCTTTCGTATGAATTTAACAGAGATTCCGCAGAGCAGTTGGTTCAGGATATGGAGGAGAACGGAACTACCATTATCAGTGACATTGAGGATACCGCAGACCTTTTGGATGATACCAGCGATGCGCCGATTATCAAGCTGGTCAACCACATTATTTCACAGTCAGTAAAAGCCCGCGCCAGTGATATTCACGTGGAGCCTTATCAGGACAGCTTTAAGGTAAGGTACCGGGTTGACGGCATATTGTATGATCTGCTCACCCCGCCCAAATGGATTCAGGCAGCATTGATCTCCAGAATCAAAGTCATGTCCAAAATGAATATTGCGGAGAAACGGCTTCCCCAGGACGGACGACTTGAAGTAAAAGTCGGGGATCAGGATGTTGATGTCCGTGTTTCAACCATTCCCACGACCTTCGGAGAGCGGGTTGTCATGCGGTTATTGAATAAATCAAGCACATTGTTCAAATTACCTGATTTGGGATTCTCTCCTGATAAACTTGCTCTGCTCGAAAATCTGGTTACATCTCCGAATGGGATTATTCTTGTTACCGGACCAACAGGAAGCGGAAAAACCACAACACTTTATGCGGTTTCTTGCCTCCATAAATAAACCGGATATTAACATTATCACTATTGAAGACCCGGTTGAATATCAGATGAAAGGGATCAGCCAGATACAGGTCAACAGAAAGATTGATCTCACTTTTGCCAGAGGACTCCGCTCTATTGTCCGCCAGGACCCTGATGTGGTGCTTATCGGTGAGATACGCGACCGCGAAACTGCTGAAATTGCGGTTCAATCAGCTTTGACCGGGCATCTTGTTTTTTCAACGCTTCATACCAATGACGCACCGGGTGCAATTACCCGGCTTGTTGACATCGGGGTTGAGCCGTTTTTGATCTCATCAGCCGTGATTGCTGTTGCAGGGCAGCGGCTGGTAAGGATTCTGTGTAATAACTGCAAGGAGCCTTATATACCGGATGACTTGACATTAAAGACTATAGGAATAACTCCTGAACAGATGAGAAACGGCACGATTTACCGGACAAAAGGATGTCCCAACTGTTTTCATACAGGATACAAAGGACGGGTGGCGATTATTGAGCTTATGGTTATGGACAGCAATCTGAAAAGTCTGATTCTCAAAACCTATGATTCAAATATAATAAAGAAAGAGGCGAATATTCATTCTCTCCGTCAGGACGGTATTCAGAAAATTTTAAACGGTGTTACCACGATTGAGGAAGTTTTGAGGGTTACACAGCGGTAAAAAAATTAGGAATTGAGAATTAGGAATCAGGAATTAAAAGTAGCCAAGTTTTTTTTAAAAACTTAGCTTCTTATCTTGTCATTTTGATAAGGAAAAAAAACAAATGAACAATAATATATTGCCGAAGGTCGGCATTGTAATGGGGAGCGACTCTGATCTTGATGTGATGAAAGAGGCAGCGGCTATTCTGAAGAAATTTGATATTCCATATCAGATAACAGTAGCCTCTGCGCACAGGAGTCCTCAGCGGGCAATGGAGTTTGCTTCAAATGCTCAAAAACGGGGAATAAAAGTGATTATTGCCGGAGCAGGACATGCGGCTCATCTTGCCGGTGTGATGGCGGCTCATACTATTCTGCCGGTTATCGGTATTCCTATAGATTCTTCATGCCTTCAGGGGCTTGATTCGCTTCTATCTACAGTACAGATGCCCCCTGGGATTCCTGTTGCAACAGTCTCTATCGGAAAATCAGGGGGAAGAAATGCAGGGATTCTTGCAGCTCAGATGATTGCTCTTTCTGATCCTGAACTTGCCAAAAAATTAGAGTCATTTAAAGAAGAGATGGCTGATCAGGTGGAGCAGAAGGCAAAAAAGATTGAAGAGACTCAATAATATAAGAAAAACAGACTCGGTACATCCTGATTATGATATTATCAGAGAAGCCGGGGATATTATAAAAAGGGGGGGGATTGTGGTATTTCCGACCCAATCGCTTTACGGACTGGGTGTCAATCCCTTTGACGCTGATGCGGTTGACAAAATTTTTCAGATAAAAGAACGCCCTGCTGATAAGCCGATTCTTGTACTTATACATCATCAGAAAGAGCTTGAAAATCTTGTTAAAAATATTCCTCCTGCTGCTTTATCTGTCATGAAGAGATTCTGCCTGGGAATGTTACCATCCTGTTTGAAGCAAAGAAAATTTTGCCGGTGAATCTGACAGGAGTGACAGGAAAGATCGGAGTGCGTCTCTGTAAGCATCCTGTTGCATCTGCTCTGGCAAAGGCGGCAAAGAGTCCGATTACCGGCACAAGCGCCAATATTTCAGGAAATACAGGATGTTCAGATATTTCAAATTTGGATATGAAAATCGCTGAACGCACTGATTTGATAATTGATGCGGGTTCTCTTAAAGGGGGAACCGGATCAACAATTGTTGATGTTACTACTGATTTTCCGGCTGTTTTAAGAGAAGGGAGTATCCCGGCAGAAGATATTTTTGCTCTTTTCAGGTAGCCATGCACCGTTGATGTCTCTGTCAATGACCGTTCCGCAGGCGGTACAGTTCATAACTTTCTTTAAGATGTTATAATAAAGTATCAGTTATTTTTTTATTTTCCCCGCATAAAAATAAAAAAGGAGATATTGTTGTAAAACAAACATCCCCTTTTTCATTAAAATTTAAAAAGCCAATTATTAATTGCCTGTTGCAGCCTTGTGGGTCTTGATCTCAACTTTTTCTGTAAGACCTTCATAATACTTACGAAGAATAACAACAACCTCTTCGCGTCCGAAATGATCCGGAAGCTGACCATTTTCTGAAAGCATTTTACGCAACATGGTACCGGAAAGCATAACACGGTCTTCTTTCTTGTGCGGACATGTTCTCAAAGATGCCATACCATCGCACTTATTGCAATAGAATGTCCAGTCAATCTTCAAGGGCATGCAGAGCAGAGCTTTGCCCGGTGCCGCAGGTTTCGGAATTTTGTCAAAAATGGTCTGAGCTTCAAACATACCGTAGAAATCGCCGACACCTGCATGATCACGACCGATAATCATTTTAGAGCAGCCATAGTTCTGACGGAAGGTTGCATGAAGGAGAGCTTCTCTCGGACCTGCATAACGCATATCAAGGGGATAACCGCCCTGAATAACGTTCTTTTCAACAAAATAGCCTTTTACCAGCGCGTCAATACATTTTACACGGACTTCAGCAGGAATATCACCCGGTTTCAGGTTTCCGACCAGAGAATGAATAAACACGCCATCGCATACTTCAACCGCGATTTTGCAGAGATATTCATGTGAACGGTGCATCGGATTTCTCAACTGAAGTGCGGCAACATCGCTCCAGCCTCTCTCTTCAAACATCTTGCGGGACTCAGCAGGTTTCATATAAACGCCTGCGTATTTCTTGGGATATTCGCCTTCGCTCAGTACTTTTACAGGACCGGCAATGCTGAATGCTTTCTGACCCATGACCATCTGAACACCCGGATGATCATCTTTTGCAATTTTCCAGAAATGCTTCAGTAGTCGGGTACCTTCACCCATATAAATTTTTTCACACTCAAATTTTTTATCTGCGTCGGTCATTTCATACTTCTCGGTGACCTTCATGGTTGCCATGATCTCTTTATCTTCGGGATCATACAGTGCAATCTCTTCACCCACTTTGATTGCATTGGCATCTTCTTTTGAAGCAGACAAAGTTACAGGAATGGGCCAGAATGTTCCGTCAGCTAACAGACACTTTTCACATACGCCTTTCCAGTCGGCTTTTGTCATAAAACCTGTCAGAGGGCTGAATCCGCCGATTCCGATCATGATCAGATCGCCTTTTTCACGCGGGGATACAGATACTTTTCTAAGACCTTCAGCTTTTTTCTTCTCAGACTGTAATGCAGAGCCTTCGAGCAGACAGCAGGTTAAACCTTTTCCACCATGAGGAGGAACTAACATTGTTTTATGTCTCCTTTCAAATTGTCAAGGGTTATATTTAATTGCCCATATTAACTGTTACTGGGCTTGTATTCTGAATATAAAATAAGACTTCCGGATTTTTTAAAATTTCGCGAGTCTTATGTTTTGCTGTTTTGGCGGAGAGACCGGGATTCGAACCCGGGGTAGAATTTTCACCCTACACTCGCTTAGCAGGCGAGCGCCTTCAGCCTACTCGGCCATCTCTCCAATTTAATGCTTTATGATAAATTTTCTGAATAATGACTTCTTGTAAAGTCTTGAATATGGCGGAGAGAGTAGGATTCGAACCCACGGTGCCTTTCAGCACAACGGTTTTCAAGACCGTGACCATAAACCCCTCGGACATCTCTCCGTTTTTATTACAAATTTTAATATCAGAATTTGGATAACCTTATTGTATCTCAATCTCCTGATATTTTATTTTCAACATACTCATCTTTCTTTTGATAAAGGCTGATATATTCTTTACCATATTTTTTAATAACATACTCAATCATCGGCTGAATCTCTTTTTCACTTAATATAATAAGGGGCTTTTCAAAACTCTCAATTTTAGCTCTGTTTTTATTGTCAAAATATCCTTTGATTTCTATATAAGTTCCATCTTCCAACTTAAAATCAGGGAAATAATAATGCTTTTCATAATTCCATATATATTCAAACTTTTCCCAATTCCGTTCAAAATTAATACCATGCTCCAAACTGTAAATAACAAATGCAAGTTCCCAAGAACTGTCACACCAATATCCTTTGTACCAACCCTGTTTTCCAACCCCGGAATTTTTTCTGTATCCGCCGCCGTTTGGATGTCTTTTTAATGCTTCTGATAACCGCTCTCTCCGTTTTGCCTCTTTTTCCGGTGTACTTGCTTTGCCTGTGCTTACCCCTTTTAATGCCTCTGAAATATTTGCTCTGTGTTCAGCACTTAAAACTTTACCCTTATTCCAAGATGGTTTACCTGTAGCACCTTTTGGATGTCCATTTTTCCATACAGGTATTTTTCCTTTTTTTAATTCACTGTCTCTTTCTCTTTTGCCCGGACAACTGTTATAAGTTTCAGAACAGCAAAATTTACCATTTCTGAATTGATACTTAGCTCTTTGATTACATCCATAATCACAAAGATGATTCACTCCATCATTAATTTCTATTGGTTTGGCTTCAGGTTTATTTTTTAGATTATAAGTTTTACCTTTATTCCAGGGTGTACTGCCCTTCTGTAGCTCACTCCATCTTTTTTTCATACCGGGGCAGTTATGAAATTTCTCAGAGCAGCACCACCTGCCGGTTTTAAACAAATAATGTGCTTCCTGACCGCAGCCAAAATCACATACAGGTTTTTCTATTTTTAAAGAAGATTCAGACATGCAAATTCTTTCTCTCATATATGAATCTCAATTCTTATCATTTTATAAAGAATAGGTCAACCTTTTTTAGACAAAAATTTTATTTTTTTGTAAGTACTTTTTTTTATTAAGAATTAGGGATTGAGAATTCCTAATTCCTATTTGTTTAGGAGTTACGCAGTTGATGATGAAAAAATCAGAGCCGCCAAGCGTTAGCGGGGTGGAAAAGACAGGTCGCTTACGCTCCCGTCTCTGAGCCAACTGCGTAATTCTTATTTGCTATACATCTGATTTCCACAAGTGCGCCCTTGGGAAGCTCTTTAACCCCTACCACCGCCCTTGCAGGACGGTGTTTGGAAAAATACTCCTGATAAATCTTGTTAAACTCGGCAAAATTTCCGATATTAGTAAGAAAAACATCAACAGAGATAACATCTGTCAGTTCACAGCCGCCTGCAATAACGATCTGCCGAAGATTTTCCAAAGCCTGACGAGCCTGAGATGCAAAATCATTACCGGCTAATTCTCCTGTCTCAGGTTTTATGCCGATTTGCCCGCTGATAAAAAGCCAAGGCGGAGAAGCAATCCCCTGTGAATATGGACCAATCGCTGATGGAGCATGGTCTGTCTGAATGATTTGATGTTTCATAATTATTTCCTTATTTTCCGGTTAGGTAAAATTTTTATTTTATAACTTCTTTTGACAGATTTTTTCGCTTAACAGGCAGAGAAACAAATTTTCTTCCGCTTTTCTTTTCCTGTTTTTTCAAATCATTGAATATTTCAGAAATATTATAATTAAACTGTTCTGCATGTTCCTGTCTTATCCTGTGTATTTCTTCAATAATCGAGTCATTTTTCATAGTTTATTCTCCCATTAACTCTTCAGGTGTACATATTGTCGGCATTTCATAACCCTCTTCAATACAGACTTTTGCTATTTTTTTGAATATTTCCGCATTTGCAATATGTTTGCAGTTCCATGTAAGAAGATAATCAGCTCCGTAAACAGTCGCAACTGCAATATGAAGCATATCCGCCCCCATCTTTTCTGATACAACATCTCGGCGGATAAAAATATCAGCCAATTGAACCGCTTCTTTGCTGAATTCCAATAATTCAATATCTTTCAGAACAGTTAAGCGTTTTGCTGCGGCATTTTTATCCCCTTTTCCCGCTTCAGTGAGTACAAGCTGAGAAGCGTACAATTGAAATGCCGATCTCCGATTCTCCCACCATTCATGGGTAATCTGCTGATGTGCAGCAACAATAAGGTCTCTGTTCAGATTGGCGGTCAGATAGCTTATAACACTTGTTTCAATATAAACAACCTGCTTCATAATTTTTTGTGATATTCTTTGATTTACCTGTCAAACAGCCTTTTTTTAAGAGAATCCTTAAAATCCTGTTTTCCCCGCATCAGATTTATCTGACGCTCCTGAAATTTTGCTTTCAATTTCTGATACCGATCAAATCCGAGAATCTTTCTGGTTTCAACTAAACATCTGAATCGTTCTGTAGCAAGATTAGTTCTTGCATCCTGTAGTTTTTTAAACCGATCCATACATTCAGATTCATTAATACTTGCTTTTTCAAGAAGCTGCTCCATCTCAAATTTCTCTTTTGAAATATTTCCTTTTAAATCAATCATTTTACGTCTGTTTTCCACAAAGAGATCATCAAGTCTTTTCTGCTCTTCATTGTTAAGCCCAAGCTCTTCGGCTATCTTAGGGAGCTGCCACCACTTTCCGGCAGGGATATTTGTATCTTCTGAATCTGCACCGGCAAAAGCAATATTTTCGGATGCTGAAAAAAGATAAATCATTGTAAAAATTAAGAGCTTTTTCATTTTTATCTCCATTTAAACTGAATTCCGGTTTTCTTCAACAGGAACCACAAAATCCAAAAATTCCTCATCAAAATAACCGTAAGATTCACCTGAAATATTGGTATAAACATCAGGCAGAATATTCTCCTCAAGATACTGAATTTCTGTTATCAGTTTTTGATCATCCTCCATTTCCCGGATAATCTGAGCGGTGGTTTCTCCCTGATTATTTATTATAATCCAACTGCTTACAATCAGAAGTAAAGTAACAGCCATTCCGGTTACAAAAATAGGATGCCGGTGCCATGAAGGATTATACGGTTTCAATATTCTGACAGGGGATGGTAAAGGAAGCCGTAGTTTCTTCTGCGGCAGCGGGGCAAATTTTTGTGTTATATATGCAAGATGATTCAGTTTATGTTCAAATGCCTCTTTTTCTTTCTGACATACAGAACAGACAGAGAGATGACGCCGCACATCATCAGGTAAATCATTCTGATCCGCTACAGAGCGGATAATCTCTGATTCATTAAGATGTTTCATAACATATCCTCTTTCAGCATATCATGAAATTCATTCTTTTCTTTGAATTTTTTCAATGCCCTGTATAAGTGGGTCTTTACGGTATTCTCATTTTTGTTTAATGTTTCAGCAATCTCTCTGATTTCAAGATTATCCGCAAATCTTAGAAGAAATATCTCCCGCTCCCATCTGGATAGAGAATCCGCAAACTTGTGAAAGCGTATCCAGAATTCTTTCTGCATTATATGATGAACCGGATCCCCCTGATCTCCTGCGGTCATCTGCTCTGTTTCATCTTTATCCGTTGTTGACATGAAAAAATTTAATAAGTCTTTTTTCCGATGAAAATCTTTGACACGATTTATGGCAATTCTGAATATCCATGATTTAAAGCATCTTGCATCTTTTAAATTCGGCAGGCTTTTAACCATCTGCATAAAAATCTCCTGAGTCAGATCTTCAGCATCCATTCTTGAACGGGTTCTGTAATAGACCATACGGAAAATATCTTTATGGAAAAGCTCGGTAAGCTGTTCTAAAGCGGCTCTCTCCCCTGCTTTTGCTTTTTCTGCCAAAGCCGCAATCTGATTATATTTACGATCTTTATCTTCATCTTTCTGCTTTTGTTTATTATCTGTTCGACTGCATACTTCGGGAATATTTAAAAAAAATCTTTGCTGCACATCGGTTTTTATCATTTTTCCTCCATGGAGAACCGTTTTTCAGATTTTTAAATCTTATGACGGGTTATTCTTTTATTTTGTTTACGCTATATACAACTTTATTAGCACAAATAGACAAAGAACACAAAGAAAAACAGATACTGCTGAGAGTTTTGTAAAATCTTTGTGTACTTTATATTTTTGTGGTAAAATTTTATAGGATAGATTAATCATAATTTTATTCGCCATAACTATCCATAATGAAATAAGGAGATTATAAGCCATGAAAAATCTTTTTGACAATTTTGACGTTAACGGTCCGTCAGGTTCGGATTCATTGGATGATCTGATGAATAATTTTCATGATATTATACAACAGTCTGATAATCATGCTGATTCATCTTTAAGCAGTGATGATACAAGCAATTCAGGCTGGAATGATTCTCATTCCGGGATTCATGATAATCTTCATGATTCGGGAATGCCTGATATGAGCCATTCTGAATGGAATGATTCACATTCCGGGATTCATGACAATCTGCATGATTCAGGAATATCAGATATGAGCCATTCTGAATGGAATGATTCACATTCCGGGATTCATGACAATCTTCATGATTCAGGGATCCCTGATATGAGTCATTCAGATTGGAATGATTCTCATTCCGGATTTAATGACAATCTTCATGATTCAGGAATGTCAGATATGAGCCATTCAGGCTGGAATGATTCTCATTCAGGGATTCATGACAATCTTAATGATTCAGGAATATCAGATATAAGCCATTCTGACTGGAATGATTCAAATACTTTGCATAATTTCGATCATTCCGGGACAGAATTGCAGCATGATTCTGCTCCCGATGATCCGCATCATACAGATTCTTTGCCTGATTTGAGCAGTCTTATTCATCATCAGCCTGATTATTCAGATAATTTTACAGATCATCACTCTTTTCATAATTCGATTCATTCTGCAAATTCAATGCCAATGCACTCAGTTCATTTCAGATCTTCAACAGAGAGTAATCACCCTTATATTACGATGAGTGATTTAGGTTATGTTTATCTGAAAGGAGATAAAGAAATCGGTAGGGTAGAAGGACATACAGTTTATAATAATTCTCATTATAACTGCGGCTATTGGACAACAGAGGGAAAAGTCTATGATTACCATGATAATCTTGTAGGCTGGGTACATCCTGACGGGCATGTGTATGCCAAAGGAAAAGACGGGGATTTGGAAGTTTATGAAACAGACAAAGGGGTTGCCGGAGGCGCTGCATATCTGCTGCTTGTCTGGTGCGGGGGACAGACGCATTAAAGGAATATAACAATGAAAAATATTAATA
The DNA here is from genome assembly GCA_963806835.1 of uncultured delta proteobacterium. GTDB lineage: Bacteria > Desulfobacterota > Desulfobacteria > Desulfobacterales > CAWEAR01 > CAWEAR01. The sequence goes on from CAWEAR010000035.1 coordinate 148,336, forward strand.
TTCAGCTTTCACCGGATGAACTGACCGAAGTTCTTCAGGCATACAGAATTATCAGAGATTTTTTGGAAAAATTCATTTCTCCGAATGAGTTATATCATGAAGAATTCCTTAAAGGTTTGCAGGAATCGCAGTCTGAGGTTGAAACAGGTCAGTTTAAGGAGGTCAGCGATTTTGACAGCTTCATCAGTTAAGCGGAAGATTCAGAGAACAAAACATTTTGCAAGGGATATAAAAAAGATACCGCTGCATGTGCAGCATGAAGCATATATAATCGCTCAAAAACTCAGTGAGGATATTTTCAGCCCTGAATTGAATATTCGGGAATTGACAGGTTTCAAAGGCAATTACCGTGTTGTTGTGCTGAAGGATTACAGGATGATTTTTTCTTTTGATTCTGATAATATTTATCTGCTGCGAATTGCACATCGCAAAGATATTTACAGAAGACTGGAATTGTAAAATATAGGGATTATATCTACAAGGATTGTGTATAAGAAGGGGATTAAAAAAATCCTTTCTTATACACAATCACTGTAGATAAATCCGTGCAATCCGGCAAATCCTTTAAATCCGCGATTCAGAATCGCGGATTCAACGGATTAAACTGATTTCACAGATTATTAATACCGTCTGAAGACGGTACTACGGACAAACCAAGTCCGTAGTACCGCATTTATGCGGTGGGGCAAAGAAGTTCGTAGTACCGCATTTATGCGGTGGGGCAAAGAAGTTCGTAGTACCGCATAAATGCGGTGGGCAGAGAAGTCCGTAGTACCGCCTTTAGGCGGTGGGGCGTGAAGACCGTCTGAAGACGGTACTACGAACTCTGCCAGCAGGTCGGGGTGAATGAAATGAACCCCGACAATACAGGATATATAACCCGTTGGGGTTCGTTCCGCTCACCCCAACCTACTCGCTTACTATGAATCAACTTGATCAGTTTATTCAAAATAACCGGCAGGCGATTCTCAGCCTTGCTCATAAGCACGGGGCTGAAAAGGTGATGATTTTCGGTTCAAGGGCAAGGGGGGATTTCCGTCCTGAAAGTGATGTTGATATTCTGGTAAAAGCCGGAAAAAATCTTTCTCCATTTTTTCCCGGCGGCTTACTTATGGATTTGGAAGAGCTTTTAGGATGCAAGGTTCATGTAACAGAAGTTGAAGCATTGCATAATGCAGTTCGTGATCATATACTGAAGGAGGCTGTTTATTTATGAAAGATGATAAAATTTATCTTGAACATATTCTGGAGTGTATTGGGCGTATTGAACAATATAGTTACCAAAGTAATAGTATTTCATAGTATTTATTCGGTTTGAAAGCCGGTACCATATCATCCGGCGGAATTCCGCGGAAAAATCACAGGTGAGCCGGAGCCTTTTCCGCATACCGCAATGCGGACAGCCTGCATTCCCACTGTCTGCGGGTTCCCCTCCGGCGCGGCAGCCGGAGTCTTTTGAGAACACAGTTCTCAGAAAAAATTACGGACACGGTCCGTAACAGATTTCATAAGCTGAATACACCGGAAAAAACTGTCTGTCAAGATAATTTTTTCCGCATAAAATAATACTATGAAATACTATAATATTCTATAGAATCAAGTGTATAAATATAATACTTGCAAAGATCGTAATACATTTATGGCATCAACATTGATACAGGACGCTGTGCTACGTAATCTCCAGATTCTGGCAGAATCAACACAGCGTATTTCAGATGATGTGAAAATTCGGTATACTGAAATCCCATGGCGGAATATTTCGGGTTTCCGTAACATTCTGGTTCATGATTATCTTGGCGGCGTCAATTTGAAACAAGTATGGGAAATTCTTGATAAAGAATTGCTGAATTTGAAAAAACATATACAAACCGTTCTGAATGAATTGAAAGCTGTCAATTCTTAGAAAGGAGGAACAACGTGTCACAATTATACTTACCCGGCAGTGTAAAGCCGACATTCTGGCAGAAAACCAAAATGACTTTATCAGCTTTATTTCAGCCGCAGGTTTATATGGGGCTGAAAAATGCTGAAACCCAGTCAAGAAACACGGCATTAACCATTGCCTCAAATCAGGCGATTGAAGAGAGTCGGCAGAATCTCAGGTTAAAAGAGCTTCAGTTGCAGTATGTCCAGTTCAAAGAAAGAGAAGCTAATCTGGCAGAGATGGAAAACCTTCGCCGTGAGCTTCAGGAGAATGAAGGACGTGAAAACCGGTATTTGCAGGAGAGATTGGCAAAACTGAACCGGGAATTTCAGGCAAATGAAGGAGAAAAAAACCGGGAAATTCAGATAGGCGTTGCAGAGTTCCGTGCAAAAGTTGACATGGCAATTCAGGAGAAAAATCAGAAATTTCAGACGGAGCAGGCTGATATAAACCGGAAATTTCAGGCGATAATGGCATCCGCAAATCATGAACGTCAAAAAGAACTGACTGAATTCCGTGCAAAAGTTGACATGGCAATGCAGGAGAAAAATTTTGATTTTCAGCGATGGTCTCTGGAGCAGCAGAGAGAACTCCAGTTGCAGTTGAAAACCATAGATGCTGAACTTTCAAGAGAACTCAGAGCTTATGACCGTGAAACATCAATGAAACTGATTGAAGAGAAAAAGAAAAGCGACAATTCCCCGCTTTGGCTTGTTGCGGGTCAGATCATCGGCTCAAATCAGGGTGATATGCCTTTGCCGTTGCGGATTTTTCTCTCTCCGCCGGTTCTGCCGTATGACAGGATTGCCAGACCATCTGAAGGTGTAAAAGGTTTTCCTGAAATGGCGGATTGGCTTGCAGAGGATCTGCGCCAGTTTTTCGGCAATTATTCGGCAAACGGAAGAAAAACAGATTTTCTTTACGGTGCAATGGTAAGCAAATTCTTTCACGGCGAAGCCGCGACTCTCTCTTTGTTTGACACTTTTAAAACCGAGCCGACTCTGATTCTTGAATCCTCTGTTGAAGGGGATTATTTCAATATCCGGCTCGGTTACTGGGGTGTAAATTACGGAAAATACCGTTATCAGTCTCTTATTTCAGGGCTTTCATGGCGTGAGGCTTTGAATGATTTTGCAAGAGTCCGGGCATTTAACTGGTACAAAAGAAAAGAGGAATGGAGAGCATCAGGGAAAAATCCCGAAGATTTTGACGGAATGTACGGGGCAGAAAATGTAAAACGTTTTATGAATAATCTGAAAATCATAGAGCGGGAACAGCAATGTCTTGAATTCGGTGCTGATATTAACGAAATTGAACGTCCTTACAGTCTGCATAAACAGGATTATGAAGATTTGAAGCAGTTTATTGCCTCGTGTCATCGTCTGGCAGCAGGATTGCTGACTGATGAATATTTTCTGGCAGATGTTCCGCCTGCAAACCGCCGTCCGCCTTTATTTCCTGAGCTTCTGACTGAAGTGCTGAAAAATATTCCTGAGCATGAAGTCGGGGGATTAATTGATATTGTTGTTTCGTATTACAGGAATATCTATGAATATCTGAATCAGAGCGAATCATGCTGGATTCCTGAAATAGCTCTTGATTTGGCAAAAGGTCTGACAGTATTGCCTGATAAAAAATGGGCAAAAGAACAGGTGACTTATTCTCTTCAGAAATGGTCAGAACTTCGGGGTTTACAAATACCGGCATTGTTGGGTTTTGAATACCCTGTAGGTATGTTGAGTTCAGCAGAATCCGTCTTGACTGTTTCAGACGTGGCTTATGTGGAAAAGCTGAATCTCTGTCTGGAAGGAATCGGAGAGAAACAGCGGTTAAATGTTGCTGATGCGTGTTTTAAAAGAGGGATGAGCAGATGCAAGGATGAAGATTATGAATCTGCTGTAAAAGATTTTGATCAGACAATTCAGTTGAGTCCCAAACGGGCTGATGCTTATTATAACCGGGGGCTTGCTTATGTCAGACTGAATCAGTATCAGAAAGCTGTTGAAGATTACACGCAGGTATTAAATTCAGACCTTCAGGAGTTTCAGAATCTTAAAGGCGTTGCATACAACAACCGTGCAAATGCTTATTACAGGCTGGGAGAGCATCAGAAAGCAATTGATGATTATACGCAGGCGTTGAATATCCGACCGGACTGGACAGAAGCAGATAAAAACCGGGCAATTGTTCAGGGCGTGCTGGATGAGATAAACCGTAAAAAACAGGAAGAAAAGGAAAGACTTAAAAGAGAGGAAGAAGAAAGAATCAGGCGGGAGGAAGAGCAGAAACGTAAACGGAAAGAAGAGGAGAGACGCAAACGGGAAGAAGAGCAGAGGCGTCAACGTGAAGAAGAAGAGAGACGCAAAAGAGAAGAAGAGGAAAAAGGCAAGGAATTCAGCTTTGAAACTGTATCTGTTGATTCAAGAGGGAAAATTGTCAGCCGCAGAACCTGCACAGCAAAGCAGAAGACTGAGGATTTGGGCAGAGGTGTAAAACTGGGAATGGTATATATCCCCGGCGGCACATTTATGATGGGTTCTCCGTCAGGTGAAGCAAATCGGAGCAGTGATGAAGGTCCTCAGCACAAAGTAACTATATCCCCTTTTTATATGGGAAAATATCAGGTTACACAGGCGCAGTGGGAAGCAGTTACGGGAAACAACCCCTCATCTTTCAAAGGAGCAAACCGCCCGGTTGAATCTGTATCATGGGAAGATGCTGCTGAATTTTGTAAGAATCTTTCCAAAAAAACAGGTAAAACCTATCGTCTGCCCACAGAAGCTGAGTGGGAATATGCGTGCCGCGCAGGAACAACCACCCCGTTTTATTTCGGAGAGACCATAACACCTGATATTGTCAATTATGACGGAAATTATCCTTACGGTTCAGCGTCAAAAGGTACATATCGTCAGCAGACAACAGATGTGGGAAATTTTTCGCCAAATCCTTTCGGGCTTTATGATATGCACGGAAATGTGTGGGAATGGTGTCTTGACATATATGCATCGGATATATATAATAGACATCAGAAAACTGATCCTATATATACCGATAGCGGCGATTACCGTGTGGTTCGCGGCGGCAGTTGGTACAGCAACGCCCAGTACTGCCGCTCTGCCGACAGGTACGGCAACACGCCTGCCTACAGGTACACCAGCATCGGTTTTCGTTTCGTCAGGACCCTTTAGTTTTTGTTTTTTTTATTTTTTTACCTTTTGCCGGGGGGTTCAGGGGGGCTTGCCCCCCTGATCGCGACAAAAATTTTATTATGACGCATTGCGTCATAAATATTTAAACCCTAAGTACAGGTTTTCATAAATACGCCGCCGGTAAAAACTGTAGGGCGGACTAAGCGATAGCGTGTCCGCCTTTTTATAACCGGATGCGTATTTACTGTTTTGTGTACTAAGGGTTTAAAAACTAAAACCTATGTTCAAAGTCATCACAATTCAGTTTAACCGTAATATCAGAGGTTTTGATGAAGGTATTCTGAATAATTTTCTCACTGGCAAGCATGTCAAAAGTTATAAAGCTGAATTTTTTTCAGACGGTGAAGAAAAATACTGGACAGTTTTTGTGGAATATGATTCGGTTTTTGAAAAAAAAGAAATTCAGAAACCGGATGACGGACTTGATGAAACTCAGAAAGTACTTTTTGAACGGCTCAGACAATGGCGCAAAGAACGGGCTGAAAAAGAAGGGATTCCTGTCTATATTATCGGAACAAATAATGAATTTGTTAATATTGTGAAAACCGCGCCTAAAAGCCTTGAAGCACTTTCAAATATAAAAGGATTCGGAAAAAGCAAGGTTGAGAAATACGGAAAAGAGATTATCGAAATTATAAAAGCATTTTATGAAAAATCATGAGAGAAGATTACCCGATTTTCGTCAAATGGCTTGACGCCACAGATTACATTTTAGACAGAACTGAAAAATTTCCAAAATCAGTACGTTTTACGATTTCAAACCGGATTGCCAATGCCGCACTTGATATTATGGAACTGATTATTGAGGCTATATATACGAAAAACAGATCGCATATATTGGATAAAATAAATCTATATATAGAAAAACTCAGGATTCTTTTCAGGATAAGCTATAAAAGAAAGTATATATCAGAAAAACAGTACGGATATATCAGCGAAATGCTCAACGAAACCGGAAAAATGGCAGGAGGATGGAAGAAAACCTTATGAAACGGTATGGTTATCTTTTTGAAAAAATCACTGCTTTTGAAAATCTGCATCAGTCGTTCAAAAAGGCATACAAAGGTTCAGGCAGAACTTATGATGCATGTAAATTCTGTTTTAATCTTGAAAAAGAACTGCCTGAATTAAAAAAAGAACTGGAAAACGGTACATATCAGCCTGCCAGATACAGATTCTTCAGAATTTCGGATCCCAAAGAAAGAGTTATCAGTGTGGCGCAGTTCAGAGACAGAGTTGTTCACCATGCACTGGTCAGCGTACTTGAGAATATATTTGACAGATGTTTTATTTATGATTCTTATGCTACACGGAAGGAAAAAGGGACGCACCGTGCTGTTGAACGATCTCAGGAATTTCTTAAAAAAAACAGATATTATCTTAAAACAGACGTTGAAAAATATTTTGACAGTATTGATCATGATATATTGCTGAATATTATCAGCAGAAAGATAAAAGATGAAAAAGTCATAAAACTGACAGAGAAAATTATCCGCAATAACGATATAAGCAAAGGAGTTGCAGACGGAAAAGGCTTGCCTGTGGGAAATCTGACAAGCCAGTTTTTTGCCAATGTATATCTTAATCCTTTGGATCATTTTATCAAAGATGAATCAGGCATAAAATATTATATCCGTTACATGGATGATATGGCTGTATTTTCAGATTCCAGAGATATTCTGAAAAATATTCTGAAAAACATGGAAAATTTTCTTATACAGCATCTGAATCTTAAACTGAAACCCGAAGCAACTTATTTGAATAACAGACTTCACGGGCTTCCGTTTCTGGGACTGAGAATATTTCCGAATCTGAAACGGATTAAAAAAGAGAATCTGAAACGGATTAAAAACAGACTGAATCAGAGAAAAATTGAATTTGAATACGGTTTAATCACAGAAGAGTATTTTGTAAGAAGTGTACGATCTATGTTTGAGCATATAGGATTTGCAGATACTTACAGACTCAGAACTTCATTTCTTGCAGATCGGGCAGATATTGAATAGCGGCGATAACCGTGTGGTTCGCGGCGGCAGTTGGAACAACAACGCCCAGAACTGCCGCTCTGCCGACAGGAACAACAACACGCCTGCCAACAGGAACACCAGCATCGGTTTTCGTTTCGTCAGCACACAATAACATAAAGATGAGATTCTGCCTGTTTACGGACAGACAGAGAGTATCTTTTTGTGTCCAGATATCTGTCCTGCTCCGGAATCCCGGACAAATAATATCATTGCCGACACGGTCTGTAGCCCGTTTTTAACGGTTTGAAAGCCGTGCCGGCAAATATTTCTATTGATGCCTCTCCCGTTTCTGCTGCAAGTTCGTAGTACCGCATTTATGCGGTGGGGCGTGAAGAACCGCATAAATGCGGTACTACGAACATTTTTTAATCTTATGTCTTTACAATATAAATTTTTTATAATTCCTGTTAAATCAACTGATGACGCAGAAAAAGAGCTTAATCATTTTCTTAAAACAGCCATGTAGGTCGGATAAGCGGAGCGTAACCCGACATTATATAATGCAGACGGGTGATTATGCTCCGCTAACCAGTCCTGCTTGCTAACGGAAATGGGATAACATTATGTCAAAAATAGCAGAAAATAATATGAAAACTTTGCCGAAATTCGATCCGGTTCCGAGTGCGAAATTTGTCTGTGAGGTTCTGAGCGAATTAAAAATTGACGGAATCCTTATTGGAAGTCTGGCAGTCTGGATGTATTTGTCAGATACAAGTGATCATGCTTATACCAAAGATTTTGATGTTGCCGTCAGCAAGGAGAACAGATTGGAAATTGCAAAATATCTGACCGGCAAAGGATATGACATCCGGGAACTGATTATCGGCGGTTTTAATGTGAAAATTTCTGAAAGCAATGTAAATGTTGATTTTATTGATCGCTATTCGGAAGAAGTAGGCAATCTGAGCGATTTATTCAGAGATGCTATTCTTCAATCGCGTGAAACTGTCCGTATCGAAGAGGCAAAACTGAAAATCGTATCTGTCGAGCATCTGGTTGCTATGAAATTGGCAACTACAGAGAAAAAAGATGAAGAAGATGCAAAAAAGTTGTTAAAAGAGAATAAAACGGATATAAATAAGCTAAGAACAATTACCCGCCGTTTTTTAGGAACTGTCGGTATTGTAAGTCTGGAAAGAGTCTTACATGAAATCGGGCATAAAGAAGCACGTCAAATAAAAAAATACAGAGATTCATCAGCCGAATGAAGCGACAACCTTAACCCGAAAAAAGGAAATAAAGTCATGTAGGTCGGGTTAGCGTAGCGTAACCCGACATTATGCTGCCGCGCAGACGGCCGCCGGGTTACGCTCAATGCCATTAAGTTAAGGTATAAACCAGCCTGACCCCCATTCGGCTGAGCGTTCGACTGAGCTCACGCCGAAGTCTCATGCCGAAGCCTGCCCCCCTTCCCGAAGGGAAGGGGGAATAAAGCGGAATGAGGTCTTCCCTTCCCTTCGGGAAGGGGTCGGGGTCAGGTCAGGTCTTAACTTAACGGCATTGCGGGTTACGCTACCCTGCCTGCTGATTTACAGGATTTGAATCACTGATTCCACGGATTAAAAGGATTGTGCGGATTACATCTGCAAGGATTGCGTGTAAGAAAAGAACTTTTACCGCTTGTCCGAACTGTGATTTCCGTATGATTTCTGTGTTTTGATTCTCAGAGACGAGAAACCGGGTCATTGTCCGAATCCTGATTCGCCGGATTAAACGGATTGCACGGATTGTTTCACTCCCCCAGTGACGATATATTTGTAATATTCGCGGTGCATTATTAAAAAATAAAGGATATGATAACCATGTCTTTACAATCTGAAAAAAAATACATAAATTCTGAAGAATATCTGGAAGCTGAGAGAAAAGCAGAATTCAGAAGCGAATATTTTGACGGTGAAATATTTGCAATGAGCGGCGCAAGCCGGAAACATAATATTATTGTTTTCAATCTTTCAGGAATACTTTACAGACAACTCAGAAACCGCAATTGTGAAGCATATTCCAGTGATATGCGTGTGAAAGTAAGTTCTGCAGGATTATATACCTATCCCGATGTTGCAATTGTCTGCGGCAAACCTCTGTTTGATGACGCGCACCTTGATACGCTGCTGAATCCCGCAGTGATTATCGAAGTGTTATCCGAATCAACAGAGCATTATGACCGTGGAGGAAAATTTAAAAATTACAGAACTCTTGAATCCCTCTCCGATTATCTGCTGATTGCCCAGAATACCGTCAGTGTTGAACATTATATCCGTCAGAAAAAATAATCAGTGGCTTTTTTCAGAGTACAAGGATATGGAAGAGATACTCAGGATAGATTCAATTGCCTGTGAACTGATGATAAAGGAAGTTTATGAGAAACTTGAATTCTACAATCAGGAATAATAAAGCCATGTAGGTCGGGTTAGCACAGCGTAACCCGACATTATGAATGAGCCAACCGCAGACAGCGGGTTACGCTGTAACGAGTCAACATAACATTTTATTATCAAAGGAGATATACTTTATGGAGATCATCTTTGTTATTATATTTGGATTCTGTTTAGGAACAGTCATCAGCCTATTTGCCATAGTCTTTCTGACCAGATCGGTTCTGAAATTAAAAAGACAGCTTGAACAGGCAGAAAAGCAGATCAGAGATTTACAGACCAAAATCAAAACCCTAATGGTTTCAGAACCATCAATGTCTGAGGATAAAATTATCAAACAGCCTGCAATTCCGCATCCTATTCCGCCAAAAGCTCCATCTCCTTTTGCACCGACTGAAAAAATTATACCAAAAAAAGAGCAGATATTCAAGCCTTCGCCGGAAAAAGAATCTTCAGCAAAAACTGAAAAAACCATCCCGAAAAAAGAGCCGACATTCAAGCCAGCGCCGGCGCAAGAATCTTCTGTAACAGAATTCTCTCTTTTTGAATATCTGAAAAATTTTTTCACCAGCGGCAATCTGATGGTTCGGGTTGGAATTATTATAATATTCTTCGGAGTTACATTTTTAATAAAATATGCAGCGGAACGGCATAAGTTTCCTGTTGAACTGCGTCTGATCAGCGTTGTTATCGGCGGGCTGGCAATGCTTATAATCGGCTGGCGGCTCCGTCTTAAAAATACCAATTACGCGATAGTGCTTCAGGGTGGCGCTATTGGCATCCTGTACATCACCATCTTTGCCTCAGCCAAATTGTATCATCTGATCCCCGCAGGATTTGCTTTTGTCCTGATGGTCGCATTGGTCTTGCTTTCCGGTATGCTGGCAGTCTTGCAGGACGCAAAAGCTCTTGCAATCTTCGGATCAGCAGGCGGTTTTCTTGCCCCTGTACTGACTTCTACCGGGGGCGGCAGCCATGTCATGCTCTTTTCATATTATGCAATCTTAAATGCGGGAATTCTTGGTATTGCATGGTTTAAAGCATGGCGTGAACTGAATCTTGTCGGCTTTTTCTTTACCTTTGGAATCGGCGCATCATGGGGACACAACTATTATCAGCCCGATCTTTTTAAAACAACGGAGCCGTTTTTAATCCTTTTTTTCTTATTCTTTGTCATGATTGCCATTCTCTTTGCCCATCGCCAGCCCCCTCAGTTAAAAGGATATGTTGACAGCTCTCTGGTATTCGGAGTTCCTCTGGTCGGATTTACAATGCAGAGCGCAATGGTTCAGCAGTATGAATACGGTATGGCAATCAGCGCATTATCCCTGAGCGCTTTTTATATCTTTCTGGCATCTTTGTTATGGCATCGGAAAATAACAGGTATCCGTCTGCTTACCGAGGCATTTCTTGCTCTTGGCGTTGTCTTCGGAAGCCTTGCAATTCCCCTTTCTCTGAGCGGCAGATGGACTGCTTCGGCTTGGGCAATGGAGGGAGCGGCAATGATCTGGATAGGAGTACGTCAGAAACGAGTTTTATCCCGTGTATTCGGTATTCTGCTGCAAATCGGAGCAGGATTCACATTTCTTGACTCCGGTGTGCAAAGTACTCTTGGAAAAGATATAGCTGTATTCAACGGATTATATTTAGGAAGTCTGGTTATCAGCCTTGCGGCTCTTTTCTCCTCTTTTTATCTGAACCGCTATAAAGAGACTCTGAAAACATGGGAAAAGCATTTTCATATCCCTGTGCTGATATGGGGGCTTATCTGGTGGTTCGCAGCAGGAATACATGAAATAGATATACATCTCTCTGAAAAACATGAGATTCATGCCTCGCTGTTATTCTTTGCATTAAGTTGCGGTGCAATGGGGTGGATTTCCCGTAATCTTAAATGGAATACAATCAGTTATCCGCCAATCGGATTAGTTCCGGTTATGGCTTTTACAGCATTTGTAAGTTATACTGGAAGTATTTATCATTCTCATCCGTTTATCCGTTGGGGATTTTTTGCATGGATGCCTGCTTTCGGGGTTCAATACTGGCTGTTATGGTATCTTGAAGAGAATTGGAATCATGAAATTTTACGGCTGTGGCATATAGTCAGTCTTTGGCTTCTGACTTTTATTATGACATGGGAATTTTCATGGCTTATCCAATATCTTGTTAAAGGAGCAGATACATGGGGATTTATTGCATGGGGAATTATACCCGGATTTGTTATTCTTATTCTGCTTGCATGGGAACAGAATAAGAAATCAACAGATTCTTTATTCAGTAAGTTTCTGACAGATTACCTTAATACCGGCATCACAGGAATATTTTTCTTTCTCTGTTTATGGGGATTTACCGGAGCTTTTCATGATGGAAATCCGATCCCTTTGCCATATTTCCCTTTGATCAATCCACTGGATATTATACAAATTTTCGTATTATTGGTGATGATCCGCTGGTTATGGGATCGGGTTCAGCGTTCAAAGTCATCAGATGTTCAAGAGGTATCCGTATTTTCACCCCGCTTCTTTATTTATATTCTTGTATTCATTACTTTTTTATGGCTGAATGCGGTGGTATCGCGTACCGTGCATTTCTTCGGGGATATTCCATTCAGATGGCATAGCCTGTATAATTCTATTCTGTTTCAGGCTTCAATATCTGTTTTATGGAGTTCCCTTGCTCTTGGGATAATGGTAGGAGCAACCCGGAAAGGAAGCCGTGAAGTCTGGTTTGGCGGAGCAACCCTTCTTGGATTCGCTGTTGCAAAACTCTTTCTTGTTGACAGGGATGGAATCGGCACGATTGCCTGTATTGTCTCATTTCTGGCGGTCGGTATTTTAACGCTTATTATCGGATATTTTTCACCGCTTCCTCCGGCGGCTGTAAAGCATAAGCAATAATCTATAATAAGTAACCGTTCATAAATTTTCCAATGTCAGACCTGCGGGGTTTCTGAAACCCCGCAGGTCTTTATATAACAAAACTTGTGAACGGTTACTTAATATTATCCTCCTTTCCCTTCAGGGAAGCAGGGCTGTTAAGTTCTGCTTACATCTCTGTGAACTCAACCGGCCCTGCCTTTTGCGGAGAATAAGCAGCAGTTTATCGGACTAATAGTTGCTTGACAAAGCGTATCTTTACTGTTAATTATACAAAACATAAATTTAAAAAACCTTACGGTTTAAATATTATATAGCCATGACTTTTAAGAAAAATGTTACCTTTGTTATGGGAGGATGCCGAAGCGGTAAAAGCAGTTACGCACTGAAACTGGCAGAGCAGATTCCCGGAACAGAGAAAATTTTTATTGCCACGTGCATTCCCCATGATGAAGAGATGAAAGATCGGGTGGAGCGTCATCGGAAAGAAAGAAGCTCTCTCTGGAAAACTCTTGAAATTCCGGTACTTTTATCAGAAGCGATCCGTAAAAATGACCGGAATGATGTGATTCTTGCAGACTGCCTGACTCTCTGGATCAGCAATCTTCTTATGGAGACAAACGAATTAGAAGAGATTACCGGGCATATTGAAAACCTTGCAGAAACTCTTGAAAGTGTAAGATGTCCGGTGATTCTGGTTTCAAATGAAGTCGGAACCGGAATTGTGCCTGAAAACAGACTTGCCCGGTTATTCAGAGATGCTGTCGGGTTTGCCAATCAGCAGGTTGCCGCATCTTCAGACAAGGTAATATGGATGGTAGCAGGGATTCCGGTGACTGTTAAATAATAGAGTTATTTACTCACCTTACGCAGAAAATTTGTAACCCCCTTTTTTTAAAGGGGCTGTTAAGTTCTTATATAAACCTAACCCCCCGACCCCTTCCCAAAGGGAAGGGGAGACCTCATTCCGCTTTATTCCCCCCTTCTCTTTGGGAAGGATGGCAGGCTTCGACATGAGCTCAGCCGAATGGGGGTCAGGTTGATTTATACCTTAACTTAATGGCATTGCCCCGACCCCTTAAGGGGAGTCCAGTCACTCTCTTTTTCCCCTTCCCTTTGGGAAGGGGGTAGGGGGTTAGGTCTGCGGGAAGCAAAAAAGCAGAGAACTTAACAGCCCTGCCTTTTTTAAAGGGGCAGGGGGATTTCTTCCGTGAAAATCCCCCTTTACAAAAGTGGGGAAACAAGAGAGTGCGTAAGGTGAGTTCACAGACCTGCGGAGTTTTAAAAGCCCTACAGATCTGTTCTAAAACCCGAATCCCACAACCGTCATATCATCCTGTCTTTCATGCTCTCCTCTGTAATTCTCAAACGCCTGAACCAGAAGATTTCTCTGTTTTTCAAAAGGCTCTCTGTTTATCTCTTTAAGCAGATTTTTTAAACGCTCTGTTCCGAACCTGCATTCCTCTTTTCCGCCCATCTGATCTGCAAATCCGTCTGTTGCCATATAAAACCGCATCCCTTTTTCAATATCAACAGTATGATTTGTAAAGTCAAAATCAAGATCAGATCGTCTGTAGCCGAGACTTTTTCTGTCCCCTTTTATGACGGTCAGTTCATTGCCGCTGATAAAATACAGCGGAATCTTTGCCCCTGCAAAAGTGAGAGAGACTTGAGAACTGCTGCCTGCAACCTGCGACCTGCAGCCTGAAACAAAACAGACCCCGATATCCAGCCCGTCATCTGAAACTGCATATTCCTTATCCTGCTGAAGCGTTGTTTTTACAATGAAATTCAGCTTTTTCAGAATTTTTCCCGGGTTATGGCACCCTTCATCTCTTACAATTCTTTTTAACGCTGAAATTACTATCATGGTCATGAATGCCCCCGGAACTCCGTGTCCTGTACAGTCAATCACTGCAACAATAAAACCGTCTTTAAAAGCATCTGTATAAAAAATATCACCACCGACAATATCTCTCGGCTCCAGACAAAAAAGCTGTCAGGAAGATAAGACTTTACCTCGTCCAGATTTGCCAGCAGAGAGCGCTGTATCATTTTGGCGTAAACGATGCTCTCAGTAATCTTTCTGTTTGCCTGTTCAGCGGCTTCACGGGCATTCTGCGCCTCTGTCAGAGCTTCTTTAACAGCGTCTTCAGCTTTTTTCCTGTCTGTTATATCACGGATCAGCTCTATTGCCCCGGTAACATTCCCCTCTGAATCATACAGAGCAGAGGCTGTTGCAAAAAGATATGCTCCCCCGCCCGGTAGATTCGGGGTAAATGATTCTCCGGTAAGTACCCCTTTATCTCTTATAATCTTGGGATATTTCTTTTCAAGTTCATCATCAGGAATCACAGCCAAATCAATCAGAATTGCTCTTCTCTCTCCGTAAAAAGGAATTGCATATTCATGATTCCCTTTTCCTAAAATATTTTCAGCTTTTACGCGGGTCATCTTTTCAACAGCCTTGTTCCATGCAATTACTTTTCCGTCTTTATCAATTACGACAGTTGCATCAGGCAGAAAATCAATAATATTATAGAATTTACGTTCGGATTCTCTCAGGGCGTCTTCCGCCTGAGTCCGTTCTTTTATTTCAGTTGTCAGTTCAGCAGTACGTTTTTCAACCATCTCTTCAAGATGATTCTGATATTTCATCAACTTGGCAGTCATTTCATTAAAAACAGTTGCAAGTATTCCGATTTCATCCTGCCTGCCCACATCAGCGCGCTGTGTCAAATCTCCTTTTGAAATCAGTTTTATGGTATGAATCAGTCTGAAGATAGGACTTATCAGTTTTCCTGAAAAAAAGATTGCACACCAGATTCCGATAACTGAAGCAAGAAGACTGAATATCGCAGAGAGATATACAAGATAAATAACAGGTTCACGGATGTCATTGAGCGATGCAACCCCTATCACCGCCAAAGAATAATTCGGCAGAATCTGCTTTCTGAGAAGGATAAAATTATAACGATCAGGAATATCTGAAAATTTTTTCCACTGTGAGCCGGTTTCCAAAAAACAGGATTTTTCAATACCCTCTTCAACCGATGCTGATAAAACAATCTGACCTGACATATTTTCAGCCGCCATAGCAACAAAGCCGCGTCTGCCGATATGAATGTTGCCGAAAAGTCTTTTATTAACGCGATTCATATCAAGAATCAGAACAATGAAATTTTCATTTGCAGGAGAACCGTTTTTAACGACCTTCCGTTTTATGATAATAACATTCTTATTTAATTTATGATTAAACTGATTCATATTATAGACAAATATCCCCTTATCAGGCACTGAAAGCAGATTTTTTATCCCTACAGGCTTTCCGTTTGAACCGTCAGAAAATTCAAACGAATCAGAGTCATCATAAACAACTTCATCTTTCTGAATTAAAAAAATATTTGAAATCCAGGGTTCTTTTTCTCTGATCTTTGAAAAATACTCGTGCAGGCTCGGCACAAAGACCATTGCCAAAGCAGGATCGCCGAATATCGCATCAATCAGAGGATTTGAAGACCAGATATCTATATTTATTTCACGGGCGTCTATGAAACCGGAGAGCATTTCAGCACTTTGAAATAAAGATTGAGAAAGCTGTCTTTCAGATTCTTCCTGTAAAAGCCTGACGGATGTGAATGCTGTTACCAGAGTCAGAACAAGAATAACGATCAGAAGAATACTTACAATCATAATGATAAATCTTGCTTTAATGGAACGTCTGAATATATGATGAATCATGGTCTTCTCCCTTAAACCCTGATGGTTTTTAAAACCCTCAGGGTTTTATTGGTTCTTCAAGGATTTTTGCGGAAATTTCAGACCGCAGGGGCGAATAATTATTCGCCCCTACGCAAATCCGCAAAAAAGATTGAAGAACCTTTTTTATTTAATTCGTTGCCTTGATAATGGAGATAAATTTATTCAGGGTAACGCCGAAATACTTTTCCCAAATTCTGTTTAAAACTGAAGTTTCGGAACGCTGTTCATCAAAAAATTTCTGTACTGCTGCCTGAAGCTCTTTATCATCTTTGCGGAATGCCCAGCCGATTTCATCTGTAGTACCTACCGGAAAAGCCACTACAGCATCTTTGAGTTTATGGCGTATTATCCATATTGCCTTGTCTGAATCAATCAGTGTGAAATCTGCTTTGCCTGCCATTACCATCTCTGTAGCATCTTCATCAGACTGAACAAGTTCAATTTTTATCTGATTATTTTTAAAAACCGTCTTATTCTGCTCCTGAAGCCATGTATAATAAGATGTGTTAAGTACTATTGCCGCTCTCTTTTCCGCCAAATCAGCGGCTGTTTTAAAGCCAGCTTTTTTGGATTTATGGATAATCACCATCATCCTGCTTGGGAAAACAGTAACAAACTCCATCTTCTTTGCCCGCCATTCAGTTTTTGTAAGATTAGAGGGGAATATATCGCATTTTCCCGAAGCTAAAAGTTCAGGGGTATATTCTGCTTCATAGATGACTTTTCCCTCTTTATTGTAAAACTGTTCATCCCATTCAACTTTAATAAATTTTGGATTTACGTCACTTCCAAGAGTTTCTGTAAATGCCAGCACCTCTTCATATACGGGTCCGCTGAATGTGCAGTTTTCAAGACAATCAGCCGGTTCTGCGGTTACAACAGAGAGATCAGGCGTGATACAGATACGGATCTCTTTAGATTCTCTGATCTCTTCCAAAGACCTTGCATGAGTATCGCCGCCCATTCCAATTCTGAGCAGAGCAATAATCCCTGTCAGAAAAATAATTTGCAAATGATTCTTTGTTCTCTTCATAACAACAACTCCTTTCCTATAAAAAAATTTCACGCAAAGACGCAAAGCCGCTAAGAATTAAAAACAAATTTTTTTTGCGTCTTTGCGTGAGCATTTATTTAACCGACATCATCAAAGCGATAAACTCTGTCAGGCTTCTTCCGAAATAATTTTTCCAAATCGTGTTCAGCACAGAATCAGGATTTGTCCGCTGATTATCAAAAAATTTCTGCGCCGCCGCCTGAAGCTCTTTATCCTCTTTACTGAACGCCCAGCCGATTTCATCCGCAGCTCCTATCGGAAAAACAACAACAGAATCTTTCATATCATTACGGGTTCCCCATATAGCAACATCTGCATCAGAGATCATAAAAGCATCTTTTCCTGAATTGATCTCTTTTCTTGCAAGTGTTTCAAGCATAAATTCAATTTTGACAGGATTTGCCGCATAAACTGTTTTGTTCTGCTCTTCCAGCCATGTATGATAAGATGTGTTTTTTTCCACAAGAACAGTTTTTCCGGCAAGGTTTGCCGGTGTTTTGAACTGACTTTTTTGGGATTTATGGACAATAACCATCATCCGGCTCGGATACAGGGTAACAATATCCATTTTTTTCAGCGCGCAGCCGGTCTTTGTAAGATTATTCGGATAAAGATCGCATTTGCCTGAAGAGAGAAGTTCAGGGGTATAACTCTCATCCAGAACAGTTTTACCATCTTTGTTGAAGAACTGCTCATCCCAATCCACACGGATAAATCCGGGTTCAATATCTGCTCCGAGACTGTTTGTAAATGCAACACTCTCTTCATAAAATATTCCGCTGAATTTACAGTCTTCGCGGCAATCCTCCGGCGACTCCAGTTTAACAAACGGCTCATACGGGTAGGAAATGCAGATACGAAGCTCTTTTGATTTTATAATCTCTTCAAGGCTTCTTGCATTTGCCTGCCCATAAGCGGCAATCATACAGATTACCGCACACATCATAATGAACTGAACGGTTTTAAATTTCATAAAGACCTCCTTTTTGATTTGGTTTCCCATTTTTCAGGATTGAATAAGCAAATCTTATTCACTAACCTGTTTTAAAGCATAAAATACATGAAAATACAAGCAGAGCAGGGAGAATTTGATCCGCTTCAGATTGACAAATTGTTCTCAATCCGTTATATTTTTATAAACTCTATCTGTAAACCTAACCCCCCTGAAGGGAAGGGGAAAATAAGGATGTATGATGTCTCCCCTTCAGGGAAGGGGTCGGGGGTTAGGTTCGGAGAACTTAACAGCCCCGCCTTCTCTGAAGAAAAGGAACATTTTTATAAGACCATTATATTAAATTTTGAAATATCAGTTAATTACTATGGAAAATTTAAAAATCGAGGCAACAAAATCCACACCTGATATTTTGTTTGATAAAGAAAAAAATATCCTTGAAATAAAAGGGCGTTCTTATCCCGGAAGCACAAAAGAGTTTTATTCGCCTGTTTTTTCATGGTTAGATAACTATTTCAAACAATTGACAGATAAACAGGTTACGGTTAATCTGGAAATTATTTACTTCAACAGTACTTCTTCAAAAGTACTGATGGATTTTTTGTCAGTATTAGAAGATGAAATTAATAAAGGCAAAAATATCTCTGTGAACTGGTTTTATGAAGATGATAACGATGATATGCTGGAGTTCGGGGAAGAGCTTCAGGAGGACCTTGATGTATTGAAGATGAATATGATTCCGAAAAAAATCGGTTAGACAGTATTATAAAAAACGATTTTTTTTCAATACTTTCACTCCTTACTTTCAGGCAGATGAACCATGAATATCCGTTTTCAGAAAAGACTTGCATATCGTCAGGCAGTCTATACAGTTCTGATTGCCTTTTTACTCGGAATGTTCCTCAGCGTCATCCAGATTGGCTATGATTTTCTCAAAGAACAGGAGCAGGTAGATTCAACTGTGATTCAGTTGGTCGGAATGTTGCAGGGATCCGCAGGTCAGGCTGTTTATAATGTTGATAAGCTGATGATAGCAACTGTTATTGAAGGGCTGTTTGAATACCAGCCGATTTGTGAAGCCAGAATCATTGACGAATTTAATGAAACTTTAGATTATAAAGATCGTCCCACAGTAAAGGGGCGTCTGACATGGTTTGTAAATATTGTCTTTGGTGAGAAAAAGAGCTACACAATTCCGCTTTACTTCAAAGAATCCCATGAATCCGTGGGGCGTATAATGATTTCCGTTGACAGCTATCAGATTGCCGTCCATTTTATCCGCCGTGCGGGGTTTATTCTTATCAGCGGATTTATTCGCAATATTGTTCTTTCCGTTGTTCTTATCTTTTTTTTCTATTATTCTTTAACCCGCCCTCTTCTAAAAATGATAAAAAACGTGGCATCTGTTGATCCTTCTCAGCCTGCAAGTCGTCTGATTGAGATTCCTTATCATCATGAAGAGGATGAAATGGGGCTTCTGGTTAAGACTACAAATCTTTTATTACAGGGATTTGAAGAGAGTCTTTCAAAACAGCGTGCTGTTGAAGAAGAGTTGAGAATTCATCAGGAGCATTTGGAGCAGTTGGTAGAGGAGCGGACACTTGATCTGAAAAATGCTCTGGAAGAGCAGCAGCAGACTAATCTTCATCTTAATCAGGCTCTTGAACAGGTTGAAGATGCTAATAAAGAGATTATGGCAGGCATCCGGTATGCTACAACCATACAGAAATCTCTGCTCCCTGATTTTGAAGAGATAAAAAGATATTTTTCAGATAGTTTTTTTATCTGGATACCAAAAGAGATTGTAAGCGGAGATATTATTTTCGCGGAAATTTTATCCTCTTCTGTAAAAGGAACTGAGTATAGAGACAGTGGACTGATTCTTGCTGTTGCAGACTGCACAGGACACGGGTTCCGGGAGCATTTATGACAATGATCGCATCTACAGGATTAAGAAGGATTATCAGGGATGAAAGGATCCATAATCCTGCTGAAATTTTAAAAAGGCTTAATTTTATTGTTCAGACATCCCTTCAGCAGGATACGGAACATGCTCTTTCTGATGACGGATTAGATATAGGGATATGTTTTATTCAGTTATCAGTTGTCAGTGATCAGTTATCAGATAACACTCAACAGCCAACAGCCATCAGCCAATTGACTTTTGCCTGCGCAAAATTCCCTTTAATTTATATTCAGAACGGCGAAATTAATGCCATTGAAGGGGATAAAAAGAGCATCGGCTATAAAGGTTCTGACTTGGATTTTGATTTTACAAATCATACAATTCCCGTTACCCGTGGAACCTGTTTTTATATGTACAGCGACGGGCTTCAGGATCAGTTGGATGAAACCAGAAGCAGAAAATTCGGTAAAAAACGGGTCAGAAATTTTTTAAAAGATAATACCTTGTTGCCTTTTGAAAAGCAGGAAGAAATATTGCTTGAGGAATTTAATAAACATAAAGGTGATATTGATCGGATGGATGATGTAACTGTTGCAGGATTCAGATTTTAATATTGTATTTGCCGCTTTGAAATCTACATGGATTGTGTTTAAGAAAGGGATTAAAAAATCCTCCTCTTATACACAATCCATGCAGACAGAGGCATATTAATCTACATGGATTGTGTTTAAGAAAGGGATTAAAATCCTTTTCTTAAACCTAATCCATGTAGATACACACAATCCCTGTAGATAGGCATTAAAAAATGACACGCCCTGAAAAAAGAATCCCTCTCTGTACTATTCTTTAAAACTCTGTTATAAAATAACCTTAAAATGGAGAATAAAAAAAGTAAGAAACAAGACTTTTTGACAAGTCGTCAATCTTCAGGCGTCTTTAAAAAATTTACAAATAAAATAATATTTTATAAGGAGAAAAAATGAGATATAATACTTTTATCAGCATCATGCTTATCCTGTTTACAGGGCTTTACTCCCCGAATCTCTTTGCCGATTCTCAGGATATAATAATTATCGGAAATAAGAGCGCAGCAGATTCAATAACAAAAGGGGAGATAAAAGAAATATTTCTTGGGCATAAAACCCGCTGGGAAAACAATGAAAATCTCAGTTTTGTTCTGTTCAGAGATGAAAAACTCTATGAAGCGTTTCTCAGAGAATATATCGGAAAAACATTGTCCCAGTACAGCAGTTACTGGAAAATGCAGGTTTTTAACGGAACAGGGAGAATGCCTATCTTTTTTAAAGACAAGTCAGATATAATGGCATTTATATCTGAGACCAAAGGGGCAATCAGTTTTGTCAGTTCCGGCAATATCAGCGAGAAGAATGTGAAGATTATCAGGGTGAATCCATAACAAAAAAAGGAGTTTTTCAATGAAAAAAATTCTGTTTATAATTTTTATGAGCATTCTTTTCGGAAATGCTCATGCTTCTGATCTTAACAAAACCGATATTCACGGATTTATTTCACAGGGTTTTATGATCAGCGACAGAAACAATTATTATGCGGATACTGAAGACGGAACATTCCAGTTCAATGAAACAGGGATAAATTTTTCAAATCAGTTAAATGACCGTCTGCGTATAGGAATGCAGTTTTTTTCAAGAGATCTTGGCGATATAGGGAACAATGAGATAACCGTTGACTGGGCAGTTGCAGATTACAGGTGGAAGGACTGGCTGGGACTGCGTACCGGAAGAATAAAAAACAGGTGCGGATTTTACGGTTATACAAGAGATATTGATATGCTGAGAACAAGCGTTTTTCTCCCTCAGAGTGTATATTACGAAGGGGTGAGAGAGACAACCAATGCCCTTGACGGCGTGGGGATTTACGGATATGTCCATATAACAGATTCAAACAGCATAGATTATCAGATCAACTACGGCAATTACATAATTGATGCGGAGCAGGGTCTTGCCAAACTGCTTGATAATCAGACGCCTGTGAAAGTCCTGAATGTTGAATCAGGCGATCTGCTTTTAATGAATCTTGAATGGAATACAATGCTTAAAGGCTTAAAGCTGGGCGGAACTTTGGCATTACTGGATGTTAAAACCGAATCTGTCAGCAAACTTCACCCGCTTCTTCTTGCCTACAATATTCCCCCGGACAGTAACATATCCTTTAATGCGGAAGAGATGAAAGCAACTTTTCTTTCAGCAGAGTATGTATATAAAGATTTGGTTCTTGCTGCGGAATATTTCAGTGTTACCGGAGATATAACCATAGCTGATATAATACATCAGGAGTTGGACTTTGAAGGATATTACGCAAGTCTTTCATACCGCTTTACAGAACGGTTTGAAGCAGGGGCATATTATTCAGTGGCTTATTTTGATAAGAAAGATAGAGACGGTAACAGATTCGAGGATGAATGTAATGCAGCAATTTTATACGGACTTTCCGGGTTTGAATGTCGTCCAAAATATCTTGCATGGCAGAAGGAATTTGTTTTAAGCACAAAGTTTGATATAAATGAAAACTGGACGCTCAAAGCTGAAGGGCATTTTATCAACGGTGCGGGAGTGATATTTCTTCAGGACAACCCTGACGGAGTTGATGAAAGTTCTTTCATGTTTGCAGTCAAAACAACTTTCAGTTTTTAATCAAATAAAAAACTTAGTGTCTTAGTGTCTTAGTGTCTTAGTGTCTTTGTGTTTAGGTGTTTATGTCTCTTTTTGTGTTTAGGTGTTTATGTCTCTTTTTACCACAAAGGCACGAAGACACAAAGAAAAAAGCATTATGAAAAAATCATTCAGCATTGCAAAAAAGATATGGCTCAGTCTCAGTATTCTGGTTTCAGGTTATCTTATCTCAATGAGTGTGGGATTTGTTCTTGGTCAAAATACAGAATCACGTCTCAGATATGTATCCGAATATCTTTTTCCGGCATCCAGAGAGAGCCAGATAGCCCTTTCATCATTTAATGAACAGATCAGACTTTATAATAATGCTGTGGTGACCGGTGAGAAATCATTTACAGAATCTGCTGCGGAAAAAGCTGAAGAGGTTCAGAAATCGCTTGAAGCAATCGTCAGTCTGGAAGGTTTTGATGCCCGGAAAAAAAAAGAAGTAAAAGCAGTATCAGAGCTTTTAAAAGATTTTAACAGATCAGCCGGGGATACTTATACAAAATTATCCTCTGCTTTTGAAGATAAGGCAGAGTCATCTGAAGATATGGATGACAAAGAGCTTGAAGAAAAGGCGTTTTACCTTGCAAGGATAACTAAACTGATTCAGGAGAGGCTCAATTATTTTGCAGAGACATTTGCCGATGATCTGAAAAGAGAGATTTCTTATGTCAGTAATATCACCCTGCGCCAGCGTTATCTGAATATGCTGATATTTTTCGGCGTTGTAATCAGCACCCTGATTCTGATCTCAGTTATTATCAGACGCTCAATTATCCGTCCTCTGATGCGTATTGTCAATATTGCAGAAGATATAACTGCCGGAGAAGATAAAATTGAATGGCTTCCTGAAACTCATAATGAAATAGGGATATTAAATTCTTCGTTGAAAACCATGACTGAAAATCTGAAAAAAGCAGAAGAAAAATACCGGAATATCTTTAAAAATGCTGTTGAAGGGATTTTTCAGGTCAGAATCTGACGGAAGTATTATCAATGTTAATCCCTCAATGGCAAAGATTCTCGGATATGATTCTGCTGAAGAGCTGCTTTCATCAGATTATAAAATAACAGATAAGACTTACGCCAACCCTGAACATCGCAGAAAAATTTTTGATATTATTTATAAACATCGCAGAATTTTAGGATTTGAAACTCAGTTTATCCGTAAAGAGAAGACACCTATATGGGTATCTTTATCCGCCCGTATGGTTAATGAATATGATAATCTGATTTATTTTGAAGGTTCGGTAATTGATATTACAGAGCATAAAGAAAAAGAGAAAGCAGAACTGGAGAGTCATATTGCTCAGGAAGCAAATAAAAGAATTATGTCAAGTATTCAGTATGCCAAATCTATTCAAAATTCTCTTTTGCCGAATATGAGTGATGTTAAAACCTATCTCCCTGAAAGTTTCTTTATATGGGAGCCTCGGGATATTGTCAGCGGAGATATTTTTTATACAGATTCTTTTGAAGAGGGTTTTATTGTCGCAGTGATTGACTGTACCGGACACGGCGTCCCCGGCGCTTTTATGACCATGATCGCCTCTTCAGGATTAAGAAGAATAATCATAGATGAAAGGTGTCATAACCCTGGTGAAATTCTGAAAAAACTTAATTTTATTGTTAAAACAACGCTTCAGCAGGATACGGAATATGCCACTTCCGATGACGGAATGGATGTTGGCATCTGCTTTGTACAAAAAGACCTTCAAGGTATTCAAAATCTTGAAGGTCTTTCACTGACATTTGCCGGAGCAAGACTTCCTCTCTATTCTGTTCATAACGGAGAAGTTACTGTCATCAAACCTGATAAACAGAGTATCGGTTACAGGCGATCTGATCTGGATTTCAGTTATACAAATCACACAATTCATATTGAAAAAGGAATGCGTTTTTATATGGCAACCGATGGTTTTACAGATCAGATGGGCGGAGAAAGAGGTCGTTCCTTAGGCAAAAAACAACTGACTGAACTAATTAAGAAAAACAGTCATTTCCCCTTTGATCGGCAGTGTGAAGTAATGATTCAGGCATTTTACGCCCACAAAGGAGAGAATGATCAGTTGGATGATGTTACATTAGCGGGGTTCGGGTTTTAAAAAAATTTTCTATTGATTAATTATTTAATCTAACATATTTTCTTAAAAGGAAAAGCCAGGTTTTTCTGAAAAATTTGGCTTTTTTTAAAAAAGACTCTATTCAGACAGAATTTAATATATTCAGGAGTTACGCAGTTGAAAGCAGCTTCTTTATTTTACCGCAAAGTGCGCAAAGGAAAACGCAAAGTTACGCAAAGATATTTCAGAACTTTGCGTTCTTTGCGGTTCATTTTTCAGATGCGGAAAATCCAACTGTGTGTATCCTGATATTTTAAGAAACAGGAAAAAAATAAATGATATTCACTACTGCAATTTGGGGAGGACTTCTTTCTGCACTTATTCTGGCATTTGGTCCTCTCCTCGGAATGAAAACCCGACCAACGGAACTGCTTATATTAAGTATGGTTCATATGGTAATTCTGACGTTTATTGCATGGATAAATATTCTCGGAAGAAAAGGGGATCATATAGATATTGGTATCAGACTTTCAACAACAGGTTATGTGCATACTCTTATAGGAACCTGTGCGGCTCTTATTTCAGCGGCGAGTTTCAAAGGAGATATTCATGAGATTCAGGAGATCATCAATCCGATAGGCTCTGCTTTGGGAACCAGCATTATCGGCTGGTCAATGGGGAAAGAGATGCAAAGAGCGGTTTGGAGTGCTGAAAAAGAGGAAATCGGGTATCAGGATGAACTGGAAAATTCATTCAGGGAATTCTCCGCACAGATTCGCCGTTTATCTTCCAGACTTGAAGAATCAGGCAAAGAATGGGAAAAAGGAGTAACAAGGCTGAGAGAATCTCTTGAATTATCAGGTGAAGAATGGAAAAGCGGAATGCTCTATATCAGAAAAAATCTGGATGATTCCGGCGGAGAACTGAAAAAAGGGATTGATATACTGGGAGCTGATCTGGAAAAATCAGGAGAAGCATGGCGGGCCAAAGCAGATAAAACCGGCAAAGATTTGGAAACAGCGGTAATTACCCTGATTGACAAAATAAACAGCGGGGGCGAAGGTGTGAGTGTCAGTGCCGGCGCGGTGCGTGATTTGTCAGAAACTATTCATGCCGCATTGAATGATGTGGATAAAAGGCTGAAAGGGATTATTCAGGTTATGGGGAACAGTGCATTGACAATGCGTCAGGGAACAGAGGAGACAGCTTCGGCAATGAATACAGTATCATCAGGCGTAAAAAACATGGGCAAAGAAATATATAAGATTAATGAATCTTTAAAAGATGCGGCAAAGATTATCAGTGAAGCTGATAAATTACTGGCGCAGTTACGGCAGGATAGAGGATAGACCCGCGGAGTTTTAAAAACCACGCGGGTCTTCCCGGGAGTAAAAAAATGCTCGAAACGCAATCTTCATCACGTTATGATGATGCTACTATGCAGAGTGAAATATTTATTGTGCTGATGGCATTGGTGGCATTTTTATTTGTTGCTGCGGCGATTAACATGCGGGTCGCATCTGACGCATGGAAAGAGGCAGATGAAAAAAGAAAAAAAGCTGAAACAGATAAAAAAGCCGCTATGGACTGCTTGGCTGGAGGCTGATCAGAAATGGAAAGAAGCAAAGGATATTATCAATAAAATCAGAAGCAAAGAGCAGCCTCCCCTTATTACTCTGGATGAAGCTGAGGGTTATACATTTGAAACCGGGCTGGCGATCCTATCTGAGCATTTTCAGTCAGATCTGAATAATTCGATTATCCCGGAAATAGAGAGACGCTCCAAAGAATATATTTGTGATATTATTGAAGTTTATGGCTATACAGATGGACAGCCTTATCCAAAGAGATTGGCGTCTCAGAATAATATGGACGGAGACCTTATTACAGGAATAGAGACTACTCAGATAGATAATCTGAAAGCAGGTTCAAATCTGGAGCTTGGAATGTTACGGGCAGTTTCTATTGTCATTTTCCTGAAAAAATCTCAGGAGCTTGGTCAATTGCCTGAGATAAAGATGATCAGACCTTACAGCGGAGGGCAGTTAATTTTGCCGACAGGAGAGATAGCTCTTTCCAATATTACGGAAAATGATCCCCGGCACGGCGTATTGAAATCCGTCTTTCCAGATCAAGAGATCTTCACAAGAAATAGGGATGCCAATTAGTATTTGGGAATTAAAAAATGTCAGCAGATCGGAAATTTGTAAAAGTCTGTAGTACCGCCTTTAGGCGGTCAGTGTGAAATCAGACGGTTACCGCAGCACGCCGGACCGCCTAAAGGCGGTACTACATACTTTTTCGGCAGCACGCCGGACCGCCTAAAGGCGGTACTACATACTTTTTCGGCACGCCGGACCGCCTAAAGGCGGTACTAATACTTTTTCGATCTACTGAAGTTTTTTTTAAAAATTCGGATTATTATCAAAGGATTTCAAATATGTTGCCAAAACTACAGAATGCGGATGATTTTGATCTCTCCTTCAAAGTCTATAATGAACTGATGGCAAAACGGGTAAGTGAGATTCTTCTTATCTCAAGTCCTTATGATGCCTTTATCATGGAAGAAGACGGAAGATTAGCAGAGCGTATCATTCATGAATACAGGGGATTAAATCTTCAGCCGACCTCCCCGGCTGACATGGGTATCTACAGCACGTGAAGCATTTGAAATATTATCCGAACGCAGATTTGATATGCTGATCACAATGCCCCGGATTGATGACATGGATTCATATTGTTTTGCCCGAAAGATAAAGGAAAAATTTCAGAATATTCCGGTTTTTCTCCTTACTCACAGTACTGCGGGGATTTTTTTTGACGGAAAATATTCAGACTGTGCTATTGACAGAATATTTGTATGGTACGGAAATACAGACCTTCTTCTTGCTATGATAAAAAGCGTTGAAGACTGCATGAATGTGAATAATGACACAATATTAGCAAGGGTAAGAGTGATTATTATGGCGGAAGACTCTCCATGGTATTATTCATCTATACTTCCGATCCTTTACAAAGAGATTGTTACTCAGACCAATGCTGTTATGGAGGATTCTGTCAATGAAGAGCATCGGATTCTAAGGATGAGAGCACGTCCTAAGATTCTTCTTGCAGAGAATTTTGAAGATGCTGAAAATCTTTACCGGCGGTTCAAACCTTATGTTCTGAGTGTATTGTCAGATGTCCGTTTTCCCAAAGACGGAAAAACAGATTCTCAGGCAGGTTTTTCCCTTCTCTCTATGATAAAAGATGAATCTCCTGATATTCCGATGCTTATATTCAGCTCGGAAGAGAAAAACCGTGAAGCGGCTTCAAAGATTCCTGCGGTATTTCTGAATAAAAATTCCCCGACTCTTCATATAGATATCCGCTCTTTTTTTGTGAAATATCTCGGATTCGGAGATTTTGTCTTCCGGCTTCCTGACGGGAGTGAAGTCGCACGGGCGTCCAATATCCGGGCAATGGAAAAGATTCTTACGTCAGTTCCTAATGATTCGATTTATTATCATGCTCTGCGCAATGATTTTTCAAGCTGGCTCATGGCACGCTCCGAGGTGCGCCTTGCTTCAAAACTGCGTCCTGTCAAAGCAAGCGATTTCTCCAGTATCGGGGAAATCAAAGAGTTTCTGATTAATTGCCTGCGGGAAAGACGTAAAGGACGGCAAAAAGGGGTGGTAACAGATTTTTCCGCTGATGATTTTGACCCGGACAGCGATTTTGTCAAAATCGGCATGGGATCTATGGGGGGGAAAGCAAGAGGGCTTGCCTTTATGCAGACCTTGCTTGAGCAGAAATCCGCTGATTTTCAGAAGAAATTCCCGGATATAAATATCAGCGTGCCAAAGAGTCTGGTGATAACAACAGAAGGGTTTGACGCAATGGTGAATGAAAACAGGCTGAAAGAACTGATAACCTGTGAATGCAGCGATTCACAGATAACAAACCTCTCATTGGAATCAAAATTTCCCCAATGGCTGGAGCATGACCTGGAACGTTATCTTTCTCATGTCCGCTATCCTCTTGCAGTGCGATCTTCAAGCCTGCTTGAAGATGCCATGTATCAGTCCCGTGCAGGAATTTATAAGACTTACATGATTCCGAATAATCATCCTGATCTTTCAGTTCGCCTCAGTCAGTTGATCAATGCCATCAAGCTGGTCTATGCTTCGACATTTTGGGAAACCTCAAGAACCTTTTCCAAAAGCACTTTGCAGAGAACCGAAGAGGAGAAGATGGCTGTAATTATTCAGCAACTGACCGGCACACAGTACGGGGATTATTTTTATCCTGCAATGGCGGGGGTTGCCCAGTCGTACAATTTTTATCCTGTATCATACATGAAGCCTGATGAGGGGATTATCCATCTTGCTCTCGGATTAGGCAAAATTGTGGTGGAGGGGGGGACTGCATTGCGGTTTTCTCCTGCTTATCCGCAGTTTCTGCCTCAATTTTCTAAGACAGATGATATTCTGAAAAATTCACAGCGGTCTTTTTATGCCTTAAATATGAAGGGGTTTCCTGCTGATTTCGGTTATGCGGATAACGGAACAGTTATAAAACTTGATATTGACGATCTTCATAATGATTTTCCGATAAAATTTCTCTCCGGCACATATCTTCCTGAAGAGCATAAAATCCGGGATTCTTTTACGGGTTATGGGCATCCGGTGCTGACATTTGCAAATATATTAAAATACAGGATATTCCCGCTGTCGGAGATTATTGCCGGGCTTTTAGAAATCGGACGCAAAGGGATGGGGTGTCCGGTTGAGATTGAATTTGCTGTAAATATTCCTGAAAATTATCAGCATAATCATCAGTATTATCAGCGATCTGAGTTTGCTCTGCTTCAGATTCGTCCTATGGCAGTGATGTATAACAGCGGCGATATTGAAATCCGTGATGAGGATATCCGGCAAAGTATCTGTTTTTCCGACAGCGCCATGGGAAACGGCAAAATGGAAGATATTAAAGATATTATCTATGTTGAGCCGGATACGTTTGATTCGTCCCGTACTGTTGAAATGGCAGGGGAGATCAGAAAGCTGAATAAAAGACTTGCTCAGGAAGGACGTAAATATCTGCTGGTCGGTCCGGGACGTTGGGGTTCGGCAGATCGGTGGCTCGGAATTCCTGTAACTTGGAATGATATTTCCGGCGTAGGAGCGATTATTGAAACATCTCTTGAGCAGTTAAAAGCGGATCCGTCACAGGGGTCTCATTTTTTTAACAATATCACTTCTCTCGGTATCAGTTATATTACTGTGAGGAGTCAGGAGTCCCGAACCCCGTTTATAGCATGGGACTGGCTTAAATCTTTACCTGTTAAAACCAAAACCGCGTATTTAAAGCATCTCCGCCTTGAAGAGCCTCTGACCATAAAGATTGACGGAAAAAGATCATGTGCGGTGATATTGCCGTAATAGGCAACAAATTATAGACGTGAGAAGCCGAGTTTTTTCAAAAAACTCAGCTTCTCTTATACGAACAGATTATAAGAATATTTCGTGTGCCTTCGTGTTCTTCGTGGATCAATTAATGGTTTATTATCCTGACCATATCTCCCCTTCCCTTTAGGGAAGGGGAGACCTCATTCCGCTTAGGGAGAAACCGGGGTCAGGTTTTTTTAAGCATCGGTAAAATCATCCGGCGCATTCTTTAACAAGGGACGGAATCTTGCCTTTTCATTGCATTTCATATATGCCTCATCTATACCGATCCACTTTTTTTTCAACAGATCTTCAATCGCATCATCCAGAGTCTGCATTCCGAATTTTTTTCCGACCTGCATGGCAGAGCCGATCTGAAAGGTCTTATTTTCGCGAATCAGGTTTCGTATGGCGGGGGTTGCGATCATAATTTCCTGAGCGCAGCAACGCCCTTTTTTATCAATCCGTTTAAACAATACCTGAGAAACAACAGCCCGGATACCTTCTGACAGAGTGGAGCGAATCTGCGCCTGCTCACCTTCGGAAAATACCTCAATAATACGATCTACTGTTTTTGGAGCGCTGTTGGTGTGTAATGTTCCAAAGACAAGGTGTCCGGTGGAAGCTGCTTCAACCGCCAGAGCAATGGTTTCCAAATCCCGCATCTCTCCGACCAGAATAATATCAGGGTCCTCCCGAAGCGCCCCCCTCAAAGCCGCGGCAAATGATTTGGTATGGGTTCCCACTTCCCGGTGATTAACAATACAATTCTGGCTGACATGAACAAATTCAATAGGATCTTCAACCGTAAGAATATGATCTTTACGGCTTTTATTTGCCACATCAATAATTGCCGCCAGTGTGGTTGATTTTCCGCTTCCTGTTCCGCCTGTTACAAGTGCAAGCCCCCGGGGGAGCGCTGCCAATCTGGAGAGGATAGGCGGAAGTCCTAACTGCTCTGCGGTCAGGATTGTACTCGGAATCTGTCTGAAGACTGCTGCACATCCCCATTTCTGCATAAAAAAATTTGCCCTGTATCTTGCAAGTCCCGGAATTTCATATCCGAAGTCAACATCTCCTGTTTCTTCAAAGATTTTTACTTTATCTTCAGGAGCAATTTCATAAAGCATTGCCTTGAGTTCATCGGTTTCCAGCACCTTATATTTGATTCGCTCTATCTCGCCCCTTAATCTTAGGGCAGGAGGCTGTCCTGACACCAAATGCAGGTCAGAAGCCCCCTGTTCATTCATCAATTTAAAAAAAGCATCTATTTTTGCCATTTTTTATACTTTCTCTCCTTTTTTTCCGACTATTAAAATTTTTAGGACTGTAAAGACTTCCTAAGTTTTGGAAACTTAGGAAGTCTCTGTTTATTTTAAAACCGGAAAAAGAGGAATTATTACATCATTGTAGCTGCCAATCCGTAAAGGCTGCCCACCAGAAATTTCTGTAAAAATATGATTACAAGAAACACAATAATCGGGGAGACATCAATCCCTCCGAAATCAAGCGGGATTCTTTTGTGTATCTGATACAGAACCGGTTCTGTTACATTGTGAATAAAACGGACAATCGGATTATAAGGATCAGGATTCACCCATGACAAAACCGCCCGTGCCACAACAATCCACATATAAAATGTCAGAACGTAGTTTATCACCAATGCCAGTGCATTCAGAAAATTACCAAAGATAAACATTATAACCTCCTTTTTTAATAAAATTAATCGAACTGCTGATTCCTGAAAACCTTTGCTATTATTTTGTTTCAACTAAGATTATGAGTATTTCAGAGGAATACCGGTACGATGCGCTAACCCGACCTACAATTTTAGCTGAAATGATACAATAGAACCGCCAATATTTTTTGCGTCTGACAGGCTGTTGATGAACCATGTAATCAGAGAGGGGATTCTTATCACTCAGGAGTGGGACTTTGTACTCCTTCATCCTGTACAAGCAGACCTTGTACTCCTTCTTCTTTCTCCTGCATAACAACAAGAAGCGGCTGCTGAACCAGATGCAAAGGCATGGTATCCCCTGTATTTTCTATCTCTTTTAAAGAAGGAAGCTCCTTCAGGTCTTTTAAACCGAATACTTCCAGAAATTGCCGGGTGGTTGCATAAATAAGAGGTCTTCCTGCAACCTCTTTTCTCCCAAGAACTTTGATAAGCCTCCTTTCCATAAGCATACGGAGAATCCCGCCCGAATCAACCCCTCTGATACGCTCAACATCGCTGCGGATAACCGGCTGTTTATAAGCAACAATAGCCAGAGTCTCCATAGCCGCCCTGCTGAGACGAACTGGAGACGGCTGAATCAGGCGTTTTATCCATTCTTTATATTCCGGTCTGGTGATAATCTGATAGCCTCCGCCTGCTTCACGCAGAAAAAAAGCACCTTTCCGTTCTTCGTATTCATCTGAGAGCATATCCAGAGTATTTCGGATAGTTTTGCTATCTTCAATATCAAGCACTCTCTTGATACGTTCTATGGTAAGCGGCTCTTTGGAAACAAAGAGAAGGCTTTCAATAATATTTTTTATATCATCCATCTTTTAAATAATGCCAATTCAGTGTTAAAATTCCTAATTTTTAATTGATATTAAATATATGAGACCCTAATATCCCCTGTCTGAACCTGCTGAGTAATCTCAATCAGAGAGAGCTTTGCCATTTCCAGTATCGCAAGAAACGTGATAATCATTTCACCTTTATCTGATTTGGGATTAAAAAGATTTTTAAATGAAACAGATTCTGATCTTTCAAGAATATCTATAAGTTCAGAGATTTTATCTTTTATGGAGACCTTTTCATCGCTGAAATCTACTTTGTGATCTCCGGTCATATTTTCAAGAATATTTTGCAGAGCGTCAATCAGTTCAAAAAGATCGATATTTATCTCTTTATTTTCCATGGGAATAGTCAGAATCTTCTCTTGACGGATTTCTGGAAAAAATATCTTCGCCTAAAATATTTTTTACAAGCAGCTCTTCAGAGGCTGATCTTATCTGCATATATTCCAAAATAGGTCTTACAACTTCCATACGTGGGTCTTCATCTTCGCTGCGGGGATTATTTAACGGCAGGAGCAGTTTTGATTTTATCTGAATAAGAGTGGATGCCATTACAATAAAATCTCCGGCAAAGTCTATGCTCATTGACTCCATCCATTCTATATATTCAAGAAACTGGTCTGTTATCAGAGCAATCGGAATATCATAGATGTCAACCTCATTCTTTTTTATCAGAAAGACCAGCAGGTCCATGGGACCTTCAAAGATATTTTCTATTTTGACTTCGTACATAATTCAGAGGGTAAGAGGATTAAAAAAATTTTTTGTAATCTTTGTGCCTTTGTGCCTTAGTGGTTAAATTGGCAAAACAGAATTGACAAGGCAGTAGCCCGTCATGGCTGTTCACTTAACCGCTTGCTCAGGTATTCTTTTTCTCAGTAACTGATGTTACGCCGTCAATTCCTGTAATTTTTGAAAGCTTGCTTTGAAAGCATTCATATAAAGTTTGGTTCTTAAAGCGGAGTGATTTAAATTATGTCTGATTTTAAGTTTCTCTATTCAATATAATAGAGGAGTTTCTGTAGTTTCAGATGGGGCATCTGTCCAAGTTTGGCAAGTATATATTTTGCTAATATCATAGAATCTATCATATTCATAATATATTTCCTTCTTTGGTATATATCTCAGGGACGGAATGGCGCAGCCCTTACGTCCCCTGAATCGTCTTGTCAGCTATTTGCTGAAAACCCTTCGTGAAAAACAACAGTACCCTGAGGCATTTTTTTATCAAACGGCAAGGCAAGAAAAAATTTCTGCGGAATACCGTCATAAATTAAATCCGGGATATTTCTGAAGCCGAACCGTTCATAGTAATCAGGGGCACCAACAAGAAGACAGCCTTTGCCGCCCAGTCTTTTCAGCAGGGATAATCCTTCATGAATAAGTGATTTTCCAATCCCCTGCTTCTGGAATTCCGGCAGCACAGATATAGGTCCAAGTCCATACCAGTTTAGACTGCCATCTGAAACAGTTACAGGCGAGAAAGCTATATGACCTACAACTTGTCCGTCAATCTCAGCAACCAGCGAAACGGTCAGGGCATCGGCATTACGTAAAGCGTTTATTATGAATTGTTCTGTATTATTACTAATCGGATGATTCTGAAAAGCAGCTATAGTAACTTTGTATATTGTTTCAATATCTGAAATTGTTTCATTTCTTATGATCATTTTAAACTCCATATTTTTTACAGGCTGTTTTATGATGGCTAATGTTTGAGTTCAGGGGTTTGACAAAGCGTAGCTTTGGCAAATCTCCCGGAATGATGAGTTATCGCTATTTAATGGTAGCTCCGGCTTTAGCTGATTTTGTAGATTTAGTCGTTTTGTAGCTAAATCGCAGTATTCCTGGCTTATTTCAATGCCGATATACTCCCGTTTTAGTTGTTGTGCGGCTTTGCAGGTTGTTCCGCTTCCGCACATAGGATCGAGTACCAAGTCACCTTCGTTGGACCAGGATACAATATGATCACGGGCTAACTCACACGGGAAAGGAGCCGGATGCTCTTTAGCTTCCTGATCTTCCAGATTTTTACCTACGACATATTCCCATATATTACCTTTGATTTTTTCATTCTTTACCGGTTTTGCCATTTTTTCTCTTTTCTGTTCGTGCTTCGAGTAATTTTTATATGTCGTTCCGTTTAATTCCAGCCCCGCATGCAGGCAGGGAACTTTAATCAGGTTGTGTGTGGCAACTTGTCCCTTGCTGAAGACAAACATATATTCAAACTCATTGTTGTATCTGCGGCGATATATTTGTGGAATAGGATTACGCTTACAAAAAATCATTGTATCGTGAATATTAAATCCTGTCTCTTTGAAAAATAGTGCCTGCTTAAAACTCGTACCTGTTTCGCTGCCGTCAACAGTTGCATCAGAAACCACCCATATAACCACGCCGCCGTCTTTGATAATGCGAAACAGTTCCTTTGCGATTGGTTCAAACGGGAATACATAACCTTTATATGTCCGCAAGTTATCATAAGGTGGGGATGTTAAAACCATATCAACGGAACAATTCTCAAAATTCCGCATTACGTCAAGACAATCACCTTGTACAATTTTGTTCCTGAAATTTTGAATGCTCATTTTGACCACTTAGTTTGCGAATCTCTTCTATCCAGTAATTTCTTATTTCTATTGAAGATTTTTAAATTAACGGTTGCATTCAGACTAATCCTGAAATTTCGACTTTCATATATTAGCACAAAGCTGATTATGAGAGGGCATAACCGCAATGCCATTAAGTTAAGGTATAAACCAGCCTGAACCCCCATTCGGCTGAGCGTTCGACTGAGCTCACGCCGAAGTCTCATGCCGAAGCCTGCCCCCTTCCCAAAGGGAAGGGGGGAATAAAGCGGAATAAGATCTCCCCTTCCCTTTGGGAAGGGGTCGGGGGTCAGGTCTTAACTTAATGGCATTGGGGCATAACCGTGGCTGTTTTCAGCAGTTCCTCATGGACTGTCCCGTTAAGAACTGCCGAAAATAACCCGGAGGGCTTTAATCCCCTAACCCTTTATCCCTTTAATCCTTCTAAATCTTCATCGCCGACCGTACCTCTTCCATAGTCTGCTGTGCTACTTCTCTTGCTTTGCTGCTTCCGGTTACGATAATATCAGCAACCACTTCAGGACGGCTTTCATAATATGCTCTTTTCTCCTGAACCGGTTCAAGAAATTTGATTAAATTCTGCCCCATTATCTTTTTACATTCCACACACCCTATTTTGGCATTACGGCAATCTTGGGCAATCTCATTTATCTTATCCTGATCTTTTGTATAAAGTTTATGAAATTCAAAGACATTACATATAGACGGATCTCCGGGATCGCTCTTTCTTGCGCGCTGCGAATATGTTATCATCTGAGAAACAGCAGCAGATATTTCCTTTGGAGAATCTCCCATATAAATGGCATTATGATAACTTTTGCTCATTTTACGGCGATCTGTCCCAAGAATCTTTGATGTTTCAGTCAGAATAGCCTCAGGCTCCGGAAAGACTTCTCCGTAAAGATAATTAAACCGTCTGGCAATCTCACGGGTAATCTCAACATGCGGCACCTGATTAATCCCCACCGGAACCCCGTTTGCTTTATACATAATAATATCTGCTGCCTGAAGCACCGGATACCCAAGAAAACCGAATGTTGAAAGGTCTTTGTTGGAAAGCTGAAGAATCTGATCTTTATAGGTCGGATTCCTTTCCAGCCACGGGACAGGGGTTATCATTGAAAGAATAAGAAAGAGTTCGGCATGTTCCTTGATATGGGACTGAACAAAGAGTGTGCTTTTATCAGGTGAAAGCCCCGCACTCAGCCAGTCTATCATCATATTTTTAACATAATCTGAAACAGAGCTTGTATCTTCATAATCACTGGTTAATGCGTGCCAGTCTGCAATAAAGAAAAAACAGTCATATTCATCCTGCATTTTTATCCAGTTTGCAAGAGCGCCGTGCAGGTTGCCAAGATGAAGGGGACCTGTCGGACGCATTCCGCTTAATATCCGTTTTTTAGTCATAAAACTTTTCCTCTGTAAATAAAAATTAAGAAACCAAGTTTTTTGATAAAAACTTGGTTTCTTATCGAAACCCTGACGGGGTTTTCTGAAATTAATTTCCAAGCAGTAATCTGCTTAAAGGAGAAATAAAAAAAGACAGAATTTTGTCAATAACATCTGTCATAAGTAAAAGCATAAGAATAATCATGCCGTAAGGTTCAATCTTCTGAAACTGCTCACTTAAATTCTGCGGTAAAATCATAGCAAGTATTTTGCTCCCGTCCAAAGGCGGAACAGGTATCAAATTAAAGATCGCGAGAACAAGATTGATGATAACACTGTATTTGAGCATGTGGAGAATCGGAATAATAACATATTCCAGAAATGAACTTCCCCATATATAACCAAAATGGATTATCAGTTGAAAGATTATCCCTGAAATCACTGCGCAGGTGATATTTGCAAATACCCCGGCACTGAAACCAGAAACATCCCTTTTCTGAAGTTAATGAATTTATTGGGATTAACCGGAACAGGCTTGGCATATCCGAAAACCGGGGCACCCATGATTTTCAGAATAAGGGGCAAAATAACAGAGCCTATGGGATCAAGGTGCTTTATAGGATTTAAGCTGAGTCTCCCAAGCAATCTTGCAGTATCATCTCCCATCAGATATGCTACATAACCATGTGCAAATTCATGAATGGTAATAGCAAAAAGCATGGGAGCAATCATCAGAAGCAATTGACTAAAATTAGAATCCATATTTTTTCCATAATAGATTGTTTAATGAAATTCTGAAAAAGTTTGTAGTACCGCATTTATGCGGTAAGTGTAAAATCAGATGATTATCGCAGCACGCCGCACCGCCTGAAGGCGGTACTACAAACTTTTTCGGCAGCACGCCGCACCGCCTGAAGGCGGTACTACAAACTTTTTCGGCAGCACGCCGCACCGCCTGAAGGCGGTACTACAAACTTTTTCGGCAGCACGCCGCACCGCCTGAAGGCGGTACTACAAACTTTTTCGATCTACTGAATATAGGATTTTTTCAGAAAAAGCAAGTTATCATGAATAATAATTACAATGTAGGAATTGGGAATGTAGAAAACTTTTATAAAAAAATTGAAATTATTTTAATTTATTCGTATATCATTTTACAAAGATTTTCAAAGTCTGATTTTGATCAGATATTTATAAACTGTATAATAAAGGAGGATCAGCATGTCTTTAAAACGTAAATTCATCTATATTCTCAGATTTTCTATGATTTTTATCCTGATTATCTTCTGCGCTCTTGTTGCTCTTTATTTTTATCTTCCGGCTTTTATAGCCTCTCATGTAATTCCCCGAATTTCTCAACAGGCTAAAGAGATCGGATTTGAAGACTTTTCATGCCGCATACGCAGAACCGGACTTACCGGGGCTGATTTCGGAGAAATATCTGTTGGCAGGCAGAATCAGGAGGCACTTTCTATATCTTCTGTTCAGATAGATTACACGCCGAAAACTCTTTATCAGAAAAAGATTGAAAAGATTCTGTTCAGCGGAGTTGAATTATACTGCGGCGTCAAAAACGGCAAATTTTTCCTTCGCGGAGTTGATTTGGAGAAAATTTTTTCCCGGAAATCTGAAAAATCAGAATCTTCTGATTCTGATTTGCCTATATCAATCGGATCGCTTGAAATCCGTAAAGCTGTGATGATTTTTCAACGGGAGAAAAAAGAATACCGGATACCGTTTGAACTTCTTCTTGTTCCCACGGTTCAGCATGAGATACAGGCTGATTTAACTGTTTATCCCGAATCCCAAAAGATAAATCTAAAAGCGGCAATTGATTTGAATAAAAAAAAGGCTGATATAACTATTGATGCCCGTTCTGTTCTTATAAACCGTTTTTCTGATTTTGCAGAATTATTTATTCAGGAACAGTTTATTTTATCAGGAGAATTGGATATAAAAGCAGAAACATCACTGCAATTTGATCCGTTTAAGATAAAATCCCTCTCCGCTGAATGCGAATTTCGCAATCACGGAACAGCTTACAACAATATCAGGATTGGAAAGAATCCCTTTCAAATAAAGTTTACCGGAAATGAGAGCGGTGAATGGAATTTTGCCGTATCTTCATTCTCTCTCTCTGCTCCTGTTCCGTTGCAGATTCCTTCTGTAAAGATGCAGTTAAATATGCCGCTAACTCATTCTGATAAAATAATAAAATATGCCGTAAATATTTCAGATATAAAGAGCGATGATAAGGCATTAAAAATCCCGTCCCTTGTTTTGCACGGTGATATTGAAACAGAGAAACAGAGCCTTTCTTTTAATTTAACTGCCTCAGAATACCGGCATAACAACACCGGCATTGAATGTCAGGCTCCCTGATATTTCAGTTTCCGGTAAATTCAACAAAGATAATACAAATCAGTTTAACTTTGACAGTGGAACGACCATTAAAAACGCTGATATTTCATTCCCTTTGCTGAATTTAAAAATAAACGGGATTCAGTCTGTTATTCCGTTAAAAATTCCATATAAAGATTCAGATACCAAATCAAAGATTTCCGCAGGAAAAATCATCTGGAATAAAATGGATATGGGAGCGATTTCAGGATTTATCCGGCAAAAATCATCTGATTTTATCTTTGAAATAAAGAATGAAAACAAAGTCATTCCGGGGTTAAAACTGACCTGCCGGGGAGAATTTCTTATACCCTTTGGTTTTAAAGCTGATCCTGATAAAAAAACAACAGGTGAAATCCATCTTTTGCTTACACGGAATAAAACCTCGCCTGATATTGATTTGGAAAAATTTTTTCCAAAGGCAAAAGGGATATTTGTCAATGGCGATTTGGATGCAAAGATTGATTGGACATTTGAGCCTGACCGCGTAAAGAGTTCACTCTTTTCAAGCCTGAATCACGGATTGCTGACATATAATATTAACCCTTCTGACAAAGAAAAAGGGATTATTGTCAAAGATATATCGCTTAATTTTTCCATGCCGGAACTCTCCCGCGGATGCAATGCGGCAAAGCAGCAGCTCAGTTTTAAAATCGCATCTTTCGGCAACTTGAATATAATAGACGGAATGATTGATTTTCAACTCGAATCAGGAGGCTCTTTTCTGATTGAAAAGAGCAGTTTCAAATGGTGCAACGGAAATGTTAGTTCACAGTCATTACGTATTTTACCGGGTGTTAATGAGTATGATCTGATCTTATACTGCGACCGTCTGAATTTTGCAAAGGTTCTTGAGCAGTTCGGCGCAGGCAATGCCGAAGGTGAAGGAACCGTCAACGGCAGAATTCCTCTTGTTTTTAAGAACGGAGAATTCAGCTTTCATGACGGATTTCTTTTTTCCACTCCGGGAGACGGCGGAACTATCCATATTACCGATACAGGTATGCTGACCGCCGGTATTCCTGAAAATTCACTTCAGTATGCTCAGATTGATCTTGCCAGAGAGGCTTTGAAGAATTTTGAATATAAATGGGTGAAATTGCGGTTAAACACGGAAAAAGAAGATTTGAAATTAAATCTGCAATTTGACGGAAAGCCTGCAAATCCGCTCCCTTTTATTTATAAAAAGGAATTCGGCGGATTTTATCCGTGTGGAATCAGGAACAAAAAGCTCCAATTTTCAGGGAATAAGTCTGGATGTGAATATGGGGATCCCTTTGAATAAAATTCTGCTTTACAAAGATATTCTTAAATCTTTTTAGCTTCGCTGACTATGGAAAATCATTTTTTTTTGCTCTCTTCTTCTGTAAGATGAGATATATAATTCAGAGAGCGGAGAGTTTTTCAATCTCCCCTCATACAATTAAGTTTGCAGTACCGCCTTCAGGCGGGTTGGCGTGCTATGATAACAGTCTTATTTTAAAAGAACTGCCTAAAGGCGGTACTGCAAATTTCAAGATAAGTAACCGTTCATAAATTTTCAAATATTAGACCTGCGGGGTTTCTGAAACCCCGCAGGTCTTTATATAACAAAATTTGTAAACGGTTATTTAAGAATATCATAAAGAGAGTGAGATAAAGAAGATTATGGGAGATTCTGTAATAATAAAAAAATTAAAAGAACAGATACACACAGCAGCACATTTACCATGGACAGTTCTTCTTCTGGGTGAAACAGGTTCAGGAAAAGAGTGTGTTGCAAGGGCAATACATAATGAAGATCCCCGGAAAGAGAAACCTTTTATCTCTGTTAATTGCGGAGGAATGCCGGATACGCTCGTAGAAAGTGAACTTTTCGGATATGTCAGAGGCGCGTTTACCGATGCAAAAAAAGATAAAAAAGGAACTTTTGAAGAGTCAGACCGGGGGACTATCTTTCTTGATGAAATAGGGAATTCCTCTTATAAACTTCAGACTTCGCTGCTGCGCGTACTTGAAACCGGAAAAATCGCACCGGTCGGTGCTAATTCTAAAAAATCCGTTGATGTCAGAATAATCTGTGCAACAAATAAAGCATCAGAGGATTTGAAACATCTTAAAAAAGGAATCAGGGGTGATCTGCTGAACCGAATCGGCGCACTGATTATTATTGTTCCGCCGTTAAGAAATCATAAAGAGGATATTCCCTCTCTTGTCAGTAATTTTTTATCAGAATTCAGGGAGCAGATAAAAAGATTCAGCCCGGAGAAAAATCTGGAAATGTCTGTTTCTTACAATGCCATGAACAGACTGATTCAATGGGATTTTAAAGAAGGGAATATCCGGGAATTAAGGAATATTTTGCAGCGGGCAATTATGTTCTCCGGCAAAATGAAGGGTGAAATAACAGAACGGGATATTGAAAGAGCTATTTTAATCGGACATCCGGGGAAAGCAGGCATTGTTTCAGATACTCAGATCAGAGACCTGATTGAAAATAATTATCTGGAATATATAATAAAAACAAAAGGGATGAAAGATGCTCAGAAAATAAAACTTATGGCTATGGATGAAGAGATTCTTAAAGAAAAAGGAGCGGATATGTTTTAAGAGACTGCTGGAAGATAACGGCACGATAACCAACCTTGCCAAAAAGTTGAATATCTCAAGAAACGCTCTGACAGATAAACTTCGGGTACTTGGCATATCAAAGTACACGAAACAGTAATTTTATCAGTTCATAGTACCGCCTTTAGGCGGTTTGGCGTGCTGCAGTTTGTAGTACCGCCTTTAGGCGGTTTGGCGTGCTACAGTTTGTAGTACCGCCTTTAGGCGGTTTGGCGTGCTGCAGTTTGTAGTACCGCCTTTAGGCGGTTTGGCGTGCTGCGATGACAGTCTGATTTAACACTCACCGCCTAAAGGCGGTACTACAAACTTTTCCGATCTGCTGACATTACATATATTTTGTAATCCATTACACGCAAACATTACATTTTTCAGATGTCTGTTTTATAAGATTCTTCTAATAACAATGAGTTATTTTTATTGACGATTTGGCATAGTTCTTGCTGATAATATATCTATAGTTTTATGCAGATCATTTTTGACAAAGAAATGGAGGTGATGAATATGAGGGTATAATCAGAGATCGGCAAAAACAGAGGATAGGTTTGATTTTTATGAAAAAACAATTTTTTATTTTAAACAGCACGGAGGTATGTCATGTCGAAAAAAAGTATGTTTAATATTTTTGCAGTTATTATAGCGGCATTGTGCCTATTAAGCAGCCAGTCAGTTTTTGCAAAACCTGTTGACGGTGAATTTGCAAAAGATGTCGGAGAATCTTTTATTGAATCTGAAATAACGGCAAATGATTACACAAGCGATGATTATGTCAGGAAAACACGGAGCAGAGAATTTTTAGATTTCTTCTCTCCTGAATCGCAGATTTCCGAAGTTACCCCTATTTACAAAGATAAAGCAAGAGAAGATGTATTTGCTTATGTTCTTGAGCTTGAACCGGGCGGTTATGTTGTGATTTCACCGGATACTGATATTGAGCCGGTTATCGCTTATTCTTATACAGGAAAATTTCCCTTTGAAGAAGAAAACAATAATGTACTTCTTCATCTGGTAAAAGGGGATATGGAAAAAAGGCTGGAGGCAATACCGCTTATAACTCAGAAAAAACGCTCTGAAAATGAAGATAAATGGTATGAAATCACAAACGGTTCTGTAAAAAGAGATGCGAAAGCCGCTACTGTATGGGGACCATGGATAACTACAGAATGGCATCAGAATGATCCGTATAACAAATATCTCCCTATGGATTTGAGTCTTAATAAAAGATCAGTTGTCGGCTGTGTTGCAACAGGCACGGCGCAGGTTGTCAATTACTGGAAATATCCTAAATCAGTCAGTTTCAGCAGCAGCGACAGCTATACTACAGGCACAAGAAGAATCGCAATTGACTCTGATTCTTCAAAAAACAGCTTTCTATCATTTTCCCAGTTGA
Source organism: uncultured delta proteobacterium (assembly GCA_963806835.1). Taxonomy (GTDB): domain Bacteria; phylum Desulfobacterota; class Desulfobacteria; order Desulfobacterales; family CAWEAR01; genus CAWEAR01. Next base: position 191,578 of record CAWEAR010000035.1, read on the forward strand.
ATTCCAAATTATCCAATATTCAATACAGCGGCAGCAGTGATGAAATGGCAGCATTATCTTTTGCCGCAGGAATATCTCTCAAAATGGACTATACCGGGGACTGGGGTTCCGCATTTCTCAGTAATGTACCGAATGCTCTGAAAAACAAATTCGGATATAAAACTGCCAGTTATTATCAATCTATAGGACAGTATTATGTAGGAACTTATGTAAGCTCGACGACACTGCTAAATAATTTGAAGTCAGATGTGCAGCAGAGACCTGCTCTGCTTGGTATAACAGCAAACGGCGGAGAAGGTCATGTAATAATCACAGATGGATATAAAAGCACAGGAGAATATCATCTTAACTTCGGCTGGGGATTAGCCAATCCTGATACATTGTCAAACGCATGGTATTATATACCTGATAATATGCCGAAAGGGTATAATATTGTTGATGAAGCGGTTGTGGATATTACTGCGCCCACAGTTACAAAAACGCTTACATCTGTTTCAATTACATCAGGCGTCTCAAGCATAACCGGAGGTTCTTACAGTGATTATAAAGCAACAGCCTATTTCTCTGACGGGACATCTACAGATGTTACATCTTCGGCAACATGGAGTGAAAATTCATCTTATGCTTATTTTGATTCATCTGTAAAAGGGAGACTGAAAACAAATTCAGTTACTTCCAATCAGTCTGTAACAATAACAGTAACTTATACTTATAATAGTATAAGCAAAAGCGCAGCAAAGACAGTTACAGTTGTCAAAGATGACAGAATGGTCTGGGAAACTTCCAAGGCAAATGCAGTATCCAAGGCGCAAAGTCAGGGGAAAAAAATATTACTTCTTGCAGGGCGGAATTCATGCGGCAATACCACATATATGCGAGATACAGTTGCAGAATCCACATCACCTTCAATTAAGAGTTTCATTCAGTCAAATTTTATTCCGTGGTTTTGCGATGTTGATTCAAGCACTGAATATTATGCTTATGCCAGCGGATTAGGTTCTTTTACTTTGCCTCTTATTTGCTGCATAGATCCGAAAGACAGCAGCAACTATCTGGATCGTACTACTGGTACTCAAAATGCGGCTGATTTTTATGCAAGACTCCAGAAAATCGTTTCATCATGCAAGACGCCGACATCTGTTTCAATATCAGGCTCTTCAAGCATAAGCGGCAATTCTTACTCGGATTATACGGCAACAGTCTCTCTTCTCTGACGGAACTTCGCAGAATCTCACAACATCGGTTACATGGAGTGAAAATTCAAGTTACGCGTATTTTGATTCTTCCGTCAAAGGGAGACTTAAAACAAATTCAGTTACTTCAAATCAGACTGTTACAATAACAGCAAGTTACACCGCATGCGGAGTTACAAAAAGCGGTACAAAATCAGTTACAATTACAGGCGGTTTGCAATTCAATCTGGTGCCCTATAAACCTTATTCCACTTGGTCAGACAAGATAGTTGTGTCAAAAACAACAGGGACAAGCACAGACAGCAGTCCGTTTTATACAACTGATACCCTTTATGTGGATTATGCGTATGAAGAGACCAACGACAAAACTGTAACAACAGCCTTTTATGTCGAACTGTATGTTGACGGAGTAAAAAAGGATACTAAATATCAGTCTTCATTGTCATCAGGTTATTACGGCTCTAAAACAGACTTTTCTATCGGAAAACTTTCTGCGGGTACACATACCATAAAGATGAAGGTGGATTCCACAAATGCTGTCGCTGAAACCAATGAATCTGACAATGAGTATTCCAGGACAATCACTGTTATCAGCAGCAAGACCCTCTCCTCTGTTTCAATAACATCAGGACTTTCAAGCATAGCCGGAGGTTCTTACAGTGATTATAAAGCAACAGCTTATTTTTCTGACGGAACTTCTGCGGATGTTACTTCTTCAGCAACATGGATCGAGAATTCTTCTTATGCCTATTTTGATACATCTGTAAAAGGAAGACTGAAAACAAATTCAGTCACTTCCAATCAGTCTGTGACGATAACAGCATCTTATACTTATAACAGCGTTACAAAAAACGGAACAAAGTCAGTTACAATAACTCCTGTTATAACAAAGAAACCTGACCTGACTGTTGCTGACTGGTATGCAGAATGGGATGATTACGGTGACGGCTCTTTTACTTATACTGTAAAGAATCAGGGTACTGCCGCATCATATAATACTGCATGGGATATTAATCTTGTACTGAGTCCCGACTCAATTATCGGCAACGGAGATGAAATATTCCTGTTTTATGAAGATGCCAATTATTCGATTGACCCTGGAGTCTCGGTATATCGGGATGATTGGAGTCCGGGTTACTTTAACTTATACTATGATGTATGGGGTGATATAGTGCCTTCCGGGATTTATTATATGGCTGTGTGGATAGACGATGGGAATGATGTTGATGAAAGCAATGAATCAAACAATTATTCATTAGGTACAGGCACGGTTTACGTTGACTGGTACCGGAGTGCAAAGGGTTCAAATCAGCAATCTTCCAGCAAATAACTGAAGATACTTTATAAAAAGACGATAACAACAAACCCTAAGGGTTTTAAAAACCCTTAGGGTTTACTTTTTACAATCTTCACAATCTTCACATATTTTCTTCATATTTTCTCCACAATAATTTAATATATTCACTGCTAATAAACTAAATGTCTTAACATAAACTCAGTTTTTTATAGAAAATACAAGGAGGAATCAAACAATGATAAAAAAAATCTTTGCTGTCATGACAATTTTTATTGTCATCTTATCAGCCTGTCCTCAGGTTTTTGCTGAACCTGTTGACATTGAATTTGCAAGAAATGCAGGAAAATCCTTTATTGAATCTGAAATAACCGCAGGTGATTACACAAGCGATGATTATGTCAGAAAAACAAGGAGCAGAGAGATATTAGATTTTTTCTCTCCTGAATCAGAGGTTTCCAAAGTTACACCTGTTTACAATGATGACGGAACCGGAGATATTTCTGCTTATGTTCTTGAACTTGAACCCGCAGGTTATGTAGTAATTTCAACTGATACCGATATTCACCCTTTAATTGCATATTCTTACAGCGGCACATTCCCATTTGAAGAATCAGACGATAACACAGTGCTTCATCTTGTAAAATGGGATATGGAAAAAAGAATTGAGGCAATACCCTCAATGTCTGAAGAAAAACTGACAGAAAACCGTAGCCGATGGACTGAGATTAAGCAATCTTCTTTAAAAAGAGAAAAAAGAAGCTCTGTTACAACATGGGGACCATGGATGACAACAGCATGGCATCAGGAATCTCCTTATAACAGATATGTCCCGGTTGATTCATATTCTCAGAATCAGAGAGCAGTTGTCGGCTGTGTTGCCACTGCTATGGCGCAGATTATTTATTACTGGAATTATCCTGAGTCAGTCAGTTTCAGCAGCAGCGACAGCTATACTACAGATTCAAGACGGATAAAAATTGATTCCGACTATCAGAAATATGACTTTCCTTCATTCACACAGCTTAATTCCATGCTCTCTGATATTCAGTACAACGGTGGCGAAGATGAAATAGCGGCTCTCTGTTTTGCCGCAGGCATTTCTGTAGAGATGGATTATACTTACAGTGCAGGATCAGGAGCTTATGTTTCAGATGTTTACAATGCTTTCAAAAATAAGTTTGACTACTCATCCGCCAATTATTCCGGGGGATGGTCAGGAATTAATTACACCACTTTAAAATCAAATATGCAGGATAAAAAACCTGCTCTGCTCGGTATTTCAAAAAGTAATGGAAGAGACGGACATGCAATAGTTGCAGATGGTTATAAAAGCTCAGGAGAATATCATCTTAATTTCGGTTGGGGATCAGCCGGTTCTGACGCATGGTATTTTTTACCGTCCGGTATGCCTGAAGGATTCAGCGTTGTTGATGAAGCGATTTTGGATATTTATCCTCCGACAACAACGCCGATAACAGAAGAAACATTGACATCTGTTTCAATAACAGGCTCATCCGATATAAGCGGAGGAAATTATTCTGATTATACTGCAACCGCTTATTTTTCTGACGGAACATCTCAGGATGTTACATCTTCAGTAACATGGAGTGATAACTCCTCTTATGCTTATTTTGATTCATCTGTAAAAGGAAGACTGAAAACAAATTCAGTTACTTCAGCCAAGTCTGTAACAATAACAGCGGCATACACTTATAACAGCGTAACAAAAAGCGGAACAAAGGCGATTACAGTTACTCCTTCCGGCAAGACACTTACATCTGTTTCCATATCAGGCTCTTCAAGCATAATCGGAGGAAATTATGCTGATTATACTGCAACAGCTTATTTTTCTGACGGCACATCTCAGGATGTTACATCTTCGGCAACGTGGAGTGAAAATTCTTCTTACGCTTATTTTGATTCATCTGTAAAAGGAAGACTGAAAACAAATTCAGTTACTTCAACAAAGTCTGTAACAATAACTGCATCTTATACATATAACGGAGTTAAAAAAAGCAGTACAAAATCAGTTACAGTCACATCTTCTGCCTCATCCGGTGCTACTCTGAAGATAATAAACAACTATTATATTGCTCAGGAGATATATCTTGACAATGTTTATCTGGGAAAAGTATCAGCATATAAAACAGGTACATGGTCTATAAGCACCGGTTATCATACAGTATCAGCCTGTGATCCGGGCAAAATAAACTGTCTGTATGAGTATGATTATGCAGCAGCCGGAGTTCCCTGGGAACTGGAAATTTACAGCAGAAGCCGATCATCAAATGATAAATCTGTGAGAAAAACAACTGATACAGAGGTAAGCCGCTAAAAAAAGTCTGTAGGGCGGACAAAGCAGAGCGTGTCCGCCATGCTATTATAAACCCTAAGGGTCTTGAAAGACCATTAGGGTTTCAGTCTGTAGTAGTCTGTAGGCGGACAAAGCAGAGCGTGTCCGCCATGCGTGAATAAGGCGGACACGCTTTGCTTAGTCCGCCCTACATTTCTTTTATCTTCAGACAGCAGCCTGCATTTTCTTTTTTTTAATCAGCATTATCACTCTGTTCCGGCTGACTCCCGCAAGCCGGGCAATCCTGCGCTGCGAAACGCCTTCACAGAGAAGTTTCTCAATAAGCTCCTCTTTTTTCTTCTGTTTTTCTTCCTGAGTAATGAGAGTTCCATAAAAATTGCATGTTTTGCAGTGATATTTCTGCGCTCCCTCTTTTGTTCTGCCGTTTTTCCGAATATTTGTACTGCCGCATTTTCTGCAAGGTATGTTTATCATTTTATCTATTTATCTCTTAATTAAAATGTTGGAGTTCGCCACGATCACTTTAAGCTACTAACTTCAAAAAATTGATGCAAGAATAAAAATATAATCCTTTAATCCTCTAATTCTCTGACCCTCTCTCTTAGAATCCTATGCAGAATCTTCCCTGTAGGAGTTCGGGGCATTTCATCAGGCTTTATAAAAATTACCTTTTTAGGAATCTTATAACCGGCAATCTTATTTTTGCAGGCTTCTGTAATCATCTTTTCATCCAACATGACACCAGATTTGGGAATCACAACAGCAGTTACTTTTTCACCCCATTTGTTATCAGGCAACCCGACTACTGCAACATCAAAAACATCAGGATGATTGCCGATTACCTCTTCGATTTCACTCGGATAAACATGCTCGCCGCCGGTAATAATCATATTGTCTTTTCTGTCAACAATATAATAAAATCCGTCTTTATCACGCCTTGCCATATCACCCGCGCTGAACCATCCTCTGTTTTCAGACATCATGAATGAAGCCGCACTCTTTTCCGGCATCCTGTAATATTCATTAAAGAGCATGGGACTTCTGGAATAAAGCTCTCCTATATCCCCGTTTTTCACTTCTTTCCCTTCTCTGTCAAGAATTTTAATAAAATCCGTTCCCAGTGACTCAAAACCGATGGATCCTAGCTTTTTCATCTGAAATTCAGGTTTTAATATGGTAACAATCCCTGCTTCTGTAGAACCGTAAGCTTCATAAAGTTCAACTCCGGGGAAAAAATCCATGATTGCAAGTTTCATATTTTTCCTGACGGGCGAAGATGAACATAGCAGTTTTCTGACATAGCTTCTGTCAAAACGCTTTGCATTTTCAGATACATTTAATATCAGATTATAATGAGTCGGAATAAGAGAGATAAAACTGATCTTTTCTTTTTCAATAATCTCAAGCAATTCTTCTGCTCTGAAAGATTGTGCCGGATGAATATAAACAGTTCCGCCGATATAGATAAAGATAAAACTGAAAAAAATTGAATTGATATGACATAAAGGCATAACATTCATGCAGATGTCATGCTCATTAAATCCGAAATCAGCGGTATTAAAGAGATAAAAAGCAATATGAGATTCATGGGAACGGAGAACCCCTTTAGGTTTTCCTGTGGTTCCTGATGTATAGATTAAAATCCATATATCCTTCGGATCCACGTTTATATCCGGCTCTGTTTCAGGTGAATTAAGGATAAATTTTTCATAAGGCTGATAATCTTCTATCTCCTGTCCCGCAAGAATATATTGATTCGCCGTGATACCGGAGAGAGCCGGTTTGATCGGGGTGATCTTGTCAGCAAACTGATCATGAAGAATAATCAGTTTTGTATCTGAATTATTAAGGATATATTCAATCTCCATGCCTGTCAGCCGGAAATTGACCGGAACAATCACCAGCCCGATCTTTGCGGTTGCCAGAAAGACTTCAACCATCTCAATGCTGTTCTCTAAAAGGAGTGCGACTTTATCACCTTTATTTAATCCTGAACTGAGAAGAGAATTGGCCAGTTTATTCACACGGCGGTTTAATGCAGGATATGTTAAAGCCCTCTCTTTCTCCTTAACTGCTATGGTATTCGGAAATTTCTTTGCATTGACTTTCAGATTCTGTCCAAGATTTAACCAGTAACTCATTCCTTACTTCTCACCTCTCACTCAACTTTTATGGCAGTGCACGCTTTGCGTGGGAACACAAGAGAGGACGTTTCGCGTCCTGCATTACGCGGGACGCAAAGCGTCCCGGCTGCGTTCCCACGCGAAGCGTTGGAACGAGGAAATCACGGATTTAAAGGATTACACGGAGTTTTCATTTTTGAAGACCCACGGAGTTTTAAAAACCCCGTAGGTCTTTTGTCCAAAACTTTCAGGTGTGAATATTATTCAAAACTCTCTACAGGCGGGATATCATCGCCGTTTCCGTTTGTCTTCTTATCTTCTTTTTTTGATCCGCTTCTCATATTCTGTTTCGGAGCGACCTCCACAGGCATAGCCGGAATATCTTCTTTCTTTTTGGAAATCCCCAATTTTTCTCTTACATTGAAAAGAATCGTATCATAGGTTTGAGGGTTATCCTGAAAATATTTCTTTACATTTTCACGCCCCTGACCGATCCGCTCACCGCCATAAGAATACCATGAACCGCTTTTATCAATCACACCCACATCAACCCCTGTATCAAGAAGGTCTCCGTATCTGGATATTCCTTCACCGTACATAAGATCAAATTCAGCCTCTTTAAACGGAGACGCCATTTTATTCTTTACCACACGAACCTTTGTCCGGTTTCCGACAATATCCTGACCATCTTTTATAGAGCCGGTGCGCCGTATATCAAGCCGGACTGAGGAATAAAATTTCAGGGCATTTCCGCCTGTAGTTGTTTCAGGGTTTCCAAAGACCACACCGATCTTCATGCGTATCTGATTGATAAAAATAACAGCGGTCATGGTTTTGCCGATGGTTCCGGTCAGCTTTCTCAATGCCTGAGACATAAGCCTTGCCTGAAGCCCCATGTGGGAATCTCCCATCTCCCCTTCAATTTCTGCTCTTGGAACCAGTGCGGCAACTGAATCAATGACCAGAATATCAACAGCTCCGCTTCTTACAAGCATTTCAGCGATCTCAAGTGCCTGTTCCCCTGTGTCCGGCTGCGATACAAGAAGATCATCACAATTAACGCCGAGTCTTTTGGCATAAGCTGTGTCAAGAGCGTGTTCCGCATCAATAAAGGCGGCTATCCCTCCTCTTTTCTGCGCCTCTGCAACAGCATGAAGTGCAAGGGTTGTTTTGCCGGATGCCTCTGGTCCGAATATCTCTGTTACTCTTCCTCTTGGAATTCCTCCGACCCCTAATGCCTTATCAAGCGAAAGAGAGCCTGTCGGAATAATCGGAACATCAATTACCTCACGGCTTCCCAGTTTCATAATGGCACCCTTGCCGAACTGCCGTTCAATCTGCGTCATAGCAGTCTCAACTGCTTTCTGTTTTTCCGGTGAAACGCTCATAAATTTCTCCTTTGATAAGGAACTAAGTTTTTTAAAAAACTTAGTTCCTTGTAACTATTGTTCTTTTAAGCTATATAAAAAATCATTGTAAAATAATGACTGAGACTCCCTGCCATTACAAACAGATGCCAGAAGCCGTGAAAATGGCGCACTTTTTTATCCAGAGCGTAAAAGATCACGCCGGCAGTATAAAAAAGACCTCCTACAAGGAGCCAGACAAATCCCGCATGAGGCAAAAGCCTCAGCAACGGCTTGAGGGCAATCATGATGATCCAGCCCATAAGCAGATAAATCACCACAGGCAATATCCTGCGCCCCTTCTTGAGGCAGCGAATCAAGTATAATTCCCAGAACCGCCAATCCCCATACAATACCGAAAATTGACCAGCCCCATGCGCCGCGAAGCGTAACCAATGTCAAAGGGGTGTATGTACCGGCTATAAGAAGATAAATCGAAATATGGTCAAGTGCGCGGAAAACTTCTTTTGCTTTGCCGCGGAGGCTGTGATAAATTGTTGAAAAAATAAAAAGCAGTAATAGAGTGAATCCGTATATGCTGAAGCTGACAATTTTCCACGGATCCCCCTGTTTTGCGGCAATAACAACCAATATGGCAAGACCGGCAATCGCCGCCACCGCTCCAATCAGATGGCTGATACTGTTAAATCGTTCCCCTTTGTACATATATCACACTTTTTAATCCGGAAAATTTTATGTTTAACATGACAGGTTACGCTCCGCTAACCCGCCCTGCAAAATTATTTTTCAGCATCAAGCTGTTCGGGGGGTCTTTTGTGTTAAAGGTGGGAAATACCGGAAATTTAATCTAATTCAAAAGAAGATTGTGCATGTCCTTTTTTCTTCTCCTTTTTCGCCTGTCTGAAGGTGATGTTTACCGGCGGCATATTTACAACCTCGCCGTTCAGCAGTTGTTCTATTGTAAGCATCTGAATTTCAGGGTAACTGATATTCCATCCGTCTGAATGATAATAACCTGCTGAAACAGCCTCTTTATTCATATCTTTTGTCGGATCATGCAATGTGATAAAAACGCCGATAGCAGCTTTTTCACGGTCAACGGTTCCTACCAGATCGCGAATCTCTCTGCTTCCGACTTTGCCGCTTTTGACCTGAACAATCGCCTGTTTCGGTTTATTTGTGGTATCGTCAACAAAGCTGATAATACCGTCAATTCCTCTGTCCGCGCCTTTTTTCCTTTTCTGCTTCCCGCATCTCCGCCAAGGGGCTTTGCTTCGACAAGTCCGTTTGCCCACCACTGGAACTGATAAGGATCATCCTTTGCCAACTGCTGCGCGCCTGCAAGGTCTTTCGGTTCGCCGATGACCTGATAATTTTTACCGGCTCTGACAGCATCAACATCCTGCTGCATATCTCTTAGCCTGTATTTCAGAAGGGATACTGCAAGGTGAGTGATGTCAATTCCTATCCATTTCCGGTTAAGTTTCTGCGCGGCTGCTATTGCTGTACCGCATCCGGCAAACGGATCAAGCACCCGGTCACCTTCATTGCTGCTTGCCTGTATTATCCGTTCAAGGAGGGCAAGGGGTTTCTGTGTGGGGTATCCGGTGCGATCCTGAGCCTGCGAGTTTACAGGCGGTATATCAGCCCATACATCGTCAATAGGAAATCCTTTTGCCTCATCCAGATAATGTTTAATCCGTAACTTCCCTGTTTTAGTTACATAAATTCTGCCTTCTCTTTTTAACTGTTCTATTGTTTTATCAGAAGTAGCCGTTCCGATTTTTTCATCTTTAAATAACCGTCCGGTTTCATCTGTCTTTGCAAAATATTTTTTTATATATTCTTCTGTGTAAAGAATAATTACCGGATTGTATGTAAATTCATCCGTTTCAGAATATTTGAGAATAACATCATGACCTGTTCCCAAATCTTTTTTTCCCTTGAAACCGCTTGCTGTCATTCTTTTCCAGATAATCTCATTTCTGAAATTCCGCACTCCGAATATTGTATCCAGCACAATCTTCAGATAATGACTCGCAGTCGGATCGCAGTGAAGATACAGACTGCCGGTATCTTTAAGAACCCTGTGAAGTTCAATCAGCCTTACAGTCATCATCACAAGATACGCCATCATCTGATTTTCACCGATAAACTCACGCAACGAGCCGATCATTTTTGAAATTTGCGGAGATGAATCTGTTACCAGTTCAAGATAAGTATCCTCCGCAGACCTGTCCCAGTGCCACGTATCTTCAAACGCGGTTATCTGCGCCTGCGAATCCTCTCCGCTCTCATCTCTGAACAGCACGTTGTAATTACGGTTTGAGTTAAAAGGCGGATCAAGATAAATCAGATCAATGCTTTTATCCGGTATATATTCCCGGATGATGTTTAAATTATCCCCGTAAAACAGAGTATTTTGGGTGATGGGATCCATTTTTTTTATTATGATTGCGGATATGACCTAACCCCCCTGCCCCAATGCCATTAAGTTAAGGTATAAACCAGCCTGACCCCCCTTCCCTTCAGGGAAGGGGGCAGGGGGTCAGGTTATCTTACAGAATCTTCACATCTATCACCTTTCCCCCGAAAATTTCCTTCACCGCCTCTACCATAGGATGCTTCACCGCCTCCTGCTTTAACACCTCTTTCTGACTGATGATCTGCTGCCGGTTTACACTCTCCTGATTCTCTTTCTGCTTAGTTATTTTAACCTGCATTTTTCTTTGAAAAAAATCATGGCAGACCGTTTCAATAACAGATTTGTTGTTATTGAGCATATTGAAATTGAATCCGTTGCCGTTGATTAAGCGGATTTCCAACTCCTGATCTGTCAGATTTTCTAACGTGCATTTGGTTAAGTTCGACCATATCAGATGATATTTTTTAGAAAAAATGCTGATCAGCTTTTTCCATGAGACTTCAGGAGATTCCCCTTCTGTAAAAATTACATCCGGCTCAGGTTCGCTGGGTTCGGCAGGCTGCTGGGCGCAGATGGTTCAGGTAAACGCTGCAAAGATGCAGTTTGTACATTTGCAGGTTGGGAAGATGCTACGGGTTGCGGGGCGCAGATTGCGTTGTTACAGGTTGCTGTGGGGCAACCAATTGCGGGGGAGCGGATTGCAAAATATTGATGCCTTTTTCCTCAACCCCTTTTCTCAATAAATCAATCTTTTCAATCAGCAGATCAATCGGCAGAACCGGCTTTGCCTGAAACATTCTGACAAATATCATTTCAAGAGCAAGTTTGGGCTGAACCGAATAATTAATCGTTACCTCTTCTTTAAACAGAATATCCAGAATCTGGCTTAAATAAATATCGGAAACCCCTTTGATTTGTTCAGCCATCATATTGATTTCATGGGCAGGAACATCAACAAGTTTAGTCCCTTTTTTCCCAATTTTTACCACCATCAGGTTTCTGAAATGCTCAATCAGTTGAGAATAGAGTTCTTTGATACTGTGTCCATGCTCATAAATACTGTTAAAAATATCAAGAATCTCAATAATATTTCCCCGTAAAAGCGCGCCTGAAATATCAAAAATAATCTTTCTGTCTATAACCCCTAAAATATTCAAGACCTGCTCATGACTGATCTCAGCCTCAGAAGAGCAGACCATCACCTGATCTAAAAGGCTTAACGCATCCCTCATGCTTCCGCCGGATTCCCTCGCAATAATATCAAGACTCTCAGCCGAGATATTTATCCCCTCTTTACTGCACAGCTTTGCCATGTGATTGGAAACATCTTCAATGCTGATACGCCGGAGATCATGACGCTGACATCGGGAGAGAATCGTTATCGGAATTTTATGCGGTTCTGTAGTGGCAAATAAAAAAAGAATATGCGGAGGCGGCTCTTCAAGGGTCTTTAAGAGCGCGTTAAATGCCGCAGTACTGAGCATGTGGACTTCATCTATGATATAGATTTTGTACCGGCTATGGGCGGGCATGTATTTGACATTTTCACGCAGTTCCCGGATATGATCCACCCCGTTATTGGATGCGCCGTCTATTTCAAAGACATCAACAGATCCGCCGGATGTTATCTCTTTACATGATTGGCATACATTACACGGGGTTGACGTGGGACCTTTTTCACAGTTCAGAGCTTTTGCCAATATTCGGGCAATCGTTGTTTTTCCGGTTCCCCGGGGACCTGAAAAAAGAATAGCATGTGCAACTCTGCCTGATGAAATCGCATTTACCAAGGTCTGAGTTACATGATCCTGTTTGACAACATCTTCAAAGGTCTGGGGGCGATACTTTCGTGCAAGAACAAGATAGGACATAATCAGTAAACAGTGAACAGTAATCAGTTATCAGTGAACATGATAACTGATTACTGTTTAAAATGGCGGAGAGACAGGGATTCGAACCCTGGGTACCGCTTTTGGCAGCACACACGATTTCCAGTCGTGCTCCTTCAGCCAGCTCGGAAATCTCTCCATTTGAATTAATCAGGTAAGCTGTATTGATGAAGAATCTTATAAATCTTTTTACCGGGAATTTCAATAGAAAAATTTATCTTCATTATCAGATTCTTAGATATAATATTCTGATAATAATTATATTAAATTTGTATATTATTTTTTTCAGGAATTCAGAGAGTCGTTTTAAAAGATTATTTTTCAGTCCTTGACAATCCTGCGTCAGATATTGTACTATTTTTTCCGGTAAAAAGATTTCTAAGCCTCTGAATTTTCCGAAATCCTGATTAGAAAGAACCCGCATGAAACTTAATCCCCTTACATTAAAAAAATTGAGAAGATTCAAATCTATCAGACGCGGATACTATTCATTTATCATCTTTATTCTGATGATTGCCGTATCTTTATTTGCAGAACTGCTGATAAATAAACGTGCAATCATGGTATATTATGAAGGAAAATTTTATTTCCCCACTTACATTGAAATGATTCCCGGAAAAAATTTCGGGCTTGATTATGAATATGAAACTAATTACAGGCAGTTGAAAAAAAAATTTGAAACTGAAAAAAAAGGGGACCGGATATTGATGCCGATGATTCCGTATGACGCTTATGAAACAGACCTGAAGGAAGATACTTATCCTCCTTTTAAGCCGTCATCAGAGCATTACTTTGGAACAGATATTGTAGGCAGAGATATTATTGCCCGCCTTGTCTATGGATTCAGAATTGCTATATTTTTTTCCCTTGCATTGTTAATCGTCAATTATGCTGTCGGTATAAGTATCGGATGTGCTATGGGATTCCGGGGCGGAAAGTTTGATCTCTTCTTTCAGCGGATTATTGAAATATGGTCTAATATTCCGTTTTTATATGTGATTATAATTATATCATCCATTGTTGTACCGAATTTTTTTATTTTAATCTTAATCATGGCATTCTTCGGCTGGATAGGAATGACATGGACAATGAGAACCGTTACTTATAAAGAAAAAGAACGGGAATATGTTCTTGCGGCAAAAGCTATCGGCGCATCTAATATGAGAATCATCTTCAGGCATATAATTCCCAATACAATTGCCGTTATTGTTACCTATGCTCCGTTCTCTGTCTCAGGCGGAATTGTTGCGCTGACATCTTTGGATTATCTCGGATTCGGACTTCCGCCCCCTACGCCGAGTTGGGGAGAGCTTTTACAGCAGGGCTGGAGCAATATGGATGCTTATTGGATTGCCGGTTCTGTTATAGCCGCAATGCTGACAACACTGATCACGGTTACTTTTATCGGAGAGGCGGTCAGAGAGGCATTTGATCCTAAGCTGCACACTACCTATGAATAAATCAAATTCAGCAGATCGGAAAAGTTTGTAGTACCGCCTTCAGGCGGTCCGGCGTGTAAAGACAATTTTCTGATTTCACAGGAACCGCCTGAAGGCGGTACTACAAACTTTTCTGTTTGTAGTACCGCCTTCAGGCGGTCCGGCGTGTAAAGACAATTTTCTGGTTTCACAGGAACCGCCTGAAGGCGGTACTACAAACTTTTCTGTTTGTAGTACCGCCTTCAGGCGGTTCCGGCGTGTAAAGACAATTTTCTGGTTTCACAGGAACCGCCTGAAGGCGGTACTACAAACTTTTCTGTTTGTAGTACCGCCTTCAGGCGGTCCGGCGTGTAAAGACAATTTTCTGATTTCACAGGAACCGCCTGAAGGCGGTACTACAAACTTTTCTGTTTGTAGTACCGCCTTCAGGCGGTCCGGCGTGTAAAGACAATTTTCTGATTTCACAGAAACCGCCTGAAGGCGGTACTACAAACTTTTCTGACGGTACTACAAACTTTTCTGTATCTGCTCAGAAAAATCAGATTTTTCCCCGTTATGCACCATTTTTGAGTACATCAACTCTTTATGCCCGGCAAAAGCAAAATGAGAATCCTTATAAGATAATGCATTATATGAAAGAGGCTGAGGAATCACCCGGTTGAAGTGGTAAACAACAAGCGGACAAAACTGCTCCCCTTTATCATGATTGATTTCCCTTGACGCATCCGCAAAAGAGATTCTTTTTCTGTAAGGACGATCTGATGTCATGGCATCAAATGCATCTGCAACAGCGATAATTCTTGATTCAAGCGGAATTTTTTCTCCTGTAATACCAAATCGCAATTGAAATATTCAAAGACCTGCGGGGTTTTGGAAACCCCGCAGGTCTTTATGAAGGAAAATTTATGAACGGTTATACCAAATCGCAATTGAAATATTCAAAGACCTGCGGGGTTTTGGAAACCCCGTCTTCGGAATAGTCGGGCATCTTGTAGTTTCATAAGCGACTGCTCCCCTTCCCTGAAGGGAAGGGGGAAAAAGTGACGGATTTCCCCTTCCCTTCAGGGAAGGGGGAGGGGTTAGGTTATTCCTTTACTGATTATCTCTACCTGCTCCTGACAAATTCAGCCCCTTCATATACCCGAATCGGATTACCCCGCTCAAGCCTGTTATGCTGGCTCCAGCGTTCCTGTAGATATTTGAGATTCACATCTTCTTTTTTCTGTCGGATTAATTCACCAAGACGGGTTTCAGCCAGTTTCCGGTTAAGATGCTGAGAACGCTCTTCTCTGGCAATTGCGGTTAAACCAGTGGGCAAATGGGTTATACGCACAGCAGTCTCTGTTTTATTTACATGCTGCCCGCCGGGACCCGAAGCTCTCATTGTTTCAATCTTCACATCTTTTTCTGACCAGAGATGAGGCTCCGGCGGATTAAAAGATTCTGCACCGACAAACCAGTTTTTCCGCTTATGATAAGGACGGAAAGGACTCTTTCCAATCCATTGAACAGTTCCTGTCCATTGTCTGACAAATTCGGAAGCTCCTTCACCCTCTACAGCAAGCAATGCGGATTTTAATGTATGCGATTTTTTTCCGGGAACCGTTTCTAAAACAGAAACTTCCAGATTATGCTCTTTTCCTTCAGTAATTATGCACTGAAGAACCTTTACTACCACGAAACAGCATTCCTCGGGACCTCTGCCGGATGTGATTTGCAGCCAATGTCTCATCAATCTTTCCTCATTTTATAGGTAATCAGAGGACGGAACATTGCGATAATTTTTATCAGCCCCTCATAAAGCAAATCTTTTACAACCGTTTCAATCTTTTTATATGCCTGAGGAGCTTCTTCATAGAGAATCTCTTTATCCTCACAGATCACAATACTGCCAAGCTCTGTATGTGTGAGGGACTCAGCAGTATAACGCTCCTTTAAACGCTTTCCGGTGTCGCTTCTGTTCCATTTGCGTCCGGCACCATGCGCCAGTGAATACAGATTCAATTCCTGATCTCCGATCGGCGTAACAAGATAACTCAATGACCCCCTGGTTCCGGGAATGACTACAGCTGCCTTTGTCAGAAGGAACAGCCCCTTTACGGTGAAGCCAGCAGGTATCTTTTCCGATATTTATCTGTGTAAGCATATTATGTGCCGCATCCAAAATGTAAACGCCGTCTGCTCCTATACATGAGAGAAAACGCTCTGCAATAAGTGCGCGGTTTGCAGCAGCCCATCTGACAGCGTGATCATGTCCGGCAATATATTTTACCGCATCTTCTGTATTCTCATCCAATCCCTTGGCTCCGTAAACAGAGACATGAGACCTGAGCAGAGATTCGCCGATTCCTCTTGAACCGCTGTGAATCAGCAGTACAAGAGAATCTTTGTCAAGTCCAAGCTGTTCAAATGCCTGCTGATCTTCAATTTTATCAGGAATCTGCAATTCTGCAAAATGATTTCCTCCGCCGATTGTTCCGAGTCCCGCTGAATCATATCCGGTGGGCGTTACGCCATGCTGGAGCAACCATGATTCAGTATCACCATCCCAAGGCTCTTCCAGACCTGAAAGTCTCTTTATCCAACGATCACGTTTCATTTTTTTACATTTCAGATCTGTTTTCCAAAGCCCTATCCCGCATCCTACATCATTCCCGATAAGATACGGATAGAGCCTTTCCTGACTGGCAAACGCCGCTCCTACAGGATTACCTCTCCCCGGATGCAGATCAGGCAGCCCGACAATCACTCTCATTCCGGGAAGCTCTCCTGTTTTATGCAGTTGCCGGATTGCCTCCCCTTCTATCCAGTTCTGTTCCGAAGCAATCAGGCGGATAGTTGTTTCTGTTTCTGATATATTTTTCATAATGTTAAACCGTTAAAAAGACCTGCGCAGGTCTTATATGCTTTTTATAATAGACTTTGTTTATATTATATGTTATAAGAAATAATTATGCAAACAGAAACTGTCTGAAATTCATTAATGATCAGGAATGAAAAACTTATGCCGAAAAATGACAGATTATATGATTTGATGAAACAGCTTGACCATGAGGAACTGCTTTTTCTGCTGAGAGAAGGGCTTGGTATTACAGAGAGAAAGTATAAACGGTATTCCCATGATGCCCTGATGGATTGTATCAGTGCGGAGTTAAGACGCGCGGCAGGTCATGGCATTATCAATCTTTTCCGTCTGGAGCATGAATTTCCTTATAAAGATATTCTGACTGATGTAGCAAACAAGCTGTCAGAAGGATATATACATTATAAAGGTTACAGACCAAAAGCCGAGGATACAGAAGAAGAGATTGAAAAAGAGATTCTCAGGCTCTTTGAATTAAATACCGGAAGATGGTGGGAAAGATTAAAAAATTCAGAAAAAGAACAGTTCGCGGAGCAGATCAATGAGACAATCAATGCTGAACTGGTGAATGTCATAAACAGAAGAACTTATATAAAACACAGAGTTACAAAAGAAGTCGTAGATTCTGTGATTACAAAGGGGATTGTCGCGGGAATGCTGATGATCTCCGCGGGCGGACTGATGGGTATGATAGGGGGAAATATGCTCACTTCAATCGGCTGGAAAATTATCACCGGCACCATAGGACCGACACGCGGAATAAGAATTCTGAAAAACGGCATATCAGGATTCAGCGGCGGTTCTGTTATGACTTTTATCGGAACACTGGGGGTGGGTCTTGGCGTCTTTATACCGAGTACAATCTTTTTTTATATGGATACAGATTATAAAAAAACCATGCCTACTATTATCATGCTGTTGTCAAAAGTTCATCTGAACAAAACATTTAATGATAAAAATCAGGAAACTAAGTTTTAAAAAAAACTTAGTTTCTTACGATTACTGAATCTTTATCTTGTGATACCGCTTTTTTCCGGATCTGAGCAGTATTTCGCCGTCTTTCAGGTCTTTATCTGTTACCATATAATCAGAGGATTCAACCCGGTTGTCATTCATATATGCTCCGCCCTGATCAATCAGCCTTCTTGCCGCACTTCCTGAATTAGCAAGCCCTGCGATCTGAAATATCTTAAAAGCAGGTATTCCGGCTTTAAGCTCCGCCAATCCGATTAAAGAAGAAGGAACAGAAGCATCACCCATATCTGTATCACTTCTTGGAATAGTGCTTGAAGGGAGGATATGTCGCGGTACAGCTCCGGCTCCGAACATGCTCACCGCTGCCTGATATGCTTTAACAGCCTCTTCTCTGCCATGAGCAAGCAGAGTGGCTTCAAAAGCAAGCACTCCTTTTGCACTGTTCAAATCAGCATCCTTTAATTCCTTAACTGCTCTGATTTCATCCATCGGCAGAAATGTAAATAATGCAAGGAACCGATCTGCATCTCTGTCATCAGTATTAACCCAGAACTGATAATATTCATAAGGAGTTGTCCGTTCGGGATCAAGCCAGATAGCACCCTTGGCGGTTTTACCCATCTTTGCTCCGCTGCTGGTGGTAATCAGCGGAAAAGTGATTCCATAAGCCTGTCCCTGAGTCACTCTTCTGATAAGCTCAATCCCTGCAACAATATTTCCCCACTGATCACTCCCCCCCATCTGAAGCCTGCATCCTTGACTGTTAAAAAGTTCCAGAAAATCATAAGCCTGTAAAACCATATAATTAAATTCAATAAAGCTTAACCCCTCTTCAGAATCAAGACGCATCTTGCAGCTCTCCGCCTTTATCATACGGTTCACACTGAAATGCTTGCCAATATCTCTTAAAAATGAAATATAATTCAGCCGGGTCAGCCATTCAGCATTATTCAGCAGAAGAGCCTTTCCATTGCTGAAATCTATAAAACGGGAGAGTTGTTCTTTAAGCCCCATGGCATTCTTTTCCACCATTTCAATTGTAAGCAGTTGACGCATTTCAGTCTTTCCGCTCGGATCCCCGACCAGCCCTGTTCCGCCTCCTACAAGTGCGATAGGGCGGTGTCCGTGCCGCTGCATGTGCGCCAAAGACATGATCGGAACAAGACTCCCGACATGAAGGCTTGAGGCTGTAGGATCAAAGCCGATGTAACAGGTAACATCAGAACCGCCGAGAAAATCCTCCAGTTCTTTTTCATGGGTTGTCTGTTCAATAAACCCTCTCTCCTGAAACGTATGAAGCACATTCACCGTTATTTCTCCTTAAAATAAAGAAACTAAGTTTCTTTAAAAAACTTGGTTTCTTTCTGACAATGCTTTGTGCCTTTGTGTCTTTGTGCCTTCGTGGTAAAAAACACAAAGACACAAAGACACGAAGAAACACAAAATTCTCCCGATTATTTATTAGCAAATTCAATAGCTCTCATTTCCCGTATTACCATCACCTTTATCTGACCAGGAAAGGTTATTGTCTCTTCTATTTTCTTGGCAATATCCTTACTGAGCAGAATCACATCTTCATCAGAAACATTTTCACTGTCAACAATCACTCTCATCTCTCTTCCAGCCTGAATTGCATAAGAATTGGTAACACCTTTATATGAATTTGCTATTTTTTCAAGCTCATCTAAACGCCTGATATAATTTTCAAGCAGCTCTTTTCTTGCTCCGGGTCTTGCACCTGAAAGCCCGTCAGCCGCCTGGACTAAAAACGCATAAACAGACGCGGGAGGAATATCCTCATGATGAGCCGCAATCGCATGAATTACCTTGGGAGCTTCACCGAATTTTTTTGCAAGCTTTGAGCCGATAAGAGCATGAGGACCTTCAACTTCATGATCTATTGCCTTTCCAATATCATGCAGCAGCCCCATACGCCGCGCCAGCTTCTGGTTAAGCCCAAGCTCTGCTGCCATAATTCCGGTCAGGAACCCCACCTCAATTGAATGCTGGAGAACATTCTGTGCATAGCTTGTACGGAACTTTAACTGCCCGATATATTTTATCAGATCTGTATGAATCCCGTTTATGCCGAGATCAAAAGCCGCCTGTTCCCCTGCTTCTTTTATAACAGTATCTAATTCCTGCCCGACTTTTTTGACAACCTCCTCAATACGCCCGGGATGAATTCTTCCGTCTGAAATCAGGCGAATCAGAGAGAGACGGGCGACTTCTCTTCTGACCGGATTAAACCCGGATAAAATAACCGCCTCAGGAGTATCATCTATAATCAGATCAATACCTGTAGCTGCCTCCAGCGCCCTGATATTCCGCCCTTCTCTGCCGATAATGCGCCCCTTCATTTCATCATTCGGAAGCTGCACAACAGAGACTGTGCGCTCTGCCACAAAATCGCCGGAATATCTCTGAATGGCTGTGGCAATAATCTTTTTTGATTTTTTGTCCGCCTCTTCTTTTGCTTCAGTCTCTATCCGCTTGATCAGCTTGGCACCTTCATACCGTGCCTCATTCTCCATTGCTCTGAGCAGCAGTTCTTTTGCCTGATCCGCGGTTAAACCGGAAATTTTTTCAAGCTGTTTTTTCTGCTCTTCAATCAGTTCATTATATTTAAGCTCTTTGAGTTCTACATCTGCTTCTCTTTTCTGAACCTTTTTCTCTTTACGTAAAAGCTCACGGTCTTTCCGTTCTATCTGCTCATTTTTCTTGTCTAAATTCTCCTCTTTCTGTATCAGCCGGGTATCCTGTTTTTTTAATTCCAGACGGGTATCACGTGACTCTGCTTCAAACTCGCTTTTCATTTTAAAAAGCTCATCTTTTGCCGCAAGTTCAGCCTTCTTTAAAACGGTCTCAGCTTTCTGTTTTGCCTCATCCGTGATCCGTAAAGCCTCTTTTTCAGCTTCAAGGATTTGCCGGGATGATATTTTTCTCTTTATAAAAAAGGCAATCATAAAACCGGCTGCCAGACAGATCAGAGCGGTTACAATACCATATCCATCCATGATTTTTCCTTTATATTAAATCTTCACTCTTCCGTTCCGTTCCTGTAGGGGCGAATAATTATTCGCCCCTGCTGCAATATTCGCCCCTGCAATATTCTCCCCTTCCCTTCAGGGAAGGGGGCAGGGGGTCAGGTAAACGGTAAGATTTTGATAAGATATGAAAAATGTCGGAGATAAAGCTGAAAAAAGAAGAGCCGGAGACGGGACAGAGATTTCCCCTGAATTTTATGAAAGCAGACAAAACTGTCGGGAGTATGAGGAAGGTCCCCCGCCATAGTGCCGTGTTGAAAAGGTCTTTGAACCAGAGAGTTCAAAGTGGGTACTTTATGATTTCTTCAGGCTTTTCTGTTCAGGCAGAACATGCACACCAAAATCAGCGAAAGTTCCCGTTCTAATTTATGTTGGGACAAAGCACATTTTTCAATCACGAACACGGCAGGGGGCAAATATCCTTTATACAATTATCAGTTATCAGTTATCAGAAATCTGCGGGTCGGGTCAGCACAGTGTAACCCGGCAGATAATAAAGAAAAATATCTGAAATAATGCGAATTCAAAATATCGTTGTTGAACCAGTTTGTTACCATGATTGAGGATCGCACAGATGTCTCAGACTTCGCATACCAATCTTTATCTTTGATCCCGAAATATATACCTGTTGCAACCAGTGCAACCGCTAAAATCAAAATTGCCTGTTTCATAAAAATTCAGCAGGAAAACCATGAAATCTTCAGTTTCACGGATGAATTGCAGATACCGTTTTTTGTAACCTGAAAATTTTTTTATATATTATATTAAAGTCGGCTTCATGTCAGTCTGTCAGTTTACTTGCTTATTTTTTCAGCCTGTCACACTCTTATTCATAAAATCCGGTGCAGGAAACCGCTGTCCCTTTAGGATAGCGGAGGAATGCACCCATCCTTTCAGTTTGTTGTAAAAGAACAGTTTTGCATGGGGAAGAATCTCCATGCAAAACTGTTTTTGCTCAAATTAATGAGCATCAGCCTTACGGCTGTAATGTTTGCCCCGACAAAGTTATAACGGCTTTTTACATCCGGCACACCGGTTTCAGACCCTTACACCTGTTTAATGCCGGACAACAGAGCAACAAACTGGCACGCATCCGTTGGTGTTATGACCAAAATAACGCAGTTCTCAAGGAACTTAGTCCGGTCAACAAGGCTTATAGGCTTCAGCAGCTTACAAGCCACTACCTTTAGGGTAGCGGTCATTGACTTTCACATCATACAAAATTTTTACTAATATAAACTTTCCTGTCAATTAAAGTCAAGATATTTTATATAAGAAAAACTAAGTTTCTTTAAGAAAGAAGCTAAATTTCTTAAATATAAATTCGGAAGTCCGAATGTCTGTGAACTGATACATTTTTAAATATTATTCTTACTGAGCATTTTTTCAACCCTGAGCAAATCCTGACAGGAATTAACACCTGTAAATTCACCGCTGTTTTTGCCTATCCATACTCCGGGCGACTTGCCCTCTTTGTAGGCAATCTCAATAATATCTGTAAGATAAAGCTCTGCCTGAGCATTATCCGGTTTTATCTTTTTGAGCAAATCTTCTAAAATATTTCTTTTTATACAATAAATACCTGTATTGATTTTTCTGATTCTTTTCTGATCTTCAGTTGCATCAGCATCTTCAACAATCTGGGAAAGATTCATATTATCATCAAGGATAACCCTTCCATATCCTTTGGGATCATTCACTTCAACAGCTAAGAGAGATATATCCCTCTCTGCTTTTATATGCTCATGAATAAGTGCATTAAGTGTATCAGCAGTTATTAACGGCACATCACCGCATAAAATCAGGACATTCTCAGCCGTATCAGGAATATGGGGCAATGCACACAGCACAGCGTGTCCTGTTCCCTTCCGCTCTTTCTGCAAAGCAAACCGCGATTTATAATTTTCCGATATAACTTCAGAGACTTTCTCAGCCTGATGCCCTATAACAGCAACAATATTTTCTCCGGCAATCTTTGCTGCGGTTTCAAGAACATACAGAATCATCGGCTTGCCCAGAATTTCATGCAGTACTTTTGCTTTATCCGATTTCATGCGTGTTCCTAATCCCGCAGCAAGAATGACAACAGCGATCTTCCCTGAAGGAAAACTCTTATGCTTTTCTTTTATATCAATTTTCAATTCCTGATTCCCAATTTTTAATCGGCTGTCAGTAATAAGAATTTCTCATTCCCACGCAAAGCGCGGGAACGAGTGAAAAAATTCTTCGATAAAATCCTGATTATAACAGCGGTTTTCTATTTTAAGGGCTGCTGTCTTCTTGTTTCAGCCAGTCTCAGACGGAACAGCGCTCTTTCAAGTGAAGCTTTGGCTCTTGCATAATCCATTGATTCCTGTTTTTTCTCTGCTGCCAGACGTTTCTGGGAGCGTTCCAATGCTGATTTTGCCCGCTCTATATCTATATCTATTCTTCTTTCAGCCGATTCAGCAAGAACTGTAACTCTGTCAGGCAGAGCCTCTGCAAATCCTCCGCTGACAAATATAAATCTTTCTGTTCCATTGACATTTCTGTAACGGATTGTTCCCATCTTCAGGGTGGTCAGAAAAGGTGTATGACCTGCCAATACACCGAATTCTCCGAGTGTACCCGGAGCTACAACAATCTGGGCATCTTCGTTTACAACGCATTTTTCAGGGGTAACAATTTCCAATCTGATATTTTCTGCCATAAATTTCTCCGAAAACCCTTAGGGTTTATCAAAAGAAACCAGGTTTGACTGAGCTCACCGAAGTCCTTAGGGTTTTATTCCGAAACTTTACTCCGAGTTTATTTTGCTGCTTCTGCCATCTTTTTTGGCTTTTTCAACCGCTTCTTCAATGCCTCCGACCATGTAGAACGCCTGTTCAGGAAGGCTGTCATGCTTTCCGTCGCAGATTTCTTTGAATCCTCTGACAGTATCTTCTATTTTTACATATTTGCCTGCCATACCTGTAAAGGTTTCAGCAACATGGAAGGGCTGAGAGAGAAATCGCTGAATACGTCTTGCCCGTGCAACAGTAACTTTATCTTCGTCAGAAAGTTCTTCCATTCCGAGAATTGCAATAATATCCTGGAGTTCTTTGTATTTCTGAAGAATCTGCTGAACTGTCCGGGAAGTTCTGTAATGCTCTTCTCCGATAAAGTTTGCATCAAGAATTCTGGAAGTTGAATCAAGCGGGTCAACTGCCGGATAGATTCCCAACTCTGCAATCTGACGGGACAAAACAACTGTTCCGTCAAGGTGTGCAAATGTTGTTGCAGGAGCAGGGTCTGTCAAGTCATCCGCAGGCACATAAACACACTGAACAGCGGTAATTGAACCTTTGTCTGTTGAGGTGATGCGTTCCTGAAGTTCGCCAAGGTCAACTGCCAATGTCGGCTGATAACCTACCGCTGACGGCATACGACCGAGAAGCGCTGATACTTCTGAACCTGCCTGTGTAAAACGGAATATATTATCAATAAAGATAAGAACGTCCTGACCTTCAACATCACGGAAATACTCTGCTGCTGTCAATGCAGAGAGAGCAACACGCGCACGTGCTCCGGGCGGTTCTGTCATCTGTCCGTAAATCAGAGCTGCTTTGGGAAGAACGCCTGATTCCTTCATTTCATGGTAAAGGTCATTTCCTTCACGGGTTCTTTCGCCCACACCTGCAAATACGGAAATACCGCCGTGCTGCATAGCGATATTATGAACCATTTCCATCATAATAACGGTTTTGCCTACGCCTGCGCCGCCGAACATCCCCATTTTACCGCCGCGTGGGAACGGAACCAGCAGATCAATAACTTTAACGCCGGTTTCAAGAACACGGACTGTTGTATCCTGTTCTGTAAATTTCGGTGCTGAACGGTGAATCGGGATCATTTTTTCCTGACTTATCGGTCCGAGTCCGTCAACCGGTCGTCCCGACAACATTCACAACTCGACCAAGCCCGGCTTCTCCCACCGGCATCATTATCGGTTTCCCTGTATCTTTTACAGGCATTCCTCTGACCAGACCGTCTGTAACATCCATTGCAATGGTGCGAACAACATTATCTCCAAGATGCTGTGCAACTTCGACAACCAGATTGTCCGCTTCATCATTGATGGTAGGGTTGGTAATCAGAAGCGCGGTGTATATTGTAGGCAATTTGCCCTGTTCAAATTCAACGTCAACAACAGGTCCCATAACCTGTGTAATTTTACCTATATTTTCTGCCATTTAAAAACCTCCATTATCAGTTATCAATGATTAGTTATTAGTTATCAGTTATCAGTGATCAGTTATCAGTCTGCTATAACTGATCACTGATAACTGATAACCGTTCACTGTTCACTGATTACCCTTTAAAAGCTTCGGCACCGCCGACAATATCCATCAACTCAGCAGTAATTGCTGCCTGTCGTGCCTTGTTATATGCCAGCGTAAGACTTTCAATCATATCATTACACGCCTTGGTTGCATTATCCATTGCTGCCATCCGTGCTGCATGTTCGCTGGTGGATGTTTCCAGTAACGCGCTGTATATCTGAACAAAAACATTTCTCGGCAGCATATCCTCCAAAAGTTCGGCAGGCGACGGTTCACAAATATGCTCTGCCAAAAAAGGTTTATCCCCTGCTCCGGCTTCAACCTCATTCTCCTCTGTTTCTATAGGCGGTATAGGAAGAAGCTGTTTTACAACAGGGGGCTGTTTTGCCATGCTTATAAATTCCGAATAGACGATATAGACTTCATCGTAAGTTCCGTCAGTAAAACTATTTATCAGTTTCAGTCCGGCTTTTGATGCAACATTAAATCCGAAACTTGAACCGACTATTCCTAAATGCTGATCTTCTTTTACAGGCTCTAAGCCTTTTTTACGACACCAGTCACGCCCTTTTTTGCCGAAATTTGTAAATGAAACCTTTACAGTTCGTCTTTTCCTTCAAAAGGGATTGGGTCTTTGCAAGAAGGTTTGTATTAAAACCGCCGCACAGACCTCTGTCTGATGTACACAATACAATATGGATATTTTTGACTTCTTCACGGGGCATCAGCAAGGGGACTTGTCTCCTCTCCTGCTTTTTCAGCAAGACTTCCCAGCACCTCGGCAAATTTTTTTGCATAGGGACGGAAGCCTTCCATCTTTGTCTGGGCACCACGCAATCTGGAAGCCGCCACCATGTTCATGGCCTTTGTGATTTGCTTTGTCTTTTTTACTGCACCTATTTTTATTTTAACATCTTTTAATGTTGCCATAATCAGCCCTTATCAGTTATCAGTAATTCAGTTCACTGATTACTGATTACTGTTCACTGTTTTTCTCATTTCTCAAGCCTTAATGGTATCTTTGAATTCTTCATCATAAGCGGTCAAGGCTTCTCTCATCATTTTATCCAGTTCCTGCGTAAATCTCTTTCTTCTCTGCAAGTCCTTTGAATATTTGAGGATATCTCTCTTCAATAAAGGGATAAAGTCCTGCTTCGTATTTTGCAAGAGCATCCAGCGGATATTTATCAAGGAATCCTCTGGTACCTGCAAACAGAATAGAGACCTGTTTTTCCATTGGCAGGGGCTGATACTGAGGCTGTTTCAGAATCTGAACCAGTCTTGCGCCTCGTGTCAACTGCTGCTGGGTTGCTTTATCCAAATCGCTGCCGAATGCGGCAAATGCTTCCAGTTCACGATACTGAGCCAAATCAAGCCGTAATGTACCTGCAACCTGTTTCATGGCTTTAACCTGAGCAGCACCGCCAACTCGGGATACTGAAAGACCTACGTTGATAGCGGGTCTTACACCTGCAAAGAAGAGACCCGGTTCAAGATATATCTGACCGTCTGTAATTGAAATAACATTGGTCGGAATATATGCGGAAACGTCACCTGCCTGAGTTTCAATAATCGGAAGCGCTGTCAGAGAACCGGCACCCAGTTCATCGTTCAGTTTGGCGGATCGTTCAAGCAGTCTGGAATGGTTGTAGAAAATATCACCGGGATATGCTTCACGTCCGGGAGGACGTCTCAGAAGCAGAGAAACCTGACGATAAGCCACTGCCTGTTTGGAAAGGTCATCATAAATGATTAAAGCATGCTGCCCTTTGTCCCGGAAATATTCACCCATGGCACATCCGGCATAAGGTGCAATATACTGCAAAGTTGCAGGATCGCTGGCGCATGCCGCAACAACAGTGGTATATTCCATAGCGCCCTGTTTTTCAAGCACCGCAACAACCTGCGCAACTGTTGATTTTTTCTGACCGCATGCCACATAAATACAATAAACATCTGTATTTTTCTGAGCAAGAATTGCATCAACAGCAATAGCGGTTTTACCAATCTGACGGTCGCCGATAATCAGTTCGCGCTGTCCTTTTCCCACCGGAGTCATGGCGTCAATCGCTTTCAGACCTGTATAGCATGGTTCATGCACGCTTTTTCTGGCGATAACACCCGGCGCAACCATTTCCACCTGTCTGGTCTCTTTTGCATTAATCGGACCTTTGCCGTCAATCGGCTCACCCGTTGAAGTAACAACACGTCCGAGAACCGCTTCACCTACCGGAACCTGGGCAATACGCCCTGTGCGTTTGACAATATCACCTTCTTTAATGTGGATATCTTCACCCATAATGGCAACACCCACATTATCTTCTTCCAGGTTCAGAACCAGTCCCAGAATTCTTCCGGGAAATTCAACCAGTTCCATTGCCATTACTTTTTCAAGTCCGTAGACTCTGGCAATACCGTCACCGACAGACAGTACCACACCTGTTTCACTTAATTCGACTTTTTTGTCGTAATCTTTTATCTGATCCTTAATAATCTGACTAATTTCTTCAGCTCTTAATTCCATTAGACACTCTCACCCCTTTTTAAAGATTCTCTCATACTGAGCAATTGTGTTTTGATACTTCCGTCCAAAACAAGGTCCCCTATTCTGGTAACAATCCCTCCTATCAGAGACGGGTCCTGCTTTACCTCAAGTTGAATACTCTTTCCGGTCTTTTTTGACAGGGCTTCCTGAATTTTTTCAATTGCTTCATCAGAGAGTTCAGTAGCAGAAACCAGCGTTGCTCGCGCTATACCTTTTAATTCATCTGCCAGCTTCTGATAAAAATCATTAATATTTGTCAGAAATCCGATTCTTCCCTTGTCAAAAAGCAGAAAAAGAAACGCTCTCATCACATCTGACAGTCCCAGATTTTTTACGACTGCCTGCAAAACTTTTTTCCTGCCGGCAGCATCGTAAAGGGGATTACTAATCGCCTGTTCAAGCTGTTTCTCTCCTGAAATCAATCCGGCGATACCATCAAGCTCTTCTCTGTAAGCCTCAGCCTGACCGTCTTCTTTGCCGATAAGCAGAAGTGCTTTGGCATATCGCCGTGCAATAGCCAAACTTTTCACAACTCCACCACCTTTCTGTTTTAAACCCTGATTCATCTCTTACAGATGTAAAAGGATTTTCTCTTCTATGCTGCCACTTTTTCCAGATATTCATCTACAAGTCTGTCCTGATCATAGCCGGTGATGTTATTCTTCACCATTTCTTCAGCTTTTGCAATTGCTTTTTCAAGGATCTCTTCCTGTAGCCGTTCTTTAGCCTGTCCGAATTCATGCTCAATATTCTTTTTTGCCTGCTCTTCAATCTTTTCTGCTGCGGAAGCCGCTTCTTTGAGGATTCTCTCTTTGGCTTCGTTTCCCTGTCTGATGTATTCAGAAACAATCTTTTCAGCCTCTTTATCCAACAGTGACAGTTTCTGATTATACTGCGCCAGTTGTTTTTCAGCCTCTTTCTTTTTTGTTTCCAGATCAGCCAACTGCTCTTTGATTCCTTTGATACGGGAATCCATTGCCTGAGCAACAGGTTTACGAAGAATAAAGAAAAGAGCTATTGCCAGAACTGCAAAATTCATCACCCGATAGGTGTCTGTAGCTACCCAGCCTTTTTTAGCCGCGCCCCCGTGTTCTCCTCCTTCGCCTGATGATGCTATTGATACACCTCCGCTGATAAGCACCACCAGAAGAAGAACAGCAATAACAGCAGAAAAAAAACATTTTCCGCTCTTTATCTGTTTATAAAGCAGACCATTTTTCATCAGATACTCCTCCCCAAAATTTTTTTACCGATTTCACGTGCAAAAGTATCAAGTTCACTGAGCAGGGCATTTCTTACATTATCAGTCGCTTTTGCAACTTTTTCACGGACTTTTACAAGCTCTTCAGCCGTGCTCCGATTGATTTTACTGATAATCTCTTTCTCTTCCGCGGTTGCCGCCTGCATCAGCTTCTCTTTTTCTTTCATCCCTTTTGCTCTGGCATCTCTTAATCCTGAATTAAAAGCCTCATCCTTTTTCTTTGCTTCTGTGCCGAATCTCCGGATGTTCTCTTCAAGACCCGTTATTTTTTCATTTCTCTGAAGCAGTACATTTCGGATCGGCTTATACAGAATAACATTTAATGCCCATATCAGAATAAGAAAATTTGCTATCTGTATGAAAAGCGACCCATCTATGTTTACCATAAAACAATCCTCCTGTAAAAGAATTTTGTTAAATAAAACAAATTTAAACAGCTTATGCACTGATAAGCCAGCCTCAAAATTTTAGCACTTGTAACTTAGCTATGACAATTTGTCAAAGGATTTTTGAAAAAATTATTTTTTTTGTTTAATCAGGTTCAGTCGGCTTTTTAGGAGAAATTACTGCTTTTTCTGCTGAAAATTTCGAGCTTTTCATGCCGCAGTCTCAATTACTGATACTCAGTTAATTTAACCCACGTTGCTACCTGTCGGAAAAATGACCCATGCGGCTCGGTGGAAGATTGGCAAATCCGAACCCATGCGCCGGATTTGTCAATCGTTCGACTGAGCTCACGCCGAAGTCCGGCGCGAGCATTATGTGGCAACTTGGGTTAATTTAATTTTGACAGACCTGCGGCAATATAAAATCAGCCAAAACCCCGCAAGTCTTAGACGGACATCGTATCATTCAGAATTAAATTAACTGAGTACCAGGTTCTGTTGACATTTCATTTTTGAATTCCTGATTACAAAGATTTGTCAGGAACAAAGATATTTTTTCATATTTCTGCAATTATCTGAATTATTTTATTATCTGACCAAATGTCAACAGAACCCGGTTACCAGTTCACTGATTACTGATCACTGAATAATCCCTCTAATCCTGTACAAATTGCCTCATGCTGACATTCATTAAAATTCCGATACATATCATTGTAGTCATAACAGATGACCCTCCGTAACTTATAAACGGCAATGGAACCCGACAACCGGCATCAGCCCCATGACCATCCCGATATTTATAAAAACCTGCCATGTTATGATTATACTGACGCCGACAGAAAGTATTGTACCAAAGGAATCTCTGCAACGGTAAGCAATATTTAATCCACGAATAATAAGAATAAAAAAAATTATAAGAAGAGCCATACATCCTGCAAAGCCCCATTCTTCCGCAAAAACAGAAAATATAAAGTCAGTATGCTGCTCAGGTAAAAAAGCAAGAGCATTCTGGGTCCCTTTTGAACAATCCTTTGCCGAATGCTGCACCGGAACCTATGGCGATTTTGGACTGTATAATATGATAACCGGCTCCCAGAGGATCCCTGTCAGGGTTTAAAAAAGTTAAAATACGCTGTTTCTGATAACCTTTTAAAAAGAGCCATACCATAGGAACCATGGATAAGCCGCTGCCGACAAGAAAAAGAAATGTGCATTTTTCAATCTTGACAAATAAAGTGACTGATGCGGCAATCAGAAAGATCATTATTGCGGTTCCCAAATCCGGCTGTATGACAATCAGAATAAAGGGTATCATTGTCAATATAAGAGGCTTTATAAGCTCTTTCCAGCTGAGTCCTTCGGAATGTATATGTCTTGCATAGTACCGGGCAAGGATAATCACTATAGCGACTTTGACCATTTCAGACGGCTGTACTGAAACGGGACCCAGTGCAAGCCATCGCCGGGAACCGCTGACATATTTCCCGAAAAACAGAACCGCTGTGAGTAATGATATGCAGAATGAATAAATTATATAGGCAAATCGCTCAAACAGTCTGTAATCAGTAACAAAAGCTGTAACCATCACTGCCAGCCCCGCGATGTACCAGATCATCTGTTTAAAATAGAGGATATCCTGTGTATCCTGAAAACCGGCTGTAACAGCACTATAGACTGTAACAGTCCCTACAGTTCCCAACATAAAGGTTATTCCAAGCAGTATCCAGTCAAAAGAGAGGATAAGTCTGCGATCAAACATAAAATGTCCGCTATTCAAGCAACAGCTCCGATTTATTATTTTTATCATTCTTTTTTCTTTTATGCGGGACTTTTTCCGATTCAGACGGAGCAGCAGAAAAATCTGATTTCTGCAGGTAAAATTTGATTATCTCCTTTGCAATCGGTGCCGCTGTTCCGGATCCATGCTCTCCGTTTTCCACCATTACTGAAACCGCAATTTTGGGTTTATCGGCAGGTGCATAAGCAACAAACCACGCGTGAGGTTTTAAATGATCCGGCAAATTTTTTTCATGTATATTCATTCCGTGATTCGGATTCACTTTTCTGCCGACCACCTGTGCTGTTCCGGTTTTTCCCGCGACTTCACACCCTTCAACGGATGCGCGTTTTGCAGTTCCCCGCCCGTTTACCACTTCCCATAAACCTTTTCTTACAATTTCCATAGTATTTTTACTTACCGGCAGTTTTTTTCCGTTCTGATCAGAAGAACCTCTTAAAAAAAGATTCAAATCTCCCTCATGAATGTTGAGAGGTTTACCTTCTACGGTCTTAATCTCTTTTATGAGTAAAGGATTATAACGTATTCCGCGGTTTGCCACAGCAGATGTAAGAATCACCATCTGAAGCGGTGTTGTAAGATTATAGCCCTGTCCTATGGCAATAGAAAGATTCTCTCCTGGCATCCAGTCAATTCCCATTCTCTCTTTTTTCCATGCTGCTGTGGGGATAAGCCCGCGAGCCTCATGATCAAGGGAAATACCGGAGCAGGCTCCCAGACCGCATGCTTTTGCGTATTTTGCAAGCCGATCCACACCCAGTTTCTGTCCCACCTGATAAAAAAATACATCGCATGATTCTGCCAGTGCTTTTACAACATTGACATGACCATGCCCCCCTTTGCTCCAGCACCGGAATATCCGATCTCCGTACTGGTAATAGCCGGGACAGTAAAATGTTGTATTCCGGTTAATAACCCCTTCTTCAAGTCCTGCCATGGCTGTAACAATTTTATAAGTTGATGCAGGCGGATATTCACCCTGAATCACCTTGTTCTCCATTGCTCTGAAAGGATTTGACATCAGTTTGTTCCAATTCTCATGAGATATGCCTCCTACAAACTCATTCGGATCAAAAGAGGGATTGCTTGCCATTGCAAGTATCTCTCCGTTTTCAGGATTCATTGCGACAATTGAGGCAGGCATCTCTTCTATAAGCTCTTCCGCCTTTTTCTGCAAGGAATTATCAATTGTAAGATAAATATTATGCCCCGGACTTGCATCAACTGTTTCCAGAACCCTGATCACCTGTCCTGATGAATTGACTTCAACCTGTCTTCCCCCCCGGTTTCCTCTTAAATAAGGTTCAGCCGACTTTTCAATTCCGAATTTTCCGACAAGATCACCTGCACGGTATCCTGAATCTTTTCTGAATGCCAGTTCAGCAGGGCTGATCTCTCCAAGATAGCCGATAAAATGTGCTCCGCTCTCTTTGAGTACATAGTTTCTTATGGAACGGACGTTAACAGATATACCCGGCAGATCAAAAAGATGTACTTCCACATTTGCCAGTGTGTCTCTGTGTATATTCTCTTTTAACAGAACCGCCTTGTAAGAGAGGACTTTTTTTTTGTTATTTTTGATGTTTTCCTTAAATTCTTCTTTAGGAATCTCTGTGTAAAGAGTGAGTTTTTCAAGAGTTTCATCAAGGGGTGCCGCGTCTTTCAGATTGATATACAAATCAAAAGAAGGAGAATTATCTACAAGAAGCTCTCCGTTGCGATCAAAAATCAGTCCTCTTGATGAAGGTATATCATGTAACCGGATATAATTATTTTCAGAGAGCCGCCTGTACTCATCTCCTTCAAGTATCTGGAGATAAAACAGGCGCCATGTCAGTACAGCAAATGCAGAGCATCACACAGAACATGGTTCCGATCAGTCTGCTTTTATACCAGTCGCTGTCTGCTGTTTTTATATAATCGTTATTTGCCATCTGTTATTTTTTCGGTTCGTAGTACCATTCACATCTACCGCATAAATGCACGCCATGTGCAACTTTTTACCGCAAAGACACAAAGACACTAAGAAAGTTCTTAGTATCCGGTGTTCTCAGTCTCTTAGTGTCTTTGTGTCTTAGTGGTAAAAATAAAGCAGAAATCTTTGTTTTAAAAGGTTTGGAAAAAGTTGCCCATCACGTAAATGCGGTACTACGGACTCCTAACATGGAAACGGGAAATTCCTGATTATTCTTAACGTGATGTGCAACTTTTTCCAAGTCATTCAAAACAAAGACTTATAATTTATTTTTTACCACAAAGACTCAAGACTCAAAGACTCTAAGTATCCGATGTTCTAGTGTCTTAGTGTCTTTGCGGTAAAAAGTTGCACATGGCGTTATTCTTAATTATTATCTTCCTCTTCAAAAATATTTTTCAGCCATTTGCTCCACAGCTTATATGTGTAACAGAGAAGTCCCGGAATGAATGAACCTGTAAGCAATGCCGATATAACCTGTTTAATTACTATATGAACTGATTCCGCAGACGGATAGACATTTGTTTTCAATATTATAAAACTTGCAAAAAATACAAAGTTTTCCGTCAATACCCCAATGGCAGCAAGAAGGGGAAAAAGAAACATATTTTTTACTCTCAGAAATTGCCTTCCCCACCTTGTAGCAGCAAAGAGCCACAAATATATTGTTCCGTATAATCCGAAAGGAGCGCCGGAAAGGGAGTCCATCAGAAAGCTTAAAACCAAGATTATAATTACGCTCTCAAACGGGGAACAGAAGATTCCAAGATATAACACAAAAGGGATCAGGAGATCATAAAATCTGTCAAGTAACGGTAATACAGGTATAATGACGGTCTGAAAAATTATCAGTGCTATCCCTGCAAAAATATGAAAGCAATATGTCATTGATTCAGTAACAGTTGTCAGTAAACAGTTATCGCCCTCTGATAACTGATTACTGTTCACTGACAACTGATTTATTCGGGGGATTCAATACAACAAAGACCTCTTCAAGTTTTTCAAAATCCACATAAGGTGTAACTGTAATCTCCTGAAATATCACATCCGAATTTTTTTGTGAAATATTTGATACTTCTCCGATACGGAATCCTTTTGGAAAAACGCCGTCCAATCCTGATGAAATAATAATATCTCCTTTTTTAATCTCATGTTTCCGCAGAACATATTTAAAAAAACACTGATTAAACGCATTCCCTTTTATGATCCCCGGTCTGGGTCTCCTGAGAAATCGCATCTACTGCACTGTTCTGATCAACAATCAGGAGAACTTTGGAATAATGATTTGAAACATCTGTTATAAGCCCTGCAATTCCTTCAGGAATAACAACAGGCAGTCCCTTTTTCATCCCTTCTGTTTTTCCCTTGTCTATCATAATACTTCTGAAGCAGGAAGAAGGGTCTTTTCCTATAACTTCGGCAGGAAGGAGTTGTATATCGGGTATTTTTCTGAATTTCAGAAAACTGCGCAGCCGTTGATTTGAAGCTGAAATCTCTTTATACTGGTTCTCTTTTTCAATAAAAAACCTTAATTCCTTCTGAAGAAGATCATTTTTTTCTGTAACTGAAACAAGAAAAAAATAATGATTCCATATATTCTTTACAGAGAGAATAATGTTGGCGGCAACCTCCTGAAAAGGAGATACAAGAGTAATGGCAATATATTCAATATTGTAGGAATGATCTCCGTCTTTACGGCTGCTCCCTGAAACAAAAAGGAGTAAGATATTGACAGCAATGAGAAAGATAATACTCATTACCATTATAGTCTTTTTTGAAAACATAGATGGCTCAGTTATAAGATAAACCAAGTTTTTTAAAAAAAACTCGGTTTATCTTTTATGTGATAACAACCTGTCTGAGAATATCTATGTTATCAAGACATTTGCCGGATCCGAGAGCCACTGTTTTTAACGGCTCGTCTGTAACAGTTATCGGCAGTCCGGTCTCTTCTTCTGAGAAGTTTGTCAAGATTGATCAGTTGTCCGCCGCCGCCGGTCAGTACAATTCCTCTGTCAACAATATCCGCGGAGAGTTCGGGAGGCGTCTGCTCCAGAGCTATTTTAACGGTTTCAACAATCGCATCTATCTGCTCGGAAATAGCCACCCTCACTTCTTCTGTGTCAATTGTAATTATTTTCGGAATACCTGATACAAGGTCTCTTCCTTTGACCTCCATTGTTTCAAGATGCTGGGGATCAGGATAAGCGTTTCCGATTGTTGTTTTTATCTCTTCAGCCGATCGTTCTCCTATCAGCAGATTATATTTACGTTTGATAAAATGGATAATTGCGTTATCCATTTTATCTCCGGCAACCCGGATAGAGCGGCTATAGACAATTCCGGCAAGAGAGATTACAGCGACCTCTGTTGTTCCTCCGCCAATATCAACGACCATGTTACAGGTCGGCTCGGTAATCGGAAGTCCTGCGCCTATAGCCGCCGCCATAGGCTCTTCAATCAGAAAGACTTCACGGGCTCCGGCAGATTCTGCGGATTCTCTTACAGCACGTTTTTCAACCTGTGTAATTCCTGAAGGTACGGCAATAATTATTCTGGGTCTTACAAATGTTCGCCTGTTATGAACCTTATGAATAAAATGCCGAATCATTGCTTCGGTGACTTCAAAGTCAGCGATCACGCCGTCTCGCATAGGACGGATTGCAACTATATTGCCGGGGGTCTTTCCCAGCATTTTTTTTGCCTCAAGCCCCACAGCCAGGATATGTTTTCTCATCTTTGTATCTGTACGTACAGCTACAACCGAAGGCTCACTTAACACAATTCCTTTGCCTTTGACATAAACAAGTGTATTTGCGGTTCCCAGATCAATGGCAAGATCATTTGAAAATACACCCATCACCTTATCTAAAAAGAGACTCATATTACCTCATTTTAAAAACCTGAATATTCATATATACTTCAGGAATTATAATATTTTTTTATAACTTAATCTTGATTCAGATATTAAATTTCTGTTTCTTTGCGGCTATAGTAAAATAAATGCTGCTATTTTGGCTGTTATATATAAACATCAAAATTTAGCAGAAATATGTTGTTATGACAAGCAGAAAATTCAGTATAAAGATAATTTGACTGAATTTTAAATAATTATAGCAATTTTTAATTTGCTTTCTTCTTTAAAAAAGAATTGAGATTGACAAAACCGTAATCTTTTATATATCAGTAATCTTAAAAAATGGAAAGTCAAAATAAGATGTTTCCGAAAGAAACCGCATACCGCCTAAAGGCGGTACTACAGACTTTTTTGGATTGGTATATATGAAAAGTTACATTATTTCATTGCTTACAAATTATATCGGACTTGCCATTACAATGGCAATTCAGATATTTCTGCTCCCTTTTCTGCTGAACCATATCGGTCCGAGACTGACAGGGTTATATTATCTCTTTATTACAATATCAAATTTTGCTGCAATCGGCATCGGATGGCTGACCGCGCGGGAGTTTATTTACTTGCATCCTCAGATAGTCAGGATGGAGCAGATAATATTCAGGAAATACACTCGGTTCTGTTTATGGGGTTTGCTGCGTATGCAACTCTGATACTGCTGATTACAATTGCCGGAGGCTTGTCTGCCGGAAAATGGTGGATTCAGGATGCTGATACTGCGTTAATACAGCAGGGGAGAATTGCCTGCTTCCTGCTCGGAGCTTTTATCTGGATTCATTATGTTCATCAGGCGGATGTTTCTCTTTTAACTGCAATGCTGAAACAGGGATGGGCAAATTTCTACAGGATTGTATTTCAGATTATATTTATTATTCTGGTGATCTTTTTTGTATTACCTGATCCCCGTTTAGATCTGCTTATGCTTGCAAATGTGATTGGGGTGCTGATCTCTGCCATTGCCGCCAGATGTCATCTCCGAATCTCAGGACAGCTCGCGCCTTTTCAATGGCGTCTGCCAGGCTCGGAATTGGTGAAAAAGGTATTTCTGACAGGCGGGGAACCTTATTTTATATTCGGGATTGCCCGGATAGGTCTGATTTACGGAGATGTTCTTATAATCGGAGCGGTTCTCGGCTCTGAGATGGTATCTGCATATCTTATAATATGGAAAATTCCGGATGTCATGGCATTGCTGCTTGGCAGAATCAGTGAAATGTTAAGCCCTTATCTGACGCGATTGAATACGAAAAACTCA
Organism: uncultured delta proteobacterium; assembly: GCA_963806835.1. Taxonomy (GTDB): domain Bacteria; phylum Desulfobacterota; class Desulfobacteria; order Desulfobacterales; family CAWEAR01; genus CAWEAR01. Next base: position 228,945 of record CAWEAR010000035.1, read on the forward strand.
GAGAACACATCCTCTTTGTTTCTCTGTACCAGCCGTCTGCAGCATTCTCTGGGGCTGGTTGCCGGATTTGCTTATGCTTTTTTCGGATACTTCAATGGTAAATCTATGGGTGGGAGAGGCGCACACGCCGAAAACTCCCTGGTTTTACTGGATAGCCGGATTAGTCCTTTTTATTCAGGTGATCAATGTGCATGATGTTATCCTGCATTATGCTCTGGCTGCACTTCCAAAGATAATTCTTGCACAGTTTCTTGAATTATCTTTAAAGATTCTGCTTACACTTGCTTTTTTTAAATATCTCAGCGTGATGGCACCGCTGATTGCCGCATTGATGATTCAGATTCCTGTTCTGACATGGGTTTATCGCGGTTCTGCGCTCAGGCAGATTAATACAAAATGGAGAGAATGGTTTTCCCATGTGGGAATCTGGGCAGGGATTGTCATGATAATTACCTGTATAAGCGGCTTTATGATTCAGCAGGTTATTCTGACAAAGGGGATTCTTAATTTTATTCTGTCGTTCTTTCTTTACACCTGTATTGCGATTGTGTTAATTGTATGGATTGAGTATCGGCAAAAGGATGGATTGTTCAATCTGAATAAGATGCTGGCGAATGTTTAAGAAGGACAAAAATATATGCCATTGAATCAGCTTATAAACTCTGTTAAAAGAACCCCTGTCAGTGTTATTATTCCATGTTATAATTGTATTGATACTGTAGAAAGGGCAGTAGCTTCAGTAGCTGCTCAGACATATCTGCCTGAGGAAGTGATTTTAGTGGATGACGGAAGCACTGATTTTACTATAGAAAAACTTTTTGAACTGAAGAATTTTTACGGAAAAAAATGGATCAATGTGATCCGGTTAAAACATAATTACGGTCAGGCATTTGCACGTAATTTGGGGTGGGATGCTGCTTCTGAAGCCTATCTATCCTTTTTAGATGCTGATGATTCATGGCATCCGCGTAAGATTGAGATTCAGCTTGATTGGATGATAAGCCATCCCGATGTTGTAATGACCGCACATCGTTCTATTCGGACAGGTACTGACAATATTCCTGATTTTTTATTAACTGATAAATTCCGTACTTTTCAGATCAAGCCTTTTTATTTACTGCTTTCCAATCGTTTTTTAACCAGAACTGTTATGCTGTACAGGAATTTGCCATACCGTTTTAATACAGTTAAACGATATTCAGAGGATTACTTACTTTGGCTGGAGATAGTTCTGAACGGTTATAATTCGTGGTATCTGGATTTACCAATGGCATATTCATATAAAGCCCCGTTTGGAGAAAGCGGACTGACCGGAAATTTGCTGAAAATGGAAACGGGCGAATTGGATACATACATAAGACTTCATCATAAAAATCTTATTTCCGGTTTTTCAACCTGTTGTCTGATGGGATATTCTTTATTAAAATATTTAAGACGGTTACTTATAAGTCGGGGGTTAGGTTTTGAAAAATAAATATGTCCAAAATACTGATACAGCAATATTATACAAGAATTGAAAAAATCGTTCAGTACGGCGGATCTCGCAATGAAACCGCTTTGCGCAACGCATTTTACAGCCTGCTGAACGCATACTGCGAATCAAGAAACCTTGAACTTGTGCCTGAACTGGAATACAGGGACAAGAAGATTTATCCTGACGGCACTGTAAAAGATGCCCTGCGTCTTGACTGGGGATACTGGGAGAGCAAGGATCAGTTTGATGATCTTGATGAAGAGATAAAGAATAAATTTGCAAAAGGTTATCCGACCGGCAATATTCTTTTTGAAGATTCGCAGAGAGCGGTTTTAATTCAGGGCGGTTCTAAAATACTGGAATATCCGATCAATGACCCTGACAGGCTGGATCAGATTCTTACCGCATTTCTCAGTTATGAACGCCCTGAAGTAAAGACTTTCCGCGAGGCAGTCGGAAAATTCAGGGAAGATTTGCCGACCGTATTGAAGGCGCTCAGAAGTCAGATTGATAAAGAGGCGGATAAAAATCAGGTATTTAAAACCGCAAGGGAAAATTTTCTGAAACTCTGCAAAGATGTGATAAATCCGTATATTACAGAGGCTGATGTCAGAGAGATGATTATCCAGCATATTCTGACAGAGGAGATTTTTCTCACGGTCTTTGATGAATCACAGTTTCACAGAGAGAATAATATTGCCCGTGAGTTACAACTGACTGTGGAGACGTTTTTTACAGGCGGGGTGCGCCGGAATACCCTTGACAGTATAAAAAGCTATTATCTTGTGATAAAGCAGGCAGCGGCAAGTATTGCAAATCATCATGAAAAACAGAGATTTCTGAAAGCATTGTATGAGAATTTTTATACCGCGTACAATCCCAAAGGAGCGGACAGGCTCGGCATTTTTTACACGCCTAATGAAATTGTCCGGTTTATGATTGAAAGCGTTGATTATCTTTTATACAAGTGCTTCGGCAAAATGCTCGGCGATAAGGGTGTTGAGATTCTTGATCCCGCGACAGGCACGGGAACATTTATTACAGAACTGATTGAATATCTTCCCAAAGGGCAGTTGACGGAAAAGTATAAAAAAGAGATTCACTGCAACGAGGTTTCTATTCTGCCGTATTATATTGCGAATCTGAATATTGAATTTACTTATAAGCAGAAAATGGGGGAATATGAGGCGTTTGAAAATATCTGTTTTATGGATACGCTGGATCATGCCGCATTCAGTAAAAAGCAGCATGATCTTTTTTCCATTACTGTTGAAAATACAGAGCGAATAAAGAATCAGAATGAGCGGGATATTTTTGTGATTATCGGAAATCCGCCGTATAATGCAAATCAGAAAAATGAGAATGAAAACAACAAGAACAGGGAATATCCTGAAATTGACAGACGGATAAAGGCGACTTATATCAAAGAGAGTACGGCTCAGAAAACCAAGTTATATGATATGTATGCGCGGTTTTTCCGATGGGCTTCGGATCGTATCGGTGAAAAAGAGGGGATTGTTGCTTTTATCAGCAATTCATCTTTTATTGACGCCCGGACTTTTGACGGGTTCAGAAAGGTTGTTGAGGATGAGTTTGATGAAATTTATGCGGTTGATTTGGGCGGAAATGTAAGGGCAAATCCTAAGTTATCGGACCAAAAAATAATGTCTTCGGGATTCAGACAGGCGTTGCTGTTTCTTTTATGATTAAACGGAAAAATAAGCAGGATGCGGCAAAGATTTTTTATTACCGCAGACCGGAGCTTGAAACAGCAAAAGAAAAACTGCAATTTCTGGCAACCAGAAAATTTTCAGATATTTATCAGGAATTTAAGCATATTGCACCGGATAAAGATCATAACTGGATAAATCTTTCTGATAATGATTTTGATGAATTATTGCCGTTGGCAAATAAAGAAACAAAGCTGGGAAAGTCTAAAGAAGATGAGAAGGCGGTTTTTAAGTTATTTTCTACCGGAATTTTAACTTCAAGAGATGAATGGGTTTATGATTTCGATGAAGAAATTTTAACCAAAAAAATAAAATACTTTTATGAAGTTTATGAAAAAGAAAAAGTCCGATGGAATAAATCAGATAGAAAAGTACCTATTAATGATTTTATAGATCGAGAAATTAAATGGACTTCCGAATTAGAAGATTATTTAATAAAAGGCTCAAAATTATTATTTAACAAAAAATTTTTGACAACATCTCTTTACAGACCTTATGTAACTAAAAAATTTTATTATGATAAAATTATTATCCATAGAACATATCAAATGCCAAATATTTTTCCAATGGAAGATAAAAAGGAAAATAGATTAATTTGGTTGACAATTCATAAACAAGTTCCGTTTAGTGCTGGATGTACAAATAAGATAAGCGATCATGGTATGGGGTCAAGAATATCTCAATTTTTACCCTTTTACCGCTACGATGAATCCGGCAACCGCCTTGACAACATAACCGAATGGGGCTTGAACCAGTTCCGAACCCATTATAAAGATAAAAAAATCAGCAGAGAGGATATTTTTCATTATGTTTATGCCGTGCTGCATAATCCTGAATACAGAAAGAAATATGAGCAGAACCTGAAGCGTGAACTTCCGCGCGTCCCGTTTTATGAAAATTTTCCGCAGTGGGTAAATTGGGGTAAGTCGCTTATGAATTTGCATATAAATTATGAAACAGTTGAACCGTATCCCCTTGAAAGAACTGATTTGCCTGAACCTAAAATCAGCAAGCCCCGTTTAAAAGCAGATAAAGATGCGGGAAAAATTATAATTGACGCTGTTACAACATTAAGCGGAATCCCTGAAATCGCATGGGAATACAGACTCGGCACATATTCGGCACTGCAATGGATTCTTGAACAGTACAAAGAGAAAAAAATCAAAGACCCGACAATTGCTGAAAAATTTGATACATACAGATTTGCGGATTACAAAGAGCATGTTATTGATCTGCTGATGAAAGTCTGCACGGTCAGCGTAAAAACAATGGAGATTATTAACCGGATGAAGATTAGCTCCGTAGGAGCGATATATTTGTAGCATCGGCAATATATAAAAAATCAAGCTCCATAGGAGCGATATATTATTGACATGGCAAAAATACTGCAAATATAACGCTCCTAACGGAGCTTGAATATATTACAAAACATTTTTCTACAAATATAACGCTCCTAACGGAGCTTTTATTTGATCTTGTTCCCACGCTTTGCGTGGGAACGAGGATAAACTCGTAATTCTTATTATGTGCGGCATAATCGGATTTATCACACAAAAAAGTTTCACTCTGTATAAAGATGCACTTCCTGAAGCTGCTTCATGCCTGTCTCACCGGGGACATGATGATTCAGGTATTTTTTTTGATGAAAAAGCGGGGCTTGGCATGGCTCATCAGCGGCTTTCGATTCTTGATCTTTCTGAGGCGGGGCATCAGCCTATGTTCAGTGCGGATGGGCATATCTGCATAGTTTATAATGGAGAGATTTACAATTTCAAAGAGATACGAAAAATTCTTGAGGAATATGGCTATTGCTTTAAAAGTGATACAGATACAGAAGTTGTTTTAAATGCTTATCTTCAATGGGGAACAGATTGCCTTCAGAGATTCACAGGCATGTTTGCTTTGGCAATATGGGATGCCCGGAACCGCTGTATGTTTCTGGCGAGGGATCATGTTGGAATCAAACCGCTTTATTATCATCTGAAAAACGGCGTTTTTTTATTTGCCTCAGAACTCAAGGGATTGATGGGCTTTAAGGATTTCCCGAAGGAGATTGACCCGGATGCAATTCCGCTATTTCTACATTATCAGTATATTCCCGCGCCCGGACAATTTTCAAAGATACTTACAAACTCATGCCGGGTCATCTTCTGATCTTTGATACAAAAAATTTTCATACAACTGTCCAATCTGTGAAAAAGGAGTGCAAGGTTTCCCTGCAAAAAAATGAAGAGGAAACGATCCGTCACCTTGATGCGCTCCTTACTGAAGTTGTATCGGATCATCTTGTCAGTGATGTGCCGCTTGGCGCATTGTTAAGCGGCGGGATTGATTCATCTTTGGTTGTAGCTCTGATGCAGAAAATAAATACTTCACCCGTTCGGACATTCAGTATCGGATTCAGAGAAAAAGGCTACAATGAAGCGACCTGGGCGGCTGGAGTTGCCGGGCATCTGGGAACAGATCATACTGAGCTTTATGTTACCCCTCATGATGCGGTTAACGTAATTCCCATATTACCGGATATTTATGATGAGCCGTTTGCTGATCCGTCAGCAATTCCGAGTTTTCTGGTCAGTCAGTTGACCCGTTCCTGTGTAACAGTGGCACTCTCAGGCGACGGCGGAGATGAACAGTTTGCCGGATATGTCCGTTATTGGAGTACACGGGCAATAGAGCGTATCTTCAGGCATATTCCCAAAACTCTGAAAAAGAGCCTTGCATCAGTTTTAAATGCAATTCCGTCAACTTGGATTGAAAAATGCTATCTTCCTTTTCAGCAGATACTTCCGCAGCATTTCAGAGTGACAAATTTCCCGGACAAATGGCAAAAACTGCTCCGGACCGTGAATCAGGAGCAGATACAGGAGCTTTACCGGATGACTATCTGTCTCTGGTCAAAAGAAGAATTGGAGAATCTTCTGCTCTGTCAAGATTTTCATATTCCTGAATCTCAGTATGAAAAGACTTTTGAAGATACAAAAGATTTGCCGCTGCTTTCCAGACTTATGCAGGTGGATCAGAATACCTATCTTCCTGATGCCATGCTGACAAAGGTGGATCGGGCAAGCATGGCTGTCGGGCTTGAAATCCGGGTTCCGCTGCTGGATCGCCGGGTGCTGGAATATTCATATCAGATACCGGATTATCTGAAATACAGAGACGGCGCGGGAAAGTATATCCTGAAACAAGTGCTTGCCCGATATGTTCCCGGAGAATTGTTTGAAAGACCCAAAATGGGATTCGGCGTTCCTATAGATCGATGGTTTCGGAATGAATTAAAGATGATGCTGCGCGATTATCTCTCTTCTGAGCGGTTAAAAAGAGAAGGCTTATTTAATCATCATCTGATTGAAAAAATGATAAAAGAGCATCTTTCCGGTAAATGTAATCATCAGTATCGTCTGTGGGCGGTTCTGATGTGGGAAATGTGGCGGGAACGGTGGATATAAAGATGTAAGGGTAAGCAGAAGTTTGTAGTACCGCCTTTAGGCGGTTATTCACAGAAGTTTGTAGTACAGAAGTTTGTAGTACCGCCTTTAGGCGGTTATTCACAGAAGTTTGCAGTACAGAAGTTTGTAGTACCGCCTTTAGGCGGTTATTCACAGAAGTTTGCAGTACCGTCCACAAAGACGTTCTGCCTGACTTTCAAGATTCTTTCTGTTTTCAGAAGAAGAAACACGGGCATAGCAGACCGTATATTCAGGTTTTATATTTTCATCAGGAATAAGTATCATAATTCTATCAAATAAGTCAACAGATATTATACCAATAGACCTTTTGCCGGGCAACTGCTGCCCATTTTAAAGGACCCACATGAACATCTACATAATCAAAGACCCGTGCATCTTTTTTACCCGGAGCAGGTCTTAAAATCCTTCCGAGATACTGAATCACCCTGCCGCTGAATTTTATAGGGGTTGCAATAAATAACGTGGATAAATCTTTGCAGTCAAACCCCTCTCCGATAAGCTGACCAGTGGCGATCAGCACTTTGACCTCTCCGTGATTCAGTTTTTCCATAATCGCTTTCCGTTGGATAGTGCCTAAATCTCCGGTTAATACATCAGCATTGACATGAAATTTGTATTTTAAAATGGTCTGTAACGTCTCACAGTGCTTTTTCCTGTCAGATAATACCAGCAAAATCCCCTGATTTCGATGCATCTCTTTTTCAATATCAGAGGCAATCAGAAGATTCCGTTTGTCATCGCTGGTAAGCTCGGAAAGCATTTTACTGTATTCACTGACCGGATCAAAAAACGGCTTGAATTCTGTCTCCCTGATGATCACCTCAGCCTGAAGAATATGCCCCTGCTCAATCAGAGAAGGGGAATCCACTTCATAATGCAAATCTCCAAGATGCCAGTAAATCAAATCAGATAACTTATCCCGGCGCCACGGAGTTGCGGATAAACCGAGCATATATCTTGAATCAAATGCTGTAACTGCTTCTGTAAAAGTTCTGCTGGGCGATCTGTGACATTCATCAACAATCAGAAATCCGATTTGTTTTGAGACTTCATCTGCGCATTTGTAAAGAGTCTGTACTAAAGCCACCGTGATTTTTTCACCGATCTTTTTTTTCTTTCCTCCGCCGATAAACCCGACTTCATCTTCTGAAATTCCAAGAAATTCTCCTATACGATTAACCCATTGAAATGCAAGCTCTTTGGTATGAAGAATAATCAGCGCAGGTTGTCTGCGCCGGGCAATCATGTATAACGCCATAACAGTCTTTCCGCTGGCAGTCGGCGCACTCAGCGTTCCGAATTCTTTCGGAAGGATGAGATCAACGGCTTTCTGCTGAAACGGTTTTAATTTACCTGAAAAATCAAATGCTACGTCAGGCAGGCAGCGTCTTTTATCTTCAAGCTGATATTGAATCTGATAACGCCTGCACAGCAGAATCACCTGCCGGGTATAGCCCCACGGAAGAATCAGACTGCCGGTTCCGGCTTTCTCATAAAATTTCAGAAATTCAGGGGTATCTTTGTTCCATCTTCCCATGCGCCTATTTTCAAGCCATTTGGGATTTTGAAACCTGAGCCGCTGAATAAGAGCCTGCTCTATTTCCAATGGAATATCTGAAAGCATAAGATGATTGCTCAAAGTAAGTTTCATAGTTATAAAATCAACGCATGTTCCTTGTTTCTTGATTCATTCTCAGCCGTTATCCGAATTGCCCGTTTACCTCTGACCGGACATTCATGCTCACAGACTCCGCATCCGATGCAGCGGTTCGGATCAATATAAGGGCGTTGAAGCCGAATCAGAATCTCTGTTTTTGTTCCGGGGCGGAACCGGATCCAACGGAAGAGCCGAAGAAATGTTCAGGCTGCTGACACTGTTCTTTACAATCAATCGCGGCTGATTCTCTTTTTGATTCTGAGCCTTGCAAAAATAATCGCCTGTAGAAAAATGATCCGGTGTAAGCTCTGATGATTCAAATTCAATATACAGGGGTTCTGACTTTTTTACAATAAGAGATTGATTTGCCGTTTTAACTTGTTGACTTGAATTGACAACCGGAACAATACTGAAATGCTCACGGGTCAAGATTGCTTTGGGACTGACCGGGCAGTTCTCCTGACAGACAATACAAGGTTTATCCATTGACCATGGAAGACATCTCCCCTGATCAACAAAAGCTGTACCGATTTTAATCGGTCCGAAAACCTCATATTGATTGATTCCGGTCCGTTCATCCAGAGAGATTGGACGAATAGCAGCAGTCGGGCAGATATATCCGCAGGCAATGCAATTGCGCTGACAGCCGCTGGTGCCGATACGAAAATTCAGTACAGGAGTCCAGAGGCATTCAAGCCCGCCTGAAATGCCGGATGGATGAATCACATTGGTCGGACAAATCCGCATACACTGCCCGCATTTGATACATCTTGCTAAGAAATCTTTTTCAGCCAATGCCCCCGGCGGACGTATCAGATTCGGATTCCAGTTGGATGCAATATTGCCGTTCAGTCGCAGCATCGGAATTGTCGCCATACCGGATAAGCAGGAGATTACAAATTCGCGCCGTGATACATCAGGAGAGAGAATTTCACCGGATACTGAAAGCTCAGTTCCGTATTCTATGAGATTTCCGGGACATTCATTTAGGCAATTCATACAAAGCAGACATTCACTGATCCGAATCTGCTCTGAAGGAGAACATGCCCCTTCACAATGCCGTTCACACAGATGGCAATTATCGCATACTTCCGTATCTTTCTTCTTACTTATACGCCAAAGAGCAAATCTGCTTATCAGACCAAAGAACGCGCCCAACGGACAGATAAAACGGCAATAAAATCGCGGTATAAACAGATTCATAAATACAGCGATAAAAAAGATGAGTCCGACAGAAAAGGCATCTTCATAATATCTTTGAATAACAGAAAGATTCAGCACGTTATCTTTTATGAGCGGCAGGAGTACCAGATTGACAGAGCGATAGACCAGCGGAATAGGGTCTAAAAGTCCGGTCTGAATACTCGGCGTAACAATCGCTGTTGTCATAAAAAATATAAGAATAAAGTACTTAATTGACTGCAACGGATGATAGCGGTTGCGTCTGATCTTCTCTCTGCTTCTTGCTTTGAATTCAGGATTTGTTATAAGAAAAGTGTTCCGTAAATATCCGACAGAATGATGAATTGCTCCAAACGGACATACCCATCCGCAGAAGAATCTTCCGAGCAGAATTGTCATAACAATGGTCAGCACGCCCCATAAAAGCTCGGCGTAAATAGTGCGACTAGTAATAAGTGTTGCCAGTCCGACAAGCGGATCAAGCTGTAAGAACAAGTTGACTGACCATCCTTTAAGCTGCCACCATTCTCCGCCCAGATTCATGACTATGCAGAACCATAAAAAGAGAATAAAAAAGAATATCTGACTGATTAGTCGGGCTGTTGTAATTTTCATGGTTGATTGTTTCCTTAAATTAATCTACAGGGATTGTGTATAAGAATAGGGATTTGAATCACGGATGACACGGATTTGAAGGATTGCACGGATTTTAATTTACAATATCCTGTAATCCTAAAAAAATCCCTTTTCTTACACACAATCCCTGTAGATGTCAGGACGGTGGGTTACGCTTATCAGATTTATATAAAGCGATTCCATATCCTGAAAAAGCCGGTGCTGATCAAATTCCTCTTTTACAAAAGAGCATGCACGCTTCACCCTTGCTGCTTTTTTATCCTTATCCTCATCAATAAGATATTTCAATCCATTAACAAAGCTGATCGGATCATCCTTCTGACAAAGAATTCCCCGTTTACAGATACGGAATGTATTTGTCGCTTCTTCAGCATTTCCAAGAAGATCACGCACCCCGCCTGCATCCGTGGCAATAACCGGCACTGAAGACGCCATAGATTCAATAATTGATACCGGCGTTCCTTCATTAAGAGATGTCAGCGCAAGAATATCAAGATCAGCATAAACAAACGGAACATCTTTGACCCATCCGCAGAATATGACATGATCTGTCAGCCCATGCTCTTTAGAATATGCTTCAAGCTCATCTCTTAATTCGCCGTCTCCGATAACAACAAATTTTACCTGAATATCATGATTCTGTGCAAGAAATAATTTAGCCGCGTTTAAAAACATTTTATGATTTTTTATCGGAACCAGCCTTCCCACAATACCGATTAAAAGCATATCCTTTTTTATTCCAAGTTGTTTTCTGAATTCTCCTTTTAATCTGTTGAAAAAAGGGGTTAAATTAAAACCGAGTTTTATGGTCCTGATTTTATCAGCCGGAGCAATACGGTATTTTTCTGCAAGCTCCTGTTTCTGCGTCTCACTGATGGCAATAATAACATCTGTTACCCTTGCCAGCAGCCGCTCAACATTCACAAAGAGAAATGAATTGAACCGGCTGAAATATCCTTCAAATACATGACCGTGAAATGTGTGAACCACAAGTATTTTATTTTTTTTCAGAAGATTATAGATAAAAACCGCAAACCGGGTGCTGAAACCGGCTTTTGCCGTATGCGTATGGACAATATCCGGTTTTTCCTGATAAAGTATTCTGAATATATAAAAAAATGCCTTTATATCTGTCCTGATGCTTATCTCTCTCTGCAACGCAGGAATAATAATCGGCTTTTTATCCAAAGGATTAAACAGATAACTCATATCCCCCTCCTGCGGAGAGATTTTTCCGGTCACCAGTACAGATTCAAATAATTCAGGATTCAGTCCTTTTGTAAGCAAATAAACATGAATCGCAGGTCCTCCGATATTCATACGGGATATAATTCTCAGTATTTTTATGCTGGTAGCATGGTGCAGGGTGCAGGGTGCAGGGCGCAGGGTGATAAGTGTGAATCGCCAATTTTCAAATTCTGCTCTCCAGTTTAATGACTGCTGAATTGTCTGTAGGCAAAGAACAAAAAATAAACGAAGGGCAAGTCCCCCGACAACAAGAGGTTTTAAAATAGATAGATAAGGATATAAGTGCTTATCAAAGAGACGATATACGCTTTTGTGAAATTCAACAACAGATTGGAAGGCTCTTTTTTCACTGCTTCCGCCTACATAATGATAGAGAGAGACCTCCGGGAAATAGATAACTTTCCAGCCAGCATCCCATAAGCGTTTACACCAGTCCGCATCCTCCCAGTACATGAAGAAGCGTTCATCTAAAAGCCCGATCTCGTCAATCGCTCTTCTTCTCACCAGCATACATGCTCCTGACAGCCAATCTACCTTCATCGGAGATTTTCCGTCAGATTTTAAACTGAGCAGATTTCTGAATGTAATCGGATTCTTTGGAAACCGTTTTGAAAGAAAAGAGGAACGCCCGAAAAATGCTGTCAACAGAGTGGGAAAAGAACGGGCGGAATTTTGTAATCCGCCGTCATTATCAAGTATTCTGGGACCCAGAATCCCTATATCCTGATTTTTCTCCATATACTCAATTAACGGTGAAAAAAATCCTTGCGTAACATAAGTATCCGGGTTTAAAATAAGGGCATAGGGCGATTCCCCTTTTTTAAGAAGCAGATTCACTGCTTTTGAAAATCCCATATTGTAACTGCTTTTAAAAAAATGCACTTGGGGGAATATATTCTTTATTCTCTCTGCATTATCTTCAGATGCGTTATCCATGACAAAGATTTTTGCCGGAATATCGCCGAGTGATTTATAAAGTGATTTCAGACACCTGATAAGGTAATCGGTGCTGTTGTAATTAACTATAATAATATCTATCATAATCTGGAAGTCTTTATTTAACGTGATGTGCAACCTTTAACCACAAAGGACACAAAGAAGGCACAAAGTATTCTTAACGCATAAGCTCATGGATCGGCTTGCGTGAAAACCATCGTTTGATATTCTGCTGAAAACGATAAGGAATAAAAGATAAAATTTTTGAAATAACAGGATTTACCCTGAGCTTTAACAGATAAAGCAATATCCTTTCTTTGTTTAACAATCGTTTTTTCAGATGATGACCTTTCCAATATACAAACCGTTTAAACCATTCATCATCCGGTATAAAATTGCCGGTATCTCTGACAGGATTGCTATCTTTTATAACATAATCATTGATATATGAAAATTCTTTTTTATCTGACTGCTGATCATCCCATATCTTGCTTGAATCAGAAATCATATCATTCAGCATCTGATTCCTCAGATTTGAAAAAAAATCAGCCCATTCTTTGGCGCTCTTTTTCCATGATTCTATCCATGTGTGGGGTCTTCCTTTAACCCGTTCAGGAAATGCGCCGATGTCAGGAACCGCAACAGGAAGTCCGCTCCTGAGTGCCGCGCTTAATGTATAAGAATATGTTTCTCCCCATTGAGCAGGAAGCCATATAATATGGGGTTCTGCTTCTGAAATAAGACGATCCAGATCAACATCGTTGTAGCTGCCATATTGATGAACCGCTTTGCTCAAAGGTCTGTAAGCATATCCGATTAAGTGAAATTCAAGGAGATATTTCTGACGCTTTGCATGTTCCGCACATTTTTCAAGAATATCCGCGCCTTTTTCTCTGCTCAGTGCGCCAAGTACAAGAATCCGCATCGCTTCATCTGATTTTATCTTTCTCAATCCGGGATTCGGATAAGGAGCATCCTTTTCCCAATCAGGATGATATGCAATAATTGGTTTTAATTTAGGAAAATACTGCTGATACAGGTTCGCAGCATAATCTGACGGAACAAAAACCCTTGAAGCTGAATAAAGCAACTGCTCCTGACGTTCACGCCATTCAGTCGGAATAAGATTTACAGGAATCGGGCAAAATTCACCGTTGTTATCTGTCATGGTCGGATTAGCATTGATGAGATAATAATCATGTAACGTTATATCCAACGGAACGCCAAGATCATTGCTGATATTCCAAATGCTTGAGTCTATCCCAACGGTATGATGAATATGGATACGCTTTATTCCGATATGCTTGCAGAGATTTAATATCTCCTGATAATCATTTGGCAAAGCAAAATAAAAATGCTCCGCATCTCTCTCAATTCCGATATGAAATGTTATCCATCCGGGTTCAAAAGAGCGGATCACAACAATCTCTGTTTTATCCTGAAGATAAGCTCCCAATTCCTGAATATGTTTTTCACATCCGCCGCCTATATGATGAGAAATAAACAGGAGTTTCTCTTTTTCCGATCTCCGAATTATTTCAGTCAGAACAGCCATCCGTAAAGAACGGGCGGGATCTCTTTTAATATGAGCGTGAAGCTGTTGAAGATAATCAGGATATAAATGATCCAGCTTTTCTATTGCCGCTTCCTGACGGGCATTCTGAGTACTGCCGAAACTGACTCCGCCATGATGATAGACAAACGTATCACAGCATAAAATATGTTTCCACCCTTTTTTGGATGCTCTCATGCAAAAATCATTCTCTTCACCGTAGCCTTTTCCGAATTTCTCCACGCAAAAATCTCCTGTTTCATTAAGAGATGCCCGTTTAATATACATGCAAAACCCTACAGTAGTAGGAATTTCAATATATTTACCTTTATGAATATCTGAAAATATTTTATCTATCGCCTCTGGCGACCATCCTGCCGGAAGATTGTTGACATCGCAGAATTTCGGAAAACTGCATATCGTAGCATTGTTGGAAAAAGGGGAGACTGTTCCTGTTTTTTCATCCTGATACGAACATGCTGTTAATCTGTCAAGCCAGTCATTTGCAACCTCTGTATCACTGTTCAGAAGCAGAACATCTCTTTCAGGATGAAGTGATATTCCCCTGTTAATACTTGCCGCAAATCCGAGATTTGCTTTGTTATGCAGTGTAGTGATTCGTTTATCAGTTTCAGCAATATGCTCAATATATCGGATTATCTCTTCTTCAGGACTGGCATCATTGATAAGAATCACCTCAAAAGGTCTCTGCTGTTTATATGCCAGAATAGACTCTATACATCTTTTTACTTCCTGATACCCGCAATAAACCGGCACTACAATATCAACAGGATTCATTATCAAGCCTTTTCTGTTATTTTGTTTTAAAAGTAGTTATCTGTTTATGGCAGAGAATGAACCGTGTCAAGATATTTTTTCATATCTATGTTGACAGAATAGAAAAAAATGATATTTAATGCAATGTGTAACTTTTTTCTTTGAGTCCTTTGCGGTTAAGAAAAAGATTTTACCGCAAAGAACGCAAAGGTTCCGCTAAGTTCGCAAAGATAAATAGCGTCCTTTGCGTGATTCTTGCGCCCTTTGCGGTTAAGAAAAAGATTTTACCGCAAAGAACGCAAAGGTCACAAAGTATAAAACGGAACTTTGTGAAACCTTTGTGTCCTTTGTGGTAAAAGAAATATTAACCACAAAGAATGCACAAAGGACACAAGGAGTTTTTTTGCAGTTAAAAAAAGGAATATTATAAATGAAAAAGATAAAAGATTTTTTTGATTCAAAACAGCAGCATTTTGTCAAAGGCGGGAAATGGGAAAAATATCATCCCCTGTTTGAAGCAGCAGACACATTTTTCTTTATCTCCTACTGCGTAACCGTAACAGGTCCCCATGTCCGCGACAGCATGGATTTAAAGCGTCTGATGAGCTTTGTTATTCTTGCTCTGATTCCTCCGTTTTTTTTCGGAATTTACAACGCGGGATACCAGTCAAATCTTGCATCAGGGCTTCCCATCAGCTTTATTACGGTCTTATTCAAAGGGATTTACATTGTCATCCCGCTGGTTATCGTCTCTTATACTGTCGGATTATTTTGGGAAATACTCTTTGCAGTTATCCGTAAACATCCTGTAAGTGAAGGATTCTTTGTTACAGGACTTCTATTCCCCATGACCCTTCCGCCGACTCTTCCTTTATGGCAGGCGGCAATAGGAATCTCATTCGGCGTGGTTATCGGCAAAGAGATATTCGGCGGAACCGGCAGAAAACCTGCTAAATCCGGCTTTGACTGCAAGAGCATTTATATTTTTTGCTTATCCCTCAAGAATGTCAGGAGATGTATGGACGGTTATCAAAGAAAAAGCAATAGATACTTTTACCGGGGCAACCCCTTTGGCAGTCTCAGCCCTTGCTGATGCTTCGGAAAAAATAGAGATAGTTCTTGCCAAATCCGGTTATACTTTTATGAAATTATTTATGGGGAGACATACGGGCAGTATAGGAGAAACATCTGCTTTTTTGTGTCTGCTCGGAGCAATTTTTCTTATTATAACAGGGATTGCCAGTTACAGGATTATTATCAGCGGCGTGCTTGGAGTCCTGATAACAGGGTTTCTGCTGAATCTCTTTGCTGGTTCATCTTCAAATCCTTGGCTCTCTCTGAATCCTTTCTATCATCTGGTTATGGGCGGATTTGCTTTTGGAATAACTTATATGGCAACGGATCCGGTTTCATCTCCTGGCATGGAAAAATCAAAATGGATATACGGATTTATCATTGGTATGCTGACGGTGCTGATTCGTGTATTTAATCCCGCATATTCCGAAGGGGTGATGCTGGCGATTCTTTTTATGAATATATTTGCTCCGTTACTGGATCATCTGGAAATTAAAATCCGATTAAGAAAGAGGATGAAGCATGTCTGGCAATAAAAAATCATTGGTATTTGCAGGAATTTTGTGTGTAGTATGCAGTCTGCTCCTGACAGCCGCAACAACCGGGCTGAAAGGTTTTCAGGAAAAAAATATTGCTCTGGATAAACAGAAGAATATCTTGAAATCAGTTGGTCTTATAAGTGATGATCAGCGATATTCATCTGAATATATTGAAAAATTATATGCAGACAGAATAAAAAGCGTATGGGTGAATACTGAAGACGGAAAGATTATTCAGGAGAAAAAGCGGGGAACCGGAGATTTGCCGATTTATCTGCAAATAAAAGAGAACGCGGAAGAGGGTTCTGATTTGTTTTCCGGGATTGAATCTTATATTATCCCGATTGAAACTCAGGGATTATGGGGAAAAATCTTCGGGTATCTGGCAATAAAAAATGACGGATCCACCATCACCGGTTTTACAGTGTATAATCATTCAGAGACGCCCGGGCTTGGCGGAGAGATTGAAAAACGTTGGTTTCAGAAGAACTTTGAAGGAAAGAGAATAATTGATCAGACAGGTGATTTTGTCTCTGTTGCCGTTGCAAAAGGAGCAACAAAGGATATAGCAAAAGAGAAGCAAACCCATTATGTGGACGGGATCAGCGGCGCAACCCTGACCGGAAAATTCCTCTCCGCAGGTCTGAAAGATATTCTTCTTGAATATGAGCCGGTCTCTGTTCAGTTCAGGAAGCATCAGTTGAAAAATTTCTGACTATGTCTGTTTATAAAAAATATTACCGTATCATGGATGCGGATGTCTGCATTGAATCTGACTCTGAATCTTTTTTAAATGAATTTGATTATGATTACGGATGGTTCAGAACAGAATCCCTTATTCCTTCTTTATCCTTTTCCGTCATGCTTGATGTAAATGAAATAGATACGGCTATCTATTGGAATAATCAAGTTTTCTCTTTAGCAGGTCATACCGGAAAAAACAAATGTGCATATCAGATTATCTTAAAAGAGATATTCAATAATATCAGAGAATTTATTCTGCTTCACGCAGGGGTTGCTGCAAACAGCGGAGAGGCTGTAATTCTTGCAGGGGCACCCGGACTCGGAAAAACCACAGCAGTTCTGGGACTGCTTAAAAATGGTTTTACGCTCTATTCAGATGATTTTTGTCCAATTCACAAAAAAACCGGACTTGTGCATCCGTTTCCGCGATCTCTCTGGAAAGTGGCGGATCCTAAGAGCAGGAAAACTTTGCACTCTTCACGGAAGAATAAGATTCCTCTAAGACCTGATGAGCTTGGTTATCCGGTCGGAGATTCGCCTGCAAAAATAAAGACCCTGATATGTCTGGATCAGGGAGAACGCTCTGCTGATGCGTTTTATCTTCTCGGTATAGGTATCAAAAATGGGGATGATTCGGTTATCCGTGATTTGGAAAAATTAGAGGGCGTATCTGCAAAACGTACTGATAACGAATTTTCCGACTGGTGTGTCCGGTATCCTCAGCATAAAGGGCTTACCGTGAAAATCCGGGAGATTCTGGAACAGCACAAATCAGATATATGGAATGTTTTCCGTGAAGACCCGGTTTCTCCTGATTTTTCCAAAGAACCTGTATTGACAAAGATACCAGTGCATGAAGCGGCTTTCCGTCTCATTAAAGACCTGAAAAATGAGGCTTTTTTTAACAGCACACCTGCCAGCCTTATGATGATGCTCTCTGTATTCCTGAATGATGTTTCATGTTACCGTCTCTCAGTCGGCAAGTTGGATATTACAAGGGAAATACTTCTGAGTCTTTGCAATAAATGAAAATCCATAGATCGAAAATTTGATATTAAAATCGGAATCCCATAATTGTTATATCATCAAGCGACTCATAATCACCTTTATGTTCATTAAATCTTTGAATAATAATCTCCTGCTGTTTTTCAAAAGACAAATCCGCATTTTCCTTTAAAAGCTCATAAAACTGTTTATTGCCAAATCTCCGATCATCTTTTCCGCCAAGCTGATCGGCAAATCCATCGCTGAAGAGATAAAAAGCGATTCCTTTTTCAATATGAATTATATGGTTGGTAAAATCAAAATTAATATCGGATCTCTTTGATCTTTTATATCCGATACTCTGTCTGTCGCCTTTGATAACACATATATTATTATTTTGAATATAAACCAGAGGGAGTTTTGCTCCGGCAAAGGTCAGAGTCGGGTTAATATCCCGACCTATATGCTGAATCCTGACAATAGCCGCATCCATACCGTCATCTGAGGATGCGTAAACTGTCTCCTGCTGAAGCGTTGTTTTAACGATAAAATTAAGTCTTTTAAGTATTTCAGCCGGATTCAGGCATCCATCATCTTTTATAATCCGCCTCAGAGCGGACGAGGCTATCATGGTCATAAATGCCCCGGGTATGCCATGCCCCGTACAGTCAATAACAGCTATAACTATATCCCCTTTCTCTTTTTCCGCTGCTGACGGAAAAAACTCTGCAAAATAAATATCTCCGCTTACAATATCTCTCGGCATCCATATAATAAAACTCTCAGGAAGAAAAGAACGGATTTCATCAGGATTCGGGAGCAGAGACCGCTGTATCATTTTTGCATACTGAATACTCTCTGTAATATGCTTTATCTTTTCTTCAATCTTTTTATTTGCGGCTCTGAGCAGTTCCTCAGTGCGCTGACGCTCTTTTACTTCAATATTCAGCTCCTGATTGATTTTTTTCAGTTCATCCCTTGAATTCTTCAGCTTCAGATGAAGAGCGACTCTGACAATAACCTCCTCTCTCTGAAACGGTTTTGTGATATAGTCAACCCCTCCTGCCTGAAAACCTTTTACTTTGTCAACTGTATCACTCATCGCGCTGATAAATATAACAGGTATATCTTTTGTTCTCATCTCTGCTTTTTAACTGACGGCAGACTTCAAAGCCGTCCATTTCAGGCATCATTATATCCAGCAGAATCAAATCAGGAATTTTTTTTTCTATGACCTTCAGGGCATGTTTTCCGCTGGTTGCAAGTGTAAAATTATACCCTTCCAAATTCAGAAGACTCCCAAGAACCTGAAGATTCACGGGAAGATCATCAACAATAAGAATAAATGCTTTATGCCGCTGTATGTCTGATTTTTCTGAATCCATTATTATCCTTTTTTAATTTTATCTATGATCTCAGGGAATCTTCCGAAAGTCTTTTCCAGAGATTCTATATCAAAATTCTGCATCTGATTAATTACAGTTTCGCTCCAGTTTTTCAAAATTCTGCAATTATACTTTATTCCGTGAGAATCTGTATTTTCGGCAAACTCTCTGACCTCATCAAAAATAAGTGTATCTTTAATATCTTCCCACTTTGGAATAAATTCATTTTCAAGAATTTGTATCAAATCCGGTTGGTTCAGCAAGTCTGAGACTTGAACCAATTCTTCCCCGTTACAATGTTCTGCCTCGTAACTGTTTCTCCTGCTGATGATAAAAGTATAAGGGAGATATTTTTTTAATTCATCTGTCAGTTCAGAGGCATTAAAAGGTTTTCTTATATAACCGTCAAACAGACATTTTACCTTCTCTTCGGTCTCCTTCATAGCAGATGCGGTCACGGCAATAACCGGAATATTCTTTAATGTGTCATTTTTTTTAATTATTTCTGTAATTTCATAACCGTCTTTCCCCGGCATCTTCAGATCCATCAGGATCAGATCCGGAGGTTCTTTTTTGTCCGTTGGTTCAAGTCTGAGACTTGAATCAACATCCTGAAGACCAAGAATCGCCAATGCCTGTTCCCCGTTTTCTGCTTCGATAAAGGTGAACGGGGCATCTTTTAAAAGACCTTTTATCAAAATTCTGTTAAAATCAATATCATCAACAATAAGAATTGTTGCGTATCCGAATTCAATATGAACTTCTCTATTTTCAGACGTGATCTCTGATACTTCTGTCTGATCAGAAATTTTGACGTTGTTAAGTGTGATTCGGAAAATACTCCCCTTGCCGACTTCACTCTCAAGCGATATTTTCCCGTTCATCATTTCAGCCAGTCTTTTAGTTATGGTCAGTCCCAGCCCTGTCCCTCCGTATTTTCTGGTCATCTGCCCATCCTGCTGGCGGAATGTTTCAAAAATCACCTCCTGCTGTGACTCAGGAATTCCGATGCCTGTATCCTCAACTTCAAGGATAAGGGTAAAAGGATTAGAGGAATAAAGGGGTAAAGGGGTATTTTTTTCATTATCCCTGTAATCCTCTGACCCTTTATCCCCATACTCCTCTGACCCTCTCACTCTTATTTTTACATATCCTTCATGAGTAAATTTTATTGCATTCCCCACAAGATTCACCAGAATCTGCCTGACTCTGACCTCATCCAAAAGCAGAAGGTCAGGAACATTTTTTTCCACCTCTGACATAAATTCTATATCTTTTTCCTGAAATTTATACCGGAATAACTGACTTATCTCATCAATTATACTCCTGATACTGACAGACTCAGGCTGAATCTCCAGTTTTCCGGCTTCAATCTTTGAAAGATCAAGTATATCATCAATCAGTGCCAGCAGAGATTTTCCGCCCGACCTGATATTTGCCAGATAATTTTTCTGCTCCGGATCGTCAATCATATTCATCAGTATTTCACTGAATCCGAGAATAGCATTCATCGGGGTTCTGATTTCATGACTCATATTTGCAAGAAATTCACTCTTTGCACGGTTTGCGGACTCTGCTTTTTCTCCTTGCATCCTCAAGCTCTTTCTGCATCTGCTTCCTGCTGGTAATATCTTCCGCCAGCCCCAGTGTAAAAAGCGGTTTTCCCGAAGCATCTTTTATCAGAGAAACAATAAGATTAAACCATATTAATTCGCTGTCCTTCCGAATGTACCGTTTTTCAATCTGGTAATATTCTCTTTTTCCTTCAATCAGCTCCGAATATGATTTTATATTCTCTTCAAGATCATCAGGGTGGGTTATATCTGCAAATGTCTTTTTGAGAAGCTCCTGCCCGGAGTACTTCAGCATCTTCTGAAAAGCAGGATTGACCTGTATAAAACGCTTTGTCATATCTGCCAGAGCAATACCGATACCGGCATTCCGAAAAATAGCACGGAACCGTTCCTCACTTTCCCGTAAAGCATCTTCTGCCATTTTACGATCTGTAATGTCTGTAACAATACCCTGATAATGTGTGATAACACCATCTGCATCGCTTCGTACCCAGATTTGCCGTTCAATCCACCGCGTCTTTCCGCAGGCGGTGATTATCCGGTATTCCTGATTAAATTTTGTATGTCCGCTTCTGATATAACGGATGATCTCTTCAGCCACCCTTTGTGAATCTTCAGAATAAGTGATATTGGAAAAAAGACCTGATCTTATATAAAAATCTTCAGGGGAATATCCGAACTGTCTGATATTGTCGGAAACAAATTCAACAGGCAGATGCTCCGCTGCTCTCCAGAGAAAAACAGTTACTGAACTCTGATTGACAATATGCTCTAATTCTTTTAAAGCCTCTCTCCCCTTTTCCCGCTCAATATAGCTCCCTATCATTTCAGAAGCAGTTACAAGTAACTTAATATCCTCATATTTCCAGTCATGGATATTTACTGTGTCATCAAACCCGATAAATCCGTACCAGTTTCCGTTTACCTTTACGGGAAGCACCAGTATAGAAAGAATCCCCTGAGGTTCAAGAATTTCTTTTTCCTTTACCGGAAAAGAGGCAACTGCCCCTGAAATCGGCTTGTCTATAGATAATCTGTCCCGCCATCTTTCAAACCCGTCTTTATATGGAATATGCTGCAATATCGGATTATCTATCTCAGGTTGAATGCCGTAAGCATATACTTCATGGGTCTGCCGCATACAGAGTCCGTCATCAGAATCTTCAAAATTTTCAAAAATATAAACCCGGCTGGCGTCAGAGGCTCTGAGCAGATGATGAATTGCTTTTGTCAAAGCATCCGGTATATCTGCAAGAAGATCATGGGAACAGGCAGCCAGTCCCTCTTCATATCTCAGACGGGTATTCAGCAGTTTTTCTGCTCTCTTTTTCTCGGTTATATCGTTGCCGATACAGAGGATTTCAGCAACATTACCTTTTTCATCGGTTATTACTTTGTTTGTCCATGCAATCCAGACCCGCTCCCGGTTTTTGCATATATTTTCATTTTCATTGTAACGGAAAGTTTCAGGATGAGAGGCAATATTATTAATCAGGGCAGCCAAATCGCGTCCGGTTGTTTCAGTCATCGGAACTATTGTTCCGACCACATTTTTATACAGAAGCTCTTTTTCTGTGTATCCGAAAAATTTTTGTGCAAAATCATTGATATATATGATATTCCAATCCGGATCCGCCCTCATGATGATACTGTTTGCATTTTCAACCAGCTCTCTGTATTTCTGTTCACTTATACGCAGTTTCTTTGCGGTCTCTTTTTTTTCAATAATCTTCTCTCTGAGCCGGGCATTCTTTTCTTCAAGACGCATCTGCATAGTTCTCAATATGAGATGGGTTTTGACACGCGCTGATACTTCCTGCGGCTGAAACGGTTTGGTGATATAATCAACACCGCCAAGCTCAAAACACCTGATTTTATCTGCCACATTATCCAGCGAGCTGATAAATATAACAGGAATATCCCGGGTTTTCTCATCTGATTTTAATGCCTTGCAGACTTCAAATCCGTTCATTTCAGGCATCATAATATCAAGCATTATCAGATTCGGCGGATATTTCCGGGCTGATTTTAATGCTGATTCTCCGTTAAGAGCGACTCTTACCCGGCAGCCCTGCCGGTTAAGGAGGACTGACAATATTTTAAGATTTCCGGGATTGTCATCAGCTATAAGTATGTCTCTGCTGAATATATCAGATTTTTTCATGCTGTTTTTGCTTTCACCTCGTTCCCACGCTGAAAAGCGGGAACGGAAGAAACGCTCTGTTCACTGTCTGAAAACCGTTCTTTTATATTTAAAATTTCAGGAAGCGACTCAAGAAACTTATCTACAAGTTCCGGATCAAAATGGGATTCTTTTCCGGCTTTTATCTCTTCTACTGCTTTATCTATGCTCCATGCTTCTTTATACGGGCGTCTGCTGGTCAGAGCATCAAAAACATCTGCTACGGCTGTTATACGCCCTATAAGCGGAATTGCTTCTTTTTTCAGTCCCTGCGGATACCCTGAGCCGTTCCATTTTTCATGATGCGATATGGCAATAATCTGAGCCGCTTTTATCAGAGTTGAATTGCTGTTTGCCAGTATTTTTGCCCCGATATTTGAATGGGTCTTCATAATCTCCCATTCATCTTTCTCTAATTTCCCCGGTTTGAGCAGGATATTGTCCGGTATTCCGATTTTTCCGAGATCGTGCATGGAACTGGCGATAAGTATCTGTTCACACTCTTTTTCATTCAGTCCGTATGCGCGGGCAATCAATGCACTGTAATGACTCATCCGTCTGATATGGGATCCGGTTTCAGGGTCTTTATATTCTGCTGCAAATACAAGACGGTGAGCAACTTCCACCCGGCTGTCATACAATTCTTTTGTCCGCTCTTTTATTTTTTTTTCTAAAATAATATTCTGTTTTGACAGTTCTTTTCTTGCCTGTCTCAGTTCAAGGTGTGTTCTGATTCTTGCCAGCAGCTCTGTGGGATTAAACGGCTTGGTTATATAATCAACCCCTCCGGCTTCAAACCCTTTTACAATATCCTCCGGCTCAACTCTGGCTGTAAGAAAAATAATCGGGATTTCCTTTGTTTCTGAAGATTCTTTCAGTGTTTCAGAAACTTCATAGCCGTCCATATCAGGCATCATAACATCAAGCAGAATCAAATCAGGAGGTCTTTTTTCAATAATCTTCAAAGCCTGTTCTCCGCTGCATGCGGGTGTAAAATGATACCCTTTTGAACTGAGAATACTTCCTAAAACCAGCAGGTTTTTAGGAACATCATCCACAATAAGGATAAAGGCATTCTGCTCTGAATCCGATCTTTTTGATTCCATTTATAATCTCCTTGATGTTTATATTTTTCGCCTGTTACGGGGCAGAGCCAGCGAAGGAAATTCGTAGTACCGCCTTTAGGCGGTCATTTAGCCTTGTAACAGGTGAAAAGCCGCTAAGGGTTTTGGAAACCCCTGGGAGGTCTTTCAAGCACAAACAGAAGCTGTCCTTCTTTAACGGTTTCATTCAGATTCACGCATATCTCTGCGATCTGAGCATCAAACGGAGCAAAAACAGCATTCTCCATTTTCATTGCCTCAAGATTGGCGATCTCTTCTCCCTTGCGGATAATATCTCCGTGCCTTAGGATTCCTCTTTGCGGATTTCCGATCCGCCATACATTTCCGTTGATAGGAGAACCCACATCGCTGATCCCTTTTGCCATGCGTATCTCTGTCTTTTTTGCCCTTGGAGTTTCAATTGAATAAACCCTGTTCTTGTTATTCACTCTGACCACCACATAAATCACCCCTTCATGCTCCGCTCCCACGGAAACAAGCTCAATACAGTACGGCTTTCCCCAGAGTTCAAATTCTACTTTATCGCCGGGTTTTTTCAGCCCATCTCTCCATACATCTGTCGGCAGGGCAAGGGGAGCCTCGCCGTATTTTTCTCTGAATTCAAATAGTTCAATTGCATCTTTGGGGTGCATCAGGTAGAGAATAAACTCCTCTTCTGTAGGAGTTCTCCCTAGTTTCTCGGCAAGAACCGCTTTGAGTTTGTCAAGATCATCCTCTTTTATGGAATCAAGCGGAGATTCATCTTTCCGTTCTCCGATCTTACTCTCCCAGTCATCACCGAATGTGCTTTGATACACCCACTCCTGCGCCATCCCATGGGGAGTTTTCCGTAATGTCCCATCAGGAGATTCTGAAAATCGCTCGGCGCATTTCTGAACAGCAGAAGGAGTTCATCCTGTTCATGCGTCTCCATATTATCAAAATTCTGCTCTTTCTCTTCAACAAATTTTGTCAGCAGATGGATTACATGCCTGACTCCAGCCTCTCCTTTTTCTTTGGCATATCTGTGGATAATGCCATTACAGGTCACCCACGTAATCTGAGAACCCGGAGTTACATCAAAATATTTTACAATCCTGTTATATAAAGACATCAGTTTCAGGATTGCAGGCATAAGATGAATAAATCCCCCTTTTTCAGCCTGCTCAAATGAACTGGGAAACGCTCCTCCGGGCATTTTATGAAATGTTACAGTATGATCAAACCCTTTAAACGGAGATTCCGCCCATCCGTAATGGTTAATCCAGTCCCGGACTTTCTGAACAGCCAGCTCCGCATATTTTCTGTCCAAATGAACAGGTATGCCTGAATCTTCAAAATAAGCCTGAATGCTTAAAATCGGAGAATGAGCGTAAAACCGCACAAGGGAATCCTCTTCAACATCAAATATCTTTGCCCCTGACTGAGCCGCAGCCAGCATTGACGGAGCAGCAAGTCCGTCAGTGATATGGCGGTGATAATGGATCACAAGCTCCTGGTATTTCTGTTTGATGGCGTCAACAAGGCTGCTGACCCTGCGGATATCCCCGACTCCTGCCATATCTTTGATGCAGAGAATAATTTCATCTGTTCCAGCGCAGAGTTCAACTATATCTTTAATAACACCGAGATAATATTTATCTGTAGCCCAATCCGCCACTGTGTAAGAGATAGCAGGCTCAAAAAGTTTTCCCCGCTTCATAACAATCTCTGCAACTGTTCTCATATTCCTGACATCATTGAGAAATGAAAAACATCGCCACACATCAATATCTACCCGTGAAACAACATGCTCAATCACGTTTTTCGGATAGGGTCTGTAGCCGAACAGATTGGTCTCCCGGATTAGCGTCTGGAGCAGTACATCAGGCATGAGAGTTCTGAAGATTTCAATCTCTTCAAAAGGGCTTTCCCGGCGGTTCATAACCCCTACATGCCATCTTGCTCCGCCGTGACATTCGGCGCTGAACAGCCCCATCTGATTATAAGACGGAGCAAGGGTTTTTAAATCATAAATGCGGTGCCGGTTCTTATAATCTGACTGACCAGCATCTCTCATTCCCACAGAGGTAAAACAGACCCCGTCAACGGATCGGACTGCGCTGACAATCTCTTTTGCCGTCATTCCTGGTCTGACAAATATCAAATCATTCATAGGTTTTATATCCAATTAAAAAAAATGAGCAGATTGGCGTGAGCAAAGCGAACCCCAACAATTTTTATTGCAGTTGGGGTTCATTTCATTCATCCCATCTATAGATGTTCAGATAAATATTTACATTCTTATGCTTTGTAGGCATCTAAAAAATCATTCCGTTGAATGCCTGACTGGGTGAGAATGGTACGAAGTGTCGAACCTTTTAAAGTCCGATGATTCGGCATAGTCAGCGGAGTAGTGGTTCCGTCATCATTTTCCCGAATCATTGCAATATGATTTCCGGTTCTCACTATACGGAAACCCAAATGTTCAAATGCCTTGATCACGTCTGCAATCGGCGTATCAGCGGGGAATTTTGCCATTATGCAATCACACCTGCTTCTGCCACAAAGGCTTCCATAACGGGATATTCATCCAATACACTGATTCCGAATGTTTCGATATGAAAACAGAGTGCTGATTTGACATCAGACATAGCTTCTTCATAGGTATCCCCCTCTCCGACAACCACCCCTTTTAATCCCAGAGGATATGCCACATACCCGTCAGGATGTTTTTCTACAATTACTTTGAACGTCCTCATATTATTCTCCTCTTTGTGTAATGAATTTGAAGCCCGCCCATTGTATTTACCGCATTTCGCGCCGAGTCGGGTTACACTGCCGCTAATCCGACCTGTATGCTCCCCAACCTACATCCATTTCTGAGGTCCTGATGCGGAGATCTCCGCAACATATCTGGCGATTTTCAGAACTTCATCTTCGCTGTTTTTTTCGATAAACATGGAGATCAGCTCCCCTATATGATCTTCAATAAACCGGGTGGAAAATTCACCGGCAATAAATGCCGGATGCCTGATAATACTCAGGAGAAGGGGCTGAAGTGTCTTTATTCCTTCTATTCTCAGATTTCTTGCCAGAGTGCGGTCCATTACCCTGATAGCATCTTCCCGATCCGCTCCGGCTGCCATGATCAGCATAAAGAGTGAATCATAATACGGCGGAATCTCTGCTCCCTCATAAACTCCGGGAGAAATGCGGACACCCGGTCCCAGCGGAACCTGTAACCGTGTGATTCTTCCGAATGAAGGACTGAAGGTTTTAGGGTCTTCGGCATTGAGCCGGACTTCCAATGCCCAGCGGTTGGGAAAAATATCTCTCTGTTTGACGGTCAAGGGTTTTCCCATAGCTGAGTCAATCATGATACCTACAATATCAAGCCCTGTTATCAGTTCTGTAATTCCATGCTCCACCTGAAGCCGGGTGTTGACCTCCAGAAAATAGAATTTTTTGGAGGATGAATCAAAGAGAAACTCCACAGTTCCCACAGAATTATAGCCGATTTCACGCATAAGCCTGCTGGCTGAAAAACACATTTCATATCTTAGATTATCATCTATGCTCGGAGACGGGGATTCTTCGATGATTTTCTGATTCCGTCTCTGAATGGTACATTCACGTTCAAAAAGATGAACCACATTCCCATGATCATCTGCTATGATCTGTACCTCAATATGTCTTCCCCGCTCAATATATTTTTCTGCCAGAACAGCATCATCTCCGAAGCTCTTTCTTGCTTCAGAACGAGCCTGAGCAAAACCAGCGGCTAAATCCTGATCTTTATCAATCTTTACCATTCCTTTTCCGCCGCCCCCGGACGCGGCTTTGATTATAATCGGATAGCTGATCTTCTCCTCTGCCATCCATTGTCTGATCTGCTCAATATCATTGACAGCACTTACACCCGGAATGGTCGGAACATTGGAGCGTCTGGCAATCTTTTTTGCCTCAATCTTATCTCCCATCTGCCGGATCACGTCAGGCTTTGGTCCGATCCATATTAGTCCCGCATCTGATACCATCCGGGCAAATTTGTCGTTTTCAGAAAGAAAGCCCCACCCCGGATGTACTGCATCTGCTTTATTTTCAATTGCTGCCTGAATGATTTTTTCCATATTCAGATAGGAATCGCCGGGCGGTGCCTCGCCAATGTGAACCGCAGATTCTGCCATAAATACGTGGTGTGAAAGCCTGTCAGGAGTACTGTATATAGCTACTGTAGGAATCTTTCTGTCTCTGCATGTGTGCATCACCCGGACGGCGGGAACGCCCCGGTTTGCAATCAGTATCTTTCGGATTTGTTTCACTTAAACCTCTTAAAAACTTGATTTTTTTTCCTCGTTTCCACGCAAAGCCAGGTTTTAATGAGAACGCGGGAGATACGCTTTGTTTTTTTGTATCTTTGTGCCTTAGTGTCTTTGTGTTTTCCTGACACAAAGACACTAAGACACAAAGTGCAACAGTTTCTGAAACTATCATTAGGTTCAAAATCCATTGATAACTGTTTACAAGTCTATACAACTGTAAACAGTCTGCAATGTGGGGTGAACCGCCCCGCTATCCCGTCCTTCAATTTATCAAAATTAAATTCCGGGACTACTTTTCTGATGATGTTGAACGCTCCGTTGATATCCGCATTCAGAATCATGCCGTCTGCTGATTTGTAAAGTCCTCTTCTGATTCTTTTGCCGGAGAATCTGAAACCGTTATTATTTACGGACACGAATTTGTCGAGAACCGCCATACCGTCTCTGACCTGAAAACGCTGGCTGTCATAAATGAGACTGTGAAAATTTCCTTTAATGTATCCCGGCGGATTCGGTCTCATTTCCGGGAACTGTTTTTTCAGTACAAAAAACGACCTGAAATTCCGGTCAAGTCTTCTCAGTATCTGCTGGCTGACACCCGCTTTCAGCATACAGTAGTTGACTTCACCGTCAAGGTTCGGGGTTTCCTTCATGATTCTGTCAACGGCGATGTAATTCAGATACTCACCCGTTCTGATATATGTCTGCCTGACTGTGTAAAGAGCCTGGTTGTAAAGATTTTTTGAAACCTGACAAAGATTACGCAGATGACTGTACTGCGCCCGTGTCAGATTCCTTATTCCTGTCTTTACTGTTTTCCTCATTTTCAAAAACCTTTCTTATTCTGTTCAGCCTGCGTTTTGAATAATGACGCATTGAAAAGCAGTGTATCAGTGTTATGATTTCTTCAAAAATTTCTTCGGAATCGAGTTTTTCATTTCCCGACTCATGGATAACTTCTATCTGACATCCGTACTGGTGAAAAAGATGTCTGAACATCCCGAATCCGACACGGCTCAGACGGTCTTTGCGGGTTACAAAAATTTTTGCCACTTTATACTGTATCACCATGTCCAGAAGCTCAGAAAACTGTTTCCGCCCGTCAAAGTCAATTCCGCTTGCTATGTCGGAAAAGGTCATGTCAGTTTTATATCCTTTGACAGCGCACCAGTTTTCAAGCTGTGCAATCTGATTTGACAGATCAGCTTTCTGTTCCGCTGTTGACACTCTTGCATATATGATATGAAGCTGTTCCCGTTTTCTTCCCATATATTCAAGCACTG
Organism: uncultured delta proteobacterium; assembly: GCA_963806835.1. Lineage (GTDB taxonomy): Bacteria > Desulfobacterota > Desulfobacteria > Desulfobacterales > CAWEAR01 > CAWEAR01. The sequence continues at coordinate 258,782 of CAWEAR010000035.1, forward strand.
ATTCATCATCATAGTCATACCATCCGCAGGGAGTTTTTACAGCTTTGATTCTGCCGTCCTTCACCAGCCTGGAAAGTGTCGTGCGTGTTATTCCTGTCAGCGACAGTACCTGTTTTGCTTTCATAATTACATCATATATATTTTTATATAAATGTCAACAGTTGTTGATACTTTTTATGACTATATTTTCATGATTGTCAAACTGAAAAATCTTTCATTGGCAAACAATGTCGGGTTACGCTATCGCTAACCCGACCTACATGCTAATTTTCAACCTGTTTTTTTAATTCTTCTATGATTTCAGGAAATTTTTCAAATATGCCTGAAAGAGCCGCCATATCAAAGGAGTGCATATAACGCAATACAGATTCACTCCAGTTTATCAGAGACATCCGGCTGTATTTCTCCCCCTGTTCCTTTATCAGACCTGCAAAATCCTCAACCTCGTCAAAGATAAGCGTCTCTTTTATATCTGTCCATTTCTCTTTAAGCCCGCTCTCCATATACTGTATCAGCTCAGGAATCCGGGCAAGAGCTTCAGGTGATAGGGATTCATCGGATATACTCTCCTCGGATGTTGGTTCAAATCTGAGACTTGAACCAGCGGCGCTGTATGGAAGACATTTTTTCAGAGCGGTGATTAATATTTTCTTATCAAAAGGTTTCCATATATAGCAGTCAAAGATCGTTTTTATGCGATCTTCAATCTCTTTGACTGCCGAGGCAGTTACCGCGATTACCGGAATATGCTTTAATCTGTCATTTTTTTTGATAATCTGAGTAATTTCATAGCCGTCTTTTCCGGACATCTTCAAATCCATTAAAATCAGATCAGGCATAACAGGAGCTTTATGGTTACGGAAACCTTGAAGATTTTCTTTATAGCCCTTTATACCGAGCATTGCCAATGCTGTTTCACCGCTTTCAGCTTCAAATATGGAAAAGTGGAATTCTTCCAGATATTTTATTAACAATTTTCTGTTAAGCAGGACATCATCAACAATCAGAATAGTTGCCGGTTCAAAACTGATATGCTTTTCATCTGATTCTGAAATATTCTCAAACTTTGCTGTCTCTTTCACAACACTGACATCAGAAAGGATTACCCGAAATATGCTCCCTTTTCCGACTTTGCTTTCAACTGATACGGTTCCGTTCATTATTTCTGTCAGTCTTTTGGTAATTGCCAGTCCAAGACCTGTTCCGCCGTATTTCCGTGTACTCTGACCATCCTGCTGACGGAATTTCTCAAATATCACATTCTGCTGATCTTCAGGGATACCGATACCTGTATCTTCTACCTCAATGATGAGGGTAAAAGAAGGATTAGAGGGATAACTGATAACTGACAACTGTTCACTGCCCTTTACCCCTATCCTCACATACCCATGATGAGTAAATTTCACAGCATTTCCCATCAGATTGATCAGAATCTGCCGGATTCTGATTTCATCCAGAAGCAATCCCTCCGGTACATCCGGGCTTATATCTGATATGAACTCTATTCCTTTCTCCTGAATTTTATGTGTAAATATCTGTCTGATATCCTCCAGTATTTTATTTATATTCACAGGCTCGGAATGAATTTCCAGCTTTCCGGCTTCGATTTTTGAAAGGTCCAGAATATCATTTATGATTCCCAGCAAAGATTTTCCGCTCGATTGAATACCTTTCAGATAGCTTTTATGCTCTGAATCATCAGTTTTATCAAATAATATTTCAGTAAAACCGAGAATCGCATTCATAGGGGTTCTGATTTCATGACTCATGTTGGCAAGAAACTCACTTTTTGCCCGATTGGCAATCTCAGCCGCCTCTTTTGCCTCTTTTAATTCAATAACTGTCTGTTTCAGCCCTTTATTTGCTTCAGCAAGCTCTGTTGTACGGAGGGCGATCTGCTCTTCCAGATGCTCCCGGTGCTGCGCAGCTTCTGATCTCTTAACAGAATCTGGTACAGCATTTCATTGAATCCGTCTATCAACGCGCCTAATTCATCATAGTTCTTTTTTTCAACACGGATCGCATAATTCTGTTCAGAAGAGATTATCTTCATTACATCAGTCAGGTCTAAAATAGGCGCGGAGATTATCCGCTGAAGCCTTGAAGAGATGTAATAAGTCGGAAAAACAGAAAAGAGTATGACTATTCCGCAGGTAAGCATATACCGGATAATATGGGAATAGAATTCTTTCATATCAGCCTGAACATAGACGGTTCCTATAACTTCTCCTTCAAATATAATATCTTCAAACACATCTGTATAATCATCAAAAAAAGGATATCCTTCAAAAAACTCCTGATCCGCTCTGTTTTTTTGTACATATATTTCTTTTATTTTCAGATTAGGAGCAGAATGCTGATAATATTCAGCAAAGATATTCCCGTCTGCTTTGTAAATTCCCGCGACCACAATATTCGGCTCCGCACTCAGCCCGGTCAGAGTCTCTTCAGCGGCTTTCTGATCATTGAACGTGATTGAGGCAATGCTGTTGATCCCCACAACTTTGGCAAGCGTTGTAAGTCCCTTGATAATTCCGAACCGGAATGTGATTAACTCATTGAGAATAAAAAGCACCGAAGCCATTAAAATAATTATGCTTGTGGTCAGCATCATTATTAAAATCAGCTTTTTTCTGACAGAAAAATAACGGAATGTGTTCATTGGCATCTCCTGTATCAGAAGTTCGTAGTACCGCCTTCAGGCGGTACGGCGTAATAACCGCATAAATGCGGTACTACAAACTTCTGAGTGGGAACGGAATGAAAAATTTCTATTCCCTGAATATATCGGCAATCTTTAATAAACGGGAACTGATCTTAATCCGGGACCTGTCTGCGGCATCAGGATTGATTTCAAAACGGACTTTATTCTCCATTATAAAAAATTTTATAATACCGCCCAGTTGAGTAAATCCTTCCAAATCACTGACAGTCAGACAGGGCTGATCCTTTATATCAGAGAGAATATTCATTAAATTTCCCTCTTCAGACGGACTGACAAAGAGGATATGGCATCCGCTGATCTCTTTTGAATCTTTACACTTCCTGATAAAAAGCGGTCTTCCGCGGATATTCTTGTTCTCTATATCCTTCAAAGCATCTCCAAAGGGATCCTCCCCAAGAATACAAAGCATCAAAGGAGAATTATCGCTTTCAAATACACCGGGTTCCCATTCGGTAAATTGGGCAAAATGATAAAGAAAGGTTGCTTTCACACGATATTCCGAAGGTTTATCAGCGGCCGCAGACAGTGAAGCAAACCATATTATTATTGATAAGAAGCCGAGTTTTTTGAAAAAACTCAGCTTCTTCAACCTCTTTTTTCTTACATCAGAACTGAAATGTAATTTTTCCATAAATACTCCGTTCAACTTCTGCCGGTATTCCTCTCAAAAACATATCTTTAAATTCAGGATGCTGAGACTCAAGAAGATTCTTGCCGACAACAGAAATTTCCAGATTTTTCATAATATTCCAGCCTAACCGTGTATCAAGTTCAGTATAATCCCCTACTTCATGGTTCAGAATATCATCAACATACCGGATCAATATATCCCATTTCATGTTATATGGCAAATCAGCAGAGGAGCGGAACGATACCTGATGCTTAGGAGACCATCCTTCTGATGTTACGGCTGTATCCATGGTTCCGCTTATCTCAGGGTGCAAATCCATGTCAAGATATGTATAAGAAAGCTGAGTGCGCAGCCGGTCTGACAGTTGCCAGTTTGCTGTGAATTCAAGTCCCCATGTCTCTCCGCTCATATAGTTGCCCATATTATAAGGGATAACCGGCGATTGAGAAGAATCTTCAAAAAACGGGGTTCCTGGTGAGAGAGTCAGAAGATTATCTCCCAATGTATAAAATGCTGTCATATCAAAAGAGAGAGCCTCTTCAGGATGCAGCCGGTATCCGAGTTCAAAAGAGATAAGAGATTCAGATTCCATATCTTTGTTACCTGTAATTTTTACAGCCGCAGGAAGAGAAGAGGGATTCTCCTCTGTATAAGGGGGGATAACCGTAACAAGATATTTAAGATCATTATTGATTCTGGAGGGAGTCCTGACTGCGCGGGAAACAGCAGTCCAGAAAGTATGAGATACATGAGGCGTCCACAGAATACGGGCATTGGGCTGAAATTCAAAGCCGGTATAATCATTATGCTCAAACCGGGATCCGAGCGTCAGTCTTACCCGTTCAGGAATAACGGAAATCTCATCCTGAATAAATCCCGTAAAAAGATTATATGTCTGATCCGGCTCAAAAGCGGCATTTGAGGATGATTGAATATCATCGTGGTTCATCCGGTACCCAAGCCCCCATATAATCTCCTGTCTCTCTCCCCATGCTAATCTGTGCTGAAAATCAATGTCAATTATATCCCCGTTCCATGAGACTGCGGATTCATTCATCTCTGTCCGGTCATAGTAAATTTGCAGGATCATATCTGATCTTTCTGAAAAAGGGCGTCTCCATCTTCCCAATATATTAAGCCCGGTAATATCATCATCCTGATCATACAGTTCAGCATAAGGCGGGGTTAATGTCGGATAAAAAAGATAATTCTCTCTCTCTCCCTGATGAATATCACCCTGCAAAGTAAATTCATTTCCTGATGCTGTTTTTTTATCTGTCCGAAACCCTGAGCTGAACATATTCCATGCGTCAGATGTTCCGTTTCCGTTTACATCTGATGCATCATCCCTGTCAAAATATTTGGCGTAAATCCGATAAGTCGTATCCTCTCCGATTTTGTCGCCATAACGCACGCCTCCGAAAACTTTCTCTTCCGTACCTGCACCGGTAAAAGCCAATCCTCCCTGTGTTTTATCTGAGCTTTTGGTGATGATATTGATAATTCCGTTCACTGCATTTGCTCCCCAGAGACTTGCACCGGGTCCCCTGATTACTTCAATCCGGTCAATATCTTCCATTAAAGTATCCTGTGCATCCCAGAATACTCCTGAAAAGACAGATGAATAAATAGTACGCCCGTCCATAAGAACCAGCAGCTTATACGCATATCTGCCGTTAAACCCTCTTGAAGTAACTGCCCACCGGCTTGAATCAATCTGAGCAACCTGAAGCCCCGGAACCATGCGCAGGGCATCAGGTATGCTTGTGCAGCCAAGCCTGCGAATATCTTCTCCGGTAATAACAAAGACTGCCGCAGCGCTCTGAGAGAGTTTCTGCGGTTTTTTGGCAGCCAATGTTACTTCGACATTCATCAGCTCCTCAAGACTCAGTTCTGTAAGATTATCAGATGTATTGTTCTGATTGCAGAAACCTTTATCCGCGGAGAGAATCAGCCAGAGAGCAAAAAATATAACGATCCGTTTCATATATTCACCTCCTTATGTATGATTGATAAACCTAACCCCCATGTAGGGGCGAATAATTATTCGCCCTTACATTTCCGTCAGGGTAGGGACGAATAATTATTCACCCTTACATTGTGATAAACCGGCGCAGAGCATGTTACCATAAGACCCTTGCCGTATTGATCTATATATGCCTCTGTCCAGAATACGGATCTGTCCGGGTTTTTATCCGGCAGCCCAAGCCGGTAAAATTCATGGGTCAGCATTTCATCCGAATATCTGAACTCTTTGGACAGAACCGGGGATAAATACTGATGAACCTGTTCTTTGATGTATAATATACCCAGGGCGCAATTTCAAGTGTATGAAAAGAAAACCGGAGCATTCCGTTCAGATTTAAAGCCATATTGATTTCATCATAAAAATCCGGTTCATGATTCTGAAATGAAACGATTCCGGTAAGATTTCCTATCATATCTTTGCTTACAATATCTGCGAAGCTGTCAAGATGAAAATAAGTCTTGTCATCACTGTCAGTTATCTGCTGAAACATGATATTTCTGTTTTTATTTTCAACGGAAATATACATGAGATCATCCTGCGCATGATTTCTGAGTTCTGTGACATAACTGGAAATCTCTTTCAGAAAAAAATCAATATTCTCCGCCTGTATTTTGAATCTGCTCTGTAAATGTATAAATTCATTTTGCGTCTGAGCTTTGCTGCTCAGATGAAGCAGAAAGAGCAGAATAAGGGAGAGCAGAATAAATATGACAAAATTAATATAATTATATCTTTTAAACAGTTTTTTCAATGTGTTCATTCAAATATTTCCTTTTAATTCTTGATTATACAGGATAAAGAGAAAAAAGTCTATTCTCATTGTTTTTGATATTGCAAATATCATACCGTTTATAATATTTTTATAAAAGAAGCTAAGTTTCTTAAAGAAACTTAGCTTCTCACGGCGTTATTACAAATATGTTATAAAAGAGGCAGGTATTCCGCTCATTCTGATTTATCCGTTTTCAGATAAAAAGCAGGGGACATGAATGGATAAATCGAAGTTTAATGATATAAAACAGGAAGGTTATAAAATATTTATCCGACTTCGGATAAATATCTGAAATCGGATAATGTTTGTTCAAAGTTCGTAGTACCGCATTTATGCGGTTTGGCGTGAGTAACCGCATAAATGCGGTACTACAAACGATGTATAACGCTTCTGAATTTCTTCGCTGATAATTCCGCATATTGTATCAATATTACGTGAATCTGTATCTGCAAAAAAATCCATTGCATTTTCATAAAGCGGAGTCCGTTTTAAAAGAGTCTCTTCAATCTCATCCGACAGGCATTTGGATGTCAGAGCGGGACGCAAAACTTCAGTTGCAGAATCATTTATAATTCTCTGCTTTATGATTTCAGGCGATGCCTTTAACCAGACAATAAAACCGCTCTTTTTCATCTCCTGAACATTCTTATGATTCAGAATCACACCGCCGCCTGTGGCAATCACATATTTGTCAAGACAGCTTAACTGAACGATGATCTCCCGCTCTTTTTCACGGAAAAAATCCCATCCGTACTGAGCAACCATTTCAGAGACGGTCATTCTGTTCTTTCTGACTAATTCCTCATCTGCATCTGCAAAATGCCAGCCGATGCTTTCAGCCAGAGATTTTCCTATGGTTGTCTTTCCTGTACACCTGTATCCGATTAAATAAATATTCATCTTTTTTTATAAATTTGGTGTAAAACCCCTATCCCTTCAGGGTAGGGGATGTAAGCCGTTCAAAACTGATGTAAATAGTTGAAAAGCAGTTTTTTTGACTGAAAAAAGCCGCCGGAAAACTGCCAAACCGCTCTGCCTTCCGGCAGGTAATGCGTATCTCCGATCTGTTACCAGTCAGAGAATCCGTCCTCACCCCGACAAAGATAAACAGGCTTTTTACACTTATGACACCGGACCTTGCCTCAGTTCTTCTTAATCATAAGCGACAGAGCAGCGGTCCGGTGCGTCAACCGCAGGTGTCATAACCTGATTATCGCAGTATCCGTTTCTGAATACTGAGTCCGGTAAACTCAGGCTTCTTACGAAGCCGCTATCCCTTCAGGGTAGCGGTAGTTCACTCCCTCACCCCATACATCACATACTCTTCCTGCCGTACCTTCCCTTTTGCCATCTCCTGAGTCTTGTCATACATGGCAATGTAATCCTTCGGGGTAACATCTCTTCCTGCAAGCCCGGAAAGAAAATTGGTAATAAACGGCATATTCTCTTCTCCGTAAAGATAGCTGCGAATCTCACCTGCAACAGGTCCACCGGGTCCGCCGTAAGATATGGCGCGGTCAATCACAATGATCTGTTTTGCACCCTTTACTGCTTCCCGGAATTCCTCAAAAGGAAACGGACGCCACAGCCGGAGTTTAATCAGTCCAACAGGTTTTCCCTGCGCTCTCAGTTCATCCACCGCTATTTCAAGCGTCTGTCCGGTACTCCCCATTGTGAAAAAAAGGGTTTCAGCCCCGTCAGTCTTGTAGGTTTCAACAGGCTTGTAATATCTCCCTGTCATATCCCCCATCTCTTTCCATGCCTTCAGAATCTCTGATTTGGAATTCAGCAACGCCTCATTCTGAGCTTTTTTTGCTTCAGTATAAATACCGGGCATCCCAAATGCACCCATTGTTGTCGGATGATCAGGATGAAGCCGGTTTACAGGTTTAAATTCAGGAAGATATTTTTTCACCATCTCCTGATCCCAATATTCAATCGGCTCAATTACATGGGTAAGGATAAATCCGTCCATATTGACAATGAGCGGGAGAGAAACATTTGTAGCCTCTGCAACGCGGAACGCAAAAAATACATGATCAAAGACCTCCTGCCCGTTCTCTGTAAAGACCTGAATCCAGCCGCAGTCTCTTATGGACATAACATCTGTATGATCATTCCAGATACTCAGAGGACCTGAAAGACTCCGGTTTGCCAATATCATGACAATCGGCAGTCTTAAAGAGGATGCAATAAAGACGATTTCATTCATCAATGCAAGCCCCTGTGAACTGGTACAGGTAAAAGTCCTGCGCGCCCACAGCAGAAGAGCCGCAGCAGACGCTCATTGCAGAGTGTTCTGATTCTACCGGGATAAATTCAGCATCAAGATGCCCGTTTGCGACTAATTCAGACAAATGCTCAACAATATGTGTCTGCGGGGTGATCGGATAAGCCGCAATCACATCCACATTTGTCATAGCAACAGCGTCTGCCGCGCCGATTGAAACCTCTATTCCGATTCTTTTTCCCATTATTCTTCCTCCGGTACCATAGTAATACACCCTGTAAAACATTCACGGGCGCAGATTCCGCATCCTTTGCAGTAATAAAGGTCTGCTTCAAAATAATGATCTTCTGTTTCTTTAATTGCCATATCCGGGCAGAATATGTAACATACCCCGCATTTGATACATTTTGTTTTATCCGCAACAGGTCGCATGGATCGCCAATCTCCGGTTCTGTATTGGCTGGCATTACCGGGATTGCTTATCACGCAGCCGATTTCCAAATCCTTCCAATTCAAATCAAACTCTGATTTTACAACCAAGGTTATCTCCTTTCTGCTTAAATATCATTTATTTGTATTTTGAAAAATAGTTATCTGTTTCAGGTCTTAATTCTATTTTTTTAAAAGCTCCGTGGGAGCGGTATCTTTTTTTATGTTATTAATTTTTAAAAATTTTGTTTCTGTGGTATTTCAAATATTTCTTATGATTATGGGTAAGTTTTTCCTTTTTTATTTTCATATCTTTTTTAATTCCAAGCAAATCTATTTCTTGCGGGCTTAGATGAGGTGAAATCATAATCATGCCATCATCTTTAAACGATATTAATCCCTTGTCAAAAGCCACATCAAGATTCGGGATAAGTAAAAGTCCGTTATATTTGTCAAGCCGTTCCGCATTATCAGAATCCCGCCAGGGTTTTATATGAGATGCTCTCAAAAGTTTTTCATTCTGAAATCCTGTAACTGAACAGCATCGCCAATATTCTATCAGGGAAGTACGAAAAAGCCCTTGACCGATTCGGCTTGATATAACTGCTTCCTTTTCAGTTTTCTGAAATTTCAGATTTTTGAACAGATTTAAGTTGTTGATTTTCTATTTTTTTCCTGTTCTCTATAGAATGAAATTTATAAGGTTCTTTTTGTAGCAATCCGCTTACTTTTTTTTCAATGATTTTATCATCTTCAGTTTCAGCACCTATATAATTAATTTTATCTTTTAATTCCTCTAATTTTATTATTCTCTTCTCATCGTATGTAAGTGCAAAATTTTTAAGCTCTGATAATATATCCTTCTGTAATAATCTTAATTCTTTCAATTCTTTTAATTCATCAAGTGTTTTAGTACCTATGAGACGAACTCCCATTTTTTGAAGTTCTTTTTGTAAATCTTTAATTTGTTTTAACTCTCTTAATTCTTCCAATGTTTCAATATCTGTTAGGGTAACACCGGCTCTTTTAAGCTCCATTTTCAGCGTTTTTTCTTCTATTTCTCTCATTAATTTTTGATTCTGAAGTCTTGCTTTTAAAATTAATTCTTGTTCTAATTTTTTTAATTCGTTATCTGTGAGGGTAACATCAGCTATTTTAAGCTCCGTTTTCAGCGTTTTTTCTATTTCTCTTTCATTTTCTGAAATCTCAGATTTTTTAACAGATTCAGCTTGCTGATTTTCTTTTTCTTCTCTGTCTTTTATGAGTGAATCTTTATTAAGTGATTCTTTACCTTCAAGATTACCCTGAGATTTTTCTTGTAAAATTAATTCCTGTTCCAATTTCTTCCCCCTTTCAGAACCTTTTAACTGATTTTCCCTTTTAATATCTTCATTAATTTTAGAATATTTTATAATAAATTTATCAATTGGCACAATTTCAAAAACCAAATTAATAAAATCTTCGATATTGATTGAGTGAATGCCGAGTATCATATGATTCTCTTCAATAGCACTATAATTTTTATATTTTCTTCTGTTAGAAGATGATACAGAAGACCTAATATTTAATTCAAGAGACTTTTTTAATAAACGTAATGAAGATTCTGATAACTCATCTTTCTTTATAAACTCATAAATTGTTTGCCTACATTTCCAAATTGCTGAACTAATTAAAAATATTCTTAGGCAAATTAACAAAAAATAGTTCAAAAATTACAGAAACAGATGCGTGTTTAGTTAATTGTTCAATCTTATTAGCTGTTTGTGGAATCTTTTGTCCCTTACTTTTTTCATCCTTACTATAAAGTTGAACTCCAAGCACTTCATAACAAATACCATCAGCTTGACCAAGAATAACGGGAATTGATAATTCATATTCACCCCGTTCATGGGCTTTAAAGGCAGAATGTTATAATTTTTTTCCTATGCGGAAATGATTTTATAATATCTTCTCTGATTTTGTCAAAATTATTTCTATAATATTCAATTATATATCGTTCTACACCTTCTTTATCTCCATTCTTTAAATAAGTTGCCAGATCGATTGAATCAGGGAATGGTATATCCGGTGATAGAGACCACCCCCTCTTTTCCTAAAGAAACGATTAATTCTTTTTCAACTTCACGTAAGTTATCAAAGATTTCTTTTGCCCGAATAACTAATGGAGTCAAAGTTGGCTCTATTTTCTGTAATTTTTCAATAATTAACTTTTGGGAATTTATTATATGGTTCTGAAATTCCTCAATACCCGATTGCCATGAACTTAAAGTATCATGTATTCTTTCCATAAAATCTTGATATTGCATAATTCTCTCCTTAAAATTTCTCTTAAAAGCTCCGTAGGAGCAAAATCTTTGTAGCAGAATGTTTTCCCTACTCTGAATATCTTATTATATGTCGCTCCTACGGAGCTAAAAAAATTGACAATTTACTTCCCTCTACAAATATAACGCTCCTATGGAGCTTTAAAAAATTGACAATTTACTTCCATCTACTACAAATATAATGCTCCTACGGAGCTAAAAAAATTCCAGTCAATTCAAAAAAATTTTCAGACCGATTTCAATTCCTTATAAAGGCTTGTTTATAAATGATTAAAATCAAATATTTACCGCAACACGCCAGACCGCCTAAAGGCGGAACTACAAACTTTTTTGATCTACTGAATGTATGAAAGAGAATAATGCCATTCTGTCACGACCAAGCAAACGATAATGAAAAGGCATATTATTTGTTTCCGGTTTATATGATTGAAATTTCTTTCTCAGGCTTCCTTAACGCTGTTTTCAATTTTTTCTACTTGCCCGTTTGTAAGTGCCATTTTATTTTTCCTTAAAATGAAATATAATCTCTGCATAAGCAGACCTGTCTTTCTCTACTCTGTTAAGTACAGGTCGTTTGAACTGATTGACAATTTTCATATCAGCCAGTATTGCAATTTCAGGATAAAGATTATATTTATCATTTGCGACTAAAAATACATCATAATCTTTTTGAAGGTATTTTTTGCAGTTTTTCAGAACATCCGCTATCCCATTGGCATATAATGCTTTTGCTTCTTTTCCCTGACCCCTGAAAAGAGGACCTATTTCTGATTCATCATTTATCTGAACAGCATTGTTAATGAAGGGTTATTTTTTTCTCAAGAAGCATAGCCCATAAATAAACATATTCCGTTAATAAATGTCAAAGGATGTGTAGGACAGCCCGGAATATAGAGATCAACCGGATGCTTCTGAAGAAACTCCCGGTTTAATGCAGGCGAATCCTGAAAAACTCCGCCGCTGATAGCACATGCGCCGACCAGAATCACAATCTTGGGATCAGGCGTGCATTGATAAGCATCCTCAAGAGCAGGAGCCATGTTTTGAGATATAGGTCCGGTAATGACAAGCCCGTCTGCATGTCTTGGAGAGGCAACAAAATCAATCCCGAATCGCCCCATGTCAAAGTTGACATTGCTGCATGCATTCAGTTCCATTTCACAGCCGTTGCACCCTGCCGCAGATACCTGTCTCAATTTAAGAGAGCGTCCGAATAATCTTTTGATCTCCTTGCTTGATTCTACTGCATTTGCCAGATATATCTCAGGTCTTGCTGATTTGCCGATAATCAGATATTCCCTTGACGAAGAAGCTGTTTTATGAAAATTTCCGAAGTGAATCAGATTGTTCGGACACTCTCTGACGCAATCGCCGCAGAAAATACATTTTCCCATATCTATTGAATACGGCATCAAACTGACAGCATTAACCGGACAGAGATCACGGCATTTTGTGCAGCCAGCGCAGCCGGTTTCAACTGATTCGGATATTTCAGGAAAACCGCGGAAAGGAGTTTTTACGGTTGCTGCTTTTATATCAGGAATATATTGCTTTCCCTGATTTATTCTTACCCTGATAGGATTAAGCGGATTTGTGAACATAAATACCTCTTTTTATAAATCATTTCCGCAATATGAAAGATTAAAGCTTTTATTGCAGAGCGGAAAATCTGAAATGCCGTTGCCGCGCACAGCCTGTGCAAGCCCGAACCAGTTGTGAAATGACGGGTCTTTGATTTTATAACTGACAATATTCCCCTCTTTATCAGTGATTGCCGCATGAGCAGTCTCTCCGCGCCACCCTTCAATCATTGAGACCACAAAACTTTCAGGAGCAAGCTCTTTAACAGGCTTGAGCGCAATCCCGTCACACGGGAGATTATCAAGATGTTCAAGCACATAATCCAGCGAATGCGTGATCTCCATATAACGGACATAAGCGCGCGAAAAACATCCCCCCCGGTCATGGTCATTTTGTGTATCGGAGAATAACGGTACATTCCAAAAGGATGATCGCTTCTGACATCAGAGAGAAGCCCTGAAGCACGTCCGGCAGGACCGACCAGCCCAATCTGACGAGCTTTTTCCGTATCCACAACCCCGGTCTGTTCAAAACGTGAAAGAACGCTCGGAGTTGAAAACATTGTTTCACTCATCAGAATCACATCATGGATGACTTTTTCAAGCGTTTTTTTAATCACCTGAATTTTATCAGGTTCTATATCAAAAACCACGCCCCCGACACGAATCAGCCCGCGCCCGAAACGGCTGCCGCAAATCGCAAGCAGAGAATTGATAACCAGAGTCCGGGTTGCCCCATAGACCGCATTCCCCAGAAGATATGCAACATCATTTGCCAATGCACCGAGATCACCGATATGAATGCCTGCGCGCTCCAATTCAAGAGCAATAGCCCTGATGGCATTAGCTCTGCGGGTCGGCTCAATACCGGCTAATGATTCAATTGTATTTGTGTATGCAGTTGCATGAGCTATTACAGAATCTCCCGCAATTGATTCGGCAAGCGGCTCCTGAAATCTTTTACCTTTAAAAAGGCGTTCAACACCCCGATGCTGGTATCCCAACTGTATTTCAAGATGATAAACATTTTCACCCTGACACATAAACCGGAAATGCCCCGGCTCTATTACGCCCGCATGAATCGGACCAACAGCAACCTCGTGGACTTCCTCACCTTCCATCTTGAAAAAAGGATATGTTTCCATTCTTTTTTCAGGATGATGCCGATAAAAAGGATAGCGGATTCCTTTGAGCCAGGGATGTCCTTCAGGGATAATCCCGAAATCCTCATACAGTTCACGTTCAAATACATGCAGCGCGGGAAATTCTTTTGTTAATGACAGATATTTTTTATCATTCGGAATCTTTGCAGATGAATACAAAAGCCGTGAATTATCATCTTCAGCAATCACCGCATAGATTTTATTATCAGGCGCGCCGAAAAATAATACCATGCGGCTTCCGATGTCGTATTGTGCTGCAATCTCATCGCGCATATTAGGAAGAGACAATTCAGGTATATCTCTGAGAGCAACAGTTTTTCCGTTTTTTCCTATAGCCCAGTTATTCATAAATTCAGGTGCAGAAAACCGTTATCCCTTCAGGGTAGCGGATGAATGCACTCCTCCTTTTAAATTGTTATGAAAGAAAAGCCCGTAGGTTGGGGTGAACAGAGTGAACCCCAACAGTTTATATTTGTTGGGGTTCATTTCATTCACCCCAACCTACTTGCTACTTGCTGCAAATACAAAAACTGTGAAACGAAGCACTTAGCAGATTAATATAATTCATATTTCCGTATTCAATAATCTTTCTGTCCCCTGTTACAAGATTTGCACAGATTATTTCCACAATGTTTTCAATCCGAACTTTTTATAATCTTTAAATAATTTATCTTTTGATATCAAAGTCATCCCTCTTTTTATTGCCTGCCATATAATAAGCCTGTCAAAAGGGTCTTTATGTTTTATTTTCGGAAGATTATAAAAAGAAGATACTTCATCTTCCGATACATTCAGACAGATAATGTCAATCTCTCCGGCTTTCTTAGGCAAATCATCCGGTCTGACTCCCTCTAATTCCAATTTCCCGATAGAATATTTTAAAGATATTTCCCAATAAGTGATAACACTTACATATATCTCATTATCACCGTCTGCCAAAATATCTTTTGACCTGTCAGGCAGATTCCCGTCATCAAATAAAGTCCATAGAAATGTATGTGTATCAGGCAGATACTTCATATCCTGAAAGCTCCTCATCGGTCATTTTGAAGTCATCTTTTATCCTGCAAACCGCTTTTCCTTTCAGAATACCGAGAGGTCTTATTTTCTTCAATTCAGGAGAAGTTGTCTTTGTCTCCGGTATATCCTCTGACAGAATAATGACCTCCGCCTTTGATACATCAAAGTCATCAGGCAGATTTATAACAATCTGTCTGTTTTTTACAATAACAGATTCTCTTATTGCCCGCATGGTCTCATCCCTCCTTTTTCATCTTCATTTTAACATATCTGCGGTTCCGAGGCTGACAGATGTTTCAGCAGAAGCCCCATTGCCAGTCAGTATGCTCAGGCATACCAGAACTACGGTTACTGGAAACTGAAACAGTTTCTTCATTTTGCTTCTCATTTCTTCGGTTAAAATATTTTGGGTTATTCTTCCACATCTGAACTGCTGATAATCCTGATTGAATTGATGACCATGATAAATCATACCAAGATCAGTCTCGGCGTCAGTAACCCACAGTTAAAGCCCCTTAGCCGCATTTTCAAGAAGTGTAAGAAATCCTCCGGGAAGTGCGCTCATTATTATCAGCATCAGAAGAAATACGAGCTGCGGCAGATATTCAGGAATGCTTACATGATTTTTTCCGATATTTTCTGATGCTTCTCCGAAAGCTCATTCTCAGCACGGATCTCCCCATAGCCGCTAAAACAATTGTGAGCAGCAGGAGAAACAGCACAGTATAAAATATTGAACCGTTTGATAAAAGCGACTTTACAATAAAAAATTCGCTTAAAAACAGAGGAAACGGCGGCATACCCGCAATTGCGATAAAAGAGAGAATCCAGAGCCATCCGGTCATCTTATCTGTATTAAGAAGCCCGCGTACTTTGCTGATATTTTTTGTGCCGTATCTGTGAACAATATTTCCCGAAGTAAGAAAGAATGATGCCTTGATAAACGAATGTGCAGTAAGATGAAGCATTGCCGCAAAAATCCCCAGTTTCCCGGAACCGAGTCCGATAGCGATAATCCCCATGTTTTCAATAGAAGAATAAGCGAGCATCCGTTTGTAATTTTCAATCCTTATGATAAATACCGCACTGATAAAGAGCGATAAAAATCCCATGAGAAGAAGAAGATTATTAACATACGATTCAAATCCGGCAAGATTTAAAATTTTGCTGACCCTGATAACGCCCAGAAGAGCGGCATTCAGAAGTGTTCCTGAAAGCAGAGCAGACACCGGGGAAGGTGATTCAGAATGAGCATCAGGGAGCCACGCATGAACAGGCGCAAATCCTACTTTTGTGCCGAATCCTACCAGAATAAATGATAATGAAAGCTTGAGCCAGAACGGATTTATCAGTTTGGCGTTTTTATACAGATCATTGAAAAAAAGCGAATCTGAATGACCCAGCCCCATTGATAAAATGATAATTCCGACAAATGCAAGAGCAATACCCACAGAGCAGATAAAGATATATTTCCATGTTGCTTCCAGTGAAGACTCTGACTGATTGAAATAAATCAGATACGCGCTGGTAAGGGTTGTCGCTTCCACAAAAACCCATAACATTCCAAGATGTGTGCTTAAAATCACGCCTGCCATAGATGCAGGGAAGAGCAGAAGGTGAATAGCATAAAACGCATGACTGTACGCGCCTGCTTTTTTATGCTTTATATATTCGGTATTGTATATGGAAATACCGAGATAAAGAACTGCAAGTATCAGAAGAAACAGAATATTGACCTGATCCGTGCCGAAAAAAGGCGTAAAACTGTCAGGTTTAAGATAAAGGCTTAAAGACGCGGATAACAGCACTATTGCGTAAAATAAATTACACATTCCTCCGAATTTTTCGGATTTACGCATAAAAATCAATATGCTGAGAACTGCCGGCGTCAGCAGAATCATTGCAATCATCATAATATCAAATCCTTATATCATAAAATTAAGCGGAGGGGCGATAGCCTGTCCGCCTGAATGACGGGTTATCTGTTTCTGTTTCCGTTATCGGTTACAGCACTGACAAACGAATCAGCTTGTTTGATGTATCGCCCATTAGCAATCTGTAAACGCTGAAATTCAATATTCAGCGGAGGCTTCAAAGCAGATACTGTTCCATAATCATTGCTGTTTGTTGTAATAAAAACAATTTTTTTCTGAAAATCCCTGTTTCTCAGTTCATTGGCAATGGCAAGAAAATGCTCGATAATCACACAGTCTTTGGATTCGCTTTTTCCCCGTTTTGACGGAGCAGAATATGTTTCAATTCTTGCGTATGCTTTTTTTATGCACCCGTCATTTTTCTCAATTATATAACTGTCAGCAATTATGTCATCTGTAATCTGTTTCAGAGCGTCTGAAAGTTTCACCTCATGCATTTTATGAACATTGAATTCAAAATTTAATCCTACACTTTCAATAGAGTTTATCATTCTTTCATTATTGGACGCCAATTTTAAAATATACCTTTCCAACTCAATACACATATCGTTTAAATGATCATTGTATTCTTTTTCAACGGTTGTTGTTATTACAGTTGAAATTCTGTTCTGCTGCTGTTTTTGCAGTATTTCCTTGGCACCTTCCAAATGATTTATTTTTATATCCTGTCTGACCGGCACTCTCAATACATCCAATAAAGCACATGTATCTATAAAAAATACCGGTGCATTTCTCAAAAGAAGCGAAGATACGGAAGTAGAAATATCAGCAATCACTGTTCACCGCCTTCGCATGTTTCATAGCTTCATAACCGTATTCATAGTCAAGAGACAAATCCCATGCAGTCTGTTCGTCCCATCCGTCCTCCTGTAAAAAGAACCTAAGAGATTCCAAATCCAGATATTCCCCGTTTTTCACAGTGGAATAAATAAATTCAAACCATTTCTCCTCATCAGAAGGATGCGACCTGCCAGTTGACTTATCAGATGTTCCTGAAAATGTTCTGAATTTTTTGCATGATTCATCTGTCAGCAAATCTTCCAGTGTTATATCGGCTTTTGATAATTCGTACTGAAGATTTGCGGGATGTAACACTTCTTTTACAAAAATTCCGATAACTTTATTATATTCATCTATTGAAAGTTGAGATTTATCCAGGGGTATTATGTTAGTAACATAATATCCTTTTTCATTTTTATTAAGCCCTAATTTACTCTTAGGTGCATTTTGTCCGGTATAATCAATACAGATTTGTTTTGTTCCGCTTATGGAAAAAAGATTTTCTTCGCTTTCGGTATTCCGTTTCCACTTATTTCCCATGTTTGAAGTTAATCTCTCAATCGTGTTTTTATACGATTCAGCCATCCTGATATTCAGTTCCTGAAACTTCTTCATATTTCACTCCTTTATTTTCAGGGATTCAACAATTAAAGTTGCACATTGGCTTTCAAGGATATTGCGGAGAGAAGACATCTGCTTTTTTGCACATTCCCGCAAAGAAAGATGTCCGTTCAGGTATTCCCAGATGACAAGCCCCCGCTTTATTCCATCTTTTATATATCTATTAATCAAATACGCTGTCTAATGTTAAAATATATTATCCGCCTTAAATTTGCAAATAAATGTTTCGTGAACTTCATTTATATATTTCCAAATTATCAAAATAAAGCAACATAACGCAGAATTAAGCGGAGGCGATAGCCGTCCGCTTGAACGCTGGGTTAGGCTTTTTTTCACAAAGTAACTCTTTCTAAGTGCAGATCATATTCGGACATGATTTTCTGAGCAGTTGCTTTCAGTTTTCCGATATACTCATCTGCTGAAAGATTTTTACTTTCCTCATAGGATTTCTCTTTCCATTCTCTTACTTTCAGAAGAGATTTTTCTTCTCTGTGTTTATCCATAGGAAACCTCCATAGGTGTAACCAGTTCCAGTCTTTTGGCAAATCCTTCTTTCAGATTTATGCCGTTGATTTTTTCCATCCGGCGCAGGTTTGAAATACAGATATTTAAAAGATACATCTTTACAATAATCAGCATGATTTCAAATAAATTATTGTTTTAATAATTTAAAAATCAGTCAATATTGAACGACTGCCCAGATACTGGTAGTGGTTCAAACTTGACTGATAATAATTTGGCAGCATCTATGACAGCAGTATGAGTTTATAAAATTTATCAGTCAAGATTATACCACTACCAAAGTTTGTAGTACCGCCTTTAGGCGGTGAGTGTGAAATCAAATGGTTATAGCAGCACGCCAAACCGACTTTATGCAAAAGTTTATAGCATTTTTTTATTGTAAAATAACCCAAGTTGCCACCTATGCTCCTGCCGGATTGACAAATCCGGCAGGGGGTTCGGATTTGTCAATCGTTCGGCTGAGCCGCGCCGAAGTCCGAACCGAGTGAGGCTATTTTTTCAGCAGATCGCAACTTGGGTTAAAATAATATTAGGAATTAAGCATTTGGAATTTTTTGCATCGTAACAGTGAACCGCAAAGGGCGCAAAGTTTTAAAATATATCTCTGCGTAACTTTGCGGTTAAATAAAAAATGAATTTCAACTGCATAACTCATAAATATAATTATTGTAGTACATGACCAAATAAATTATGACGGGTCATATTAGCTGAAGACCTGCGGGGTTTCGGAAACCCCGCAGGTCTTTACCCGTCAGAATTTATTTGGTCATGTAGTAGCTCGCCAAACCGCCTAAAGGCGGTACTACGAACTTCTTTCGATCTGCTGAATTTATTTGATCAGTGATCTTTAATGAATTCAAAACCCGAATTGTCCACCTTACATTATCTTAGGATTTAGAATGTTACAAGGCAGAGCCTTGTAACGGTTTTCTATATCATATCTTTATGAAAAAGAAAAGACTTCCTAAGTTTCTGAAACTTCGGTCATCAAGATTTTTCTTGATGACCATGATAAAATCAGATATATCAGAAGTAATGTCAGAGTTACGGTGTTTTCAAAAATCCCGTAAGTTTTCAGTCATCTATTCATTAATTATAATTATATTAGGATTATCCCATGAAAGAGATCAATGAATTAAATTTACCGGATGAGCTTCGCTATGCTGAAGATCATGAATGGGCAAGGCTTGAACGCGATAAAGTACGAGTCGGTATCAGTGATTATGCTCAGGAGCAGCTTGGCGATATTGTTTTTGTGGAACTCCCCAAAGTTGGCGATACTTTTCAAAAAGGAGAGGTGTTTGGAACTGTTGAATCAGTCAAAGCAGTTTCTGAATTATATATGCCGGTTGGAGGTGAAATTCTTGCAGTAAATACCGCTCTTGAAAAATTACCGGAGTTAGTCAACAGCGATCCTTATACTGACGGCTGGATGATTGAGATTGCTCCTGAAGATGCGGCTGAAATGGACACATTAATGGATAAAAATGCTTATCTTGCCATGCTGAAGGGGACTGATGCGTAAGAAACCAAGTTTCTTTAAAAACTTGGTTTCTCTTCAAAAGGAGGGGACATGCGTTATTTACCACATACAAAAGAGGATATTGCGTCAATGCTTCAGATTGTGGGAGCAAAGGGACTTGATGATCTGTTTTCAAGTATTCCGCCTGATTGCAGACGCATTGGCTCGCTTAATCTGCCTGATCCGCTGACAGAATGGGAATTAAACAGCGCAATGGACAAACTTTCAGAGACTATGGCAATATCGCCGGAATATAATCTCTTTATCGGCGCCGGAAGTTATGAGCATTATATCCCTGCTTCAGTCTCTTATCTGCTCAACCGCTCGGAATTTGTTACCTCATATACGCCGTATCAGCCGGAAATGAGTCAGGGAACTCTTCAGGCAATCTATGAATATCAGACTCTTGTTTCCAGGCTGCTGGGTATGGAAGTGGCAAACGCTTCGCTTTATGACGGAGCATCTGCTCTTGCCGAAGCGGTTCTCATGGCAATCCGCATTACACGGAAAAAAAAGATCGCTCTCTCAAACCTGATTCATCCATTGTACCGCCGTGTTGTGAAAACCTATCTTGAGCCGACTGAATATGAAATTATCGAACTTCCTTATCTGAAAAATGGAACAACTGATCTTGCCGGAGTGAACAGTATAGATGATCTTGCTGCGATTGCAGTTCAGTCTCCCAATTTTTTCGGATGTATAGAGAATCTTCAGGTTATCGGGGAGATGTCGCGTAATAAAAATACTCTCTTTATCACATCATTTACAGAACCGCTTGCTTACGGATTATTGAAAAATCCCGGAACTCAAGGATCTGATATTGCCTGCGGAGAAGGGCAGAGCTTTGGTATTCCGCGATCTTTCGGAGGACCGGGATTGGGTATGTTTGCAAGCAAAATGACGTATGTGCGCAGTATGCCCGGGCGTCTGGTCGGTGAAACCAAAGATATAGAAGGAAAAAGAGGCTTTGTTCTCACCCTTGCCACGCGGGAACAGCATATCCGCAGGGAAAAAGCAACATCCAATATCTGTACCAACAGCAGCCTCTGCGCTCTGTCAGCCGCGATGTACATGGCTTCGGTCGGCGGAACAGGAATTCGTGAACTTGCTCTTCTGAATCGTGACAAAACAGAATATCTGAAAACCGAGCTTAGAAAAGCCGGTTTTAATATTCCCTTTGATTCGCCGACATTTAACGAATTTGTCGTTGATTTTTCTGCGGATAGATACAATCGCCTGCTGGAAAAGAAGATTGTGGCGGGTCTGCCCATTGCTCCTTATTATCCTGAACTGGCAAATCATTATCTTCTTTGTGTAACAGAGACAAAAACCAAGGCGGATATGGATAATCTGATAAAAGAAATGGGAAATGAGAAATGAAAAAAATTCGTAGTACCGCCTTTAGGCGGTTCGGCAGGAATCCTCCCCATGTGAATACCGCCTAAAGGCGGTACTACGAACTCTGTACTTCTAAGGAGGTGCATAATGAAAGAATCTTTGGGAACAACAGGATTGATACTGAATGAGCCGTTGCTGTGGGAAAAAGGAAAAAAAGGACGAAGCGGTTTTTCTCTTCCCCGGCGTGATGTGGAATACTTTGAAATTGATAAAAAACTGATCGGCGATCCCCCTGATTTTCCTGATCTGAGCGAGGTGGATGTGATACGCCATTATACCCGGCTTTCTCAGTGGAATTTCGGAGTTGATACAGGCATGTATCCGCTTGGGTCATGTACTATGAAGTATAATCCGAAAATCAATGAACGGCAGGCTGGGCTTAAAGGCTTTGCCGGGTCTCATCCGCTGCTCCCTGCGGATTTGTCTCAGGGAATACTCAGAATGATCTTTGAATTGGAGCAGTTTCTGGCAGAGATTACCGGTATGGATATGGTTTCACTTCAGCCCGCTGCCGGGCGCTCAGGGAGAATTTGCAGGGATGCTGCTGATTTATGCTTATCTCAAAAGCAAAGGATTAAAGCGTTCAAAGATTATTGTCCCGGATACAGCTCACGGAACAAATCCAGCCAGTGCTGCATTATGCGGATACAGCCCAGTTCCGGTAAAATCAAATGATCACGGGGTTCTCTCTCCTGAAACCATCGCCGCTGTTATGGATGAAGATACCGCCGGAATCATGGTAACAAATCCGAACACACTCGGACTTTTTGAGGAGAATATCAGACAGATTGCTGATATTGTTCATGCAAAAGGTGGGCTTGTCTATTGTGACGGCGCAAATATGAATGCTGTAATGGGGATTGTTGATATGGGTGAAATCGGGATTGACGTGCTGCATCTGAATCTTCACAAGACTTTTTCCACACCTCACGGAGCAGGCGGACCCGGTTCAGGTCCCGTGTGCGTCCGAGAACATCTGAAGCCATTTCTCCCGGTTCCCCGTGTGATAAAGAGAAACGGAAAATATATGCTTTCTGAGGATTTCCCTGAATCTGTCGGCAAACTTCATGCGTTTTACGGGAATGTCGGAGTCATGATAAAGGCATACAGCTATATTCTGAGCATGGGAGCGGATAATCTGAAAAAAGCAAGTCAACTTGCGGTCTTAAACGCCAATTATATCAAAGAAAAATTAAAAGATACATTTCATCTTCCTTATGACCGTCCCTGTATGCACGAGTGTGTATTTTCTGATAAATTTCAGAAACCGGAGAAAGTCACCACCCTTGATATAGTCAAACGCCTGATGGATTACGGATTTCATCCGCCGACTATTTATTTTCCGCTGGTGGTCAACGGCGCAATCATGATTGAACCGACAGAAACCGAGTCAAAAGAGGATATTGACCGCTTTATTGACACATTGAAAACTATTGCTGATGAGGCAAAGAATCATCCTGAACAATTAAAGGATGCTCCCACTCGCTGCAAAGTAAGGCGGCTGGATGAAGTAACCGCTGCAAGAAAGCCGCGACTTGCTGGATGAAAAAGAGTTTGTAGTACCGCCTTTAGGCGGTTTTTTGTGAAGTTTGTAGTACCGCCTTTAGGCGGTTTCTGGTACTACGAACCTTTCCGATCTGAGCAGACCGCATAAATGCGGTACTACGAACCTTTTCGGACAGTGCTGTGCAGGATGAAAAAAATAATGGATCAAATCTGTTGACTCAATTCTTAATTCTTAATGGATATTACTGTTTTGCCATCAAATGTCCCACAGCTTTTTCCAATCCGTCAATAGAAAGCTCGAACATCGGAAAAATTCCGCTGATGATCTGAACTGTCCGGGTATATTTCCACATTTCAGAAGATACAGGATTCAGCCATACTGAATGGCGAAAGGTTTTTGCCAGAAAATTAAGACGTTCTATGCTCGGCAATCCGCTCCGTTCCTGCAAATAGATTGAGCCGTCATTTGCCATAAGCTCATAAGGTGCCATGCTGGCGTCCCCCAGAATAATCAGGCGGGTCTCCGGGTCATATCTGACAAAATCATCAATTCTGTATGGTTTTCTGTATCTTTCCGGGTCTTCCCATATATTATCATAAACCGTATTATGGAAAAAAAAGATTTTCAAATCTTTAAACTGCGCCCGGGCATAATTGAAAAGAGTCTGCACAACCGGAATATAAGTATCCATAGACCATCCGCCGTTATCAATGGCAAGAATCACTTTGAGCCGGTCTTTCAGACTTCTTTCAAAGATAATCTCAATCTCTCCGGCGTTTTTCATGGTATGGTAAATTGTTGCATCTACATTCACCCGGTCTTTGGGACCTGCGGGAACCATATTTCTGAGCCGCTTTAATGCTTCTCCCATCATAGCCTGAGTAAGAGGTCCATCCAGAGAATAATCTTTATACCGGCGTTCCATTGCCACTTTTACAGCCGATTTATTACGGGAGATTCCGCCTACACGCATCCCTTCAGGATGATGCCCTGAATGCCCCACAGGTGAAGTTCCGCCTGTTCCGATCCATTTATTCCCTCCGTCATGACGCCCGGTCTGCTCTTTGAGGCGTTCCTTGAAATATTCAATCAGCTCATCAGGCGTCAGCCTGCTCAGTTCGGATTCATCCATATCAAGGGCAGTTGCAAGGGTTTTAGGATCTCTGAGCCACATATCCAGCATCCACCTTGCGATTTCAGAAAGCTCTATTCCTTCATCTTCCGGGAGTTCTGTTCCCTGAAAATGATGGGCAAAAATCTGATCAAACAGGTCAAAATACCGCTCGCTTTTTACAAGAACAAATCTTGAAGCAATATAAAAATCATCAAGAGATCGTATAAGCCCTTTGTTTAATGCTTTCTGAAGCGTCAAAAAGGATGTGGGACTGACAGGTATGCCGGAGTCTTTAAGTTTATAAAAGAAATCAGTGAACATTTGGGGTTTAAGTTTTAAGTGTTAAGTTTCAGGTTTTAAGATTCTGATTAGGAAAAATGAGAGGAATCATTGTTAAAAGCTAAGTAAACAGGCGTAAATTCACTGCCGGTAAACTGTAGGGCGGATAAACGCAGCGTACGCGGTTTTATAACAGGCGGCGCAATTAGCCGGTGTGTATAAATTTCTTGAACTTAGCTTTTTATATTTATTATTGTGCTATATAGCTTATAGTGCTGTAAATTTTACAGATTCGCCGATTCGTATCAGCAATTTGACCGGAAGGAGTAACTCCCGGAGCTATTTCTTCTCCCCGTCCTATTGCTTCCCCTTCCACCTTTACCTGAGAATTTCCGGTTTCAGTAGCTATAATGCGTTCTTCAATATACTGGCTGATTGCTTTTGCCCTAAGTTCTGAAAGACGCTGATTTAAAAATCCTCTCCGCTCTTCAGGTTCATCCTTCGGTGGAAGCACCCCATCTTCAAGATTTTGTGTAATCTCCTTGAATAATGGCTTTTTTTCATTGAAACCGACCAGATCCGTATAGCCTACTACTTTGATTTTTATGGTAATAACACTGTCAGGATACCGTTTTTTATAATCATTTTTGTCAGCGACAATTTTTTTGAGGAAATTCTCTTCAAGAGCAAGCATTCCTCTGTCAGACAGTTCATAAGTGCCTACATCAAAAGAGACATCCGATTCAAGATCAGCACTTGTAAACGATATGGTAATATCCTGTATTTTTAAGCATTTATCAAGACTTGTAAGAACCTTGTCCAGAGAAGCAATCTGTTTGCCTTTTTCAAGTTCCTCGGCATAATCAAGAATTTCATCAAGCTCGGAAAGATAATCATTCAAGGGGCTGTCTTTATCATCTCCGGTTTTTTCTGTTATTGTTTTTTTGAGCTTTTTTGCCATTTCAGCAATTCCGTCAAGATAATACCGCTTTAAAATATTTTTAGATGCAGAGAGACTTTTTTCAGCAGACGGGATTGCTTTTTTTGTTTCCCATTTTTTTGCAAAATATTTCTTTGCAGTATCAAGCTCTTTTTTTGCTGTTCCAAAATCATTAGGATATGTTTTTTCCACACTCAGACTTTCAACCGTTTTGAAATGCTCCTCTGCTTCTTTGATCTTGTCTTCAGCCTGTTTTTTAACTTCTTTAGGTACTAAACAGCCTGACATTGCTATAATCATTATAGCAATAAAAACCTGAAATTTTTTCTTCACCATTATAACTTTTTTACCTCCTGATATAAAAAACTATTTTTTTAACAAATAATAAGAACGCTTTTTCTCATACATTTCAATAAGCCGTTCAATTTTTTCGTTTCGTTCTTCTCCCAGTTTTTCTTCTTCATGAATTTTTCTGATAATCCTTAAAATTTCCAGGATATTATCTAAAATCAGAATCACTTCTTCTTTTTGAATATTTTCGTTATTACGGACTTCAGCATATTTTTCAATATTCTGTTTAAGTAAATCACCCCAGTATTTAAGCCGTTCAACTCCTGATGAAACAGGCTCTGCTTTTATCTGTGCATTACCGGTGAGAATTATACTGTCAATCATCATGATAATGGCTAAGGATAAGATAAATGACAATATTATCTTTTCATATCTTCCAAAAAGAACCATTTTAAAATCTTATCTCGTAAGAACAAAAAGTTCTTCTTCCATGCCTTTGAGAGCGTTTTTTGTATCAAGAGTTCCCTGTTTTATTTCAGATGTCTGAGGAAATTGTTTATAAAGATTTTCCATTTCTTTCAGTATAGCAATAATCTCTTTAACAACAGAAATCAGAGATGATTTAACATTTATGCCCTGTTTTTCCCGATCTTTAAGTCCTTTATATTTGCTATAACTTGCTGAAAAACTCTGTTTCAGTGTTCTGAGTTTTTCAAATGGTATTGTTAGGTATCAGGAGGCTTATTATCTTCAAGAACAAAACTTCCTTTGTATTCATCAGTATTGCCCGCAATATCTTCCGTAAAAAGAGCATAATAATATTTTCCGGCTTTCCAGTCCCTGGTCGAAAAAGAGTCACTTTTGGAAGCTTTTTTACCTGAAATATTCCATTTCTTCAAAGTAGAGCTTCCTATTTTAAAAACCATACTTTTAAGAGATTTATCATCGCTTGCTTCTGCGGTATATTTTATTGTATCTCCTATATTGTAACTGCTCCTGATCCCGCTTATATTTCCTTTAGGATTTGAGTTATCATTTAGGACTATCTTTTTCAACTTCCGTTTTTGGTTCCTGTATTCTTTCCGGCTCTTCGCTATTTGCTGACAGGATAAAATATCCTGTATATTCTTTGAGAATTTCCTGATACATCTTCTATGATAAAAGAATAATTATATTTCCCGGTTTTCCATCCGTTTGTTGAAAAATCATCTCTCTCCTCAGACTCTTTCCCGCTAAGGTTCCATGACTTGACAGTTGTATCACCAACCTTAAAACTCATCTTTTTTAAAGCATTATTATCTTCTGCACGGACAATATATCTTATTGTATCTCCGGGTTTTTTATCAGTGCTGAGTACAGTAACTTTTCCTTTTGGCGAAATCGTATCATCCGACTGATTCAAAATAAAATTTCCTGTATATTCTTTAGAATTTCCCGCGCTGTCTTTTACAGAAAAAGAATAATCATATTTCCCTGAATTCCAATTAGTTGTTGAAAAAGAAGACTCATATTCTGCTGAAGTTTTTCCTTTAATCCCCCATGCTTTTTTTACAGAGGAATTTTTTACTCTGAATTGCATCTCTTTAAGATTATTATCATTTGCATTAATTGTATAGGAGATTGTCTCCCCAGTACTATATCTGCTTTTAATTCCTGTGATTTCTCCGGTCGGCGGCGGATCAGGCTCTTTTTTAACCAGACTGAAACTCTCTGTATATTCCTTCTGAGTTTCCGGCTTCATCTTCTATAACAAGCGAACAGCGGTAAGTTCCCGGGTCTCCAGCCTCCTGTTGAAAATGAGGATTTCTGATCGGCAGACTCTCCCGAAATATTCCATGTTTCTTTTACAGAAGTCTCCTTTACTCTGAAAGTCATCTTTTTAAGAGACTTATTATCTTGTGCCTGAACCGTATAATGTACTTTATCTCCTTCTTTATAGGTGCCGCCGATTTTGCTGATTTTGCCTGTAGGCTTAGTCGTGTCAGTTTCAGGAACTTTTTCGGTTAAAACAGAACTTTGTCTCTGTTCTTCCGGAATTTTTTCGGCTAAGACAAAACTTCCTGTGTATTCTTTTGAATTTCCTGAATCATCTTCTGCTGAAAAAATATAATCATAATTACCCGGTTTCCAATCCTTTGTTGAAAATGAAGATTCCTGACTTGCAGCAGAATCTTTTACTTTCCATTCTTTTGTTGCTGACGGATTATTTTTTATTTTAAAAGTCATTTTCCTAAGAGATTTATTATCTTCCACCCGGACCGTATAACGTATCAAATCCCCTTGTGTATAATTTTTTTCAATTCCAATAAGCTCTCCGGCAGGAGCAGTTTCATCACGTTTTTCTTTTAAAACAAAACTCCCTCTGTATTCATTGGTATTCCCTTCACTGTCTTCCGCTGAAGAATAATAATCATACGTTCCCGCTTTCCAGTTGTCTGTTGAGAAAGAAGATGTATAGGAAGCGGATTTGTCATTAACATTCCATTCTTTTATTACAGATGAATCCTTTATCCCGAATTTTATTTTTTTAAGACGCTTATCATCATTTCCTTTAACCGTGCAGGATACAGTTTCTCCTATGACATATTCATTTTTTATTCCGGTAACTTTTACTGTAGGCTTTATTCCATCCTTTGGCTCTTTTAATACAAAAATTCCTCTGTATTCATTGGTATTTCCTTCGCTGTCTTCCGCTGAAGAATAATAATCATACGTCCCCTTTTTCCAATTATCTGTTGAAAAAGAAGATGTATAGGAAGCGGATTTATCATTAACATTCCATTCTTTTATTACAGATGAATCCTTTATCCCGAAGCTCATTTTTTTAAGACGCTTATCATCATTTCCTTTAACCGTGCAGGATACAGTTTCTCCTATGACATATTCATTTTTTATTCCGGTAACTTCCACTGTAGGTCTGATTGCATCCGCTGGCTTCTTTTAAAACAAAACTCCCTCTGTATTCATTGGTATTTCCTTCGCTGTCTTCCGCTGAAGAATAATAATCATAAGTCCCCTTTTTCCAATTATCTGTTGAAAAAGAAGATGTATAGGAAGCGGATTTATCATTAACATTCCATTCTTTTATTACAGATGAATCCTTTATCCCGAAGCTCATTTTTTTAAGACTCTTATCATCATTTCCTTTAACCGTGCAGGATACAGTTTCTCCTATGACATATTCATTTTTTATTCCGGTAACTTCCACTGTAGGTCTGATTGCGTCCTCTGCTAGCCTTTAAAACAAAACTCCCTCTGTATTCATTGGTATTCCCTTCACTGTCTTCTGCTGAAGAATAATAATCATACGTCCCCTTTTTCCAATTATCTGTTGAAAAAGAAGATGTATAGGAAGCGGATTTATCATTTACATTCCATTCTTTTTTTACAGATGCATCCTTTATCCAGAAGCCCAATTTTTTAAGACTTTTATCATCATTTCCTTTAACCGTGAAGGATATTGTATCTCCTATGATGTATTCTTTTTTAATTTCAGTAATTTTTACGGTTGGCTTTGTTAAGTCCTCTGGATTTTTTAAAACAAAACTTCCTTTATACTCTTTAGAATTGTCAGAATTGTCTTCTAACGCAAAAATGTAATGATAGTTTCCTGGTTTCCAACCGTCTGTTAAAAAAGAGGAAACATAATCAGAAGATTTGCCGCTTACATTCCATTCTTTTGTAACTGATGAATCCTCTTTTATTTTAAATGTCATTTTTTTCAGAGAATTATTATCTTTTCCGAATACAGTATATGATACAGTCTCTCCTGTAGTGTAAGTATCTTTTATTCCGCGAATCTCTCCTGAAGGCTCAACAGTATCTTTTATAGTCAAAATTTTACCGCCGGATTTTTTTATCTGTTTAAAACGCTCTTCAATTCCGGGATTTATATCGCTGATATTTTTTAAATCAAAGCCGGAATTCAGAGATACAAGTCTGGAAAGATAAGTGTCTGCTTCGGCTTCATTACGGGATGCTATTTCAATCAGAGCAAGATAAACAAGAGCAACCTGATGCTCCTCGTTTTTACTATCCTGTTTTATAATCTTTTCAAATATATCTTTTGCTTTTTCAATTTCTGCATTCTGATAATATAATATTCCCTGAAAAATATCTTTTGATTTTATACGGTTAAAATGTTTTTCAATATCCGGGTTAATATCCTGTATCTCTTTTAAATCAAAAGAAGGATCCAGCATAAGTATCCTGAAAATATGATCATTTGCTCCTGCTTCATTACGGGACGCCAATTCAATCAAAGCAAGATATGCAAGGGCAATCTGACGCTTTTTTATACCTGATTTTTCTTTTGCCAGATTTTCAAAAACATTTTTTGCTTTTTCAATGTCGGCATCCTGATAAAGTTTTATTGCCTGATCAATGGTTTCCGCAAAGGAATTTCTTTGATCAGAAATCATCAGAATAGATAATGCCGTAAGAATTGATATGATTGTCAGCAGAAAGTTATTCTTTTTCATTTCAGCGTAAAACTCTCTTTTGTAAGTTCATTCGGTCTTATGATAATTGTTTTGATTATATCAATATTTTCAGATTTGTTTACAAGTCTTATATCTTTTTTGCCTGCCTGAAGTTTTAATTTCCATACAGGGGTGTTACCGAAAGATTTTCCGTCAATATAAATTTCTGCCCATGGTCTTGTAACAATATTGACTTCTCCGTATTCTATTTCTTTCAGTATAAAATTTCCGGTATATTCTTTTGAATTATCTGCATTATCTTCTATCAGAACCAGATAAGTGTAATTACCTGCTTTTAATTCTTTAGTTGAAAA
The DNA here is from genome assembly GCA_963806835.1 of uncultured delta proteobacterium. Lineage (GTDB taxonomy): Bacteria > Desulfobacterota > Desulfobacteria > Desulfobacterales > CAWEAR01 > CAWEAR01. The sequence goes on from CAWEAR010000035.1 coordinate 289,388, forward strand.
TGAGGAATTATAAGCGGCTGATTCTCCTTTGCATACCCATGAAGTGTCTATAGAGGTATCTTTTACGCTAAATGTTATTTTTTTAAGGGATTTATTATCATTTGCCCGGATGTCATAAGCAATGGTCTCCCCATGTGTATAAGTATCTTTTATTCCGGTAATTCCTCCTGCGGGAGGCGTAGTATCAGGGGGTTCTTTTAATTCAAAGCGTCCCTTATATTCATTGGAATTTTCAGCTTCATCCCCCACAAGCAAAAGAATAACTGTAAGTACCTGGCTTCCATCCTTTTGTTGAAAAGGAATATTTCTGAGCAACCGATTGACCCTTCACATTCCATGATTCATTGACAGAGGAATTTTCAACCTTAAATGCTATTTTTTTTACAGAAAGATTATCATCCGCCTCAATAATCAGAGCGATATTCTCTCCTTCAATATAATTATTTTTTATTTCAAGAATTTTTCCTGTAGGCTTAATCTTATCATCTGGCTTTCTGGCTCGGATGAATTAAAAAAAGAAAGAGAAAAAAATATGACCTGTAATCAGACAGATAATAAGAGATGCGGCAATAAAAGCCTTTTTAATCCATATCTGCTTTAATTCTTTGCTCTTTTCGGTCTTGACTTTGGAAGTCTCTGTTTTTGGTTTGTCAATTTTATTGCCAACGTGAATCGGTTTTTCTTTATCAGGCTTGGGAATCTTTTCTGAAATCCCGAAAGACCCGCCGGATACAGCTATAATCCTTTTCAGAAAAGAGGATATGATTACTATCTGACCGAAAAGAATAGTATCTTTTTTCAGATTCTCCACTTCCAGCCAGACTTTGTTGTATCCGGGATTTTTTAAACCGGGATTCACTATTTTGAGTCCTGAAATATCTGTCTCCAGAACACAGGAGATAGGAATATTCATATCAAAGACAAAATAATTTTTTTTATTTGGAACAATAGGATACAGATGCAGCGAATCAGGATATTCCCATTCTCCGTCTTCCATCACCAATCCTGAAACATTTCCTTTTACAACAATATTTTCCAGCCGGACACGGATATTCTCCTGAACTTTCAGAGCAAGGGATTCGCTTTTCTCTTTTGTTTCTGTAGTTACCTCAATTCTGAGATTCCTCAGTTCCACACCCTCTGAATTTACAGATATAACAGGTCCGTTTTTTGCACAAATTGTACTGTTTTTTCCGTCAAGAGAGATCGGCTTATTAATAACAAACTGACCAAAGTATTCATTAAAATCCAATACAATGGTTCCGTATTCTTCTGTCTGATCAATTTTTTCCTGAAGGTTCAATTTTTATTTCTCCGAAATTTTCTTTAACTCAATAGTTCAAATAGTACAACCCTGCCTTTGGAATGATTATTCAGCAGGAGGATATTATTATCGGAAATTTCTTCAATCTCATTTAATCTTATTTTTTTGCCTGAAGCACAGAATATATTTTCATTGCTTTGATTCTGAAATATCCATTTATTATTCTCTAATCTGAATATCCCCTGACACTCCTCCGCATCATCTGAAATGTCTGCGGGATGAGAAATATTTGAGCAGGTATGCCATTTATAAATCTTTTTCCCGTTCCATATAACAACATAATGATTTTCTGAAATATACTGACCGGTTTTATATTTTTGGAATAAGTGCATAACAGGTATTTTATCAGATGACTTCCACCCGCAAAACGGACATTTTAATGATATTCCCTTTTGACAGACAAAAAACCATTTACGCCAACATTCACTCCCCTGACAAGGATATAACATATCTGAAGTATAATTCAATGCTTTCTCCCATTCATAGGCAGTTGGACGTTCATCAGGATGGTGCAGACCGTCAATAAAAGCACGCTGAAACAGGGGAACAAGATAATCACCTGTAATATTATATGAAGGAGTCAGATTATCAGGTCTGTTAGAATCATCATTCGGATTTTCAATAAAAAGAGCTTTTTCTCCAAACATCATTAATTCATCTGTTTCAGGATTTTCTGAATGAATTCTTTTTCCCTCAAGAGGATGACGGAGCATCAGCATCTGATAAATAATTACCGCCAGAGAATGAAGATCTGTCTGTATATTCGGCAATTTTTTATCAGGATGTTTTAAGGGGAGCCGGGAAGTCTTTACAACTTCAGGAGCTATATATCCTCTTGTTCCTAAAACCTTTGAAGGATAAATCCCTTTTACTACAAGTGAATCAATATCTATTATTATACAGGTTCCGTTAGAAGGATCCATCAGTACATTGTTACCTGAAAGATCCGAATGGGCAAGACCTGCATTGTGCATTCGCCCTATTGAAATGGCAAGATGTCTGCATAGTTGTATCCGCTTAAACCAGTCCCCTCTTTCAGTCTGATCTAATTTCTGCACCAGCCCATGATGCAGAAACCATTTTCCCTTTTTTTCTCCCCTGCCGTCTGAAAAATAATATTGAGAAGGAAATTTAGGCGTCAGGACGCCAATATACGGTTTTATTACAATAGCTGAAGACCAGCAGAAATGCTTATTCCAAAATTCTTCTTTGCCTTTATCAAGAGTGGGATTATATTTTTCAATAATATGCGTCAGCCGTTTAATACGCTCAGGATCAGAATCTCCTTGCCTCTCTTTGTAAAATCCGATAACCAGATTTTCATCTTCTGTGGCAAAAAATTCTTTTTCCGTGCCTTCCCCAAGTTTTTTTTGGGGAAAATATCGGATTGTTTTTCCGTTTTGGAGTTCTGCTTCTATGAATTCCAAAGCAATCACCTTGAAATAAACCCTAAGGGTTTTAACCTCTTGCTATTAATCTTTAACAGTAACAGCGTTCTGTCATCATAACTTCCGGTTTTTTCATATCTTATCCATTTCTTCAACTCATTTAACGGATTACTGCTATTTAATACGGATTTTTCCATCTGGTTAAAAAAATGCTTCAGTTCTTTTGACAGAGGAAAATAGTCATCTGCAATTCCGTCTGTCATAACTGTAAGATATGCCAAATTATCTGTTACAGTTATATTCACTCTCTCCCCAAGTTCATCCCTGATTCCTGATGAAGTAAGAAACTTGGATTCTCCTGCATAATCACCATGATCTGCCTTGCCCAGTATTACAACCTCTTTTTCCGTATTCATTACTGAAACAGCGCCGTCACCGATTTGCAGGGATGCAATCAGGTGTTTCTCTTTTATCATGGCATAAATGACCAGAATCAATGTTGTTGAAAGAGATATTGGATCTGTCTGCCGTTTTTCTGCTTCTTTTTCTATTGAATCAATAGCATCTGATATACTGTTTTTCAGACATATCTTTAAAGAAGATAACAGCGGCTCAGATATATCTGATATATAAGATAAATCATTTTGAATCAGATAATTTTCAGCAGATTTGACAGATTCCACGGCACGCGATTCCTGCTCCTACCCTTGATAGTAAAGATGATCCCACTCCGTCTGCTACTGCTATAATGGTAAAATATCCGATCTTTTCAAAATAAAAATCATCTTCACGCCATCGTCCCTGATGCGCGTGGTTTTTCCCTCGGATACTTGCACTGATTAATAATTCATTATTATTTAATATAGTTTGAACAAATTTTTCATGTCCGGCAGAATCCTTTTTATCTTCGGGTTCTTTTATTTGCCACTTTCTCTTTTTCGATGACTTTTTTATCTTCTCTGATATCCACTGATATATTTCGCTTTTATGTATTTGCATTATGAAAGTATTATTTTATTGTAACTTTTCTGTTCAAGAGATAATCTGTCGCTTCTGCTGTCACTTCTCTGGCTTGCTGTGGTTGTAAGAGAACTGACGAAATCAATAAACTGATCAAATGTCTCCTGTGTCAGTTCTTTCATCAGAACAACTTTTTTCAGTTCTGTCAACTGTTTTAAATTATCAACCTTTACATCAGATCCCATTCCGCAGGCAATAAGATTAATATCTGTTCTGATCGTTTTTGAAATGCTTTCCCATTCATCTGTAGGATCTCCGTCCGACATCAGAAATACCAGCGGTTTCCAATCCCCTTTCTGTTCCATTGTCTGCTTTCTGACCTCTTTTTTTATACAGTCATTCAGGAAATGTAAAGCTCTTCCCAAATTGGAACTGCCGCCGACTTTTAAAGGGAGTCCTTTGTAATCACTGATTGGAGAAAGCGGAATCAGTTGTCGGGGAATACTGTCAAATACAATCAGACTGAACCATACAATATCGCAGGTATTGGGATTATTTGCAAGCATGTTTGTCAAGTTCTTAAATCCCTGGCTTACTGCCTCTATTGCATCACCGTTCATTGAGCCGGAACAGTCAATCAGCATATAAACAGGCAATCGTCGTATAGCCTGATCAAATTCAACTGCCATTGTTGAAATCCTTTCAATTTTTGGTTTGTAGTTCTGCATTTATGCAGTTTTTCGGGTTAACCTAACCCCCTACCCGTTCCCTAAAGGGAAGGGGGATCTTAGCATCATTTCCCCCCTTCCTTTCAGGGAAGGGGGCAGGGGGGTTAGGTTTATGTAACCGGATATGTCACACAAACCGCCTAAAGGCGGAACTACAAACTTTTCAATATACTGATATATTAGGAATATATTTTTTTTAACCAAATATATGTAAATAATAAAGGGATAACCGCATGCAAAGAAATCATAAGTAATGTATTTGTATTTGCAGAGAAAAAAGAAAAAAATAGACTTGGAACCTGATTGCCGAAAAAAACATCTGATATTGTCTCTTTTGTAAAAGAGATGTATTTTACAGGGTCTTTATTATCTAAATCTGTCAATTGCATAAGAACATTTTTCTGATTCATGGAGTCAAATACCAGCATAGCTTTAAATGCCCATTTTTGAAGTATAAAATCACTGATATAAAATGTATCGGAAAAAAATTTGAAGGGTCTTACAAGTCCGCCCAAGAAAAGCTGGGGGATAATCAGAATCGGAACCGCCATTAAAGCAAACTGTTCAGTTTTTGCTACCGAAGAAATGAAAAGACTCAGACAGGAACCGGCTACTGAAGTGAGTATTAAGATAAACCAGAACCAGAAAAACTTACTTAAAGAAACAGACAATAAAAAATGAGAGGTGAACATCAGCAATATTCCTGTTTGTATCATGGCAATTATAGCAAGAATACAAATTTTTGCCATCAGATAAGAAGATATACATAAAGCGCCTCTGGTTTCTCTTTTCAGAATAGACTTTTCTGCTACGATTTCACGGGAAGCATTTACAACACCGAACCATATAGCAGATGCAATAATAAGAAACAGAATAGATGCTCTTCTCTGCGCTGATTGTTCACCTATATTTGAAGAATTACTATCGCCCAATTTTCTGCTTTGTCTGAACAATCGTTCTGCAATCACAGTTTCACTCTTTTTAACAGATTCATCATACGAAGAGATAAATTGGAACCATGTTCTGGCAAATTTGTCAAAATCCTTATAGTCAGACTGAAAACCCTTAAATGTAATGATCAACAGAAATGAGATGATAAGTGCCTGAAAAAGCAGTAATCCTAAACTTGCCTTGTCAGAGATTCTGATCTGAAAATTTCTTTCCATCAAAATAAGAAACTGATAAAACAGATTATATTTTCTTTTATATCCCTTTTGCTGTTTTTCCTGTTTATTTTCATCCGGTATTTTCTGTTTTTCTTTCTCCTGTCCGGCGCGGTAAAGTTCTTCTGCACTATATTTTGAATATTCTGATTTCCATGATCCTTTATTTTCCAATACCTTCAATACATATTCGGCAGGATTTTCTTCTGTTCTTTCATCTGAATATTGCTGAAAATAATTTACCACTTCGCTGACAGCTCCGAAATAGACCACATTTCCGCCTATAATATCTTTTTTACCATCCTCTTTAATATTTACCAAAAGAAGTTTGTCAAACAGATTAAAAATCGCTCCGCTTGGCTGATGAATGGTCGTCAGCATGGTAACTTTTTTTTCCTTGCAAATCTCTTTAAGCAGACTGATAACATACTTAGAATCCACCGAAGAAAGACCGGATGTCGGTTCATCCAGAAAAAGAATCAAAGGATTTCTGACAAGTTCATGGGCAATATTTACCCTTTTTCTCTCTCCGCCGCTTAATCCTCTCTGATTAGGAGAACCGATTTTTGTATTCAGAAGTTTTTTCAGTCTCTCCCCTGTGAATCCCATTCCTTTTAAAACATCTTCGATAAGCGTCTGTCTTACAGGCGTCTGCATATCAGGATATCCCAGCCTGAGACAGTAGTGAAGCGATTGAAAAACAGTTAATTCAGGAATTAAAGTATCATCCTGCGGCACATAACCGATGATGTCTTTTATCAAGCCGAAACTCTCATGAACATCAAAATTACCGACCATTACTATCCCTTTTTCAGGTTTAAGATATCCGCTTAAAAGATTCAGCAAAACGGTTTTACCGGCACCGCTGGGTCCCATTATACCGATAAGGGTTTCAGGTTCTGCACATAGAGAAACATTATTGGTAAGAATTCTTCGCGGAGGATTTATCCAGTGCTTACTTCTGTCCGGTATAGTATAATATAAATCACGGGCATCCAACCCTACCCGATCTCTTCCGAGCAGAAGCTCCGGCTTGATTTCTAATTCGACTTCTCCCAGTAATACACGGTCGTTTAATGTAATTTCATGCCACTTTGTTCCGATTTTTTTGTTATTTACAAAGGTTCCCTGAGAAGATTTTAAATCGCGCAAAAAGAGTCTGTCCCCTTCCCGCTTTAACTCAGCATGTATCTCTTCAATATCTTTAAATGAATAATCAAGCTCAGGACTTGAGCCTAACTGTATCTCAAAATCCCCTTTTTCTTTAACTTTTTTGGTAATGGTTGACATATATTCTTAACTTAGATTCAAAATTTAATCTTTTTTACCATCCGAAAAATAAAACTTCTGATTGAATTCTTGGCGGCTTATAATATAATTCCACATTAATTTTTCCATATTTTTTTCCTTCCTTTCCCTGCAACCCTCCTTCAACATTTCCAATCAGACATATCTCTTTTCTTGAACCGGGAAGACCTATATAATTTAACAATTTATAAATTATTAAATTTCTGTCTCTGTCATAATCCGGTAATGAAATATTTACTTCCATATCTGCTTCTCCGGGGTTTATGCAGTTACATTTACTATCAAAAGATTTACATGCTTCAAGATCAAAACTTACAGGATCGGTTTTTCCTAACTCAAGCTTACTGTCAGGTAAAATATCACTGTTTCCGCCTAACTCAGATACCATCTTTTTTAACAGAGGCGGTTCATCAGGAATCGGAAGAAGAGGAAGAATTTTCAGGATTAATAATTACTTCAAACTGAGCATTTTTAACACTGATTTTCTGATCGCTTTCATTTTTAAGTGCTAAGATAATCTTTAAAACCGGCGGAGATTCTGTCACACGCAAGGCAATAACAGACTTTATAGACACATTCTCTGAAAGAGTCATAATATCTGCTCCAGCGGTTATACTAGTCATCATAAAAAAAAATAATAAAATAATTAAAACATTTTTCATTTCAACTTTTTTAACCGTCACCTGAAAACATATAAATTACCTGTATCAGATATTTTATCAACTACTTACAAAGAAAGAGAATATTTAAGATATATAAACACTTATATACAAAAAATCTGTTTTATTGTCAATTTTTTTTGATAATCATGATAAAAAAATAATCGGTATTTCAAAAAATAATGTTTTCTATTGTCTTTTTAAACATTTTCTGTTATAAGAACCAATATTTTGATACTTTATAATAAGTAACTGTTTCTAATCAGAATAAGGAGAGAGTAATGGTGCAAAGAAATATCACAAAAATAATACTGTTTTTCGTAATCTTTTTGACAGGTATTATTTCCATAGTAAACAGTCAGGAATCCAATGTAATAGATAATATGGAAATCGTGGCAATCAGAAGTATGGAAGTGGAGTCCGGCATTTTAACCCTTGTTACAGAGATAAAAAATTCCAATAAAGAAAAGATAAAGCTGACTGAGGGGAGTTTTACATTTTACCTGAAAATCAATAAAGAAGAGGATGCAAAACTTACAAAGGATGAAGAGCTTGGAACTGACAGCAGAGAAAGGGAAATAATTTTAGAAAGAGCAGAAACATTAATGAATACAAACGGAAATGAATCCAATGAAGTATCTTTTGAAATCAATTTGGGAAAAGATTCCAAATCACTTGAGCGTATAATAAACGCTATCGGCAATCCTTTAAAAACAAATCCGATTTTTTATATTAATGGGAAATTTTATCTCGGAGTAAAATCAGATAAAGGATGGAGTTCAGTAAAAGCAGAGATTAACTGGGTATTTAAACCTGAACTTCAGGAAAAAGTTCTTTTAAAAGCATCTCTTGATTTACCTGTGCCGGATTTTCCTAAAACAGAACAGGAAGCAGTTAAAAAAATAGAAGAAGTATGCAGAGCTTGTGATGATGTTAAATTTAATTTAAATTCTGCCACACTTACAAATGCTTCTAAAGCAATTTTAGATAAGTATATAAAAATATTTACTGATAAATTTGATTACCAGAAAGTTGTCATAGCCGGATATGCCTGTGAACTTGGAGCAGACAGTATATAATATGGAACTTTCAAAAAAAAGGGCAGAGGCTGTCATAGAGTATCTGGTACAAAACGGAATTGCATCTGAAAGATTAACAGCAGAATCTTATGGAGAAAGATTTTATGACCCTAAAAAAGGTCATGTGTGGAACCGCCGGGTTGAATTCATCTGTAATGAATGTTGTAAAAAATAATTATAATCTGTTTAATCTTATCAGATTTTACGGATTATGTGCCGTTATTATTTTTCTCTTTCCTTTGATAGCCGAGTCTTCATCTCTTCTTTTGGATGAGATAAATATTATATCTATTCAGGATATGGAACTCAGGAAGGAAAAAGAGACCTATTTTATAGCTGTTACCTTTGTTGTAAGAAATTCCGGCAAAAGTACTTTAAAATTTACAGACTCTGATTTTAAATTATCCTTTGCTCCGACAGATGCAGAGGAGATCAGCATCGGATCAGCTTCTGAAGACGAAATTCTGTTAGAAAGAAAAGGAGATTTATCATACACTGATACAAATCTTCAGTTTCTTATTAATATTAGCAATGATATTAAACAACTTCACCTGAATATTATATCATCAGAGGAGATGTCCTCTCAGCTCACAGAGCCTAAGCCGAAACTGAATCTGCATATTCAGGGAGATTTTGGTCTTGGCGTGAAATTAAAGCAGGGATGGATGTATCTGAAAGGTGTTACCATTGACTGGGTAATAACGGTTGATGTTCCCAGAGATGTTTTTGTAAGAACTTATAAAGAGATTGAATCGGCTGCTGATGGCGAAGTAAAAGCATCTGATGATATAAAAGATGCGTTATTTGATGCGGAAGAAGATGAATTATTTGAAAAATCTTCGGAACCGAAAAATAAACGTGAAGGGAGGTGAGAGCATTTTCCTGTAAATGTGCTGGTATGAAATGTCGTTATTCTTTATGCTATTAATTCAGTAATTTTTTTCAAGAAAATGGAGGTATTTATGCAAAGAAGGTTTAAAGTCGCTGTGTTCGCAGTGGTAATCTTTATATTGGGAATAATTCCTTTGGCAAATGCTCAACAGGATATAATTGATAACCTGAAAATTGATACAATAAAAAGCATTCAGGTGAGGGATGGGGGTAATATCTTTTTGGATGTCAAAACCATTATAAAGAATTTAAATGAAAAAGAAATAAGGCTTAGAAAGAGTACGTTTACTTTTTCTTTCGGTTCTACATGTAAATGTGAAAAAGACTATACCAAAAAAGAAACAGCATTTGATGCTCCTCCTAAGCCGGAGTGTGATGTTATAGCATCTAAAAATGATATAGAAGATAAAAATAAAGAGATTGGGACAGCCCAGAAACCTTATTATATTCCAATGGATTGTGATAATGGTGAGGATATATATCTGAAGCCGCAGATTGATAATATAGTAGTATTTCATGTCAATATCGGGAGAAGTCCGGGAGAGTCTTTTGGAAATCTTATGCATATTATGAACTGCATTGGCTACCCTGAAATCAAAACGCCTTTTATTAATATAAAAGGAATGTTTGATTTAGGAGTAAAATCAGCTAAGGGATGGAGTGAAGTAGTGTCAGTAAAAATCGAATGGCTGTTTACTCCTGGTATTCAGGAAAAAGTCAATTTTATGGAGGGGGCTAAGTAACCGTTCATAAATTTTCCTAATCAGACTTCCGAAGTCTTTGACAACTTCGGAAGTCTTTATACTGAAAAACTTGTAGTCGCTTACTTAAACTAAGTTTTTCAGAAAAAACTTAGTTTCTTCTAAGCAAATGTTGATTAGTCAATTTTAATTTTCATGGAAAATCAGAGATATTCATATTTAACTCATTCTCATTCATATCTGAAAACTTTATGGCTTTTATATTAACAGCCGGATAATTTTCAGGATAGTCAGGATACAGTATTGACGCTATCAGCGTATTTCCGTAAAGATTCCATATTTGTTCAGGTGTAATAATATGTGATATATTTTTAGGTAATTCAAAGGTAATTGTGGGAATTTTAAGAGATTCTCCTGTATAGCTTCCAAGGGAACCGGGTCTTACACCCAGCTTCCGGACAGGCAATTCACAATATGCTGCCATACGTTCTGCAAGCATCTCCGCGGGTCTGTCATAATCAATACATTCAATATTATCACCTTCATGAATACTTATGATTCGGGCAGGAAAATATTTCCAGATAAGATGATGAATAACCTGTGTTTCAGGTTCAGAAAGTCCTGAATTTCCAAATGACAGATTATTAAGCCGGTTCCATGCAAAAAAGTTACGGTTTAAATCAACGCCGTCTGCGTTATAACGGCTATGATTTGCCACTCCGTCAGGATTTACTACAGGCACAATAACAACTTTCCTGTTTTCCAATAAATCAGGATAGCTCTGAAGATATCGGATCATATAATCTGTCAGGTATATCCCTCCTGTTTCATTTCCGTGAATTGCTGACAAAATCAATGTTATATCATCACCATCGCCGATTATCAGATATTCAACAGGACGGTTTTCTACGGAATACCCCCCGACATATCGCTGAACAGTAAAAACAGGTTTTAAAGCCTGCTCAATTTTCTTCTGCGGTTCATAATAATTTCTTCTGCTTATTTCAGGCTTTCTGAATTGTTGGCAACCTGTTATGAACAGCATTATACAAACCGCTGCTAAAAGAAATTTTTTCATTTTAAATTATCGGAATAGAATTTAAGCAGTTGAAAAAAAATTTATAGAGTTTAAACAGTCGGAACTTCTGTATTGAAAAAATGAACTGCAAAGAACGCAAAGTCTGATTTTATCTTTGCGTTCTTTTTAAGGAGTTTGCGTTAAAATGAAAAAAACGGATTAAGTCCCGTGGGAGACAGAATGTTTGCAGCATTATCTGGTGAGTCCCCGGTGGGAAGTTTTGATAAATTCAAGAAAATTAACAACTTCAGGAATCTGATCTATTTCTGCTCCGACCCTTTCAATAGCCTCATTCAATGTCAGTCCTATACGGAAAATAATACGGTATGCTTTTTTCAGCAAAGATAAAGTCTCCTGAGACATCCCATGACGTTTTAAGCCTACAAAATTCAAGCTGTAAAGTTTTGCCCTGTCCCCTGCGGCAATAACATAAGGGGGAATATCTTTTACTACGGCTGATTTTCCGCCGATATACGCATAATCCCCGATTCTTACAAACTGATGAATCGCTACTAAGCCGCCCACAGTAACATAATCGCCTATAGTAATATGCCCGGCAAGAGTGGCGCAGTTTGCAAGAATAACATTTTTTCCGGTTTTACAGTCATGTGCAATATGGGAATATGCCATTAAAAAATTGTTTTCACCCACCTCTGTTATACCGCCGCCAAATGCTGTTCCCCGGTTAATTGTAACAAATTCACGCACAACAGTACCATTTCCAATCTTCAGAAAGGTCTTTTCCCCCTGAAACTTGATTGCCTGGGGCAGCCCTCCGATAGAGGCAAACTGAAATATATGGCAGTCAGAGCCTATGGTAACAAACGGATCAACAATAACATGAGGACCGATAACAGTTCCGGAGCCGATAACAACATCCTCCCGGATAATTGAATAAGGTCCGATTTCAACCCCCTCAGCTATTTCAGCTTTGGGGTGAACAATTGCTGTTTGATGTATCATTATATTTTTTCTCCAAGGGACGCCATAAATTCAGCTTCAGCAACAAGATTCTCACCGACAGTTGCAGTTCCTGACATCTTTATCATTGTTGATCTTGCTTTTACAAGTTTTACCTCAAAGATAAGCTGATCTCCCGGAAAAACCGGCTTTCTGAACCTTGCTTTGTCTATCCCTGTAAAATAATAAAGCAGATCCCCTTTTTCTTCAGGAAGATATGTTCTGGCAAGAACACCGCCTGCCTGTCCCATTGCCTCCAGAATAAGAACACCCGGCATAATCGGATAACCCGGAAAATGTCCCTGAAAAAAAGGCTCATTGACGGTTACATTCTTTAATGCGACAACTTTTTCTCCGGGTACAAGTTCAAGAATTCTGTCAATAAGAAGAAACGGGTACCTGTGATGTAAAAATTTCATTATACCCTGAATATCATATTTATTTTCCATTTTCTTCACACCTGAAATAAAACTAAGACTTCCGAAGTCTATGAAACTTCGGAAGTCTGTTACAAACTCTCTTTTTACTTCTTTCCTGCAATTCCTTTGAGAAGATCCGCAACAAATAAAGCATCTCTTGTCAGACCGATTGCAAAGCGGAAATCATCATCTCCTGTTCCGATATCCAGTTGGGAAGATATAAATGCTTTCCATCCATTCCCGCTTTCATTCAGTTTATAGAGGAATTTAATTTCATTCTTCATAAACCGCCATGAACTGTCAAACCGCTCACTGGCACCTGTTCCGATTTCAATATAACTCCCCTCAATTTTGGAAGCAGGATTATTATATTTCCAGCCGAATCCGATAAAATTGGTATTGAAATTATCCTGATCCAAGCCGCTGTTTTCAAGAAAAAGAAAACCGCATGTAACTTTCATATAAAACTCGGTCTGACTTCTGAGTCTGATCCACCGGCTCAAATCATATTCAGCGCCAAGTTCAACATCTACAGATTTCACATCACGTGCTATATAATCACCCTGTTCAGCGTTCAATGATTTGAAATGTATATCTTCAACCAGAGAGAGTCTTTCAGAAAGTCTCTGTCTTGCAGAGATTCCGAGAAACATCTTTGCATCAGAGAATCCCTCATCTGCATTTGCTTTATCTGTATTATAAGCAGAAACATCCAGTCCGATGTCAAAATCAGCAGACCAGTCATCTGCACCATAAGCACAGGTTACAAGAAGAGTAAAAGAAAAGATCGCACAAAGTATAGCTCTTTTCAGTTGCCATTGCTGTTTCATATACTACCTCCTTTTAACAAGAAAAAAATATCTGTTTTACATTCAAATAACAAACTTCCACCTGTATCATTTCAAAAACCTTTATTTTTTTGGGCATCACCTCCGATTCATAATTCCTGAATTTTTATTTTATTAAAACCCTAAGGGTTTTAACCGGAAATCTTTATTTTTCCAGAAGCAGACTGATCTTTTTCTCCAGTTCTGTCAGCTTTTTTTTCATTTCAGGGAGCATTGGGATAACCCGCTGCACTCTGAGCCACAGCTTATGAGCCATTTCCGGCGAGCCTGATACAACTTCATTGTCGGGAACAGATTTTGTTATCCCTGACTGGGGACCGACAATAACATTATCCCCGATGGTCAGATGCCCTGCCACTCCTGTCTGTCCCGCAAGTATTGTGTGTTTTCCGATAGTTACACTTCCTGCAATTCCGACATGCGCCACCAGCAGAGTATTTTCCCCCACTGTTACATTATGGGCAATATGAACCAGATTATCTGTTTTAACACCCTGCTGAATCCATGTTCTGCCAAACGTGCCTCTGTCAATTGTATTTCCTGCTCCGATCTCAACATCATCATCTATCTGGACAATGCCGGTATGAGGAATCTTATGATATATCTCACCCTCCGGCGCAAACCCGAACCCGTCGCTGCCGATAACAGTTCCGGCATGGATAATCACTCTGCTGCCGATTTTGCACCGTTCAAGAATTGTAACATTCGGATAAATCAGCGTATCGCTTCCGATCTCAACATTATCCCCGATAACAGCACCCGGATGAAGTATCACGCTATCTCCGATGGTAACATTATCGCCTATAACTACAAAAGGACCCGTTGAAAGATTTTTACCGGCTTTAAAATGCCTGCCGATATATACAGCCGCATTTATACTGCCGGTATCCTGTGCAGTTAAATAAGATGCTTTTAACGGCGGATGAAAATGCTTTAAAATCTTTGCAAAAGCCGCATACGGGTTTTTAACACGTATCAGATTTTTCAGGTGATCAGATGAAACAGTCTGAAAATGCTCAGGAACAATAATTGCTCCTGCTCCGGTTTCATCAATTTTTTTCAGAAACTTGGGATTATTGGCATAAGTTATATCTTCATCTGAAGCATATTCAAACGGAGCAGCTCTTCTGATATTTTTATTAATATCCCCTTCTGCTTTACCGTCAAGAATTTCAGCAATCTCTCCTAATGATAGTTCCATGATTCCGAATCTCTCTTATTTGGGGAATTTGGTGTCATAGAGCTTTATCAACTGACTGGTTATATCCACTGAGGTCGGAGCGTACAATACACCGAGTTTATCAATAATCATAATATACTCACCCTCTTTTCCTATCTCTTTGACCAGTTGAAAAATATTATCCTGAAATTTCTTTACAAGCCCGTTTTCACGTTCTTTCAGTTCTTCAGCATACTTTTTCTGAAGTGCTTTGAAATCACCGACTTTTATTCTGAACTCCCGTTCTTTTTCTTCCCGTTTCTCCTTGCTCATTACCATGACTTCACGTTCAAGTTTATTCTTCATATCCTCAAGGTCGCCGCCTCTTTTCTTGAGATCATCTTCCAGCTTTTGTCCCTCCCGTTTAATCTCTTCTTTTGCGGCTTTCCCGGCAGCGGATTCCTCAAATACTTTATGAACATCAACAATTCCTATTTTGACATCCGCCCCGTATGAAGATACAGCAAGAAAAAAAACGGAAATCACCGCCCACAAAACTACCTTACAAATACGCATTATTATCCTCCGTTTAATTATTTTACCACAAAGAAACCAAGTTTTTTGAAAAAACTTAGTACTCTGTCAATTTAATTCTGACGGGTAAAGACCTGCGGGGTTTTTGAAACCCCGCAGGTTTCTGCTATGTTTTATCCATCAGAATTAAATTGACAGAGTATTAGTTTCTTTTCATACTTAAAATGATCCTCCCATAGTAAATTCCCACTTGCCGCTGGTTGATTCACCCTCTTTGGGATCAAGAATATATCCGTTTTCAATACGAATCGGACCCATGGGAGAATACCACCGGAAACCGAATCCCACGCTTTTTCGCAGGCTTTCAAATTCTATATCTTCACCGTTGTTAAAGACATTTCCTGTATCATAGAAAAGCAGACCGACAAGTCCTGCTTTTTCTATAAGAGGGACCAGAAACTCCAGATTAAACTGGACAAATTTATCCCCTCCGATTTTATCCCCGTTTTCATCCAAAGAACATATATCACGCCAATCAAAACCACGCAAGGAATTCATGCCTCCGAGATAAAACCGCTCATAATCCGGCAGTTTACCGTCAGAACCTTCACTGACATAACCCCCTTTTGCATGAACAAACCCGACTGTTTTCCAGAATAAAGGAACATACTGCCCAACCTCTCCCGAATATTTTGTAAAAGCAATATCCCCTCCAATACCTGCATATTGGAGGGTCAGACTATGATCCCCTCCCTCGGTAGGATTAAACATTTTGTCCCTTGAATCATAGCTCAAAGTGGTTGCAACACTGCTCATCACATTTCTGCCTTCCATTTCTATAACAGAGTTGGAAGCCTCATCTGTAACATTCTCTATATCAGCTATATCATAGGAATATGAAAGATACAGCCGGGTATAATCAAAAACCGGATAGCCGAACCTGATTCCGCCACCTTTGCTGTCCTTATCATAAGTATCATAATCTCTCCGCCAGTTATAAAGATCAAAGCCTGCTGAAAGAGGAATATCAAATAGCCATGGTTCTGTAAAACTTAATGTATATCTGTCTGAAGTTCCTCCTACTTCTCCTTTTAACTGAAGAATCTGTCCTCTTCCGAAAAGATTCCGCTGAGTAACAGACGCCATTACAAACGCCTTTTCAACACTGCTGTATCCGCCGCCGAAACTGAAGGTCCCGGTTGCTTTCTCTTTGACATTGATATTCAGAACAACCTTTTCATCAGAGCTGCCTTCTGTGCGGTCAACATCTATATCCTCAAAATAATCAAGCCTGTGAAGATTTCTGATACTCCGTTTCAGATCGCTGTTGCTGTAAAGCTCCTGTTCACGTATCTTCAGCTCCCGGCGGATAATCTTGTCTCTTGTTTTTGTGTTTCCGGCTATGATAATTCTTTCAATATACACCTGCTTATTCTTTTTAATGACATAAGCGATATTTGCTGTTCCGCTTACCGGGTCTTTATCAAGACGGGGGGCTATTTCTGCAAAGGCATATCCCTCATCAGCATAAATGTCATTCAGCGCCAGCACATCTTTGCGCAGGACTTCACCGTTGCAGAATATTTCATCGGTGATTTTCAAATCCTTTTTTAATTCATCCTCAGCCCGGATCAGATCCCCTTTGACTTCAACTTTTCCGACTTTGAACTGGGTTCCTTCATCAATTTTCAGGGTAATATATATCCATTCCCCTTTATATTCAACTTCAGGTTCCCCTATTCTTGTTTCGATAAAACCGTTATTATGATAAAAAGCTGATACTTTGGCAATATCCTGATTAAGATTCTCTTTGTTGAATTCCCCTGATGATGTCAGCCATGACCAGAAACCTTTTTCTGTTGTTTTCATGATCCCTTTCAGCTTTTTATCAGGATATGCTTTATTTCCGACCAGTGTTATACTCTTTATCTTAATCTTTTCACCTTCTTCGATGATAAATTCCAAATCTGTCTGATTATTGTTCAAATCCTTAATATTATAGCTGACCTTAACTCCGTGATAGTTTTTCTCTTTATAAAGGGATTCAATACGTTTGAGATTCTCTTTTACTGCAAAAACATTAAGAACCGAACCTTTCTTTATATTTAAAGTATCCTGAATCTCTTTCTCTTCATAAACTTTGTTCCCTTTAAAGATGATTTCGTGGATAACCGGCTTCTCTTTTATCCTGAAAGTGATAATCCTTCCTCCGGGATTGTCTTCAGCCTCAATCCGAATATCATCAAAATATCCCATAGCATAGATCGCTTTCAAATCCTCGGAAAGACTCTTTGCAAGATACACATTACCCGGTTTTGTTTTTATCACACCTTTTATTGCATCCGCTTCAATACGCTTGTTCCCTGTTACCCTGACCTGTAAGACCTTTTCCCGTTTGAATATCTTTATACTGAAGTTGCTTGCAACCTCCTTGACAATTGCCGACAGATTTTCAATGGATTCTCCTTCTACAAAAAAAGCGACTGGAGACTCTTTTCCTTTGGATGCTGTCATTTTGGCGTCAAGGCTGAATTTCTGACCGATCCGGGTCAGGCTTCCCCATACAGCATAATCAGCCCCGCTTTTAACAGCAATTTCCTGGATTCCTTTGATATTCTGCCTTAATTTCTGCAATTCGGATTCACTGACAGCCGGTTTTACAATGACAGCCCCTTCTTTTTCAAAATGCTGTCCGATGACTTCGGGAATCTTATTTTTCAGATAAGAAATATCCTCTTTAGCATGAATGTCAAACGGCAGTATCACGACCTTTTTTGTCGCTATATTCAAGTTTTTGTCTATGAAAAGACTCTCTATCCCATATATCTGATTTGGAAAGAGCCATAATGCGATACATACAAAACAGATAATGGATATACCCTTTATATCGCCTTTTAAATGCAGTTTTCTGTTTTTATTTGAATATCTTCTCATAATAATCTCCTCAGCGATCTTTTTATCATAAAAATGCAGATTAAGAAACTAAGTTTTTTTACTGCTGATAAGAAACCAGGTTTCTTATCTCTTTATTTTATTTAATCCTCTACCCCTCTCTAATCCTCTATCCCTTTTAACTGACCATCGGCAAGGGTAACAATTCGCGACATATATGCCGCAAGCTCCATATTATGTGTTACCACAACTAATGTCATTGCAAATTCCCGGTTCAGTTCCATAAGCAGTTCATGAACCTGTTCACTGTTTTTTTTATCCAGATTGCCTGTAGGTTCATCTGCAAGAAGAAGAACAGGTTTAAGAACTAAAGACCTTGCCAGAGCAACGCGCTGCTGCTCCCCTCCTGAAAGGTCTGTAACCCGATGATGCAGACGATCTTTAAGTCCCACGCGCACAAGAATAGCCTCTGCCATCTCTTTTGCAGTATTACGGGGGAGTCCTTTTATCAGTCCGGGCATCATGGTATTTTCTATGGCAGTGAATTCCGGGAGAAGATGATGAAACTGAAAGACAAACCCGATAAACTCATTTCTGAATTTTGCCATCTTTCCGTTATTAAAACGGAAAACATCTTCACCCTGAAACAGAACAGTCCCGCTCTCGGGTCGGTCAAGTGTTCCAAGTATATGAAGAAATGTGGATTTGCCTATTCCTGATGCACCGACAATTGCAGCCGTCTCCCCTTTTTCCAGATCAAAATTCAGGTCTTTCAGAATATCAATCCGATATCCGCTGGTATTGAATCCTTTGCATAAATCTCTGACAGTAATCAATTTTGTATTATCCATAACGAATTGCCTCAACCGGATTAAGTTTTGATGCCTGATGCGCTGGATAAAGGGTTGCCAGAAAACAGATAATCATTGCAGCACAAGCTATCATAAAAACATCCAATAATTCAAGCTGAACCGGAAGTGTTGTAATATAATATACATCACCCGGAAGCTCAATAAATTTGTAATATTTTAATAAAGTACAGATAAGAAAACCGAATCCCACACCAAGCATTGTTCCCACAGAACCGATTGCCATTCCTTTTAAGACAAATATCCTGCGGATATTTTTATCTGTGGCACCCATTGTTTTTAATATGGCAATATCTTTGGTCTTTTCCATAACCATCATAATCAGGGAACTTGCTATATTAAATGCTGCCACCAATATAATCAATGCCAAAATGATAAACATGACAGTTTTTTCCAGTTTAAGGGCAGAAAAAAGATTCTTGTTCATCTGCATCCAGTCTTTTGTCCAATAAGGGAATCCAATATCTTTGATGATTTTTTCTGCAATCTTTCCTGCATCATATATATGAGATATTCTGATTTCAATGCCTGTAACTGTATCATCCATATTCAGAATCTTCTGAGCCTCTTTAAAATGGATGTAAGCAAGAGAAGCGTCATATTCATACATACCTGACTGAAAAGTCCCGATAACCTTAAAGCGTTTCATGCTTGGGAGATGACCCATAGGAGAGAGCATTCCCTTTGGTGATATAAGATAAATAATATCCCCTTTTTCAACCCTTATATTAGCGGCAAGCTCATTGCCTAAGATAACGCCCGGCATCTCATCATCATGTGTCTCATATTCTGACAAAGATTGCAAGTCAGTCCGGTCAAAATTTTTAATCACCGCGCCGACTGATGATGGTTCTATTCCTCTTAAAACCCCGCCTGATATGCCTGATGCAGACCGGATCATTGTCTGGCTGTAAATAAACGGCGTGGCGGCTTCAATATTATCTGTCTTTTTCAGATATTCGATAATTTTGGGATATTCAGAAAATCCGCCTCCGTGGCGCATCAGCACAATATGTGATTCAACGCCAAGAATACGGGACTTGAGATCCGATTCAAATCCAGCCATTACTGCAATAACAACAATCAGTGCCATAACGCCTACAGTAACTCCGGCAACGGCAAGAACAGTGATAAGTGAAATAAAGGTCTGTTTCTGTTTTGCTTTAAGATAACGTGTACTGATAAATAATTCAAACGACATTGTTATTCTCCATTTTGTATTGTAACATCTACAAGGATTGCGGTTAAGAAAGGGATTTTAAAGATGCACCTTTTAAATCACATTCTTACACACAATCCCTGTAGATGTTGTATTGTCTGAACTGTGATTAAAATGATTTGATGATGAGATTGAATCATAGTCATCATAGCAATTCATATGAAAATCATAGCTGTAGGTTGGGGTGAGCGGAGCGAACCCCGACATCATCCGTTTTCGTGAGATACAGTTGGGGTTCATTCTTCACACCAATCGCTTAGTTTTAAAAAAAATTACATCTTGACAGAAGTTTTGTCAAAGATATAGCCGATTGAGCGGAGGCTTTTAAAATAAACCGGATGTCTGGGATCATCCTCAAAATATTTCCGAAAACGGACAATAAAATTATCTATTGTCCGGGTGGTTGTGCCGCCGGTATATCCCCAGCCGATCTCCAATATCTGACTTCTGGAGAGAGGAATCCCCTGATTGACGATAAAAAGTTTTAAAAGCCTGATCTCCTGTTCGGTGAGCCGGATTTTTCCGCATTTGCAATATGCTGTAGCAGTTTCAAAATCAATCCGGTTAGTTCCGAAGGAAAAATTTTTTTCATCCTGTTCAGATGCTGCGGAACGTAAAAAACCGCTCCCGGTCTCTGATGACTCTCCTCTCTTCTGATACCATGATGTCCTTGTCAGCAGCCGTTCTACTCTCAGCAGAAATTCTTCCAGATTAAAAGGCTTTGACAGGTAGTCGTCCACACCGAAGGAAAATCCTTTTACTTTTTCATCCGGCACGCTTTTGGCAGACAGGATTAAAACCGGAATACGTTCATCCTCAAGCCTGATATTCTGAAGAACAGAGAATCCGTTAAGAACAGGCATCATGATGTCCAATACAATCAGGTCGGGGCGCCATTCCTTCCATTTTCTCAGACCTGCAACCCCGTCCTGAGCAGTTTCAGCTTCATATCCCTGAAGAGAAAGATTTAATTTCAGCCCCTCTGCAATATGCTCCTCGTCTTCAATTATCAGAATACGTTTCTTTTTGGAATCTTTCATAACAGCCGCCTGTTTGTAGTACTCAGTTAATTTAACTTTGACACTAAAGACCTGCGGGGTTTTAAAAACCCCGCAGGTCTCCGGTACATTTTGTCATTCAAAATTAAGTTAACTGAGTAGTAGTACCGTCTAAAGGCGGTACTACAAACTTTTCTCATTTTCGGAATGGGGAAATTGTAAAAAACGGTGTAACTAATATGGCAGAATCCGTGCCGTAATATTTTTCAGGGGAGATGCCGCGGAAAGAAGGCTGAATATCAGGGGACTGCTCAAGATTCATCTCATTTTTCATTACTGAGTCAATTTCGTTAAACAATTCCATATAAGAGACATATCTTGAGCCGAAATTCTGAACAGTTCTGTCAGATATGTTTTTAACGGCGGTAATCAGCGCCTTTGAAAAACACCCGTGTATTTTCCCGTTTTCAAAAGCATCTTCCTTTGCAGCCTGAAAACTCCGGGATGCGTAAAAATAAACGTGGTTCTCCGGTATATTATCCTCTGTTATTCCCGGTTTCCCGTTTGTTTCAGTTCTCTCCCCGGTCAGTTTCCCTCTTATAGCACTGTCAACAAATCTGGACGCGGAAAACTCAGAATCATTAAATGACCCGATATTTCTTGTCATGGTTCCTGAATAACAACTGTCAAACATGGCAACCAGTCTTTTTCCCCGCAGTTTTTCAAACCATTTGCCTATTTCGTCATCCATTACAACGGTTTTTATTTTTAATGATTTCTGATTATCAAATTCCGCATCGTATGACAGAATAGCTTCATCTCTGCCGTCTGATTCATCTCCGTTCTCATCAGATATCTGACTGCCGTGTCCTGAGAAATAGAAAAACCGCTCCTTAACATCCTCTCCTTGTAAAAACCAGTTTTCCATAATACTGATAATATTATCTTTTGTTGCTTCATAATCCTCAAGCACAACTATCTCATTTAACCTGTAGAACAGCACCGGCATCAGAAACCCTTCCTGAATTTTAATTATATCATTTTCAGGTCCCTTGAGATTCTTTAAATTATAGTTATCCGCGTTTTTATAATGTCCTATAGCAATAAGAAGTGCTTTTTTCTCACAATCTGTGCAAATCTGTTTCTCTTTCAGTATCTCTTTCCAATCATCCGCTGCTGAAATAATCGGAAAAAACAAGAGAATGAGACTGAAAACAATTATTTTTTTCATAAAAATTCTCCTTAATCACACATAAATTTTATAAACTTTCTGATTATAGCATATAACAAATATATTCTACAATTATTTTTTTCTTTTGACATATAATATGCTATTTAGTATAAAAGATTTATATTTTTTATAATCTTCACCTTTATATAATGATTTTTTTTAAAAAAAAGCTGAGTTTCTTAATATGCTTTAATAATATGGAAAAACAATGAATTCTATCCGTGAAGAGTTTGAAAAACGTGAAAAGAGCTTTATGTCCCCCTTCGGATGTCTGAGCGCTGAATCACGGGGACGTATAAAACCTGAACTTCCGTGTCCTATCAGAACAGCTTTTCAGTTAGACCGGGAGCGGATTACATATTCTAATGCTTTCAGAAGATTAAAACGCAAAACTCAGGTATTTCTCTCTCCTCTGGGGGATCATTACAGAACCCGGCTTACTCATACACTGGAGGTTGCCCAGATGGCAAGAACCATCTGCCGCGCCATGCGTCTTAATGAAGATTTGGCGGAAGCAATTGCCCTTGGACATGATCTGGGACATACGCCTTTCGGACATGGCGGGGAGACTGCTCTCAAAGAGATTTTTTCACCTGATTTTTCACACAATGAGCAGAGCCTGCGGGTGGTGGATATTCTGGAAAAAAACGGACATGGACTGAATCTCACCTATGAAGTTCGGGACGGTATTCTGAAACATTCCAAAGGATACGGAAAGATTATCCCTGATGACCCTGCTGAACTGGCATTTACAATTGAGGGGAGAGTTGTAAGAATTGCCGATATTATGGCATATTTAAATCATGATCTGGATGACGCCATAAGAAGCAGGGTTATCAATGAAAATCAGATACCTGATTCATGCCTGAGGATTCTCGGAAAAACTCATTCCGAACGCGCCAGAAATATGATAAAAGATGTTGTTTTTTCAACCAAAATTTCTGACGGAGAACTTTCTCTGAATATGAGTGACGAGGTATATTCCGCCATGACCGAATTAAGACAGTTTCTTTATGAAAATGTCTATCGTTCTGCACAGGTGCATAAAGAATTTTTAAAAGCAAAAAATATTCTGACTGAACTGTATAATTATTTTCTGAATAACGAAGAAGAGCTTGAGAAAGGTCTTGCGGAAATGGAGATGAGCGATCTGATTTATAACGGAAGCCCCAAACCGAGATTAGTGTGCGATTTTATTGCAAGTATGACAGACAGATATGCACTGGCTCTTTATACAAAGATATTTCTTCCTTCACCTCTGGTCTGATTTCTATGAAATTTCCTTACAGCATAAGATGTTTAATATTTAAAGGCTTTTCAGCCTTTTTCGCGGATTGCATTAAGCCGGAGAATACCCGACTGAGAAATAACTTCCTTGCTCTTTTTGTTTTGTGGACAGTTATCATTGCATCTGCATTGATATGGAATATTGCTGATATAAAAAAACAGATTTATCAGGAATCCGTTCAGATGGCACGCATTGCATTGCACAAAGATATTATGTACCGCGTCTGGAGTTCAATGCACGGCGGCGTATATGTTCCTGTAACAGATAAGACGCCGCCGAATCCGTATCTGTCTAATATCAGAGAAAGGGATATTGTCACACCGTCCGGCAGACAACTGACGATGATGAATCCTGCATATATGACCCGTCAGGTATATGAGATAAGCAAAGACAGATACGACATTTACACACATATTACCAGCACAAAACTCATACGTCCTCAGAACGCACCGGATGAATGGGAATTGAACGCACTGAAATCTTTTGAAAAAGGGGCAAAAGAGATTTCAGAAATACAGACTATGAATGAAAAAAAATTCATGCGTCTGATGACTCCTTTTTATTTGGAAGAAAGCTGTATGAAATGCCACAATCATCAGGGATATAAAATAGGAGATATACGCGGCGGCATCAGTGTTGCTGTTCCCATGGAACCGCTGAAAACTATCCGCAGGCAAAATGAACTGTTTCTGATTTTCCGTTATCTGTCTCTGTGGATTTCCGGTATCGCAGGAATCTTCTTCAGTTGGGTGCATATTCAGAAGGCGGAGCAGGAGTTGCGCGCAGGAGAGGAACAGTTCCGCCACATGTTTGAAAATCACCATGCGGTGATGTTTCTGATTGACCCTGAAAACGGCAAAATCATCCGCGCCAACCGCCCGGCTGAAAAATATTACGGTTATTCACCGGAACAGTTTGCAAATCTGAGCCTTTATCAAATCAACATTTTGCCGGAAGAAGAACTTAACGGGATAATGGAAAAGGTGAGAGATGAAAAGCGGAATTATTTTGAAGTACAGCACCGTTTGGCAAACGGAGAAATCCGTGATGTGGAAGTTCACGCTTCGCCGATTCCGTATAAAGGAAAAACCCTGCTGTTTCCGATTATTCACGACATCACCGATCGTAAACTGGCGGAAAAAGCTCTGCGGAATAACGAGGAACAATACCGCATGTTATCTGATAAACTGAATGAATCTCAGAAGATTGCAATGATTGGAAGCTGGGATTGGGATTTGCAGTCCGATAAAGTGTGGTGGTCCGATGAAACCTATCGGATTTTCGGAGTTACGCCTAATGAATACATTCCGGGCTTTAAAGAAAATACAAAATTCATTCACCCCGATGATTCGGAAAATTACGGAAAATTATTTGAACATTCTCTTAAAACCGGAGAACCGCTGGAGTATGATGTAAGACTCGTTCTTAAAGAGGGTCTGCTTAAATACTGCTTTGCCAAAGGCAGGGTTGTTTATAACAATTCCGGTCAGCCGGTTCGTTTTACCGGAACCATAATGGACATCACAGATCGCAAGCGTGCCGAAGAATACCTGAAACAGAACGAAGCCCGGCTTGAAAGTCTTCTGAGGATTTCACAGTATAAAACCGATAATGTAAAAGATTTGCTCAATTATTCCCTGTCCGAAGCTATTCAACTGACCGGCAGCAGGATCGGATACATTTATTATTACAATGAGAACAGCAAAGAATTCACCCTTAACACGTGGTCAAAAGATGTTATGGAAGAATGTACGATCACAAAGCCCCAGACCCTTTATCATCTTGATAAAACCGGCGCGTGGGGTGAAGCGGTAAGACAGAGGCGTCCGTTTATCATCAATGATTTTCAGTCCCTTCATCCTCTGAAAAAAGGCTATCCCGAAGGTCATTCGGTTCTGTATAAATTCCTGACAGTTCCGGTGATCATTGAAGGAAAAATTACGGCAGTTATCGGGGTAGCAAACAAGGCTTCCGATTATGATGATTCGGATGCCCGTCAACTGATTCTGCTCATGGATTCGGTATGGAATATTGCGGATCGCAGAAGAGCGGAGGAAGAACTCAGAAAAGCAAAAGAGTCCGCGGAATCCGCCACCCGTGCAAAGAGCGAATT
This sequence comes from uncultured delta proteobacterium, assembly GCA_963806835.1. Lineage (GTDB taxonomy): Bacteria > Desulfobacterota > Desulfobacteria > Desulfobacterales > CAWEAR01 > CAWEAR01. Next base: position 315,197 of record CAWEAR010000035.1, read on the forward strand.
TCTTGCCGGTATGAGCCATGAAATCCGTACGCCCATGAATGTCATCGTGAACATGTCAAGGCTGCTGCTGGAAACGGATCTGGATTCGGAACAAAGCGGTTATGCCCGGATGGTCTGCAAATCTTCCGACATTCTCCTTTCCCTGATCAACGATATTCTGGATTTTTCCAAAATCGAAGCCGGAAAACTGGATTTGGAAAGCATTGATTTCAATCTTGTTGAAGTTATTCAGGAAGTCATACGGATACTCGGACTTAAAGCCGATGAAAAAGGGCTCCGGCTGCTTCTCGGAATAAAAGATGATGTTCACATATATCTCCGCGGAGACCCCATACGGCTGCGCCAGATTCTGCTGAATCTGATAAACAATGCGATCAAATTCACTGATAAAGGGGAAGTCGGAATTTCCGTAACTGCCGGAAAACGGACTGAAACCCATGCCGCAATACGTTTTGAGATTTCCGATACCGGCATCGGCATTCCGGAAGACCGGATTCAGCATCTGTTCAGACCCTTTACTCAGGCGGATTCATCCACCACACGCAGATTCGGCGGAACAGGACTGGGACTCTCTGTTTCAAAGAAGCTCACGGAAATGATGGACGGAGAAATCGGCGCTGAAAGCAGAGAAGGCATCGGCAGCACGTTCTGGTTCACTGCTGTATTTGAAGAAGGTGTCAAGTCTGAGGTGTTAAGTGTTAAGGAAGAAGTTACTCCCGGCACTTTACACCTGACACCTGACACTTTGCACTTACCACCTTTACGCATTCTGCTTGTCGATGATAACCTGTTCAATCAGCAGGTTGCACTGGCGATCCTGAAAAAATTCCGTCTTTCGGCTGATATTGCCTGCAACGGAAAAGAGGCAGTCGCAATTCTTGAAAAAACAAGGTATGATCTTGTTCTGATGGATATTGAAATGCCGGAAATGGACGGTATGGAAGCCGCTAAAACAGTCAGAAATTCAGACTCGGAAAACCGGAATGTCCCGATTATCGCAATGACCGCCCATGCCATGAAAGGAAGCCGTGAGCGGTTTATTGCAGCCGGAATGAATGGTTATATCTCCAAACCTGTTGACCCCGGCAAGCTGTATGCCGCCATCCGTAATCAGTTTCAACCGGCAGATGAAAATAATGATAAAACCGTATCTCTCTCTTCTGACCGCGATGATCGCCTTGCCGTGTTTGATCGTGCGGATTTTCTGGAACGTCTGGGCGGAGATGAAGCCCTTCTGAAACATTTTATGGAACTTATCCCTCAGCAGGTTTCCCGGAATATTGAAAAACTGAAAAATTCAATACAGGAGAATCACGCCGGAAATATCCGTTTTCATGCCCATGCCCTCAAAGGCATGGCTGCCAATATTTCCGCTGCCAGACTGAGCGATGCCGCTGATGAAATCGGAACAGCCGGAGAACATGGTGATACAGACGCCGCCGCCCGGCTTATGAAAAAACTGGAACAGGAATATAAACGGCTGTTAAACATTCTGAATAATGAATTATACTGACTTTAGCATGATTATCCGCCCGGATATGAGACGACAAAAAAATAAGGCAAATAAACCCTAAGGGTCTTCAAGACCCTTAGGGTTTATTTTATTACAATTATTGTTGCGGCAACCAAAGAAAAAACTGAATATTGAGCCGGTAAGGTTATAAATAAAGGTTGAACGGGCTATTTATTCGCTCCTTCTATTCTTGCAACAACTATAGTCAGTAGATCGGAAATTTGTAAAAGTTTGTAGTACCGCCTTTAGGCGGTCAGTGTGAAATCAGACGGTTACCGCAGCACGCCGAACCGCCTAAAGGCGGTACTACAAACTTTTATAAAATTTTGATCTACTGATACTTCCTTCTATGCTTGCAACAACAATAATCATCTGCTATTTTCTGTTGCCATACTCGGAATAAATCATTGCAACTGTTCTGTAAACAATATCTCGCTAGCTTTGAATACGGCAGAAATACAAAAAGATTAAATACAAAGATCAGATGGACAAAATAGATAAAATAAGAGAGACCCGCTGCACCGCCAAGGCGTGTCATGCGTAACTCCTAAATTATATAAATCAAAAATTTTTGTCCGGTAGTATGGAACAGTTACTTAAATTAAATTTTTATGTCCGACTCACGTTGGATCAGGAATTTTCGATCTGGTGATATTGATCAAACAGGAAAAAAGGATGAATATAGCAAATAACAGAAGACATGGAAGAATAACTACGCACAGATTACCATTTACCTTGGCATGTATTAATGAGAAGAATCAGGTTGTATGTCAGGGAACAGGTTGGACACTGGATGTTTCTGAATCAGGGCTTCTTATGGAGACAGATTTTTTTATTGAGCCCCATAAAATTTTACTGCTTACAATTCCTATTGAAAATGATGTTGCAGATATAAAAGGGGAAGTCGTTCATTGCAGCGACAATGGTAACGGGAAGTTTAAAGTCGGAATTAAGTTTCTTGAAATAGAATGGCTCTACAATTTCTAGGGATGAAGTCCGTAGGTCGGGTTACACTTTCGCTGACCCGACCTATATAACTTTATCAACCGATTTGACCCCGCTACCGAATTGAGAATTCAATGCGTCAGATAAGCCGGGATAAGAAATTGATAAAAAATTGAATTAAACATAAATACTTGACGTTTCAGACTGCCTTGTTGTATATTTGCAATAACATCTTTAAATTTTTAGCGTACAGACAGATAACAAATGACAAATAACATAACAACTTTTCGACATCTTTATCCGTTCAGAGCCAATTTTGCAGACCTGAACGGCATTCAATATCATTATCTGGATGAGGGAGCGGGAGAGCCGTTGGTGATGGTTCATGGTAATCCAACATGGTCGTTTTATTATCGTGAACTGGTAAAGGCGTTTTCCCCTCAATATCGAACCATTGTACCGGATCATATCGGGTGCGGATTCTCTGACAAACCTGATCCAGGCAGATATGACTACACGCTGAAAAACCGTGTGGATGATTTGGAAAGCCTTCTTGATATTCTCGTTCCCACGCTCCAGCGTGGGAACGGGGCAGAAGAGAAAATCACCCTGATAGCCCATGACTGGGGCGGAATGATTGCCATGTCTTATGCCCTGCGGTACCCGGAAAGAATCAGCCGGATTATCCTCATGAATACAGCGGCATTTTTCCCTCCCGGTAAAAAGAGGCTTCCGTTAAGGCTCCGGCTGATTCGGCACATCGCCCCCTTTGCAAAACCTGCTGTATTGGGGTTGAATCTCTTTGCATTTGCCGCTCTATTTATGGCATCCTATAAGGGACTCTCCAAAGATGTGAAAGCCGGGCTGATTGCCCCTTACAATTCATGGAAAAACCGGATTGCCACTCTTAAATTTGTTCAGGATATTCCTGTTTATAAAAACGATCCGAGTTACAGCCTTGTCCGATATACAGATGAAAATTTATATAAACTTGCACATATTCCCATGCTGATCTGCTGGGGGAAACATGATTTTGTTTTTGATACAGATTATCTTGCTGAATGGCAGCGCCGTTTTCCCGATGCAGAAGTATATCTCTTTTCAAATGCAGGACATTATGTACTTGAAGATGAATCAGACAAGATTATATTTCACATTAAGGCGTTCTTGAAAAAATATCAAAAAGGTGTTAGGTTTTAAGTTTTACATCGTAATGAGGCTCTGCTTCGTTACGAGTAAAAAAAAACCCCGCTACTTAAAACTTAACAATTAAAACCTACGAAAAGGTTAATAAAAAATGGATAATGTTGAAGAAACAAGTAAAGTCAGAGAGACTGCTCCTATTAAAGAGACCGATCCTGTCGAAGATACGATAACTCATAATGATGTGGTAAATGTTTCACTCTATCTGAGAAAAATGGCAATGACCCAGCCCTATAAAAAAGCAGTGATTTATCCTGCATGCAGGGATGAAAGAGGATGTGTTGCCTATACCCATCTGACCTTTCTTCAGTTGGATCAGGAGTCAGACTGCATGGCGCATGGGCTTGAGAATGCAGGAATCACAAGAGGTACACGGACAATTTTAATGGTTAAGCCGTCTCTTGAATTTTTTGCCTTAACTTTTGCTCTTTTTAAAATCGGTGCTGTGCCGGTTATTGTAGATCCCGGAATGGGATTCAGAGGAATGTTAAACTGCCTTCATGAAAGCAGGGCAGAAGCATTTATCGGTATCTCACGCGCTCATCTGCTTAGGCAGTTTTTTCCAAGGTATTTTGAAAATGTTCAGGTTTCTGTAACTGTCGGAAAATGATGGTTGTGGAAAGGGCTGACACTTGAGAATATCCGTGAGGTTCCCATGGGAATCCTATCCGATAGCTGAAACCAAACGTGGTGAAACTGCTGCAATCCTTTTTACCAGCGGAAGCACGGGACCGGCAAAAGGTGTAATTTATACTCATGGAATGTTTGACGCACAGGTCAGTTTTATAAAATCTTACTTTAATATCACATCGGATGATATAGACCTCCCTACATTTCCGCTCTTTCGCTCTTTTTGATCCTGTACTGGGAATGACATCAGTAATACCGGAAATGGATTTTACCAGACCTGCTCAGGTTATTCCTGAAAATATAACAGAGGCAATTTCAGATCATGGTGTAACAACTATGTTTGCTTCTCCTGCCCTTCTGAACCGCGTGGGGAGTTACGGCAAGGATGAAAAAATAAATCTGCCGTCATTAAAAAGAGTGATCTCTGCGGGTGCGCCTGTATCACCTTCAAATATTGAAACATTTTCTGCAATGTTAAATGAAAATGCCGAAATTCATACCCCTTACGGTGCAACAGAGGCAATGCCGGTACTCTCTATCGGAAGCCGTGAAATTCTGAATGAAACCAGAAAATTCACCGAGCAGGGGTATGGAATGTGTGTAGGACGTCCTGTAGGTGATATAGAGGTATGTATTATAAGAATCAGCGATGATCCGATTGAAGAGTGGTCTGATAATCTGGCGGTTCCGAACGGGGATATAGGTGAAATCACCGTAAGAGGTGAGGTTGTAAGCAAGCATTATTTTGACAGACCCAAAACCGATGCTCTTTCTAAAATCAAAGACCAAGGAACTGTATGGCATCGGATGGGTGATCTTGGCTGGATGGATAATAAAGAGAGGGTATGGTTCTGCGGAAGGAAGAGCCATCGTGTTATCACAAAGAACGGAACACTTTTTACAATCCCCTGTGAAGCGGTATTCAATAATCATCCGGCAGTTTTCCGCAGCGCTCTGGTTGGAGTAGGGACACCGCCTAATCAGAAGCCGATTATCTGCATAGAACTTGCACCAGGCGGAAAAAATATCAATAAAGATGAACTGAAACGGGAGCTTCTTAATCTTGCCGCCCGGAATGTTGCGACTCAGGATATAAAAACCATCCTGTTTCATAAAAAGTTCCCTGTGGATGTACGGCATAATTCAAAGATTTTCAGGGAAAAATTGGCGATATGGGCAAGATAGAGAAGTGAGAAATGGGAAATGAAGAATTATGAATCGGTTGATGATAAAAAAAGGAGAATAAAATGATTGTTTTATCCCCTTCAGTTCAGACCTCTCAGGATGATAAAGAAGAGATTATAGACGGTTCTGACATGAGATTATGTGAGGACGGGCTTGAGGTTTCCGAAGAGGAATACTGGAAAACATATTATAATCATCCTGATTTCAGATATGAATGGAATAACGGGTATCTGGAGGTCAAACCTATGGCGGATCATCAGAGCAGTCTCATGTATCAGTGGTTTTCCGATATTCTGCGCTCTTATTTTGCAACATATCCTGTAGGCAAAATTGTGAATCTGGAGATCGGATTCAGGCTGGCGCTTACCCATAAAATCAGTGTCAGGATGCCTGATATGGCTGTGGTTCTGAATAACAACAATATTGTCATAAATCCTGAAGACTGCAGATACTGGGGAGTTTTTGATCTTTGTATTGAATCGCTCTCTTATTCATCTCTTAAAGAGATCAGAAGGGATACGGTCTCCAAAAAGAGCGAATACGAGGGGATGGGGGTGAAAGAATATTATATTCTGGACGCAAGGGGAAAAGAGACCGCTTTTTTCCGTGCTGACAAAAAAGGAAAATACAGTCATATCCGACCTGTAAACGGCGATATAATCCGATCCGGTGTGCTTGAGGGATTTCAGTTCCGTATATCCGATCTTTACCGCCAGCCTTCATTAAAAGAGCTTTCAGATGATGCTGTTTATAAAAAATATGTTCTCCCTTTTTATCAGGATGCAAAAAAAGAGGCAGGAAACAGGAAAAACAGAGAGCAGAACAGGAGAAGCGTCTCGCAAAAAAGGAAAAACATCGCGCAGACGAACTTGAACGTCAGTTAAAAGCAGAGCGGCAAAAAGCTGAACAACTGGCGGCAAAGCTGAAATTACTTGGAATATCTTTGGAATAATCTGATCCATGAAACAAAATAAAAAAATTTTAGTAACCGGCGGCGGCGGATTCCTCGGCAGCGCTATTGTTAAACGGCTTGTTGAACGCGGGGAGTCTGTCCGCAGTTTATCCCGCAGTTTTTATTCTGAACTTGAATCTTTAGGAGTTGAGCAGATTCAAGGAGATATAAGCGATAAACATGCTGTTGAACATGCCTGCAAAGAAGTCGAGCTTGTTTTTCATGTTGCAGCAAAGCCCGGGGTGTGGGGAGATTATAATGAATATTATCAGACCAATGTTGTCGGAACACAGAATGTGATTGACGCGTGCTTCAAATATGGAATTTCAAGACTTATTTATACCAGTTCTCCGAGTGTGATCTTTAACGGAAGCGATATGGAAGGGGTGAATGAATCTGCCCCGTATCCTGAAAAATTTCATGCTTATTATCCTCAGACAAAAGCAATGGCGGAACAGCTTGTAATCAACGCTTCAAGAGAGGGATTATTGTCAATCATACTGAGACCTCATTTAATATGGGTCCAGGAGATAATCATCTTGTTCCCAGTATTCTTGCAAGAGCAAAGCAGTTGAAAAGAATCGGAGACGGAAAAAATCTTGTTGATACCACATACATTGACAATGCGGCAAATGCCCATATTCTTGCCGCGGATAAATTACAGGAGAATCCTGAGCTTTCAGGGAAAATCTATTTTATAAGTCAGGGCGAGCCGATCACTTTATGGGATATGATTAATGCGATTTTAAAAGCCGGGGGGCTTTTGCCTGTTCAGTCTTCAATTTCCAAAAATACAGCATGGATTATCGGCGTAATCCTTGAATGGATTTATAAAACATTTCATATCAAGGGCGAGCCTCGCATGACCCGGTTTGTTGCTGAAGAGCTTGCAACTTCACATTGGTTTGACATCAGCGCAGCAAAAAATGATCTGGGGTATGTTCCGCTGATTTCAACAGAAGAGGGATTGCATCGCCTTGAATTATGGCTTAAAAATAAAAGTTAATCCGGTTGTTCGTAGTACCGCCTTTAGGTACCCGGTTTGTAGTACCGCCTTTAGGCGGTCTCCTGTATTCCCACGCAGATTCGCGGGAATAAGACTTACAAGACGAAGATGTCAGACTACTTAAATCAAAAATTATCTCAGGTCTCATCATCTCCGGGCGTTTATCTGATGAGGGACGCCAAAGGAGAAGTGATTTATGTGGGAAAAGCCGGGAACCTGAAAAAGCGGCTTTCATCATATTTTACACTCCGGGATGAAAATATGAAGACCGGGCTTCTGGTTAAAAAGATTGCGGAATTTGAAACAATTCTGACCCGTAATGAACATGAGGCGCTGCTCCTTGAATCTAACCTGATAAAAGAATACAAACCCCGTTATAATGTGATTTTAAAGGATGATAAGCGTTATCCGTCACTGCGCCTTGATATTGCAAATCCTTATCCGAATCTTGCTGTTGTAAGAAAGCCGGAAAATGACGGAGCATTATATTTTGGTACCTTTTCATCACCCGGCGCGGTTTATCAGACGCTTAAAATTATCAATAAAACCTTTAAGATTAGGAAATGCAGGAGTCAAAACGTCAAAACCAGAAATCGCCCGTGTCTGAATTATCAGATAGGTGCATGTCCTGCTCCATGCTGTTTTGATGTTGATAAAGATGCTTATCATGAAACAGTAAAAGAGATTATTCTGTTTTTAAAAGGAAAAACTCCTGATCTTATTCATAAAATAAAAAAAGAGATGTCAGACGCTTCGGACAGAGAGGATTATGAAACAGCGGCTGTTCTAAGAGACAAAGTATTTGCTCTTGAAAAGATTCTTGAAAAACAGGTTTCTGTAACATGCGATTTTAAAGATCGGGATGTTTTTGCTCTTGCAGCAGAAAATGAACAGATTGTTATTACTATTCTTTTTGTTCGTGGCGGATATTTGCTGCAAACCCGTCATTTTGAATTTACAGAAATTCTGTCAAATGATGCAGAGATACTTGAGGCATTTATCAGACAATATTATGAAAATGCCCAATTTATTCCAAAAGAGATTCTTGCGCGGATTCCTCTTGAAGATGCGTCACTGATAGAGATTTGGCTGAAACAGGTCAGAAAAGAGAGTGTAAAGATTCTGAATCCAATTCGCGGCGAAAAAAAGCGGCTTGTTGAAATGGCTGAACAGAACGCCAAAAACAGGCTCAGAGAAATAATTGCCTCGTCAAAATCAGATAGAGATATGCTCTGTCGTCTTCAGAAGCGGCTGAGGCTGAATCAGACGCCAAATCATATTGAATGTTTTGATAATTCCAATATTTCAGGAAAATCAGCAGTGGCTGGAATGGTTGTCTTTAAAAACGGAAAACCGTGTAAATCTCTGTTCCGTCATTATAAGATAAAAACCGTGTCAAATCATAATGATGATTATGCGTATATGGCGGAGGCGTTGAATCGGCGTTACGGAAAAGGGGAAGAATCAAAACCGTTTCCTGATCTTCTGATAGTTGACGGCGGAAAAGGGCAGTTGAATATAGCGGTTTCAGTCATAAAAGAGCTTGGGCTTGAAGGGGCATTTGATATTATCAGCATTGCCAAAAAAGATGAAAAACAGGGAGAAGCTGATGACAAGATTTACAAGCCCGGAAGAGCCAATCCAATAAATTTCGGAAAGGAAAAAGATTTGCTTTTTTTTCTTCAGCAGATACGGGACAAGGCGCATCATTATGCAATCTTTTTTCACCGTAAGCAGCGGAGTTCAACAGCAATACATTCCGTGCTTGATAATATTCCCGGAATCGGTAAAAAACGGAAGCAGATGCTTCTGAAACATTTTGGCGGGATAAAAAATATCCGGGCGGCGTCAATTGAGGAATTAATTGCGATTCCGGGAATGAATCGCAAAACAGCAGAGGCAATTATGGATGTGCTGATAAAGTCTAAGTAGTATCCCATCTTTTACACAGTACAGAGATTTGTTATAAGAAGAGGATTATAAAAAACCGATTTTTATCCTGTTCTTATAAATCCTTTTTCTTATAAAAAATCCCTGTAACGTAAAAAAATTTAGATTATGAGAATTATCTGAAAAAGAAGGGGAAAGATTATGATTTTACACGCAGAGTTAAATCATGACGGTAAGTTAAACGCCGACTTTCCCAAATCATTATGGGGAAAGAAAGTTGTTATTTCTGTAAGACAGGAAACAGAGGCTGAATCAAACTGGGAAAAAATTTGTGCGGCACTGGAAAAAGTTGATGCTCTTGAAATTCCCCCAAGAACCCATGAGGAAATTATTGTTGAATTAAGAGCATTTAAGGAGACAGAATGGATGCTGTTCATGTCGCAATTGCAGTGAATCATAAATGCAAGTATTTTATTTCAACAGACCCGCATTTGAAAAATCTTGGAATTATCCAATCTTTCCTGATAGATTTGAAAGGGACGGATTCATAAAAGTTTTTGAATAAAAAAATGATATAGGAATATGAAATGTTTTAAAGATTTTAACGCTTTTTATCTGAACCGTGATTTTCAGTTGATTTACCTGATTTCTGTGATTTAATCATGTTAATCATAAGGTAATCACGGTTCAGACAGCAAAAAAAGGGGGAGTGCAAAACTTACAGTTTTGCTGATTAGGTGAAACTTATGTCATTATGTGAAATTGAAGAGAAAATTATAAGACCGCTTTCAAGGGCGGAAAAATTCCGTCTGATTGCAGATATTACGAAAATGTTACAGGATGAAGAAGAAATTGAATCAGTATCATCGCGGCATTTCAGAAAAGGCGATCTTTTGCCGGTATTTACTCCCTCAGGCATGGAAGAGGCTGCTGCCCGGCTTCAGGAGCTTATTGACGGGAAGGAACTGTGATATGATCGGAAAAGAGTTTTCATATACAGAAATTCCGCCTTTTTCTGCGGGAATGCCGATCATAACTATCCGCCTTTCCAGGCCGGGACGCGAGATTTCTATTCCTGCCATAGTGGATTCAGGCGCAGCCCTTAATATTCTGCCTTATGACTATGGAGTACAACTTGGCTTTGTCTGGAAAGAACAGCGTTTTCCGCTTCCTGTCGGAGGAATGCTGAAGGGTTCGGAAGCCTACGCCGTTTTAGTGCAGACCGCTGTTGATCCATTCTCCCCTGTGAATCTGGCGTTTGCCTGGATAAACAGATCAAGCCGTGAAATGCGGACATTGCTGGGGCAGGTTAATTTCTTTCAGTATTTCCGTGTTGTTTTTGAAGGCTATAACAGGACTTTTGAAATTGCTCCGGCGGAAATCTTTCAAAAGTAAATCAGTAAATGATTTAGCACAAAAAAGGAGGTAACAATGTTTAATTCAAAGAAAAAAATTGTATCAGCAGCATTTTTGCTGGCGGTAAATCTGTCGGCGTATGCACAGGAAGAAAACACTGTTGATTTGAACGGTATTTGGAATGACGATGAAATAAAAATTGTCCAAATTTTTTTGTAAAAATCAGATAATTAACATGATCTCCATTATCTGTCAGAATTTTTTTTATTGACACGCAAATAACATAGTGATATTTTATTAAAAATATTTAGAAATTATCAAAAGGAATAATAAGTTATGATTAGGAAATTTATAGGAAGGAAGGAAGGAAGGAAGGAAGGAAGGAAGGAAGGAAGGAAGGATTTGGATTGTCAATGATAGCAATAAATTAACAGAAAGTCAACAATTTCTTTTAGTTAATATACAGGTTTCAAAAAAAGCCAATTTGCCTGCTAAAATCAGGTGAATTGGCTTTTTTGTTTTTTAGCTTTAAAACAGAATGGTTATCATAATTTTAAAGGAGGGTTTATTATTATGACATGAAAAACTTGTCAGAGAACGGTGTCAGCGGTTTTCACGGTATCTTGTATAAGATGCGTGATATATAGAAAATTTTCGGTATAATTAATGGTTAGGAGTTCTTATTTGTCGATTAATTTTAAAAATTCGTAGGAGGATTAAATGAAAATCATGACCGGATTGTTTTTTGTACTTGGACTTTTATCTCTTGGGTTTTCTGCTTATGCCGCTTCTTCCGGTGGCACATCGCTAATTACCAGCGATGGAACCCAGTATCAGGTAGTAAACTTGTCAAAGGATGGCGGTGATATTGCTCAGTTGATTAAGGAAGATATTGATTCACGCAAAGCCGACAATTTCATCTTTTATGTGCATGGGCGCGGAAAAGAGCCTAGCAAATCGCTTCAAGAGGTAATTCCTGCTCTTGAAAAAGAATACACTGCTGTTGTTCTGATGTTCCATTGGTTCCCATCTTATAAAGGGGCATGGGGGTATCCGAAAAAAGAAGCCGAAGAAGCAGCACCGGATTTAGGAAAAGCCCTGGAATATTTTCAGCAGTATAAAAACTCTCATAAAGATGAATTCAAAAACATCAAAACGACTATGCTGGTTCATAGCATGGGAAATATTGTTTTTGGAAAATTTATGGAGTCTTATGTGCAAGGAAAATTGGACAGGGGACTCTTCGACACAATAATTTTGAATTCAGCCGATGCCGATGCTAAGGGGCATGACAAATGGGTTGGTAAAATTGGTTTTACTGACAACCTTTATATTACTCTCAATGATGGAGACAGTGTTCTCAGCGCATCAGCAAAACTTCAGAAAGAAAAAAGACTTGGACAACTTGGTGAAGAAAAGGCTGCTACCATATCAGGTAAACCGATACAGTTAGCCGGAAATGCCAAGTATGTTGATGTCAGCGAAATAGGTGTGAATCACCGCTATTTCCTAAAAGCCGGTCAGGAAGATAACCGTCGGTTAAAGCAGTTTTATCAGTCTGTGATGAATGGTAACCCTGTAGATTTTAATTCATTTAAAGGTGTTAAAACCACAGAAAGAAATGGAATCAAGGTCTATGTGTTCAAAGGAGAATAATTGGCAGTTATAGATCGTAGCGGAATGAAGTAAATGCAGATTTACTTTTCCGATACGAATGGGATTGCGGTGCTGACCTGTCGGCAGATACTATTGAGGCAGGATGGCAGGTGAAAAACGATGACAAAGTTTCAATCCATAAAAAGCCTAACCTGTCATTGCAACGGACGGAACTATTGTCCCGCCGCTGAATTTTATGTTAGGCTGTAAAAAACAAAGGGGGTTGTTATGGAGAAAAAGTCGCTTATTCAAAGGATTCTTAATGTGTTTGAAACCGGCACGCCTGAAGGTAAATATGATATGCTTGTCATTTATGACGATGGCGTAAATGATTCATATCAGATTACATACGGCAGAAGCCAGACTACTGAGCAGGGAAATCTGAGAAGACTGATTGATATGTATGTTGACAACAGCGGAAAATATTCGGATGATTTTGTACCGTACTTGGATAAGATTGGTTCAGAATCTCTGGTTGATGATGAGAATTTCAAAAGACTGCTCGTAAAAGCTGCTCAGGATGATAAGATTATGCGGGACACTCAGGACAGTTTTTTTGATGTGGTTTACTGGAACCCCTCGGTGGAGTGGTTTGAACGGAACGGTTTCAAACTTTCTCTGACTATGCTCGTGGCATACGATTCTTATATTCACTCAGGATGTGTTCCCATGTTTTTGCGCAAGCGTTTTATTGAAAAACCGCCGGCTAAAGGCGGAGATGAAAAGAAATGGACTGCTTCTTATGTTGAGACCCGTTATCAGTGGCTGAAGTATCATGAAAAAAAGATACTCCGCAAGACAACCTACCGCACACAGACTTTTTTGAATGAAATTGCACGGGACAACTGGAATTTTGACAAATTGCCAATTAACGCCAACGGCATTAACGTAACAGCCTAACCAAGCGTTGCAGTGGACGGGCTATCGTCCGCCACTTAGCTTGGTGTCAGATAAAAGCAGCAAAGGGCGGAATTCATATTCCGCCCTTTCTGTTTTTACAAACCAATCATTTTTCTAAAAAATACACAATTCTTGACGATAAAATCGTTCTCTGCTATAATTTTAATAAAATTTTTGTGTTTGTCCCGCTTTTTACACATAACCGGAAAAAATCACGTATTTCCGTATTTTTTTGCGTTACAGGGATTTTTTATAAGAAAAGGATAAAAATCCGTTTTTTATAATCATCTTCTTATAACAAATCCCTGTACAGTTTAAAAAAGCGGGACACACTCAACTTTCTACCTTATACGACGGTTCAGGAAGTGATAGGTTCTTGTTGACATTTCATCTTCTGTTGTTCTGAACCGCTGATAATCATGATTTAACTGATACCGCTGATAAAGGTATAAACCATCATAGTCATCATCAGAATCAGGATTATCAGCGGTTCATACCAAGTCGCTTATGAAACTACAAGATGCCCGACTATTTCGAAGACCTACGGGGTTTCCAAAACCCCGTAGGTCTTTGAATATTTCAATTGCGATTTGGTATCAGAGAATGAAATGTCAACTGAACCTAAAGAATGCAAAAATAAAATTTTTGCACTCCAGATTAAAATCCCAATGGTTTGGCTGTAAAATATATGATTTCTAATTCATTTAAGCATTTATCCTTTTTAATTCTCATCATAATGACTGCAATGCTTCATTTCTCTGTTTACGCATTTACCATTGCAGAGAATGGAGTCAGTAAAGCTGTTATTATGATAGATAAAGATGCTCCTGAACCGGAGATTCATGCGGCAAATGAACTCAAGGATTTTCTTTTTCAGATAACCGGAGCAAAGATTGACATCATTTACCAGCAGATTCAAAAAAATTCATCCGAGCAGTCTTGTCAAAAGAATCGGATTCTTGTCGGTTCCTCAGCAGCAAAACTTGCTCTTCCTGATTTTACGGCTGACGGACTTGGAGATGAAGGAATTGCAATTATCAGCAAGGGAAATAATTTAATCCTTACAGGAGCTTATCCACGTGGAACTTTATATGCGGTTTATACTTTTCTGGAAGATTATGCAGGATGCCGCTGGTGGTCGTCAAAAGTCAGTTTTATACCAAAAAAGCCGACTCTCAAAATATCTGATGAAATAAATATCCGCTATAAGCCGGTTTTTGAATACCGCGAATCATTCTGGTTTGACGCATTTGACGGAGACTGGGCTGTTAGGAACAAATGCAACGGAGGCTCATACTGTCTTGACGCCAAACGCGGAGGAAAGAAGATTTTTGAAGGAGAAGGGCATTCTTTTTATTCTCTGATTCCACCGGAAACATATTTTAAAGATCACCCTGAATGGTTCAGCCAAATTGAAGGAAAACGTACTCATTTCAAAGCTCAGTTATGCCTTACAAATGAAGCAATGAAAGATGAACTTGTCAACTGTTTAAAGCTAAGACTAAATAAAAATCCTGATGCTTCAATTGCATGGGTCTCTCAAAATGACTGTTTTGGATATTGCCAATGTGATAAATGCAATACTCTCAATAATAAAGAAGAGAGTCCCGCAGGATCGCTTATTTATTTTGTCAATTCAGTTGACCAAGATATTGAAAAAGAATTTCCTAATGTTGCAATCAGTACCCTTGCATACCGTTATACCCGTAAACCGCCTAAATATTTAAAACCACGACACAATGTGATTATTTATTTGAGCAGTTTTGAAGCCTCTTTCAGCAAACCGTTTTCTGATGACAGAAACAGAAGATTCAGGGATGATCTGATTGCATGGTCAAATATCTGTCAGCGTCTTTATGTATGGGATTATGTGAGTAATTTCAGCAATTACATCCTGCCGCATCCTAATTTGCGGGTGCTGGGTCCCAACATTAAATTTCTTGCGGATCATCATGTAAAAGGGGTTTTTTCTCAGGGAGCTTACACAACAAACGGTGCAGAAATGGCGGAACTCCGCTCATGGGTTATTGCCAAACTGCTATGGAATCCTTATCTTGATGCTCAGGAATTGATAAAAGAGTTTATCTATGGATATTATGGTAATGCAGGAGAATATATTCTTGCGTATCTGAATCTGATTCATGATTCTGTTGAAGCAAGCCGGGACTGGCTGGGCTGTTTTTCTCAACCAAAAGCAAAATTCCTCTCTTTTGATCTGCTTTATAAAAGCTGGATTTATCTGAAAAAAGCCGAAGATGCAGTAAAAGATAATCCTGATTTACGCTTACGGGTTCAAGTTGCACAGCTTCCTGTAATATATGCGGTGATGATGAAATGGAATCAAATGAGGGAAAAAGCAGAAGCCACAGGAGTTGACTGGTTTCTTTCCGATTCAATTGAAACGGTTTTTAAGCATTTCCTGAATATCGCCAAAGCTGATAATATCACCCGTCTGAATGAATGGAAAGAGGGGTTCGGTATTTTGGAGAAAGTTGTTAAAAATGTGAAAAATTATAAATGCCGGTTAAAAATTATGAATTAGGAATTATTTGGAAAAACTTAGTTTTTTATTAAAGGAGATAATAATATGATAACAAATTGTTTGCAGAAAGCAGAGAGATTTGAAATTCAGGCTTATAAAAAACCGAGGTCTATAACTGATTTGAAACAGACGCATGCCGCGTTTTCAGGTTCTTTATTTAAGCATCCGTATGATACTGAAAAGATTATCCTTTTAGCAGAGCCTTACAACAGCAATACATTTTACTATGAATTTAAAACAGAGGACATTTCTTATATGGAAGAGCTTCCCAGCATTGTAAATCCTGATGGGGATATGCTGACCATTACAAGAATATGGGTGAAAAAGAAGCGTCGGGATCCGCTGTACTCCTTTTCTGATTGAAGACCTCAAGATTCTTTAGGAAGCAGAGACGGGTCGGCGATCCGTCTCTTATAAGGAATTGGAAATATGGAAAATATAACCGGCAACATCCTCTTTTACGGTGATAATCTTGATATTCTGAGAAAAAGAATAAAAGATGAAACAGTTGATTTGTGTTACATTGATCCGCCGTTCAATTCAAAAAGAACGTATAATCAGATATATCTGAACATCGGAGAAGACAAAGCTCAGGCGCAGGCTTTTATTGATACATGGAAATGGGACAGCTATGCAACTCAGGGGTATCAGGAGATCATTACCAATTATGAGGGGAGATTTACCGGTCAAATCATAGAACTTATCAAAGGATTACGGAATGTCATAAAAGAGGATTCTCTGCTGGCATATCTTGTCAGCATGACGCTGAGAATCACAGAAATACAGAGGGTTTTAAAAAAGACCGGGAGCTTTTATCTGCATTGCGATCCGACTTCAAGCCATTATCTGAAACTGGTTCTGGACTCAATATTTTGTGGAAAGGGAGGGGATTTCTTGAATGAAATTATCTGGTGCTATAATGTTGGCGGCAAAGGAAGTAAACACTGGGCAAGAAAACACGATACTATTCTTTTTTATACTAAATCAGATAAATATTATTTTGATGGAAAATCCGTAGGTATTCCACGGGATACAGGAACTAAAAGTTTTGGCGGCAAAATAGGAATAGACGAAGATGGAAGAAGATATCAAGATAAATTAGTAAAAAAAACAGGCAAGTATTATCGCTATTACTTAGATGAGCCAAAAATCCCGGAGGACTGGTGGGTTGGTATCAACTCTATTCAATCAGGTTCTATCGAAAGATTAGGCTATCCAACTCAGAAACCCGAAACATTACTTGAGCGAATCATAAAAGCCAGCAGCAATGAAGGGGATACGATTTTAGATGCTTACTGCGGCTGCGGCACAACAATAGCCGTAGCAGAGCGTCTGAAACGCGGGTGGATAGGGATTGATATTACTTATCAGAGCATAAGCCTGATAATCAGAAGGCTTGAGGATAAATTCGGAAAAAAGATTTCAGAGAACATTATTCTTGACGGCATTCCAAAAGATATGGATTCTGCAAGAGCATTGGCAAACAGGAAAGATGACCGTCTGCGTAAAGAGTTTGAAAAATGGGCAATACTGACCTATTCAGATAACCGGGCAGTTATCAACGAAAAGAAGGGGGCGGATAAGGGAATTGACGGCATCGCTTATTTTCTGTCATCTCAGACAGATACGGAAAAGACAGTTTTTCAGGTCAAGTCCGGCAATGTCAAACGCTCTGATATTGCTACCTTCCGCAGCGACAAGGATGATGAAAATGCTCAGATAGGGATTTTTCTGACTTTGGAAGAACCGACAAAGCCCATGCGTGAAGAGGCAATGGCAGCCGGAATGTACGAGCATAAACTTATGGGAAGGTCATATAACCGTATTCAGATTGTTACGATCAGGGAGATTATTGAAGAAAAAAAACGTCTTGATATGCCGTTAAGTCTTGAAGTGCTGAAATCGGCAAAACCGAAATCAGGACAGATGCAGGGGCAAATTTATGAACATCCTTGAACGCTGCGTTCCCACGCGGAGCATCAATGCCATTAAGTTAAGAAATAACCTAACCCCCCGGACCCTTCCCTGAAGGGAAGGGGAGACCTGTCCCCAATGCCATTAAGTTAAGGTATAAACCAGCCTGACCCCCATTCGGCTGAGCTCATGTCGAAGCCTGCCCCCCTTCCCAAAGGAAAGGGGGGAATAAAGCGGAATGAGGTCTCCCCTTCCCTTTGGGAAGGGGTCGGGGGTCAGGTCAGGTCTTAACTTAACGGCATTGAGACCTGTCCCGCTCTGTTCCCCCCTTCCCTTCAGGGAAGGGGGCAGGGGGTTAGGTTAAGAAATATATGAAATTTTTTTAACCTAATGGCATTGACGCGAAGCGTGGAAACGAGAAAAAACGAGGAGAAAAAAATATTATGCGGGCAGTAATACAGCGGGTAAAGCAGAGTTCTGTATCAGTTAATCATCAGATTATCGGAGAGATCGGCAAGGGATTGCTGGTACTTCTTGGCGTTGCAAAAGAAGATTCTGAAAAAGATGCTGATTTTCTTGCAGATAAAATTGTGAATTTGAGAATCTTTGAAGATGAAAATAATAAAATGAATCGCTCTTTGATTGACACAGGCGGTGAAATGCTTGTTGTATCCCAGTTCACTCTGCTTGGAGATTGCAGAAAAGGTCGCCGTCCTTCATTTACAGAAGCGGCTGAACCTGATAAGGCAAATGCTCTGTATGAGTATTTTGTCAGACAGGTAAAGCAAAAAGGGATCCGTGTTCAGACAGGGCAGTTCCGTGCAATGATGGATGTGGCGTTAATCAATGACGGACCTGTTACTCTGATTGTAGAAAGCAGATAGGCAGAGCAGACAGTCTGAACTTTTTTTTATATCATGAATGCTGAAAAAATACCCCGATCCGTGAATTATTTTGAGCGCTCAGGTAAAGTTTGATGTTTTTGCCAAAGTATGATAAATATAAAAAATAAAAACTGAAAAAAAACTTGACAAAGGAGAAAAAATATAAAAAAATGGCTGTCTTATGGAATAATATACCAATTGAAGATAAAATAAAATATATAAGACTCTTTGCGATTGCCGCTCTTGTGATAACATTTGATCAGGTAACAAAATTCATTATTTTAAATACAATGCCCCTTCATCATTCCATCACTGTGATACCCGGATTTTTCAGTATTACCCATATTCACAATCCGGGTGGGGCATTCGGGGTTTTTGCAACCCAGAGCAGCACGGTGCGTAAGATTTTGTTTCTTTTTATTTCATCACTTGCCGCCTGTTTTGTATTGTATTTTTACAATAAAACTCCGCGAAATTATATTCTGCTTTCATCAGCATTTGCATTGATCTTCGGCGGGGCAATCGGCAACATTATTGACAGGATTTATTTAGGAAAAGTGGTTGATTTCCTTGATTTTTACATAGGAAACATGCACTTGCCCGCTTTCAATGTTGCTGACAGTGCTATCTCCATAGGCGTGACTATTTTTGCATTTCATATTCTTTTTAACAAAATGCCGGAAGAGAATTAGGAATTAGGAATAAAAAACGCAATGTGCATCTTTTATTTTTTTAACCACAAAGGACACAAAGGCTTCACAAGGTTCACAAAATTTTGTGTCCTTTGTGGTAAAAGTTGCACATGGCGTAAAAAAACTAAGTTTCTTAAAGAAACTTAGTTTTTATCTTATTACGGGGAAGATTTTCGTAATGAGAGATTTTTAATGAGATAATGAGATAAAATTATGTATCCTGTTCTATTACAGTTTGGCAAAATTACGATTTATACTTATGGCTTTTTTGTTGCACTGGGATTTCTGACTGGAATAACCCTTGCAAAATACGAAGCACAAAGGCTTGGAGAGGATCCTGAAAAGATAACAGACCTCTCTTTTTATATCCTGATCTCTGCGATTATCGGAGCGCGTATCTTTTATGTCTTTACAATGCCTGAAACATTCTTTTCAGATCCGCTGGAAATCTTTAAGATATGGAACGGCGGGCTTGTTTTTTACGGCGGCTTTATTGCTGCGGCAATAACAGCGGTAATCTTTCTGAAAAAAAAGAATATGCCTTTATGGAAAACAGCGGATATTCTTGCGCCCTCCCTTGCGATAGGTCATTCTCTCGGCAGAATCGGATGTTTTTTTGCAGGATGCTGTTACGGAAAAGTCTGCGATCTCCCATGGGCAATCACCTTTACCCATCCTGAAACCCTTGCACCGATGAATATACCGATTCATCCCACGCAGCTCTATTCTTCTTTTAATAATCTGTGTATATTCTTTATTCTCTGGTATTTGCGTAAGAGAAAAAAATTTGACGGAGAGGTATTCTGGATATACGTTCTTATTTACGGGCTTACCCGTTCGTTTATTGAAATGTTAAGAGGGGATTTCAGAGGAGATACTTTTTTCGGAATATTATCTCTCTCCCAGACCATTGGCATAAGCCTTTCTTTTATTGCGGCAGGGATGCTTATATTTCTTAATAAACGCAGAACAAGAAACTAATTTTTTTGAAAAAACTTGGTTTCTGAAAAGTTCGTAGTACCGCCTTTAGGCGGTTTGGCGTGCTGTGATAACAATCTGATTTCACATGAACCGCCTAAAGGCGGTACTACAAACTTTTCCGTTTTACTGAACTTAGTTTCTACATTATACAAATGCCTGAAATAAACTATAAAGACTTAAAAAAATATTTAAGCAATATCAACGGGAAATTCTCTCCGGTATATCTTATTTACGGAGAAGAAGTTCTTTATAAAACAGCATTTAATGAGATTTTAGATGCTATGCTCCCGGTTTCAGAACGGAGTATGAAATATGAACCTGTTGACAGCGACAATGTATATGAAGCAATTGAGCTGGTTAATACATTCTCTCTTTTACCCGGAACCAGGGTGATTGCTCTCTGCGATTCACGGATCTTTTATTCAAAACAGGATGAAACAAATCTCCTTGAAAAAGCAAAAGAATCTTATGACGGAAAAGATATTAAAAAAGCGGCAAAATATCTGATGAGCCTTTTTTCAGTTCTCAAGCTCTCTTTTGAAGATGTGAATAACAAAGCAAACAGGGAAAATAATCTGAAATTAGATACATATCTGCTTCAAGACGGTTCATGGACAGATGAAATCATCAGCTATTGCACAGAAAAAAATCTCAAAATACCAGTATCAACAGATACTACAGGAGATTTGCAGAAAGCAGTTGAAAAAGGATTTCCTGATGGGAATCATCTTCTTATTACAACAGATATTGCTGATAAAAGACGGGAGCTTTTTAATTCCGTAAAAAAGCACGGAATGATTATCAACTGCTCAATTCCTATGGGAAACAGGAAAGCTGACAAGGCAGAGCAGGAGGCTGTGCTGAATGAAAAAATGAAAGATGTTCTTGAGCAGAGCGGGAAATCCATGGATCGGACTGCATCTATGGCAATGTATGAGATGACCGGCTTTGATTTGCGGACATTTTTAAGTAATCTGGAAAAACTTGTGATGTACGTTGGGAAGAAAAAAAATATAACAATTGAAGATGTTAATGCAATTTTAAAAAGGACAAAGCAGGATCCGATTTATGAATTAACCAATGCTATCACAGATCGTAATATTGAAAACTCTCTATTTTTTCTTGATTCTCTTCTTTCCGCAGGTTATTTTCCGCTTCAGATTCTTGCGGCAATTATCAATCAGATCAGAAAAATTCTTGTTATCAAAGGATTTACAGAGAGTGGCAATGGAAAAGTCTGGAAGCCTGGTCTTGCTTATCCTCATTTTCAGAGTCATGTTATGTCTGCTATTCAGGAGTATGATAAGATACTTATAAATCAGCTTGAAGAATGGGAAAATATGATTTCAGACAATGATGATTCAGAAGAGAACGGTAAAAAGAAGAAAGGCAAAAAGAAAAGCAGTCCAGTTACTGATCTTATTATTGCAAAAAATCCGGGGAATGCTTATCCTGTTTATCAGATGTTTCTGAAATCTGAAAGATTCAGCAAAAATGATCTTATTGATGCAGTTGAAACTCTGAGTAATGCAGATATAAGACTGAAATCAACGGGGCAGAACTCTAAAATGATACTGGAAAAAGCTATTTTCCGTATATGTCGGGGCAATAAATAACATGAAGTTTAAATTTATTATGGTGATATGGATTTTATGCTGTACAACAGCATCATCAGGTTATGCTGATACAGATACACTTGTTCTTGCTACGGTCAGCCCGTCTGATACCAATGTTTATAAAGTATCTGAGGCGGTTCTGACCGAGGCATTGAGAAGAAACAATATTAAATTAGTCTTGGAAATCTATCCGCCCAAGCGTGCTGAGTTACTGCTGAATTTGGGAAAAGTTGATGGTGATTCTCACAGGATTGATGAATTTAATAAAAACAAACCAAATATTATAAAGGTTTCAGAACCTGTTCAGTCTGTAAAACAGTCTGTTTTTACAAAGAATTTAGATTTTCAGGTGGATGGGTGGAAGAGTCTTTCGCCTTATAAAGTTATTTTTGTTGAAGGGATAAGACTTGCAGAAAATGAAATCAGAAAAGCAGTAAAAGAACAGAATCTTATTCCTGTTGATACAATTGAAACCGCTTTTAAAATGCTGGCAAAAGAGAGAGGGGAGCTTCTGGTCACCAGTCCTGAAACAGGATTTGCAACCATGAAAAAACTTTCTATTGAAAAGAGCGGCATAAAGCTCCTGACTCCTCCAATAACAGAGATATATCTTTATATCTATCTAAATAAAAAGCATGAAAAATTGGCTTCTAAAATTTCTGATTCTCTTAAAGAGATGAAAGCAGACGGCTCTTATCAGAAAATTATTGAGCAGACATCCGAAAAATAATGATTAAAGATTTAAGTTTGTAGTACCGCCTTTAGGCGGTCTCTTATTTCAGCTTAATCATCTGATTTCACACGAACCGCCTAAAGGCGGTATTACAAACTTTTCCAGATTTCAGATCTGCTGATTTTTAAAGATTAAAGTTTTATAACGGCAAGTTCGGTGACAGGCTACAGCCTGTTGTCCGCTGTAATACATTAGTATCTTAAACAATTTAAGGAGGAGGTGTAAATGAATAAAGAAGATTTTGGTTGTCTGTTTACTGCATTTTTTTTTCTGTTTCTGTCATTTCTCAGCATTCAGCAGTTTTCACAGAAAGATATGACCAAAGAACAATTTGGCGGTATCGGAATAGCTGTTGCACAGCTATTTGACTCAGAAGCAAAAAATAACAGAGGCGAGTTGGTTGTACTGGATGTAATAAAAGGAACCCCCGCATTTGAAAAAAAGATTCAAAGAGGGGATATGATTACCCATGTTGACGGGGAATCTGTAAAAGGGAAAAATTTTGAATATCTGATTCTGAAGAAACTGAGAGGGGCTGTCGGCTCAAATATTAACATTACGATTAAACGGTTCGGAGTAAAATCATCTTCGGACGTTAAGCTGACAAGAAGAGTAATTTACTAATAACATTTTCTCTGTTAAAATATATTCGGATGTATTTATTATGAGTTACGCAGTTGGAGTTTTTTGCATCGTAAAAATGAACCGCAGAGATCGCAGAGTTCCCGCAAAGGGCGCAAAGTTTTAAAATATATCTTTGCGTAACTTTGCGTTCTCTGCGGTTAAATAAAAAAGCGTATTTCAACTGCGCAACTCCTATTGTATAAAAACAGCCCGTAGGTTGGGGTGAATGAAATGAACTCCAACAATAAACCGAAAAATGTTGGGGTTCGCTTTGCTCACCCCAACCTACGGGGATCTACCCTCCGGGCAATCTCCTTTAAAAGATTCCGTGTCTGAACAAGAGGACTACCTGCGCTCCGATCTGTCAGAAGAGACACTTTCAGCACATAATCTGAAGTAAATGAAAAATGCTCAGGATCAGAAATTGCCATTTCAACGACAGCAGCGGAATTCTTTAAATGAGCCTCTGAAAAATAGAGGATTACCTGATCATCAGAGAGATCAAGCCGCTTAACTCCCGCCTGAATAGCCAATACCTTTAACATGATCTTTAAAAGAAGATTCGCAGCCTCCGCAGGCAATCCGCCGAACCTGTCTGTCAGCTCTGCTTTGAAATCGGCAATCTCCTTTAAATCAGTCATCCGGGCAAGACGGCGGTACGCGCCCATACGCTGATCAATATCCGGGATATATGATTCAGATAAAAATGCAGAGATCGGAATATTGATTTCAGGCTCAAGAGCATCCTGAAGCGGCTCTCCTTTTAAATCCGCCATTGCTTTCTCCATAAGCTCAAGAAACATCTCATATCCGACTGCGGCAATATGACCTGACTGGGACGCTGCCTGAAAATAGTTCCGCCGCCCCGTATTTTCAGATCGCTCATGGCAATCTGAAATCCTGATCCGAGATCGCTGTGTTCCATCAGCACTTTCAGACGCTTTTTTGCATCTTTGCCGAGAAGCGTTTCATTCGGGATAAAAAGATACGCATACGCCTGCTCCTCGGATCTGCCGACTCTGCCCCGCAACTGGTAAATCTGTGCCAACCCGAACCGATCCGCCCGGTTGATAAATATGGTATTTGCCGAAGAAATATCTAACCCGGATTCAATAATCGTGGTACAGACCAGCATATCAATCTCTTTTTTAATAAAACGGAGCATTACATTTTCAAGTTCATCTTCACTTAACTGACCATGTGCAACATCTAACCGGACTTCAGGCACAAGTTTTTGAAGACGATCCGCCATTCCCCATATATTATGAACATTGTTATGCACAAAAAATATCTGCCCGTTCCGGTTCAGTTCCCGCGTTATTGCTTCGGAGATAATTGCCTCATCAAATTCACATACATAAGTTATAATTGAATGACGCTGCTCCGGCGGAGTTGAGATAATGCTTATATCACGGATTCCCATCATTGCCATGTGAAGGGTGCGGGGAATCGGCGTTGCGGTTAATGCAAGAACATCAACAGTACTTCTTAATTTTTTCAGCCTCTCTTTATGTTTCACACCGAACCGCTGCTCTTCATCTATAATCATTAACCCTAAATCTTTAAATACAACATCATTCTGAATCAGGCGATGCGTTCCGATAACAATATCAATCTTCCCTTCTTTCAATTCCTTGAGAATTGCCCGCTGCTCTTTTAAAGAACGGAACCGGCTCAAAGATGCAATATTAATCGGAAATTTTTCAAAACGGGTTGAAAATGCGGCAAAATGCTGCTCCGCAAGTACGGTTGTCGGAACAAGAACCGCAACCTGTTTTCCGTTATTTACTGCAACAAATGAAGCACGTAAAGCAATCTCTGTTTTGCCGTATCCGACATCTCCGCATATCAGCCTGTCCATAGGCGAGGAATCTGCCATATCATTCAGCACGTCATCTATTGCCTTAAACTGATCAGGAGTCTCTTCATAAGAAAATCCTGCTTCAAACTCTTTGAATTCATTTCCGACATCTTTATAAGCAAATCCTTTTCTGATCCGCCGTTCAGCATACAGATTCAGTAATTCACCCGCGATTTTTTCAGCGGATTTTTTTACTTTATCTTTTATCCGCTCCCATGATTTTCCGCCTAATTTGTCCAGCGCAGGGAGAATATCATCTACTCCCATGTATTTCTGAATAATAGACATTCTTTCAACCGGAACATATAATTTATCTTCATCTTTATAAAAGATCAGCAGAAAATCATTGACTGAACCGTTTAATTTCAATTTGATCAGAGATTCATAACGCCCTATGCCATGCTCAGTATGAACAATCAAATCCCCTTTTTTCAGTTCTCCGAAATCAAGAAGCTCTGTATGAATCTTCTTTTTTGAAATTTTCCGTTTATGCTCTCTTTCACCTAAGATTTCAATATCTGTGATAATAGCCAATGATTCATCAAGCCAGACAAAACCGGATGAAAGATTGCCGATACAGATATATATTCCAGCTTTGCGTGGGAACAAAGGCAAATCAACAAACTCCGGCTTAATTCCGTAAGGTGCAAGCAGAGATATAAGCCGTTCCGCCTGAGATTTGCTGCGGCATACTATAAGCGTCATACAGCCGGAGGAATGTTTTTCGTTGAGCCATTCCGCCAAAGGGATGAAAAGGTTCTCCTTATCTGTATGATATTTAAGAGCCTCTTTCATGGCGGAATTATCTTCTATAAAGAAATGGCTGTCGGCTGTTGATGATAATGAATCTGATTCCGAAACTATCACGGGATTCTTTTGTAACAAGCTCTCTTTTATATCTTCCCAGTTCAGTATAAGAGAATCAGGTTTAACGCAGAATCTTCCTTCTTTACACGCGGTATTGTGATTCTTCAGGACTTGCTCATGAAATTTATTTGCCGCTGTCTCCAATTCATTTGGTTCTATGAGAATAAAAAGAGAATTATCAGGAGCATAATCGGAAAATGTATCCAACTTGGGATATATAAGCGGGAGAAAACTCTCTATTCCCGGAAAAACTCCTTCGCCGATAATTCGCTCAATAATCTCATGAACCCTTGCTAAAGGCGCATCAGACTGATATGCCTGCTCTTTTAACCGGGTAATTATCTGATCTATAGAATCTTTTTTAAGAATTGTTTCCCGTGCAGGAAGGAGAACTGCTTCATCAATTTTTTTTAATGTCCGCTGGCTTGATGCTGAAAAGAGTCTCAGCGATTCAACTGTATCACCTGAAAACTCAATCCTTAACGGTTCTGAATAGCCAGGAGGAAAAACATCTATAATCCCGCCTCTGATGCAAATATCTCCGGGTTCTTCAACAATAACTGTCCGGGTGTAGCCGCCTGATATAAGTTTGCTGATAAGAGATTCCCGGTCTATATCTTCTCCTGAGAGAATAAGTTCAGCATAATCACAAAGCTCCTTTCCGGGAATCATTCTTTGTAAAAGGACTTCTACCGGCATTACCACAATCAAAGGAGTTGTATCTGTTGCAAGACGATAAAGAAGATTGATCCGTTTTGCTGCGGTTTCATTATGATAAGAGAGAAATTTGAATGGCAGGATATTGTAAGGGGGAAAAGTAAGAAACTGAGTTTTTTGAAAAAACTCGGTTTTTCCGAAAAAGTTCAGGTCTTCAACAAATTTTTCCCCTTCTTTTGCAGAGGATACAATGACAAAAAGCGTGCTTTTATGAGCCTGATACAATCTGGATATAAAATACGCCCTCTCAGATCCGGATAATCCCGTACACTCAATTCTTCTGAGTTCTTTCAGGAATCAGATCAATTATCGTATGAATTGATTTTTTTTCTTGATTTTGATTCATAAAAATATTATATTTACTGAATTAGGAATTAGGAATGAAGAATTAGGAATAAAGTCAGATTATTATAATACGCTGTTAATTCCTAATTCTTCATTCCCAATTCCTGATTTTTCTAAGCCGGTGTAGCTCAGTTGGCAGAGCAGCTGATTCGTAATCAGCAGGTCGCGGGTTCAATTCCCATCACCGGCTCCAATCAAAATAAAAGGGTTTTTCGGCAAATCGGCTGGAAAACCCTTTTTTTGCTTGTCTTAACCAGTCCCAGCATCTGTAAAGACTTATGAATTTTCAAAAATTTCGGAAGTATTTATAATCAGTTTATTTTAGACTTAATCCTAAGTTAAATCAAGAAAAAGAATATTCAGAGCAAAAAAATAAATATAAATATCTACTATAAAAGAAACTTATAACTCAGATTCAGTAAAAATTCTGCTCTGTGAATCTCTTCATGCTATCATCCTTTCAAGAGAAACCGTATAATTGACAGGGGCATGGTCAGCCAGATATTCAGGAGTACCTATGAAACGTCTTAAAGATTCTGTACTGCTAATATCTGAACTGATATGTTTTCTGCTTTTAAGATAATGCGGCTCTCCTACGTGAAAAAAATCATATAAAATACCGGAAGGGGGAACTTTGGAAACAATATCCTGATGATTGACAATACGATAGATGTTCCTGCGTCTCATTGAATATACAAAGTCAAAATCCCCTATACGCGGAGCGCCGAATGTATAGGCGGCACGCGGCGGCATTTCAGATGCGGCAAGCACAGCCAAAGCCGCACCAAGGCTGTGTCCTGTATAAAAAACAGGCATTTTTAAAGATAAAAGCGTCTCTTTCACATCATGCCATACTGAATAAAAAGCATTTTTAAATCCGCTGTGAACATATCCTCCGCGCCGCCATTCGCTCTGAAACGCATTCAGATTTGTTACCCAGTTTCCGGCTTCAAGACTTCCCCTGAATACCAGAACAGCAAACGGTTTATCTGAAACTTTATTACCCAGTATAACAGCACAGGCGGTGCTTCCATTTTTGAAAAAACGGTATTCCTGAAATCCGGCTATTTCAAAAATTCTGTTACGGGTGATAAAATCAGGCTGATTTATCATCTCATCTTTTCCGGCTCTGTAAATCAGACGTGAAATTTCAGAGAGCCACCACGCATTGACAAGACTGTATCCCGAAATATCTGTCTGAAATCTCCCCTTTTTTCCCGGATTAAAAAAATATTTGGTCGCTTTGTCAGGTCTGAAGAGAGCTGTCCATGA
Organism: uncultured delta proteobacterium; assembly: GCA_963806835.1. Classification (GTDB taxonomy): domain Bacteria; phylum Desulfobacterota; class Desulfobacteria; order Desulfobacterales; family CAWEAR01; genus CAWEAR01. The sequence goes on from CAWEAR010000035.1 coordinate 343,481, forward strand.
ATAATCAAAGTTCATTTTTTACCTCCCGTAAGTCGTTTTACGCTCCGCTAATCCGACCTAAATGATTCAAGAAGTATGCCAACTCATTTTTATTTCTATTAACAGACTGTTAAAGAAGATAATATTGCTCCGGAAATCTTTGAAAATATTCTGAACCGGAATCATCAGATATACATTTTATGTACAGATGAATACATTTTATGATTCAAATCATAAAAATTTTTGAATCTCTTTATGCTTTATATACATCAGGCTAAGGAGCGTAATTATAAATAAATACTTGACTTTTAACTAATAGACTGTTATTTTTTTCTTTTCTCTTAATAAGAAAAGAACGCTCCTGTTCCCATGCAAATATCCGGAAGAGGGAGAATTATAAATCAGGGGAATCCTAATGTATAATTATTTGATTATGTTCATCTGTTTCCTTTTATGCTCATTGCCGGTTCATGCCGGAGACAATGACATCCGCTTTGACCGACTTTCTGTGGAAGACGGGCTGCCCCATACTTCGGTTTATGATATTCTTCAGGATCAACAGGGCTTTATGTGGTTTGCCACAGATGATGGGGTTTGCAGATATGACGGCTATACGTTCACCACCTTCAAGCCGGTTACCGGAAATCCTAAAAGTATCAGTCCGGGCGCGGGATATTCCCTGTATGAAGATCACAATGGAAACATCTGGATAGGGATCCGTAACGGCGGACTGAACAGATATAATCCGACTACGGGCGTCTTCACACGGTACCTGCATGATCCGAATAATTCGGAAAGTCTGAGTCATAATTCTATAGCTTATGACGGTATTTATGAAGACAACGCCGGTATGATCTGGATCGGAACGTGGGATGGTCTGAACCGTTTTGATCCTGTTAAGCAGACCTTTACCCGATACTATCATGATACGGACAATCCAAAGAGCCTTAGCAAAGGCTTTATAAGAACCATCCGGCCCGATCCGACAGATGATAAGATTCTCTGGATTGGCACAGATCAGGGATTGAACCGCTTTGACCGTATTCATGGCAGTTTTATCCGGTATCAGCATGATGAAAATAATCCTGACAGCATCAGTCATAATACAGTTTGGAGTATTCATACAGAAGTTTCAAAGGAGGGAAAGGGTATATTATGGCTCGGTACTGCCGGGGGTTTGGATAGATTTGACACGGCAACAGGGATATTTACCCATTTCATGAACGATCCCCTAAATCCTGACAGCCTGAGCAACAACGAAGTTTATTCTGTTGTTCCCGCCGGAGAGAATACGCTTTGGGTCGGCACACACAGCGGAGGGCTGAATCTTTTTGATACTGCACGGAAAATTTTTACTTCTTATCAGAGCGGCAAAAATCCGCAAAGCATAAGCAGCAATATTATCCATCCGTTGTATTATGACCGCAGCGGCACTTTGTGGATAGGAACATGGGGCGGCGGTTTAAGCCGGATTGATCCCCTGAATCAGAAAACCCGTCTGTATGATGAAAATTCGGGGTTGAGCCATTCTGCGGTATTGAGCATTTATGAAGATCGCAGCGGTATAATCTGGATAGGGACATGGAGCGGAGGGCTTAACAGGTTTGACTCTGAAACCGGAATTTTTGAGCATTTCCGGCATGATCCGAAAAATCCTGATAGTCTGGGAAATGATGTTGTGGGCTGTTTATATGAGGATTCTCAGGGAGTATTATGGGTCGGAACATGGGGCGGAGGGCTTAACAGATTTGACAGGGAAACAAAGCGGTTTATAAGATATGTATATCAGCCGGAGAATCCTGAAAGCCTGAGCCATGATGCAGTCAGAGGAATCTGTGAAGATGATGCAGGGAATCTGTGGGTCGGCACAACAAACGGCGGGGTGAACAAATTTGACCGTACCCGTGGAACATTTACCCGGTATCTTTATAATGCGGATAATCCGGGCAGCGTCTCCACAAACAATATCTGGTCAGTATTCAAAGATACCTCGGGAACCCTTTGGATCACAAGTACCGCAGGACTGAACCGTTTTGATCCTGAAACAGAAAAATTTATTCATTATCATCATGATGGAAATGATCCGTTCAGTATCAGCAGTGATGCGGTCATCAGGATTCATGAAGACGCACATGGAAATCTGTGGATTACTACACAGTTTGGTCTGAATCAGTTTGAAAAAAGCACGGGGCGTTTTATCCGGTATTTTGAAGAAGACGGATTGCCGGACAACCGTATTGAAAGCATTTCAGAAGATAATGACGGCAATCTGTGGCTTGGAACAGGCAAGGGGCTTTGTAGATTTGATCCGAAAACAAAAAAGTTTACAACCTACGGTATCGGTGACGGTATGCAGAGCAATCTGTTTTTCTATCCTGCTGCAATGAAAAGCAGAACCGGAGAACTCTGGTTCGGGGTCCCAAAGGGCTGAATGTGATTGATCCGAAAAAATTCACGGTTAATACCAACAAGCCGCCTGTGATTCTGACTGATTTTCAGATTGACGGCAAATCTGTCCATGCCGGAGAAAATTCCGTTTTAAAACAGAGTATCAGCATTGTCAGGGAAATCACTCTCTTCCATGATATTTCAGGATTCGGATTTGAATTTTCCGCTTTGAACTATACAGTTTCAAAGAAAAACCGGTATGCGTATAAAATGGACGGATTTGATAAAGACTGGACATACACCGGCAGCGATAAACGAATTGCACGCTACACCAATCTGGATCCGGGAGAATATATCTTTCGGGTAAAAGGCTCAAATAATGACGGTGTTTGGAATGAAGAAGGAACTTCGGTTAAAATCATCATCCTTCCGCCCTGGTGGAGAACATGGTGGTTCAGAATATTTTTGGCAATATTGTTGATTGCTCTGTTTTTTGGAACCCATATATGGCGGATGTATCTGATTAAACAGCGTAATATTCTTCTGGAAAAAGAAATCACTGAACGTACTGAAAAACTGCGGAAAAGTGAAGAACAATTCCGTGTTATTTTTGAAAAGTCTCCGATCAGCATTGAACTGTATGATGCAAAAGGCGAGCTTACCTATTTGAACCAAGCCTGCCTTGATATGTTCGGAATATCAGATCCTGTATGTGTGACAGGTTTTAAACTGTTTGAAAATCCGAATTTTCACAGACCTTATAAAGACAAGGCAATGACAGGTGAAGCTGTCAGATTTGAATCCCTTTATGATTTTGAACCGATAAGGCAAATGAATCTGTTTCACACATGCAAAACCGGAACCTTTTATGTAGATGCTCTGGTTACTCCTTTGTCAGACGATCGGAAGACTATTTTCGGTTATATGGTGCAGATACAGGATATTACAGAACGGAAACACGCGGAAGATCTGATCAGAAAAAACGAGCGTCTTATGTCGGATATTATCAATTTTCTGCCTGATGCAACATTTGTTATTGATAAATATGGAAAAGTCATTACATGGAATAAAGCAATGGAGACAATGACCGGAATTGCTGCAAAAGATATACTCGGTAAGGGTAATTATGAATACGCCATACCGTTTTACGGAAAGCAAAGACCTATTCTGATTGATTTGGCTCTTCAGGCGGCACCGGATATTGAAAAAACATATAATCATATACAAAGATGCGGGGATAATATGAATGCAGAGCATTATTATCCTGATTTGCAGGGAAAAAAGGCATGGCTTTTCGGAAACGCCTGTGTTCTCAGAGATTCCAAGGGAGAGATTATCGGAGCAATTGAGTCTATCCGTGATATTACAAAACGGAAATCTTTTGAAATTGAACTGAAACATGCAAAAGAAAAAGCTGAAACAGCGGAACGGATTAAAAATACTTTTCTTGCCAATGTAAGTCATCATTTAAGGACTCCGCTCAATTCTGTTCTCGGTTTTTCAGAAATCATGGCGGATGATAAAACCCTTTCAGAGAAATATCAGGAATATGCGGCTATAATCCGCAGAAGCGGAAAAAATCTTCTTGCATTAATCAATCAGATGCTGGAAGTTTCAAAACTTAATTCTGACTTGCTCAGTTCAGATCCCCGTTATCAGCATCTTCTTAATCTGCTTGAAAGCAATGATATACAGGCTGAGACTTCAGCGACTGAAGATCATCTTTCTTATCATGAAACGCTTGAGATTGCAGATCAGACTGAGCAGGAATTGATTCGCTCCGAAATTCGGAAAATTCCGTCTGATCTGTCAGAGAGATTGTCGCAGGCAGCAAAATCTCTTGACATCAACGAGATGCTGGATATTATCGCTAAGATTAGGCTTGAATATCCATCCGCCGCAGATGCTCTTGAACAGTTGGCAAACCGTTTTGAATATGAGAAGATTATAGAATTAATAGAGGATATTTAAAAATTAAGGTAGGGCGGACTAAGCGCAGCGTGTCCGCCAAAATAAACTTTTTTTAAACCACAAAGATCACTAAGAATGCACAAAGGTCACTAAGATGCTTTTGTGAACTTTGTGAAACCTTTGTGTCTTTGTGGTTAAAAGCAAAGTAGGGCGGACAAAGCGCAGCGTGTCCGCCAAAATGAACGGGTGGACACGCTGCGCTCAGTCCACCCTACAAATAGGAGGAGTAAAATGAAAAAGAGAATAGCCTTAACAGTTACAGCAATATTTATTATAAGCATTTCAGCAATATCTTTTTATTACTTTGGTAGTGGGTCAAACCTGTTGACTAACCAAATTTATACTAATATTTTCAAAGATTTGCATATCTCATCAGCGGATTTGACCCACTACCATTCAACCCAAAAAATTCCTGTAGGGATTATCTACTGGAAGGGTTCAGGCGCGGTTGTCGGTTCAAGCAAAATAAACGCGGCTGATCTGTTTACGGAAGAACATGAAAACACTCTTATTCAGCCTGTTCCTATTGATGACGAGTTGGATCCGGGCAGGAGTGTTTCTGTTATCAGAGAGTCCATGGAAAATGGGATTAAATTTTTTATTTCTATACAGCCGTCAAAATGTGCGGTGGCAAGCATTCATCTTTTTTCACAACCATCTGCAATTATCATCAATACAGCTTCCACCAGCCCCGCGCTCACGGGAAAAGATGACTATTTTATACGGATTATTGCAGACGGCGAACAGGAACAGAGAGTAATAGCCCGTTTTGTAAATACACTTCCCGGAAATCGCTTATTAGTGCTTCAGGACACGGGAAATCTGCCATATACGGATCCCGCATTCAAATATTTTTCACAAGAACTGACATTTAAAAGATACAAAACAGATTGTTCACAGGAAACTTGTGGTTTCTGATTTTAATCCCGGTGAATTTGATTCTCTGATGTCAGAAGAATTTGATGCAATTTATATTTTGGCAGGAAGTTTTCAGTCCGCTATCGGCAATATTGCACAATTGTTTCATTATTATCATCCTGAATCCCCGATTATACTTACGCCATGGGCGAGATCTCCTGCGATTCTTGAAATTGCCGGTTCAGCTATCTCAAAGATTATTCTGCCAAGTCAGTATCCGTCACGTTTTGATGATCCTGCATTAGACAGCTATTTCACACGATTCAAAGAACGGTTCGGCTATGAGCCTCATTCAATGACAATCGGGATACGGCAGGCATTGGAGCTTCTGGATCAGGCGTTTTCAAAAGGATATAAAACACCTGAAAAAGTCAAATCTTATCTGCTCTCAAGCCCTGTTCATCAGACCAGTCTCGGTCAGATTTCCTTTGACAAGTACGGAGATGTATCCCAGAAATTCTATTTTATACGCGATCTTCAAAAGGAACTGCAATGAAAAAAATCCGCAGAAAAACATTCAGGGAATATCTTTTTCTGCTTGAAATTTCAGAATGTAGTGCCGACAAAGCGATAGCGTGTCCGCCAAAAATGAATTTTTCAAACCACAAAGGTCACTAAGATGCTTTTGTGAACTTTGTGGTTAAAAGTAATACAGTAATGTAGGGCGGACTAATCGCAGCGTGTCCGCCTTTTAACTCATAGGATGATTACAATGAAAAAGAAAATAGCCGTAATTATCACAGCAATCTGTATCATAATAATTTCAGCACTATCTTTTTACCGCTTTTATTCAACCCGAAAGATTCCCGTAGGAATTGTCTGCTGGATGGGTTCGGCGCGGTTGTCGGTTCAAGTGAAATAAACGCCGCTGATCTCTTTCTTGAAGAGCATAAAAAGTCTCTTATTAAGCCTATTCCTGTTGATGATAAATGGAATCCTGATTTGACAGTTGATGCTCTCAAAGATGCTATGAATAAAGGCATCAAGTTTTTTGTTTCAAGCCACCCGTCAAATTGTGCGGTAGCATCCGTTCATCTTTTTAAAGAATCCTCTGCAATTCTGATTAATGCTGCATCAACCAGCCCCGCGCTCACGGGAAAAGATGACTATTTTATACGGATTATTGCAGACGGCGAACAGGAACAGAGAGCAATTGCCCGTTTTATAAATACACTTCCCGGAAATCGCTTATTAGTGCTTCAGGACACCGGCAATTTGCCATATACGGATCCGGCGTTCAAATATTTTTCCCAGGAGCTTAATCTAAAGAATATATGGCAAATTATTCACCGTAAACTTGCTGTCTCTGATTTTAATCCACATGAATTTGATTCTCTGATGTCAGAAGAATTTGATGCAATTTATATATTGGCAGGAAGTTTTCAGGCACCTATTGCCAATATCGCTCAACTTTTTCATTATTATCATCCTGAATTGCCGATTATACTGACACCGTGGGCACGTTCTCCCGCAATTCTTGAAATTGCCGGTTCTGCAATCTCAAAGATTATTCTGCCGAGTCAGTATCTTTCACGTTTTGATGATCCTGCATTAGACAGCTATTTCAGACGATTCAAAGACCGTTTCGGTTATGATCCTCATGCAATGACAATCGGGGTATGGCAGGCATTGGAGCTTCTGGATCAGGCGTTTTCAAAAGGATATAAAACACCTGAAAAAGTAAAATCTTATCTGCTCTCAAGCCCTGTTCATCAGACCAGTCTTGGTCAGATTTCTTTTAATAAATACGGTGATGTATCCCAAAAATTCTATTTTATACGCAATCTGCAAAAGGAACTTCAATGAAAAAAATCCGGAGAAAAACATTCAGGGAATATCTTCTGCTGCTTGAAATTTCAGCTTTGACTGCAATATCCGCTGTTCTCTTTGCAAGTTTATGGGTTATCCTTGACAAATCAAATAATACTTATCTCAATCTCCGTCTTGCCGATGCGGATAAAGTTCATCTTTTCCTTGAAAACCAATTGGTTGAAGCAAGAAAAAAACTTGAAATATTTGCATCTGTCCCGGAAAAAGAGCGATCATCTTCTTTTCAGGATATATTTACAGATTTTTCAGATATTTATATTTTAGATTCAGAACTTCGCATAGAGCATATATATAAATCTGTCAGAAAAAGCAAAGTCTTTAAGGGATTCTCTTTGTCAGGCGGAAAACTTGGGGAATATCTGAAATCTCCGTTCAGTGAAAAGAGCTTTTCATATATAATACGCGGCAATGAAGATGATTCCCCAAGTATCTATTATACTAATAATTATATGGGAAATATCTATCTTGTCCGTATGAATTTAGATTATGTCCGGTACATGCTTATGCAGTTTTCAAAATTTTCCGGAACACCATTCATGTTTGTCTCAAAAAATGGCTTTGTTATGCTCTCTTCAAATCCTGAACTGAATATTTATTCTCTGGATTTGAAAAAATGGGAAGGAAAACCATCTCCTGATAAAACCCTGACTGCCGGAGAGAAAAGATGGATTCCGATTATATCAGCAGCAGGAAATACCGAAGCAAAAGTTGCCATCCTGATTCCTGCGGTTTTTCCTGAGATTCTTAAAAAATCATTTATAATTTTTTATATCTCATTTATAAGTATTTTAATTCTGATGATTTCCTTAAAAAATGAAATGTATAATCATTTTATCCTTCAGCCCCTTGACAGATTCAGTAAAACAATGGAGAGAGTAAGACAAGGCTCTTTTTCTCTTTCAGATACTTATGAAGATTACCGTATTCATGAGCTTATAACAATTTATGAACGTTTCAGGTCTATGGCTCATGCGATTTCACAAAGAGAGGAGAGTCTGAAACAGAGTAAAGAGCTTGCTGACAGACTTAGCTGAAAAAGCAGAGGCCGCCAATAAGGCAAAAAGCGTGTTTTTCTCCAACATGAGCCATGAACTCAGAACGCCGCTTAATTCAATACTCGGTTTTACAAGGATTATGGCAAAATCACCGCGCAGTCATAAAGAAGAGGAGTATTTCAGCATAATTCAGAGAAGCGGAGAGCATCTGCTCACCTTAATCAATCAGGTGCTTGATCTTTCAAAAATCGAGGCTGGGCATATTATTCTGAATGAGAAAAATTTTGATCTGCAATCTCTGCTTGATGATCTGAAAGATATGTTTTCTCTCAAAGCTGAAGAAAAAGGGATAGAAATAATATTTGAATATGCTGATAATTTTCCCTGTAAAATTCTTACTGATGAAGTAAAACTGCGGCAGGTTCTTATCAATCTGCTGAATAATGCGATCAAGTTTACTGAAAAAGGATATGTAATCCTGCGAACTGTGTTCGTAGTTCCGCCTTTAGGCGGTGGCGGAAAGTTCGTAGTTCCGCCTTTAGGCGGAAATTTGATTATCTCTTTTGAAATTGAAGATACAGGTCCCGGTATCGCGCCGAATGAAGTGGATTCTCTTTTTGAGGCGTTTGTCCAGACTGAAACAGGAAGGCAGTCACAGGAAGGCACAGGACTAGGGCTTCCGATCAGCCGGAAATTCGTGCAGCTTATGGGTGGTGATATTTCTGTCAAAAGCGAGGTCGGAAAAGGAACTGTATTCAGTTTTCATATCAATGCAAAAAGAGCTGAAATTAAGGAGTTATCAAAAAAGACATCAAAAACCCTAAGGGACTTCGGTGAGACTTCGGTTAGCTCAGTCGAACCGCTCAGTCGAACCGTTTCTGAAACCCTTAGGATTTTTAGGGTTTTGATAGCGGATGATAACAGAGATAACCGCAGACTTATGACTGCTCTGCTTGAGCCTATCGGGTTTGATTTGCGTGAAGCTGTCAACGGAAAAGAGGCTGTTCAGATATGGGAAGAATGGTCTCCGCATCTGATATTCATGGATCTGCGTATGCCTGTTATGGACGGATATGCTGCAACAAAAGCAATCCGTGATATTGAATCAGACTTTGGAAGTCTTACCAAAATCATCCTAATCAGTGCCAGCAGCATTGAAGATGAACGTGAGATAGCCATTTCAAAAGGATGCGATGATTTTATCCGTAAACCTTTTCGTGAATATGAATTATTTGAAATGATGCAAACCTGTCTTGGTGTGAAATTTATTTATGAAGAATCAGTTATATCAGAAACGAAATTTTCACTTGAACAGGATTCACTTGCAACCGCCCAATTAGTGCGAGGTACATTTGCAAATGTTCCCGCAGAACTGCTGAATGAACTTGCCAATGCCACAGAACAGCTTGACATCTCCCTTATGCTCACAATTATCGGAAAAATCGGCACATATAACCGTTCCGTTGCCGATATGCTTGAAAAAATGGCAAATAACTTTGAATATGAACAGATTACGGACTTATTCCGTAAATTCTGAAGAAACTAAGCGGCTTGTCAAAAAAGTTTTTATATTATTTTTTTACCGCAAAGGTCGCAAAGGTTGCCGCAAAGAACGCAAAGAAAACAGACTGATACCTTTGCGGACTTTGTGCCTTCTTTGCGCCCTTTGCGGTAAAAATGAAAAGGCAAAATTATGACAACAGATCAGAATATAAATACCAGACAATTCACTGTTCTGGTTGTTGATGATACACGATCCAATCTCCGTTTGTTCACTGACATATTAACTCAGGCAGGGTATCGGGTTTTACCGGCACCGAATGGTCATCTTGCTCTTAATGCAGTCCGTAGCCAGCACCCGGATATAATTCTGCTGGACATTATGATGCCTGAAATCTCCGGCTTTGAGGTATGCGAAAAGTTAAAAGCTGATGAATATACAAGGGATATTCCGGTTATCTTTATCAGTGCGATTAATGAAACCTTTGATAAAGTCAGAGCATTTGAAATAGGCGGAGTTGATTATATTTCCAAACCTATTGAAACAAAAGAAGTATTAGCAAGAATCCGCACTCATTTAGCTTTGCGTGAGGCTCAACAGCAGTTACAAAGACAAAATACAGAACTCCGCAATGCCAAAGAGTCAGCGGAAGCCTCAACCATAGCCAAATCAGAATTTCTTGCCAACATGAGCCATGAAATCCGCACGCCTATGAACGCCATCGTCAACATGACCCGGCTGCTGCTGGATACTCCGTTGGATAAAGAGCAGCGGGAGTATGCAGAAACCGCCATGACATCATCAGAGGTGTTGGTTTCCCTGATCAGCGATATTCTTGATTTTTCCAAAATCGAAGCAGGAAAACTGGAACTTGAGATAACAGATTTTAATATTATCCGCATTATTGAGGATGCTGTCAAAATTCTGCGACTGAAAGCTGATGAAAAAGGACTTCGGCTGACGCACAGTATTGACCCGGATGTGTATCCGTATCTTAAAGGCGATCCGCTCCGGGTACGTCAGATTCTGCTCAATTTTCTGAATAATGCGGTGAAATTTACTGACAAAGGGGGTATAGAAATTTTTCTCTTTTCAGAAAATCAGACAGATACTGATGTTGCTCTGAAATTTGAGGTAAGGGACACAGGAATCGGAATTTCTGAAGATCGTATGGAAAAATTATTCAAGTCCTTTTCACAGGCTGACGCATCAATGACCCGGAGATACGGCGGAACAGGACTTGGACTGGCAATTTCAAAACAACTGGCGGAACTCATGGGCGGAGAAGTCGGATTTGAAAGTGAAGATGGAAAAGGTTCTACCTTCTGGTTTAAAGCGGTTTTTGAGAAGTGTGAAGCATGTAAGGCGGGTGAAGCGGAGCATAATCCGCTTTTTCATTACCGTGATATTATGGCTGGTTACGCTATCGCTTCACCCGCCCTACAGACCATCCGCATTCTTCTTGCTGAAGACAACATCCCGAATCAGAAAGTGGCTTTGGCAGTACTGAGAAAATTCGGTTTTTCAGCGAATATTGCGAATAACGGCATAGAAGCGGTTGAAGCTCTCCGCAAAAAGCCGTTTGACCTTGTGCTGATGGATATGCAGATGCCTGAAATGAACGGGATTCAGGCAACCCTGATTATCCGCGATCCCGGTTCCGGCGTGCTGAATCCGAATGTTCCGATTATAGCAATGACGGCAAACGCCGCTACAGAAGACCGTAAAAAATGCTCCGATGCGGGAATGAACGGCTATATTTCAAAGCCTGTCAATCCTGATGAACTTTTGTCAGTTATATACAAAACCCTCAGAATTTTATCAGACAAAAAAACCCTAAGGGACTTCGGTAAGCTCAGTCGAACCGTTTCTGAAACCATTAGGGTTTTACAGCCTGAAATCTTTGACCGTCAGGAATTTCTTGATCGGATAGACGGGAATGAAGAACTTTTCAGAAATCTTATAAAAGAGCTTCCAAAGTATATATCTGAAGAAACTGAAGAATTAAAGAAAGCTGTGAATGAAAAAAATGCCGGTAATATCAGGCTGCGCGCTCATACAATCAAAGGAATGTGCGCCAATGCCTCCGCTCACAGACTGGGAGATATTGCACATCAGATTGAACTTGCCGGAAAAGAAGGCAAAACAGATACTGCCTGTTCCATGATGAATATACTTGAGCAGGAAGCGGATGTATTACAGTCGTTACTCTCTGATATATTTCCAGATATTTTCCGAATTTCTGCTGAAACAAAGCCTGATGAAGCAGAAGAAATGCTTATTGAAGAGGCAAAAGAACATCTGCCGGAGCTGATCCGCGTTCTGGAAGATGAAATGATCCCCAAATGGAACAGGATCAGAGAGAGCTTTTATATTGACGATACAGCAGCTTTCGCTACAGAATTAAAGCAGATGGCTGATAAATATCATACAGGTATTTTAGCATGTTACAGTAAAAAACTGCAGAAAGCGGTTAATCTTTATGATATTGACAAAATAGAAGAAATTATTGACGAATTTTCGGAAATCATTGATAAAATCAGACAAATGGTTTAAATAAAGAAAATGTAGGGCGGACTAAGCATAGCGTGTCCGCCTTGACGGAAAAAAGTTTGTGGGTGTTTGTGAGCAGAAAAAAGTTTGTAGTACCGCCTTTAGGCGGTGTTTGTGAGCAGAAAAAAGTTTGTAGTACCGCCTTTAGGCGGTGTTTGTGAGCGGAAAAAAGTTTGTAGTACCGCCTTTAGGCGGTGTTTGTGAGCGGAAAAAAGTTTGTAGTACCGCCTTTAGGCGGTGTTTGTGAGCAGAAAAAAGTTTGTAGTACCGCCTTTAGGCGGTGTTTGTGAACAGAAAAAAGTTTGTAGTACCGGTGTTTGTGAGCGGAAAAAAGTTTGTAGTACCGCCTTTAGGCGGTGTTTGTGAGCGGAAAAAAGTTTGTAGTACCGCCTTTAGGCGGTGTTTGTGAGCAGAAAAAAGTTTGTAGTACCGCCTTTAGGCGGTGTTTGTGAGCGGAAAAAAGTTTGTAGTACCGCCTTTAGGCGGTGTTTGTGAGCGGAAAAAAGTTTGTAGTACCGCCTTTAGGCGGTGTTTGTGAGCAGAAAAAAGTTTGTAGTACCGCCTTTAGGCGGTGTTTGTGAGCAGAAAAAAGTTTGTAGTACCGCAGGCGGTGTTTGTGAGCAGAAAAAGTTGTAGTACCGCGCGCGGACACGCTGCGCTTAGTCCGCCCTACATGCTACATACTGCGTTCCCACGAAAAGCATGGGAACGGGGGAATCTGAAACGTGGAAACAAAAGAGTTGAATTTTTATGAATCATAAAAGACTGAACTTCTTTATTTTATTTATTATTTTTTTTACAGCGGTAATTATCCATGCTCATGAGCAGAAGACTGAAGCCCCTCTTGTAATAAGCATGAGCAAATCTTTTCAGCCCCTGACCTTTATCAACGCCGAAGACAAATCCGCAGGTCTCTTTGTGGATATTTGGAGGCTCTGGTCTGAAAAGACAGGTCAGAAGATAGAATTTCTTTCTTCAACGTGGAGTGAAACTATTGAAAACCTGAAAAACGGCAAAGCTGATATTCATTCCGGGCTTGCTGTTACGCCTGAACGTGAAAAGTGGATGATATTCTCTCAGGCATTTTATGAAAATTCATTCTGCCTGTTTTTTCCGTTAAAACAGGGAAAAATCTTAAATATCAGCGAACTTTCAGGGCATAAAGTCGGCGTTGTTCAGAATTCATCTCAGGAAGAATATCTGAAAAAAAATTACCCGGATATTGAGCCTGTTCTTTTTAAAAGCACAGAAGAGGCGATTCTCAATGCGAAAAACGGAAATATAAGAGCTGTAGCAGATTCATATCTCAGCACATCCTCAGATATTATGCGGTTAGGTTTATCCGGCGAATTTGAAGCCGGTAAAGAAATTCTTTACAAAAAAACATTTCATGCAGGGATTTTAAAAGAGAATAAAGAACTGCTGGCACTTGTTGATAAAGGCTTTGATGCAATCTCAAATAATGAACTGGCTGAAATCGAAAAGCGGTGGATACCGGATCCGAAAGCACGCTATTTTAAAGAACATACCCGGAGAGTCTCCCTGACAGCAGAGGAACAGGCATGGCTCAATGAGCATCCTAAAGTTCGGATACATGCTCCTGAAAATTTTCCGCCGGATTCATTCCGGAAAAACGGGACTTACATGGGGATACTCCGGGATTATACTGAAATTATCAGTGAACGTACCGGAATAAAGTTTGAATTCTTACCTGTACCCAATGCAGAGGCAGATGAAAAGATAAAATCTCACGAACTGGATGTACGTTACACCTACAATATTCCTGAACGCAAAGCATTTATGAATTTTACCCAGCCTCTTGTTCATGTATGCTGGATAATAGTGAGTCAGAGTGATTCCCCGTTTATCGGCAGTCTCGGCAGATTAAAAAATCATAAAATCGCAGTGGTTAAAAGCATGCTCGTTTATAAATATCTGCTGAAAAATCATCCGCAACTGAATTTATATCAGGTTGAAACCCCTTTGGAGGGTCTTAAAGCAGTTGTATCAGGCAAAGCCGATGTTTTTATCAGCACCCCCGCAAGTACGACATATCTTCTGCGTCATCATTCCATGTCTTATCTCAGAATTGATACACTTACCGAATATCCTGCGGAACCGTTTATGTATGGTGTACGAAAGGATTACCCTGAATTGCTTAATATTTTAGACAAGGGAATTGCAACAATGACTCAGGAAGACAAGGATGCTGTTTTTGACAAATGGACGCCCCTACAGGTCAGACAGGATGTAAACTGGTCTCTGATTATGAAATGGGGAAGTGTTTTTATTCTTATTCTGGGAATAAGTCTGTATTGGAACAGACAGTTGACAAAAGAAGTTTCTGAGAGAAAGACGGCGGAAAATAAGCTCAGGCAGCTTTTCACCGAACAGAAGATTATCTTTGATAATGCAATGGTCGGAATCTGTTTTTTAAAAGAGAGAAGATTTGTCCGGATCAATAAATGTATGGAGAATATGTTCGGTTACTCAATGAAAGAAATATTGGGATTACAGACAGTAATTTTATATCCTTCTGAAGAAAGCTATCATGAACTGGGGAAAAAAGCTTATCCTCTTCTGGCAACGGGAAAAGTCTGTCAGACAGAATGGATCATGAAACGTAAGGACAATACTCTGTTCTGGTGTGAACTTGTCGGAATTGCGGTCAATCCTGAAAATTTAAATGACGGTTCTATATGGATTCTTCGCGATATTAATAAACGGAAACTCGTGGAAGCTGAACTCCGTAAAGCAAAAGAGGCTGCTGAATCCGCCACCATCGCCAAATCAGAATTTCTGGCAAACATGAGCCATGAAATCCGCACGCCCATGAATGCTGTTGTCAACATGACACGGCTGCTGATGGATACCTCTTTGGATAAAGAACAGCGGGACTATGCAGAAACAGCGATGACCTCTTCAGAAATTCTGCTCTCTCTGATTAATGACATTCTGGATTTCTCCAAAATCGAGGCGGGAAAACTGGAACTGGAAAGCACGGATTTCAGTCCGGCTGATACTGTCGGCTCTGTTGTAAAAATACTGGGACTCAAGGCTGAAGAAAAAGGACTACGGCTGACGCACAGCATTGATCCGGATGTGCATCCGTATCTTAAAGGCGATTCCGTGCGGGTGCGTCAGATTCTGCTCAATTTTGTGAACAATGCCGTTAAGTTCACTGAAAAAGGATGGATAAATATCCGCGTCTCTTCAGATGGTCAGACAGATACTCATATCACGCTGAAGTTTGAAGTAAGAGACACCGGCATCGGGATTTCAGAAGCATATATGGAGAGACTGTTTAAATCGTTTTCACAGGGAGACGCATCCATGACCCGGAGATACGGCGGCACCGGACTCGGATTGGCGATTTCCAAACAACTGGCGGAACTCATGGGCGGAGAGGTGGGCGCAAAGAGTAAGGAGGGAAAAGGCTCAACTTTCTGGTTTAAAGCGGTTTTTAAAAAGGCGCAGGGTGCAGATCGCAGGGTGCAGGAGACAGGACTCAGGGATCAGGAAATGATAAATTTTGAGCTTTGCAACCTGCTACCTGCGCCCTGTGACTTGCACCCTGCAACCTGCCGCATTCTTCTTGCAGAAGACAATATTCCGAATCAGAAAGTGGCAACGGCAATATTGAAAAAATACGGCTTTTCTGTTAATATTGCAAATAACGGCAGAGAGGCTGTGGAAGCTCTGCGGAAAATACATTACGATCTTGTGCTGATGGATATGCAGATGCCTGAAATGGACGGGCTTGAGGCAACACGCATTATCCGTGATCCCGGTTCCGGCGTGCTGAGTCCGAATATTCCGGTTGCGGCAATGACGGCAAACGCTGCCCCGGAAGACCGCAGAAAATGTGCAGACGCGGGTATGAATGACTATATTTCAAAGCCTGTCAATCCTGATGAACTTTTGGCTGTTATCAGAAGACAGTTATCAGTTACCAGTGAACAGTTATCAAAGAAAAATAAGACTGATAATTACTCACTGCCAACTGATAACTGTTCACTGATAACTGAAATCTTTGACCTTCAGGAATTTCAGAATCGGCTGGGCGGGGACGAATCAATTTTTAAAAATCTTATAAAAGAGCTTCCGAAATATATATCCGAGGAAATTGAAAAAATAAAAACAGCTCTGAATGAAAAAGATTCTGAAAAAATCAGACTGCACGCGCATAAACTCAAAGGAATGTGCGCCAACGCCTCTGCAAAAAGGCTGTCAGAAACTGCTTATCAGATTGAGCAGATCGGAAAACATGGGGAATGCGATATTCTTCATTTAATAAAAGAACTGGAACATGAATATGATAAATTAAAGTCTGTTATATCAGCCATGTTTTCTGACAAGTAGGTTGGGGTGAATGAAATGAACCCCGACAAATATAAGAATGAAATGAACCCCGACAAATATAAGAATGAAATGAACCCCGACAAATATAAGAATGAAATGAACCCCGACAAATATAAGAATGAAATGAACCCCGACAAATATAAGAATGAAATGAACCCCGACAAATATAAGAATGAAATGAACCCCGACAAATATAAGAATGAAATGAACCCCGACAAATATAAGAATGAAATGAACCCCGACAAATATAAACTGTCGGGGTTCACTCTGTTCACCCCAACCTACGGGCTTTAAAGGAAAAAAATTGCATGAAAAATATATTCAAAACCGCTTTAATAACTGCTTTGCTGACCGTTTCAGCGTCTGTAACTCTGTTTGCATCAGAAGCAGGAGAGGTAATCAAATTTAATTATCTTACGATTGATGACGGGCTTTCTCAAAGCTCGGTCTATGCTATTTTGCAGGATAAAAAAGGGATGATCTGGTTCGGTACATGGGATGGCTTGAACAGATATGACGGGTACCGTTTTGTTGTTTTCAAATACAATTCCCAGAATCCGCACAGTATCAGCAACAATGCAGTATGGTCCCTTTATGAAGACAGTCAGGGCATTATGTGGGTCGGTACGGAAAACGGACTTAACAAGTTTGACAGAAAAAAAGAACAATTCACCCGTTACGTTAATAATCCTGAAAATCCTGAAAGTCTGGCAGGGAAAAAGGTTAAAACAATTGCTGAAGACCGTAACGGAATGCTCTGGATCGGCACAGAAGAGGGCGGATTCAGCAAATTTGACCGGAGAACCGGCAAATTTAAGAACTATCAGCATAATCCTGATAATCCGGACAGTTTAAGCAGCAATGATGTCCGTTCAATCTGTATTGATGACTCTGAAGGAATACTCTGGATCGGCACTTACGGCGCGGGGCTTAACAGGTTTGATCCCAAAACAGAACGCTTTACACTTTACCGGCATGATCCTGAAAATCCTGAGAGTTTAAGCAATGATCTTGTGAGAACTGTTTATGAAGACCGCTCGGGTATTCTCTGGATCGGCACTCAGGACGGGGGGTTGAACTCTTTTAACAGAAAAACAGAAAAATTCACCTGTTATATGCCTGATCCGAATAATCCTTTAAGTCTGAGCGACAAAGATGTTTTATCTGTTTATGAAACAGAAGCCGGAGAATTATGGATAGGTACTTACGGCGGGGGTTTGAATAAATTTGACAGGACAAATCAGCATTTTATTCATTACAGACAAAGCAAGGAGATTTCAACAAGTCTGAATAATAACAATGTCTGGTCTATTTATGAAGACCGTTCCGGGATTCTCTGGATCGGTACAGCAGAAGGGGGCGTCAACATAAAATATCCGAATCTCAAACCGTTTAAACGCTTTCAGAACAATCCTGATAATCCGGGCAGTTTAAGCGGCAATGATGTCTGGTCATTTTGTGAGGACAGCAAAGGCGTGTTATGGGTCGGTGTCTGGGATTACGGACTGAACAAATTTGACAAAGAAAAAGGAACCTTTACACATTATATGCCTGATCCTTTGTCGCCTCATGCTGTAAGCCAGAATGACATTGTTCATATCTTGGAAGATCATGAAGGAACTATCTGGATCGGAACTGCTGAAGGAGGTCTGAACAGATTTGACCCTCAGACAGGTCGCTTTACCAATTACAGAAATGATCCTGATAATCCCGATTCTCTTCCTCATAACAATGTTTTTTCAATTTATGAAGACCGGAATCATAAATTATGGCTCGGTTCTTATTACGGCAAAAGTCTGAGTTCGTTTGATCCTGAAACTGAAATATTCAGAAATTATACGCATGATCCGGGAAATCAGGACAGCTACAGAGGTTACGAAATACGCTCTATTATTGAAGATTCTGAAAATAATTTATGGATTGCAACAGGCGGAGGCGGTCTTATTCTTTTTGACCGTGAAACTGAAAAATTTTTCTATTATGTTCATGATCCTAAGAATCCGAAAACAATAAGTAACAATACAACAACAGTTATTCATGAAGATCGCTCAGGCAGATTATGGATCGGAACATGGGGCGGGGGTTTAAACAGATTTAACAGAGAAACCGGCATCTTCACAGCGTATCGTGAGCAGGACGGGTTGCCGAATGATTCCATTGTGGGAATTTTGGAGGATAATAAAGGAAATTTATGGTTAAGCACTTTCCGCGGGCTGTTCCAATTTAACCCTGACACTGAAACCTTTAAAAATTATACGCCTGAGGATGGCGTACAGAGTTATGAATTTAATACCGGGGCTGCATTCAAAAGCCGTGACGGTCAGATGTTTTTCGGGGGAACA
This sequence comes from uncultured delta proteobacterium, assembly GCA_963806835.1. Classification (GTDB taxonomy): domain Bacteria; phylum Desulfobacterota; class Desulfobacteria; order Desulfobacterales; family CAWEAR01; genus CAWEAR01. Next base: position 362,320 of record CAWEAR010000035.1, read on the forward strand.
GACGGTTTTAATGCGTTTTATCCTGAAGAGATTAAGGATAATCCATATATCCCACCTGTTGTTCTGACAGATTTTCAGGTATTCAACAAATCTGTAGCCATTGGCGATGATTCTGTACTCAAAAATTCAATATGCGAATCAAATGAGATCACGCTATCTTATAAGGATTCTGTTTTTACTTTTGAATTTGCAGCACTGAACTATATTTCCCCGGAGCGGAACAGGTATAAATATAAACTGGAAAACTTTGAGGAGAAATGGAATGAAATTGACAGTAACCGCCGTTTTGCCACTTACACCAGTATAGAGCCGGGTGAATATATCTTCAGAGTAATCGGATCCAACAATGACGGTATCTGGAACGAAAAAGGAGCATCTGTCAAAATCATTATCCTGCCGCCCTGGTGGGAAACATGGTTATTCAGAATATTGCTTGCAACATTCTTTATACTTATGATTTTCAGTACACATCGGTGGCGAATGTATTCGGTGAAACAGCGGAATATTCTGCTGGAAAAAGAGATAGCGGATCGCACAGAAGAATTACGTGCGAGTGAAGAGCAGTTCCGCAGAATGTTTGAAAATCATCATGCTGTAATGCTTCTTATTGATTCTGAAAGCGGCAGAATTATCCGGGCAAATCAGTTTGCCCGTAAATATTACGGTTATACTGAAAAGGAATTTGAAAATCTGACTGTTTACAAAATCAATCTCATGCCAAAAGATGATTTGATTAGAGAAATGGCAATTGCCAGATTCTGAAAAACGCAACTGTTTTTATTTTTCTCATTGTATTAAAAACGGAGAAATCCGTAATGTTGAAGTTCATTCTTCTCCGGTTCCATTTCAGGGGAAAACTCTGCTATTTTCGATTATCCATGACATTACAGAGCGCAGGCAGGCTGAAGATGCTCTGCGGAGAAGCGAGGCAAATCTTAAAAGAGCGCAGCAGATTGCCCGGCTCGGAAACTGGGAAACAGATCTTGCAGGGAATATAGAAAAATGCTCTGAAGAGGTTTATCGGATATTCGGAGTTGATCCTGAAAATCAGGATATTAAAGATATGACAAAACGAATTGAACGCTTTGTTCATCCTGATGACAAAGAGATGCTCATAAATGAACGTCTGAAAGTCATGGCGGAAAAAAGAGGGTCAGCAGAATACCGGATTGTGCGTCCGGACGGAAAGATAAGGCATGTAAGAGTTGAAGGAGAGATCAGTTGCAATGAAGCCGGAGAACCTGTTAAAATGTTCGGTATTATTCAGGATACTACAGAAAGGATACAGAGAGAAAAAGAGATTCTCAGGGCAAAAGAAGAATGGGAAAGAACTTTTGATGCTGTACCTGATCTGATTGCTGTTTTAGACAAAGATTATAAAATAAAGAAGCTCAACAGAGCTATGGCGGAGCGGTTAAATCTTCAGCCTGATGATTGTATCGGAAAAAAATGCTATGAATCTGTTCACGGAACAGATTCTCCGCCGATAATCTGTCCTTATCAGCAGTTATTGAAAGACGAAAAACAGCACAGCATTGAAGTCTTTGTAAAAGGTTTCGGCGGTTATTTTCTTGTTACCGCGTCTCCTATGTATGACGAGGATGGAAATCTTTCCGGCTGTGTGCATATTGCAAGAGATATTACAGAAATAAAGAAGACACAGGATGCTCTGCGTGAGAGCGAAATCAAATTCAAAAGCTATTTTAATATGAGTACTGTGGGCATGTGCGTTACATCTCCTGAAAAAGGCTGGATCGAGGCAAATGATCGTGTATGCTGTATGCTCGGATATTCAAAAGATGAGCTTGCTTTACTTACATGGGATAAACTGACTCATCCTGATGATTTGGATGCTGACATCCGGCTGTTCAACAAGATGCTTGACGGAGAGATTGATTCTTATGAATTGGATAAACGCTTTATCCGCAAAGACGGTACAGTTATTTATACAACGCTTTATACCTCATGCCATCGCAATCCTGACAGAACAGTGCGGCATTTTCTGGTTTCACTGGTTGATGTTACAGCGCGCAGGCAGGCTGAGGATGCCCTGATAAATGCAAAGGAAGCAGCAGAAGCCGCGACTTTGGCAAAATCCGAATTTCTTGCCAATATGAGCCATGAAATCCGTACCCCTATGAATGCAATTGTCAATATGACACGGCTTCTTCTGGATACCCGGCTGGATGAGATTCAAAGAGATTTTGCAGAAACCGCCATGACTTCCTCCGAAGTTCTGCTCTCGCTTATCAGCGATATTCTTGATTTTTCCAAAATCGAGGCTGGAAAACTGGAGCTTGAAATTACAGATTTTAATATTATCAGGATTGTTGAAGAGGCTGTTAAAATTCTCAGTCTGAAAGCAGAAGAAAAAGGACTCAGAGTGACTTACAGCATTGATCCGGATGCTTATCCTTATCTTATCGGAGATTCGCTCCGGGTGCGTCAGATTCTGCTCAATTTTCTGAATAATGCTGTAAAGTTTACTGAAAAAGGGGTGATAAATATTCGTGTATCTTCTGAAAGTCAGACAGAGAGCAATGTTACATTAAAATTTGAAGTTGAGGATACAGGAATCGGAATTAAAGAAGAGCAGATGAATAAGCTGTTTAAATCTTTTTCACAGGCGGATGCATCAATGACACGGAAATACGGCGGAACAGGACTTGGGCTGGCAATTTCAAAACAGCTTGCGGAACTCATGGGCGGAGATGTCGGCTTTGAAGGCAAAGAGGGGAAAGGTTCTACATTCTGGTTTAAGGCAATGTTTCAAAAAAGCAGGGCGGGTGAAGCGGAGCGCAACCCGTCTTTTTATCAGCAGCGTAATCCGTCTTTTTATCACCCGGATATTCCGGTGGGTTACGCTATCGCTTCACCCACCCTACAGACTGCCCGCATCCTTATGGCGGAGGATAATATTCCCAATCAGAAAGTGGCTTTGGCGATAATGAAAAAATTCGGCTTCTCCGCTGATATAGCAAATAACGGAATTGAAGCTGTTGAATCTCTCCGAAAAGCGGAATACAATCTTGTTCTGATGGATATGCAGATGCCTGAAATGGACGGGCTTGAGGCGACCAGGATAATCCGTGATCAGAATTCCGGGGTGCTTAATCCGAATATTCCGATTATAGCAATGACAGCAAACGCTGCCAAAGAAGACCGTAAAAAATGCGCGGAAGCAGGCATGAATGATTATATTTCAAAACCGATAAATCCTGATGAGCTTTTGGCAGTTATCAGCAGATATTTACCAATAAACATCCAACAGCCATTAGGTTGGGGTGAACCCCAACATACAACCGAAATCTTTGATTATCAGGAGCTTCTTGACCGTATGTGCGGGAATGAAGAATTTATAAAAGATATTATAAAAAGTTTTCCGAGTTATCTGAATAAACAGATAAAAGAGTTGAAATCCGCTCTGAACGAAAAAGATTCTGAAAAGATAAGACTTCATGCACACACAATAAAAGGAATGTGCGGCAATATGGCGGCGCATAGATTGGCAGATACAGCGCGTCAGATTGAACTTGCTGAAAAAGAAGGCACGGATATTGTATATTCCATGACAGAAATACTGGAACAGGAATCAGCGGTATTACAGTCGTTATTCTCTGATATGTTTCCTGATATTTTTCAGGAAGCAAATCCTTACAATGAAGCAGAGGAGATACTCACGGAAGAGGCAAAATCAAAGCTCCCGGAACTGATCCGAATTCTGGAAGATGAAATGACTCCAAAACTGGATAAAATCAGAGATATTCTTTATATTGACGAGGCAGCGGCTTTTACAGAGGAATTAAAGCAGATGGCAGAGAAATATCATACAGGTATTTTAGCCGGTTACAGTAAAAAACTGCAGGATGCACTCAATAAGTATGATATTGATAAAATAGAAGATATTATTGATGAATTTTCAGAAATTCCTGATAAAATCAGACAAATGGCTTAAAGTAGGGCGGACAAAGCGGAGCGTGTCCGCCTTTTGTGAGCAGAGAATAACGGCGGACACGCTCCTCCGCTTTGTCCACCCTACTCCGACTGCCTCATCTGTTTTAAAAAAATCTCTGATTTGACAAATTCAGTAACAGATTGCTCCGGTTTAAGATTTCCGTGTGAATCCAGAAAGGCAATAGTCGGTAATCCGACAACATTATATTTACTCCACAGCTTTCTGATTTCAGGATCATTTGTATCAGTACAGTCAATTCTGACGCAGATAAACCGTTTTGACGCTTCTATTACTGAAGGATCAGAGAATGTCTCATGCTCCAGACGCTTGCATACGGGACACCAATCTGCTGTAAAATCAATCATCATGGGTTTTCTTTGCGATTTTGCCTGAGATAAAGCAAGTCCTTCATCTTTGAGCCATACAATGCCGGTTTTACCGGGTGCAGTATTCTCTTTATCTTCATTTAATGTAAATCCGATAATATAGCCGATTCCCAATGCCAGAAAGACAATTCCTGCTGTTTTCCGTATCCGCTCCTGCTTTTCTGCTTCAGGACTTAAAGAATCAAATACGCCGGTAAAGACAGCAATTCCGACAAAAAATATTCCGGTAATCAAATGAAAAACATTTTCCGGCATCAGCGGTTTTACATAATATAACGCCGCTGCAAGCATTAAGACGCCGAAAAAATGCTTTATCTTTTCCATCCATACTCCTGCTCTGGGGAGAGCAGTAGCGGCACCTGAAAATGTACCGATCAGCAGAAAGAGCATTCCCATGCCAAGAGCAAAGCTCCACATGATAAGAAATCCCTGAAATTTACTTCCAAGAGCCGCAATATAAACCAGCAATCCCACCAGCATGGGACCGACACACGAACCCACAACTGCTCCGGCAGCCGCTCCTGTAAAGAATATGCCGACTGCTCCTTTGCCTGTATATCCTACCAGTTTGGATGAAATCAGAGAAGGCATCTGAATATAGAGCATATCAAACATGCTTAATCCCAATAACAGAAAGATACCCGCGACAATCACACGAACCGCCGGGTGGTTTGTATATTCGCCGAACAATCCTCCTGACCATGCGGCAATTACACCAAATACTGCGTATGTCAGAGACAGCCCTGAAACATAAAAGAGTGATAAGACAAATCCCCTGAGAGTACTCCCTGAACTTTTTGCACTGATAACACCGACTGTTATCGGAATCATGGGATAGATACACGGCGTAAGGCTTGCAAGAAATCCCCATAAAAAAGCCGCTGCTAATACTCCGATAAAGCCGAATTTATCTGCTGTTTTCTGAAATGAATTTTCTTTCTCTTTTGGATAATTCATTGAAACAGAATCATCAGGCTTATCCTGACCGGATGAAACAGAACCTGCCAAATCATTTTCCGCTGCTGATGCACTGATAAGCAATTCAACCGTAAGCTGCTCTTCTTTAGGGATAAAACATACCGCATGACTGCACCCCTGATAAGCAACTGTAATGGGAATTATTTTTTTTCCGTTCTCAATCTCCTTATCAGCCGTAACAGGTACCTGAATCTCTGCATGATCTTTATACATAAAGACTGTTCCGACATAAGGGTCTTCTTTTTTTATGCTTTCAGACTTTTTCATCTCTCCGAAAGTAAGTCCGGGAACACTCCCCGGAGTTATCAGAATCCGGTCTGCATACATATAATATTCTGATTCAATTGAAAATTTTACTGTAATCAGAGAAGAGTCTCCCGGTCTGATCTCATAAGGAGATACATCTGCTTTGATTTTAAAAAGATTTGCCTGAATCTCTTTTTCTCTGCTCTCCTGCTCTGTTATCTTTGCCTCTATGCTCTCTGTTGTATCTGCTGTTCCTATATCAAACGGATCATTCTGTGCATAAAGAGCAGAATAGAAAAGGAGAACAGCAATAAATGCCAGCCCCGTCAAAAAGTATCCCCTAAGATATTTTTGAAGGTATAAGCCTGATTTTCTCAAAAAAATCCTTTTATTTCGGATAAATAAACTTGACATTTTCCTTGTTTCCGATAAACTATAGTTGTTGGTTCAAATCTGAGATTTGAACCAACCCTGTTCTGTTACAGACGATGCTCACCGCTGTTCCCGCCTTGAAGAATTATTTCACGGGCTTTCAGTTGATTCATTCTTATCTTGTAAAAAAGAATCCATATTCCGACACTGAGAATTGCAAAATCTCTCAGAATATCATAAAAATATTCCATTTTTGTTGCCGGTTTCAATGTATTTGAGAAACACCCGCAACTGATGTCAATCCCTCTGAACATATTAATCACAAATGCTAAGATAAACACACTCATAAGGATGTCAACAATAAAAGCACTCCCTTTAACCAGATACCCGGTTATCAGCAATATGCCGCATGTTGCTTCAATCCATGGGAGAAAAAGAGCTACGGGATTTATCAGCATTTCAGGAAGGATGTCATAATTTCTGACAACACGGGCAAACCCAAGAGGATCAATAACTTTTTCCCAGCTTGCCCATATAAAGATAATCCCCAGTATAATCCTGAATATTATATATAAACGATCTTCTTTCATAATTGCCTTCTGTTATTTCTTCAGTTCTCTTGATCTCAGGGTTGCGGCTTCAATCGCAGCAATAATACTCTGCTTTACGCTGTTTTTCTCCATCACCTTTATCGCGGCTTCGGTTGTTCCACCGGGAGAAGTTACTTTCCTGCGCAGCTCCTGTGCGGATTCATTCCGTTCTTTTATCAGCTTTACTGCACCTTCAAGTGTAGCAATGGTAAGAACAGATGCTTCATCCGGTTTAAGCCCTACTTTTATGCCTGCCTCTATCATAGATTCAATCAGATAAAAAACATACGCGGGACCCGATCCTGAGAGAGCGGTCACCGCATCTAAATCATCTTCTTTGAATTCCAGCACCTTTCCCATTGATTTTAAAATGGTATGAGTCATCTGAATATCTTGTGAATTGGCATAAGAATTAGAACTCATTCCTGACATTCCTGCCAATACTAAAGCCGGAGTATTCGGCATGACCCGGACAATAGGCAGATTCTCTCTGACATGATTTTCCAATGGAGAATAAAGAAGATTTTCAATCTTTTTTATCGGAATTCCCGCGGCAATAGAGATAATCAGTTTGCGATTTTTTATCTGATAATTTTTATCTGATGCTATATCTGAAAGCACCTGATTCATCTGCTGAGGCTTGACGGCAAGGATAACAATATTGCTTTCTGAAAAGAGCCTGATATTGTCATCCGTGACATTAATTCCGTAAGTTTTTTTCATTATATCAAGGCGTTCTTTGCTGGCATCGCTGGCATATATCATTGAAGATGAAAAAATGCCCGCCTGAATCAATGCGCCGATAATCGCTTCGCCCATATTCCCTGCGCCGATAAAACCTATTTTTTTATATGTTTCCATTATTGTATCTCCTATTATATAAATCAGCAAAGAGTTCCGAAGTTTTAAAAACTTCGGAACTCTGTCAAACGGCTTAGTTTCTTATCAACATAATTCAATGTATTAAAGATGTCAATGAAAGACTTCCTAAGTTTCGGAAACTTCGGAAGTATGAATCGTAGAAAATAATCTGAATGTAAAGACTTTTGAAGTTTCAGAAATTTCGGAAGTCCGAATCATCGAAAATAATCTTTTTGTTGTTTTTTTCAGTATCTTTTGTTATAAATACAAAAAATAATATGATGTGTCGGAGGAGTTTTTTTGTAACCCCCATTTTCTAAAGGGGGGCAGGGGGATTTGAAATCCCTGCAACATAAAAATCCCCCTTTAAAAAAGGGGGAAATTAAAAACTCCAAATAATATTTGTATTCTTAAAAAATTCTTTGATCCCGGAAATAAAAATCTTGACTTAATCTTTGAGAATATAGATAATTATCAGATGATAAAAGGGAATTTTTTATCTTTTTTAAATTCAGGTAACTAAAAGGAAAATGTATGAGAAACAAAAAGAATTATAAATTAACTCTTGTTCCCGCGCTTTGCGTGGGAACACAGGATCGGACGCTTTGCGTCCGGCTGATCCCCGCATTATGGGACGCGGAGCGTCCCCGCTGCGTTCCCACGCGAAGCTGGGGCTTGAAATCATTGTTTACGTTAGTTTTTCCGGTTCTGTTCATTTTTGGAATATCATGTTGCAGTAAGATGTCCGCTGATTCTGAAAGGCAAAAAAGCAGGCTGCGGAGATGAAAAGTGAGCTCCGGACAGTTTCATCACCAAAGCCTGAACCAATGATGGCACCCCCCTCTGTATCTATAGATGCAGAAGAGTTCATTGGGATAAATTTACCTAAGATTGAACCGGCAGCAGGACAGCCGGATTTTAAAACCGAAGAATATGACCGGATTTATGAAAATACTTTCAAAGATGTGCTGCAAAATCCTTTATCCACATTTTCGATTGACGTGGATACAGCATCATACAGCAACGTAAGAAGATTTATCAATTCCAGTCAGATGCCGCCCAAAGATGCTGTCAGAATTGAAGAGATGATCAATTATTTCGGTTATGATTATCCTGAGCCTGACGGAGAACACCCGTTTTCTGTTACAACGGAAATATCAGCATCACCATGGAATAATCAGAACAGACTGATTCATATCGGTTTGCAGGGAAGACGTATTCTTCCCGGTACAGAAGCAGGAAATGAAATATATTCCAATCTGGTTTTCCTGATTGACACATCCGGATCAATGGCTGATGAAAATAAACTCCCTTTGCTCAAAAAATCATTTAAACTGCTGACAGAGAATCTGAATCCCCATGACAGAATCTCTATAGTCGCTTATGCAGGAGCAGCGGGACTTGTGCTTCCTTCTACTCCGGCTTCATCCAGAGAGATAATCCTCTCAGCAATTGAGAAACTGGAATCCGGCGGAACAACCGCAGGGGGCGAAGGGATTCAACTTGCCTATAAAGTCGCCAAAGAGAATCTTATCCCCAACGGAAATAACCGGGTGATTCTTGCCACAGACGGAGATTTTAATATCGGCGTATCATCAACAGGCGATCTGGTGAGACTGATTGAAGAGAAACGGAAGGAGCGTATTTATCTGACTATCTGCGGCTTTGGTATGGGGAATTACAAAGATAACCGGATGGAGCAGATCAGCAACGCGGGAAACGGCAATTATTTTTATATTGACAATATCCGTGAGGCGCAGAAAGTCTTTGTCCATGATATGCTTGCCAATATCTTTACCATTGCCGGAGATGTGAAGATTCAGGTTGAATTTAATCCCGCTAAAGTAAAGGCATACCGCTTAATCGGCTATGAAAACCGGGTTATGGCTGCTGAGGATTTTCATGATGACAAGAAAGACGCGGGTGAACTTGGGGCAGGGCATACAGTTACAGCATTGTATGAAATTATTCCAGTAGGTTCGGTGCAGGATGTTCCGAAAGCAGATCAGTTGAAATATCAGGATACTACAGTAAAACCAAACGCGGCTGAGAGCAGTGAGATCATGACTGTCAAATTGCGTTACAAAAAGCCGGTAGAAGATGTCAGCAAATTAATTGAGAAGCCTGTTACAGATGAAGACATTCCTTTAGATAAGACTTCGGATAATTTCAGATTCTCCGCGGCAGTCGCGGGATTCGGTATGCTGCTGAGAGATTCGGAATTCAGGGGAAATCTGACATATGATGATGTGATAAGATTGGCAAAAAATGCCAAAGGAAAAGATGAATTCGGGTATCGTGTGGAATTTATCAATCTGGCTGAATCGTGTGCGCTGCTTGGAAAATAGAAAAAACTAAACCCTAAGGGTCTTGAAGACTCTTAGGTTTTTTTTTGTGCAATTAAATTCTTGCATCCGGCTTTTTTATGTGGTATCAAAATGATAGGTAATTTTTTCAATCATAAAAAACCTAATGGTTTCAGAAATCCTCAGGGTTTTTATAAAATTAAGGAAGCTGCTGGATGACAAAGAATATAAGCCCGAATAAACTCCCTTTTCTTCAATCTCAGATTTTACAGAAACTATATCTTGATATACATAATCAGGTCTGCTCAAAAAAAGAAGATATAGCAGATACGGCGGATTACAGAAAAGAGAGCAAAATCCTGCAAGATGCCGTTAACTCATTGATAAGCAAAGAATTCATCAAAGGGGATTTTGAAAAGGGTTTTACTCTTCCTGACCAGAGAAAAGATTTATTTAAAACAGTTGTTGCAAAAAATGATTATCAGCATAAATCTTATTCCTCAAATATTCTGAAATTTCAGTATGTAAATAAACAGAACGGAAAACAGCAGTCTGTATTTGACAGGGTGAAAACCGTAAGTGATATAAACAGCCGGGGAGTCTGTCATAAGTGGTATGATTATCTTGAAGATTTCCCGTACAGACTTATTGAAGATAAGATAAAAGAATATAATATTTCAAAAGGAGCGATTATTGTTGAACCCTTTGCCGGCAGCGGAACAACAAATGTAACTGCAAAATTTTTCAATATTGATTCAGTCGCTTTTGACGCCAATCCCTTAATGACCTTTATTTCAAAAGTAAAAACAACATGGGATATAGATACAGACAGATTCAGAGAGAATGTATTAATGATTGCCCATCAGTTTCTTAATAATATAAATGACTTTGATTCTCTTGGATTAGATGCTGATTTTACAGGCAGAATGCCTAAAAAGGAGCTTAATCAGTGGTTAAGCCCCGCATTACAGAAAGAGGTTGTTTTATTAAAGCATTATATCAGAAAGATCAAAGATGACAAAATCAGGGATTTACTCTTATTGGCAATGTCAAGGTCATGCTTGGATGCCTCTTATGTATCGTTTTGTCCCGGAACTACTTTTTATCCTTTCAGAGAAAAAGATGAATTCTGGAATCTGTTTACAAATAAAGTCATAGATATTTACAATGACCTGGAAACAATAAAGAATCAGAATGCTCAGTTCGGAAAAGCAGATATAATCAATGATACATGCTTAAATGCCGGTAAATATATAAAACCGGATTCAATAGATTTTATTATCACTTCACCCCCTTATCCGAATGATCTCGAATACACAAGACAGACGCGCCTTGAAATGTATTTGCTTGATTTTGTGTATAATATGAATGATGTCCAAAAAATAAAAAGAACAATGGTAAAGGGCAGCACAAAGCTGATATATAAAGAGAGCAATTCAGAGCAGTATATTTCAGATTTTGAAAGTATTCAGAAAGTTGCAAATGGAATTTATGAACAGACAAAGGATAAAAACTGGGGATTTGATTATCCGAGAATGGTAAAAGAATATTTCGGGGATATGTATCTTTGTATGAAAGAATTTTATCCTTTAATGAAAGACGGTTCACATTTTCTTCTGGTGGTCGGGGATCAGACAATAAAAAATGTTTATATTCCGGTTTGTGATATTTTTATAGAAATGGCATACAAAACAGGATATAAAAAAGCAGATAAAGAGCTTTTCAGAATAAGACGAAGCACGGGGCATAATATTGAATTGCCGGAGGAGATAGTTATTCTTGAAAAATAAAAAAATGAATAATCCCAATGAAATATTTACATATCCGATAAAAAATAAATCGGAGACAGCAAAAAATGCTGTAAAAAACCATTATTGCAGATTCATAGATCGGGAATGTGATAAACAAAGCAGAACTATTAACTATCCTATGGGTGTTTGTTCTGTTAATTATTCTAATTTTAAACCCATAATATGTCCGCATCGTTTTTTGGAAGATAATATTGTTTTCAGGAATATCAGTAAAAATATTTTTGGAACTCTAAATAATATTTTACTTTTTTCAGAAGTAAAGTTAAACGAAGTCGGAACTTTTGATTTTGTTTTGGTAAAACATAAACCGATAAGCAGTAAAGTTGATGATTTCTGTATAGTTGAATTACAATCGGATTCAACAACGCAGACCGGAAAACTTGTTGATGCGCTTAAAGATTTTATGGATAAAGAAAATATTTCCGAAAATAATTATGCTTTTGGTATGAATACATATAATACAATAAAACTTTCATATATCCAAATGCTTATGAAAGGACAAGTTATGGAATCTTGGAATAAAAATATTTTTTGGATAATGCAGAAATTTGTATTTGACAATATGGTCAGCCGTTTTAATCTGTCAAAACTGGAATACAATAAAAAATTGAACACTCATTATCATATATATGACTTAATTGAAAACAAAAATCTTTTTGGACTTAAACTTATTGAACAGAAATCAACAACGGTTGCCAATCTGATAACAGCATTTACACACCAGCCGACACCGGATATTGATTTATTTATCAATAAATTGGAAGAAAAAATAAAATTAAAAATAGGATTATTGGTTGAATAAAAGTCTTCTGCCAATATCTTTTTGTAGGAATAAACTCTTATGCTTACTCATTTAACCGGACAATCACACAAATTGGGCGATTGAAAACAGGGCAACTACAGGATAATTAAAATAACAACATATTATTAAAAAAGGAAATATAACCAATGGGAAAAATATTTCGGAGCGGCTCCGCGAGACAACTCTTTTGTCAAAGATAGAATCTTCAAAAGAACGTAACCGCAGACAGAGAGTAAAAAATGTCAAAGATTGCATGGAACCGTTAAGTAATGCGGTTGCTATGAAGCTTGTTGAAAATAATCTTATAGAGACAAACAACAAAAACGGCGTTGAAGAGCAGTTGATGAAAAGTCTTGAAAAACTGACTCATTCAGATGATTTTGATATTGACTATCAGATTGCACCTCTCAGAACACTTGTTCCCCAGCCTCATGTAGTCAGTCTTTATCTGACTGCTTTTGTGATTGAACAACTGATAAAATACAAAGATGTGGTTGACATTTTCGGTTCCGATGAAGAGATATATTTTTGTATTAACAAACAGGTAACTAAATTTATACCATGAATCAGTGAACAGTTGTCCGTGAACAATTATCAGTAATCAGAACTTGAGATTTAGAAATGCGTCCCTCTTTTTATCCCAGAACAATCAACGGGCCCTTTGGCGATCCGGGGGTATTTATCCCCTTTCTTTTTGAAAATCGTGCTTTTATTTTCGATATAGGGGATATGCCCTCACTCTCCTCCGGCGACATTCTTAAAATTACCCATGCCTTTGTCAGTCACACCCACATGGATCATTTTGCAGGGTTTGACAGCCTGCTGCGTCTTTTCCTCGGGCGTGAAAAAGATTTTTATATTTACGGACCTGAGGGATTTTTAAAAAATATAGAAGGAAAATTAGCCGGATATTGCTGGAATCTTGTTCAGCATTACAGCAACAGGTTTATTCTGTATGCCACAGAAATCTGTCAGGAGTATATGCTGACCAATCAGTATCCGTGTCAGAACGGTTTCAGAGCAATTCATGATCCGGTGAAACAGACTTTTAACGGGATATTATTGGCAGAACCCGCCCTTTCTGTCTCTACGGTCATCTTGGATCACAGCATTCCCTGTCTGGGATTCAGCATCAAAGAACAGTTTCATATCAATATTCTCAAAGAGAAAGTCGCTGAGCTTGGTCTTGAAATCGGTCCATGGCTGAAAGAATTCAAGCAGGCGATTTTTTATCAACATGATATGAATTCAATCTTTGATGTGAAATTTGGAAAAGGCGGGGTTAAGCAGAAGCAATTTGTACTGGGTGATCTGGCTGAACAGATTGCGATGATCTCTCCGGGACAGAAGATAACTTATATAACAGATGTCGGTTATTTATTCAATGCAGATAAAATTATTGAGTTTGCAAAAGATTCAGATTATCTCTTTATTGAAGCGGGTTTTCTGGAAAAAGACCGGGAGATTGCTGAACAGAAATATCATCTTACAGCATGGCAGGCGGGAACCATTGCAGGGAAGGCAAGGGTTAAGCAGTTTACAATCTTTCATTTTTCTCCCAGATATAGCGATATGGAACATTTGTTGCAGCAGGAGGCAAGAGATGCGTATGAATGTCAATTAAGAATTTCAGAGTGCTTAAATGACGGGAACGGAAAATGGATAACGGAAAAGAATCGGCGAGATTCTTCTCTGTCAGCGGATACTGAAACGGTTTCTTTATTCACAGGATGAGCTTCGCTTCCGACATGGATGCAAATCTGAAATTCTGAAGGGTTCGTACTACGAACTGGTTTGTCTTTAGGCGGTCTTCACAATTAACTTAAAAAGGAGATGGAAGTATGAAGAGAAAAAGTGTTTCAAAGCAGATGAGTCTTTTGGCTGCCGGATTGCTTGTCATGATGCTCTGTTTTACAGCATCTGATATTCCGGCATGGGCAACAAACCCGGATCTTTCAAATTGGACAAAAAATCTGTCCGAAGGTGTAAAGGAGGAAGAATCAGGAAACACAGACCAGAATGCAGAGGTGGCAGTTGCAGGTCAGACAGTGCATGTGATGTGGATGACACGCCTCTATTCAACAGGCGAAATTTATTATAAACGCTCTGTTGACGGCGGGGCGACATGGGAGCCTAAAAAACTTCTCTTTTCAGATGCTGTCAATGATATTAAATGGGACAGCACTCAGAAGCGGATGGCAGCAGACGGCAATACAGTTCATATTATTGTCAACCATACTGAAGGAGCATGGTATGGAAGACTTACCTACATCCGTTCAACTGACGGAGGCGCTTCTTTTGAAGAACCAATAGCACTTTTTGATGCTCCTTACGCATGGAGTATCTCTGATATCCGAATTGCCGCGGAAAATGACAAAGTTGTCATAGGATTTTTAAATGCTTACGGATCGCATTCAGGCGACTTATGCCTTGTGCTTGTCAGTGAAGACAAAGGCGCCACATTTACCCAACATAATGTTTACACCACAACACAGAATTTCTATATAAGGCTTGCTGATCTGAAAAAGGACGGGGATAATATTTATGTTCTTTATTCAGAAAGTTATAACCAATATCATGGTCCCAATCTTTATTTTGCCGCGTCTTCAGACTTGGGAAAAACATTTACACATAATCTGATTTCTGTTCCGGCTGCCGGCGGAACTCATGAAACCTCTCAGTTGCTGGGCGATCACTGCGTTCCTAAAATAGCAGCAGACGGGAATAATGTTTATGCAGCATGGGCAGGATTAGACGGTGAAAATGTTGAAAGTGTATTTTTCAGGCGTTCACAGGATAACGGCAGGACTTTCGGAGCAGCGGTAAATCTGTCAAGAAGTGAATCGCCGTCCGGAAAGTCAATTGTGCCTTCTCAGGTTACAATTGCAGCAAATAGGGATAATGTTTATGTGGTCTTTATCCTCGGAGGTTCTTCATCCTGTTCAAAAGTATATATGAAACGGTCATCAGACAGAGGAGTTACCTTTTCTCCCTTGCAGGAGATTACCGGCAATGCTGACTGTGCATGGTGGACTCTGGTTCAGACTGACCACAGGGATGCATCCGGATCAAAAGTTCATTTAGTCTATAATGGTCCTTCATATTATTATTCTTCAGATTCAGGAGCAAATTTTTCAGGGAAAGTACTGCTCAGTCATGTTTTTTCATTTATAGGTGTGCAAAGACCTCAGATGGCAATCGGAGATGACGGAGCTCTTCACTTTGTGCAGGAAGCCGTCTGTCGTGGATATGACAATGATATTTTTTACCGCCGTCATGAACCGTCGCCAGAACCTTCCGCTGAAAATATGGCGCTGCATTTAGTCTATGATGCCGTTAAAATGCAATATGACAACATGCAGATTCCATCTTATCCTGACATCAACTTTACCAATGCCATGACTGCCGAGGTCTGGATAAAACCGGCTGCCGGAAGCAGACATGAACAGCGTATTCTGTTCAAAGAAAATGCCACGTCATCCCTTTCCGTGCCCAAAGCCTATCAGATAGGCACGCATGACTCCCAAAATAGACGGTATGCCAACGGCGGAATCAAGACAACTGAAGGCGAATATATGATCTGGGGAGGCGATGTTATTCCTGATGATGAATGGACTCATATAGCAATCACTTATGACGCCAATGCAGGAGAAAATAATTTCAGACTTTATGTAAACGGACAGATTTCAGCATCTAAAACAGTAAAAGGAAATCTGGCAACAGGAAACGGGATTCTATTTGTCGGAGGCGCTTATGCGGCTCCGCAGACAGATCCTTCTTTTAATTTCACCGTAGAGACAGATAATCTCAGATTATGGAACAAGGCACTGACGCCAAAAGAGATTGTCACCAACATGGCTAAATTGCCGAAAGATGATGAATCCGGGCTGGTTGCCTATTACAATTTTAACAATACAACCAAAGATATTACAGGTCGGGGACATGACGGCGTACTGATGTACAAAGAGAGTTTTGTCAGTAATATCCAGCCGCTCTCTGTTTCTGTAGTGGGACCCGGTATTGTAATTCCGGGTCAGGAGGTTGTTTTTACAGTCAAATACATAAACGGTTCGGATGTCCCCGCTGAAGATGTGATTGTTGTATTTGATATTGCGAGAAGATTCAGTTATGTATCCAGCAGTGAAAACGGCATTTTCCGAAATGACAGGGATTATTATCAGGTCTTCTGGAAGCTGGGAACCCTTGAGGCAGGAGCAGCCGGGATTTTATCTGTCAGACTTTCAGTTCCATGGGGACTGCCTGCAAGTGAAGATTCTGTATATGCAGACATCGGGGCAAGAAATGATCCCTCTCCTGCTATAGATATTGATGATTATCTCAGTTATTCCAAAAGAGAGATTCAGACCCGACATGATCTGAGCGCAGAAGAGATTGCATCTCTGTTATCTCAGAATACTGAAATAAAGGCGATGATGGATTACATGCTTCAGAATAAATGTATCTCCATGAATTTTGCTGATACAGACCGAGTTTGATGACGGCTCTTCTCTGATTCGCGTGTTTATGTGGGATACGGTAAATTCTGTTCCTGCAATTATACAGAGCGTAGGAGATATTGTACTGGTTGAAAAAGTTAAAGAAACTGAACATACTTTGTTCAACCTTGACGGCGGAATGATTCTTGACAGAGAGAATCAGGTATTCAAGTCATGGGATACATGGGCTGAAACGCAATCTTCAGATGCCAATCGTTCTTCTTCAAGAGGTTTTATCAGCTCAGGTGCTTCATTTGCAAAATGTCAGGCATTGTGCATGATTGAACAGATTCCTTCATGGGGCAGGACTTTATGGGACCATTGGAAATGTTCTAAGCGGTAGTGATTGCGTTAAATGTAATTAATTTTGGTGGCTGTCTGTTGAAGAGGCGGCTTCACCCTGCTCAAAATGTGCGGCAGCTCTCGCAAAGATACCCGGCGTGGAACAGGCTGTGGATGAAGCCGCATGTAACGGAAGCTGTGCCGAAGATCCGAATCAATACGACTGCACAGAAGATATTATCGAATGCGAAGACTATCATTGGTAAGAATGGAACACAAACGGCTTATACAACTCCATGCAAATTAGGCAGGTTAAGGGGTGGTGGGCTACCCCGCTCCCCTGTGGTAGGGACATAACCAATGATAATATCCCCAATCAGATGCATTCATGGTTGCGGTTGCAAAGGATCGGTAGTCCTGTGAAAGTAAAATATCAGAAAAACAGAAAAAAGCCTCTTTCAAAGTCCGAACAGCCAAAGACCCCAATGCAAAGTCAGCAGATTTTTCAGGCAATGTGATTCCGGGTCAGACCATAACCTATACAATTGAGTATGAAAATGTCGGGGCAGGAACTGCTTATGATGTTTTTATTCTTGATGAATTAGATACTGATCTGGATGAAAAAAGCCTTGTGATTAACAACAACGGAGAATACACTGCCGGAGCAAGACTTTTAAGCTGGGAAATCGGAGAACTGCCTCCGTGCGATCAGAATAATCCCAATGTCTGTAAAGGCTCTGTTTCTTTTAAGATAAATGTCAAAAGCGGACTTCCGAGCGGTACAGAGATCATGAATTATGCTGTTGTTCATTTTCCAAGCGCGAAAGAGGTTACACCCACTAATCCGCTTGTAAATATTGTAAGAACCATAGCGGCTGATCCGAAAACCGCAGAAACTGTTACAGAAAAGCCGGTTTCCATTACCCTTACAGGAAGGGATACAGGTTCAGGCAAACTGAGTTTCAGACTTACTTCTGATCCGTTGTACGGAACAGTTGCCGGAACGCCGCCGAATATCACTTATACTTCCGCAGAAAATTTCAGCGGACAGGATGAATTTTATTATGTTGTGAATAACGGAATTACAGAGAGCGATCCGGCAAAAATAACTGTGAAAGTTGAGCCTGATCCTTCGGATGCTGATCCGCCGACTGTGATTTCAACATCCCCTGTAGCCGGTGAAAAGAATATCCGTGCAGGAGATATTCAGATAGATTCAGGAATCTATTCTCCTGTTGTCAAAGCAGTATATTCAGAACCGCTTGATTCAGCGACAGTTTCATCTGCAACATTCAAAGTTGACGGAATTTCAGGAACGGTTTTCTATGATGATCTGACAAAAACCGCATCTTTTGCGCCTTCTGCTCCGTTGTCATATTCAACAACATACACTGCCCGGCTCGGAACAGGAATCAAAGATAAACTTGGAAATGCTCTATCATCCGAATATGTCTGGACATTTACAACTGAGAGTCCGTCAAATATTGAGATTGTTCTTCCTGATAATGCAGAAGTTCTTGATTTTGGAGATATATCAGCAAAAACAGAGAAGATTGTCAGCATTCTCAGCACAGGTTCTCAGAATCTGGTAATGGGTAATATCTCTATAACAGGAGAGAATAAAGATAATTTCAGGATTGTGGAAAATACCTGTCAGGGAAAGACATTGGAGAGAGATCAGAATTGTACGGTCAAAGTGGCGTTTGAGCCGAAATCTTCAGGAGGGAAAGCGGCTGTTCTCTCTATTTTATCTTCAGATACTGACACGCCTGCTGTGGAAGTAGTTCTTAAAGGCGGAATTCTTACAGGCGATATAAACGGAGATGCGCAGATAACGCTGGCAGATGCTTTGCAGGCATTGAAAGTTATTGCTGGTCTTTATCCCGCGGGACTTCATTACAGCGCTGATGCCGACGCTGATAAAAAAATCGGACTTGCCGAAGCGGTTTATATACTTCAGAAAGTAGCCGGATTATGATAAGTAACTGTTTATAATCAGTTGGTAGGGCGGACTAAGCGCAGCGTGTCCGCCATTGTATATACAAAAAAAGGGTGGACACGCTGCGCTCAGTCCACCCTACAACTTATGACTGACATGATTATTTTTCAATCACGGAAATCATATAAATCAATATGGGAATCACAGTTGGTAGGGCGGACTAAGCGCAGCGTGTCCGCCATTGTATATACAAAAAAGGGTGGAACACGCTGCGCTTAGTCCACCCTACAACTTATGACTGACATGATTATTTTTCAATCACGGAAATCATATAAATCAATATGGGAATCACAGTTGGTAGGGCGGACTAAGCGCAGCGTGTCCGCCACATTGTATATATAAAAAAGGGTGAACACGCTGCGCTTAGTCCACTACAACTACAACTTATGACTGACATGATTATTTTTCAATCACGGAAATCATATAAATCAATATGGGAATCACAGTTGGTAGGGCGGACTAAGCGCAGCGTGTCCGCCATTGTATATACAAAAAAGGGTGGACACGCTGCGCTTAGTCCACCCTACAACTACAACTTATGACTGACATGATTATTTTTCAATCACGGAAATCATATAAATCAATATGGGAATCACAGTTCAGAACGGTTTTACATCATCTACAAGGATTGTGTGTAAGAAAGAATTTACATCCTAATCCCTTATTACACACAACTTCCCTGTAGATATATAGTATGATTACTTTAAAATTTACATTACGGAAAAAACTGCTTTTCTTCTCTGTTGTTTTGGCATTAATCCCCCTTATGATCGCCGGGAATTACATGATCCGGATTACGCGGGATGAACTTAAAAGCTTCTTAAATGACGAACTGATTGTAACTGCTGACCAGATTGCCAAAGATATTGACAACCTGTATATTCATACATGGCTCGCTCCTCTGCTGATGATGAAACGGGTTGTTGAGAATAATGAGCTTGGACCTTCGGAAAAAGTATCGGTTCTTACAAATATCAGAGATGTCGCGGATATTGTATCATTACAGATCAGCATTGAAGGAACAGAAACTCCTATACTGATTATGCAAAACAGCTTTACAGCCCGCTTAAAAGCCGCTTCAGCAAATCCTTCGGAACTTCTGCTCATGACCCATGAACAGATTGAAGCGGTTCAAATCCGGCAGGCGGCTGACAAAAATTTACCGATAAAAAAAATATTCAACGGTGAACCGGAATATATTTCTGAAATTGACAGTTGGCTCTTCTCTGTTATTATATCTTTAAAGGATATTTCCGGCAGAAAAGCAACATTATCCGCAAAAATCAATCTTGATCGGATCAAAACTGATATAGAGAATCATCCTTTTAACAAGACCGGAAATATCATAATGATATATAACGGAAAAAAAGGAGCATCCAGACTCTTTGCACCTGAATCACCAAATTTCATTCAGAATGAACTGGTTAAAACAACACAGAATTTATTAAAAAACAGCATCAGAACCATTGGAGTTCAACCGTATTTAAATCCCGCCGGAGAGAAGATGCCTAGCCGGATATGCGTTTCCTCTTTATTTTGACTGGGCAGTAATTGTGGAAAAAGATGCCTCAAAAGCATATATGGCTGTTGCCAAAATGACTATGAGTCTTTTTCTGATTATACTTATAGGTCTGGCAATTGCAGTTATCGGGGCGATTATCTTTGCCAACCGTATAGGAGAGCCGATTATCGAAATAGGAAGAGTAGTTCAGAAAGTCGGAAAAGGGGATTTTGATGTCCGGGTAAAAGAATTAAAATCCAAAGATGAGATCAGCGATCTGGGAGAGCGGATCAATGAAATGATAGAAGGTTTAAGCGAGCGGTTTCAGTTATTAAAATTCGTATCACTTCAGACTATGAAGGCAATTAAAAATTCAAAAAACGGCGTTCAGCTCGGAGGAAGGCGGATTACCGCAACTGTCTTTTTTTCAGATATTCGGGGTTTTACATCTTTTTCAGAAAAATATGAGCCTGAGGCGGTCATAGAGATGCTGAATACTTATCTCCGGTGTCAGGCGGAGATTGTACGGAAATACGGCGGGGATATTGACAAATATGTCGGAGATGAATTAGTTGCAGTATTTCAGGGGAAAAATATGGTCAGACATGCAGTGCTTTGTGCGGTTGAAATCCATCGGAAAATTCATGAATTAAACAGAAATCATTCTGAATGGGAGGATATATTTATCGGAATCGGGATTAACACAGGGATTATGATCATGGGAGCTATGGGGAGTGAAGAGCGCATGGATTACACAATTCTTGGGGATAATGTGAATCTGGGAGCGAGATTATGCTCTTATGCAGGACCCGGTGAGACGATTTTATCTGAAAATGCTTATAAGTATCTCTGCAATCGTTCCAATATCAAAAATAATACCGGGAATGTTGATTGTGAGGGAGATGATGAGATAGATCCGGCTCTCAGCAAGGTACCGTTGCCTGAAATTATAAAAGATGAAGAGATTCGGGTAAAAGGTAAGTCAAACTTTATTCAGGTTTACCGGGTAAGTACAGAAGAGATAAAGAATAAACGCAAAACTCACCCGGCAGAGCTGGTAAAATGGTATAAATAATTGGGAATTTTAAGAAGCTGAGTTTATTTAAGAAACTTGGCTTCTTTTAAAATTCAATTTTATCAAAGGAAAAATTATGCCAAAACGTTTTTATCATTTTCTGTGGATATTTTTTTTGATTCTGACATTATCCGATATGCTGTTGATGCTTTCTTATTCAGATATTTCAATCTCATGTATTCTTTTTATAAGCATACAGCCGCTCATTATTTTCATTTTTTTTCTGAAAACAGGGAACGGAAGACAGAAAAGTAATTCCCGTAAATTTGAATTTATTACAAATGCTTCTAAAGATTTTATTACGATTATTGACAAAAATTATATGTATGAATCTGTGAATCAGGCATACTGTAATGCCTGCGGCAAAAACAGGACTCAGATTGTCGGGAATACCGTAGCAGAAGTATGGGGGGAAGAGACATTTGAAAGCGTAATCAAAAATCATATTGCAGAATGTTTTGAAGGTAATGAAGTGGTTTATGAAAGCTGGTTTGAATTTCATGACCGGGGACCCGGATATTACAAAGTAGTATATTATCCTTATTTTAATGACAAAGGAGAGGTTACTCATGTCGGCGTTTTTTCACATGATATTACCACGCTTAAAAATACTCAGGTGGAATTGCAGAAAGCAAAGGATTTTCTGAATAATATCATAAATACGGTTCCTGATCCGATCTTTGTAAAAAACTCCCGGTATCAGCAGATGATATTAAATGATGCTTATTGTGATTTTGTAGGAGTTCTCAGAGAAAAACTGCTTGGAAAGACAGATTACGATTTTTTACCTGATGAAGAGGCAGAAATCTTCAGGGAAAAAGATGAATCTGTATTTAACACAGGCATCGGAAATATAAATGAAGAGAGCTTTACAGATACAGCCGGAACGCAGCATATCATATCTACCAAAAGGGCATTATTTAAAGACCCGCTGACAGGAGATAAAATTCTTGTAGGTGTGATGCGTGATATTACAGAGCTTAAAAGGGTTGAAGAAGAACTTAGAAAACATCAGGAGCGGTTGGAAGATTTGGTCAGGCAGCGTACCTCTGAGTTAGAGACTGCTAAAGAAAAAGCAGAAGCCGCCACCCGTTCCAAGAGTGAATTTCTTGCAAATATGAGTCATGAGATCAGAACCCCTATGAATGCTATTATCGGTTTGTCTGAACTGGCGTTAAAAGGAGGATCAGCATCAAAACATTATGATTTTTTTAAAAAGATAAGCGGAGCGGGAAAGCTGCTTCTTGGAATTATCAATGATATTCTTGATTTCTCAAAAATAGAGGCGGAAAAACTCACTTTGGAATCGGTTGATTTTTCTTTAGATGAAATTATAAACAATGTGGCGGATATTATCTCTGATACAGCTTTGGCAAAAGGGATTGAAGTAACTGTGTCAGTTGATAAAAATGTGCCGTGCTCTCTTATAGGAGACCCTTTGAGACTGGGACAGATTCTTATCAATCTGGCAAATAATGCTGTAAAATTCACAGATAAGGGAAAGATTACCATAACGGTTGAAGAGTCATCAGAAGCCGGAAACCGACATCCGACATCCGACATCCGACATCCTGTAACTCTTAATTTTTCAGTCAGCGATACAGGCATCGGGGTTAATCCTGAGCAGTTGTCAAATCTGTTCAATCCTTTTACTCAGGCTGACAGTTCAACGACACGTAAATACGGGGGAACAGGTCTGGGGCTGAGTATCTGCAAGCGGTTGGCAGAGATGATGGGCGGGAAGATTTGGGCAAAAAGTGAGCCGGGAAAAGGGAGTTCTTTTTATTTTACAGCAAATTTTATTGAGCAGCCTGTTTTTCAAGTATCAGGGATAGCAAACAATAAATTGAAAAAAGAGTGTGCCGGACATGAATCATCAAAAACAGATTATCAGCATCTATCGGGTGCAAGGGTTCTTCTGGCAGAGGATAATTTTATCAATAAAGAAGTAGCAGTAGCAATACTCAGTTCTGTAGGAATCATTGTTGAAATTGCTCAGAATGGCAAAGAGGCGGCAGAGGCAGTTTCCAAATCTTTATATGATGCTGTGCTGATGGATGTCCAGATGCCGATAATGGACGGTTTTGAAGCCACAAGAAGAATCAGGAATTGGGAATCAGGAATCAGGAATGAGAAATTAGGAATTGAGAATCAAAAGCCGGAAGATGCTGATTCCCACTTCTCACTTCCCATTATTGCTATGACTGCCCATTCTATGAAAGGGGATCAGGAGAAATGTATTGAATCCGGGATGAATGACTATATCGCAAAACCGATCAATCCGGATCAGTTATTCTCTGTTTTGTCGCGATGGATAAACACAAAACACAAAACAGAAAATATAAAATACAAAACACAAAATGCAGAATCATCATTGCCTATTTACCTTCCCGGAATAGATATTGATTCCGCTCTGAAAAGACTGAACGGCAACAAAGAATTGTTTAGAAATCTTTTAAAAGAATTTTTAAAATCTTATCATGATATTTCAGATAAGATTCAGGATGCTTTGCAAAAAGGGGATACAGAATTTGCAGCAAGAATGAGCCATACTATCAAAGGGATTGCAGGCAATTTTTCTGCAAATGAGCTTTACACCGCGGCATTTCAGCTTGAAAAAGGAATCAAAGAAAAAGCAGAGAATCTTAATATTTCCGATCTAATGCCTATGCTGAAGAATTTTGAAAGAACTTTAAATCAGTTATTGGAATCCATAAAACATATTGGGGGGATCCATAATGAAAATTCATCAGATAAAAAATCTGAAACCGGAAAAAAATCATCTGCTTTGACTGAAGAGAATCAGAGCATTATTCTTGAACTGAACAAAGCTCTTATCACAAACAGTTTTAAAGCTGAATCGCTTCTGAATAAGGCAAAGGGATTTCTGAATGCCGCCGGTTTTCAGAAAGAGGTCAAAGAATTAGAAGATCATATAGATTTTTTTGATTTCAAAAATGCACGGAAAATATTGGTTAAAATTGCTGAGGGAATGAAGATTCCCCTGTAGGGGCGAATAATTATTCGCCCCTACATTTCCCCCTTCCCTTCAGGGAAGGGGCAGGGGGTTAGGTTTAAAAAAATATGGATCAATCAAAACAACAGCTTCGCATGACTGTCTATGCTTCTCTGCTTGCCGCTTTAACCGCAGCAGGGGCATTTATGGCGATTCCCATAGGACCGGTTCCTATTGTGCTTCAGAATCTCTTTATCATGCTTTCCGGTCTTTTACTGGGAAGCAGATGGGGATTTGCAAGCGTGGCAATATATCTTTTAGCCGGTGCCTGTGGTCTGCCTGTCTTTGCCGGAGGAACCGGAGGAATCGGAAAATTTGCAGGACCTACAGGCGGTTATCTTATCGGTTTTCTTCCAGCGGTTTATGTAATTGGTCTGATAAGCGAATACGGATATAAATCAAAAGAGATACTTTTTGATATTATCGCCATGATCTTGCGGAACAATGATTATTTATGCCTTCGGAGTTACATGGCTTAAATTCATAACAAATATGACTTATTCAAAAGCAATGGCATTAGGAGTATTCCCTTTTTTGCCGGGGGATATTCTGAAGATTGCTGCTGCTATTCCGATAACAAAGATTCTGCGACCTCTTATTCATCATTGAATCTAAAACTCTAATTTCGTGTCTTTGTGTCTTCGTGGTAAAAAACACAAAGGCACTAAGGCACAAAGACGCTAAGACACTACGGAGAAGCTAAGTTGTTTCAAAAAATTTGGCTTCTTATATATTTCAAATTTCATGGAGATTATTATGGACTTAAACAAATGTTGCCCCGACAAAGTGGTCAGCGCCGATGCTGCTGTTTCAAAAATTAAAAGCGGCAGCCGGATATTTCTCGGCACAGGATGCGGAGAGCCTCAATATCTGATCAACGCAATGGTAAGAGATACAAAGTTACAGGATATTATGCTGTATCAGATGCTGTCATCAACACTTTCCCGTTATATTTATGATGATTCTTTTCTCAGACGCTTTTCCCTGAAACTCTTTTTTGTCAGCAGTGCCATACGTCAAGCCGCGTTTGAAGGAAAAATTGATTATATTCCTACATATCTTTCACAAATTCCGCGTCTTTTTTACAGCCGGCGGATCGGGCTGGATGTTGCTCTGATACAGGTTAGTCCTCCTGACAAGTTCGGATATTGCAGTCTCGGTGTATCTGTTGATATTACCCGCGCAGGAATGGCAAATGCAAAAACGGTGATTGCACAGGTTAATCCAAGAATGCCAAAGACATGGGGGGACAGCTTTGTTCATGTGGATGAGATTGATTATTTTGTGCCGCATGAAGAGCCTATTGTGGAGGCTCCGCCGTCTGTCAAAAATGAGGAGGTTGTCCGGCGGATCGCCCATTATATTTCTCAGCTTGTAGATGACGGCGATACCCTTCAGATCGGATTCGGACACCTGCCCGATGGGATTTTAAAGTACCTTGACAATAAAAAATCTTTGGGAATACATACCCATGTTATCACAGATGGATTTCTTCCCCTGTTTGAAAAAAAAGTGATCACCAATAAGAAAAAGAATCATATCCCCGGAAGAGCAGTCGCTTCTATGTGCATGGGAACAGAACGCCTTTATCAGTATGTAAATGATAACCCTATATTTTATTTCCGCTCATCTGAATATGTGAATGATCCCACAGTGATTGCCAAAAATGATAATCTGATCTCCATAAGCTCGGCTCTGGAGGTGGATCTGACGGGTC
Organism: uncultured delta proteobacterium; assembly: GCA_963806835.1. Lineage (GTDB taxonomy): Bacteria > Desulfobacterota > Desulfobacteria > Desulfobacterales > CAWEAR01 > CAWEAR01. Next base: position 388,713 of record CAWEAR010000035.1, read on the forward strand.
AGGTCTGTACTGATTCTGTGGGGCATCTTTTTTTCAGCGGAATCGGTGATCAGGTGGATTTTCTCCGGGGGGCTGCTATGTCAAAAGGGGGATTCTCAATTATCGCCCTTCCATCTACCGCAAAGAACGGAAAAGTCTCAAGAATTGTTCCGCATCTCAGTGAAGGGGCAGGCGTGGCAACTACACGCGGGGATGTGAATTTTATTGTAACAGAATACGGGATTGCCGAACTCAAGGGAAAAGGGATTTATCAGCGGGTTATGGAACTGGCGCAGATTGCCCATCCCAAGTTTCGTGAGGAGCTGATTGATATGGCAAAGGAGCGTCATTATATCTTTTCAGACCAACTGCCGCCGTCTCAGGATGATCTCCTTTTTCTGGAAGCGTATAAGAGTACACTGACGCTGAGAAACGGCAAGATTGCTGAATTCAGACCGCTTCTGCCGTCAGATGAATTTGCATTCCGTAATTTTTTCTATTCATTAAGAGAAGAGACAATTTATTACCGCTTTTTTCATCGTATGAAGCTCTTTTCTCATGAAGTGATACAGAAGCAATGGGCAAGTGTGGATTACAGGAAAAATATGTCCATTATCGGGCTGGTGCAGAACAGAGGATATAAAGAGATCATAGCGATTGGTTCTTATGCTATGACAGATGAGGATAAGGCTGAGATTGCGTTTGTGGTGCGTGAAGATTATCAGGGGCTGGGCATTGCCTCGTATCTTCTTGAGATACTTGAAATTATAGCTAAAGAAAATCAGTATAAAGCATTTGATGCAACGGTTCTCAGAAGAGAATATCTCTATGATCCGGGTCTTTAAAAAAAGATACCCTAATGCAAAAATTAACATGGAGGGCGGGGGTGAGATTGAAATTGACATGGATTTTGATGATGCTGTGAAATATAAACCGAAAAAGGTAACTTGCGAGTGAAAAACAACATCTGCATATTCATCAAGAATTTCTGTCTCCGCCCAGTGAATGAAATCTGTTTCCCGGATTCAGCATAAGGGATTCCAGACTCGGAGCGGCATGTAAAATCATTGAACAGTTTTTCAGTATCACGGCAGGAGAATGACTTAATTATCTACTCTGTGTATTACGGATAACGTAATATGTCAAGCATAATATCGTTTTGTATGAAGATTTTCGATCTGAATAAAAATAATCTTGACAAGCTGTCTGTTCTGAATTAATCAGTCATAATTATCTGATTGTTCTTTGAAGAAAACTTACAGGGGGAAAAGAATGGCTAATGAACCGATAAGAAGGATTTATCTTAATGAATTTAAAGCAATCAGCCGTGCTATAACCGGCTACGAGGATTTGAATCTGCTGATCAGTCATGTTGTAGAGCGGATATCCCGTTCATTTGAGGTAAAAGGATGCAGTATTATGCTCTTTGACGAGCGGGAAAAACAGCTTTTCCGGGTCGGCAGCTACGGAATAAGTGAAGAATATCTCACAAAAGGTCCGATATTTGCAGATAACAGACACAGCGCTTTTACCAGAGGAGAGCCTGTTTTTATTGAGAATATGCAGAAAGACCCCAGAGTTCAGTACCCTGATGCGGCTGAAAAAGAAGGAATTGTTTCCATGCTCTCTATTCCTGTAAAATTTCGGGGTTCAATTACCGGAATTATCAGAATTTATCATAGTGAATCATGGTATCCGGATCAGGATGATCTTGATTCTTTCTGTCTGCTGGCAGAACATCTCGGTCTGGCAATAGAGTACAACGGATTAAAAAACTTTCTTGATCAGGTGAAAATGGCAATGGGAAATCTTCCGTTAAGAATGCTCAAAGGAATATAAAATATGGCAAACCGCTTATTCACAGATACCAGTGATTTTTTCTCCATAGACTGCGGAGATAAAATTCTGATAGGGGATAAAGATTATATTGTCAGAGGGCATGAGCGGGAGCGGAGATTCGGAATTGATGATCCGAAATTCTGGGTAAAACGGGTGGATGATTCTGAAACCGGTGAAAAAAAGATTGTCAAGCTCTCTTATTTTGAATCATTTGAAATTACATTAGGCGGAGTAAAGATCAGATGCTTCAGAGACCCTGATAAAGAAGGGAATATCTTAAAGCTGGTAAAAGGGCACCCTGATTTTATGCAGGGTAAATCTTTTCCTGATTCAAAAGGGAATAATATCCGGCTGCTGGATATAGTCAGGGGTAACAATCTCTTTGTTTATATTGATTCGCTTCAGATGGATCATGAAAAATATTTTCACACTGTATTGCCGAATATCCTGAGAAAACTGATAAAAGCGTTTGAAGCGATTCATTTCCTTCATATTAACGGGTTCAGACACGGGGACATCAGAAATGATCATATTATCATTGAGAATAAGACAGGCAACTATGTATGGATAGATTTTGATTTTGACTATGACGCGCCTGAAAATCCCCTCAGTCTTGATATTTTCGGATTGGGAAATGTCCTGCTCTGTACGATTGGGAAAGGATTTCACAATCTTTACATGATAAACAATGATAAGTCCGCTTATGGAGACCTGATAGATAAAATTGACAGCTCGGATTTCTCCATTCTGGATAAATGGAGACTGATGAATTTACGGAAATTGTATCCGTATATTCCCAAAATGCTGAATGATATTCTCATGCACTTTTCAAAGGGAACAGATGTATATTATGAATATGTACCTGAAATCATAGAAGACATGAATAAGTGTCTTCATTATGTATTTGAATAATTAAGGAGGGCGTCTTGAATAATTCAATTCTTATTGCTTTAAAAGATTCTATAAGTTCACGGGCAGCAGTAAATTATTTTTCCAAACTGCCTTTATGCAGAGATGATTCACATATTACTCTGCTTCATGTATTCAGAAAACCCTCTGCAAATGAAGACCTTATGGGAGAGCATTTTGGTGAAAAGGAGCCTTCCAGACTCCTGGCTGTTCTACAGCAGGCAAAAGATATGCTGGTTGAAAACGGATTTATCCCTGACAGTATTGAAATAAAATTGATAACTGAACCTTATCCCACAGCTGCGGAGGGGATCATTGATGAATTTAAAAACGGGGATTTTAATATGGTTGTTATAGGGCGCAAGAAAAAATCCAAAGCTGAGGAGTTTGTTTTAGGAGATGTAAGTATCAAATTAGTCAGAGCGTTAGAGGGGACAGCCGTGCTGGTGGTGGCGTCGAGGTAAAAAGAGGGGATAACGGATTAGAAAACAAGAAACTTAGTTTCTTTAAGAAACTTAGTTTCTTCAAGGATTCTGTACAATGGAATCTTTACAGGAAATATCAGAAAATAGCCGGATACAGATATGGAAACCGGATAAAGAATATTTTCTTTTCAAAGAAGGCTCTTATATATCTGAAGAAGAATACTGGGAAAAATATTATGAAAAATCGGATTGCAGTTATGAATGGAGCAACGGGCAACTGGAGGTAAAGCCGGTGTCTGATTATTCCGGATATTTGATGTACAAATGGCTGGTTATGATTTTAGATCATTTTCTTACGGTTCATCCGATAGGAAAAATAGTGGGGCTGGAATTTGGTTTCCGTATGTCGCTTCCCGGTAAAATAACTATCCGCAAACCGGATTTAGGATTTGTTTTAAACACCAATCCGGCAAGGCTGCATTTGAAAGATCGCTCTTACAGAGGAATATTTGACTTATGTATTGAGGCTTTATCTGATTCTACTCGTAGAGGAGATAAAACGGGATACATTGGTGAAAAAAAGTGAATATGAAGCCGCAGGGGTTCAGGAATATTATATTTTGGATCCGAAAGAAGAGGAGACGGTATTTTACCGTTATAATAAAGAGGGGCGGTATGAAGCGATAAGACCGGTGTACGGGGATATAATCCGATCAGAAGTCTTAACAGGTTTTTGTTTCCGAATTTCCGATCTTTATCAGCAGCCTTGTTTGGAAAAAATGAGCGGAGATACTGTATATAAAGAATTTATTTTACCGTTTTATCAGACTGAAAAACAGAAGGCTGAACAGGCTGAAAAATTACTGATAAAAGAAAAACAGAAATCTGAAAAATCAGGACTGATCGGTGAAATCCGTGCATTCCGGCGTATCCTGAAATATCCGCAATATCCTGAAACCGGGCTTATTCAGAAAAGCAATGAAGAACTTAAAGCAATGGTTGAGCAGTTAGAATCTGAATTATCAAGGAGTTAAATATAGTTGCCTGAAACAATTCAAAAAAACAGAAGACTGATTGCCCTGTCGCTTCTTGGGTGTGTATTGCTCAATTATCCTATACTTTCACTGTTTAATCTGAATATTACATTGATGGGGATACCATTGTTATATCTTTATATATTTGCTGTATGGTTCTTATTAATCATTCTTATTGCATTTGCCACGAAATCCTCACGCAAAGACGCAGAGACGCAAAGCGTTGGAAAACCTTAGCGACTTTGCGGCTTTGCGTGAAATTTTTATTGCTGACCGGGAATTTTAAATTTTGCCACGAAATCCTCACGCAAAGACGCAGAGACGCAAAGCATGGGAACAAGAGAACCTTAGCGGCTTTGCGTGAAATTTTTATTGCTGACCGGGAATTTTAAATGCCACTTTATAAGAATTGGAATATGATTCAAAAAAGACATTTGCATCTGTATTAAAAACAGCTTTGATATTTTCACCTGTCAGAACATCAGCGGTATTTCCGTTTGCCGCTATATTCCCGTCTTTCATAAAGATAAGAACATCACAATACATTGCCGCCAGATTAATATCCTGAAATACTGCAATTACTGACCTGTTTTTCTCCCGTACATTTTCTGCCAGAATATTCAGAAGATTGAGCGTATGATTAATATCCAGATTTGACGTGGCTTCATCCAATATCAGAACCGGCGTATCCTGAGCCAGAGCCCGGGCAAAGACAGTGCGCTGACGTTCTCCGCCGCTTAATTCCGTGATATACCTGTCTCTGAATTTTTCCGTATCAGTCTTTGTCATGACATCTTTGACAATCTGAATATCTTCGGAAGAAGGTGCTGAAAATTTAGGAATATAAGGGCTTCTCCCCATCATAACAATCTCTTCCGCCGTGAAAGGGAAGTTAATGTAAAAATTCTGGGGAACAAGCGATATTTCTTTTGATAATCTTTTTCTGGAATATGATACAATATCCTCTTTTTTATATGTAATATTTCCTGAATCCGGTTTTTTATGGCGCATAAGCAGATCAATAAATGTAGTTTTTCCGCAGCCGTTGGGACCAATAATCCCGTAAAAATGCCCGAATTCAAAATCAAGGGATACATTATCCAGAACAATCCGGTTTTTATAAGAAAAAGAGAGATTACGGATTTGAAAAGACATATTATTCTTTCTGTTCACAAATTCAAATTTTACAGAATACTACATATATATTTAACATTATATCGTATAAAAGAAAAGAGTTTTTAAAGGGAATAAAAATAATAATTTTCTTGAAAAAAACTGACTTCTTCTGTATCTTTAATTCTTTTTAAGGAGAACAGAAACGGCTATGATTGGAATATTTGATTCAGGAATAGGGGGGCTTACAGTTGTCAAAGCATTTAAAGAGCAGCTTCCCGGATATGATATAATTTATTTTGGAGATACATCGCGCGCTCCTTACGGAGATAAAAGCCCTGAAAATATTATCAGATATACGCTTGAAAGTATCGAAATTTTATCAGAAAAAGGGGCAAAGCTGATTGTTATAGCGTGTGATGCCGCATCAAGTGCTGTAAATAAGAATATACTTGAAAAATTTAATATTCCGATATTTGAGATAATCACCCCGGCAATCGTTTTTTCAATTCAGATCTCTGAAAAATTCAGAATAGGCGTTATCGGAACACGCGCGGCTGTCAACAGTAACATTTATGAAGATAAAATAAAAGCAATACAGCCTGATGCAAGAGTCTATTCTGCTGCCTGCCCGCTTCTGACTCCTCTGATAGAAGAAGGATGGCTGAAAAAGCCTGAAACAGCCATGATTATCAAAAAATATCTTCTTCCTCTGAAAGTCAGACAGATAGATACGCTTATTCTCGGATGCAGCTATTATCCGGTTTTAAAGCAGATTATTCAGCGGAAAATCGGAAAAAGGGTTCATATTACAGATTCTTCTCTGACAATTGCCCGGCATGTAAAGATATTTCTTGATGAAAATCCTGATATTGAACATCAGATGAGTAAAGAAGGAACATCCCGTTTTTTTGTGTCAGATATAACGGATCATCTTCAGAAAACTGCAAAAGCAATTATCAGAGAAAATATTTTACTTGAACATGCCGGAATTTAAAGGAGTGCAAAATGAAGTGTCCGAAATGTAAAACCATTGATTTGAAACGACAGCCTATTCATGCAAAGAAATATCCAATATGCCATATTCATGTTCTAAATGATGGGATGTGGATGACAATGGATGAGATCAGCAAATTTTCAGATGCTATATGTCTTCTTGAATCAGAAGAAGGAGATAAAAAAACTGCCGATCTATCTGCCTGGTGACACATACACAGGGTTATGTCCTTCAGGACACGGATTTCTAATCCGTGCAAGAATAGAGTGCGAAGGAATATGGTTTGACCGGGGAGAATGGAGCAGGGTCAGGAAGAAATCTGGCGAAGATTACAACAATGGAAAACAAGACTGGCTCAGAATCAATCAGGATTTTAATTGACCATAACATAGAAGGATGGTCTGTTTGGAAATCGACAGATTTTTCATACCATAAAAACTTCCAAAGTTTTAACGCCATGTGCAACCTTTAACCACAAAGGACACAAAGAAGGCATAAAGAACACAGAGAAAATTTTGTGTCCTCTGTGAAAAATTTTGTGTTCTTAGCGGTTTAAAAAAGTTGCACATGGCGTAAAGTTTTAGATACTTAGAAAGTCTGATAAATAAAAAAGGAGGAAACAAATGAAAGTAACCATCACCAAAAATTGTATGGGCGACAGAAATTGCAACAATCTCTGTCCTGAAGTCTTTGAGTACAGTGAAGACAAACTGAAGTCTGTTGTTAAGTTTGATAAAATTCCTGATAAATATAAAGCACTTGTCAGACAGGCAGCAGATGAATGCGGTGCCAATGCCATTGAGATAGAAGGAAATTAGTATTTGGCAATTCCTTTTTGCACCGGAAAGACTCTAAAGGTCTTAAAAACCTTTAGGGTCTTAAAAAACTCATAAAGGAGAGATTAAATTGGGAAATTTCAGGAACAGTCAGACAGCAAAAAATCTGCTTTTATCATTTGCAGGTGAATCTCAGGCAAGAAACCGTTATACTTATTTTTCCGGAACAGCAAAAAAAGAAGGATATATTCAGATTGCAGATATTTTTGAAGAGACAGCAAATCAGGAATGTGAACATGCCCTGAGATTCTTCAAATTTTTCAATGGCGGAGAACTGGAGATTACCGGCAGTTTTCCAGCAGGCGTCATAAAAAAGACCTATGACAATCTGATTGCCGCAGCAGACGGAGAACGGTTTGAGCATACCGAGTTGTATCCGAAATTTACGAAAATTGCCCGTGAAGAAGGATTTGACCGTGCGGCAGAAACATGGGACGCTATATCTGTAGCTGAAAAGCAGCATGAAAAAAGGTACCGTGATTTAGCGGCAAATATCATGGAAGATAAGGTATTCAAACGGGGTAAGGCGGTGGTGTGGCGGTGCCGGAACTGCGGCTATCTGCACACAGGAGAAGAAGCACCGGATGAGTGTCCAGCCTGCGCCCATCCAAAGGGATATTTTGAATTATTAGGAGAAAACTGGTAAGATTTGCAGCAGATAACATCAGCCCTTGGAGGTTTTCTTTAACCTTCAAGGAGATTCATTCGGATAGGTTCATCAATAATATATTCAGAGATGTCAGAAGCAAGGGTTCATGAACTGTTGATGATTTATTGACAGATGCTTACTTTTAGTTACAGACCTTGACAGAGAAATTTTTTATGTTTTTTTATGAAATGATGTGATTTTATTGAAAAAAATTATGCCTGATGAATTATTTCTGAAACAGGATTTTCCGGCATCTGTTATTCAGAAGACAGAAGATGATAACGGTATTCATCCTTTCTGGAATCCTTATGTTAAGGATATATCTGAAATCCTGTGGCTTCCGCCTTTCTGTCTTTCCGGCGATCCGGCTGATATGACACTGAAAGATTCATGGTTTTCAGCGGTTACTGGTAAACCGGCAGATCAGGGAATATCGGCTGCCTGTCTCTCCCTGTTTTCAGACTGTTCTTATTCAGCCGGTCTTAAAACAGAGAAAATAAGGATTTATCCTGATGAAAAGCAGAAAAGTCTTTTAAGACAGTGGCTCGGCACAGCACGGTTTATTTATAATCATACCGTTGCTTTCCTGAAACAGCCCGGGACATCGCCTGACTGGTTCGGGATAAAGACGGAGATTATCGCAGGGCTGCCGGAGTGGGCAAAATCAGTGCCGTATCAGATAAAATCGGTTGCTGTCCGTGATGCCTGTGATGCCGTGAAAAATGCAGAGGCAAAGTATAAGAAAACCAGACAGTTTCAGGATGTGAAATTCAGAAGTAAAAGAGAAAAAAAGGACTCCGCTTTTATTCCGAAAAGTGCCATGAAGGAATCATCCTTTTATACGACGCTTCTTGGTAAGAAGATGAAAATAACGGAAAATCTGCCGGAAATCCTTCATGACTGCCGCCTGAAATGTGAGAACGGAAAGTTCTGGCTGTGTATCCCTGTTGAGAAAAAACACTCTGTTCCTGAAAACCAAAGGAACGGAGCAGTTGCTCTTGATCCGGGTATCAGAACTTTTCAGACATTTTATTCCCCTGTCATGACAGGCAAAATCGGAGCGGGTGATTTCGGAAGGATACAGAGGCTCTGTCAGTATCTTGACAACTTATATTCAGGAATCAGCAGAGCAAAATGTAAGCAGAAACAGCGTCTTGTGAAAGCGGCGGTCAGAATCAGGGGAAAGATAAAGAATCTGATAAACGAAATTCATCATAAAACCGCCTGCTTTCTCTGCAAAACCTTTGATGTGATTTTTCTGCCGTCTTTTGAGAGTTCCCGGATGGTAACAAAGTTACATTCAAAGACTGCAAGAGCAATGCTTACATGGGCGCATTACCGCTTTGCGGAGTTTCTGAAACACAAAGCGGGTGAATTCGGAACAGAGGTTGTCAGAGTATGCGAAGCATATACGTCAAAGACCTGTTCCGCCTGCGGAAAAATTCATAACATCGGTTCAAAAAAAGTTATGGACTGCTCCGCTTGCGGGACAGTGCTTGACAGAGACATCAACGGCGCACGGGGAATATTTCTCCGTGCTTTGGGAGATACCCCCTCATTCAGTTAAGGTTGTTGAGCTTGCCGAAACAAAAACTGAGTGTGCATTTGTTAATAAACAGCAATGTCTGTTAGCAAAAATGTATCGGGATAAATGAATCTAAGCAAACCATACGAAAATGTATTTGAAGCATTGGAGGATGATCCGGCAGCATCAGATAATTTGCGTATCCCTGAAAATCCGCTTCTTATTCTGAATCGTTTTTTTTATACAAGCCGATCCTCTCCGCAGAAAACAAATAATCCCCCGTCTTTGGCAAGAGAAGCAAGCGTCATATTCAGTTCCGAAGCAAGCTCAACCGCCAAAGCGGTGGGACGTGATACAGCAAAAATAACCGGGATACGCGCTCTGGCAGCCTTTTGAACCAATTCGTAACTGATGCGGGAAGATAGGGTCAGAATACGTGCGTGCTCAAGTTTATTATCAAGAAAAATTTTTCCGATTGCCTTGTCTAAGGCATTATGCCGCCCTACGTCCTCTGCAACAGAGAGAAGCGTATAATCTGAATCATAAATCGCCGAAGCATGAGATGATCTGGTTATACGGCGTAACGGCTGATGCTGTGAAAGATTCTCCAGACAATTTAATGCGGTTTTGATCTCTGTTTTGTCTGTGTTATCCGGTATCGGCTGAATCATCTGATACATCTCTTTGCCGCAAAGCCCGCAACCGGTCTGACTGATATATCCGCGTCTGTCAAGCTGCTCAGTTATTTTCTCCTCTCTGGATGGCTTTAAAGTAACTGTAACTACATTAGTATCTGAGCCGTCATAAAATGCAATTGAGGCTATATCATCAGGGCTGTCAACAATCCCTTCGCCAAGAGAGAACCCTGCGACATGAGCAATTTCATCTCCTGGAGTCCGCATCACCACTGAATACGGCTTCCCCTGTATCCGTATGAATAGCGGCTCTTCTCCGATAAGATCATGGGATAAGACAGAAAAAAATTCTCCGTTCCAGTATTTCACCTGATGATTAGAATAGTTGTTCAAAGAAATCTCCTTATTATCTCCTGCGATGATTGACAGCCTTCTGTTTATGAACAGGAGAATTTGAAAATCCCCATATAGTTAAACAGATGCCTGTAACGGCGACTGCTCCTATAAGTAACCCGATCCATATTGTTTGTAAGATAAAAGCATTCTTATCTGAATCAACAGTAAGTATTTTTGATGCACTTCCTTTACCGCCTACCTGTATTTCCCCATCCATTATATCATATACAAACAATATTCCCAGAAATATTGCACTGATACAAAAAATTATCCCGGCAACCCGTGCATTATGTTTTGTATCCTTTGAAGTTCTGATTTTATTCAATAATGTCCCAGATTCCCCTGTACTCTTGCACGGTTCATAGCATAACGGAAAGAAAGAAGGCTTATTGGAAGTCCGATTATTGTCCATAACGCCAATGCTGCCAGATGACTTGTCATAGAAAAGAATCCCTCGCCTGCTAAAAGGCTGAGTCGTAAGGCTTCTAAGGAATGAGTCATCGGAATAAAATATGCCGCTTTCTGCATCCATTCCGGCAGCACGCTTACAGGATAATAAACCCCGCCCATCAGCCATGACAGAACGCCGAATGCCCAGTTTAAAGGATCCCCTTTTTTAAAGAGAATGATAAAACAGGCTGAAAATATTCCCATGCTGGAAAATGAAGCAACCGTTAAAATAATGATTCCGGTTGTCAGCAGGAGCTGGCTGTATCTGAATTTTACGCCAAAGAATAAAGCACCGATTCCTAAGTAAATTATAATCCGCAGTGAGTTAAGAATAAAACTGTATGCAGTAGAGCCGAGAATAAATAGCGACAGACTCACCGGCGCAATCAGAACAGCCTCCAAAGTCCCGGAAAGCTGTGATTCCCGGATATTTGCGGAAAAACTGCTCAAAGAGAGATTCAGATAATTCTGAAGTGCAATTCCTACTAATACAAAGGGAAAATAATCCCCACCGTAAGGATGCAGCGGTCCTTCAATGCTGTTTCCGACAATGCTCGATAAAAAAAAGAACATCAGCACAACAGGAAACATACTCAGCAACTGAAGGAAAAAAGAGAGCTTATAACTGATCTCATTTAAAATATCCCGCCAAAGAAATGCCAATATAATTTTCATAAAAAACTAAAAATAAAGTAAATGGCGGACAGTTTTTTTGCCGTCTGCCTGACAGGTGAGTTAAGTATATAATTTCATTTAATAAATAGTCTCATTGTTTCCGGTGATGAACGAAATCCGATTTTTTGATAAACCGGTTTCCCTGCTTCGCTTGAATTCAAAGAAATCCGCCTGATTCCGTTATCTCTGCAATACTGAAGCGCCTGCTGTACAATGCGGCTGGCGAAGTTATTGTTCCGGTATTCTTTTTCAGTATAAACGCTATGTAAATATGCTACGTTTGAGGATAAATCATCAGGTGTAGGGACAAGACGGACAATAGTGACGGCTCCGCTCGATATTATATTGTTTTCATATTCAATTACCCATGCCTTGCATGTTCCGTCTGCCAATTCCTGAGTCAGCTTTTGGGCATAAGCTTTTTCAATTTCATTACAGATAGCAATATCAATCTGTTCCCCTTTTTTCTGCCAAATTTCTTCAAACATCTTCCGGTGATGTATTGATAACTGTTGAATATCAGAATTATCTGCTTCGCGTAAAACTGTTGCATTTGATTTTTCAGGCATGATTTTTTGAACTGTTCCTTTTCTCATTACGAGGCTCTGTCTCGTAACGAGATCAAATTGTTACTCAGATTTTAGAAAAATCCATAAAAAATTTAAGTTTGGAATGAATCTCTTTTGCCGAAGATTTGATATTCAAAAGCAGTGCTTTTTCATTATCATCAAAATTTCCGTCCTGTCCTATTCTTTCGATAAGCCATTCTGCTTTCTTTTCATCAATTTTCATAGTTTTTCCCTTCAGCAGATAAGCGGAAACCCCCTTGACAAAAAGCTGATTCCATTTAGGAGAATTGGCGGCGCCTGAAGTTGAATCATTCAGATCAAACAGGATATCCGCCTCGGACTGATCAACTCCCTTGACCGCCTTGCTTCCGGGTGAAGAAATAACTTTCAGGATCATTTCAACTTCTCTGTCCGCGATTACGCAGTCTGCAATAATTTTTGCTCTGAGGACTTCAAGGATAAACGCATTGAACGATTCATGACAGGATTTTGCTTTTGACGTGATGTTTACCAGTAATTCCAGTTCAGTATCATCAATGCCGTCAGGTTTGATTTTTCCGATAATATAAGCTGCTTCATCTTCGTCAATGACTCCCGGGGATATTTCATCTTTGAGAAAATGATCGGTCAGAGCTTCGATAAATAACTCTTTCCATGAAGGATCATTGACGGCTCCCGAGACTTTTTTATTGAATTTGAAAAGAGCCTCAGCATTCTTGCGTTCAACTTTTCCGTTTTTGTATATTTTCGTCCGGAACTCTTTGACTTTATCCGCGTCAATTCCAACGGGTTTTACGGTTGATTTAATTACTTCTTTAGCCGGATTAAGAAAATAATGTTTTACCAGATCAGCGTAACCATCCAGAACCTTTTTGCTCAGATAGGCAGCCGGTCGCCGTTTAAAAGTATTGCCTGAAATAATTGCACTGTGCGGAATAATTATTGTTTCAGCAGTCAGTTTTGATTTAAAATACCGTTCCAAATCATAATCTTTATCATGGGATTTAATAATCAGCTCAATCTCATGCCTGTATGTTTCCTCTTCAGCGCCCTGAAATTTTTCATCAATCCGAATATCTTTCTCTTCATTGTTATAGAAAAGGGGCAAAGCAGTCAGCTCATCATCCCGTTTTCCGTTAATATCAGGAATGATTTCTGTAATAACTTTGGCAGCGTTATGCAGGGAAGCCAAATCGCTGTGTTTTGCCGGAATAAGCAGCACATCTGCCGCGTAAAGCCCGCTCCGGCTGTAAAAAGATAATTGGGTGGGGCAGTCAATCAGAATGTAATCATATTCATCTGTAAATTCTGCAAGCAGTTCAAAGAGTTTTGAAATAGGCGGGATATTGCCCTTATATTCATTGTCAAGATAGCATCCGAATTCTTCATTGGCAGGAATAACATCAAAAAGAGGAACTTCAGTAACCTTTCCTGCACGGGCGTATTTGTATATGTAAGGATATATCGCTTCTCTGAGACTTTTATTCTCCTCAAGACATTCGGTAAGAGATGCCTTATCTTTTGATAACATATTTATATCTTTATAAGATGAATGAAGCCCTTTCAGTTTTTTATTTTTCGGTTCCATAAAAAGGAATTTTGTCAGATATCTCTGAGAATCAAAATCCACTGCCAGAATTTTTTTCGGTGAATTATACTGAAATCCGTCCGGGTCTGAGTCATTGCAGCCGAATTTCATTTTACCGACAAGCGCCAGCGTAGAAGAGAGATTCACGGCAGTTGTGGTTTTCCCGACTCCGCCTTTGTTGTTATAGATGCAGACGGTCAGGGATTTTTTCGGTTTTTTGATCAATTCTTTAATTTTGGCAATTACTTCATCTGCATTGCTGCCTCTGAGCGGAAGTGCTTTTGTAATTGGATGGACAACTTTGCCGTGCCGTCTGAATAACTGAATGTTTTCTGAATCTGTCAATATGCCGAACCGGGCTGTCTGGGCGTTCGGATGAGGGAAGTAATTCATCAACTGTCTTTTATGCTCCTGTTTTCTAATATCTTCAGCAGGTTTTTTTACTTCAATAAGCAGAAAAGGATCCTTTTTGCTCTCAAAAAATTTGTCTTTTTTTCCTGCATTGCTTCTCGCGGCAAAATCAACCTTGCATGATCCCCATCCTGTTGCAAACTGAGGAGTATATTCAGCGTCACTATAACCCAAATCTTTTATGAGCGGGATGATAAATCTGATTTCAATCTCTTTTTCATCCGGTTTGGAACTTATCTGATTAAAGATTTTATTCCAGTTCTGATTTTTAGCCATGACTTCCTCCAAATTATACGTTAGCATAATACAACTGTTTTTTTTTATATGAATATCATATATGAAATATAAATCAAGCTGAAATTGATGAGTAAATGGAATATAAATGAATATTAAACCCTTTGATAAAAAACCCTAAGAGTTTTAAAAATTCTTGGGTACCGTGCAAAGCGTGGGAACAAGAGCATACCCCCTAATCCTTTACCCCTCTAATCCCTTTTTCACTGTAGCAGAAAAAGAGAAATCTTGTATGGCTAATATCTTCTATATCAAAAAGTTGAAGCAGATTCGGATAATCCCTAATCTGCTCACGGTATTCAGTTTTCATATTTTCCAGTTCATCAGAATCCAGAAGTTTTAAAGCCGCCTGCAAATTGAGATGAACCTTCCAGTTGTTTTCAAAATCTTTCCAGCCAATCCGCTTTTTTACAACCTCTTCTTTTTTCTGATGACTTACAGAAAAGGTATTATCTTCAACAATATAAATTCCATCTGATTGCTGATTATCTGTATTCTGCTGGCTACCGGAAAAAGATGGTGATACGGTTTCGTTTTCCAGATAAGTTATATTCATAATCATTTCAAAGACCGGTTCAAGAAAGATTCCCTCGTCAGACGCCGCGCCTCCGAATTCGCAGGTTATCAATCCCTGCCTGATAAGATTGCCTATAGCTGATCTGACCTGATTAATGGAAAAGCTGAATAAATCAGTTTGTAGGGTGGACAAAGCGGAGCGTGTCCACCATGCGATATATACGCATAACGGCGGACACGCTCCTAAAGTTTGTAGTTTGTAGGGTGGACAAAGCGGAGCGTATCCACCATGCGATATATACGCATAACGGCGGACACGCTCCTAAAGTTTGTAGTTTGTAGGGTGGACAAAGCGGAGCGTATCCACCATGCGATATATACGCATAACGGCGGATACGCTCCTAAAGTTTGTAGTTTGTAGGGTGGACAAAGCGGAGCGTGTCCACCATGCGATATATACGCATAACGGCGGATACGCTCCTAAAGTTTGTAGTTTGTAGGGTGGACAAAGCGGAGCGTGTCCACCATGCGATATATACGCATAACGGCGGATACGCTCCTAAAGTTTGTAGTTTGTAGGGTGGACAAAGCGGAGCGTGTCCACCATGCGATATATACGCATAACGGCGGACTTATTCCTCTACCCCTTCCAATTCCGGCATAGAAAGAATATCCTGATTATTCAATATGCCCAGATGCTTGACAGAACGGATCAGCGGCTGAACCTGCTGCAATATTCGCGCTAATGTAACAGCCGCAACATTCTTTTCACTGCTCTCCGGCTCTCTGTTCAGCAGAATATCCGGGATAGGTCTTTTCAGAGGAAAGGTTTTTATCTGAATTTCAGCACGTTTAGGAATATGTGCCGATTCTTTGGCAAGGCGTATGGCAGTCGGAAATCCGCCTAATTCATCCACCAATCCAAGCTCTTTTGCATCCTCGCCTGTCCAGATTCTCCCTTTAGCAATCTCCAAAACCTTCTCTTTTGAAAGCCCTCTCCCTTTAGCAACTTTATCTGTAAAATCTTCATAAATCCGATCCAGAGCATTCTGAAGGCGTTCCCACTGCTCAGGGGTATAATCATTGATTCCTGACCATATTGTTGCGTTTTTGCTTGTATGAATTTCATCCCATGACATGCCGATCTTATTCCAGAATCCGGCAGTAAGCATTTTTCCGGCAAATACACCGATGGATCCGGTAATAGTTCCGGG
This sequence comes from uncultured delta proteobacterium, assembly GCA_963806835.1. GTDB lineage: Bacteria > Desulfobacterota > Desulfobacteria > Desulfobacterales > CAWEAR01 > CAWEAR01. Next base: position 404,767 of record CAWEAR010000035.1, read on the forward strand.
ATGAGCAACAATCTTATCTGCTGCCATTGCTATAAAATAACCGCCGGAGCCTGCCATATCACCCATAGAGACAATCACCGGCTTCTTAGCCTCTTTTGCGCGCATCACTTCGCGCCAGACAGAATCCGAAGCAACATAAGAGCCTCCGGGGCTGTCTATCCGAAAAAGAATTGCTTTGACATCCTTATCTTTTACTGCCGCACGAAAAGCTGCGGCAACAGTATCTGATCCCATAGTAATATCACCGAACATGGGATTATACTCACTTTCACCTCTGTGAATCGCACCGATTCCGTAAATCAGAGCAATTGTATCCCCTTTTATATGGCGTCTCCCAGCCCGTTTAAGATAATGGGAAAGATAAAGAAAATCAGCATCTTTATCTGTTTTTTTCTTTATAATTTCATAGACTTCATCCCTGTAAACCAGAGCATCCACAAGATGTGCATCCGCCGCTTCTTTTCCAAGAAAGGGTCCACGGTCTATAATTCCCCTGAGTTCTTCTTCGGAAATGTTCCGTGCCTTTGCAACATCCCTGACAATCTGACTGAAAAGGGATTCCATTACCTTTTGAAGAGCCTCTTTATGAGCTTCTGTATATTTCTCCTCTGTAAAGGTATTTACAGCATTTTTATATTCATAACGGCGATCCATACGGGGAACAATCTCAAGTTTATCCAGCATCTTTTTTAAGAAACCCGTCTGGAGCATCAGACCTGTCAAACCAATATCTCCCGAAGGCTGTAAACAGATTTCATCAAAAGCGGTTGCCAGATAATATGCGCCGTTTCCGATACCGAATTCGCCAAATGTATCTGCATAAGCAACAGTCCGTTTTCCTTTGCTGCGGAAAGCAATAACAGCATTGCGAAGCTCCTGTATCTGTGCAAACCCCATCTTTGCCTGACTGATTCGGCAGATAAGACCGACAACTCTCTTATCTTCTGAAGCTTTTTCCAATGCTTCAATCATGTCAAGCATATTCAGGCGATCTTCAAACATGACCATTGCAAAGGGATCATCCGGCGGCACGTATTCAACTATATCTTTTGAAAGGTCTATCTCCAAAACGGTTTTGCCGGAAACCTCTTCTTTATGTTTCCATGCAAAGGTACCGACAATGCTGATTACGATAATACTTATTATAGTTGTCAGAATTGTGATGCCGCCGATAACAGCCAATGATATAACAAAAAAACGTTTCATTATTCTTCTCCTTAATTTTTTGACCTAACCCCCCTGCCCCCTTCCCTGAAGGGAAGGGGGTAAAGAGAGTAAAGTGTCTCCCCTTCCCTGAAGGGAAGGGGGCGGGGGTTAGGTTTATGCATAAGATAATTAAAAAATTCTCAATTCCCAATTCCTAATTCTTTTTCCCGTTGTTCAATACGAATCCAGTAAAATTCACGCACCAGCACACGAATTACACTTGCCAGAGGAACAGCGACAATCATGCCGCCGATACCGAACTGCGCCCCGAAAATCAGCGCAAACATAACCAACAGAGGATGTAATCCTGCCTCTTTCCCGACAATTTTGGGCTGAAGAATAAACCCCTCAATAGACTGAATTAATGTAAAGAGTGCAAGTACAGCAATCAGCGTGTTGAGTTTGGTACTCCATGGGACATCAGGAGTCAGGATGATAATCAGGATTGCCGGAGTAACACCGATAATCGCGCCCAGATAAGGGATAAATCCGCCGACTGCTGAGGCTGTTCCGATGAAAATACAATAATCGCGTAATACCGGAAAGCCGATAAATCCCATGCAGAATAGCCCTACTGCAAAGAGGATTCCCACAATAGCAGAGACCGTCAACTGCCCTCTGAGAAAACCGCCGACAGCAATGTCAAGTTTATCCATTATATCAAATAGATGCTTACGATAAGCCGGATTCACCAACTTGCGGATCAGGGGTCTGATCTTTTCCCAGTCAATCATCATATAGAAATTGATAATTCCGACAAAAGATAAAAATGAGAAAAAACCGGCCAATGAACCGACACTGATGAAAATACCTTTTGTTGCTGCTCCTACTGCTTCAAATCCGCCTGAAGCCATTTTCTTTAATGCAGGGATGAGAGATGTAACAATCCATTCGTAATCAATCTCAATATCTTTGATTTTATTCTGGATTACCTTAATCAATCCTTCATCTATATTCAGATGTTTATTCTGAGAAAGTTTAAGCAGAAAAGGGGGGACTGTCTCTTTGAGCGTATAAAAGAGCCGGATAAATTCTGAAAGAAATTTCGGAATCAGGAATGTAAATAGCAGAAAAACGATCATAAAAATTATCAGATAAAGCGCCAGCGTCCCCATTATCCGCCCCATCTTAAACTGTTTCTTTAAGACCATCACCACCGGCGCAAGAATATACCCCATGAGCAGCGCAGCAATAAAAGGGGTAAGGACGGTTAAAATCAGTGTTATAAAATCTTTAAGCAAGCTGAAGGTGTAAAAGCTGAGGGTAATTATCACCATTATTCCTATGGCATATACCATTCGCCTCAGCAACGGGTCTGCAATTTTGAATTCAGTCATGATAATCATACCTCTTTAATATTATGATTTTAATAAAGATTTGAAAATCTGACTTTTTTAAATCTTTTCATTTTAAATGTCAAGAGAAAATAATCTGTCTGACTGTAGAAGAAGCTAAGTACACAGCGGCATAATTACACCGCCTGTTAAAAATTGTAGGGCGGACTAAGTGCAGCGTGTCCGCCTTTTTATAACCGGAGGCGTATTTATGCCGGTGTGTACTAAGTTTAGTTCGACGGTTCGACTGAGCTCACCGAAGTCTGAGCGCTCACGCCGAAGTCTTAAAGAAACTCAGCTTCTTCGGCTTGGATATATTGCCATATCCGCACCGGCAAGAAAATAAGTATAAAGAGAAGGGCTTGAACTGACCGTTCCGCTGAAACCGCGCGAAGCTCGGATGCCTTATTTTCCCATTTTATATCGCCTGTAATCTTTGAAAGTCTTGAGCATATTCATAAAAGATACTGAATTTGCTGAAGGGATTGCTCCGTCATATAATTCTTTCGGGCGGACAGGCAATTCGTTTTTCTTATCTTTTGCTGTGAGAAAAAAACCGCCTTTTTCATTATCCCAGTAATCAGAAATCATTTTTTCCTGAAGCATAAGAGCATATTCCAGATATGACATATCAGACGTTGTTTTGTAAAGCTCTATAAGACCCCAAATAAGAAACGCATAATCATCAGCATAAGCAGTGATACCGGCTTCGTCGTCCCGGTAGCGATGCGGAAGATGCCCGTGAGTTTCCTTCAGACTTAGGGAATCGTTACAAATATTTGTCAAAACAAACTTAACCGCATTTTTTGCTGTCTCTGCATATTCAGATTTATCCAGAATCCTCGCACCCAAAGCAAACGCGGCAATCATCAGCCCGTTCCAGTCTGTCAGAATTTTATCATCTTTAAAAGGATGAATCCGTTTTTCTCTATATTCAAAAAGTCTTTTGCTGACTCTCTCCCATTTTTCATTTAGGCATTCCGGCGACATACCGAGCTTATCCGCCCATTCAGATAATGGAATACTCAGATAAAGAATATTTGCGCCGGTTTTCTCTTTAGTTGCTTCATCTGCAAAATTCCCCTCTTTCTTCAGATTGAATATCTTTTCCCATAAAGCTGATTCTTCCTTATCTCCCAATAAATTCTGAAATTCTTCAATATTCCATACATAGAATTTACCCTCTTCTCCTTCGCTGTCCGCATCTTCTGCGGTAAAGAATCCGCCTTCAGAAGATGTCATATCTCTCAGAACATAAGTAAAAATCTCCTCAGCGCTCTTTGCGTAAAAAGGATTTTTTGTGATCTGATATGTTTCCAGATATGTGATTGCAAGAAGAGCCTGATCATAGAGCATTTTTTCAAAATGGGGCAGCAGCCAGTGCTTATCTGTTGAATAGCGGTGAAATCCGAACCCCACATGATCCCATATTCCGCCAAGCCTCATGGCTGTCAATGTTTTCTCTGTCATTTGCAGAGCATTGATATTTCCTGTTCTGAGATAATACCGCAGCAGAAAGAGCATCCTGTGCGGAGTCGGAAATTTAGGGGCAGAACTGAATCCGCCAAACTCTTTATCAAAGCTCTGTTCACTCTGAAGATAAGCCTGTTCAAGTACAGAGGAAGCAATCTCATCTGCTGAAGAAAAGTTAAAGGCATTCTTCAGCGTATCTGATACGCTTACCGCTGATTCAATTATTTTTTTCCGCTGAGATGTCCACAGTTCTTTAACCCGCTGACAAAGTTCGATCACGCCTGCCATACCGAATCTGCCAACTTTGGGAAGATAGGTTGCTCCGAAAAACGGCTTTTTATCAGGAGTCATAAAGATTGTCAGGGGCCATCCGCCTCTGCCTGTGAGCATTTGACAGGCAGTCATATAAACAGTGTCAATATCAGGTCTCTCTTCTCTGTCAACTTTTATGCAGATGAAAGTATCATTCAGATATGTTGCCGCTTCTTTATCTTCAAAAGTCTCCTTCTCCATGACATGACACCAGTGGCATGTTGCATAACCTACGGAAAGAAAAATAGGCTTATCCTCTTTCTCTGCTTTTTCAAATGCTTCATTACACCAGGGATACCAGTTTACCGGATTATTGGCATGTTGAAGAAGATAAGGACTTTTTTCATTAATCAGATTATTGGACATTATGTTTTCCTTATTTTAAAAAGATTTCCGAAGTTTGCTAACCTTCGGAAATTTCAGCGGATTAAAAAACTCTTTAGAATCAATATATTTGAAGTGAATTTATTTCCCGATTTTCTCATTTCGGCTTTTTTCTTTCCAGTGTCTTATAAATTCAATAAAGATAGGTATCACTGAGATGATGATGATGGCAATAATGATCAGACTGAAATTACGTTTGACCATAGGTAAGTTACCGAAAAAAAAGCCGGCATATACAAAGAGAAGAACCCATAGTATCCCTCCGAATACATTATAAGAAATAAAACGTAAATACGTCATCTTGCCTATTCCTGCTACAAAAGGAGCAAACGTACGGATAATAGGGATAAAGCGTGCAATAATAATGGTTTTTCCTCCGTATTTCTCATAAAATCTGTGAGTACGCTGAAGGTGATCAGGATTAAAGAAGAAAGACTTGGGTTTGCTGAAGACCTTTGGTCCGATATATGACCCAATGTAGTAGTTGACTGTATCGCCCAAAATTGCAGCAATGATCAGGATAACCGCGACTATATGCGGATTTAAAGCGTTGGTCGCTGCAATTGCTCCGGCAGCAAAAAGCAGAGAATCTCCCGGCAGAAACGGTGTAACGACAAATCCTGTCTCTGCAAAAACAACAACAAACAGGATTCCGTAAACCCATGTCCCGTAAGAGCTGACCAGATCATACAGGTGTCTGTCCAGATGCAGCACAAACTCAATAAAATAATGTATCAGTTCCATAAAAAATATCCTATTGAATGATATTCAGTCTGCAAAATTCGCAAACTGTTTTTTGTTCCCACGCTTTGCGTGGGAACAAAATAAAATTATTCCTTTATTCCAGCCAGCTTCTGCAAGATAAAAACAGCTTCCTCAAGACCGATTTTTCCGTCTCCGTTTATATCAGCATCTGCATAAGCACTGCTTGGATTCATTCCCACGACAACTTTAAGTGCAATAACAGCATCGCCTAAATCAGTTACCCCGCTTCTGTCAATATCTCCTGCATCGCTCTGTATGATTTCGACAAACTGCGGACTGTTTGTTGCGCCTGTTGCAGTAACTGTGATTTTTCCTATTCTTGTGATGCTGCCGGTATCTTCCTGATAACTCACAGTTATTACTACTGAATCAGTTCCGGTGCTTCCGCTTTCAATATTCAGCCGTGAGCTGTCTGATTTTGACATGATTGAATCACGGTAATCACATAAATCATCTGGGAATCACGGTTCAGGAGAGTTACGTGATAATCCTGAACTGCTGATAACCATGATGTTTTATCAGCGGTATCAGTAACATCACGGTTATCAGCGGTTCGGGCTGCTCTCCACGTGTCTGAACCGCTGATAATCATGATATTTATAATGATCATGATGTTTTATCAGCGGTATCAGTAACATCACGGTTATCAGCGGTTCAGATTTTACTAATGACCATCATTATTTTGACTTATGTAACCCAAGTTGCGACCTATTGAAAAATAGCCTCACCTGGCTCGGTTCGGACTTCGGCGTGAGACTTCGGCGTGAGACTTCGGCGTGAGCTCAGTCGAACGCTCAGTCGAACGATCAGCCGAAACGATCAGCCGAATGATTGACAAATCCGAACCTCTGCCCCGTATTTGTCAATCGTTCGACTGAGCGTTTCGGCTGAGCGTTCGACTGAGCTCACGCCGAAGTCTCACGCCGAAGCCTCACGCCGAAGTCCGGCAGGAGCATAGGCGGTAACTTAGGTTATGTATGTTTTAAGAATTTCTTCAGGAGTTTTTCTTCCATAACCTGTTTTATCGAAATCTTTATCAAAACTGATTATGACCAGTCCGTATTTTTTTGCTGCAATATATTGATAAGCATCATCAAAATCCAGAAAGAACTTTTTCTGAACAGAAATCATCTGTTTAATATCCGATATATTCAGACAGATTCTTTCAACACCTGAATTTTCTACGGTATCTGACAGAAAATCCTCGAAAATATCTTCCTTTCCAAGCCGTGATAAGATAATTCCGATTGAATATATTGTAAATTCGGTTATTCCGAGAAGATTGGATTCGGTATTTTCAAAAAAATTTCTTACATCTCCGGCTTTTTCCTGCTCTAAAAATAATTCAAGCCATATATTTGTATCTATAAGAAATTTCATTTTTCAGACCACCATTCCATAGATTTTTTCTGAAGTTCCGAAGAGGTAAATTGTTCCCGGAATTCTTTTAACTTACCTGCCCAGTTCATATTCAGCTTCCGTTGACATGGTATATTACTTTTTTTAAGTAAAAAAACAGCAAAATCATAAACCTGCTGCTGCTTTTCAGGGGGCAACTGTTTCACCACGCTAAAAATTGCTTTTTCAGGTATATAACAAAAATTTTCCATCTTTATTTTTTTGCTCCGTTTATGCTATTGTATAAGTCAATCAAAGCCTGCCTTTCAGCCACCGCTACAGCCGCAAAGGCATCGCCGATAAAAAAGACCGTTGCCAAAACAAACGCACACATAACTTTCTTAAACTTTTTCATTTTCTTTCTCCTCCTTATTTTTTAATTGTCTGAACCATGATTAACCTGATACCGCTGATAATCATGATATTTATGATGACTATGATGTTTTATCAGCGGTATCAGTAACATCACGGTTATCAGCGGTTCTGCTTTTCTTAATTGTCTGAACCATGATTCACAGGATTAAGGGATTACCATGACTGCTTTGCCTGTCAATTCTGTAATCCTTAAAATCATTGTCTTAACTGTGATTTAAGTATGAAACCCTAATGGTTTTTCTTAGTACTAAGCAAGCATCGCCTGATAAATCCTCTTTATCTTTTCCCGCGTCATGATCTTTTTCCATTCTTTTCCCAAAGCATTTTCCCATAGCGGTTCAAGAATCAGCACGACATTGATCATTTTTTCCAGCTTATCACCTGAAATATCAGGGGCAATCTGTTTCGGAAGCTGAATCTGATTCTTTTCCATCATCCTGCGGAATTCCTTAACCCCGTCAGGATAAAATTCATCTAAATGATTAAAAACAATACAGTTGCCGATTCCGTGATGAATCCTAAGCACAAAAGCCAGCCCATAAGATAAAGCATGACATACACCGACCTGTGAATAAGCAATGCTCATGCCGCCAAAATAGGATGCCATCATCAGCTTGTCATCGCTGTCGGATCCCCCATCCAGAAAGACTTCTCTGCAAAGATCAAGAGCTTTTTCTCCATAGACTTTGCTGAAGGCATTCAGATAAGTACCCTGTAATGATTCTATGCAGTGAATATAGCAGTCCATTCCAGTGTAAAACCACTGATCCCTTGGCGAATTAGCAATCAATTCGGGATCAAGTACAATCTGATTAAATACCGTGTAATCAGAGTTAATCCCCAATTTCTTTTCAGGACCGGTCAGCACTGTGGTGCGAGATACCTCAGCTCCTGTTCCTGATAACGTGGGGATTCCAACATGATAAACCGCAGGATTTTTAATCAGATCCCACCCCTGATAGTCAGCAGATGAGCCTGGATTTGTAAGCATCAGAGATATTGCTTTTGCCAAATCCATTGTGGCACCGCCGCCAATCCCGATAATGCCTGCGGGTAATGATGATTTGCCTGCAAAAATACGAATCTGTTCTGTCAGTTTATCAACATACATTGTCCTGGGTTCATCATCCACATTCACCCACAGGAGCATATCCTTTGATTTCAAAGGAATACGTTTTGCAAAATTCTTATCTTTAAAAACATCATCCACCACAAAGACCATAAACGCATCTTCAGCAGATAATCCCCGTTCTCTGATTGATGACTGAAGAATATCTGTCAGTTGATTGAAAGCTCCCCTTCCGAATACAACATGGGAAACTACTTTAAAATTTCGGAACATATTATGAATCCTTTTTCTCTTTTATAAAACCCTAAGGGTTTCAGAAACGGTTCGACGGTTCGACTGAGCTCACCGAAGTACCTCTTAGGATTTTTAGAAATAAAAAACTCTTGTAGTTTATTTTTTTATTTATATTATAACAGTCAAATAATATTTTAAACAAGTGAATTTTTTTTCAAAGAGAGGATAAATAAAACATGCTTATCGGAATCAATATCTACAAGGATTGTGTGTAAGAAAGGGATTTGAATCACGGATTAACAGGATTTAGAAAAGCATATCTACAAGGATTGTGTGTAAGAAAGGGATTATCACGCTTCTGAAAAATCCTCTTCTTAAACACAATCCCTGTAGATATTATTTCATCCCTGACGGTGTAAACCTCAGCCCCACTTTATAAGGTCCGTACCCGACAGGCAATGCTGGAAGCGGATTTGATTTTATAACTGCTTTATACGCAGAATCATCAAAATATTTGTCCCCTGATTTTTTTTCAAACCATATATCAGTTATTTCACCATTCGCCATAATCCGAATCACTATAACAGCCTCAAGATTAAAGCGTCTGTGAGTCATACTTTCTGAAAACGCCCAGTTTCTGTTGACTGCATCAGGGATAACATTCTCTCTGTAGAATCTGAGTGCATCAGAATCTTTTCTCCCGAAAATAGAACCGAATCCGCCGTTGCCGCCGCCCTCAGTATCTGTTCCCTCTCCGCCGCTGCCGGTACCTGTTCCCTTGTGTCCGCTGCCTATACCGGATTCCTGTGCAGTTGAACTTTTTTTAAGACTCTGCCGTATCCGTTCTATAGCATCTTTCGGCGCTCCGCTTACCCTGTCAGATTCAGGCTCTTTTGCAGCAACCCGTTTGTCAGGTGTTTTATCTTTTTTTGTCTCTTCTTTTTTGGGAAGATTTTCAGGTTTTTCTTTCAGTTTTTCAATAATCTTCGGCTTTTCAAACTTCGGCTTTTTCTCTTTCAGCTTCTCCGGCTTAGGTACAACTGCTTCTTTAGGTTTTTCAGGCTCATGAACAACTGTTTTTTCAGGCTTTTCCGGTTCAGGAATCTTTATTTCAGGCTTTTCCGGTTCAACAGCAGCTTCTTCAGTTTTTTCCGGTTCAACAACAGTGACTGTTTCTTCAGGCTTTTCCGGTTCAGAAGAGTTCACCGGCTCAGGTTCTTCAGATTCAGAAGCATTTTTTTCAGGGACAGCATTATCCTCTGCATTTGTATCAGGCACCCCTTCTTCAGCCGGTAATGTCACCATACTGACGTTGATAACAGAAGATGGAGAAAAACCGGGATTCGGTGCATAAGCCGGTATATATTGGGGAACAAAGATGATCCCTCCGGCGATGAGAAGATGGAATAAAATTGAAATGACTAATGAAAGAAAAGACCTGCCGTCACGCTCCGTATCATGAAGCAAAGAGACAGATATGTATTTATTTTCTTTCAAATTTATGCTCCTTTTGTAACATCTGAATTATTTTTTTTTTCATTATCTTCATCCAAAGGAACTGTTACCATTCCAAGTTTTTCAACCCCGGCGTTTTTTATTTCAGACATAACTCTGACAACAAATCCGTAAGAAACTTCTCTGTCTGCTCTAAGATAAACCTGCTGATTTTTCTGATTTTCCAGACATTTTTTCAGTTTTTCCTGAAGTCCTTCAATCTCAACAGGATATTTGTTGATAAATATCCCGTTATTTTTATCTATTGTAACAATAAGCTGCTCCTCTTTTTCCGCCGGAAGAGGTCCTGATGAAGCTTCCGGCAGAGTAACATCCACTCCCTGTGTCATCATCGGAGCTGTTACCATAAAGATAATCAGCAGCACCAGCATAACATCCACAAAAGGGGTTACATTAATATCTGACATTAACTGATCCTGTCTGGTTCCGATTGCCATTATTTCTTGTTTCCTTTCATGGGGATAATATCCCGCTCTATAATATTCAGAAAATCAGCAGAAAAACTCTGTAATTCAGATTCCATAGTTCTTATTCTCTGCATAAAATAATTAAATGCGATTACAGCAGGAATGGCAACAGCCAATCCCGCGGCGGTTGCTATCAGCGCCTCGGAAATTCCGGGAGCCACAGCAGCAAGGCTTGCAGACCCTGTGATTCCGATTTGGTGGAAAGAGTGCATAATTCCCCACACCGTACCGAACAGACCGATAAACGGAGTAGTATTTCCGGTAGTTGCAAGAAAAGGAACCAGCCGCATCATCCGGGTAGTCTCCATATTCTCAGCACGGCGCAAAGAACGCTTTACATTTTCTATGCCGACAAATCTGCCGCTTAAAGAGTTGGTCTCTTCCTGAGAAGCGTTGGAAAGAATGCTGGGACGGCTCAGTTTTCTCAGCTCAATATAACCGACACAGAATATTCTGGCTATAGGGCTTCCCTGAAACTGTTCTGCTTCTTTAAATGCAATGCCGAAATCCCGGCTTTCCCAGAAGACTTCTATAAAATAATCTGATTCTCTGAACGCTCTTCTCATGTACAAAAATTTGATAAAAATGATTGTCCATGATGTAATGGAAAAAAAGAGCAGCAGAATCAGAACCATAAAAACGATAGGGCTTGAATTACGGATTATCTGTATATAATCTATATCACCTGCGAACATTTTTATTATCTCTGCTTTCAATTAAGAATTAGGATTTGTTACAAATTACCTCTTATCTTTTACCATATTTTAAACATCTAAGAATATATGAATTTAGCACAGGTGTCAAGAGATTGATGTTATTAAAATTCAAAATCGGCTAAATAATCGTTATTATCAGGAAGTGAGTATCCGACTGATTCAGATCAGCTTTACAAAATCATGATTAAGAGATATACAGAAAAAAATTTTCATTAACGCAATCCACCTAATGGTTTTGAAGACAGTTCTTATGTCAGAAACAGATTACAAAGAAGATAATCCTGAAGAACTTAACCACCGCGGAAATATTTTTTTGCAGGATGGTCATCTGGAAAAAGCGGCTGAATGTTATCAGCGGGCAATATCAGTAAAAAATGATTATTTTCAGGCATATAATAATCTCGGAAATGTTTTTTTCAGGCAGGGACGGTTTGATGATGCTGCTCTATCTTTTCAAAAGGTTTTATCTTTAAAGCCGGATTATTTCGGAGCATATTATAATTTAGGACTTGTCTATTCTCAGCAGGGACAGTTAGATACAGCACGAAAGTACTATCAGCAGACTATATTATTAAATCCTGATTTTTATTCAGCTTATAATAATCTGGGAAATGTATATTTACAGCAGGATCAGTTGGAGACCTCAGCCAAGTGCTATCAGCAGGCATTATTCCTGAAGCCGGATCATTATGAAGCCTGCAATAATCTCGGAAATGTCTTTTTTCATCTTGGAAAATTAAAAGAAGCGGAGGATTGTTATGAAAAGGTTCTCTCTCTGAATCCTGATCAGGATTTCTGTTACAGGGTATATATGCACCAGGGATTACTTTTCTTATTAAGCGGGCGTTTTAAAGAGGGGTGGGAAAAGTATGAATTTCGTTATCATCTCCCGGAATTCAAATATCTGCAAAAGATTCATCTGAAATGGGACGGTTCTGTCATGCCGGGAAAAACGATTTTAGTCAGATATGAGCAGGGGTTCGGAGATACTATTCAGTTTATCAGATATTTGCCTTTAGTAAAAAAGAGATGCGGTAAACTGATTTTTGTCTGCCAGCGTCAGTTAAAATCTTTATTTAAAGCATTCCCCGGAATTGATCAAATGCTGACAAAGTATCCTGAAAAAGAAGAGGAATTAGAATATCATTCAGCCATTTCTATGATGAGCCTTCCGGGTATATTTAAGACGGATCATGATAATATTCCGGCAGATATTCCCTATATTTTCCCGGATAAAAATATATCCTCTGAATTTCAGAAAAAAATATCATCGGATAAATTGAATATCGGACTGGTATGGTCAGGCAATCCCAAATATAAGCAGGATTGTAAACGATCTGTTCCTCTTTCTGAATTTGCACCTTTGGCAAAGATTTCAGGAATAAACTTTCACAGTTTACAGGTTGGCAATCAGGCAAAGGAAATCCGTTATTCACCCGATGGAATGATTATTTATGACTGGCATGAAAGGCTTCATGATTTTGCTGATACCGCAGGATTGATTGCCAATTTAGACCTTGTTATAACAGTGGATACATCGGTTGCTCATCTCGCAGGTGCTATGGGCAAGCCTGTCTGGACATTATTGCCGTTTGTTCCTGACTGGCGCTGGCTTATGAATCAAGAGGATACGCCATGGTACCCGACAATGAGACTCTTCCGTCAGCCACATCATGGAAAATGGAAACCCGTGATTGAAAAAGTCGCAGAAGAGTTAGCTCTGTTTTCTTCATCCCGCTCCTCATTGAATCTGAAAAACCCGCCCACTGCAACCTGCCACCTGCCACCAGCCCCCCGCAAAATCCTCAATTTAAAAGAATGTCGTCACGGGCAGATGCTTTATATCAGAAATGATATATATATCGGCAGATCTCTTGATTTATACAGCGAATTCTCCGAAGGCGAAGTAATATTATTCCGGCAGTTGATAAAAAAAGGGGATGTTGTAATTGAAGCGGGTGCAAATATCGGCGCTCATACAATAGCGATTGCCAAGATAATCGGTCCCGCGGGAAAGATCATTGCTTATGAACCGCAGCGGTTTATCTTTCAGATTCTTTGCACAATGCCGCTTTGAATGAATTATCAAATGTATATGCCCGCCATGCGGCATTGGGAGATGCCCCCGGAACAATCAGACTACCCAAACTTGACTACGGAGAGACAAATAATTTCGGAGGATTATCACTTCATAATCCTGATTGTACTAGTAAACCTTGCGTTTCTGATTGGGAAGATACCGTTCAGGTTGAAACAATTGATTCTCTGCATCTTGACAATCTCCGTTTTATTAAGGCAGATGTTGAAGGAATGGAGATTGATGTTCTCAAAGGAGGATATAGAGACTATAAAACGTCTCCGTCCATGTCTTTATATTGAGAATGACAGGCATGAAAAATCGAAAAGACTGATTGCATTTATTCAGGAATTAGGTTATCGTATGTGGTGGCATCTCCCTAAATTATTCAATCCCAAGAATGTTGCAGGAAAAAAAGAGAATCTGTTCGGAAGTATTGTTTCAGTTAATCTGCTCTGTCTCCCAAAAGAGGCTAATGTGAATATCAGTGGAATGAGGGAAGTTGCGGGACCGGATGATCATTGGCGATGAATAAATTATCAGCAGATCGGAAAAGTTTGTAGTACCGCCTTTAGGCGGTAAGGCGTGCTGCGATAACCGTCTGATTTCACACGGACAGCCTGAAGGCGGTACTACAAACTTTTCCTACGAGCTAATTTAATGTAAATAAAAGGAGGTTCATGTCGTAATAAAAAAATATCTGTATTAAACACCCAAAAGTTTACAAATTAAAATCTGTAATATCTAAAAAAAATACTTTAAAATTAAGGAGGAAAAAAATGAGAGGATTATGGTCATGGTTCGGTAATCTTAATCTAAGATTTAAACTGCTTATTTTTGCTTTATTTCTCAGCCTTGTTCCTATTATTGTCATAAGCTGGCTTCTGGACAAATCAGCATCAGAGGCTGTCATTGAAGGCTTTAAAAACAGAGTTCAGGCAGTCCGTCAGTCCCGTGTGGCACATGTAACAGACTGGTTCAATGAGGTTGGAAAAGATGCAAAATATCTCGCAAGCACCCGGCGGGTCGCGGAAGCATTACAGAGTTTAGCTCCTTTATTCAAAGAATTGGGAGAATCGGGAGCTGCGTACGGCTATCGGAGATTTTTATTCAGAATCCCCTTTTAACAAGGCATATCGTGAGGCAGAGCCTACGTTTAAGCGTTTTGCAGAAACCTACGGATTACATGATATTTTTCTGATTGATGAAGACGGGAATATTCTCTATTCATTGGCAAGACGTTCGGATCTTTTTACAAATCTCAATACAGGTCCTTATTCCGGTACAAAGTTGGCAAATCTTTTTCAGAAAGTAAAACGATCTCCGGCTGGTTATATAGAGCTGGGTCTTTTTGAAAATTATCAGCCATCCGGAAAGATTGAAGTTGCTGTTGCCTCTCCGATTATCACTGAAGGAAGAGAAAGAGGAGTTCTTGTATTTCATATTCCTTATGAAGAGATGGATAAAATATTACAGGAATCTCAGGGATTGGGAGAGACAGGCGAATCTTACATGGTGAATCTTAATGATTATCTTATGAGATCAAACTCCAGATTATCAAATCAGCTTACGATTATGAAACAGAAAGTGGAGACTGAACCTGTTAAACTTGCCAAAGAAGGGAAATCAGGTGTTGTTATTGCAAAAGATTACAGGGGAGTAGAAGTTATCTCCGCATATCAGCCTTTTGAGATACTTGGCATGGAAGAGACTGTTCTTACAGAAATCGCTCTGGAAGAGGCGACCAAATCGGTCAGGGCAATGAGACAGACAATTCTTTATACTGTTGTCTTTATTGTTGTTGCTGTTATTATTGTTGCTCTTCTTATGGCAAACCTGATTGCCGGACCTGTCAGCCGGATTTCATCTGCAATCAGTAAAATTGCTGCGGATCGTGATTTCACAATAGAGATTCCTGTAGAATATGAGGATGAAATCGGAAGAACAGCAGGAGAAATGAATAAATTATTGTATCTGCTGAATGATACTTTCGGTTTTGTAAGCGGTTCTGCCCAGAACATGGATAAATATGCAGGCGAGATATTTCAGCGTGCATCCAAAAACAGAGAGCGTTCTGTTCAGGAGGAGAAACGTATCACACAGGTACAGCAGACTATTTCTGAAATGGGTACAACTGCCGGTGAAGTTCAGAAGGCTTCACAGTCTCAGAAGGATGCCGCTGAACGATCCGGCGATTTTGTTGAACAGTTAAGAAATTCATTGGATAAAGTAGAAGGATCAACAAAAGCACAGACCCAGGAAGTTAATACCGCTAAAGATCGTGTTACTGCTATGGGTGAAACCGGGGCAATTGTTGTGGCAACTGCCGGAAAACAGGGTGAATCTGTGGCAAGAGTAACTGCGGCATTGAATGAAATTGCAAATGCCGTGGATGATATGACGCGGATAGCAATGCAATCCACCGAGCATGGTAAAGAAGTTTTGCAGGCTGCCAATGAAGGTACGGTTTCTGTTAATGCAACAGTTGACGGTATGAGATCTATTGCTGAATCATCAGATCAGATTTCTGAAATTATTTCAGTTATTACAGAGATTGCCGAACAGACAAACCTTCTTGCATTGAATGCCGCAATCGAAGCTGCCCGTGCGGGGCGCATGGTAAAGGATTTGCAGTTGTCGCAGATGAAGTCGGTAAACTTGCCCAGCGCTCATCAGAGGCGGCAAAAGAGATTACTCAGTTGATAAAAAATTCTGCTTCCCGTGTTTCTGAAGGAACAAGCCTTACTGACCAGTCCTCTGTTGCCCTTCAGAGAATTGCCGAGGGCGGTAAAGTAAATATGGATGCTATTGAAGAGATTTCAAAAACCGCTGATCTTCTTGCCTCTGCAACCGGCAGAGCAAATGAGATGATGGATGAACTGAATATGCTTGCCCAGCAGATTGCATCTAATGCAGGTCAGCAGGGTGAACGGCGTGAGGCGGCGCAGAAGGCTCTTGCAATAGTGGAAAAGAATGCTCAGACCATTGTTGAACTGGTAACAGAGGCTGGAAAGGGCGCGTCTGTTGTCGGTGAAGAGATGCAGGGGATCGCCAGCCGTACTGAGGAGATGGTCGAGATGACAGGAATACAGGGGCAGCGTTCAAAGAGACTGATTGATATTGCCAATGAATCACTTCAGGCTGCACGTGATACAGTTGAAGGAGCAGGCGGTGTTGTCGGTATTTCAGAGGAATTGCGTAACCTCTCCTTGACACTTACAGATCAGGTTGAGCAGTTCAAGCATAAAAAGAAAGCCGGAGGAGTTAGGAATTAGGAATAGAGAATGGAGAATTAACGTGATGTGCAACTTTTTCTGAACCGCAAAGGGCGCAAAGATTCCGCAAGGTTCGCAAGGAAGTCTTTGCGTAACCTTTGCGGACTTTGCGGTAAAAAAGTTGCACATGGCGTGAATTAGGAGACTAGTATGGATCAATCCTATTTAAGAAAAGATGCTGAACAGTCGGAAAAAGATCAGATGCAGTTGGTGGGCTTTAAGATAGGCAAAGAGCAGTTCGGGGTTGATATTCTTATGGTACAGGAGATTATCCGATCTGCTCCTATTACAGCGGTTCCCAATTCCCCGGATTTTATAGAAGGAGTCATCAATCTGCGAGGAAGCATTATTCCGGTTATTGATCTGCGTAAAAGGCTCAATCTTTTAAAAAAAAGGGGGGAGCAGGAATCATCGCCGGTAACATGGATTATCATCATCAATGTTGATGAACGGGTAACAGGCTTTATCGTGGATTCAGTTACCAAAGTTCTTAAAATTCAGACAAGTACTATAGAACCGCCGCCTGATATTGTGGTAGCGGGATTAAAAAGCCAGTATATCCGGGGAGTATGTGAAATCGGCGCGGGGCTTCTGATTCTGCTGGATTTCAGCAAAATTCTGGAAATAAAAGAGATCAAAAAGCTGAAAGAGATAGAGGGATAACAATAAAAACCCTAAGGGTTTTTGAAACCCTTAGGGTTTATCGAGGATATATGGGAAAGCGCATTTTAGTTGTTGATGATTCTTCCATAATGAGAAAAATGGTTATAAAGACACTGAAAGCCGGGGGACATGCTATTGTCGGCGAAGCAAAAAGCGGCAAAGAGGCTATAGAGCTTTATCTCTCCCTGAAACCGGATGTGGTAACAATGGATATTACCATGCGTGATATGGACGGCTTTACCGCTGCCAAAGAGATTCTGAATCACGATAAAAACGCTCAGATCATTTTTCTTTCCAATCTGGATAAGGATAAATATTCTGAAGATGCAAAACGGCTCGGAGCCAGAGGGTATGTCAATAAACATAAACCAATGGAAATGCTTACGATCATAGGAAAATGAAACTCGAAATACTTGATCTCCGTAAAAGGTTGGCTCTCTGTTTCGCGATAATGATATTTGCGGCTTTATCCGTGAGTATCATCTGCATTTACGAAATCGGAAGCGATCATTTTTTCAGGCAGATATCTGAAAGTATAATCAGTCAGTTGTCTGAAAATGAACAGCCTCATGTAAATATCAGTCCGGCTTTAACTGTCGTAAAGAATCTACAGTATCGGATGGCTATCATAACAGCGGGCATTATCTTCTGCATCTGTATCATCTTCTTTATTCTTATCCGCAGCTTACTGAATCCCCTGAATGAAATGCTCAAAGTAACCCGCAGGATGGCTGACGGTCATCTGAATGAAACAGTTGACATCCGATCCGGTGATGAATTTGGTAAAATCGGAGAGAATATCAATGATCTTGGAGTAAATTTTCAGGAGATTCTGCTGCATGTCTGGAAGCATACAGCAGATGTCATACAAATTCTTGAACAGATTAAGAAAAATATTCCGCACCAGAATGACGGAAAAGCATCACGGCAGATTGAGGCGGATATTGAACAGATAAATCAGAGTATGAATGATATGCGGCTTTTAGTTCAGGGATTTGATCTTTATGATATTAATCTGGATCATGGAAAAGTTACGGCGGGTGAGAAAAAGAAAGGAGTTTGTCAATGATAGATTTATCACTGCTTCAGGAATTTATTGCTGAAACCGGAGAGCATCTTGAAGAGATGGAGACCAATCTTCTTCAGTTAGAAGCAGATCCGAATAACAGGGATGTCCTTAATGATATATTCAGATCAGCTCATACAATAAAAGGGAGTGCTGAATATCTGGGAATGGAAAAGATTGGCGAACTTTCCCATAAGCTTGAGAATCTTCTTGAGATTCTCAGGCATGGGGATCATTCTTTAGACAAAGAACTGATTGACACCCTGATTGAATCAAAAGATCGGATTGCTCTGCTTAATGAAGATTTACAGCGATCTCAGTCAGAAGAGAGAGAGGTGGGCGATTTAACCAGACGGATAGATGCTCTTGTTGCAAGATCAGTATCCCCTGAGTTCATGAAAAGAAAAAACCTTCACCGCCTCCGCATTCAGATTCAAAGGAATTGCCTTCTGATACTCCGGTCGGAGAATTATCAACCGCAAAACCGACTGAAACCGAAGATGAAGAAGAATCATATAAAGAAGAGTATGACAATGAATTATTTGAAATTTTTATTCAGCATTTGCAGGAGAATTTCTCTCTTATTCAAGATCAGATAAACAAACTGGCATCAGCAGAGATATGGAAAGCCTCTGATAAACGGGATCAGGGATTCGGCAAATGTTATGAACTTATTCAATCTCTTATCTCTTCAGCCAATTATATGGATTATAAAAAGCTGGTTCAGTTTTACGAAAAATGGAGCGATGCTGTTCAAAAGATTCAGGCAAGATTATCCAATGGAGAAAATGTTGCTTCTGATGAATTCAAATCCAACATGGAAAGCTATATTCAGGGGATTTTCAGACGTTTTCCCAAAGTCGGAAAAGAAGAGGATAAGGCTGAATCAAAGCATAAAGAAGAAAAAGAAGAACTGCTTTCTGTTGATCTTGATGTCTCCGAGCTTGAAAAAAGGGATAAATCAGATAAAGATGATGAAGAAAAAGAAGAACTTCTTTCAATTGATCTTGATGTCTCTGATCTTGAAAAAAGAGAAGAATCTGAAGAAGAAGAGGATATTTCTGCTATCCGTCTGAAAGATCAGGGTAATGAAAATACAACAAATTCTGTTGTCAGTGCTGATATTTTTGATGAAATTGATGATGTTTCATCTGTCAGTTTTGCTGTAGATGATATTGAAACTCCAGAATCATCTAAAGAGCCTGTATCATCAGACCCCTCTTTTGATTATCAGGGATTATTTGATGAATTGGATGATGTGTTTTCAGCTACTGCGGAATCAGAGGATCAGGAGCAGGAATCAGAACCGGAGCTTGATCTTTATCAGGATGATTTGGAAAAGACTCTTGTTTCAGGAGCAGATTTTCATAAAGAGCCTTCCAATGCGGTTCTCAAACCTGAAGCAACAAAGAAAGCAGTTCCCAAGCCTTCAGTTGAAAAAACAGAATATGCTTCTGAAGTTATTGAAGAAAAAGAGGATTTACAGGTTACTGCTGAAGATACCGTATCCACAGATATGCTGACAGCCTCATCAGAAATTATTGAAGAGAAAAAAGCAGATACAGAGAAGCATTCTGATGAAGCCCCTGAAAGAATTACGGCCCCGGAAAAGAGAGTCAAGCAGACTCTGCGCGTAGATACCGGAAAGATAGATTCTCTGATGAATCAGGTGGGAGAGCTTGTTGTAAGCCGTGCATGGTTTTCTCAGTTATATACAGAGATGAGAGAGTTACAGCAGCATCTTCAGGATAATCTGGGACTGGATCAGCGTGAAATGAAGCCGGTCAAAGCACTTACCTTCAGGATCAGCGAAGCTACAGTTGCTCTCGGCAGAGTTGCAAATGAGCTTCAGGAGGGGGTTATGAAGGTCAGAATGCTTCCTATATCACAGTTGTTTAACCGTTATCCAAGATTAGTACGTGATCTGATTCATAATACAGATAAAAAAGTTCAGTTGGAAGTAATCGGGGAAGAGACTGAATTGGATAAGATGATTATCGAAGAAATATCAGACCCTCTGATTCATGTGATTCGGAATGCGGTAGATCACGGATGTGAAACAGCCGAAGATCGGAAAAAAGCCGGAAAGCCTGAAGAATGTACTCTGAAATTAGAATCTTATCATGAAAGCAATCATGTTGTTATTGAGATAACTGATGACGGCAGGGGAATTGATCCCGGTATCATCAAGGCAAAAGCTCTTGAAAAGAATCTTTTTACATCAGATGAACTGGATCGGATGTCTCCCAGAGAGATTATCGGGATTATCATGAAGCCGGGATTTTCAACTGCGGCTCAGGTAACAAGAACATCCGGGCGGGGCGTGGGGATGGATGTTGTTAAGCGGAATGTTGAAAAACTGAACGGAACCATTGAAATTGATTCAAAGCCCGGAGAATGGAGCCGTTTCCGTATCAAGATTCCTCTGACTTTGGCGATTATTCGTGCATTGCTGGTACGGGTAGGAGATCAGATTTTTACTATTCCCCTTGCCGCGGTTGAAGAGACTCTGCGGATTTTTGAAGATAATATATCGCTGATTGAAGATGTTGAGGTGATTCATCTCAGAGACAGCACGCTTTCACTTATCCGTTTAAGCGAGGTATTTCATATTAAAGCAAAAACTCAGGATGCAGGAAAGCTCTTTGTTGTTGTTGTAAATACAGGAATGCGCAGAGCCGGTTTTGTGGTGGATGCTCTTATCGGTCAGGAGGAGACTGTTATAAAGCCTATGGTGGATTATCTTCAGGAGAAGAGCGGATTCTCCGGCGCAACGATTCTCGGTGACGGAAGAATCTCTCTGATTCTGGATGTTTATGAGCTGATCAATATGTCTATTGGAAAACAGTCCAGAAGAAAAAATTTTATGTTCTCCTCTGACAGCACAGAGAATGTTGGCGAATTAGAGGCTGTCGCTTAATACATGGGACAGTAATTTCACTGTTTTTTGCGTTCTTTGCGTGAGATATTAGCCGGTTTTCGCGCAGAGATCGCAAAAAAAATTTTACTTCCGATAAATAAAGATGAAATTTCTGAAACAAAATTTTTTCTCCCGGAATACCCTGATCGTTGCCGGAGACTTGTTGGGAAAACAACTGGTGCGTGAGTTCAACGGAAATATTTTAAGCGGTATGATTATTGAAACAGAGGCGTATATGGGATTAAACGACTTTGCCTCTCATTCATCCAAAGGAAAAACATCGCGTAATTCCGTCATGTTCGGACAATCAGGCATTGCGTATATTTATTTTACTTATGGGATGTATTATCTTCTTAATATTGTAACAGAAAAAGAGAATATCCCCTGTTCTGTTCTTATCAGAGCCATTGAACCTGTTCAGGGGATAGAGCAGATGGAAATTTTCAGAAAAAGAAAAGGAAAAGAGCTTACAAACGGTCCCGCAAAGCTCTGTCAGGCATTGGCTATTGATAAATCTTTGAATGGATGGGATTTGACACGCGGGGAAAAATTATGGGTTGAAGATTACAAATTATTTCCTGATGAGTCTGTTAAAACAGGTCCAAGAATCGGAATAAATTACGCAAAACCGGATGACAGGGATGCGCCATGGCGGTTTTGGATTCAGAAAGATTGAAAAACATAACTGCAAAGAGAATAGAAATAAACGGAATTGTGCAGGGAGTCGGATTCCGCCCTTTTGTTTATCAGTTAGCGCATAAGTATGAAATAAACGGAGATAGTTGCCAATACATCATCCGGCGTATCTGTTTATATGGAAGGAACGGAAGAGAATATTGAATCTTTTTACAGAGATATTATCCAGAAACTCCCGCCGCTTGCTCATATAACAGATATATCAGTCTATCCTGAAACCATAAAAGGATTTAAAAATTTTTCCATAGAGCAGAGCAGAAGCTGTGCAGACAAGTCAACATTGATTTCGCCTGATGTTTCAGTCTGTAATGACTGCCTAAAAGAGCTTTTTGATCCTAATGATCGGCGTTATCTTTATCCGTTTATCAACTGCACCAATTGCGGTCCCAGATATACGATTATTGAAAATATTCCGTATGATAGACCTTACACATCTATGAAGCGTTTTAAAATGTGTGAAAAATGTCAGTCGGAATATTATGATCCGCATAACAGAAGATTTCACGCACAGCCTAATGCCTGTCCAATATGCGGTCCGCATCTTTCCCTTTATGATAATAAAAAGAATGAAATTCATACAGATAATCCTGTTGAAAAAGCAATAACTCTTCTGAAACATGGATATATATTAGCAATAAAAGGGCTTGGCGGTTTTCATCTGGCAGCGGATGCTCAAAATCATGATGCAGTAATGCGGTTGAGAAAAAGAAAGCGCCGTGAGGAAAAGCCGTTTGCAATCATGTTGCATGATATTGAAAGTATCCGACAATATGCACAAGTTGATCCGGAAGAAGAGGCGGCTCTTACATCTATTCAACGCCCTATTCTGCTTTTAAAAAAAGCGGGCATCCACAGGGGGATGCCCCTACTTTGCATTTGCTTTCAGAGGCAGTTTCACCGGGGAATAATTATTTGGGGGTTATGCTGCCATATACTCCGCTGCATTATCTTATTTTGAGAAGTCAGAAGATAGGAGTCAGGAGTCAGGAGTCAGAAGCCAACGGTTCGACGGTTCGACTGAGCGTTTCGGCTGAGCTCACGCCGAAGCCTCACGCCGAAGTCTCACCGAAGTCCGAGCGTTCGACTCAGCGCTCACGCCGAAGTCTCACCGACAACAGCCAACAGCCCAATGCCCTGGTCATGACCAGCGGAAATATGAGCGAAGAGCCGATTGCTATTGGAAATGAAGAGGCTCTTGATCGCTTGTCAGGAATTGCCGATTATTTTTTAATCCACAACAGAGATATATATTTACGCAGTGATGATTCAATCGTCAAAATAATAAAAAAATCCCCTGCGCTCCGCACCATGCGCCTGCCCCCTGCACCCACTTCATCCGCCGTTCAAGAGGATATGTTCCGTTCCCTATTTTTCTGAAAAGAGAAGTTCCGCAGATACTTGCATGCGGTGCTGCATTAAAAAATACAATCTGTCTGACTAAAGGGAATAAAGCATTTTTAAGCCAGCATATCGGAGACATGGAAAATCTTGCAGCATATCAGTTTTTTCAGCAGACTGTAAATCATCTGAAACAGATACTTGATATTCATCCTGAAATCATTGCACATGATCTTCACCCTGATTATATGAGTACCTGTTATGCACTGGAACAGCATGATATAAAGAAGATTCCGGTTCAGCATCATCATGCCCATATTGTCAGTTGCATGGCTGATAATAATATGACAGACTGTCGGGTTATCGGGCTTGCATTTGACGGAACAGGATACGGAACTGACGGAAATATATGGGGTGGAGAAGTGCTTATTGCTGAAACAGGAAAATTTACACGCGCGGCGAATCTCTCTTATATCCCAATGCCCGGAGGCTCGGCGGCAATAAAAGAACCATGGCGCATGGGAATCAGCTATCTGTATCATACATTCGGTGATAAATTCCGAAATCTTAATCTTCCGATATTAAAGACGGTGGATGAAAAAAAGATAGAGTTTATTATTCAGATGATTGATAAAAAGATAAATTCTCCTTATACGTCAAGCATGGGACGCCTTTTTGACGGTGTTGCCGCAATAATGGGAATCAGAAGCCGCGTCTCTTTTGAAGGTCAGGCGGCTATGGAACTGGAGATGCTGGCGGAAGCCAACGGTTCGACGGTTCGACTGAGCTCACCGAAGTCCGAACTCACCGACAACAGCCGACAGCCAACGGTTCGACTCACTCGACGAGTCTCCGAAGTCAGCCAATTTAATTCCTAATTCCTCATTCCTAATTCCTCATTCTCCATTCCCAATTTCTTATTCCCAAATTATTCGCAGTGTGGTAAATGACATAGAGAAGGGTATTTCTTTGCCTGAAATCAGCAGTAAATTTCATATAACCCTGATTCATCTCTTTTCAGAAATATGTGAAATTATCAGAAAAGAGAGCGGACTGAATTGTGTGGTATTGAGCGGGGGGGTATTTCAAAATTCAATTATTCTAAATGGTTTGATAAATAAACTTGAAGATAAAGGATTTCAGGTTCTCACACATAACAAGGTTCCCGCAAATGACGGAGGAGTCTCTCTGGGGCAGGCTCTGATTGCCGCAAGTTTGTAGTACCGCCTTTAGGCGGTGCAGGTGTGAAGAACCGGAAAAAGTTTGTAGTACCGCATTTAGGCGGTGCAGGTGTGAAGAACCGCATAAATGCGGTACTATGAACTTATATTATCCTCGTTTCCACGCAAAGCGTGGGAACACGAAAACGGGACTGTTAAAATGCCCCACAGGGGCATCTGACAATAGCACGGCAATTTATTGCCGTGTTTTATAAACAAGGAAACATATTTATGATCATCGGACTTGATGTCGGAGGAACACATACAGATGTGGTTCTCTTAGGAAATGAAGGTGTTATCAGAGATATAAAGGTTGCTACAGATTCATCCAACCTTTTTAACTCAGTTCTGACAGGTCTTGAAAAGATAACAGAAGGGATTGATTCAAAAGATATAAGACGCACAGTTCTCAGCACAACTATTACCACCAATGCGATTGTTCAGAATAAGATTCAGGAAGTAGGAATGATTGTTTCCGGGGAACCGGTATTGATCCTGAATTTTTCCGCACAAACCGGCTTTATTTTCCGGTTGCAGGCTCAATAGATCACAGAGGAAGAGAAGTTGAAGCGATAAATGAAAAAGAGATTAAAACTGTTGCTGAAACCCTGAAAAAAGAAGGGATACGAAATGTCGGGATTGTCGGAAAATTTTCAGTAAGAAATCCGGCTCATGAACTGAAAATTTATGATATTATCAAAGATTCATTCGGAAAAATTTTTATGGGGCATCAGACATCAGGAAATCTTAATTTTCCCCGCAGAATTGCCACCACGTTTTTAAATGCAACCGTCCGCCAGATTCATAAGAAATTTTACGAAGCAGTGATTCAGTCCCTTGAAAAAAAAGGGCTTTCCATACCGATTTATATTCTGAAAGCTGACGGCGGAACCATGAAATTTGAATCTTCATTAGAATCACCTGCCCAGACTATTCTCTCAGGACCTGCCGCAAGCGTTATCGGCTCCGTTGCTTCTGCTTCGCCTGATGAAGATACGCTTGTCCTTGATATTGGCGGAACAACAACAGATATGGCGATTCTTATTAACAAAGTGCCGGTTCTTGCCCCTCAGGGAATTACTCTGGGAAAATATAAAACCCTGATTCGTTCATTGGAGACTCTTTCTATCGGATTGGGCGGTGACAGTGTAGTCCGGGTAATCAACGGCAGTCTGACCATCGGACCGGATCGCATTGGTCCTGCTATGGCGTTTGGCGGAGATGTTCCCACGCCTACCGATGCACTGGCTGTTTTGGGAATAATGGAGATCGGAGATAAAGAAAAAGCAGAACATGGTATTGACAAATTAGCAAAATTACTTGGAATCTCTGCTGAAGATACCGCGGATAAAATTTTTGACCTTACCTGTCAGGAGATTTTAAAACAGGCATGGGGAATGATTGATCGGATTAACAGCAAGCCGGTTTATACGATTCAGGCGATTCAGGAAGGTTATCAGATAAAACCGAAAAAAATTTTGGTCTTAGGCGGACCTGCTCCTTATTTTGCCAGACGCCTTGAAGAGCTTTCCCATATAACGGTAAATGTACTTCCTAAATGGGGAGTTGCAAATGCAATCGGCGCGGCTCTTGCCAGAACCACGTGTGAAGTTACGCTTTTTGCAGATACTCAGCAGGGATTTGCAATGTCACCTGAAGAAAAATACTCTGAAAAAATAGGGAAAGATTTTTCAAAACAGGATGCAGTAAAAAAAGCATATAGTCTGCTGAAACAGAAAGCTGCGGCACTCGGAGCTGTCAGCCATCCGCTTGATATGGAAGTCCTTGAAGATTTGCAGTTCAACATGATTCGGGGTTTTTATACAGCGGGAAAGAACATCCGCGTAAAAGTACAGGTCAAGCCTGGGCTGATAAGCGGATATGAAAAATATTGTATTTGTTAGCAGATCCAGACATCCGAAGTCTTCGGATGTCTTTTCTTGTTACGAGGTTCTGCCTCGTAACGAGTATAAACACAAGACATGCGGGGTTTTCAAAACCCAGCATGTCTTTGGGTATCAGTGACTTAGTAAGTCTTTGCCATTCTTGATGCGGCAGGTTCGCTGATGGTCAGCCATGTATCCGCACTCACTTCTATCACATACCCCTTACCCGGCTTGAAATCACCGATATTGTTCAACCAGTTTCCGAAAAACTGAATAATCCGGTTTCCTTTTTCGTCAATCACTTTTATCAGGACGCCCGTATCAATAAGCGGCTGAAGTCAGTTTTTACAGGCCTCGGAGCGCAATGATGAAATATCGCGGGAGTATTGAGGCTTATTTTAAGGAGCATCCGCCTGCTTCTGTGAAAGAGGCTATGGCAGAAATTGAGGAACTGACAGGAATCCGCCGAAGTGAAAACCGTGTCCGTGAATTCCTCATATCCGTCGGAATGAAACGCCGGAAAATCGGCATGATTCCTGCCAAAGCCGACCCGGAAAAACAGGACAGTTTTCTGAACGGTGAACTGCGTCCCCGCCTTGCGGAAGCCGGAGAGGGAAAAAGAGCGGTATTTTTTGTTGATGCAGCTCATTTTGTCCCTGCGCCTTTCACGGGTTTTCTATGGTCATTTGTGAGACTTTTCATTCAGGCTCCCTCAGGAAGGCAGAGATTCAATGTCCCCGGCGCCCTGAACGCTGTTACCCGTGAAGTTGTTACGATCTGCAATGATGAGTATATCAATGCGCTCTCTTTCTGTGATCTGCTGCGGAAAATTGCACTCCTCAATCTTCAAATCCCTGTCACTCTTATACTTGACAACGCCAAATATCAGAAATGTAAAATTGCCAAAGAACTCGCGGAGTCTCTCAACATTGAACTGTTATATCTCCCGTCATATTCACCGAATCTGAATCTCATAGAACGGTTATGGAAATTTATAAAGAAAAAATGTTTATGGTCAAAATATTATGCGGATTTTCAAACATTTAAACAGGCAATCGTCACCTGCCTGAATCAGACGCATACAACTTTCAGAAATGAGCTTGAATCACTGCTTACTTTAAATTTTCAGACTTTCAGAAAAGCTCAAATTATGGCGGTGTAAAGAATAATACTGGGATAGGTTCATGTATATATGGCGCTGTTACAACAGGTCATGCGTGGAAGTTTCTGAAATTAGAGTCAAATACCGCATATATAGACATCGAAGATTATTATATTAAAAATCCCGGAAAGATTATAGGAATACTTAACTATATGGTAAAACAGAACATTATCTGAACTATGATTTATCTGATTTTTTTGTGATTACCATGATTTACCCTACAGATATGATGCTGTTATTTAATCATAGTGATCATAATAATCATAACTCAAGTTGCCACCTATGCTCCTGCCGGACTTCGGCGTGAGGCTTCGGCGTGAGCTCAGCCGAAACGCTCAGTCGAACGATTGACAAATCCGGCAGCGGTTCGGATTTGTCAATCTTCCACTGAGCCGGGGACGGCTATTTTTTCAATAGGTGGCAACTTGCTTTAATCATAAGAAAATCATAGTTCAGAAAAAGATTACCGCATCAGCCTCCGCAGCACATAAGGCATAATCCCCCCATTTTCAAAATATTCAACATCAATATCTGTGTCAAGCCGTGCTGTTACGTCAAAAAGAATCTCTTTTCCGTCCTGCTTGACTGCTCTGACATTCAGGACTTTCCGCGGCTTTATATCTGCAATTCCTTTTATTGAAAACAATTCAGAACCTTCTAAGCCAAGAGATTCCCAGCTTTCGCCGGGCTTGAACATCAGGGGCAAAACCCCCATTCCTACAAGATTGCTCCGGTGAATCCGTTCATAAGATACTGCAATAACTGCTTTTATCCCAAGCAGATTAGTACCTTTTGCAGCCCAGTCCCTTGAAGAGCCGGTTCCGTATTCTTTTCCGCCAAGCACCACCAGAGGGATTTTTTCATTTTTATACGCCATTGCCGCATCATAGATAAAGACCTCTTTTTTATCAGGAAACTTGAGTGTAAAAGAGCCTTCTTTCGGTGCTACCAGCTTGTTTTTGATTCTGATATTTCCGAAAGTCCCGCACATCATGACTTCATGATTACCTCTTCTTGCACAGTAAGAATTTCTGTGAAATAAGTTTAATCTGATAAATCCGCGATTCTGAATCGCGGATTTATCGGATTAAACTTATTGCACTGATTTGTGTTATTTCAAAGATTTAAGCGGAAAAAAATTTTATGCCGGGTTATGCCTGCGCTAACGTGACTCAGGATTTTTCTATATCTTCCTTCCACCCCATAGTTGTCTGAGTTCTGTCAACTTTTGTCTCTTTTATTAAGTGTAAAAGCATCTTGAATAATATTGATTGATTAAAGAATATAGTTTTATTTCCAGAAGAATCTTGTATCAGTTCTTTATATTCATCAACAATTTTTTGAATTTTATCCTTTTGAACTTTATCCAGCGGATGCAGCCACAAAAGGAAATCCATGCGTCCAGGAATTCTTGACAAAACTCTTTGAAATGGAAGACCGTCTAGTTCCTTAACAAAATTTTTAAATTCTTTCTCAAAGGTTTCTGTATCTTTTTCATTGAATTGAATATTTTCCTCGAATTTTTCTACAAAAAGATCAAAGCCTTTGGTAAGTTTCCAATCTCCCATTAACCTGTAAAGCACTTCTATGCGTACTTTATTTGCATTTTCCTTCTTCAGAAAGACATAATCAAGAGCCTTTGGCATTAAAATGAGTTCAGTCCGTTCAACCTGAAAATCTTCAAATAAGACCTTCTGAATTTCAAAAACATCTTCTACCCGTTCAGGATCTCCAGCTAACATAATCAGCAAGTCTTCCCACCCGTCGCTTAAAAAAGCACAATCTCCGTCCTGAAAATATCCTTTCAATTGTTCGAGATTTATCGGCTTATCTTTACCTCTTTGATCTTCACGGCTTACTCTTAATAAACGATGAAGAAAATGGAGACGTGAAACGCTATGTTTTAAAACTACTGAAATCAGAGCTATAGGACGTTTTTTATTTGTATCATCCCATGATTCTTTTCTTAAACGAATAGGCGAGGCATATTCCCACCGGATAAAAAACGGAACAAAATTCTCTTCATCCTGATAAGGAAGCTCTTCTCCAAGTTTTGGATAACTCTTTTTAAATCCTCTTTCAGATAAGCATTCCTGACACTGCATCGGTATTTTTCCAGATGTATTTTGAATATTTTCTTTCAGAGAACAAGATGGATATTTAGCATCATAAGGAGCTATTTTAGTCGGCTGAAAAAGCGGAAGCCAATGATGCCCCTGTTTGCGGGTCGGTCCGAAAATGATATAATCATAACGACCTGCAAGCCTTCTCATTTGAAATTCATCTGTGGAATATTCTTCATTGTTCTGATCGCCAAAGTGTTCTGGAAATCTGTGCTTAGGTTTTTTTGCTTCTTCTAAAATTCCTTTCTTAATATTTTCATCTACTGTTCCCAAAGCCTCTATAAAATCAGCCTCACTTTTGTATTCTATATCTTTTAATCCTTTTATTTTTTCATATATATTATTATCAACTTTATTTTTTAGTTCAGATAAAGATTGCTCAGTTAATTTAAAGGTGATTCTGGCATGTTTTAAAATAATATCCTTCTCATCATCAGTATAATCACTTCCCAAGTTGCTTCTAAATTGCGTTTCAACTTCGCCATAGTCATCATCCTTTTTATACTTATATTCATTCTTGTTTTTGTAGCCTTTTTCTAATTTATCAGCAATATCTATAAGCTGATTCCCTTTTTTTCTTATGTTTTCCAAAGAGTCATTTGTTAATTTTATAAGAGACTTTTCTAAAATAATCTGCTTATAATAAGTATAGTCTTCCCCTATAACCTCTTTCAAAGATTTTTCAAATTCGCTTTGATCTTGAAAGTCTTTGTCTTTAATCTTTTCTTTTTCTAATTTATTAGCAATCTTTATAATATCCTCCCCTTTTTTTCTCATTCTTTTCAAAGAGCGACTGGTTAATTTTATAGAGGGTTTATTTTTTTCATTTAATCTGTACCGTGAGCCTATGGAAACTCGCCCTATGACATATTGCTTCATAGGAATAGAAACTTCATCACTGATTGACATAGCCTTCATTATCGGATCAAAGAAAGGGTTTAAAGGATTTTTGAGAACATATTTCAGAATCAAGGGGTTGTATAAATTAGCTTTATCCTGCCCGATCTTATTTTCCAAATCCTTCAGAAAATCTTCTTCTTTTTTATATGCATCATTTTTCAGATTTTGCATTATTTTTAAAATATCATTTAAGTTATTATTTAAATATTCTATAAAATTATAGGATGTTAAAAAATAATTATTACTTATTTTAGCATATTCCATAATCAAGGGTATGTATAGAACGGTTGTTTCTTTTCCTATCTTTTCTTCAAAAGCCTTAACAAATTTTTCTTTTTTATGGTATAACTCATTATCCAATTCTTTTAATTTATTACAAATAAAGTTACTATTATTTCTTAAATTTTCTAAATCCTGCTCCGTTAATTTGAATAATTGCACTTCAGGATAATACAGGCTTTGAGTTTTGGAATGAGTAATATCCAAATAAGTAAAAAGCGGTTCCAATATTTTGAAATTATCATCTTTAAACAGTTCTTTATGATCATGCTTAATAAAAATATTGTATAATTCATTGAGTTTATACAAAATAACTCTTGAAAGAATCTGTTTTTCGCCGGATTCCAATAGAGTATATGTAGCTTTTAAAAGAAAAAAAGCGTGACATTCTGTTTTATAATACCAATTTTCTATCTCTTTATTTATGTCTCTTTTTTTATAAATTTCATTGAGTTTTTTCTTGAAATCATCAATATCTCTTATTCCGATATTTTCAATTACTTCAAAATTAAAGCTGTTAAAATTATTTTCATCTCTAGTTTTACCATCTATCCATTTTAATATTTCATTTATAATCTTTTTATAATCTCCATTTTTATTGAATATTTTCTTTAACTTATTCTCATTTTTATTATCATTGATACTCTTATCTGTCAGCAACCTTACCACTTCTCTCAGACGGAGATACGGAAAATAATCTACATGACCGATATGAAAATCCAAAGCAATCTGATAAAGTTTACGGGTAGTTATAGAAAATTCATGAAGCCGGTCAATCCAATCAATCCGTTTGTCTTGAAACTCTATTTTAGTAACAGCGTCCAACCCTTCCAAAAAAGAGGATTGCCAGGGAATATCGTAAATATGCTCAAACAGGTTGTTTTTTTCACTATCAAGAAATGTATAATCAGATAACGTAGGTTCGATTTTATATATTTCATTCCAAGTAGATAAAAAATATTTATTTATATCTTCCTTTAAGTTCGGATCATTACAGTCTATTCCCTTTGCCAATTCAAACTTTTTACTTGCAAAACAATTCAATAAATATTCCCTGATTTGATTATGCAAAGGATAGGTATAAACAGGAAACTTTTTCTCTCCATTATAATCTTTCTTTTTTTCTTCCCACCATTCTCTTACAAGATCAGTAGCATCTGAATGACTGATAAGAATACTGATTCTTCTGTTCAAAGATTTCCAGTAAGATTTCCATTGCTGAGGCGGTCTTGCAATTTCATCAAGATAATTAACCATATCATCCAATACAGTCTTTATGCTTTTTATCAATCTTACCGCTAACTGGGTGCGCGGAGAATCACCTTCATATTTTTCAAATATTCTCTCAAGCCATGTGCATACAACAGACAACCTTATATACCATGCCCTTGACTGATCATACTGCCCTGCGGCTCCGTTAAGATAGTCAAATAATTTTAATTCAATTTCATTATACTTCCCTGTAATAAAAAGATTCTCCAATCCATTGCCTGTGATTTCAAGAAAAAGTGCATAAAGATAGGCAGGTCCCTTAACAGCGGATGCAAGCAGATCAACCGCAATCTCTTTGGTGAGCGAATCAGTTGAATGTCCTAACAATTCAGCTGTATGATAAACATCCATACACTGACCGATCTGCTTTACCAGTCTGTAAAAACTCTCTGTTTTAAGATTCAATTTCTGCCGGGATAGGTCATCCAGATAATCTTTTAAAAAAGAATGAGAAACTTCATGTGCAATCAGACTTTGAAGATTCGGGCTGTCAGGCATGAAATAGGATGTGTTTATGTAATGACTGTAAGGAGAGAGCTTTTTTGCTTCCCCGCCTTCCCGTTCCTCATGATCAATTGTATTTGCAACATCATCAAAAAAACTGTTTGCATTTGAAGTAAAATTATGCTGCCAACGGTTAAGAATAGAAGAGCGTCTCAGTTGTTTATCAAGTTTTTCATCAAGTTTTTTTACAAGCATCTTGATCTCAAGCCATAAATCAAGAGAACGCTGAGATAAATATGTTGTATATATTCGCTGTTCTCTGCGCCGCTCCATGCTGGGTCTCGGATGATCCTGCAACCCCATATCCAGAGATTTGGAAAAGTCCTCCTGATGATCTCCTAATCTTGCAATATAATCAGATATCCGGAATAATATGGCGCTTCTCAGCAACATAAAACGGGGTAAGGTTTCTTTTTCATTTACAGACCTTTTCGGAAATATACCGAAGGCATAAAACCCCTCCTGACAGATCATAATTTTATCGCTGAAAATATTCCGTTTGATTTTCTGAATCGCATACAGATTATGATAATAGCGGCGCTGATCCATGCTCCATTTTGATTTTATAAGGACATCTTCAATATATGACTCCAACTGCCTTTCAATCTCTTCTCTTAATCCGAATTTATTCTTTACTGCTCTTTCTGATTCATGTTTAGGCAGGGGATAAAGTATGATTGACTGATCTGCAATTTTGTCGGCTATTGTTTTTGAATCGCACCCCTCTTCTGCGGATTTTACTAATCTTTCAGCACAAAACGCATCTTTACCCCAGAGAAAGCTCTCCTCATAACGCAATGGACGGTATAACAAAGGAGAGCGGAGGCTGTATATAAGGTTCTGCTGAATATGGCGTGTTTCAAGCAGTAAAGTATCAAGGCGATCCACACAATCCTGCCAGGCAAGAAAATATAATGTCAGTTTATCGTTATAAGATGTCTCTTTCATGATTTTAATTATCTCCTTTGTCTGAACCGCTGATAATCATGATATTGGTGATGACTATGATAAATCATACTTTATCAGCAAAATCACTTAAATCAGGATTATCAGCGGTTCATATAGTTTCCAAGCGAAGCACGGAAAATAGTTGGCTTTTATCTTTTAAAACAGAGTATTTTTTATAAACCATATAACTTTATATATAAAACTCAATAGACTCTTAAATCTCTCGGGATCGTCAACATTTAAACCTGAATTATAAATTGAAGATGTTGAACTTACAATAGCAATAACAACAAGATAAAGAGCAACTATTGCTGATACAATAAAGTTTGTTATTGTCAGTATTCTCGGACTTGTCAAAAAATCTGCCAATGATCTGTTATCTATTACAGATTGAATTGCAGGGGGTAAAAAAAGATAATCTGTATTTTTAAAACTTGTCCACTTCTTAAACTGATTTGCTTCATTCCATAGAAAAAGCATGGAATAGATAAACCAGATAAGAAGCGGCATTATTAAATTATCCGGACCTTGTGTATATTTCAGATACGCAGGAGAGAAGTTTGATAAAATAACATTTATAAACAACATAACAGATAAAAAGGCAAGAGATTCCCATATCGGAGAACACCAGTAAAAAGCAAAACGCTTTAAAGCGGTTTCATGAAAAAAATAATCTTCTTTTCCTGTCGGCTGGGGGTACATATCAAGTATGGCGGCTTTGAGAAAAGATTCCTGCTCACTTCCGGCAGGAGACCAGTAAACAGAATCATGCGGTTCTGAAATAGGAGGAAGAGAGGCTCTTAAAAAGCACATATCAGGCTGAGGGCTGTCATGACCATATTGAATTACCCCTTTTAACCATTGGTCAAGAGCAGTCGCCCATACTGACCATATATCATTTAAAACAGGTCGTTCAAATATTCTGAAAACAATAAAAGGGATAATGAAAACCATCCATACAAATGCTGTAAAAGATGCTAAGATATTGCCGTTTATAAAAAACAGAAAAGCAAAAATCAAGCCGATTAACCAGAAGTGCCATCTGAGTCTGTCAGGATAAAGGTAAATAGCGTAATGACATTCTTTTGAAGCAGATTGTAAAATAAGTGATTTATATTTTTTTAAATCATCAACTTTTTCTTTTTCCAATTTATTTATTATTTCATTCAATTTATTTAAAAACTTATCTTTTTTTAGATATTCTTGTCCTTTTATTTTTTTTAATTCATCAATGAGCCTTTGGGGAACACCTTTTTTATTTAGTTCTTTAATAGACGGTTCTGTTAATTTGAATAAAAGTATTGATCTATCAGTACCATGATCGGCGTCTATGAAAAAATTAGAGTCTGAAATCTCTTTCCGTTGTTTTTGCCACAACAAAAACGGCGGTCTTTTGTATCCTGTCAAACGAAGTGAAAAACGTCTTATAAAAGTAAAATAAGGATTTTTTATTTTATGTAAAAGGCTGAACATATACTGTTTTAAGCTATTGTATGCCATATATACTCCTATATCATGTAGGGGTAAGCCTCTATGCTTACCCTTTGATTTGATAACAACAAAATTAACGGCGATAAGGACGCTCGCTTCTCCAGAAACGCCGCTGTTCATTAACAGCATTTCCAACCGGGGTATTGGAAATAGGCTGCGGAACATGGTCACTGAAACGGGAAGAAACATAATCATAAAAAGCGGCTTTGCTTTCAAGAGTCTCCAAACGATCTTTAAGGTCGCCGAGTTTGTCAAGAATCTTGCCTAAATTGTCTTTCAATTCCTTATATTTCGCTTCAGAATCTTTTTTTAATTCGTCAATTTTATCAACAATTTTTTTTAATTCATCATTTGTCATAATATTTAATTTCCTCCTATTGGCATACTGCTAAAGATATAAAGCTCCTCCGGAGCTTTTAAGTTCCTGCTTTATCTTTAATATAAAATGTAATATATTCCCTTTATCACTGATAAAATAAAAAAACAATAATTTTTTCTGAACAATCAGCATAGGATTTTTTTTGTTATTACGCTTTACCTGTGAATGAGTGGAAAAAGTGTGAGAACTGGCGGGAATAATCCGTGAAATCAGTTTAATCTGTTAAATCCGCGATTCTGAATCGCGGATTTAAAGGATTTAACGGATTGCACAGATTTCTTAATTCCTGATTCTCAATTCTGTTTTATGATAAATATCTTTTAAAGCAAGGTTGCAGTCAATGCTCTGAAGATAAATACTCTCTTCAGGTCCGTTTGCCACAGAATACAGCCATTTTTTTTCATCCTGTTTATAATACGACTCAACTATGGGTTTATCCTGTGAGATCAGAACATATTCCTTTAAAGAAGGGAGAGTCCTGTAATATTCAAATTTTTCCCCTCTGTCAAATGACCGGGTTGACGGAGAGAGAACTTCGATAATCAGTACAGGATTTGTTATAATATCTCTTCTCTCCTCATAAAACTGAATGTCTCCGCATACGACCGCAACATCAGGATAGACAAATGAATCTACAGCGTCAATACGGAGTTTCATATTGCTGTCAAAAACAACGCACTCTTTGTCAGCAAGAGATTCTCCCAATCTCCAGTTCATATTGACACAGATAACGCTGTGATTGCGGCTTCCGCCTGACATTGCAATGATTTCACTGCCGTAATATTCGCTTTTATAATCAGCTTTTTCTTCAGCCGCCAGATAATCCTCTACAGTAAAATAATCTTTTTTAAGAGCCGGTTCTCCCATTTTTTCCTCCTTTCTGTTATCGCCTGCGAGCCCGTAGCCCGTAAGTTGGGGTGAACGAAGTGAACCCCAACATAGCTTTTGCGCGGGAGCAGTTGGGGTTCATTTCATTCACCCCGACCTACTTGTCACAGCAGTTGGGGTTCATTTCATTCACCCCAACCTACTTGCTGTGAGATTTATCTCACTGTTATTTGATAGCCGCCCTCTTCAAGTATGTGCGGTATATTGATAATCGTGTCTCTGTCCTTTTGCTTATCTTTTTCAGTAAGACTTTCCCAAGCTGTAAGACAATTATGCAGTTTTTTATTATCATCTCTGGCAGGTGCATATTTCCAGCCGTTTAAATAATGAAACGCATTCCATCGCTGATGCTCAATTTTAGCCAGCAGTTCCATTTTTTGAACAAGCAGTTCTTCATACTGAGCATTTGTAATTTTCTCCTGATTCGTATTGCTTTTTACTTCAGCAGCACAGAGGTCAAGAAGATATAATTTTGTATCTATATGCTCCGCATTTGCTCTGCTTGATTCTTTATGAAACATTGAAATCTCTTTCCATGTTTTTCCGTTATACAGCTTTGCATAATAATTGTTCACTGCTTTAGCCATGTTATCCAATGTTTCATTGATAACTGTATCTATACTGCACATAGATTCAAAAGAGGCAAACTGGTTTAATAACGGTTTTTCTTCATCTCTTTTAATTTCACGGACAGCCTTTCCAAATAAAGGCTCTTTTATTGCTTTTGTCACAATAATCGGCATTTGGTCTGCGTTTAAATTGAATTTATAATGATTGATGATATTAATCCCTGTATTTAAAGATAATTCATCATCATCAACGCATACTGCTATATAATCAAATTCATTAGTTACAATTTGCTCATAAAAGTCTCTGCTTTTTAAATCATAATCTTCGGTTATTCCTTTTTCCGCATCCTTGTATTTTGCAAATATAACATCACAGCAGTTTTTTATTTCCGGATATTGCTGATAAAAGTGTCTTTCCTTTTTTTCAATATCACTGTCTGCAATGATAAATCTGGGATTTCTGAGATTTGCAAAATGTGCTATTTTAGCCGCCTGCCTAAAAATTGCCTCTCCGAAATTATTAAATCCGATGATAAGCATTGTAAAAGGTCTGGGATTATTCTCATCTTTTGCATTAAAAGTCTGTGAAGAATACAGAGGATTTTCTTTGAATAACGCTCTTGCCGCGTTATCATATATATTAAAAACCGTATTTTCTGAAAAATTGCTGTTTTTTAAAATCTTATTCTCAAAAATAAGGCTGGCTATCTCTCTTTCCAAGATATGAATAAAGACTCTCAGCGGATCATCCGGTTTTCTTATAAGATTTTCTGAATTCAGCAGGGTATTAGTATTGATTGCAATTTCCAGATTTGTCCGGTCATTGTCTGTAACAGTTATCAAATATTCAGCTTTATAAATCTTTGCTTTTATAAGCTGATCTTTATCAGAAGCATCACCTGTGAGAACAATGCATCCCAATTCTTTAATTTTTCGGATATATTCATTCCCATTCTCTTTTTCTATTGCTACAACTTTATATTTTTTATTCAGGTCTTTTTTATAAAAAAAATCTTTTGCTATCTCAAAGCCCCGTCTGCCAAGTCCGCAAATAACAACATGGTTTTTATAAAAAAAAGAAAGCAGGAGATACTCTCTGAAAAAATGCCAAACTGTCTGAACAACAGCAAGTCCCACAAGAATAAGCCCGGCAAATCTTCCTATCTGAAGCTGCCAGGGTATAAAGGATGTTGGCGGTAAATTCAATTCCAAGATAAAGAGCCTAAGCGTATCATACATTACAGTCGGCATTCCTGCATTTTTATAATTATCATCATTTGATGCTGATAATGTATAGTATCCCCATGAGCCGAAGATAAGAACCAGAATAATTAAAAGGACATTAATGGTTGTCTGAATATGCTTCCGCAATAAGTTTTTCATAAAGTTTTGGCGCAGGAAACCGCTATCCCTTTAGGGTAGCGGATGAATGCGCCGTCTCCTTTCAGTTTGTCATGAAAGAAAAATTTTGCATGGTGAAGAATCACCATGCAAAACCGTTTCTGCTCCTTTAAGAGCATCAGCCTTTCGGCTGTAATGTTTGCCTCGGCAATGTTATAATAGCTTTTTACGCCCGGCACACCGGCTTCAGACCCTTACGCCTGTTTAATGCCGGACAACAGAGCCTGAAACTGGCTCGCATTCCAGGGTGTTATGACCAAAATAACGTAGTCCCCGAAGGACTTAGCCTGGTCAACCGGGCTTGTTAATCACTTCACAAGCCGCTATCCCTTTAGGGTAGCGGTCATTGACTATAACTATGTACGCAGGGATTTCCAAAATAATTTACCTCTATTTTGTCATTCCGGCTGAAATTGAAAAAACGCTGAAGTTTTTTCAGTTTCATACCGGAATCCGGGATGATTTAATTTGATGATTCTGTATTACCGGAAATCTCTAAAATACGGTTTATTAAAACATCTTTATTGCCGCTGACCGCCAGCTCAAAATAACTACAGATGTCTTTTAAATCCTTATTCGTAAGGTTGTTTAGTATCTTAGCTAAATCTTTATCAAAATGCGTTATTATCCTTTCCAGAAGGGTATCTTTGGATCCGCTTACAACCAATTCGTTTAATTCACAAATGCCTTTAAGCTGATTTTTTGATAACGCATTCAATATATCCAGCGTATCTATTTGTTCCTCTTCCTCCTGATTAACATATTCCAAAATTCGGCTTATTTTCTCGCTTTTGCTGCCGCTTACCGTCAATTCCAAAGAACTGCAAAGCCCCCATAAATCATCATTTGTCAGTTGAGATAAAATATTCTCTAAATTGTTATCAAAATTCGCAACGATTCTTTCTATCAGGGTATCTTTTAATCCGGATACCGGGATTCTGATTTTTTTCACAAATGCCTTTAAGCTGATCTTTTGACAAGAGCGATAAGACATATTCTACCTTATCCTGATCATCTTCTTGAGATGTTTCATCAATTGGCTGTTCATTTTGAATTTTACAGAGCTTCTTTTCTTCTTCCATTATCCTTGCCGCAGCATCATCTGAGATTTTAAATTCGTTCTGTTTGATTTTCAGCAGTTTTTCTTCAGTTTTCGTAATAATACCGTCTTCAAGGACGTCTCGCACCTCTTTACGATAGGATTCTTCATCCGGCTGTCCAGTGCTAATGCTTTTCTCTTCTTCAAACAGTATCTTGGCGCGGTCATCGGAAATATCACATTTCTTTTGAATTACTTTGAGATAATCCATCTCCTTTGTTCCAATGATTCCATCAGTGATAACTTCTTTTACGGCGCTGCGATATTCATCCTCTCTTGATAAAATATCAGAGCTTCGGACTGCTTTGGGAAGTGGTGCTTCCTGATCCGTATCCTCTGATTTAATATCTAAAAAATTGACTAATCTGTCAATACTGGGTCCGAAATAAGTATGCACATACTGAACAGAGTTAATCCTCGTTATATCCCTGATATCATCGGGAAGTTTTTCAGGCGGCGGAAATTTAAAACCCTCAATCATTACAGGCACAATACGTTTTCCTGATTCGAGGGCAAGGGCAATTTCTTGCCGAACCCAATCATCTGAATTTTCGCAGCGATCCAGTGAACCTTCAGTCAGAAGTAAAACAAAATTGGAGGTTTCTTTAATAAGATTCTTTAGTTGATCATCAAAATAAGAAGCTCCCAAATCAACCACATCCAGAAATGTTTTGATACCATGCACTTTATTTAATTGCGTATGGATTAAAACAGCCATTTGTGATCCTGTATCCCGTCTATAACTGATAAAAACCTGATATTTGGACATTGCTACCTCCTGATAAAATTAAATAGGAATTATTCTATAAATATATATAATAGGCTATTTTTCCTGTCAATGGAAATGTCAGAATTTCATTCAGATATGCGGAATTGCAAAAATATAGGGTTGGGAATTGCAAAATAATTGAATTTGAATCTAATGCTTTGCTTTTTAATCGCTCCCGGCGGATTGTCAAATCAGCCGGAGATGCTCTGGGATTTGTCAATCCCAAGCGAGCATTTCTGGAAACTTTTCAATCTGCTGAATATTTTCTTGTTCCCATGCTTTGCACGGGAACAATATAAAAGCTCCGTTAGGAGCGTTATCTTTGTAGCAGCAGAAGCCCGCACCTGTTTAAAAGCTCCGTTAGGAGCGATATATTTGTAGCTATTCATAAGAACAGCATATTTAACCGTTTGCAAATATAACGCTCCTACGGAGCTTTTAAACCGGATACACCTGAATCTGCTACAAATATCCTGCTCCTACGGAGCTTTTAAAAAAGTTGGATCATATATTGTTCCAACGATTTGCGTCCTGTTTGATTCCGCGAAAACCCTAAGCCCGTAGGTTGGGGTTCATTTCATTCACCCCAACCTACTTGCTATGGAAATCACAGTTCAGAAATTACCGCATCAGCCGCCGCAGCACATAAGGCATAATCCCCCCATTTTCAAAATATTCAACATCAATATCTGTGTCAAGCCGTGCTGTTACGTCAAAAAGAATCTCTTTTCCGTCCTGCTTGACTGCTCTGACATTCAGGACTTTCCGCGGCTTTATATCTGCAATTCCTTTTATTGAAAACAATTCAGAACCTTCTAAGCCAAGAGATTCCCAGCTTTCGCCGGGCTTGAACATCAGAGGCAATACACCCATTCCTACAAGATTGCTCCGGTGAATCCGTTCATAAGAGACTGCAATAACTGCTTTTATTCCAAGAAGATTAGTACCTTTTGCAGCCCAGTCCCTTGAAGAGCCTGTTCCGTATTCTTTTCCGCCAAGCACTACCAGAGGAATCTTTTCATCTTTATATTCCATTGCCGCATCATAAATAAAGACCTCTTTTTTATCAGGAAACTTGAGCGTAAAACTCCCTTCCTTTGGAGCAACCAGCTTATTTTTGATTCTGATATTCCCGAAAGTTCCGCGCATCATTACCTCATGATTTCCTCTTCTTGCTCCGTAAGAATTAAAGTCTGAGGGAGTCACTTTATTTTCAATAAGATATTTCCCTGCCGGATATTTTGCAGAAATAGCTCCGGCTGGCGAGATATGATCTGTTGTAACAGAATCCCCAAGCATGAGCAAAGCACGTGCATCTTTTAAATCCCCGGGTTTTGCAAGCTCAAGACTTAATCCTTCAAAATAAGGAGGATTCTTGATATATGTCGAGTCTTTATCCCATTGATATGTCATGCTCTCTTTGACATTAAGACTCTGCCAGAATTCATCACCTTCAAAAATTTTTTCATATTCCGCTTTGTAATATTCAGATTTTACATGCTTATGAATCAGATCGTTAATCTCTTCTGCTGTGGGAAGAATATCTTTTAAAAATACCGGCTCTCCGTTAGGATCAATCCCAAGCGGAGTTGTCGTTAAATCAATATCAACCCTTCCGGCAATTGCAAACGCCACAACAAGCAAAGGAGATGCAAGATAATTTCCCTTGATGCTCTGGTGGATTCTTGCCTCAAAATTCCGGTTTCCTGAAAGCACAGATGCAACAATCAGGCTGTTCTTTGAAATTACGCTCTCAATCTCCGGGTGCAGAGAACCGCTGTTTCCGATACAGGTTGTGCAGCCGAATCCTGCAAGATGAAATCCCAATGCTTCAAGATACGGCGTCAGTCCAGCATCATTCAGATAATCGCTTACAACTTTTGACCCCGGAGCAAGAGATGTTTTCACATATCGCGGAACTCTTAATCCTTTTTCAACAGCTTTTTTGGCGACAAGCCCAGCCCCAAGCAGTACAAAGGGATTTGATGTATTTGTGCATGAAGTAATAGCGGCAATCACAATGCTGCCGTCCCCGATATGAACATCCTCAGTCAGCTTAACCGGAAAAGTTCTTTTATCACTCGGTTCACACACCGCCTCCCGTGATGTGGTGGTTCCTGATTCATCATGAAATG
Organism: uncultured delta proteobacterium; assembly: GCA_963806835.1. Classification (GTDB taxonomy): domain Bacteria; phylum Desulfobacterota; class Desulfobacteria; order Desulfobacterales; family CAWEAR01; genus CAWEAR01. Next base: position 447,075 of record CAWEAR010000035.1, read on the forward strand.
TTGAAATATTAGGAATAGCAACGTCTCTCTTATGTTCGCACCCCATCAGATCATCAAACCGTTTTTTTATATCTTTCAGGAGGATTCTGTCCTGGGGTCTTGCTGGTCCCGCCAAAGAGGTTTCTACTATTGAGAGATCAAACTCTATAACTTTTGTATATTCAGGCTCTTCTTTTCCCGTATAAAAAAGAGAGAGTTCTTTTGTATAAGCATCAACAATTTCAGCCTGATCCGCCCGGTTTGTCATCTTCAGATATTCAATTGTCATTTCATCAACCGGGAAAAATCCCATAGTTGCACCATATTCAGGACTCATATTTGCAATTGTGGCGCGGTCGGTCAGGGTCAGTTTTTTCATTCCGGGACCGAAATATTCAACAAATTTTTCAACAACTTTATGCTTTCTAAGCATCTCCGTGATGGTCAGGACAATATCTGTTGCATTTATCCCCTGTTTCGGCTCTCCGACCAATTTGACGCCGATCACTTCAGGAATAGACATAAAATAAGGCTGTCCAAGCATAACCGCTTCTGCTTCAATGCCGCCGACTCCCCATCCCATAACGCCAAGCCCGTTGATCATTGTGGTGTGTGAATCTGTTCCCACAACCGTATCAGGATAAGCAAAGAGTTTTCCCTCTTTCTCTTCAGTAATCACTACTCTGCCGAGATATTCCAGATTCACCTGATGGCAGATGCCTGAATTCGGGGGAACAACTTTGAAATTATCAAAACTCTTCTGCGCCATTTTAAGAGCTTATACCGCTCTATGTTTCTTTCATATTCTCTTTTAACATTACGGGTTAATGAATCTGCTGTTCCGTAGTAATCAAGCTGCACTGAATGATCAATAATCAGTTCAACAGGAATCAGGGGATTGATCTTTTTCGGATCCCCGCCAAGATTTTTAACAGCGTCTCGCATGGCAGCCAAATCCACAACAGCCGGAACTCCGGTAAAATCCTGCATCAATACTCTTGCAGGATGATACGGTATCTCAACCGGAGAATCATACTGCTTTTTCCAGTTGGCGATATTTATCAGGTCATTATCTTTGACCACATATCCGTCCAGCTTTCTCAAAAGATTTTCAACAAGGATTCTGATTGAATAAGGAAGCCGCTTTATATTTGCAAGTCCTTTTTTTTCAAGCAGATTAATATCATAAATATGATAAGTCTGATTGTTGATATGTATCTGTTTTTCAAATTCTTTTTTATTCATAATTCTCCCTTTTTATTTGTGTCTTTGTGGTTATAAGTATTATACTTATGACATTTTACCACAAAGGCACTAAGACACAAAGGCTCAAAGATATTTTTTTCTCCTCTGTGTTTTGATAAGATTACACGAAAATAAAGATAAGAACAATCCAAATTTAAAGCAGACTTCCCAATATTCTTAAACTCAGGAAGTCTTCCCATTGACTTATTAATCTCTTTTATGGAATAATAACAGAAATAGAAAAAAATACTCTTGGGAGAAAAATTAAGGATGAATGAAAAATTAGAAAAATCAGAGAAGAAAATACAGGAAGAGATTCAGAAACATATATGGGAAGAAGAGGAGTTTCTTTCATCAGAGGGGATACAGGATAAAACACATATTACTCAGATTAAGGCTTTGGGAATAAGTACTTTTCTTCCCCGTGAAAATGTTGAGAGAATAGTCAAATCTGTCCGGTATAAATTTGAAAAAAAAGAGAGGATTCTCAAGTGGATATTGATTCCTGCCGCACTGTGTATTATAATAGGCGGAATTATCTTTTTTGTTATCAGCCGGTTTACCAGCCCATCTTCAGAATCGGAAAAAAACAGCAGCCGCTCAATATTTGCTACAGGAGAATCTCCATCTACAGATGAAAACTCCCTTCCTGTTCTTTCCGGGGCATTTGAAGAGCCTTTTGACAACGGTAAAAACGGATGGTTTATCGGAGAGGATTTTGTTTATAAAGGCGTGATTGAAGACGGGCATTATGTTTTTGAAGGTGGAGAAGATTATCAGTGCTACGGAGACAAAATTTCAGTAAAATTCCCGAATCAGTATGCTGTTGAACTGACCAGCACATGGAAAAGCGGAAATTTTGATTTATACGGTTTTTCATTGTCTCAGAACGGAAAAGGTCATGTTTTTCCGCTCAAAGGGGACGGAACTGCATCTTATGCCAGCCTTTCTGACGGTATGCCGGAATTTAATGATCCCTGGCACACGGATAAAGCAAACTCGGGGGATGGAAAAGTCTCAAATGTGCAGCGGGTGGAGGTTTCCGATAATACGTTTAAATATTTTATCAACGGCAAGCTCCTGAAAAAAGGGGATTATGACGGGATCCGTTTATCTGAAATTGTGATTCACTGCTGCGGAAAACAGCGGGTAGAATTTAATCATCTGAAAGTCGTTACATTGGATCAGGGGGCAAAAGTGATTCTTGATGAATCATTTGAAAACAGAAATGCGGGATGGTCTCCTGAAACTATATTTTCAAAACGGTGTTATTTTGAAAACGGGGAGTATATTTTTTCAACAAATAAAGAAGAGGCTTGTAATCTCTCTCTTATCCCTGTGAATCTGGAAAAAGATATTTGCATCAGGCTTGACAGTATCTGGAAAAGAGGAGAAAATAGCCCTTATGGACTTATGCTTATGAAAGATGACGACAATTATCTTTTTTACCAGCTTCAGAAAAACAGAAGTGCCAGATTTATTCAGGTTGTTGACGGAAATCTTAAATATAATTCTGAATGGAAAGAGATTGGAAGTACTCCTGACGGAAACAATAAAGACAGTCAGTCTGTTACTATCAAAGATAAGAAATTTCAGTATAATGTAAACGGAGCAATCCTTGAAGACTGGGAGAATCCTGAGACTTTTAAAATCAACAGAATCGGCGTGGAACTCTGCGGCAAACAGACTGTGGCGTTTGATCATCTGAGTGTTACCAAGACAAATTAAGAATTAATTCTTTATCATCATTTATTTGCGGACTTCGTGGCTTCTTTGCGTCCTTTGCGTTAAACTCTTCACGCAAAAAAAGCAGAAAGCTGAAAAGGATTTTATAATAAATGTTATTTGAATATAAGGGAAAAAAACCGAAGCTCGGAAATAATGTCTTTGTTGCTCCGACTGCTTCTGTTATCGGCGATGTGGAGATAGAAGACGGGGCAAGTATATGGTACGGAGCAGTTTTAAGGGGTGATCTTGCCTATATAAAAATAGGCAAAAATACCAATATTCAGGATAACTGCACCATACACACCGATACTGATAAACCCGCAATCATCGGAGATAATGTTACTGTAGGGCATAATGCTGTTGTTCACGGCTGTACAGTTGAAAATAATTGCCTTATCGGAATGAATGCAGTAATATTAAATGATGCTGTGATAAAAACCGGCTCTGTGATTGCAGCCGGTTCCGTTGTAAGAGAAGGGGATAAGATTGGTCCCGGCATTTTGCTGTCGGGATTCCCGCGTCAGTCAAAAAAGAATTGCCTGAAACAGATAGTGAGAGATTTCAGAGACCTGTTAATGTTTATCTGAGGCTTGCACAGGAGCATATAATGGTCAGGGAAGTGAAAAGTGAGAAGTAGGTCGGGTTAGCGATAGCGTAACCCGACATTTTATAACTTATGTTTTTAATCAAAAGGATGGAATTCTTATGTTAAATGTATATGCGGCAATATGGTGTCCTCATTGCAAAAAAACCGTTGATTTTCTGAAAGAGAATAAGATTGAATTTAATTATATCAATATTGAAAAGTCACCCGATGATGTTGTAAAAAAGGTAATTGAAGTCAACGGCGGGGATGACTGGGTGGTTCCCACGCTGGAATATAATGGAATATGGCGAGAAGGAAAAGTCTTTAACGCCGAAGAATTAAAAAAAGATTTAAAGAAGATGGGAGTTATAACAGTTTGATATTCTATGACGGAATATACCGTTTGCGACAGCATGGGAAGAGAGATTCAAAATCTTTCGGCAAATGGGCTTATTCATGGCGGATAAGGATTATAAATCTTTCCATAAGTCAGCCTGATGTAAGACATCTCAGACCTTTTATTGTTGTGGCAACGCAGTCAGAAGAATCTGTATTCAGAGCAAACTGTGCAGAGACTCTCGGAAAAAATATATGCAGAGATTTTTTTCTGAACATAAATAATCTCCTGTGGGTTGAGTATTTTCCTGATAAGCCGGATCAGATATATGCGGCAATCTTTACTCCAAAATCTTATTTCAGAACTGAGATATTTTATTCTGTCAACTGGAGACCTGTTCTGCCGAATGAGCTTGAAGTGATTAAGTTTTTTATTCAGGAGTCTGAAAGTTTGTAGTACCGCCTTCAGGCGGTCCGGCGTGCTGAGATAACCGTCTGATTTAACGCGAACCGCCTAAAGGCGGTACTACAAACTTTTACAAATTTCCGATCCACTGAAGTTATTTTCTCCTCAATCAGGATCAGGCGTATATTTCCGCCTTAAAACCTGAAACTTTTTCGATAATATAGGAAAAAAAATGATGGATGATATTTTGCCTGATACTTATCGGAACATAGTAGAAAATATAGCTGACGGTGTCCGCGTCCTTGATGAAAACGGGATCATTATTTACGCAAATAATGCCTTCAGCAATTTTTTCGGCTTTGAAGTAAAAGAGATAATAGGAAAATCTGTTTATGAACTTTATCCGCCTGAGACTCATCCCTCTGTAGATAGGCATCTGGCAGACCTGAAGTCAGGCAAAAAACTCAGATATGAAGCCAAATGTATCAACAGGAAGACTCAGGAGCTTTATGTTGAGATTTCAGCGGTGCCGATTACAGATAAAGAAGGAACATATCGGGGAAGTTACACTGTTCTCAGGGATATAACAGAAAAGATAGCTTTTGAAAAAAAGCTGATGGAAGAGAAAAACTTTTTCAACGATGTTGTTTCACTCTGCCCGGACAGTATTATCGGAGTTAATCGGGAAGGAATGGTTATAATTTTTAACAAAGCTGCTGAGAGACTTACAGGCTATAAGAGTGATGATGTCATAAATAATATGAGCATTATAAGTATCTATGGTTCAAAAGAGACTGCCCGTCTTATAAAAAAGAATATTTACAGCAATGATTACGGAAACAACGGGCAGTTGGACGGTTTTGAAACTTATCTGCTCGGAAGGGACGGGCATAAAATACCGATTCGTCTCTCTGCAACCATTATCTGTAAAGAGGGAGAAGAGATCGGCAGTGTCGGATTCTTTCATGACCTTACAACCAGAAAGCACATGGAAGCAAAACTCAGAGAGCTTTCTGTTACTGACAGTCTTAGCGGATTGTATAACCAGCGTCATTTTTATACAGTTCTTGCTGAAGAGATAAACCGGAATAACAGATATAAGCGGGCGTTAAGCCTGATCTGCTTTGATATTGATAATTTTAAACAATGTAATGACAAGCTCGGACATCTGGAAGGTGATAATATTATTCGGATGGTAGGGCAGATTTTACGTGAAAAGCTGAGACGCTCGGATCATGCTTTCCGATACGGCGGAGATGAATTTATGATTCTTCTGCCGGAGACGTCTATGGATGACGCCCATTTTTCTGCTGAAAGAATCAGAAATGAATTTAATTCCAGATGGTCATTCGGATCATTATGTGATACCTCATGCCTGAAACGGATCACGCTGAGTCTGGGAGTTGCAGAAGTCAATCCGGGAGAGCTTGCGGAGACGTTTATCAAGCGATCTGATCTGGCTATGTATGAAGCTAAACGCGCAGGCGGAGATCGGACAGTAAGAGCCGGGGCTCAGATAGGCAAATATTTATCATGCTGAATTATAACTTGCTGTTATTTTATAAAAAAACCAAGTTTCTTGAATTCAAAACCCTAAGGGTCTTTAAGACCCTTAGGGTTTTATGAGATAAAAAATATATGAATAAGCCAGAAGATAAGCTGATTCAGTTTGATATTGACATTGAATTCAGAAAAGCAGTTCAATATCACCAGTCTGGAGATTTGCAGCAGGCGGAAACGATTTATAAAAAAATACTCCTGCTTATTTCAACTGTGCAGTCTGAATCTGAATTTTCAGCAGTTCTTTTTTATCGGCTTGGGATGATTGCATGTCAGAGAAAAGATTATGAAACAGGTATTAACCATCTCCGAAAAGCTGTTCAGATTAAACCTGACTTTGCTGATGCTTACTTCAACATGGGCGGAGCATTGTTTTTTCAGAATAAAACAGAGGATGCAATTATCTGCTGGCGTAAAACACTTGAAATTAAACCTGATTATGCAGAAGCATATTTTCATACAGGTAAAGCATTTTTTGATACAGGGAGATCAGAGGAGGCGATTGACTGCTTTCGTAAAACAGTTAAAATAAGACCTGACCATGCGCATGCTTATTATCAAATGGCAAATGCTTTGACAATGCAGAATAAAACTGAAGAATCTGTTGTTTATTATCGCAAGGCATTGGAAATTAATCCGCAATATGCTGAAGCTTATTATAATATGGGGGTTTCTTTTTATATTCTTGATAAAACCGAAGAATCTTTATCCTGTTTTCAACATGCGCTGAAAATCAGACCAAATTATGCAGATGCTTATAACAGTATGGGGCTTTTACTCAGCTTTCAGGGGAGACAGATGATGCAGTAACCTGTTTACACAAAGCATTAAAAATCAGACCAAATCATGCGGATGCACATTTTAATCTGGGGAATATCCTGAGAAATCAGGGGAAAAAAGAAGAAGCTCTTGCATATTACCGCAAAGCATTGTCATTCAGACCCAATTTTATCGAAGTATATAATAATATGGGGACTGTTTTGACAGATCAGAAAAGATTTGATGAAGCAGTTGCATGTTACAGGAAAGCATTGGAAATAAATCCTCATTATATATCAGCATACGGAAATTTTGTTCCCTGTTTAAAGCAGATATGTGCATGGAAAGAGCTTGAATATCTGGAATCCAGACTTGATGAACTCACAACTGAGACTCTTAATAATAAAGAACGGGCGGCTGAAACCCCTTTTGTGAATCTGATGAGGTGTGAAGATATTTCCCGTAATTTTGAAGTTGCAAGATCGTGGAGTCAGAAGAAAAGAGAAAAAATCAGAATAGAAAAGTCGGAAAACAGAAGCCGGATAGCGGAAAGCAGAAGAGAGAAAATCCGTATCGGCTATCTTTCAAATGACTTTCGGGATCATCCTGTTGCTCATCTTATAACAGGTCTTTTTAAACAGCATAAACGGCAGCAATTTGAAATTTTCTGTTATTCTTACGGAAAAGATGATAAAAGTGAATACAGAAAAGAGATTCAGACAAACTGCGATAAGTTTGCTGATATTCAATATTTAAGCGATGCTGATGCGGCAAAACAGATCATAAATGATCAGATTAACATTCTGATTGATCTTACAGGTTATACCACTGATAACAGAATGGAAATATGCGTTTACCGTCCTGCTCCTGTTCAGGTTAATTATCTCGGTTTTCCCGGCACAACCGGATCTGATTTTTTCGATTATATAATCACAGACCGGATTGTAACCCCTGAAGAGCATTCGTTATTTTACAGTGAAAAATTTGTCTTTATGCCTCACTGCTATATGGTCAATGATAATACTCAGGAGATTTCAGATAAAAAACTGCTGAAAAAAGATTTTGATCTGCCTGATGACTGCTTTGTATTCTGCTCATTCAATCAGAACTATAAAATTGAACCTGTTATGTTTGATGTCTGGATGCAGATTCTCAGGAATGTCCCTAAAAGCATTCTATGGCTGTCGTCAGGAAATGAAACTGCTGAGAAAAATCTGAAACATGAGGCGTCAGCAAGAAATATCAGTAATGAACGGCTTATTTTTGCAAAAAGAATCCAGTCAAAAGCCGAACATTTTGCGCGTCTGAAACTTGCAGATATTGTTTTGGATACCCGGATATATAACGGACATACAACCACCTGTGATGCTTTATGGGCAGGAGTTCCTGTTATTACATTGCAGGGTAAGCATTTTGCCTCAAGGGTTTCATCAAGTATATTGACTGCCGCAGGCATTCCTGAACTGATTACTTACAGCCTTGATGAATATAAGGATTTGGCGGTTAAATTTGGGAATAATTCTGAAAAATTACAGGCAATCAGACAGAATCTTGAGAAAAACCGCCTTATCTGTCCATTATTTGATACACGGAGATTTACAAAAAATCTTGAAAATGCTTATAAAGCAATCTGGAATATCTTTTTAAGCGGGAAAACTCCTCAGCAGATCAATGTAACAGAAGAGATAAGAAGCTAAGTTTTTTAAAGAAACTTAGCTTCTTTCCGGCGTTTTATGAGTTCCATTAATAAACCATAAAGGTTTTTATATGATGACTGTTAATGAGATTACAGAAAAAATAAAGAAGCTGCCAAAGGATAAACTCGTTATAGTTTCAGAATTTATTGATTTTATTGAATATAGAGTGAATAAATCGGGAAAAGATTCTGAAATGAGCGATTGTGAATTGATAATTGCTGCCGAACATACAGGTTCTTTCGATTTTTTGAATGAATCTTCGGAAGATATATATACATTAAATGATGGTGAACCATTATGAAAAGGGGCGACATTGTACTCATTACTTTCCCTTTTTCCGATTTGACATCAACGAAAGTCCGTCCTGCTTTAGTCTTATCAGAAGAAAGAACCGACAGAGCAGGATGTTATAGCAGTATTGATTTCATCTAATATATCCCGTTCGATCTCTAAAACAGATTATCTGTTATCAGTATCAGATACGGATTTTTCAGGTACAGGATTAAAAACTGATTCGGTATTCCGAATGGGAAAATTGCATAATCTCAATAAATCATTGTTTAAAAGACGGTTAGGTAATGTGAATGCTCATTTGATGAAAAAATTAGAGAAAAGATTGCGATTGGCATTAGGATTAAAGTAATAAAATATCTGAACATTGCAATTGACAGGTTTTGACTCGTTCCAACGCTTTGCGTGGAGCAGAGAATCCCTGCTGATAGCTGAAGCATGCTGTTAATAGCTCACCTTACGCACATATCAATAAACCCTAAGGGTTTATTGAATGCTGATTTTCCTATATCTGTGCGTAAAGTTAATAGGTTAATTAACTCGTTCCCACGCTTCGCGTGGGAACAGAGAGGACGCTTTGCGTCCTTTTACATGAGCAGAGAACGCAAAGCGTTCTTACCTTGCGTTCCCATGCAAAGCATGGGAACGAGATAAAACGAGTGCATAAGGTGATTTAATACGCCTTTGCAAAGATAACCCGCTCATGACTCGGATTACCGCAGCAGATACATTTCCCTTTTTCACTTTGATTATCAAGAGGAATACAGCGGATAGTAACACTCAGATCCTCTTTTATTTTTGCTTCACACGCCGCGGAACCGCACCAGTGGGATAAAGCAAATCCCCCGTGAATTTCCGGTTTTTCCTGATTTTTTGATGTGAAATAATCATAGAATCCCTTATTATCATCAATAATCACAGTATTCTCTTTTCTGAATGATACGGCGTTCTGAAAAAGAGTATTTTGTATATCATCTAAAAGAGTTGAAATTTCAGCGACAAACTGATCCCTTTTTACAGATATTTTCTCTTTACTGCTCTTATCCCTTCTCCCTACATACACGGAATTATTTGCAATATCTCTGGGACCGATTTCAACACGAACCGGAATCCCTTTTTTGATCCAGTCCCATGCCTCTTCCGCCAATATCCCGATCATCAATTTCAACTCTGATTTTACGGTGATGGTAAAATTTTTCACTCAGCTCTTTTGCCAGATTTTGTGTATATTCCATTACCGTCTGCTTATCAGTATCTTTTTTGACAATCGGCATTAAGACAATATGAGATGAAGCGACCCGGGGCGGCATGATAATTCCGTCATCATCCCCGTGAGTCATGATCAGCCCGCCGATCAGCCGGGTGGATGCTCCCCATGATGTTGTCCATGCGTATTCTTCTTTTTCTTCCGCAGACTGGAATTTAATCCCTGATGCTTTGGCAAAATTTTGTCCCAGAAAATGAGATGTTCCTGCCTGCAATGCTTTTCTGTCCTGCATCATTGCTTCAATACACAATGTATCTACTGCTCCTGGGAATCGCTCAGAGGCGGTTTTTATCCCTTTGATAACCGGCATTGCCAGACATTCTTCCGCAAATTTTGCATACACCTCCAGCATCATATTTGTGCGTTCAATTGCTTCTTCTGACGTGGCATGTGCCGTATGTCCTTCCTGCCAGAGAAATTCGCTGGTTCTCAAAAATAGCCGGGTCCGCATTTCCCAACGTACTACATTACACCACTGATTGATCAGCAGGGGAAAATCCCTGTGACTGCTCACCCATTTGGCAAAAGAATCGCCGATAATTGTTTCAGATGTCGGACGTACCACCAGCGGCTCTGCCAGCTCTCCTGCGGGAATAAGCCCTCCATCGGCTCCTTTCTCCAGTCTGTGATGGGTAACAACCGCACATTCTTTGGCAAATCCTTCAACATGCTCCGCTTCTTTTTCAAGAAAACTTAAAGGGATAAACAAAGGGAAATAAGCGTTTTTTACGCCGGTCTCTTTAAAGATATCATCTAATTCCCGTACAATATTCTCCCAGAGGGCATATCCCCATGGCTTTATCACCATGCACCCTCTGACCGGAGAGCTGTCTGCCAGATCAGATGCTTTGATGACCTGCTGATACCATTCTGAATAATCTTCTTCCCGTGTGGGAGTGATTGCAGTCTGCTGTTTTGCTGTCATATTTTTTTATTCCTTTATGAGCGGAATGTCGGGTTACGCTGACGCTAACCCGACCTACAATTTCAGATGAAATGAAGCACTACTTTTCTGAATTTTCAATCTGCTGATACTATATTATGCTTTATTTTGCAACGGCATGGATTTTTAAAAGTTTGTAGTACCGCCTTTAGGCGGTTCTTCACATCCACCGCCTAAAGGCGGTACTACAAACTTTTTCGATCTACTGATACTATATTATGTTTTATTTTGCAATAACGCAGGTGAATGATAAAGCTATAATCAATCAGGCTGGCAAGATTGGTTTTGTTTTTAATATTTTTAGGAGTTACGCGGTCGGAGTTTCTGCATCGTAAAAATGAACCGCAAAGAACGCAAAGTTTTAAAATATATCTTTGCGTAACTTTGCGGTTAAATAAAAAAGCGTATTTCAACCGCGTAACTCCTAACTTCATAAAATAACCCAAGTTGCGACCTGTTGAAAAAATACTCTCCCCCGGCTCGGTTCGGACTTCAGCGTGAGGCTTAAGCGTGAGGCTTCAGCGTGAGGCTTCAGCGTGAGGCTTCGGTGTGAGGCTTCGGTGTGAGGCTTCGGTGTGAGGCTTCGGTGTGAGACTTCGGTGTGAGACTTCGGCGTGAGGCTTCGGCGTGAGCTCAGCCGAAACGCTCAGCCGAAACGATCAGCCGAAACGATCAGCCGAACGATTGACAAATCCGAACCCCTGCCGGATTTGTCAATCCGGCAGGAGCATAGGTGGCAACTTGGGTTAAAATAACTTCATTCTTAAAATTTATTTTATAGATATAAGCATTTAAATTTATTATATATAAAAACTATACATCAAAAATATCAGATAAATGAAAAGATTTATCTTGATAAATTTAAAAATTAAATGTATTATATGCTTTCTTTTCTGAGAGCCTAGATAGTTCCTGTTGAAAAGGGAAATAATTTTACCTTTCATGTTTTTATTCAAAGTGCCGCAGTCGTCTGTTTGTAAAATAGTCAGGACGGCTTTTTTTGTTCTACAGGAAATTCTGCTGAATCACTATCAAAAGACAAAGATTTATTACATCGGAAGAATCAGAGCAGTATCAGAATCATATTCTTTTAGCAAATCCTTGTGGTTCTTGGAGAGGAGATTTGTAAAATTCGGACACCTGCGTTTTAACCGGGAAGTCCTTTTGTGATGGAAACAATTAACTGAAAACGTAATTTTATTTTACGATCTTTTTGAAAGAGCATTGAATGAATTTTAACGAACTTGGATTAAAAGAAGAGATTATCAGAGCTGTTGATAAACTTGGTTTTGAAAAACTGACACCGATTCAGGAAAAAGCGATTCCGCAGATACTTGACGGAAATACTGATTTTATCGGTCTTGCACAGACAGGGACAGGTAAAACTGCCGCATTTGGTCTGCCGATGATTCAGCTTATTGATTTTAACGAAAAGAAGCCGCAGGGTCTTGTAATTTGTCCTACACGGGAACTGTGTCTTCAGATTACCGGGGACCTGACAAAATACAGTCAGTATGTCAAAGGTGCCCGTATTGTCGCGGTATATGGCGGTGCGAGTATAGAAAATCAGGTAAGAGAACTGAGAAAAGGGGCGCAGATTGTTGTAGCAACCCCCGGAAGACTTATTGATCTGCTTCACCGCAAATCAGTCGTCAAACTGACAGGGGTAAGATATGTTGTGCTTGATGAAGCTGATGAAATGTTAAGTATGGGATTTCAGGAGGATATAGATGAAATCCTGAGAGAGACCCCTGATGATAAACATACATGGCTATTCTCCGCAACCATGCCCAAGGCGGCAGAGCAGATTGCCGGAAATTATATGAAAAATCCGGCTGTGGTAACAATCGGAAAACGGAATAAAAGCGCAGATAATATCTCCCATATCTGCTATGTTATCAGAGAAAAAGACCGATATGCCGCGTTAAAGAGGCTTATTGATTATGCACCTGATATTTTCGGTCTTATCTTCTGCCGTACCAGAAATGAAACTCAGGCTGTGGCGGAAAAGCTGATGAAAGACGGGTATCATGCTGAATCCCTGCACGGTGATCTTTCACAGTCCCAGCGGGATTATGTCATGAAGAGATTCAGAGATAAAAATCTTCAGATTCTTGTTGCCACAGATGTCGCGGCAAGAGGGCTTGATGTGGATGACATTACCCATGTTATCAATTATAATCTGCCGGATGAATCTGAAAGATATACACACAGATGCGGAAGAACTGCAAGAGCCGGAAAAGCAGGGATTTCAATGGCACTGATTAATACAAAAGAGATGCGGAGAATTAATGATGTAGAGCGTCAGTCAGGTATAAAATTCAGCTTTGACAAAGTACCTGACGGAAGAACAATCTGTGAAAAACAGCTTTATTCGCTGGTGGATAAAATGGTACATACTGATATAAATCAGAAAGAGATTTCAAAATATCTCTCGCCTGTATATGAGGCATTAAGCGAATTAACCAAAGAAGATCTGATTCAGCGATTTGTTTCTGCGGAGTTCAGCCGTTTTCTTGATTATTACCGCGATTCAGAAGATATTAATCCTACAGTCAGAAAAGGTGAGAAAAAATCTTCTCCAAAAGAGGCTCCGTGGCAGACAGAAAAGAGAAAGAGATCAGCAAAAACAGCGGTTTATTATCAATGTCGGAAAACTTGATAAACTCAGAGAAGGGGCGATTGTCCGTCTGGTCTGTAATGAAGCGGGAATAAAATCAGACAAGATCGGCGTCATTGATCTGAAAAGAGAATTCTCCTTTTTTGAGGTTGAAAAGGATATTGCCGGAAAAGTGCTGAAGTCTTTAGACGGGGCAATGTTGGACGGCAGAGAGATTCATGTCAGAATGTCAGAGGATATGGAAGAAGATAACAGCAGAAAAAGAAGAAGAAGAAGATAAACTTTTCTGAAAAAACCTGAGGGTATTCAATATCCTCAGGTTTTTTTTACCCATGATTGTCATAATGAGGAAAATTCACGTTACAGGGATTTGTTATAAGAAAAAGGATTTATAAGAAAAGGATAAAAATCTGTTTCTTATAATCCTATTCTTATAACAAATCCCTGTACCGTGTAAATCCTGCGGAATCACAAACGGTTCTGAAGAACATGATAATTATATTTACGGTTAAACTATTGAAAAGATATTTATTGATACCGGTTTTATCATAGCTTTGGAAACAAGTGATGATCAGCATCATGAATCTGCCCAGAATTGCTGGCGCAGTCTGATTATTTCAAAACCATCATTTTTTACAACAAGTTATATCATTGATGAAGTGGCAACTTTTTTCAACATTTGAACAGCCCTTCAGTTAATTTTATCCATGTTGACGAGGCTCTTTTTTATGAAGGCTGGCAATATTTCAAACAGCATGACGATAAATCTTATTCTCTTACAGACTGTATTTCATTCATAGTAATGAATAAATTTGAGATATATAAAACACTTGCATTTGACAAACACTTTGAACAGGCGGGCTTTGGAAAACTGCCTAAATATTAATTCTTAATATAAGAAACTTAGTTTTTTACGTTAGGAAGATTATCATTGCCTAACCCCTTATCATCTTTTCAAATATCGCATCCAAATCTTCATTCTGAGAGAACCCGGCACTTGCTTTTAATTCATCCAGAGTGCCAAACGCTTTGATATTCCCCTGATGAATAACAGCGATAGAATCTGCCAAATCCTCAATCTCTTTGAGATTATGCGAAGCGATTAAGACTGTTTTCCCTTCTTTTCGGACTTTATCCTGAATCAGTTGTCGCACCATTTTTGCAATATTCGGGCTGAGACTTCGGGTCGGCTCGTCCATTATCAGCACACGCGGATTATGCAAGATTCCTCTGACAATTCCCAAAGCCTGTTTCATGCCTGTGGAATATTCACGAAATTGAACATCAGCATCTTTTATTAATCCCACAGCTTCAAGCAGGGTATTGATTTGTGTATCTCTCTCTTTTCCGAATATATTATGAATCGCGGCAAAGAATTTAAGATTCTGTCTGCCGGTCAGTCGCCAGTAAAAGCTCCGCTCTTCTGACGGAACAAAGCCTATCTCTTTTTTCACAGAAATCGGATTTGCGGTAACATCGTATCCTGAAATAAACGCCTTGCCGTCAGAAGGGGTTATCAGAGTGGCAAGTATCTTCATAAGGGTTGTTTTTCCGGTCCCGTTTGGTCCGACAAGCCCAAGTATGCTCCCTTTCTCTGTTTTTAAATTAATATCCTGAAGTACAATCTTTTTTCCAAACGATTTTTTCAGGTTTATACATTCAACAGCAAATTGATTTTTTATCAAATAAATTCTCATAACACACGGAAGTAAACTTCCGTGCTATTCTCAGATGTCCCTTTGGGACATGAATTTACAGGCATCCCGCATGGATGCTATGAAAATAGCACGGCAATTTATTGCCGTGCAAATTTTTCAATATTTCCGTTCACTTTTAATTTTATTATTTCTGTACTTTCAAGACCGTCATTGTCAACAGCTTTTACGGCTATGCAGTGTGTTCCGGCTTTAAATTTATGAATCTGCTTTCCTTCCCTGTTTCTCAGGATTTCAGGCTTGAATATCCCTTTTTCTTCGTTATAATCCCGGTCCCATGCGTAAAATTCAATACCCGATTCTGATTCGCCTTTTGCAGTAAATTCAATTTCACGCAGATTCTTTTCGTCTGTTCCTGAATCATTAAATACGACTGTCAAAACAGGTTTCTTTGCAATCGGAACAATCTGATCAACTCTGACAAGTTCTATGATGATATTCTCTTCATTCTTTAACCTTGCCGCCTCCTGAACTGCTCCTTTTCCAAATGAAAACGCAATAATAACACCAGTTGACTCTCCTTTTGCTTTATTCTGCTCAAAGAGTTTTTTGTCATATCTTTCACAGGCTGATTTGAAGTTATCAATAACATTCCTTCCGATATTGTCCGAGCGTTTCACCTGAAGCGGTTTGCCATGTTTTGTTTTTCCGTCTGTTCCGAAATCGCTTTTCTGTTTTGTGTTCGCAGTTCCGCCGTATTGTCTGATAATCCATGTTTCAAAATCAAAAGCGTCTTTGTAACGGAGCGTGTCATAATCGTATTTGTAAAGTTGGACAGTAAAAGGCTTTGAAAAGAGGGTTCTCTCTCTGTCAAGCCTCATTTCAGTTATTTTGATTGCAGATACGGACTGGTCAATGCCTATCCATTGCCGTTCCAGTCTCTCTGCAACCGCAACAGTTGTGCCGCCGCCGACAAAGGGATCAAGAACAGTATCTCCTTCATTGCTTGCTATTGCAATTATTCTTTCTAACAATTTTTCAGGCTTCTGGGTAGGATAACCGATGCGTTCTTTTGATTTTCCTGAAAATCCGCCCAGTCCTTTTATATCATCCCATAAATCCTGAACAGCTTTACCCGGCATTTCATCCAAATATCTTTTATACTTGGGAACAGTACCCGGTTTTGTCTGAATAACACGCCCTTCCTCAATCAGCTTCATCATTTTTTCTTTGCTGTACCTCCAATAGCGTGTAATTCCCATTACTTCATATTGAGGATTGCCTTTTGATTTTCCGCCTGGACCTTGTAAATTATCTAACCAATATTTCCGATCTGTTCCCTCTTCAATATATTTGTAATATGTACTGATATATTCATCATTATATGGTGTATATTGCTGATTAAAAATGTAATTATCGCTTTTAGTGTAATAAAATATTTTATCTGTAATATTTCCAGGAGCTTTTCTTCCCTGTTTTGCGTCATTATGTGCTGAACTTCTCTTCCATGTAATTTCACTTCTGAAATTCTGCTCTCCGAAAATTTTATCAAGAATATAAATCCGTATATAAGCATTTGCGTGCCAGTCGCAGTGCAGGAAGATTGAGCCGGTTGCTTTCAGAACCCGGTGCATCTCCTGAACCCGCTCTTTCAGCCATGCGATATAATGATCGATCCCGCCAGCCCATCTGTCCTGAAAACTTCTTATTTCACCTTCATCTCCCCAGATCACTTCGTAATTTCTGTTTGAGAAGAACGGAGGATCAAGATAAATCAGATCAATGCTCTCTGCCTCCATCTTTTTCAGAGCTTCAAGGCAATCTCCTAAAATCAGTTGGTTCATATTTAATCCTTCAGCCGGTTATAAGTTTCAAAGGTCATAATCTGCGATTTTGTAAGGGTAAGCCCCTGTTAACAGAATGGCAAACACAGGGGGTTGCCCCTACAAAATTACAAATTATCCTTTTACATTTTACTTTGGATAAAACTTTCCCTGCCATGAATCCCTTTTCTCCAATAACTCTTTGATCATTTTCATGGTTTCTGTTTTTTTCAATGACCATTCAGGAGTAACCAGCTCATCAGGATGCGGATCGCCTGTAAGCCGCTGAATTACCATATCTGGCGGAAGATATTCCAGAAAATCGCAGACAAGCTCCGCATACTCCTGTTGTTCAAAGCAACGGTATTTCCCTTCTCTGTATAATTTTTCAAGAGGCGTTCCTTTTATAACATAGAGCAGATGAATCTTTACACCGTCTATCCCCATATTTGCAATAATTTTTGCGGTTTCAAGTATATCATCCCTGTCTTCATCAGGAAGTCCTAAAATCACATGCGCGCATATTTTTATCCCCCGGTTTTTTGCGGCGTCAACCGCTTTCTGAAATGACTGAAAATTATGTCCCCGGTTTATCAGGGCAAGGGTTGAATCATGTGCAGACTGAAGACCGTATTCAATCCATATAAGATAATCCTTTGCATAGCCCTGCAGAAGCTCCAAAACTGCGTCATTGATACAGTCGGGTCTTGTACCAATCGAAAGCCCCACTACGCCATCCACAGCCAAAGCCTCTTCATAAAGATTTTTAAGTCTGTCAACAGGAGCATAAGTATTGGAAAATGACTGAAAATAAGCAATAAATTTCTTTGCCTTATATCGTTTGGAAAGAGCGTCTTTTCCATAAAGAAGCTGGTTGGTTATACTTATCCCTTTTGCATACGCGCCTGTGCCGGAACCCTTTGCATTGCAATAGATACATCCGCCTGTTGAAATTGTTCCGTCCCTGTTAGGACAGGAGAGACCTGCATCTACGCTAATCTTCTGGACTCTGCATCCGAAAATATTCCTGAGATAAGTATTTAAGTCATTATATCGTTGTTTCATTTTACTTGTCGGCAGTTATAGAACGGCGGACACGCTCCGCTTAGTCCGCCCTACAATTTTTTTACTTCTCACTTCTCAATCCCAACTCTTGCTTTTACCCCTTTTTGGTAATAATGTTTTATATCCTTCATCTCTGTTACCAGATCCGCTTTTTCAATCAGTTCAGGAGCTGCACCTCTCCCCGTGATAACAAGCTCTGTATGTTCCGGTTTTGAAGCAATAATATCAAGAAGCTCCTGTAAAGGAAAAAGCCCGCACATAACTGCTACATTCCCCTCTTCAATAATAACAAGATCATATTCTCCTGAAAATACAACAGATTTTACCCGATCAATTCCTTTCCGGGCAGATGCCGTCTCTTCAGGAGAAGGCTTTCCTTTGACAAACTTGCCGGTTCCGTACTGTTCAACAGTGATAAGATCGGAAAAATTTTTCAGCATTTTAATTTCGCTGTAATCCCCCATCTTCATGAACTGAGCAATAAAGACTTTTAATCCGGCTCCCGCAGCCCGTATTGCCAAGCCTAATGCAGCGGTGGTTTTTCCTTTTCCATTTCCGGTATAAACCTGTGTATATCCTTTCATCAAGTTTCTCCAAGTAAATGCTTTGCGTTCTTTGCGTAAGACTCTGCGCCCTTTGCGTGAAATATGATCCGGTTTTTCACGCAAAAAATGCAGAAAATTAGGATAATCTTCTGATTTCACAGAAACCGCCTAAAGGCGGTACTACACAATAACTGTCTGAAAAAGCTCTTTTGCATGATAAGAACTCCGTACAAACGGACCGCTGGCGACTTGGGAAAATCCCATATTAACAGCAGTCTTACGCCATTCATCAAACTCATCAGGGGGGACAAATCTTTCAACAGGCAAATGTTTCAGTGTCGGCTGAAGATATTGTCCAAGTGTCAGAATATTACATCCGACATCAAGCAAATCGCTGAGTGTTTTATAAAGCTCTTCAGAAGTCTCTCCGAGTCCGAGCATAAGACCGGATTTAATCATAATATTCGGATTATATTCTTTTAGCTGCTTTAAAAGATAAAGTGAGAGGTAATAATCTGCTTCAGGTCTGACTAAAGAATAAAGTCGCTGAACTGTTTCAAGATTATGATTCAGCACATCCGGGAGGGCATCTGCAACTTTAAGCAGGGCATCTTTATTTCCCTGAAAATCAGGTATTAAAACCTCTATCATAACGTCAGGCGATTTTTTACGAATCTCGCAAATGGTCTGTGCAAAAAAAAATGCTCCGCCATCAGAGAGATCATCCCGCGTAACCGAAGTAATTACCGCATATTTTAACTGCATGGCAAAAACAGCTTCTGCCACCCGGATCGGCTCATCAGTATCAGGCGGTTCCGGGATTCCATGAGCTACGGCGCAGAAACGGCAATTCCGGGTACACTGATTCCCAAGTATCATAAAGGTTGCAGTACGCTGTGAAAAACATTCCCATATATTCGGGCAGTCAGCCTCTTTGCATACGGTATGAAGGCGGCTCTTTTTCAGCAAGGCTCTGACTTCTTCATAAGCTGCTCCTGCGGGAATCTTCCGCCTTAACCATGCAGGTTTTGGGGTTTTTATTCTGGATATATCTGACATTACTTCAATCTTAAGACCCTTAGGGTTTTTGTACTTTATTTTATCTCTTCCCATGAAAATATTTTCGGATTCATCAGGACATTACACGCTTTAGCAACTCTGACAGTATCTTCATGAAAGATATTCATCAACGCCATACTAAGCCCTGATGCGGCAAGCATGGGAAGATAAACGCTTTCCAGAAGCCGCTTTTTCTTTTTATCCCCCTGCCCGCTGGTCAGATTTGAAAGCCCTGCAATGGTGCTGACATCAAATCCTAAGAGATCAGGAAGGGTTCTTATTACCGAGATTATATTCATATTCTGTATAGTTCCGTTTTGCCACATCACCGGAGCGACAATCGGATCTATAATCAGTTGCTCATTTTCAAGCCCGGCTTTCTGAAATGCCTCATAAAGTGCAACAGCAACATTCAGCCGCTCTGCCCCGTCAGGTGGAACATGCCCGTTGGAATAGAGCAGATAGCCTATAATCCTTGTCTGAAATTTCTTTGCCAAAGGGAGGATAATCTCAAGTTTTGCAGGTTCCAGAGAAAAGCCGTTGATAACTGCACTCTTTTTATTCGCCTCAAGCCCTGCTTTCATTGCCTTCGGATTTGCTGTATCAATCAGAACAGGAATATCTGAAACATCCTGAATCGCTTCAACCAAAAACCGCATTCTCTTCTCAGGTTCACGGGAAAGCGGACCCGAATTTATATCTATGGCATCGGCTCCGGCAGCCTCGCATTTCCTTGCCATCTCCTGAATCGGCGCAGGATTCAGTTCATTGACCGCGATTTCGATTATTTTATTGGTAATCCGTATATTATCTGCAACAAGTAGCATAAGTTTTTTATCTCTTTAAAGTGAATCATGGGATGATCAGCGGATCGAAAATCAGAAAAAATTTGTAGTACAGTATTTAGGCAGTTACTGTGAACTTGTAGATGCAGATTAAAAAAATCCGTGCAATCTGTATAATCCGCTTAAACCGTTATTCAGACTCTTTTATCAAAGATGACTGTTATAATAAATGCTTTTTACAGAATCTTTTATCACAACCGTCAGTCCTTTCCATTTCTTATGCTGTTTTATTGCCTGCATTATTCTCTGATGAATTTTTAAGCGGTTGGGCTGTTTTGTCCGTATGATAAGAATACCGTGATGAGATTCATTGCGGTATTTTGCAAACCCCTTGTCAGTAGTAATCAGCAGCCGTTTTTCCTGCTGTACCTTCCTGCCATAATTTCTCATCTTTAATCCCCTGCTCTGATGTGCCTCGTATATCTGAAACATCATAACCCATTTCATTCAATGTTCTGATTGTAATCAGAGGAATATTTTCGTCTGCAAAAATTTTCATACAGCATACTCTGCCGTATCAAGAGGTGTTATCTGTTCTTCTGCAAGCGAGGCGGCATATTTCAGACATGCAAATATATCTTCACGTTTTAATGAGGGATATTCTTCAAGCAGTTCATCAACAGTATCTCTGTTTCCCAACATGCCTATAATCTGGTGAACAGGAATCCGTGTTCCTTTGATACACGCCTGTCCATGACATATTTCAGGGTCAATCATAATGTGTTTGTTCATAAATATCTCCTTATTCTTCGTGTCCTTCGTGGATTTGCTATCTATAGCGATTGTGTATAAGAATAAGGATAAAAAGAAAATCCCCTTCTTAAACGCAATTCCTGTAGATGTAACCCTGTAAGATATTAATCAGGGTTCAGACAATGTGCAATCTGCGTAATCTTTGATTCAGTTAAAGCAAATTGATAAAATCCTCATCAAGCTGCGATACTCGGATCCGCTGTACTTTCTTTTGGACACATCGCTGATTTGACTGCTGTGGAAAAAAAATCGCTTGCTTCTAATATTTCTAATAAAACAGGTTTGTTATCTACGGTAAAGTGGACTATGAAAGCTCCCATTTCTTCGGCAAAATCAATCGGTTCGGAAGATACTTCAATGAGCATAATATCTTCGTCTTTATTGTATTTCATCTTCATATCGTTTTCTCCTTCCGGGATAAAAGGTAATGATTTTTATTTTATCGGAAAAATCTTCAAAAACTATTCTTATGACATGGTTTTCACCGATAACTTTCCGGGCTATTTTTCTGTTTCTGTAGCCGGGTAAAATTTTGTCGGGATTCTTTACAGCATCTGATATAACATCTCTTGTTATAACAAAGCCATGTTGTTGTAAAACCGAAAACTTATCTTCAGCATGGGTGCTGAAAACAATTTTTTTCAAGATTGTTTCCTCCTTATCCGCTATCTACAGGGATTGTGTTTAAGAAAAGGATAAAAAGAAAATCCCCTTCTTAAACGCAATCCCTGTAGATGTTGTTCAGTCTGCTATCTACAGGGATTATGTTTAAGAAAAGGATAAAAAGAAAATCCCCTTCTTAAACGCAATCCCTGTAGATGTTGTTCAGTCTGCTATCTACAGGGATTGTGTATAAGAAAAGGATAAAAAGAAAATCCCCTTCTTAAATGCAATCCCTGCAGATGTTGTTCAGTCTGCTATCTACAGGGATTATGTTTAAGAAAAGGATAAAAAGAAAATCCCCTTCTTAAACGCAATCCCTGTAGATGTTAATCAACGGTTCAGACAATGTGCAATCTGCTTAATCAGTGAATTAGGCATATACTTCTGTATCGCTGTACCATTCCTCTGAAAGATATTCTTCGGGAATGTTTTCATCATCAGGTTCAAGCCCCATGTTTTCAATTGCATCAAACCATTCATCACGCAGGCTTTCAGGAAGGCGGCTGCCGCACCAGGGGCAGTATCCGATTACCTGAAATGATGTGCCGCCGTCTGTATATAAGATTCCGTATTCCCTGAATTTTGGAATAAAGATAAGTGAAAGCTCTTTATTGTCAATATGTCTTTCCATCTGTGAACAGCAGTGCATAAAAACTCCTTTAATCAGATAGTTATATTACGACCCGTCAGAGGCGGTTTTGTCATCTCTCCTGTGACAGGATCCATAGAACCCAAATGCTCTCCTCTGTGATTATAAACCTCTATATCATTATGGGTGTAGTCCCATTCATAGTAAAATTTCTTCTTTCCTGTACCGCCTGTCTTTGTTTTTCCGCGATACGGTTTCAATGATTTCCATATCGGGCTGTCTGCTTTATCCATTTCTGCAACTTTGTGTCCCCTTCTTAAACGCAATCCCTGTAGATGTTGTTCAGTCTGCTATCTACAAGGATTATGTTTAAGAAAAGGATTAAAGCGCAACTGTAAAAAATCCCTTCTTATACGAAATCCTTGTAGATTCATGGTCATGATTATCAGCGGTTCAAAATCATGTTAATCAGGGTTCAGACAATGTGCAATCTGCTTAATCCGTGATTCAGACTCCTGCATGAAAAGCCGCCTGTTTTGCCGGATTACGCTTACGCTTGATTTGTTCCGGCACTTTTTCTTTGGCAACAAGCAATTCTTCTCCGTTTCTGAATTCCTTTTCACATCTGACAACTGTTTCCGGTGGAAATTCCCATTCTTCATCTTCAGGGTCATATTCCTCATCAGCAAGTACCTTGAATACATTTTTGGCAAGTTTCAATCCTGTTACCGGGCGAAAAACAGGTGTTCCCTCATTAACTAACGGAATATATATAATTTCCGTTTTAGTATTTAAAATCTTTTCCGCCGACATGAATGATTTCTCCTGTTATGTCATCAACAACGACAGATTGTTTTGTTTCCGGATGAACATATCTGATTGCAGTATTTCCTTTATTAATAAGATTTTCTGCAGGAAATTCTGCACCTTTCTCTATGGCTTCATCTATCTGCTGTATTGTCCAACCGCGTTTCTGCATCTGATTCTGCCATTTTGTTAAAGACTTATGTTTACTGAAACTCCGAATCGGGTTATCTCCTTTCAACAGGTAAATATCCGCTAAGAACACGAAGAAACACTAAGATATTCTTCGTGTACCTTAGTGTCCTTCGTGGATCAGGGTTCAGACAATGTGCAATCTGCTTAATCTGTGATTCAGGTTTTTACATAACCGGATCAGAAAAAGGATTTAATATGTTAATGCCGCAGTCTCTGAAGTCAGATTCGTTCCTTGTTACCAATATAAGTTTGCGGGAAAGAGCTGTCGCACCGATAAGCATATCCGCCTGACTGCGTACCTGTCCTTTTATACTGAGCCGCCCGCGTAATTCTCCGGCACATTTTGCAATTTCTGAATTAACATGCAATATTTTGCAGTTATCTTTTAAAAACATTTCAAACCAGTTCAATATTCTGGCATTAGGTCGCCTGGTCAGTCCGAAATAAATTTCTTCTGCTGTGATAACACTCACACAAACTTTTGTAACTGAAGAAGCCCAGTTGATAACATTCTGATTCGGCGAAGGACGGGTAAGCTCACTTAATACATTGGTATCGCAAAGATATTTCATTATAAGTCACCTAAAAAAGCATTTTCCCGATCAGATCGATTCGGAATTTCCAGCTTATAGTCTTCTTCGCTACATAATTGTCTCAGTTCCTCAAAAGCACTTGCAAGTGATTTTCTTTTCCGCTGATTTTGCCATCTTTCAAACTCTCTGAAGGTTTTTGCATCAATAACAGCGGCAATAAGCTGATTATTATCAAAAACAGGCTGAGGTTTATACCCGGCTTCAAGAAGAAGTCCGGAAAAATTCTTTTCTGCTTTTTCAACTGTCCAGTTCATAAAATTTCCTCATTATATCTACAGGGATTGTGTATAAGAAAAGGATAAAAAGAAAATCCCCTTCTTAAACACAATCCTTGTAATCCACGAAGGACACGAAGGAACACTAAGATATTCTTCGTGTCCTTCGTGGATTATGAAACAAATCTTTTCCATTCGAGTTTGTAAGGCTGTCCGAAATTAATGAGTACGCCTACTTTGTATCCTGTTGCTTTCAGATAATTGATAATCTGAGATTCTTCTTTGCCTGATAAAGCAGACAGGGCTTTGAGTTCGACAATGATTTTATCGTAAGCTATAATATCAGCAATATAGGTTTTGTTCAGGTATCTTTCCTTGTACTTTATTCTAAGTTCAGCCTGTGAACGGAAAGGGATTTTTCTGACTGATAATTCATATTCAATTGCTTCCTGATACACAGCTTCAAGAAAACCATGTCCTAAAGTTTTATGAACTTCGATTGCCGCACCGATAATTTCATAAACTTCCTGTTTGAAAATCAGTTCTGTTTCCATATCTTCGTGTTTCTTCGTGTCCTTCGTGGATCAGGGTTCAGACAATGTGCAATCCGTTTAATCCGCGATTCAGAATCACGGATTACACAGATTGAACGGATTGCACAGATTTTTTTTTTGAATTACAGGATATTGCAAATCATAAATCCGTGCAATCTGATAAATCCGTTTAATCCGCGATTCAGAGCCGCTATCTACAAGGATTATGTTTAAGAAAAGGATTAAAAAGCACAACTGCAAAAAATCCTTTCTTATACGCAATCCTTGTAGATTCATGGTCATGATTATCAGCGGTTCAAAATCATGTTAATCAGGGTTCAGACAATGTGCAATCTGTTTAATCCGTGATTCAGGATCTTTGACCTGAATCACATAGTTCTTATTCAGGTTACATTTTCAAATGCAGTGAGCAAGTTTTTCTCTTGCCCATTCTTACAGGCTTAATCCGTGATTTCAGATTGTTAATGAACTCCACATTTGTTTTTTTTTAAACAGTTTCCCATACAAGTTTTATCATCATCATACCTTTTACAGAATTCTCACGAAATGTCGCAGATTCGCCTACGAATGCAACCTCCTAAGCTATCAAAAACACTGGGGTAGTTTTCCCCTTCTACATTGTCCGCCAAACAAAGCCTTTTTGATAATGCACACATTGATATTCATGATAGAGCGGATTAATCCAAGATTCCCAGCATACATAATCCAAATGTTCCACCGAAAAGAGGCTTTTTACAATCCCATATTGCAAGATCCGTATGTATCAATCCAATTCACCGGATTATTCTTAACATAAGCATACAAATTCATACTATCCAGATACCCCACCGGATCCGTCTGTAAAAACCGCCCCAAATCAGGCGAATAATACCTTGCCCTGTAATAATACAGCCCTGTATCAGCATCAAATTCCCTTCCTGTGAACAGATAAGCATTTCCGACAGCCGATTTTCCCAGCACCGCACCTGCCCCGTCTTTTATAAACGGCTTTCCATAAACATCATACTCATATTTTTCCTTCATGGTCCCCGTAGAATCTGTCATCTCAGTAACAGAGCCAAGCCCGTCTCTGTGATAAAAATACTGATTTGCTCCTGTATCCATTACAATCGGTTCATCTATTCCAGTGCCATAGACAATTTTTTTCCTCAGATTGCCCGCTCCGTCATATTCTGCAATAATCTGATCTCCGTCATACACATAAGCAACAGAACCCTCAGCATTGCTCCTGGTTATTCTCCTTCCGAATCCGTCATAATTGAACAAAACCGTATCTGTCGGCGTTGTTGCCTTAATCAGCCGGTTTTCATAATCATACTCATAAGTATTTTTTCCGTCATAAATCAGATTGCCGTTTCCGTCATGCTTATATTCTGTATTCCCGGCTTTTACATACTGATTCAGATTATTGACCGTATAATCAACAGTTCCGCCATTCACAACCGAAGTTCTGTTTGCAACGGCATCAAAATTATATTTTGTATCAGCAAACGGATGATCAGCCGGATAATCCGCATTTGTCAATTGATAAATCTTGTCATACAGATATGAATGAACACCCTTTGCCGTTGTCATGGAAGTTCTGTTTCCAACCCTGTCATATCCATAAACAAAACTGGAAATCATTGCTTCAGGAGATTTTACTTTATTCATCAGATTGGTCAGCCTGCCTGCCTGATCATACTGATACAAAGCCTGAGTTCCGTTGCTCATATCAAGCTGTGTTCTTCTGCTGATACTGTCATAGGAATAATCTGCAATCACCTGATCCGACATATTTTTTATCTGATCCATCCGGTTTAACGCATCATACAGATAAGTGATATATGTTCCGTCAGGATAGATCATCTTTGTCCGGTTTCCCATTGCATCATATTCATAACTGACTGTTTTTCCGTTCTGAACTGCCTGAATCACTCTGCCGGCATCATCATACACAAAGTTGTAAGAATTGGTTCCGTCTGAAGTTACAGAAGTCATTCTGCCCACAGCATCATAAGTATAAATAACCTTATTTCCGTCTGTATAGGTTTTTGTAACAAGACGGTTCAGGCTGTCATAAGAAAAAGCAGTCATGCTTTGTGAACGGTCTGTTTTTGAAACCAGATTCCCTGCTTTATTATAAGTATAAGTTTCAGTTGTTTTATCAGGATAGGTTGTCATGGTCAGACGGTTGAGTCTGTCATAAGCATAATCTGTGCTGTTTCCTTTGGCATCTTTTATACTTGTCAGATTTCCGTTTGCATCATAAGAATACTCTGTTCCGTTACCCAGAGCATCAATTGCTTTCTGTAGCCTGTCCCATGAATCATATTCATAACCTGTTAAATTTCCCTCAGCATCTGTAAGGGTTTTAAGGTTGCCGTTGACATCATAAGAAAAAGATGTTGCATTATTCAGGGCATTGGCGATTGATTTAATCCGGTTGTATTCATCATAAGCAAATGTTACCGCGTTGTTCAGAGCGTCTGTTATCCGGGTGCGGTTTCCGTTTCTGTCATAAGTAAACCGTGTTGCATTTCCCAGCGCATCGGTTATCTGAATCAACTGATTCTTTAAATCATAGGAAAATGAAGTTGTACACCCGTTTCTGTCAGTCAGAGATGTAAGATTGCCAAGCGTATCGTAAGTCAGGTTTATGCTTTGATTCAAGGCATCTTTCACAAACGAGATATAACCGTAGGCATCATAAGTAAATGATGTTGTTTTTCCCTGTGCATCTGTAGCGGTCAGCAGATTTCCGTAAGCATCATAAGTAAAATTTGTCTGATTTGACAAAGCATCTGTAATTTTAATCAGATTTTCGTTTGTATCATAATCAAATTGAGTAACCCTGCTCAATGCGTCAGTGATACTTGTTATCTGATTGTTTGTTTCATCATAAGTAAAACTGGTAAGACTGTCATCTGCATCAGTGATGGTCAGAATATTGCCCTTGTCATCATAAGTATAATACCAAATCTCCATTGAAAACATGCTTCTGAAAAAACAAATTTCTGTAATCAATCAGAAAAAAATGACAGCATTGTATAAAATCAATGGAGATTTGGTATAACGGTGGTATTTCCTCTTGGGTCTTTTTCAGAGAGCATATTCATATTATCATCATATTCATAAGAATGCTCAAGATTCATTCCCCCGTAATCTCTGATTACTTTGTCGGATTGCCGCAGCAACTGTTCATTTCATAATATATTTTTGAACT
The DNA here is from genome assembly GCA_963806835.1 of uncultured delta proteobacterium. Taxonomy (GTDB): domain Bacteria; phylum Desulfobacterota; class Desulfobacteria; order Desulfobacterales; family CAWEAR01; genus CAWEAR01. The sequence goes on from CAWEAR010000035.1 coordinate 475,055, forward strand.
GTTTGAGCGGGTCATAACAGCGGTTTTTTTTGGCTGTATCATAAGAAAATTTAAAAGTTTCACCGTTATGGGTCTCTTCACTCACCTGATCCTGAGCATTATAAGTAACTTTAAGATAAGCAATTCCTTCAGGACTTGTTACTGAGGTAAGATTATGCTCTGCATCATAGGTATAAGTATAAGAATCTCCGAGAGGATCGGTAATTCTTGTCAGATTACCTTCTTCATCTAAGAATAGGATATACTCCGGTTTGCCGGGTCTGTTATTTTTGCCAGCCTGCCGTTCTCATTATAAGAAAGAAGAACATCCCTTCCTGATGTATCAGTGATTTTGGTCAGCTTATAGTCATAAGCAATTATGCCGGTCTCCTGATTCACAAAGAATTTTGATTTGCCGGTAATCGGCTGTTTTCCGGCATCATAAGTAAAGAAAATTGAATTGTTATTTTTGTCAGTGATACGGCTCAATGATCCGTTTAGATCAAATTCATACTTTGTACCGTTTTTAAGAGTTCTTGTATAAGTGCCGTCTGTATTTTCTGTCAGCGTATCGTAAAATCCTTTGGGAGATTGATACACTGATTCGATTTTGATGTATTCATCCTGCGGCTTGTGCCGTCAATAACTAAAAGATTGTTATTTTCAAGTTTCTTTATCTTAATGTCATAATTCAGAAACCATCCAAAAACCCATCTGCCGTTGTAATTTCTCTGACTTTTGTAAATATGAGTGATATTGACGCTCATGCCGCGACCCGGAATAGTAAAATCATTGTAAGTATATGTTTCTTCACCATTGAGGAGAGATACAGGTTTATTGCTGTTACAAGGATTAATCACCGGGGGCTGAGGAGGCGGAGGATTTGTGTCACTACTATCTCCCGCGGGCGTTCCGCCGTGCATATCGTTTGTGCCTGTATCAAAGGCATATATAGCGGGTGTGTAAATGGTCTGCCATACAAAGAAAAAAAGCACCAGCATGGCAACCTGTTTCATAAAAGAGTTGTTTTTTAAAGACATGGTTTTGTTCTCCTTTTTTTGATAGTTTATTAAGTTCTTAATTGTAAATAAATGATTTTATTCCTATTCAGTATGCACTTCCTTCTGTGAGAAGCAGCAATCATAAAAACAATATGTTCCTTCTCATCAATTTCATAGAAAAAACGCCAATCCCTGATTCTGTATCGCCATGTTTCAGGCTCAAAACCCCTGAGTTTTCTGATATTCGGTCCAAAATGAGGACACCGGCGCAGTTGAGGATAAACAAATTTATTCAGTTTTGCCTCAATCTCAGATTTACCGGATTTTGATCAGCTTACGGACATCTTTCTGAAACCGCTCGAGTTCAAAGATTTTATAATTACTCAACAAACCTGCCTTTCATTAATCGGACTTCTTCTGAGCCGGTTTTTATCCGCTTCATCAGTTTTTTTATCAGCGATAATTTCTGCTGTTTCTGAATCATCAGCAAATTGTTGTTCGTATATTCTGAGCAATGCTGCTGTTTCAATAAGATTCTCAGGAGTCCGGTTTTCAGCTTCGGCTGCTTCGGTAATTAACTGATATATATCATCTTCTAATTGTAAAGTTACGAGTTTCGGCATTTTAACATCCTTTTCAGCAGGGATATTTCCGCTGAATTTACCCTATTCAATTTAGTTATGTTTATGCGACTTTAACAAGTTCCATATTCTATCCTGAATATCACTGCTGTTAAAATCAGCCTCTTTAGGCAAAGTTCTCCGGGGGTTCGATGCCAAGTTTTTTGCAATCCTCAAGATAGCAATCTACAGCATTTTGAAAACTTACTCAAAATTCCCTGTATTTTCCGCTTCAAAGGTAATCAGTCCATCGTCAATTTCCAGTTTTCCCCAGAATACCTTATCTTCATGAGAATAATGGAGACTCCCTACATAACCTTTATATTTAAAAAACTTCATTTATCAAACCTCCTTAATATATTCTGTATTTCCCTTACAACATAAACTTTCAGAATATTTCCCGGATGCGGTTTATGAATAGAAATCGGAAAAGAACCGTCATTTCTGTAAAATTTGACTCTCGAACCACTGCCTTCAATTTTATCATAACCCAGTCCCGACAATATTGTTTCCAACTCCTGATAAGTCAGATCCTTTCTTGGCGGTTTTTCCACGAACTTCTTTATAATCTTCTTTTTTTGAGTCATAATTTTAACAGAAAATTATTTCAGAGTAATTACAACCTTTCGGCTTTCAACCCCGCAATGGTCATCATAACTCATGATATTTACAGTGAACAGATGCTCACCTTCAGGCAGACCTTTTGTATCCCACATATAAGTAAACGGCGTAAACCCTTCTTCATCTTCAAAGATAAAGATCGTATCAACAAAAAACATCACCTCAAATCTTGCACTTTCAACATGAAGCCTGTCTTTTTCCGAAATCGTAACCTTAACCTTAACCGGAACAGGCTCATTGCCGTTTACTACAGGCGTTCCGTCAGGCATTTCTGAAACTGCTTTCGGAAATTCAAGACTGAATTTCGGCTCATGACAAAAAGATTTATCATGAATCGCGTGTTTATATTTCAATCCGGGATCAGTCTTTGCTTTAAGTCTGTATTCAGCTTTTTCATCACGCCTTTCTAAAGATTCATTCCCCTGCTGAACAGACTTCAAAATAATAGAATTATCCGGCAGGGAATAAGCAAAGATAAAGATTTCTCTTTCAGGAATCTTAAATATATCAATCATCCCTGATTTATCTTTTCCATCCCATTTTTCAACATTGCTTCCCCCTTGTTCCGGCTCCCAGTCAATCAATGTTTTCAGCAAAGCCCCGGACTTTATACCTGCCCCGTATTCTAACCATTCCTGCTTTTGGCATGACATAAGAAATTTCACCTTTTTCCGTATCTAAAATCGGTTTTCTAACTGTTAAAAGAAGTCCCCCGGTTTCATCAGCCGGATCATATCTTTCCTTATTTCCGTCAGAGCTTTCTGCTTCAATGGTGTAAATATAAATCCCTGATGAAAGCCGATCACCCCTGTCATCTTTCCCGTCCCATTCTGCAACATGAGAACCTGCTGAAAGCCTGCTATTTTTTATCACCTGACGGACAGGCAAATCTTCATCATTATAAATATTGATACTCACAGCCGCATCTTTTGATATTTTATAACGAATCTGAACACCTGTCTCTTTATCAGAAGAAAAAGTCTTTTTATCTAATGAAATATCGGAAATTGTCAACAGCGTCTCTCCGTATGCTCCGTTAAGAAGACTAAGTGACGCCAAAAGTAAGATAAAAAAAACCTTCGTGCATCTTTCGTGTATCTTCGTTGAATCATTAATGCCTCACCCGTATAGTAACACTTCCCTTGCCTATTTTGCCTGTTTCATCCCTTGCCACAAAAGTAATCCGATAATCCCCATCTTTGATTCCCCTGTAATTCCGTTTTAACATAAACGGCAGTGAACGCCTCTGATACATGCCTGAAAATACGTCATCTTCAAAAAGAGAAATATCATAAATCAAAGAAGAACTTCTGCTAGCCGCCGGACTGACCTGAAAAGTGCAGATATTGTCAATGATATTTGCCGCATTTTCATATTCATTCCCTTTTTCAACAGATACCTCTATGTTCAAATAAAAATCAGCAGGCAGAGTGCGAATATTTCCCATGATATACGCCTCATCAGCCCCGTTTTCACTGTATGCGGTAAACAGATTTAAAGATAAACATAATGTGCATACAGCCAATATTTTCAATCCCTTCTTCATTTTATACCTCCTAATATATTCTTCGTGTTCATTCGTGTCCTTCGTGGATTATGAAACAAATCTTTTCCATTCAAGTTTGTAAGGCTGTCCGAAATTAATGAGTACCCCTACTTTGTATCCTGTTGCTTTCAGATAATTGATAATCTGAGATTCATCTTTGCCTGATAAAGCAGATAAGGCTTTGAGTTCGACAATGATTTTATCGTAAGCTATAATATCAGCAATATAGGTTTTGTTCAGGTATCTTTCCTTGTACTTTATTCTAAGTTCAGCCTGTGAACGGAAAGGGATTTTTCTGACTGATAATTCATATTCAATTGCTTCCTGATACACAGCTTCAAGAAAACCATGTCCTAAAGTTTTATGAACTTCGATTGCCGCACCGATAATTTCATAAACTTCCTGTTTGAAAATCAGTTCTGTTTCCATATCTTCGTGTTTCTTCGTGTCCTTCGTGGATCCGCTAAGAACACCAAGAAACACTAATATTCTTCCTTCGTGTTTCTTCGTGTCCTTCGTGGATTTTAATCAGGGTTCAGACAATGTGCAATCTGCTTAATCCGTGATTCAGAACAGTCTTAAAGCAAATTGATAAAATCCTCAACTGTGAGTCCGGCTCTGCGGATAATAGACCGTAGTGTGCCTTTGTCTAATTCTTTATGATTAGGAACACTCACACGGATTTTAGGTGTTTCACACACCATAATTATATGGCTTCCCTCCTGAACACGAATGGTAAAACCAATCTTTTCCAAAACCCTGACACATTTATGCCCCGATATGACAGGTAATTTTTTCATCAGACTTCCGCAAGCTCAACACTGTCTTCAGGCACTGATTCACCATCTTCTGTCAGTGTTCTTATATAAAGTTCTATGGCTTCTCTGACATTTTCAAGAGCTTCGTGACGAGTTTTTCCCTGACTGATGCAGCCTGCAAGACTTGGACATTCTGCAACAATATATCCGTTTTCACCTTTATAAAGAATAACTTTTCTCATCTGTCGTCCCTCTTTTTATCTACTAAGAATACAAAGATATTCTTAGTATTCCTTCGTGTCCTTCATAAAACCGCTATCTACAGGGATTGTGTATAAGAAAAGGATAAAAAGAAAATCCCCTTCTTAAACACAATCCATGTAGATGTTGTTCAGTCTGCTATCTACAGGGATTGTTTATAAGAAAAGGATAAAAAAATCCTCTTCTTAAACGCAATCCCTGTAGATGTTGTTCAATCTGCTATCTACAGGGATTGTTTATAAGAAAAGGATAAAAAAATCCCCTTCTTAAACGCAATCCTTGTAGATGTGGATCAGGGTTCAGACAATGATCTGCTTAATCTGTGATTCAGGTTTTTTACATAACCGGATCAGAAAAAGGATTTAATATGTTAATGCCGCAATCTCTGAAGTCAGATTCGTTCCGTGTTACCAATATAAGTTTGCGGGAAAGAGCTGTCGCACCGATAAGCATATCTGCCTGACTGCGTACCTGTCCTTTTATACTGAGCCGACCCCGCAATTCTCCCGCACATTTTGCAATTTCTGAATTAACATGCAATATTTTGCAGTTACCTTTTAAAAACATTTCAAACCAGTTCAGTATTCTGGCATTAGTCCGCCGGGTCAGTCCGAAATAAATTTCTTCTGCTGTGATAACACTCACATAAATTTTTGTAACTGAGGAAGCCCGGTTGATAACATTCTGATTCGGCAAAGGACGGGTAAGCTCACTTAATACATTGGTATCGCAAAGATATTTCATTATAAGTCACCTGAAAAAGCATTTTCCCGATCAGATCGGTTCGGAATTTCCAACTGATAGTTTTCTTCGGTACATAATTGTTCTCAGTTCCTCAAAAGCACTTGCAAGTGATTTTTTTTTCCGCTGATTTTGCCATTTTTCAAACTCTCTGAAGGTTTTTGCATCAATAACAGCGGCAATAAGCTGATTGTTATCAAAAACAGGCTGAGGTTTATACACGGCTTCAAGAAGAAGTCCGGAAAAATTCTTTTCCGCTTTTTCAACTGTCCAGTTCATAAAATCTCCTCATTATATCTACAGGGATTATTTATAAGAAAAGGATAAAAAGAAAATCCCCTTCTTAAACGCAATTCCTGTAGATGTTGTTCAGCCTGCATCTACAGGGATTGTATATAAGAAAAGGATAAAAATCTCCTTCTTAAACGCAATCCATGTAGATATTTTTGGCGATTCAGAACCGCTGATAATCCTGATGATTATGATGACTCCGATCAAATTTACAGCTAAAGAATACTTTGAACTTTTTTGGCGCTGAAGCTACTCACATTTTTTATTACCGTAAACATCTTCGTTTTCAATCTTTTCCGCCGCTAAGACTTCGGAAAGCCCGACGGCAAGCAACTGTTTGATATTGAGCGTTTCCCTGACATTTGCTTTAACAGGAAGTCCCTTCTGCTCTCTGATTTCCCGTGCAGTGCCGCCGAGTATCGGTTTATAGACAGCATTGGTACAGTTTGCATATCCACGACCTCTGACCTCATGTATGTTAAGCGTGTGCGTGAACTGGTTCCGTGCAACCTTGCCTATGGTGCGTATGGCGAGCCATTCCTGATCTTCAGGGCTTGCCTTGTCCGCTATCTCATCTGCCAGAGTTACATCCCCCAGGCGGTAACGCATATACACCTCGTTGACGTGCATATGCAGTTCATGGGAAAGGTATTTGGCGTAAGCAAGGGCAATCTGCCAGTGAGCATAGGTTCCGCCGCCTTTTCCTCTGGTTGTTTTGTAAATGTTTCCGTAGGGAACATTTTGTTTTTTTGCAACAGACTCGATAAACTGATGTCCCGCTTTTATTTTCCACAGTCTTGGATCAAGTTTTCCTTTAGGTTTTCCAGACGCCTTCCAAAGATCAGTCAGACAAATCAGCCCGTCTTTTGAATGAATCTGATGACCATTAAAATCCATTGATATTTCAGTTGTAAGTTCTTTCTTTTTCATAAAAGTCCTCCTTAATTTCCGGTAAAAAATCCCCTTCTTAAACACAATCCATGTAGATGTTGTTCAGTCTGCTATCTACAGGGATTGTGTATAAGAAAAGGATAAAAAGAAAATCCCCTTCTTAAACGCAATCCTTGTAGATGTTGTTCAGTCTGCTATCTACAGGGATTGTTTATAAGAAAAGGATAAAAAGAAAATCCCCTTCTTAAACGCAATCCCTGTAGATGTTGTTCAGTCTGCTATCTACAGGGATTATGTTTAAGAAAAGGATTAAAGCAACTGTAAAAAAATCCCTTCTTAAACGCAATCCTTGTAGATTTATGGTCATGATTATCAGCGGTTCAAAATCATGGTTTGGACAACTGATATTCATAAGCACCGATATCAATGATATTGCTGTTAATTCTCGGATTGCCTGCCAAATCAGTTTCAGATAAATTAGGCAATCCTGTAATATCAGGAGTTCCTTTATTTATACACGGAGAATTTGCCTGTAAAGCCCAGTTTGCCGATAATCCGTCAAAATTTGCGCCGACTCCGTTGGAATGATTTACAAACATCGGGTTTTCATCAATATTATTCAGGTAACGGGATGCGTCATATTTTGATCCGGCACCCCATCCGCTGAAAGCAGCAGATCCGCCTTGCACATTGCAATAACTGAGATATGGATCACAGGTTTTTTGCAGCAGCGCGACCTGATTTTCAACATCGCCTGCTGTATTTCCCCAGAGAATCGTATTTACAATTTCAGGAGCAGAATCTCCCCAGAGGCAAATCCCGCCGCCTGCTGACGCGCTGTTATGAACAATTGTATTATTTATCAGCTTAGGACTTGAATAAACAGCGTAAATCCCACCGCCTGAGCCTGATGCAGTATTATTGCAGATGAGATTATTGACAATCACAGGATTTGAATAGCGGCAGTAAATGGCTCCGCCTTCGCCTGCCGCCTGATTATTGCTGATAATGCAGTTGGAAATCAGAACATTTGAAAAATTATTCATAAAAACCGCGCCGCCGGCGTCGTCATATACATTTGTTCCTTCAGTAGCCTTTCCGTATGCCAGCCTGCAATAGACCAATTTTGACAAGCCATTGTCATCCATATCTCCGTATTCATTGTCAAACCTGATACCGCGCCATCCTACAGCTTTATCTTTGGCGGCAAATGTAATCATTCTCTCTGCGGTTCCCTCTGCTGTCAGCCTTCCCCATACAATCAGTTTGTAATATCCCTGAAATTCAATATAAGTTCCCGGTATAATTGTCAGCATAACGCCGTCTGCAATCCTGACATTTCCTGTTACTTTAACTGTTCTTGCATTCCATGTAGTATCTTTGATAATCATACCGCTGACTTCAATAGTGTCTGTATATATACCGCCTGAGCATTGTAAGGTATAAATAGCCTCATCCATTCCGATTTTAGCGTCATTGTTGACATCAGCAGATAGATAAATATCTGAATCTGTTTTAATTCCGCAGACAATTTTTGAGGCAAGAATTGCGTCATTTAAGTCTGTGATTCCGTTGTTATCAATATCTCCGGGAAATACAGCGATTGGAACAAAATTTGCTGTAACTGTTTTTGCCTTGTTCATGGTTACATTGATATAAGGTGAATTTGGATTTTCAACATCCCCTTTCCAGTAGTCAAATTTGTAGCCGGGGCCAGGTTCAGCCTCAATATTTACGGTTTCATTCTGAGGATAATTATAAACACCTTCAGCAAGAGTAAGCGTTCCGCCGCCTGGCGGTTCAATTTTTACAGTCAGTGTATAACCAGACAGAATTTCAGGGGTGCCGATTTCATTTAAGTATTCATCAAGGTCTGAAATTCCGTTTCCGTCAAAGTCGCCTGTTCCGTCTCTATCTAAAGTGTTAAAATGCTCTTTTTCCCATTCATCAGGCATTCGGTCGCCGTCAGTATCAGAATTTGAATAAATGGTAACAGTAACATCCTGAAAATCAGTCAATTCACCGTCAGATGCTGTAAATGTGATTTTATATTTTCCGGCATCGCCTGTTTTTGTCGCCCAGTCAAAATACCATTCATTATTTCCTTTATATGTAAAGGTTGCTCCGTCAGGAAGCGGTTCTGCTGAGATTGTAGGAGTTGTTCCGTTGGGATCGCTTGCCATGACAAGAAAACCGAAATGCAGCCCTTCGGGAAAAGATCGATCAGGAATAAACATCAATACAGGCGGTTGGGGGACTGCCAAAAGATTTTCATAAAAAAGGGTATATTCACAATTGCCGTTTTCCACGTAATCAAAGAGATGCAGTAAACTTTCCCGATACGGAGTCTGCCCAACAAGCCGGATAGTCCGATGTGTTGTCCATACATTGTCATCCATTCGGATTTCACGCCCGTCAGAACGGACAACTTTTTTCAATACAAATTTTTCTTGTCCCGGATCATCTGTCCGAATATAAATCCATCCATTCGGAGCATCTGCTGTCAGAGTTACTTCAAGATTAGTATTTGAAACCTGTCTGTTTATTGCTGTATTTGTTGCAACATTTACCAATGCAGTTGAGCCATCGCTTTTATAAAGCGTATCAGGCATAAAATTGGCGTCTTCAATATCATTTACCAGAAAATCAGGTTTTTTGTCATCTTCAGGAATATCCACACGGACCGTATGAAGAAGTTCCCGGATACTCACGCTGTCAATCAGAGAAGTTCTGGTGTCCCCAAGATCGTCCACATGCTCGAATTTTACCATGTTTTCATCTTTTATAAATTTACCTTGCAGGCTTGAGGTCATTATCCATTGCGCCACCGAAGTCTGTGAAGGTTCGATCTTTCCGAGATCAACAGTCAGGGAAGGGGTTACAGGTTCAGTATTGACCTGTGTGCTGATAATCGTAAAATCAATGAGCAGACCTTTTTCATTCTCTATGATTTCAGGCTGTGAGGAGGCTATTCTGACATTATGCGCTGTACCTTTTCCCTGATTGTGAAGAATCAGACCTAAAGGAAAAGGTTCTGCGGGTTCGATAATATCTTTGGTAAATGGATCATCACTGTAAACAACCCGTTGAAGAAAATAATTCAGTACTAATTTCGGATCCGGTTTCACTGTGATGCTTGCGGGAAAAAGGGGCATATTCATCTGAGAATCCCCTTCTTTGTAACTGAGTGTTCCGCCGACATAGTATTGAGTCGGTATATCCGGCGCTGCATCCCGTGTGGGAACAATTATCCAGACAGCTTTGCAGGATGTTCCGGGTGCTAATATGCCGTTGCCGTTAATATCATCAATTCCGGTAAGCTCCGGGGATTTGACGCCAAAAAGGTCGTTGCATTCTTTCTGCTCATCATTAGTAATCTCAATGGTTACTTTGAGATTTTCAAGTGAAACATTCTCAGGAGCGTTGTCAATTTCAAGGGTTGCCCGAAATGCTGTCCGGGTAATTGCAACATCCTGACTTATCTGAATGCGGACTCTGGCGCAGACGCCCTCTTCTTTCCACTCGGATTCAGGAGGGATCTGTGCAAAAACAGGCATTGCAGCAAATACGCCTGCAATAAGGGACAGAGAGATAAAATTTAAAATAATTTGTGTTTTTTTCATAGGTTCACCGTGTTAGTTTTACAGATTTATGGTAATGAAAAAATTCCTAAACCTGTCATCTGACGAATATGCTCATCAAAAGCAAATATTTTATTCACTTTTAAGCGTCTTGCCATAACCAGTATTGAGCAATCTGTATAACTCCACTTTTTATCATCGTATTGACAAAAAACATCCCATGTTTCCGCATCATCTTGTTCTGACAGGTTGACATAGCAATGTTCTTCTCTCAAAACCTGTCCGATCTGAATTGACGCTTTGATTGAAACTTTTGCCCGTATCCATGTTACTGTTTCATCAAATACGGATTCAAGAATAATCCAGCGTATATTTTTATTTTGTAACATAAAATTCCGGGCAGCAGGATGATTTTTCTCAGAACTTATAAAAAAGGCAATCAATGCGGATGTATCTGTAATTATATCACTCATGGATATTTTCCGTCAGAACTTCATCAATATGTTCGGCATAGTTGGTGATAATCCTTCCTTCTTCATTATGTCCGACAATGTAACATGAATCAGGCTTTGCTATTTTCAGGGAACCGCATAATTCCCATGTACGTGTTTGTGTGATGTCAGGATATTCTTCTTCTGAATATCTGCTATCAGGCTCTGTATGCTCTTTTTCTTTGTTCAGATTATCTGATATACTTTTGATTTTTGAGACAGGCTTAATGATAATTTTTTCATTATCAATTGATACATCCGCCAGCCCGGTATTTATGTTCTTTGCAAAAACATTGGGAATTGGGACAACAAAACTGTCTCCCCATTTTTTTATGATGATCTTCATTGGTTATTTCTCCTGAATTCTGATTCAAAAGTTTTTTACACGATTTCTCCAGCCTTCAATGCCAGCTTTTCAACAAGTCTTTTGTGATAGTGTATGCCATTCTTTTGCATAGCGGCAACACAATCGGTAAAAGAGTCTATTTTTCCCTTTTGTTTTGCTTTAAGCAGAATTCCCAATGTGCCGGTTACGGAAAGACCCATATATTCAGCGATATTACGTCCTATTCTTTCATCAATAATCACACAGTCAGCCTTCATTCGGAGCGCTGTAAGAATTGTGTATTTTTCGCCTTTGTCAAGCTCTGACACCGCATAATTGTTCTTACAATCTGCTGAATCAACAATCTTTATCCACGATAGTCCGGTCAAATCAGGGACAAAAATTTTTCCACCTGCTGCACATTCTTCGGCAACTGCGTCGGCAACATGAACAATGCCAAATAAAACAGGAAGCAAATCAAGTCTGTTTATACCGGCAAGAGCAATTATCTGCGTAGTATTGGAAAAAACAATCATAAGAGCGAAGTTTCCCTGCGGAAATCATCTGCTGAGTCTTCGAGCAATTCAGCGCCGGATTCCATTGCCCTGAATAAAAAAGTTATTCTTGGAATGCCAAGCCATTTTGCCGCCATTCCTGATGAGACTCTGCCTTCTTTGAACAATGAGATTGCTGTTTCTGTTTTTATCAGTTCGGCAAAAGTTTCGGCATTCATATGCAATGTCAGTAAAAGCTCAGTCGGGCATTCAATCTGAATTGTATGCTGCATTTTATTCCTCAGTATTATCAGGATTTGAAATCACGGATTAAACAGATTTATCAGATTGCACGGATTGAAAAAGATAAAATCTGTGAAATCCTTTTAATCCGGTAAATTCGCGATTCAGAATCGCGGATTAAAAAGATTTATCAGATTGCACGGATTGATGAAAAATCTGTGCAATCCGTTTAATCCGTATTTTCCCGCGTTACAGGGATTTTTTATAAGAAAAAGGATAAAAATCCGTTTCTTATAATCCTCTTCTTATAACAAATCCCTGTACAGTGTAAAAAGCGGGACACATCCGATTTATCAGATTGCACTGATTGAAAAAAATCTGTGAAATCCGTTTAATCCGTGATTCAGAATCGCTGATGTATAAAATGTCAGAGATTTAATAAGTTATTTTGTATCTATGGTTATGGATACCGGAAACGATTCCGGACTGGTATTATTCGCTGCATCTGTAGCATTAGCAGTTATAGAATAAATGCCGTCATTAAGTGGAGTAAGCGGAATAAATGACCACTCTCCGCAAATATCAGCAAAAGTTTCTCCAACGAATGACTTTTTTGCATATACTCTTATAAGACTTTTAGGTTCAGAAGTTCCTAAAATAATTGGCGTATTATCGTTTAACAAAGAACCGTTGACAGGCTCAGTTATAACAGGCTTATCCGGTGTTCCGGTTTCAATTATAAGATTTACAGCCTTTGATATATTAATCGGACTGCTATTCCCATCAATAACTGTTGCAACAATGGTATAAGTTCCGTCACACAATCCGGGCATATTAAATAACCAACTTCCTGAACTGTCAACTTTTATCGTTTCTTTAAAATTGTATAAGCAATTATTTCCAGCTATTGTAGGACATCCTATGCTAACTGATAAAATAAAAGTAGTATTCGGATTTGCAGTTCCTGAAGCATGGCTGGCATCAGATGATGTAATTTCCGGCTGCTGAGGTGTTAATACTGTTTTACAATAAACAGGATTTTCTATATAATTTCCTGGAGTTGTAATAGTATTCAACCATGTAATCTTTTCTGATTGTGTTGATGTTGATTGGATATAAGTACCCGTACTTACGGATGACTTTGTGCTTATACATCCTAATGGCTTTAATTCCGAACCTATACAATCTCTTATATCAATAGCGGTTCCGACTGTAGATATTATTGAAGGCTCAAAGGAAACAAGAGATACAGCTATACAGAAACAGGATGTTATATGTGTTATATTTTCCGGTAATTCAATTCCTGCTGAATTTAATAAAGAAATTGATCTGCACAGCAAAGATAAACACCCTATCACCCCCGGAATATCTCCTGCAAAAACACTTGCACATAACGCAATGTCCTTCTCTATACCAATTACAGCTAAAAATGGCTGAATAATCGTTATAATCTTTTCAATCCATTCTCCGATATTTTTCATGAAATTCACAGAAACACAAGATGATCTATAAATTTTATTATTACAAACATAATAATACCCCACACAGATTTGTGTACAGCCAACTTCCATTTCAGAAATTCCCGTATCAGTTTGTCCTTTTTTTATTGAGATATTATTTTGTTTTAGCGGAGTATTTTTGGTTATTGGTGAAATAGGTCCGTCCTCTTTTGCACGGACTTTTATCGGAACAGTTACAGAAGTCATTGCACCAAGGTCTCCGATATTCAGAATAGGCGTTTCGATATAAATTTCTTCATTTTGAGGAAGAGTTAAAGCAACTCCCTTTGCTGCAATCAGTCCATGATTGGTAATTTTCAAATCAACCGTAGTTGTCTCTCCCTTAAAGAGCGGTATAAACAAGTGATTTGGTTCAACCGTAACCACCGGCGCAGGCACATGCGTCTCAAATACAGCTTCAAGCGTTACCGTGTAATGGTCTTCAATCTGAACTGGCTCTACTGACCATCGGTATGTTACCAACTGCCTTGGCAAAAACGCCTCAATCTCTTTTGTCAGCCCCGGTTTAATCTCAAAGGTATTTCGGTATGTACCATGTTTTTCTGCTCTCACTTCAACATTATAACGGGCTTCGTTAATATTCTCTGCTGTAAAGATACCTTTTTCATCTGTAACTCCCTTGACAATCTCCGCGCCGGAAAACGCATCTGTCAGAATAACAGTCGCACCCTTGACATTCGGATGATCATCTGCAAAATAAGTAAACTCATCTGTTGCCGTGATTTTCAGATTTCCCTTTGCCTCTGAAACTGTTATAAACCGGAAGCCGACCCGAATAGCAATGTTGCTTCCCCTTACTATAATTCCACCCTCATAAGGTCCAAGAAGCATATTTTCAGGCGGCGTAAGTTTCAGCCCGATTTTGGTTATTGCCCCGGGCGCAAGATTGCCGATAATTTTAGGTGTAATGAGCTTCAGCCATGAAGCATCAGGTGTAAGAACCTCCAAATCATTTGCTGACGCGCCGCCGCTATTGACAATCTCAAATTCATAAAAGGATTGCTTTCCGCGCAGTATTCCGTATTCTAAATAACCCGGATTTGTTTCCAGCCGGGGTTTTCCCGGAACCACATTGATTTCAAAAGTTATACTTGCTGCTGCTTTTTCACTGCCCGTAAAGAGCAGGTTTGCTTTACTTTCCGGAACTGACAAATCGCCTGCTGTTACTGTGTAAGTAACCTCATGCGATGTCATGCTTTGCAATTCTGTGGGAAAATCGGATAATTGAACAGTAATATTTGCGGCTGCATCCTTAACTGTGTAAGCAAGCCCTGAAACAGCTTTATTGCTGATATTTCCGATTTCAATCTTTCCGGTAACAGGGACGCCCGGATTCAGATTCAGCGGTATTCTGTCAGGCGCTGCTGTAATCAGTTTTGCAGAGGCAATTGTAATCGGCTGAAATGCAATATTGTCCTCTTCGTCTGTTTCGCTTATTGCATTTTTGCTGTCTGTTTTTACGATGATATAATATGAGCCGGGAATTACAGTATCGGGAATCTGAATTTTCTCAGTACGCCAATAATCGCTCTCTGCGTTCAATCCTTCGGTTCTGGCAAATGCTCCGAATAACGTATCTTTTTCATCCAAAATATTGTCTGATGAGATATACAGGCTGTCTGTTATTTCATTTGTAGGACTTTTTGCTGTGTTCTTTACCTGCCAACTGATTTCAGGCTGAACAAGAGATGTGGCAGATGAGGGGACTTTGAGTTCAGAAGCCTTTAAATTCGGGGGCGGAATAGTTACCGTGATATAATCTTTCCTTGTTATTGTATTTTGAGATGTTCCATCGCTTACGGTTAAAGAGAGTGTGTAAGTTCCGGGTTGTTCATAGGTCCATGTCGGATTTTGTTCAGTCGAATCAATCACGCCATCATTGTTGAAATCCCATTTCAATGATGTGGGATTTCCTATGGATAAATCAGTAAACTGAACTTTAAGAGGGACATCGCCTTTAACATAGTCGGCGGCAAAATTTGCTCCCACGCCTTCAAATCCGCCTAATTTAACCTTGATATTATCTAAGCCCCAGCTTTCATTTGCCAAACCTTCAAGTCCGATACCGGAAAAGTCTAATTGAAGATTCTCTTCTGTATGGGAAAAAGAAAAGCTCAAATGATAGACAGAATCTCCATCAGTTACTGTTCCGTATCCTAATGTATCTGTTTCAACAGCGCCTGTGCGGTAAGGATTATTACCATCAGGATAATTTTCAGGGTAAGCCTGATTTGTATAATTTGAGAAAGTGGTGTTTATCAGTGTTTCACCGCCGTTGATCACGAGATTCCATCTGTCCGGTCCCCAACTGGTACGATTCCCATCCCATGAACGGATAATAAACAAATCAAATGAAACTGTAACTTCATTATGCTTTGGCAAATTATTCAGCGATAAACTGATTGTTCCATTTCCAAACTGTCCTAAAAATGTCCTGTTTCCTGTCGGCGTAACATCGGTTGAAGTATTTGACCATTCAGAACCTGCATATTTTTCAAAATCATTTGAATAAATAACATTGCTGTCATCAGAATTGACAGTGATATAATCTGTTTTTATCTCTTTATCTGTGTTTGCGTCATCGCTTACAGTCAGAGACACTGTATAAGTTCCGGGTTGGTTATAAGTCCATGTCGGATTCTGAATTTCAAAATCAGTTACGCTGTCATTGTCAAAATCCCATTTCCATAATCTTGGATTTCCGGCTGATAAATCAGTAAACTGAACATTCAAAGGAGCGTTGCCCGATGTTTTATCCGCGCTGAAATTAGCTAACAGAGTTCCGTCTTTCTGGCAGCTTTCCCAATTACTTTGTTTGGTATTCAGAAAATCACGCAAGACATTATCCGATGTGTAAAGAGAATTTCCGCATAAATTAAGATATTCCAATTTGGATAGATTGCCAATTTCAGAAGGAATACTCCCGCTTAGTTGATTATCATTCAAATAGAGCCGTGCCAGGTTAGACAGCTTACCAATTTCTATTGGAATACTACCATTAAGTTGATTGCCCCCCAACTGAAGATGTGTTAAATTTGATAGATTACCAATTTCAGAAGGAATATTCCCATTTAATTGATTTCCGCCCAAACGAAGTTCTATCAAATTAGATAATTTGCCCAACTCGAAAGGAATACTCCCGCTCAGTTGATTATCATTCAAATAGAGTTCTTCTAAATTGGATAGATTAGCAATTTCTACTTGAATACTTCCACTCAGTTGATTATTACCCAAACTAAGCAGTGTTAAATCAGATAATTGACTAATTTGTGAAGGAATATTCCCGGTCAGTTGGTTTCCGCCCAAATAAAGCCTTGTTAGGTTAGATAAATTTCCAATTTCAGATGGAATATTTCCGCTCAATTTATTTGTACTCAAAGAAAGCAATCTCAAATTGGATAGATTGCCAATTTCTATCGGAATACCATCGCTAAGTTGATTTCCCTGCAATTGAAGATGTGTCAGATTGGATAAAATGCCTATACTTGAAGGAATGTTCCCGCTCAGTTGATTAAAATACAAGGAAAGCCATGTAAGTTTAGTAAGATTGGCAATATTTGAAGGAATATTTCCACTCAATTGATTAGAACCCAAACTAAGATATAGCAAATTAGATAGATTAATTATTTGAGAGGGAATACTCCCGTTCAACTGATTATCCAGCAAAACTAAATATTCCAGATTAGAAAGATTGCCTATACTTGATGGAATCTCCCCGCTCAGTTGATTTTCACCTAACCAAAGCTCTATCAGTTCGGATAGATTGCTTATACTTGAAGGAATACTGCCACTCAATTTATTTTTAACTAAATAGAGTTTTATAACATGATTGCCAGAGGAATCACAGGTTACACCATGCCATGAACATTCCGTCCCATTGGTTCCCAGCCAGTTAGTATTATTTGTCCAGTTAGCCCCATCTGTACTGTTGTATAAATCAATCAGAGCCTGTCTTTCAGAAGCAGGAATATCCCCAAAAGCATTTCTGCCAAATATTATTGTGAATAACATTCCAAAAATACATATAATTTTATTAAATTTTTTCATTTCTTCTCCTTATTTAAACTGATATTCTTTTCTATGCAGGCTCCGTATTCAAATCATATCCGTCAATAACGGGAATAGAATGTCCCAATTTTAAACCGAGCAGCAGCCAGTCTTCAAGTGTTGACTGAAGTTCGGTTTCACATTCCCTTAATGTCCTGCCAAAAGCAATAACACCTTTACAGCACCGTATTCTTCCGCTGAATGTCCCGTCTTCAAGTTTGTCATATTCTGCCAGCAATAATGCTTTTTTAATATAATCTGTGAAAATAAATTTTAACAATTTAACACCTCTGAAATCTGTTTGTAAAGATATTTTCAAACAGCCTTTTATACAAACCCCCTGTCTATATAAGACCTTTCAATTGCATTGTCAACGCTATGAAAATTATATCTTTTTCATCAATATCTTTACAAAGTCTTTATTATAAATCCGTGCAATCAGATAAATCCGTTTAATCCGCGATTCAGAGCCGCTATCTACAGGGATTGTGTATAAGAAAAGGATAAAAAAAATCCCCTTCTTAAACGCAATCACTGTAGATGATCAGGCGATTCAGAACCGCTGATAATCCTATTTTGCCTCTGACGGTATCACCACCAGCCGAAACCCAATATCCTCTGCGGATGGAGCTTCTTTATTCCGGTTTGCCGCCCTTAAACTTCCCGCATCATCAATCCAACTGCCGCCGCGAACCACCCGTTCAGTTCCGGTATCAGAACCGGCAGGGTCGCTGACAGATTCAGCCGGATAATCTCCGTACCAGTCCTGACACCATTCTGAAACATTTCCGTGCATATCATAAATTCCAAAGTCATTCGGCGTTTTTTGTGAAACAGGATTTGTCCCGCATGTTGAACACGAACTTGTTGCAGAACAGTCATATCCGCCTGCATAACTGACGCAACTGTTTCCGCAATAAAATCCGATTGCATCAAGATTCGGATCATTATCACAGGAAGAGGAAGCAGCAGAAATATCTCCATTTGCAAACGCCTTATCACTTCCGGCTCTTGCTGCATATTCCCATTCCGCTTCTGTCGGAAGACGGTATGTACCTTCACCCATTTTGTTTATTTGGGCAAGGAAGTTTTGAATTTCATTCCATGATATATTTTCCACAGGACAGTTATCTCCACAGCTTGCAAAATAAGAAGGATTATTTCCCAGCACAGTTTTCCATTGTCCCTGCGTAACCTCTGTGGTCTGCATATAATAATCATGAGTAAGCGTCACCTGATGCAAAATTTCGTCATCTTCTCTTCCCAACTCATCTTCCGGGCTTCCCATCATAAATGTACCGGCTGAAATACG
This sequence comes from uncultured delta proteobacterium, assembly GCA_963806835.1. Classification (GTDB taxonomy): domain Bacteria; phylum Desulfobacterota; class Desulfobacteria; order Desulfobacterales; family CAWEAR01; genus CAWEAR01. The sequence continues at coordinate 493,777 of CAWEAR010000035.1, forward strand.
CTTAAAGTTCATACCAAGTCTATTTGTGTATATCAGATCGCAATCTTTTCCATCGCAATCATGATCAATTCCATCCTCGCAAACATCCATTGCCCCCGGATGAATCCCCGCATTCCCATCATTACAGTCCACTATTGTCCCGATCCCGCTCTGTGCGCAGTATCCATCTCCGTCTGCATCTGTACATCCTGTATGACATGCCGCATTCCCAGCACATGCCGGATCCGCGCAGTCTTTCAGCACGTTGCAGTTATTGTCTTTTCCGTCATTGCAGATTTCCCCGCGCCGGGGTTTATCCCGGTGTCATTATCATTGCAGTCTGCTGTTGTCCCGCATCCGCTCTGGGCAAAATATCCGTCTTTATCCGCATCTGTGCAAATGATCTGACATGCGGCATCTTCAGCGCAGCCTGAATCTTCGCAGTCTGTCTTTCCGTCACAGTCATTATCTTTATTATCCGTGCAGATTTCTTTTGCGCCGGGATAAATCCCGGCATTCTCATCATTGCAATCCCCGTCACCGACCTTAAAACCGTCCCCGTCATTATCAACATTATCAGCCTTTGTGGTAAATGACCATGTATAATCCGCACCCAGCGGAGTCTCCCCGGGGTTTTTCGCTCCGGTGGTAATTGTGGCATTATACACAGTTTTATAAGCCAACGGAGAAGCTGGAGAAAACACAGCAGTTGCTCCAGTGTAAGCTATTGTTCCTGATACTTTTTCCCCTCCGGTTGCAGCAATAAAAAATGTATTTCCGTTAATTGTTGAAGGATCCATTGCCTGAGAAAATTTAATGATAATATCAGCGTTTACATCAACATCAATACTGTTCTTTGCGGGTACCGTGTAACTCACTTCAGGCATAACATCGCATGAAAGATCGCTGCCATCGCAGTTCTGATCAATCCCATCTTCGCAGGCTTCAATTGCTGAAGGATGAATTCCTGCATCATTGTCGTTGCAGTCATTCATAATTTCCGTATAACCGTCACCGTCATTATCAATTTCATCAGGCGTGGAACAGGTTGTAAAATACCATATTTTATCTGTTTTCAGAGGATAATTTTTGATGCTTCTGACGCCTTTGGTTACTGTACCTATATAAAGAGTATTATATTCCAGCGGTTCAGCAGGAGTAAATACAGCAGTTGTTCCTTCATAAGATATGACGCCTGTAACTGTCTTTACATTATATGCGGTTCCTGTCTGAACATAAAATGAATATTCGTCTATGGTTTCAGTATCCATTTCTTCAGAAAAAATGACTTTTACCCGCGAGTTTACATCTGTATTGACTGCATTATTTGCAGGTTCCGTTGAAACAATTGAAGGATATACCTCATCAGTTCCTATGGTGGTGAATCTCCATGTATAATCTGATGACATGGAGATTCCCCCGATATTTTTCACTTCTGTAGTAATTGTTACATCATAGCTTGTCTTTTCCTTTAACTGTGCATTTGGCGTAAAAGTTGCTGTTGTTCCTTCACAGGTTACAGTTCCTTCAACTGTTTCCAAACCATACTCTGATCCAGATCGCACATAAAACGTATCTTTTGTAACAGATTCAGGATTCATTATCTGTGAAAAATTGACAGTAATTTTCGCATTCCACTCAACGCCGGTCTCATCTGTTTCAGGCGAAGTTGAACTCACTGTAGGCGGCGTATCGCAAGGAAGATCATATCCGTCACAATCCTGATCAATTTCATCTCCGCATATTTCAACTGCTCCGTGATGAATCAGAGGATCATTATCATTACAGTCTGTAAAAACACCGCATCCGCTCTCAGCATAAAATCCGTCTGCATCAGTATCAGTACAAATCTGACATAACGGCGAATAAATACAGTCTGAATCATTACAGTCTGTCATTCCGTCACAGTCATTATCTTTAATATCATTGCAAATCTCTGCTGAACCCGGATGAATATCTTTATCAGCATCATTACAGTCCTGTGCTGTGCCGCAGTTATCTTCCGCAAAATACCCGTCTGCATCAGCATCAGTGCATATAATCTGACATGCGGGATCATTTGTACAGTCTGAATCAAAACAGTCTGTTACTCCGTCACAATCATTATCTTTATTGTCATTGCAAATCTCTAAAGCACCCGGATGAATATCAGCATCAGCATCATTACAGTCTTTTACAGTGCCGCAGCTTTCTTCGGCAAAATATCCGTCTGTGTCAGAATCAGTGCATATAATCTGACATGCCGCATCATTTGTGCAGTCAGAATCAGAACAGTCAATTATTCCGTCACAGTCATTATCTTTGATGTCATTGCATACCTCGCTTGCATCAGGATGGATTCCCGCATCATTATCATTGCAATCACCCTGATTAATAGAATAATTATCCCCGTCATTATCTGCATTCACATCATACGGCGCGGTTGTAAATGACCATGATGTATCAGAAAGCAGATAAATACCTGTCAAAGTCATGGCATCTTTGGTAACTGTAACTTTGTACGTTGTATTAAAAGATAGCGGTTCATCCGGCAAAAAGATTGCTGTGTAACCTTCATAAGATACAGTTCCTGATACAGCATTTAAATCATAGCCGGAGCCGGTAATTACATAAAAAGAATTTTTATTTATGCTTACCGGATCCATATTATCGGAAAATACAACTTTAATATCAGTATTTACATCAACATTTACGGCATTATTGTCAGGAACCGTTGAACGAATCTCAGGATATTCGCCTGTACCTGTTAATGTTTTAAACTGCCATGTATAATCTGATGCAAGAGAAATTCCTCCGGTGTTCTTTACTCCTGATGTTACTGTAATGCTGTAAATAGTCTCCTCGTCAAAAGTCTCATTCGGAGTAAAAATTGCAGTTGCACCATCGCAGGCTATAACACCTTCTATATTCCTGATATTATATCCTGTTCCTGTCTGAACATAAAATGTATTCTCATTAATACTTGATACATCAACAGTTTGAGAAAAATTTACTGTGATCTTTGTATTAGCATTTGAAACAACCGCATTATTCTCAGGCAGTGTGGAAACAACAGTCGGCGGAATGGAACATGATATATCACTTCCGTCACAGTCCTGATCAATTCCGTCTCCGCAAATTTCAGGAGCATTTGGATGAATTTCAGCCGCAGCATTATTGCAGTCTATATCTGTATCGCAGTTTTCTTCAGCAAAATATCCGTCTGCATCCGCATCTGTGCATAATGTCTGACATGCAGCATTATTCTTACAGTCTGAATCAGAACAGTCAGCATTTCCGTCACAGTCATTATCTTTATTGTCAGTGCAAATCTCTGCTGCACCCGGATGAACACCCTGATCAGTATTGTTGCAGTCTATTTCCGAGCCGCAGTTGTATTCGGCAAAATATCCGTCTGTATCCGTGTCAGTGCATGAAGTCTGACATGCTGCATCATTCTTGCAGTCCATAATCGGAACAGTCGTTCACTCCGTCACAGTCATTATCTTTACTGTCATTGCAAATCTCTTTTGCATAAGGATAAATTTCAGCGTCATTATCATTGCAGTCCCCATCACTTACTTTATAGCCGTCTCCGTCATTATCCGGCTCTGTACCGCCTGTTTTAAATGACCATGTATAATCTGCTTTTAAAGGATTCCCGTTAGAGCCTTCAGCTCCTTTGGTGACAGTAACATTATAGGCTGTATCTCCGTCTAAAGATGAATCCGGTGTAAATGTTGCGGTTTTTTCACCATAAGCAATTGTCCCGCTGATATTTTCCGTTCCCTTCTGTATATAGAATGTATCTTTGTTCAGGGATTCAGGATTCATATTTATAGAGAAGCTGACCTTTATCGCTGTACTTACATTCACATTTTCCGCATTGCTTACCGGAACTGTAGAGACAATTTCAGGATATCTGTCAGATGAACTGGACGTGGTAAATGACCATTTATAATCTGATTTCAGAGGGTACCCTTCAATACTCTTTATTCCTTGAGCAACCGTAACTTTGTAAGTAACATCTTCTTCCAAAGACATATCCGGTTTAAATACTGCTTTTGAGCCGCTGCATGAGACAGTACCTGAAACTGTCTGAACACTGTAAGCCTCGCCGGTCTTTACATAAAAAGTATCTTTATTTAAAGATTCCGGATCCATTTCTACGGAAAAAGTAACGCTTATTTCTGTATCTGTATCAGCATCCAATGCATCATCTGCCGGAACAGTGGATATTACCTCAGGATATTTTTCAGCATTTACAGCAGAAGTTGTAAAAGACCATGTATAATCTGCTTCAGGAGAATGCCCGTCAATACTTTTAATATCCTTTGTTACCGTAACACGGTAAACAGTAGTACCCTTCAGAAGTGCATCAGGCTTGAATTCCGCTGTTTTTTCTGAACATGAAATAGTTCCTGATACAGTAGTCAGAGTGTAACCATCCCCGGTCTGTATATAAAAAGTATCTTTATTTAAAGATTCCGGATCCATCTCTACAGAAAAAGTAACGCTTATTTTTGTAGTTATATCAGCATCCGATGAATTGTTTTCTGGAACAGTGGATATAACCTCGGGATATTTTTCACCGCTTGCCGCAGAAGTGGCAAAAGACCATGTATAATCTGCTTCAGGTGAACTCCCGTCAATACTTTTAACATCCTTTGTTACTGTAACACGGTAAACAGTAGTAACGTTCAGAGGTGCATCAGGCTTGAATTCCGCTGTTTTTTCTGAACAGGAGATAATTCCTGATATTGTAGTCAGGCTGTAACCCTCACCTGTCTGTAGATAAAATGTATCTTTGTTGAGAGATTCAGAATTTATATCTTCAGAGAAGGTAACTGTTATCTTTGTATTTAATTCTATTCCTGTGGCATTTCTTTCAGGAACAGTATTCAGAACAAGCAGATATTCACTTTCACATGAAAGATCCTTGCCGTCACAGTCCTGATCAATACCATCGCCGCATATTTCTGTTGCAGAGGGATAAATCAAAGGATTAAAATCATTGCAATCCCCCTGACTGACTGTGTATTTATCTCCGTCTTTGTCAATCTCGTACAATTTATGATGAAGATGCGCCGAAGCATCCTCAGCAGAGACCAGCTCTCTTTGTCCTGAGCTTCTGAGAGCGGTCAGAGTTTCTATAGCAGACTTGACAGATGAATCATTTTCAAAATCCGTCAGACTTGAATCAAAATTAATTGACATTCCCGCGGTGCCTTCTCTGACAGCCTGACTGACAAGGATTCCGTTATTTAAGGAATCATCATCATCAAGAGTCTGAAGGAATCTGCATATATTGATTACCCCGGTATTTGTTTCATCTGCTCCGTAAATCAGATCAAGCGGAGTAATCAGAGGCTTGGCAACAGCATTTCCTAAAAGAATATCTCCGACATAAAAGAGAATATTCTCCCCTTCTTTATATCTGAAAATACCGGCGGCATCTGTTACCCCTGCCTGAGTTGCTGTTTCATACCGCAAACCTTGAACCAGATTATCTATAAATATACCTTCTTTAACATCAGAGGAACATTCAGTATCTTTTCCGTCACAATCCTGATCAATTCCGTCTCCGCAGATTTCAGTTGCTCCGGTATAAATCCAGGGATTATTGTCATTGCAATCCCCTTGTCCCTCTGTATATCCGTCTTTATCATTATCATCTTCAGTACATTCTAAATCTTTGCTGTCACAGTCCTGATCAATTCCGTCCCCGCAAATCTCAGTTGCTCCCGGATGGATTGCCGGATTCTCATCATTGCAGTCCCCTGCTTTTTCTGAATAGCCGTCTTTATCATCATCTGTATCTTCTGCTGTGCATGATGCATCGCTTCCGTCACAGTTCTGATCAATTCCGTCTTCACATATATCTGTTGCATTAGGATTGATATTCGGATTAGTGTCATCGCAGTCATTCTGTTTTTCTGTGAAACCGTCTCCGTCATTGTCCTGCTCCAGAGGATCTACAGGACAGGTTGCATCATTTCCGTCACAATTCTGATCAATCCCGTCACCGCAAATCTCGGTTGCTCCCGGATGAATCCCTGCATTGTTGTCATTACAGTCTGCTGTAGTTCCGCATCCGCTCTCTTTATAATATGTGTCTGAATCTGCATCAGTACATGCAGGACATAAAGCATTTCCGTTACAGTCAGCATCATTACAGTCAGTTTTTGAATCACAGTCATTATCTTTTGAATCATTACATATCTCAAGTGCGCCGGATGAACTGTATTGTCTGAATCATTGCAATCTATAGCAGTTCCGCATACGCTCTCTTTATAATATGTGTCTTTATCAGCATCTGTGCATGACTGACATGCGGCGTTTCCCGAACAGCCGGAATCTGTACAGTCAATTTTTGAATCACAGTCATTATCTTTGTTATCATTACAGATTTCAGATGCTCCCGGATGAATTGCGCTGTTTGTATCATCACAGTCAACAGAAGTTCCGCATCCGCTCTGTTTGTAATATGTGTCTGCATCCGCATCCGTACATGACTGACATGCAGAATATCCTGAACAGTCTGAATCTGCACAGTCGGTTTTTAAATCACAGTCATTATCCAGATTGTCATTGCATGTCTCTGTATTCCCTGTATAAATCGCCGGATTATTGTCATTACAATCGCTCTGATTTTCTGTGTATCCGTCCCCGTCATTATCAGTGTCATCAGATGACGGCGTATAACTCCATGTGCCGTTCTGAGTAACGCTAACCAGATAAACATATCCTGCTGTTACTGTAAAATTTCTTATCTCAGTTCCTTTTGGATGTCCGATATATCCACCGGCTGAAGGATCCCAGTACCAGACTGCATCACAGTTGGGAATATCCGCAGCCAGTTTTTCCGCATCTGTCAGATCGCTTCGGCTCAGAGGAACCGCAACAGCATTGATAGCAGTTGATCCCGTGGTTGTAATCAGGCTTGTGTTTATATATGCTGAACTTGTTCCGGTTATCTGCCAGCTTGTATTTGCAGTAACATAAACAAAATAAGGCTTGCCTGATGTTACGGTAAAATTATTTTCACTGCTTCCTTTTGAATGTTCAACATATTTCTGCTGAGAAGCATCCCATTGTTTGACTGTTGTGCAATTGGAAATCGCACTGCTCAATCCTTCAGCATTAGTTATCTGGGTCTCTTTATAAGGTAAGGATATACTGTTCCAGCCTGTTTTCAATGTAAAGGTATATGATCCGGCAAAACATATACATGAGTTTCCTATTATCAAAGCCAATTGGAAAAAGAGGATTATCAAGCCTCTTGTTACGAGGCTCTGTCTCGTTACGCATGATATTAGGCTCTTCTTCATAACAAAGAAGATGATTATAAAAAGAATTCCTATCCATTTGAAGACTGACAAAGTAAAATTTTCTCCTCTAAATCGGTCTGATGATGTATCAATAAAGCAGTTTGTACCGCTGCCCTCGTCTCCTCCGCTTGAGGTGGTTGTTCCTCCGTTTGAATCTGCCGCCGGGATAGTTAAATCAGACATAACCTGGCTTCCTTTTCCGTCAAGAGTTATCTCTCCGCTTATTTTTTTATTAATACTGGTATTTGTAAGAGAGATATGCAATACATCCCCTACAGCCCAGGTGGTCAGGTTTCCGAGTTCCGCCCACCATAAGCCGTTACTGCTGTATCCGCATCCTGTGCTTGCCTGTGTAAGTTTATCACTGGTTTTTCCGTTTATATAAACTTCAAAAGTTATTACACTGCTGATCGGAACCGAATTATCTGAATTTTTGACTTTTCCATAGACAATATGAGGTGTTCCTGTGGCATGAGCATTTGTTAAAGATATACTGCATAATGCCAATGCAATTGCCAATACAAAAAACAATAACCTGCTTTTTTTCATAAAACTCATCTCTTTTTCTCCTTTTATTATTAATTAAATATATTACAATTTTTTAATACCTCTGACTCCCAGCCAGTTACGTTCTGAAATTTCGAGTTTCTCCCTGTCTGTATGAAAAACATAAAGTTCCCGTTCCGGTGATTCACGGTGCAGTTGTTTGTAATCCTGCATGGCTGTTATTGAATCAGGAAAAATCCTGATAACAGAGAGTTGTTCAACAATACGTCTCCCTGATTCTGAAAATGCTTTGATTGCTTCTACCAGCAGCCACTGATGAGGATAATATTCCCTTATCTCTTCCCATGTCATTCTTTTATTCCTTTCGTAACTGTTCATAGTATAAAATATTGCATTGTAGGGGCGAATAATTATTCGCCCCTACTCTTCGTTCCCACGCAAAGCGTGGTAACGAGATAATTCTTAAATATATTCCAACTTTTTTCTTATCTCTTTTATAACCTCTTCTATGGTTATTCTGCCCGATGGTAAAACTTTGCCCTGTTCATGTTTATGATGAGGAAAAGTTGAAATCATTTTCCAATGAGGCTTATTATCCCAGCGGGCTATAAGTTCTCCTGTATCTTTCTGCCAGTGATAAGAATACTTTTGATAATCACAGGTTGCTGATTCTGTTATATAAAGGATAGATTTATCTTTTACCGAAGCCCGTATTTTAAGCAGCTTTACAGAATCTTCATCAATAAATTCAATTACATGAATATCATCAAAACATTCCGATTCTTTCAATGCGGATAAGACGGAATACATTTTTTTAATTCCTTATATTTGTTTAACCACTCCTTATATGCTGTTTCATATCCTTCCCAAAGAATCAGATCATCCCATTCTTCAAAATTTTCCTGCTCCTGATTTTCCGATTTTTTCTGAAATTCTGAAAATTTTAAGCCGTATTTTTCTTCCATGATTCTGGATTTGCCGAGATAATATTCGGATTTAAGCAATGCCTTGTAAATCATTGATGATATTATATCTGACAATGATATGTCATTTACTATAAATTCAGGAACTTTTATTTTAATTTCACATAATTGAATATTCTGCATGGTTTTCCTCTGTTTTTAAAGCTCCGTAGGAGCAGTATATTTGTAGCAACTGTATTTTTTTACGTTACAGGGATTTGTTATAAGAAAAGGATAAAAATCCGTTTTTTATAATCCTGTTCTTATAAAAAATCCCTGTACAGTCCCTGAATCATCCCGTTCCCACGCTTTGCGTGGGAACGCTGAATGAAAGATTTGCATCCAAAGCCCCGACATAAATGTCAGGGCTTAAAGCATAAGCAGACTGAAGCCTGCTGACAACGATCTCATCTCAGCAGCACGCTTCAGCGTGCTTCTGCTTTAAGCTGTGAGATTTATCTCACAGCGATCTTTCGTTCCCACGCAAAGCGTGGGAACGAGGAAAATTTTAAGGTTTTATTCCTGTTACTGTCTGCAATGCGTCAATTGCTTCTTCAAGTCCTTTTTTGCAGTCCCCGTAGATGTCAAAAACAACCGCGCATCCTGAGCCTGAAACGCTTATGCTGACTTTTGTAACCGAAGAATCTGCTTTGCCGTCATTTGCCTTTACTGTAAAACTGTCATCGCCGGTATAACCCGCATTCGGTGTGTAAACAAGATTCGGAGCAGTGCCGGTAAGTTTCCCGAAAGAGGGCTGAGTTACAACCGTATAAGTCAGCTTGTCATTCTCAATATCTGTGCCGGAAAGATTTACAGCAACCATAGGAGATGTATTATAACCGACCGCAGGCGAATCATTGACAGGATTCACGGTAATATTCACGGTTGCAGGCAGTGAATCTGCTTTTCCGTCATTGACTTTGAATGTGAAACTGTCTGAACCGTTGTAATCCTGAGCAGGTTTATAAGACAAATCAGGCGGATTGCCGAGCAGAGTTCCATGAGACTGAGATTTTACAATAATATAAGTCAGAGGGTCATTATCACCGTCTGTTGCTGTAAGTGTAATTGTTTTTGCTGTATCCTCATTTGTGGTAACAGTCTGTGCCTTTGCAACAGGAATATTATTCGGCCTGGGTATTACTGTAATGCTTGCCGTTGCTGTCTGTGAATCTGCTTTTCCGTCATTTACTCTGAATGTGAAACTGTCTGAACCTGAATATCCCTGAGAAGGCGTATAAGTAAGATTCGGGGCATTGCCTGTCAATGTTCCGTGATAGGGCTGAGTTACAACTTTGTAAGTCAGAGGATCATTATCCCCGTCTGATGCGGTAAGGATAATTGCTTTGGCTGTATTCTCATCAGTTGTAACAGACTGTGAATTTGCAACAGGAGTTCTGTTGGACGCGCCGCCTGAAGAATATTCATCTGCTCCTATGTCAAAACCGCTTCCCGCAGGGCGTGTGTTGCCTTCATAATCTGTTGTAAGAGAAACGGCTGTGCCTGCATCTATATTCTGAGAATAACCTGTCAGGTGATAATCGCTTATTGCATAATCATGTTCCGTTGCACTGTCAGGATTGCCAAGCCCTGTATATGTAAGATTCCCCATTACCATAATTTGCGTTGCAGTGTTGTCAAGTATCGGATATTCCTGACTTACACTGGCGGCACTCGGCAGCAGTTTCAGCATCATGCCTTTAAATTTGCCGGATGTCCAATTTTTATCGGTATCTGTCAGAATGGTATAATTATTTACCGAATCATATATACATTTTGCAGTCCAGTTTCCGGTATCAATATCTTCTCCGCCTATTCCCGGTGTCCATGTATAATTATTCTGAAAATCCGAAAGAAGCAGAGCAATAAAATCCGCATCATTTCCCATCGGCTGATTATTCCGGTACATAATATCTGTAACATCGTAAAAATCATTCTTTTCAATAACAAGGTCTAATTCGGTTTCTTCCCAGATTGCAGTGTGAAGATTGGCAAAAATGTTGTTTTTGAAAACCGAATTAGGTGCATATTGGCTTATGTTTGCAACAGATTCATCTGTTTTTGAACCGTAAAATGTATTGTTTATAACCGTAACATTCTGATAGGAATAAAAGCCTGTGCCTTTATTCGATGAACCACTCGTTGTATTGGTATTGTAAAGAAAAAAGTTGTTGGATACAATCACATTATCTCCGCCTTGAGATCCGAGAAGAAAACCGCCACACTTAAACTCCACTGAATTCCTGCTGAATACATTGGCACTGATATTGCCGGTAACTTTGCCGGCATAAAATCCGCCAACAGAATTTCCAGTGAATGTATTGCCGGATATATCCCCGGTAAATGCGTTAACATAAAATCCGCCACCGCTGCCATTAAATGCACCAGCGCTGTAGTAATGAGAAGAATTTCCTGTGAATGTATTGCCGGATATATCCCCGGTAAATGCACCGGAAACAAAAAATCCGCCGCCGTTGCCGCCTTCATTTCCGGTGAATGTATTGTTTGCAAAGTTGAATGTGTCGTTATCTGCGACAGAGAGCCAGACAGCACCGTAATTACCATTTTTATTCGTACTCACCGCGATTCCCTGCACAAGCCCTGAACATTTGATTAATTCGCAGGCTGCGCCGTTGCCGCTTGTTCTGTTCATGTTTGCAATAGTCAGATTTTTAATAGTAATGCCTGTAAGGTTTTCACTCCGCAGAATTGCGGATTTGCTTGAGGGGTTAAATGCCCCGCTTAAAATGCACTTTTCAGCCCCGTCATCATCCTGAATTGTTATGCCCTGCCAGCAGTTCAATAGGAAAGATTTCCTTTTCATTTGCAGGCTTTGCTGTGTCTGCATCATACGTGCCTGCTTTAATATGCACAAACCAGGGATCAGGCGTGTTTCTGTTTTTCATGGTCATCATAGCATAAGAGACAGACTTGAACGGAGCAGACGCGGTGCCTGCGGTTGAACTGCTGTTTGTTCCCTTTGCCTGATCAATGTAAATGTGGCTTTCTGCAAAAGCCGCGCCCTGAGCAATAATCAGTATTGGGTAGTGGTTCAAAATTGACTTGAAACTATTATTATAATCCTTATTAATTTAGGATATTATAATAAAATATCAGTCTGGATTGACCCACTACCCAGTATTGCCGCTATAATTGCCGTTACAGCATAAAAAACTTTGGATTTCATGATGATTTCTCCTTTACTTGTCTGATTTTTTAATTTAAACCTAAGGGTTTCTCCAAAAACCGGAATAAAATATTCCCCCAATCATAGAACCACATCCCTTTTATAGACTATGACCAATAAGCCTGTTATTTTTTTCATAATTCATATTTTGAAATAATTGATAAAAATTCAACGGCTTTCAGAATTTTTATGCCTGTATATTCCCTAAGCCTAAGCAGATGTTTATCGCCTGAAACAATATAATCTGCTTTTCCTGATACAGCACATTCAATAAATTTATCATCATCCGGGTCGTCAGGTACCGCCTGAATCTGATTTACTGCATAAACAGGAATGGTAAAAGTAGAAAAATCTGCAAGAATCCGGCTTGCATCATTATTATCCAAACCGAATTTTGACATGAGTTTTTCCATTATCTCTTCTTCAATTTCTGAAGATGTAAGAATCTTTATTTTTCTTTTCCGCGCAAGGTCTATAACTTTTCTCGGATTCCCGCCCCAGAATATTGCTGAAATATAAATATTTGTATCAATTACAATTTTTATTGTCAAAATTTTATCATCCCTGTTCATGAAGAAACCGGTCAAGTTCTTCTTCATTCATTTCAGGAATCTGATACCTGTTTTTTAATCCTTCGGTATAACTGTAGAACTTATCTTTATATTCTTTTTCACAGAGAATTTTTATCAGATTCATCTTTTCCTCAAATTCAAGTTGGCAGACCAAATCTGCAATCTGTTCATAGCTTATTTCAATTTCCGCTAATTTTGGCATAATATCCTCTTTCTGCTTGTTAAATTTTACGTTACAGGGATTTGTTATAAGAAAAGGATAAAAATCCGGTTTTTATAATCCGCTTCTTATAAAAAATCCCTGTACAGTGTAAAAAGCGGGATAAACCCAAAGTAGGGGCGAATAATTATTCGCCCCTACACATTACTGTAACACATTTGTAAAGAAATAAAGAGCAGGCTCTTCGCAGTTACTGCCGCAACTGAATCCGACTACTGAGGAGCCGTCACTGTTCGGTGTAAGAACACCGTATTCATAGACATTCGGAAAATCAAGAGTTCTGATCATCCGAAAATCAGCCGCATCCATAACATAAAGATAATCATCATCCGAATAAGAACCGGCTAATAAATATAAAAGAGTTCCGTCAGGGCTTAATCTTGCATATCTGCAATCTAATTTTTCCGATTCATACAAAACATTCAGATTATCCGCATTATAGGAATATAAAACATATCCAGGACTATGAATAACAAGTGAATTGTCAGAACTGAGAAGTACCTTGTTAAAGCCGGGACCTCCGGCATCTGACATCGTTATCTCAGGTTTGGGAATATCATTTTGAACTGAATACCTGCTTATTCCGACCTGAGCAGTAAATATCCGTTTATTGATCTCATCAACGGTCAGAGTATAGCCATTTTCCAGTTTTGACGCATCTGAAAGTATCTCTCCGTTATCCATATTGACAATTGAGAGATATGTATTATAACTTGGGCGGCAAAGCACATATATCCTGCGGAGATTCGGGGCAACTTCAATATCAAATCCTCTTGATTCCCCATCAAACGGTATCTTTGACGGCGAAGCAAAAGGAATTTCAGAGATCACAGCCGAATTTATGTCATAAACAGTTATAATTTCAGAGCCTTCACTCACAATATACAGTTTATTGTCAATAGCGGAATAATCCATTGCCAATGGATTCGGATAAGGCAGATCAACCTTTTTAAAGATATGCTGGGCATTTACATCAATAAAATACAATGACTGTTTAGTCTTATCAATCGCATAAACAACATTAGGATTTTTTCCCCCGATCATTGCACTGATCTTTCCAAGCTCAACATCAATCGGATCAGTTTTTTCATCTCCTATAGTAAAATACCAGACATAATCAGCAGGCAGTGAATTACCGGACAAATCTTTTATCCCTTTAGTAATAACCGCTGTATAAATTTTTTTGTATTCAAAAGGGATTGACGGCGTAAACACAGCGGTTTTATCTTTGTACGTCAAAGCACCTGCTGCGCCGTTATTAACAATAAATGTTTCCGCTGTCAATGTTGAGGAGTCTATATCTTTATTAAAGGTAACACTGATGCCGCTCTCAAGAGACTTTGTTGAAAGAACAACCGGCGGCTCTTTTTGCAGATTACGGATTATCTTGATATTGGCAGATGATTCAGAAATATTCCCGTTACTGTCACGGGTCTTAAAGATGATACTGCAAAATCCCTTATTCTGAGAAGCTGTAAAATCAGCAGAAAGAGTGACCGGCACATCAGGTTCAAGCAATACGGTTTCATTTTCACCATAATTGGAAACCTCACCGCATTTTGACGACCATGAAACAAAAATATCATCCCCTTCTTTATCAGATACCTGCGCATTTATCTTTATGGTCTCTCCCGGATAAACTGTAGAATAAGCCTGATCCGCTGCTGTTAAAGATAGGATATTCGGAGCAAAATTTATTCCGTCTATATTCAGGGGAAGAAATCCGTCTTCTTTATCCAGAAATGAACACAGATCAGTGTTTTCATCTTTGATACAGCTTGCGCTCACATCAGGCGTATTAAAGATCATTGCTCTTTCAATATCTGTTACAAGACTGAATGTTTTATCCCAGTCATTTTTCAGATAATACCGGACTCCGCTGATATTTGTAAAAACCCTTATCTGCTCAGGCTTTGCAGGGTTTTCCGTCTTTTTTACAGTAAAAGAGGAGATTCCGTTTTCATCAGGACATGGATCCGGGTCATTATCAGAGCAAATACAAGGACGTTCAGGAGATTGTCCTGAATAAGTAACCCCTTCAGCATTCCATTTAATATTGTTAATCGGAGAGCCGTCAGAATCATTCACAAAGCTGAACTTGATACACGAATGATATTTCAACGGCTTGTCAAAATTCCACCATGTAAAATGATTCACTGAGCCGCACATCCAGAGACCGTCAGCACGCTTTTCAACAATTCCGTATCCATCTTCATGCCAGAGACCGTCATCAGAACTATACCACCATAAAGGAATCTTTTCACCTGCGGATGCGCTTAATTTTTCAGGAACTTTCATGCAGAGTTTTGCATCTCCGTTTAGATCGGTAATCTCTTTTCCGTCCTGATCTTTGAGATTAAACTCCATTAACCCAAGAGTCTCAAGCAGAACAGGATTTTCAGGGTCTCCGTTTTCCGTTATTGCAAGAAAATCGCCCCCGGAAAGGCGTCCAGTTCCGGGGTTGTAGGGTCAATATAGGTAACAGTTCCGGTTATATACGTTATTCCTTCAGGCAATGCAGAAGCCGGAATTTTCAATTCTCCGATTTTTTCTCCGTTCTTTTTCAGATCAACCCCTTCAGCCAGATTATCCTCCGATGTAATCATATCTGATATTGGAACCAGTTGAATCTCAACATTGCTTTCTGAAGAAGCAGATATTTTTGTATATCCGGTTGCATAGCCGTCAGCAGTTACTTCTATCGGAAGAAGAGATTTTCCGGCTTTATCAGCCTGAAGTGTGAAATTCCCCTCTGAATCTGTTACTGCTGTGTTAATCAGATCCGAGCCGATCTTTATCCGGGCGGAGCCGACATTAAGCCCGGCACCGCTGATTTTTCCTGTAACTGTAGCAGTATTCAGAATTTTTCTGAGAATATAAAGCACCTCTTCTATACCGATCTTTTTATTCCCGTCAACATCTGCTCTGACGTAAATCTTTGTATCTCCGGTATCTAATTTTGCGATGATCTGCAATGCAAGAATCGCATCATCCAGATTAACTTTTCCGTCACCGTTTACATCCCCCGGTATTGCAAGGGTTTGAAATGAAACTGTTCCGCCGTAGGATGTTCCAGCTTCATTTGAAGCATAAGCTCTGACATGATATGTATTTCCTGTAGTCAGACCGCTTATCAGCACTTCAAAGATTCCTGAGCCTTCACCCTGAGGAATACAGGTTGATTCATCATTATTCAACTCAGGTGCTGTCAATGTAGCACTCCAGCAGATTCCTCTGCCCGTGACCGGAACTCCTCCGTCATCTGTGATGTTCCCTTTAGCGATTGCACTTGTAACACTTACAGAAGTAACTTCCAAAGTTGTTACCGCTGCTTTTCCGGCAGTTGCAAATATTATCTCTTCACCGTAAGCAGTTTTTTCACTGTTAGTTACATAAGCTCTGAGATAATAGGTAGTATCAGGAGTCAAGCCGCTTACAGAGCTTGTGAAACTTCCGATTCCCGTGCTGTCTGTGGTATGGGAAATCGCTATGGGATTAACTGTATCAGATATAGAAGATATGCTCCAGCAAACCCCTCTGGCTGTAATTGGAAGCCCTCCGTTTGATGTTATGTTTCCGCCTGAATATGCTATTTTTGAAGTAATTCCGGTAATCGGCGTTGTTGTTACATTCAGAACTTTCGGCGTTGTTATAAGCAGTTCATCGCCATACGCGGTTTTTCCGACCTGATTTGTGGCATAAGTTCTGATATAATAAGATGTTTCAGGAAGCAAGTCTATTATTGCCGCAGTAAAAGCTCCTACTGTCTTTCCTTCAACAATCTTAAAATCTCCTTTTTCCACCATAGGAATTGTGATTTCACGCCATGTAACCCCTTTTTCTGTCAAAGGAACTCCGCCGTCATACAAAACTTCTCCGCTTACTGATACAGCAGTTGAAGTCAGTTTGACAATAGCATCTGTTTTAACAACAGGATATGTAGCAGGCTTTGTTCTGAATATCTTCTCCTGACCATAAAACGTTCCGACACTGTTTGTTGCATAAGCTCTGACATAATAGGTAGTTGCTACAGTCAATTCTTCTATAAGACTGGTAAAACTCCCTTTTCCCTGCCCGTCCTGTGTAAGATTATATTCTGACGGTGCTTTTTCTGTGTCAATTGTCTCAGTATTCCAGCAGACTCCTCTGGCAGTAACTGTAGCTCCGCCGTCTGAAGTAACATTTCCGCCTGAAGTTGCTGTCAAAGTAGAAACAGAAGTGATTTCAGTGGTATCAACAGTCGGTAAGTTCAGAGTGGTAAAGGATACTTCATTTCCATACGCTGTACCCACAGAATTTGAAGCATACGCCCTGACATAATATTTTGTCCCGTGAATCAATCCGCTGAGAGAACTTGTATAATATCCTATTCCAGTTATCTCTTTTGTGCATATATTTGATATTAAAGGATTTTGTGATGTACTCCAGCAGATTCCTCTTGCTTTGATAGGAAGTCCGCCGTTTGAAGTAATATTCCCGCCGCTTTTTGCAGTGTCTGTAGTAATATAACCGACATTCAATGTTGACAAATCAGGAAGGGCTGTTTCCGTAGTAAAAGAGAGTTCATTTCCGTAAGATGTTCCGATGCTGTTTGTTGCATAAGCTCTTACATAATACTTTGTATTCGGGCTTAAATCTGACATTGAACTTTCAAATGAGCCGTCTCCTGAACCATCTGATGTATAAAAATAATCGGCAGGCTCTTTTTCTGTATCAATAGACTCAATACTCCAGCAGACTCCTCTGACAGTAACATTCTCCCCGCCGTTGCTGATAATATTGCCGCCGCTTAATGCAGAATAAGATGTAATATTTCTGATCTGTGCTGTTTCAATTTTCGGAGTATCTTTTGTGGTAAACTCTACCTGCGCTCCGTATGATATGCCGTCTTTATTTACTGCATAAGCTCTGACATAATAGTGTGTACCATGCTCTAATCCTGTGATTGAACTGGTAAAACTCCCTATTCCTGTTCCGTCATCTGTATATGAATAATCTTCAGGATTTTTGCCTGTGTCAATCCCTGATATACTCCAGCAGACACCCTTGGCGGTTATCGGATAACCTCCGTCTGAAGTAACATTTCCGCCTCCGCGTGCTGTGATCTGGGTTACAGAGGATATTGAACTGGTCTTGACAGTCGGTTTTCCCTGAAATTCATACGCGCCTATATCATAAGGTGCAATCCTGTCAAATCCGCGCTGATCTTTGGTCGGCGCACCGCTGGTTGTTCCTTTGTCAATAGCGGCACTGTCAGGAAGCAACGCCCGCGTCTGTGTAGAACCGCCGTTATTATCCAAAGTATCGCCGAGATTAAGAAATGCCTGATCTCCAGTTATGCTGAATGTATGATTTGTTGAAAATTCCACCAGATTATTTGTGTCAGTAATATTGGAACCGACATCTTTATAGCAGTCATTAAAAGAGGCTCCTTTATAGTTGTCGGCAATAAGCGTATTCAGAAGATTGACATTGCTGTTTTCTGTTACAAAAATTCCTCCTCCGTCACCAATGGCATTTTTGTCATAATCAGCAACATTATCAGCAAATGTACAGTTGATGACACTCAGATTCGCGTTATAGTTATATATACCGCCGCCATTGCCGTTGGTTACGTTATTGCTGAAGGTGCAGTTAGTAAGGGTAGGTGTGTTCTGTAAATTAAATATCCCGCCTCCCCCCTGCCCTGCGCTGTTATAGGCAAAAGTACAGTTGGTTATGGTTACATTGCTACCTTCATTATACATTCCTCCGCCGTTTTTTATTGCTGAATTATTTGTAAAAAAACAATCCGTAATTGCGGGGCTGCTGCTGTAGTTAAACATTCCTCCGCCGTCATGATTGGGAAAGCCGCTGCTATCCGCATTTCCGCCTGTAATAGTGAATCTGCTTAACACTGTACTACCGGCGGTTGCAAAATGTGTCTCCTCTTACAACATGGTAACAGTTGTCTGAATTATCACCTGCAACTCCTATATCACCACTGAGAATTGTCTCCCCGTTATAGCCTCCGTACATTTTTACGCCGTTTTCCAGAACAAAAGTTGCTGTCCGCGGATCTCCGCTTTCAGTTTTGGAAGAAGGTTTATATGTTCCTGCCCGTACCTGAATAATATCGCCGCTCAATGCTTTGGCAATAGCATCCTGAAGGTCTTTGTAAGCATTTGTCCATGAGGATCCGTCATCATTCCCCACAGCTTTCTGATCCACATAAATTGTTGCGCCCTGAGCTGAGGATACAAAAC
Source organism: uncultured delta proteobacterium (assembly GCA_963806835.1). Lineage (GTDB taxonomy): Bacteria > Desulfobacterota > Desulfobacteria > Desulfobacterales > CAWEAR01 > CAWEAR01. The sequence continues at coordinate 512,759 of CAWEAR010000035.1, forward strand.
CGATCCCCCATGCAATCATCAAAGCAAGGGTCAACAGTCCGATAATTTGATTCTTTCTCATTTTCCTCTCCTTTTCCTAAAATAATAATATTTTTTACATCTTCAAAAACATGATAATAATATCTAAATATTTATTCAAAGACAAGTTAAAACTGAAATGTTGATAATGACAATCGGAAATTAAAAATTTTTTTATAAATCAGATTTGTAAAGCACTGTTAATTTTACTTTTTCAACTTAACTGAGCCTGTCACATAATCAGTTCAATCAGTTCATCATCAGATTTCTGAAACTTCGGAAGTCTTGCGCTCTGAATTATCAAAAACTAAGTTTCTTGAAGAAACTTAGTTTTTTCACTCGAACTTTTACGGTTTTTCGATCTGCTGAGTATAAATCAATGTAAGAGTAAAAAATGCAGGAAGGAGAGATTCTGCTTACAGGTGAAGGGCTTGTCTGATGACAGACGGTTAAACTGAAATGAAAGACCGCCTAAAGGCGGTACTACGTTCGTAGTACCGCCTTTAGGCGGTTACTGTGAAATCTGATAGTCTGTAGTACCGCCTTTAGGCGGTTACTGTGAAATCTGATAGTCTGTAGTACCGCCTTTAGGCGGTTACTGTGAAATCTTATGATATGAATTGATATTACGATTATCAAAAAATTGTCTTTATATTATTATGGTCTGAATGCCCTGATATACGCTGAAAAGACTATATTTTCAGTTCCTTTGCCGATATTCCAGCTTTGAATAATTTCACTGCTCTGATTCTTCGGCGTGATTGAGATATTCTGAAATCCGAGACTGCTGAGAATCTGTTTCACCTCATCAGGTGAAATCGCTCCTGAGACTCAGCCGGTATAAGCTGCCGGGTTGTTTTTCAGTTCTTCGGGAATCTCACCTGACCGCAGCACATCTGAAATGCTGATTCTTCCGCCGGGCTTGAGTATCCTGAATATCTCTTTGAAAACCGAATGTTTTGACGGAGAAAGATTGATGACGCAGTTGGAAATCACCAAATCCGCCCACTTATCAGGAATCGGAAGATGTTCAATCTCCGCCTGACGAAATTCAACATTGCGGATAGCAGATTTATCTGCGTTTGCCTTTGCTTTTTCAATCATTTCAGTGGTCATATCCACACCGATAACCATACCTTTGATTCCGGTCTGTTTTGCAGCAAGAAACGCATCAAAGCCCGCTCCGCAGCCCAAATCAACAATATTTTCACCCGGTTTTATTTCTGCAACAGATAAAGGATTTCCGCACCCAAGTCCCAGATTTGCTTCACCTTTACCCATAGCAAGATCATCAGCAGAATAGTCAAGTTTTCTGCCAAGGTCTTCAATCCTCACCAATAACGGCGAACCGCTACAGCAGCAACTGTCACCGCATCCGGTATTTTGTGCGGCTTTGCTGTACTTTTCTTTGACTAATTTTTTTATTTTTTGTTCGGATAACTCCATGATGATTTTCCTTTCTTCAATTTCAGACCTACGGGGTTTCTGAAACCCCGTAGAGCTTTATTTATACTATTGACGGATTTTTTTTTCAGAATCTTTTGTAAAAGCGTTTAAAAGGCTCTTTCCAATTCTGCATGAAAAGCGACAGAAATCCGCCAATTGTAGTTGCTGCGCCGATTCCTACAGGACATCCGGGCTGTCCGCAGAAGGGACAGAAAGACGTTGCAGCAATAAGTCCGGTAAATCCGAGCCACCATTTGAAAAAATGGATCATCTTAGCAAAAATCAGATTCTTGACCGGATGGTGAGGATGCTTTTCTATAGATACATTATTCATTTGATAAATTTTCCTTGTGTTTTAAGAAGCTAAGTTTCTTAAAAAAACTTAGCTTCTTTAAGTTATGCCATAAGTATCCAGTTAATTTAATTTTGACAAATAATGTAGGGGTAAGCCCCCGTGCTTACCCCTACAGCACAGGGCAAACACAGGGGGTTGCTCCTACAGTTTTATTATTCAGAATTAAATTAACCGGGTACTAGGTTTTCATCTCGTTACGACTTTCCGAATAACAGTTAAAGAGCAGAAATAAAGAGGCAGCAAAAAAGATACAGTCCCTAAGCACCGTCAAAATCATTGAATTTCCCTCAAGAGTCTGAACGCTTGTGCTGAAACAGCCGCAGTGAATATTTAATCCGCGTGCAAGATTAAAAATCAGCGCGCTCATAAAAATCATCAGCAGGGAATTGATGATAAAGAGCGAACCGTGTATCCATTTTCCGAAAATCAGGCAGATTCCAGCGCAAAGCTCAAGACACGGCAGGATAATTGCTGTTATGTTAATCAGTTGATCCGGCAGAATCTGATAATTGAATATTGCTTCGGCAAATGCCGCAGGATGGATGATTTTATCTATACTGGCATAAATAAAAACAATTCCCAAAGCGATCCGTACTACTGTAATAATCCGTTTTTTTATCATTTTACACCTCCGCAGGATATTTCACAAAGAAGAGTTCCGCTGCCGCATGGTTCTGTTTCAAATTGCAGCACCGCATGATCTATTCCAAAGTGATGAAAGAGTTCTTCCCGGATTTTTTCGGAAAGTCGTTCCGTTTCACTCAACAGGCGGTCAGTAATAACAATATGAGCAGAAAAAGCCACACTCACGGAACTTGAATTCCACGCGTGAAGATAATGAACGCCGCAAATATCAGGCATCTGCTCCATAAATTCTCTGATTTTTACAATATCTATGTGTTTCGGTGTTGCATTCATCAGAATAAGAGTCGCCTCTTTTAAGACCGACCAGCAGTTTTTCAGAATAAATATAACAATCAGAAATGAGAGCATGCGGATCAAGCCAGTACCAATGATTGAATATGAGAATTGCTCCGTTAATAAGAACTGCTACGGAAGTCAGAAAATCCCCTATCATGTGAAGAAACGCGCCGCGCATATTCAGGCTGTACTTTGAATCCCTGTGAAGCAGCCATGCGGATAAACCGTTTCCTATAACCCCTACACCCGCAACCCACATAACCAGCAACCCTGAAACCGGAACAGGATTCTTAAAACGGCTGATTGCCTCATAAATAATAAATGCAGATGCTCCAGTCAGAATAATCACATTGATCAGTGCCGCCAATACTTCAGAACGTCTGTATCCGAATGTATTGCTGACAGATGCCCCCTTTTTCCCGATATGATAGGCAAAATAGGCAATGAGAATTGCAGTGAAATCACTGAAATTATGGATTGCATCAGAAATCAGGGCAACGCTCCCTGCATACATTCCGCCGATAATCTGAACAGACGGAATTATCAGGTTCAGCACAAGGGTTGCCAGAAGTCTTGCTCCGCCTGTATTTTCATTGATTTCAGCATGATGATGACATGAGCCGTGATCGTGATCTTTTCCATGATCATGATTTGCCAATTCACAGCATTTTTTATGTTCATTATTTTCAACTTTCAATGCTTTCTTCTCCTCCGGTTTCTGTCGGAAAACTGTTCTGAACCCAGACAGACCAGCCGTTTACAAGAACTTTTACATTTTTAAATCCCATGTCAATCAGCATTTTTGCCAAATCCTTGCTGAGATTGCATGTTTCTCCGTCACAATAGGTAATTACTGTTTTATCTTCCGGCAGTCTTTCCGATATTTTCTGAAAATATTCATCAAAAGAAAGCCACGGAAGATTAAAAGCACCTTCAATATGCCCTGCCTGATACTCTTCAGGGGAACGCGCATCAAGAATAACTGCTTTACCCTCAAGACAAAGCCGCCTTGCATCCTGAACAGAAATCTCAATATTTTCACCTGTACTGAGTGTCAATTTAGATGCGGTTGTCCAGTCCCCGATAAGCGGCACCCCGTCAGATCGGAGAGCATTGATACACAATCCGACCACTGCTGAAATAACAAGAACAGCAAATGCCTGATAAGTTGTACGATAAATAAAGTCTTTATTTCTCATAATATCTTCCGATATTTTAAACAGGCTCACTAACACCGAGCTGTTTCATTTTTTCAATAATGGTTTTTTTATCTAAAAATCCTGTATTGCGGAAAACCTCTTTTCCGTCTTTATCAAAAAAAATCTGAGTCGGAATTGCCTGAATACCGTATTTTCCTGCATATTCAGGTTTTTTCCAGACATCAATAAATACAATTGCCGCCTTGCCTTTATATGCTTTTTCCAATTCTTCAAGAATCGGTGCCATCATTTTGCAGGGAACACATTTGTCAGCCCCCAATTCAAGCATTGTTACCATTCCCTTTATTGGAATCTCTTTGATTTCATTTGGATTTAATGAAGATTCCGCTTTTTTTTCAGCAAAATGATCTTTTAAGGCGCTGATAGCCGCCAGCGCTACAAAAATAAGAAAAATAGCCAAACGGAGCCGTTTTATATTTTTCGATGGTTTCTTTTTTTCCAAATATACTGGAATATTATTTGAATCTGAATTAACAGAACTTTTTTTCTTTTTTCTCTTTCCCATAAATGTTTCTGTATCCCTTTATCAGTAGATAGAAAACTTTCCGGGAGGAGTGCAAAAATTGTATTTTTGCACTCCCCGCAGCAAAACTTTTCGATCTACCGACTGTTTATTTCTGATTTTTAAGTTATATATCAGACTTTTTTGTCATTCAAATATTATCGCTTAAAAAACAAGATTATAAACCATTTTAGCCGCAATCCCCAGAAGCACAACGCCGATAACCAGCTTGACCTGTTTTCTGTTCAGTTTGTCAGTCATCAGCCATGCGCCGGCAACTGCTCCAAGAGCAGAACCTGCGGCTGTAAATCCTAAAAGCGGAAGGCTGATATTTCCCAAAGAAGCATGACCCAGAAAACCGGAAAAGGATGAAAAAATAACGATAAAAGATGTGGTAGCAGATGCTTTTTTCGGATCAAATCCCAGCCAGACCAGAACCGGCACAATAAAATTTCCGCCGCCTACACCCAAAAGACCGCCGAGAAATCCGGCAAATCCGCCGACTGCAAGTCCGTAAGCCATTTGTCCGACTTTTTCCGTTTCTGTCTCCTTTTTCCGTGGTTCATAAAAAAGCATCATTCCAGCAGCAAACAGCAGAAATCCTACAAAGAGCCATAGCAGAACTTCCCTGTTCAGTCCTTTGCTGATGTATGCTCCTAAAGGTGAAAGAACGGTTGCGACAATCAGAATCGGAACAGCAACTCTCCATAAAATGAGCTTTTTCTGAATAAATCTGTATGAGGCAAATATCATTGCAACAGAGTTCAGAAGCAGTGCTGTTGCCATTGCCACATGAATATCTATGCCGAGTCCGATAAATACCGGAATCAGAATGAACGCCGCTCCTACGCCGGCAATGGTCAGCAGAGTTGTAAAGACCAGTGTAATGATTCCGGCGATTGCAGGAATAATCATTGAATCAAATCCCCTTTTTTAAACCCTAAGGGTTTTAGAAACCCTCAGAGTTTTTTCATTTCCCGTAACCTGAGCATGGAATGCACATCTGTTTATCCCCGACTACACGCAAATACATTTTGGATACCATCTCCCCGCAGTTTGCACACGGCATCAGCCCCATGACTTCGCCGAAATCTTCATAAGGATATGGTTCAACTTTTCCGACTGTAAGAACTTCAGATTCAGGAGCTTCCCATAGCATATTGACCATTTCCCAAGCCTCTTCCTGCGGAATCTGAGTCGGCGGAATTCCCGCGGCGCGTTTTTTCATAAAAGAGGATTCAGCAACCATTTTGTGTCTTCCTGGTTTGTAAGAGACCCGGACAGCCATCTCTTTTTTCTTGTCAATCAGGGTAATTGCCAGCTTTCCCCAACCTGCTTTTTCAATATTGGCTTTTCCAAGTGTGCAGCCTGTGCTGTACTGAACACCGTCTGCAAAACACTGAGCGCCGTGATTATCGCCGATTTCTACAATACAATGCAGCTCGCCGGATGTACCTGTACGCTGAACACCAAGTTCACGCAGCGCTACAAGTCCTGCCCGTGTTCCGATAGCACTCGCCCAGCAGATATGTCCATGAAATTTAAAAGCATCTTCAAGAATCTGTTTTGATTCCATTATAATCTCCTTATAAAATATTATTGTTTATGTGAATTAATGGTTGAAATTAATTTTTTTAAAATCAGAATTTTACATAGTAGGGGCAAATAATTATTTGCCCCTACTCCAAAATATTGCCGATAATATAAATCTGAATAGGCGGAATAGCTTTATTCTCTGTTTCAAGATAGATCACATCGCTGTAACGCCCTTTTTCCAGTCTGATATTTTCAACAGTCAGAAGATATAAGGGCTTTCCCGGTTCCTTTATTTCTTCTAAACGAAATCTGATAAATTTTCCGTCTTTTGTACGGGTGTTGACAATTTTTAACGGAAATCTTTCTGTCGGGATAATTCTGATCTGAGTTACCAGCGGTTTTCCCGCAGGTCCGTTCAGAATTGCGCGCGGCGGTATAATTTCTGCTGCTTTTTCAACAAGACCCGTTACAGTAACAGTAAGCCGCCGGTTCTTCTTATCATTGGTATAAATTGAAACAGCTTCACTGATTTTTCTTCCTCCGTATCCTTTTGTAGAGACCTTGACCGTTATTTTCCCTTCCCCGCCCGGGGGAATCTCCTTCACACTGGAAGCCGCTGTGCAGCCTCAGCCTGCTTTTACGTTTTCAATGAAAAGAGTTTCATTCCCTTTGTTTTGCAGAATAAAATTATGTATAACTTCAGACCCTTCAACAACAGATTCAAAAGCATAAGTCTGTTCCCGCAGAAAAGCAGACGGAAAACGATCAGCCGTCTCTTCTCCTGCACAAATTGATGCAAAGTATATTATTCCGAATAAAGCCGGAATAATTATTCTTTTCATTTTCATACAAAACTCCTTTTCAATTGAGCTGTTTTTTGTTCTGATAAAATTCATTTCCGTACCCGCTTTTCAAATACTCAGCAAGACCGATTATCCCGTCCACAAGATATTTTGAACGGAAGCCTTTTAATTTCAGATAAATTCTTACCATCTCGGCTCTGTCATAATTTGTACAGACCGTAACGATAATTTTGTTTTTGTCAAGTTCACCGAGTCTTTCAGGAACTTCATTTACCGGAATATACTTCATAAAACTCAGATTATACACTCATACTCCTGAGAAGTTCGGATGTCAATAATCTGAACTTTATTCTGTTTGTAAAGCTCAAGCAGTTCAGGAATCCTGATTTTCATATCTCTCCGTTCTTTATTATCAAATTTTTTCAGATAATTATCAAAAGAGATGCTTTTCAGTTCATCATTGGCATACAAATATGATGCAGCCAGAAAAAAAATTACAAGAATCGGAACTATTTTTTTCATATAATCCTCCCATGTATATTTGCTTATTTAACACTAAGTTCTTTTTTTCCAAATCCGCCAAATTCCTGCAATAATCATGATACTTGCAATAAATACAGTATTGTGCATAATTCCGTTGGCTATCAGACGGAAGTTCATATCGTCATTTCTGAATATCATCAGGCTGATAACCGAAATGGAAAGAATAACAGTCAAAAAGCATATTGTCAGTATCTTATGAAGAATATCAGAATTTTTTTCTCTTATCCACAGCACAAAAACCGCCGGATAGCTCAGAATAAGCAGATAGCCCAGATACTTGTGAGCAGTATTTATTTTTCCCAATGTATCAGAAGGAAAAGGTGTTGCGGAAAAAGTTGTCAGTCCGATAATAATCTGAATTACAAATAAAAAGAGAGCGGAAAAATAGATTGTTCTCTCAGCAGTCGCAAATCTCCGGACAGGATTTGACCGCAGACTCAAGTGCATTCTTTGCAGGCGTGATGTCATGGCTCAGTTTGAATGTAACAGCATAAGGACTTGTTTCATAAGGCTCTTTAGTAAAAGTCTGCCATGTTATGGCGTCAGCAGTATATTGATTGCCGTCAACAAAAACAACCTTATCTTTTTCAGAGAGTCTTTTTCTCTTATTCAGCATTGCTGTAACCTCTGAAATCAACGCCTGAATCTTTTTTGGGCGGTTGACTTCAGGAAGTCCGTCATTATTGTCATCTTTGACATCTTTCAGTTTCGGAAAAACAGTTTCAGGATTTTCAAAATGCTTTTTCCACATTCCGAAAAGTTCTTTCATAAAAACCTGATTCAATCCTGTTTTTTCCTGTGTCTCAATTCCCATCCAGATAGTATATGCCCGGTTTAACGGATAAAGTTTCCATTTATACCAGCCGACTGCGGGTTTGAAAGAGAAAAACGGAAACAGATCATCAGGATATGTTGCAACTTCTCCTGTAAAATTAAAAGGTTTTATATCAGGTCCAGTAAAAAGACCATATCTCTTTGGGAGAAGGAATTCTCCCGCCCGGATTAAAGACAGTTGAATCCTGAATTGCAATCGGTTTGACCTGACGGCATGGAATATGGCATGTCTGACATGCAATCTTTTCAAAATGGGAAGGCGGCAGCCCCCGGTGTTTGATAATCGGGGCATTCATATTTCCGGTAACATGACAGTCATGACAGGTTTTCATTGAATTATCCAAATCATCTCTTACAAATCCGTCAGGATCATCCCCTTTTCCGAAATCGTGAATATCTCTTCCGGTGATTCTTGAATCAGATGCTTTTCTGGCAGTTACATGGCAATCCACGCACCGGACCCCTGCCCGTGTGTGAAGATCGGTTTTTGCCTGAAATGATGCGCCTGCTTTTTTCCAATCGCTTTCACGATGACAGAACAGACAGTTTTTATTTTGAACTTCTCTGATAATCGGCAGTGTAAGTTTTCCGTTTTCATCAAAAAAAGAAAGATGATAGGAAACCGCAGGCGTTTCACCTTTTGCAACTGTTCCGCTGATTTCACCAAAGCCTGCTCCTGCTGTAGCAGACCAGCGGAAATTAAGCGACTGAATCTGTTTATTTCGTTTTCCGTCATCATAATCTCTCAAATGACATAAAAGACAGTCTGCTTCAATAACGCCGCTTTCCGCCCATTTTGCCTGATGATAATCTCCGTCAAAATTGTTATCTCCGCCGGAGATAATATTATTTTCAGGATTTGCCGCATATTCATCATAACGGTTTCCGTTACGGTCATATTCCAAAGAACCGCCTCCGGGATGACAGATTCCGCAGCCTTTTGCAAGCGTGTATGATGTTAAATCAATTGCTTCGGAACTCGGATTGTTTTTCTCAGCCAACTGCGGATAAGTTGTTCCCACACTGCACCAGCGCCCTCCGTATCTACCAGGAGTTGTTACCTACGGATATTTTTCTTTAAATTCTGCGGATATTTTTTCCCCTTTTCCCTGCTGAAAATGATACCCTTTTGTAATTTTATCATAATCATGGCATTTGCCGCAGGTCTGTTTAGGGCTGTAAGGTTTATCTGTATTGATGCCGTTTACCGGGTCAATGATATTCCCTTTTTCATCCAGAAGATTAAACGGCGGACATACTCCGATTGCATCCCGTGTTGCGTCATTATATTGCAGGACTTTTTTATCTGTCTGACTGTTTGCCGAAACCGTTATCAGAACAATGAAAAATAATAGCAATACTATTCCTGACCTGAAAAATAGTTTTGTCATTTTTTATAATTTTATCTTTCGGTTTTTAAGAAAATAATAAAGCCGTTTAAACGGTTCCTTCCAATTCTGCATGAACAGCGAAAGGAAACCGCCTATAGTAGCTGCCGCACTCACACCTACAGGACATCCGGGTGCGCCGCAGAAAGGACACACAGACGATGCGGCAATCAGACCGGTAAATCCGAGCCACCATTTGAAAAAGTTTATTATTCCTGAAAAAACAGGGTGTCTGACAGGATGGTGATGATGATTGTCCAACGGGACATTGTTCATTACTCCTTTTAATAATTCAAATGAGACTTCAGCCCTTTTTGCTGCTGAAGTTCCAGACGTTTTACAAATTCTTTTATCAGACGAAAGGCTTCGGCTTTATCCTCATCAATGATAACCGCCTTCATCCGCATAAAGTCTTGTTCTGTCAATGACAATATTTTTTCCGGCATAACATATTTCCTTTGATTGTTCCGTGATTATCCGGCGAACTGCTCTTTCTGACCGGGGCCGTAACTGACCTCGAAAACCGGCACTCAATGTCTCTGAAGTGCTTTCTGTATCTGTTTTGCAAGGTTTTCTTTTATAAATTCAAGTGCTTTTTTTGCATCATCGTCCAAAGAGATGGCTAAAACCTGCTGCACCTGAGATATGCTCAGTTCAATGTTGACCTGCTTTAAACTCATGGTTTATTCTCCTATAACTTCGGTTTTCATCTCTTTACGGTTTTCCGAATAGCAGTTGAACAACAGAAACAATGCGGCTGCAAAAAAACGCAGTCACTAAGCACTGTCCAGACCATCGAACTCCCCTCAAGTGTTTGCTGAAACAGCCGCAATGAATATTCAGTCCGCGTGCAAGATTGAAGATGATCTCGCCCATGAAAATCGTAAGCAGAACATTGACGATAAAGAGCGAGTCGGACGTCCATTTTCCTGAAATGATCTGCTTTTTGATTTTCAACTGTTCTGTCCTCCTGTTCTTTTTGCTGTCTGATTACTATGCTCCCACAAACGGACTCACGATAAAATAGATAGCAAACAAGCCGATAGCAACTCCGGCAGCTTTTCGGAACCACATACTCCCCTGATGAAAATTTCCGTTCTCAAGGATACGTTTCACAAGAGCCGCTGAACTCCCTGCAACAGCAATCGGAATACAATGCCCGATGCCGAACAGAACAATGTAAAAAATCCCCAAAACAATCTTCTGCTGGATTGTGATAAATGCAAGAATAGGAGCTATAAATCCGAATGTGCAGGAGCCTGAAAGAATTCCGTAAGCAAGACCAAGAACAAACGCTCCGGGCAAGCCTTTTAATTTTACCCGCTGAAGTGCTGTCCCGGACATTGAACATGCACTCACGCCGAGCATATCAAGTGATACCCAGAGCAGAATAGCGCCGACCAGAATTGTCCAATATGGACCTACTTCTCCCAACATTCTTCCGAGCAGGGAGCAGAGAATACCGACCATCGCGATGGTGATAAAGAGTCCGACTGTAAAGGCAACAGCATATTTTGCCGCCTGTTTTGCGGCAAGCGTCTGATTCTGACCCGCGACATAACTGACAATCAGCGGAATTGAAGCCATGTGGCATGGGCTGAATACCACGCTGATCATGCCCCATACAAAGCAGCCGACTGCGGCAAGCATAATGCCGCCGGTCATCCATTCATTTACCGTAAGAAAAATCTGTTCCAATATATTATCCTCCGTTAAAAAATATGATAACTCAAGTTGCCACCTGTTGGAAAAATAGCATCTGTCGGCTCGGTGGAAGATTGACAAATCCGAACCATCCGCCGGATTTGCCAATCCGGCGGGAGCATTATGTAGCAACTTGGGTTATGATAAGAAACTTGATTTTTTATTTTCCGAATGGTTTTCTCCCCAATCTTTTTTCTATTTCTTCCATCGGAATAATTCCATTTTCTGTTTTCATCTGCTCTATGAACTGCTCAGGCGTCATTTTCATATAGTCAATCTTCTGCGGCATTACTTTTTCATCCTTTTGTACAGGGATATTTTTAGGCTCAATTTGACTCTCAGCTTCTGAATTATCTGTCTGTACTTTGCTCACCTTCACTACGGGAGGCTCTTTTCCGATGAACTTATCATCAATGAATATCCCTTCTTCTTTTTTACCGTCAGGATATGCCATTATGCCCTGCCCATACATCTTATTCATCTTAAAGCTGCCTACATATTTTTTTCCGTCAGGAAATGTCATCTCTCCGTTCCCGGAAATATTATTAGTTTTGATTTCACCTACATATTTTCTTCCGTCAGAAAATATTACGCTTCCATTGCCGGATGGCATATCTTTATCAAACTCACCTTCATAGATAGTGCCATTTGACATGGTAAGAACCCCTTTTTTCATTTTGTCATCTTCAAACTGACCCACGTATTTTGTACCTGTGATAAAGGTAAAAGTTCCCTCCCCTTCTTTTATACCTTTTTTAACATTTCCTTCATATTTTCCGCTGTTACGGAAGGTATATGTTCCTTTTTTAGCTTCCTCCATTTTGGGATAGATAAATATTCCTTTTCCGTCAGGCAGATCATCTTTAAATTCGCCTTCGTATCTTGTGCCGTCAGGTTTAATCAGAACTCCTTTTCCGTTTTTACAATCTCCTTCCAGACATTTTTCCTTTTCCATAGGCGGCTGAATACTGCAACAACCGCCGCCAAAAGTGTTCATAGGAAAAAAAGACATAACTGCTGTCAAAACAATTAATGCAGTTCTTATCATTTTATACTCTCCTTGTTATTAACTTATTTTATATATTCCTTTTTCCGTCAATGAATTGGCGGACTATTTTCATTCAGTCCCTTCGGAACTGTTAAATGCTCCGTAAGAGCATTTGACAATAGCACGGCAATTTATTGCCGTGTAAACTATATCTTTTTTTTAAAGCGACTCAATATATGATGTCCCGGAATAAACAAGAATACCTATCTTTTCAGCCGCAGTTTTTGCCTTGTTATCCACCATCGGCGAAATCACAATCATTTTTGAAGCCTCTTTCCCGTGTTTTTTCTCATAAAATCTGACCTTGCGCTCAAAGATATACATATCGCCCCGGCTCATAGATGATTTTAACTCACAGATAATTAAGAGTCCGTTTTTAATGATAATATCCAGTTCTATCTGTTCGGGTCTGCCGAAAACAGTCCCTTCATGATCATAATCCGTAATATTGATCACTTCAACCCCGAAATCCTCCTCTAAAATTCCTTTGAGTGCATTTCTGAAAGACTGCTCTGAAGTGAGTCCCCATCTCGCGCCAAGTGCGCCGATAGTACTGTCATATTTCTTTTCCAGTCTTTGCAACTGAACCTCATGTTCTTTCCGATGTTCTTCCCATTCTTTGCGATGCTCTTCTGATTTTCTTTTGGATTCTTGAAGATATTCTTCCCATTCTTTCCGGTGATCTTCCCATTTTTTGTCGCTTTGTCGCCGTTGTTCTGCCAATTCATCCATTATGCGGTCAAATCGTCTGGCAGATTCATCTTTGTCGGCGAACTGCTCACGTCCTATATGGATAATAAACCGCCGCACTTCTTCATCTGTCTGCATGATATGCGGCAGTTCTTTCATGATAATGCTTTTTATCTCCTGTATATTCATATCTTTTTAACCTCCGGGGGTTGCCAAACCCTAAGGTTTTTGAAACCCTTAGGGTTTTACAGTATGTATTAAGGTTTTACAGCGGCATTTTTTACCGCTGATTTTACTCTTTCAATCTCTTCCCGGTTCAAGTTGAAATTCTTGCTTTTATCAATATCAAGTTCTGTTGTAATAACAAGATATTTCATCGGAATGCCCGCATGATCCATAATTGTTTTTCCGCATCCGAGTTCACACCCGTCAATGACAATTATATTTTCCGTATCTTTTGCAGACTGGACAAATCCGCTGAGATGTCCGCCGATTCCTGCCAGACAGAACATTTTTCCAAAGCCTTCCTGTGTCAGTTCAACTGCCGCCTGATTTGACAACTGCCCGACATTTGAACCACCGGAACAGGCAAGCAGCATGATGTTACCTGATGAACAGCAGCAATCTTTTGCCATATTCACCTCCTAAATTAGCGGCTTATTTTCCAAGCCATTTTTTGACATCTTCTTTTGACGGAATCTTTCCGACAGATTTGACATTGCCGTCAATTACAACAGCCGGTGTTCCGAATACGCCATAAGCGGCGATCTTCATCAAATCTGTTATTTTTTCAATCTTTGCATCAACACCGGCTTCTGCTACTGCTTTTTTGACAATCTCTTCAGTCTGATGACATTTGGGACACCCGGAACCCAGTATTTTTATATCCATTTTATTCTCCTTATATTCTTAAACCCTAAGGGTCTTCAAAACCCTTACAGTTCAATCTATTTTACCCCAAGTTCTTCCAGTTTGGCGACAATGCTTTTCTTATCCAAAAAACCGACATGACGCCAGATTTCTTTGCCGGTTTTGTCATAAAATATCTGGGTCGGAATGGATTGGATTCCGAATTTCTTTGCCTGATCAGGATTTTCCCACACATCAATAAAGAGAATCGCTGCTCTCTCTTTATATTCCTTCTCCAGCTCCGCAAGAATCGGCGCCATCATTTTGCAGGGGATACATTTTTTTGCGCCGATGTCAACCATTGTTACCGTATCTTTTACCGGAACTTCAGGAATCGGTTCAGAATTTACAACCGAATAAATTGAAGAAAGACCTGAAACCAAAAAAGATACTGCCAATACAATTACCCATTTTTTCATAAAAAACCTCCGTTTAAATAAAAATAAGAGGATGAAAAAAACCTCTCTTGAAAATAAATTAATGATGATCTGATCGGGTTATATCTCCTGTCCCTTATTTCTTGAAAAATTTCTTTCTGAAGCTAAGGGCAACATTGACCAGAATGATAAGCACCGGAACTTCAATAAGGGGACCGATAACTGTTGCAAATGCCTGATCAGAAGATATGCCGAAAATAGCCACAGCTACAGCAATTGCCAGTTCAAAATCATTGCTTGATGCTGTAAAAGAGACTGCCACAGTCTGAGGATAGTCAGCGTTGATCTTCCTTGCTATAAAGAAGGTTACAAACCACATGATAAAAAAATAGCATGTAAGCGGCATGGCTATCCTTATCACATCTAAAGGCAATCTGATAATATATTCCCCTTTGAGAGAGAACATCACAATGATGGTAAAGAGCAGTGCAATCAGAGTAACAGGGCTTATTCTCGGGATAAAATTATTTTCATACCATTCTTTGCCTTTGGCGTTTATAAGACTGAAGCGTGTTATCACTCCGGCAATAAACGGGATTCCCAGATAGATGAAAACGGTCTTTGCCGCATCCAATATGGAGATGCTGATATTCAGCCCCTTAGTCAGTCCGAGCCAGTTCAGGAAAAGAGTAATAAAAATATAAATATAAACCGCATAAAACAGCACCTGAAACACAGCATTAAAAGCGACCAGACCAACGGCAAGCTCCCGGTCTCCTTCGGCAAGCTCATTCCATACAATGACCATTGCAATACAGCGGGCAAGTCCCACAAGAATCACGCCGATCATATATTCCGGATAATTGCGGAGAAATAAAATTGCCAGAATAAACATAACAACAGGTTCCGATGACCCAGTTCTGCAATAATGAAAGCGCAAGAAGTTTTTTATGTGACAATACTTTTCTCCATTCTTCATATTTTACCTTTGCCAAAGGTGGATACATCATCAATATCAGTCCTATGGCAATCGGAACAGATGTTGTACCGATTTGAAGCCCCGCGATAAATTGGGTTATTGCCGGAGAAAGGTATCCTATCAGGACTCCGACTATCATCGCTGTAAATATCCACAGCGTCAGAAACCTGTCCAATACGGAAAGTTTTTTGCCTGTTATCTCTGTCATTTTTTAACCTCCTTTTTTAACTCATCCTACACAGCTATAAGATGACTCTTAAATTAAAATTCATAATCCAGTTTAAATTGACTGAGATATTCTGTCAATTTTTCATGCTTCTCTGCAGTTAAAGGCGGACAATCTGCAATCCCTTTTATACCCTCGGTAACTAGCGCAGCAAAGACCATGCAGGTCGGCTGACCACATTCCTTGCAGTTGGTTTTTGGCAGCAGCTTGAGGATTTCAATAATCTGAGGTTTAGGTGCATTTTCATACAATGGAACAATCTCATGACGCCGTTCCCATATATCATTGATCTGATTTTTAAGCCATGTCAGAATCTTATCAGCCTCTGCCTCATCTTTTAAAGCATTTATGGCAATCTTTTTGGAATGAACTGTAATCAGCCTGCCGTGTATCTTGAATGTAACAGACGGCGGCTCACGGATAAACTGATACCCGCCTAATTCAGCATTAAGATACGGAATCACTTCGCCGACATCTTCATCTAAATGAGCAAAACAATGGACATTTTCAAAACTTGGGTTGCATTCAGCCCGGAAAATTTCTTTCTGATAATTTTTAAGCAGCATAAAAGATTCTCCTTTTTTAAAGTTAAATTATCTCTTATTTTGTTGTGCCTCTTTAAGCCAATCTTTTATTTTTATTTTTGATGGCACACTTCCTACAGATACAACTTTGCCATTAATCACAAGCCCCGGCATCCCCATGACGCCGTATTTGCCGATCTCTTTTATGTCCCTGACATGCTCAACATCTGCGGCAAGATTCATTTCTGCTAAAACTTCAATAACTTCTTTTTCCATGTTTTCACAACGGGAACAGCCGGGACCCAGAATTTTGATTGTTATTCCTTCATAAGATTCTTTTTCTTCAAAGGGTTTTCCGATAAATTTTTTAAATTCACGTAAAAATGCCTTACCGTAAAGCTCCTGAGTCTGCGTTGCAATATAATTCTTTTTAGAAAGCCGCTTCAGAAGTTCATTTGTAACAATATCATCCGGCTTTTGAGCATATTCTTCCGCCATTTCCGTCAGCACAGTATTAAGTCCTATAATTCCTATTTTGTGCTTGCCGACTTTTATTTGTGTATATTCATAATTATCCATTTGTTATCTCTCCTTTAATCACGGATTGAACTATCTACAAGGATTGTATATAAGAAGGGATTTTTTGAATCTTCAATGATTTTTGTGGAAATTTCAGACTGTAGGGGCGAATAATTATTTGCCCCTACACAAATCCACAAAAAAGATTGAATAATCGGATTTTTTGGTAGTGGGTCGAACCTGTTGATGAACCAAATTTAAGTCAATATTTTTAGGATTTTATAGATTTCATCAACGGATTTAACCCACTACCGATTTTTTTAATCCCTTTCTTAAACACAATCATTGTAGATATTGTTCGTTTATCTACAATGATTATATGTAAGAAGGGATTTTTTAATCCCTTTCTTAAACACAATCCCTGTAGATATTGTTCACGATTATGAAACTATAACCCCGTAAATCATCCCTGCAATGGTGGATAATATAACAATAATACCGCAAAAAGTAGCAGTCTTTTTTATGCCCATGATTCCGATGAGTACCAGCATACTAGGCAAAGAAAGAGCGGGACCGGCTAAAAGCAGCGCCAGTGCAGGTCCCTGTCCCATGCCTGAACCGATAAGCCCCTGAAGAATCGGTACTTCGGTCAGGGTTGCAAAATACATCAATGCTCCGGCAACTGCCGCAAAGAGATTTGCCCATAATGAATTTCCGCCGACCAGATTCTGAATATAATGCTCCGGTATCAGAGCCGGATGTCCGGGTCTTCCCAACAGAAACCCTGCAACCAGAACTCCTGCCCCAAGCAGCGGAAAAACCTGCTTCATAAATCCCCATGTTGACTGAACCCAGTTGTTGCATTCTTCTTTGGTAAACCATGAAAAAAGCATTACAGTCAAGTAACAAGGCAGATATAAAGTAAGAATCCATTTCACGGAAAAGATAGCCGCCCATAAGTCCTGTTGAACCAGGAGCAGGCTTGGCAAACGCGGCAAAGACCAGAAGCAGCACCATTGTCAGAAGATAAAGCCCGTCCTGAAGCAGTGTACGCCCTTTTCCTTCATCATCCGGCACATAAATCTGTCCTGCGGTCCGTTCGGCGTCATCTTTGCGGAAGATATACGCCATCGAGCAGACCTGTAACAACTGAAAAGGTAATTGCGCCAATGCCCTTGCTAAGTCCAAGTTCTCCAGCCTAAAATCTTTGCTGTAAGGATAATTGCCAAAACATTGATAGCGGGTCCTGAATACAGAAAAGCTGTTGCGGGACCAATGCCTGCGCCTCGTGTGTATATCCCTGCAAAGAGAGGCAGAACCGTGCAGGAGCAGACTGCAAGAATTGTCCCTGATACTGAAGCGACTGAATAGGCAAGTATCTTATTTGCCTGTGCGCCGAAATACTTCAATACTGCTCCCTGAGAGACAAAAACAGCAATAGCTCCCGCGATAAAAAATGCGGGAATCAGACACGTAAGAACATGCTCTCTTGCATATTCCCTGAGCATCATAAACGCCTCAAGACCTGATTGACGAACTGTCGGATTATCCCATGGAACATAATAAGCGGCAAGAAAAACTCCGATAAGCCACAGCAGTTTGGTACGTTCTTTCATTTAATACCCTCCTTAAAAATATTATATGCCTATATAGCAATATATTAATGCCAAAAAAAATTACTTTTTACAAATATCTTCCCGATTATAAAAAGGAAGTTTTTTCACCAATTCAGCAATTTCAGGATCATCCTCAAGCCAGTGCCTCAGATTTCCCAAAATGCTTGACACATAAGGGCTGGATGCTCCGTTGCCGAGATAATAATTGACCCAGAGACCGTTTTTTTTATAACTGACCAGTCCGGATTCCTCAAGTATTTTCAGATGTTTTGATACTGTCGGCTGGGCAATCCCAAGAACCGCCTGCAATTCGCAGACGCACATCATCTTATGTTGCAGCAGTTTTACAATTTTTACTCTGTTCGGATCCGAAAGAGCCTTCATGACTTTGATAAACTGTTTCATAAAAAATCCTTATATTCTTTTATAGCAATATAGTTTTTTATATTAAGATTGTCAATCAGATTTTTTATAACTCAGGATTGAAGAAAAAATAATATGACTGTAAAATCTTTTGTCTGCTGATTTAAAAATATCTCTTGACAATTTTTAAGATAAAGCATAAAAAAAATTTTGAAGGTGCTTGATTTAGCTTAAAAGGGAATCCCGTGAAAATCGGGAGCGGTCCCGCCGCTGTTATCGGGGACGAACTCTGTAAAAATCCACTTCCGGGTATTAAATCCGGTGGGAAGGTACAGAGCGTAGGATGATCCGGGAGTCAGAAGACCTGCCTTAATAGATAACCATATCTTTGCGGTATGACAGAGATGGTGCTGAAGAGGGTCAAGTAAAAAAAACGGGTGCAGCCCTTGAGCCATAATTTTACGGCTTAAAGGGCTTTTTTTATTTTTTGCCCTCTGAATATCGGCAGAGGGCACATCCGTAAAGGGAATCAGGGAAGAAGGCAGGAGTTTTTTCTTTTGTCCACGTCTCCGGGCAATAGAAAATTTCCCTTCCCTGATACTCTTTTATCTTATATTATTTTTTGAAGATTGGCAAGTATATAAATTAAAAATAAAATCTACGGAAATAATGAAGAAAAAAAAATCAGAGAATATCCGTAAGAGTTCCGAAGTTTCCGAAACTTCGGAACTCTTTTCTTCTTTTTACTCAGTTAAGAATATACAGCCCCTTTTTCTGTTTCTGGGATTGTGTGCGGCGATTATTATCTCTACCGGCATGGGGTATATCAGCATATCCCCGATAAATGTCCTGAAGATCATCTTTGCAAAGATAACGGGACAGGATTCGCTGCTTACAGGTATGGATAATCTCTTTCCGATAGTCGTTACTGATGTCCGTCTTCCCCGAATCCTTACTGCTGCAATTGTCGGCGGAGGGTTGGCTATCTCAGGATGTGTATTTCAGGGGATTCTGTTAAATCCGCTTGCTGATCCTTATACTCTGGGAGTTTCTGCGGGGGCGGCTTTCGGAGCATCTATTGCTATTTTACTGAATATCAAAACACTTGGATACTATTCTATTCCGTTGTTTGCATTTGCCGGGGCTATATTAACGCTTTTCTTTGTTGTGTATCTCTCTGCATCCGGCGGGGGAATTTCTTCTAATAATCTGATTTTATCAGGAATTATTGTAGGAGCAATTTTATCCGCAGGGATAAGTTTTTTAAAATATATAGCCGATGAACAGGTATCAGCTATAATTTTCTGGCTGATGGGGAGTTTCGGATCCCGGACATGGACAGATGTTGGAATTACACTGATATTTGTAATGATCGGATTCCTGATCTTTCTCTTTTTTTCAAGGGATATGAATCTTCTTGCTTTGGGAAACCGTACCGCATCATCGTTGGGAGTTGAAACCCGGAAAGTTACTCTTATTCTGCTGATTACCGCTTCACTTGTAACAGCGGTCTGCGTTTCTGTATCAGGGATTATCGGATTTGTCGGGCTTCTGCTTCCTCATATAATGCGATCTCTAACCGGACCTGATAACCGGAGACTGATACCCGCCTCTCTTTTAGCCGGAGCAATTCTTCTTCTCTCCGCAGATACTGTTACGCGGGCAGTCCTTCCGAATGAGATTCCTATCGGTATTCTGACTGCTCTGATCGGGGAACCTTTTTCTGCTATATCTTCCGTCAGAAACAGATGGGGATAAGAATGGATGACTGATTTATGCCAAATTCTTCCGTTCCCACGCGGAGCGGAATGTCGGGTTACGCTTACGCTAACCCGCAATGCCATTAAGTTAAGGTATAAACCAGCCTGACCCCCATTCGGCTGAGCTCATGTCGAAGCCTGCCCCCCTTCCCAAAGGGAAGGGGTCGGGGGTTAGGTCAGGTCTTCCAAAGGGAAGGGGGGAATAAAGCGGAATGAGGTCTCCCCGGGTCGGGGTCAGGTCTTAACTTAACGGCATTGACGCTAACCCGACCTGCAATTTCAGATGAAATGAAGCACTATTATGCAATTTAAATCAAGAAAAATCTGAATCTTTTTCTTTGCGTCTCTGCGTCTTTGCGTGAGATTTTTCAGACCTGAATAACTGTTGCTTGACACACCCTTTTCATTTCACTATAACATCTTTTCATGAAAAAGATGCCATTTCATATAAAAGCTGTTCTTTTTGATTTTGACGGTACACTGACCAAACCTGATAATCTTGACCTTTCAGTTATAAAATCACCGATTGGCTGTCCGTCTGATATGCCTTATCTGGAATTCATAAAAGATTTCCCCCCTGAAAAAAAAGAGAAAGCAATGACTTCTCTTACCAAGTTTGAGCTTAATGCTGCTTTAAAATCAGAACCAAACTCAGGCGCAGAAGCAATTATCCGGTATGTACGTTCAAAAGGTATTCTGGTCGGGATTTTAAGCAACAATACACGGCAGTCTATAGAAATATCTCTTCAAAACTTTGAATATACAGGTATATCTGATTTTGACCTGATTATTTCCAGAGATGACCCAGCCAATCCCAAACCAAGCGGAGACGGAATTCTGTTAGCGGCTCAAAAATTAAATGTGGATGTAAATCAGATTCTTATGGTAGGGGATTATATTCTTGATATTCAGGCATCGCGGAAAGCCGGATCAATCAGCGTTTTTTTGGATATTGAAGGGGGCAGGGAGCAGGGGGCAGGGAGCAGGGGACAAGGGACAGGGTGCATAAGCCATAAGCCATGTAATGAAAACTTACCTTCTGCAACCTGCGACCTGCAATCTGTAGCCCCCAACTGGAGACTTTTAACCCGTGAGGCATCCATTAGTGAAAGCGATTTTACAATCTCCCATCTGGATGAACTCAAAGATGTTATACGCATGGGAATCCCTCTTTTCCCCGGTAAATTTCCTAATTCACTCTTAAAAGGTGCCTTGGAGCAGTTTGCTTTTAATGATCCTTCTATCCTGATTAACGCGGGTATCGGAGAGGATATTGCCGCGGTTGATGTTAATAACGAAGAAGTGATTGTTTTAAAATCAGATCCCATTACTTTTGCAACAGATTCAATAGGGCATTATGCTGTTCTGATTAATGCCAATGATATTGCCACATCCGGGGCTGATCCGAGATGGCTTCTGACAACGCTCCTTTTCCCATGCGGAACCACAGGCTCTGAGGTTTTTCAGGTCATGTACGACTTAAAAGAGGTCTGTCAGAAATGGGGAATAACTCTCTGCGGAGGACATACAGAGATAACAGATGCTGTTACACGACCTGTTGTTATCGGAATGCTGGCAGGAACAGTTGCAAAATCCCGTCTTATTGATAAACGCAACATGAAAAAAGGGGATAAAATCCTGCTGACAAAAGGGGTGGCAGTAGAAGGGACAAGTATTATCGCCAGAGAATTCGGGGATCGTCTGAAAAATATGGGAATGTCAGAAAATGAAATTGAAGAATGCAGAGATTTCCTTTCTCATATCAGTATTCTGAAAGAGGCTCAGATCGCAAGGCAATCTCCCGGAACAAGTGCAATGCACGATATAACCGAAGGTGGGATTGCAACAGCTCTTGAAGAATTGAGCTTTGCCGGTAATCATAAGATCATGATAGATATGGATAAAATCCCTATTTTTTTTCAGACAGAGAAGATTTGCCGGTTGCTTAATATCAATCCGTTAGGTCTTATAGGTTCAGGCAGTCTTCTGATCTGTTGCAGAGGAGATTATTGTGAAAAGCTTCTCCGCGATATCCGCAAATCAGATACAGATGTATCTGTTATCGGTGAGGTGACTGAAGAGGGAGAAGGGATTGAAGCAAAGCTGGGAGGAAATCCTGTAGAATGGATTAAGTTTGAAGTGGATGAAATTACACGATTATTTTAATAAAAGAATAAAAGGGGGATAAGATTAGAGGATTATTATTATGACAAATATACCACCTGAAGAAGCATATTCATTTGATGATCTGTTATTACTTCCGAATTATTCGGATGTGTTGCCCAAAGATGTTGATACCGGCACCCGGCTGACAAAAAATCTGACGCTGAATATTCCGATTGTAAGCGCTGCTATGGATACAGTAACTGAAGCTCTTACATCTATCAGCATGGCGCGTGCGGGGGGAATCGGATTTATTCACCGGAATATCAGTATTGAAGAGCAGGTCAGAGAGGTTGACAAAGTAAAGAAATCTGAAAGCGGTATGATTATTGATCCGGTTACAGTTAATCCTGATCAGCGGGTTCATGAAGTATTAAAGCTGATGGAGCAGTACAGGATTTCCGGTCTTCCTGTTACCAGAGGGGATCAGTTGGTCGGCATTGTTACCAACCGGGACCTGCGATTTGAGACCAATATGGATAAAAAAGTCTCTGAAGTCATGACAAGCAAAAATCTGGTAACAGTTCAGGAGGGAATTACTCTTGAAGATTCCAAAAAAAAGCTGCATGAACACAGGATTGAAAAACTCCTTGTTGTAGATAAACAGGGAAAACTCAAAGGGATGATAACCATAAAGGATATTGAAAAGATAAGAAAATATCCGAATGCCTGCAAAGACAGCAGAGGAAGACTCAGAGTAGGAGCCGCTGTCGGCGTTGGTGAAGATATGGAGGAGCGGACAGAGGCACTTCTTAAAGTCGGCGCTGATGTTATACTGATTGATACCTCTCACGGACATACCAGAAATGTTATTGAAGCGGTGAAAAAATTAAAAAGTACGTTTAAAGATATTGAACTGATTGCAGGGAATGTGGGAGCTGCAAAAGGTGCGGAGGACCTGATTAATGCAGGAGTTGACGGCGTTAAAATCGGCATCGGAACCGGCTCTATCTGTACCACCCGGATTGTCGCGGGCGTCGGAGTACCCCAGATCACAGCGATTATGAACTGCCGATCTGTATCTGAAAAAACCGGAGTTCCGCTGATTGCAGACGGGGGAATCAAATTCTCCGGTGATTTAACAAAAGCGATTGGCGCGGGGGCTCATGTGGTGATGGTCGGAGGCTTATTTGCAGGAGCCGAGGAGAGTCCCGGTGAGTTAATCTTTTTTCAGGGACGCAGTTACAAAGTATATCGGGGAATGGGGTCTCTTGAGGCAATGAAAGAGAGGAGCAAAGACCGATATTATCAGGGTGAAGAGGTTGAAGGTGACAAACTTGTTCCTGAGGGGATTGTCGGGCGTGTGCCATACCGGGGTCCTCTTTCCGATATAGTATTTCAGTTAGTCGGGGGGTTGAAATCAGGAATGGGATATGTGGGTTGCCGTACTATTGAAGAGTTAAGAGAAAAGGCGAGGTTTATCAAGATCAGCGCGGCTGGGTTGCGAGAAAGTCATGTCCATGATGTTATTATCACAAAAGAGGCTCCGAATTACCGCCTTGATTAATATGTAGCCAAGAACCCCAAGAAGCTAAGTTTCTTTAAGAAACTTAGCTTCTTGAAACATAAACTTCGGAGGTCTTTTATTTCGTTCTTGACACATCCTGCTTAATATTTTAAATTAATAAAATTTTTATATCAGCTATGGAGTTTCATAATCAGCTATGGATATTTCCCGTCATAAAATAGAAAATTATCTTTATGTTGCAATAGGTTCTGCTATGGGATCCGGATTGTCTCCGGTTTTTCCGGGTACTTGCGGCGCATTATCCGGCGTGCTGATTCATATTCTGACCGTTCTTTTTCTTCCGAAAAAAATACAATTGCCGGCACTGATTTTTGTCTTTATAATGGTATGTATTTCAAATCATTTGCTGACCCCGTGGGCGGAAGAATACTGGCAAATGAAGGATCCGAAGCATTTTGTTCTGGATGAAGTTGCCGGTTATCTTCTGATTCCTATATTGTTCCCGCATGGAGAATTATGGAAAACAGCGGTTTGGGGATTTTTTCTTTTCAGGCTCTTTGATATATTCAAGCTGATTCCCCCTGCCCGGTATATTGATCAGAATATACACGGCGCATGGGGAATTCTGTTAGATGATCTGGTCAGCGCGGGGTATGCGGTATTGGTCATGTATCTTGTTTCTTATATATGCCCGGCGTGCCTGAAGTAGAAACGCAGAAAGAATTAGGATTTAACGCCTTATGCAACTTTTATTAAACCACAAAGATTACAAAGTTTTTCACAGAGGACACAAAGTTTTCTCTGCGTTCTTTGCGGTTAAAATTTGCACATGGCGTGAAGTATAATATTCTTTTATAGGTTTTATATATATTTATATAAAAATATATAAATATATATTTGTTCTGTAAAATGTCCTGACGGGGAAATCCGGAAATGAAAATAACAAGGTCGTCAAAAACATCGCTGAAATTTGCCACCGCGGAAAAGCGGGAAATTCTGGAAGGAATTCTTGATGAATATGCCCGCACCGTAAACTTTTTCATTGACTGGTTCTTGGAACATCCTGAAATAAAAGCAAACGATGAGATAAAAAAAGAAATATACGGTCTGCCGGAAACATGGTTCACGGCGAGAATGAGGCAGTGCGCGGCAAGAGAGGCTCTTTCCATGGTTCCCGGGGCAAAAATACTGAAAACAGAAGAAAAAGTTCAGCGGAACGTGAAGTTGAGGAACTTCTCGGAAAGGAGATATTCAATGATCCGGTAAAACCCTTTCATAACGGGAAGAAAATGACGCTCTCATCCCGGACCGTGAGAATTGAAAAAGGGCGTAATTCCTTTGATTTATGGCTGGTTATCTCATCGGTCGGAAAAGAGATAAAATTATACATTCCGCTGAAAAAACACAGGCAGTTTCTCAGGTGGGAAAAGAGCGGAAAAACAGCGTCTTCTGTTGTTATACACCGTGAATATGTGCAGATCTCTTTTGAGATTGAAACGGGGGAGAAGAAGGAACACGGAAAAGCCGTCGGCATTGACGCTGGAATAAATCATCTGATGACGGCTTCGGAGAGGGAATTTCCCGGCAATGACATTAAGCCGCTTATTTCAAAAATAAAAAGAAAACGTCATGGTTCAAAGGCATATAAAAGAGCGAAAAAAGAGCTGTCATATTATATTCATAAAACTGTGAAAGATTATATTGAAAACAGAGAGTTAAAACTTGTTGTAACGGAAAAACTGAAAGATCTGAAACAAAGTACAAAAGAAAGAAATGTAACAAAAGAATTCCGTAAGACTCTGAGTAACTGGAACTACCGGGAACTGCTGAATATAATTCAGATGCGCTGTGAAGAAAACCGTGTTTCCTTCCGGTCTGTCAGCCCGTATAAGACCGGTCAGCGCTGTCCGCGCTGCACCCATACTCGAGAGGGAGAACCGGAACGGAGAGGAATTTAAGTGTCTGAAATGCGGGTATTCGGAGCAGGCTGATTTCGTAGGCCCGCTTAACATTCTTCA
Source organism: uncultured delta proteobacterium (assembly GCA_963806835.1). GTDB lineage: Bacteria > Desulfobacterota > Desulfobacteria > Desulfobacterales > CAWEAR01 > CAWEAR01. The sequence continues at coordinate 538,689 of CAWEAR010000035.1, forward strand.
GCGGTTTCTCACCGGACGATATGGTGCCGGTTTCAAAACCTTTCTTATATATTTTTATATATTTTTGGTAACTATATTAAAATGCTTTCATCTTATATAAGATGCGTGATATTAAGAAAAATTGACGGTATAATCAATGGTTAGGCGGTTCTGCATACATCAGAACACAGCGCCTAACCCGGCGCTCAAGCGGACGGCTTACGCCGCCGCTTAGCTTTGCGTTATGTCTCTCAGTAACTTACTTATTTTTTTATATTTCCATTATGGAAATGAGTCAAAAATGGATAAAATATACACAATTGGTCATTCAACTCATCCCATTGATCAATTTCTTGGCATTTTGAAAAATAGCCGGATAAATGTGGTTGTTGATGTTCGCAGCGTTCCTTACAGCCAGTTTGCTAATCAGTATAACATTGACATGTTGAAGTCTTTTCTAAAAAAAACAATATTTATTACATACCGATGGGAAATCTTTTAGGAGCGAGATACGAAGATAAATCATTGTTATTTGATGATGGTAAAGTGAGTTTTAACAAGGTAATTAAAACAAAAAATTTCAATGACGGCATTAAAAGAATAAATGACGGACTGCATAAAGGATACAACATTGCATTAATGTGCTCAGAAAAGAATCCTCTTGAATGTCATCGTTTTTCCCTGATTTCTCACTTTCTTGATGAGCGTGGATATGACGTTGAGCATATCCTGCCTGAGAAGATTATTGCACATAGAGTTTTAGATAATAAATTATTTGAATACTTTAAATCTAAAAGAAAAATAACTTTTGAAATCGAAAAAATCTTAAATCTTCATGTAAGCCAGAACGATCTATTCGATAATACAAGTAAAAATGATTTATATTTAATTTTAAATAAATTGGTTGCCTACAATCCATATTCTAATGAGGAAAGTTCCAAATGATACTAAATACAATAGGTTTTTCTGAAAAAGTGCTGAAGAATTTTTTACAATTCTATTGAAAAATAATGTGCGCAGCCTAATAGATATAAGGCTAAACAATAAATCCCAATTATCGGGTTTTACAAATATAAAACATTTGCCATATTTTCTAAAGATTCACAGCATCAAATATTATTACAAGCCTGAATACGCACCCACTAAAGAGCTGCTTGAAAGCTATAAAAACAAAAGCATTGATTGGAAAGAGTATGAACGATTATACATTGAGATAATAAGAAAAAGGAATATTATAAAGAATATTGATTGGGATTTTTTTGACAATGCAGTTTTTCTTTGCAGCGAACCCTCTGCTGAAAAGTGTCACAGAACGACTTTTGTCAGAAATTTTGTCAAAAAAAAATGGTAGCATAAAAGTGAGACATCTTTAATGAAAAAAACTATTGTCATATTAGCAAACTCTGTCAAGCACGGTCAGTACTGTGTCGCAGGAAAAGATATTGTTACAAAACAATGGGTTCGGACTGTTAAGGATAAAGAGGATAGCGAATTATCCCATGAACAAGCCAAATGTAAAAATCCGTATGGCGTATTCCCAATTAGTGTGTTGCAGAAAATCGAAATTGGTTTGTCCCAAGCGGCTCCATTAATTAATCAGCCAGAAAATTATATCATTACAGACGAAATTTGGTTGCAAAGATACAAGATAGATTTGAATGAACTTAATTCTTATCTGGATAATCCCGATATTCTTTGGAGCAATCAAAGCAGTAGCGGGAACGGTCAAAATGATAGAGTTGATTATAATCAAATTCTAAATGAAAATCTTATGATAGAACAGTCTTTGTATTTAATAAAATCTGATGAAATAAAAGTTCATGTTTCAATAAACATTAAAAATAAAAAGCGAATTCGTATTTCTTTTGTTTACAAAGATACTTCCTATAATCTGGCAACGACAAATCCTATTTTATGGAAAGAATTTTCAAATAGAGAAATCGGTGAATATCAATTTAATTCAACAAAGACATTATGCATCAGCCTTGGCGAAAAATTTGATGACGGTTTTTGTTATAAATTGGTAGCATCAGTCTTGTGATCACATAATAGGGCAAATGAACTCGAACGGAAAAACATAGTAATTTAAGGCATAACCAGTCGTTCAACCGGATTACCGAAGTACATTTTGGAACAGTTGAAGAATTATTTGAATTTGCAAATTCAAAATTGATAGAATTATCCGGTAATGAACAATCAGATTCTTATGAAGTTTTTTTCAAAGAATTAGTATCCGGTACGTTATCTGAAATATATACGTTGAACAGTTTTAATGATAAAAATCTTACAACAAAAGCAATTGAATACCTTTACACCTTGAAAGTGAGTACCAAGAAATCTTAGCTTAATGTTATGTGTTTGAGAACACAAAGAAAACACAGCCATGTAGAGTGGGCATTTCATGCCCATCCTACATGGCTGCCTTCCATCCGCATTTGCGAAGGGAATTAACGGAAAATGCCGATTCAGTTGAAAAAACAGAGTTGAGTCGGATATATGTTCAAAAGTATGCAAAAAATGTATCAGAAAATTAATATCACTTTATCTGAACAGACTGCACAGCTTATTGAACAGATGACAGATAAAAAGGATATAAGCAGGTTTGTCGAAGATGCTGTAAAATATTACATGGAACATGCCGGAAAAATCAGACTGCGTAAGCAACTGAAACAGGGTGCGATAAAACGGGCGGAAAGAGATTTGAAACTTTCTCAGGAATGGGACAGTCTGGAAAATAACGGATGGTAAAACAGTCAGATATTCCAAAAAAAGGGAAAGTGTTTCTGGTCAACTTTGATCCGACTGTCGGAACAGAAATCAGAAAAACGAGACCCGCTCTGATTCTCCAGAATGATATTTCAAATGAGTACAGTCCGATAACAATAGTGGCGGCGCTAACAACCCGGTTTGATGAAACTTTGTATCCGACCGAAGTACCGATACATCCGCCGGAAGGGGGATTAAAGAATGATTCTGTTGTGTTGCTGAACCAGATAAGATCAATTGACAAACAAAGACTGATAAAAAGACTGGGACTGTTGAAACCGGGTACAATGAAAAAAATAGACTTTGCCTTGCAAATCAGTTTCGGACTTATTGAAATATAAATTGAATGGATGAATTGTTCTGTCCATTGATGAATTAAAAAAAATTGGAATAATTTTCTGTATATGATTTATAGAATAATTAATAAGGTGAATAATAATGAAACTTTCAAAAATAAGTGAAGTAAAGATAGGGAGAAATGATCCATGCCCCTGCGGAAGCGGTCTTAAATATAAAAAATGCTGTCTCACCAAAGAGGAACCGACACCCGGAAATACCAAGAGTTTTTATTTCAGAAAATATAAAATCCGGTTAAAAGAGAATAAGGATATTGAAGGGATACGGAAAGCAGGTCTTCTGGTATTAGATACCCTTGATTTGGCGGAATCAGCGATAAAACCGGGGATCACAACCAATGATATTAATACACTGGTTCATGAATTCACAATAAAAAAGAATGCCGTGCCTGCTCCTCTCAATTACCGGGGGTATCCGAAAAGCACCTGTGTATCTGTTAATGAAGTTATATGTCATGGGATTCCCGGAGACAGAGTTTTAGAAGAAGGTGATATTGTCAATGTGGATATTACCTCTGTTCTGAACGGATATTATGCAGATGCCAACAAGACCTTTTTTGTAGGAAAGCCGGATCAGGATGCTGTTAAAATTGTCAAAGTTACATGGGAATCTCTGAAAAAAGGGATGCAGATGGTCAGACCCGGAAATACCCTCGGTGATATAGGATGGACAATTCAGAATTATGCAGAGAGTCAAGGATGTTCTGTTGTCAGGGAATTTGTGGGGCATGGCGTAGGGTTTGAATTTCATGAATCTCCGCAGGTTCCGCATTACGGCAAAAAAAAGGAGGGGATTGTTCTGGTTCCGGGAATGGTATTTACCATTGAACCGATGATTAATTTAGGAAAAAGTGATGTACGTATTCTGAAGGATAAATGGACGGCTGTAACCAAAGACGGCTCACTTTCAGCCCAGTTTGAGCAGACCGTGCTGGTTACGGAGAACGGCTTTGAAAGCCTGACACCTTATGATTTTGTATTGTAAATAAATTATTAACACCAGGGAAAATTGAAATGGGATCTATTGACGAGCAGATTCTCAGAACCACCAAAGAGATCATTGTTAAGTTCATCGAAACAGGAAGAGTTTCTCCTGCCGGTTTTCAGGAAGTATTTAAAAATATTTATCAGGCTATTGAGGAGACTGTAAAAAAAACCGGAGAAGCACCTGAAAAGCAAAAGAAAGAGGATAAATAGATTTTTATATTTCTATAAATTTTCAGAAATTAAAATTCATAAAGGAGCTGCTCATGCTCTCCGGCAAATCCATATAATTAAATACTGTAAAGACTTCCTAAGTTTCTGAAACTTAGGAAGTCTGATGCCCTGATAAGCCGGAGAGGCTTCTCCTAATTTTTTTCTGTTTTTCTGAAAAGCTGTCAGGTGTAAATCTGAACAGCAGCAGATATATTTTTTTTCTGTAACACTGTAAATCTTTTGCTAAGTACACGCCATGTGCAACTTTTTACCGCAAAGACACTAAGAACATCGGATACTTAGAGTCTTTGAGCCTTTGAGTCTTTGTGGTAAAAAATAAATTATAAGTCTTTGTTTTGAATGACTTGGAAAAAGTTGCACATCACGTTAAGTACACAAAATTGTAAATTCACCGCTGCCAAGAAAATCGGTGGCTTATTTATGGCGATGTGTACTGAGTACGTGCTGTATTTTCTTCATTGCTGAACTCAGTTCGGGAATGAAGAAAGTACAGCTTTGTAATCCGGGATTGATGAATTCAACGAATGATCTTGTTTAATCACAATTATTTCATAAGTCGAGGTGCTTTTCAGCAGTAAAGTGGCACAGGCAGGATGCTTGTTAAAGGATGTATAACACTTTTTTATATCTTATATTGAAAAAGATGATAAATTATTATTATAAAAATACAAGAAAGGTTGAAAAGAGTCTGACTGCCAAATGACTACTTTACAGAAATCTGAAGAATTAAGCTGTCATACAACTGACCCGTTAAATTTTCCCGTCCTTGTTAGTACAAAGGAAGGTAAAAAAAATATGGTTGTTCAGAGAGCAATTACAAGGGTCGGAGTATATATTGATGTGGCAAACCTTGCCATGAACGGCGGATATGGAATGCGTTATGATGTGCTTCGTGAATTTGCATGCAGAGATTATGCCGAACCTATCCGGTTGAACGCTTATGTCAGTTTTGACCTTGAGCGTGCTGAACAGGATTATGCCTATAAAGAAGCCCAATATGGATTTTATTCACTGCTCAGGGATTTCGGATACAAGGTGATTCAAAAAAATGTAAAATGGTACACAGATGAAAGGGGAAACCGTTTTGGTAAAGCTAATGCAGACTTGGATATGGCGGTAGATGTTTTATTACAGTCTCAGAATATGGATCGTGTTCTTCTTGTAACCGGAGACGGCGATTTTGTCCGGGTTGTTCAGGCTTTGCAGAACAGCGGATGCCGTGTGGAAGTTGTTGCTTTTGAAAATATTTCTGCTGATCTGCGCCGTGAAGCAGATATGTTTATGTCCGGTTATCTTATTCCGAATCTTCTTCCGACTTACTACGGTTATAACAGAGTCGGATGGGGAGAGATCGGTTCAAGGGTACGTGGGGTCTGCTACAGTCATACAGGTAAAGGATACGGATTTTTAAGAGCTATGAAAGGGATTGCTCCTGATCTCTGGAAAATAGATTCCCGGCAAAAAGATTCGCCTTATGACAGTGTATTTTTTCATGATTCACAGCTTCCCCCTGAAGTGAGTCCTTCTGAACTGCCGAGCCGTACGCTGATTTTTGAATTTGAGGTAGCGGAAGCAGAGGGGCATGAGAGCGGAATGCAGGCAAAAAAGATGCAGCTTGTCAGTCCTCAGAAGCGAAGCTCTTCTTATTCCCCGCCAAGTAACAACAACAATAATGAGAGATAAACAAAAGCCGGGAGATTCAATATCTTCCGGTTAAAATCAAATTAAAGAGCTGTATGGTTTTGGAAACCCCGCGGCTCTTTATTCATAGCTATGGATATTATTTTATTAATCGTTCCTGTTTCATTCATGCTGGATTTGCTGATCGGCGATCCAATATATCGCTTCCATCCTATAAGGATTATCGGAAACCGGATTATCGCACCGACAGAAAATCTGCTCCGCTCTCTTAATCTTGACGGAAAAGGGGGCGGATTTATTCTTTTAATCATAACGCTTTCACTCTCAGCAGGTTCTGTTCTTGCTGTCAATTATTTTCTTAAAGCATATTTCATTGCTTTTATTATTTTTAATATTTATATAATCTATTCCTGCATTGCTGTAAAAGACCTGCATGTGCATGTTGAAAAAGTTATGAATTCTCTTGAAGATGGGAATATTGATTTGGCGCGGGAACAACTGAGCCGGATTGTGGGACGTGAAACTAAAAATCTTGATTCTGAGGCAATATCAAGAGCATGTGTAGAGACTTTGGCGGAAAATCTTTCTGACGGAATTATCGCTCCTCTATTTTATGCGTTTGCAGGGGGAGCGCCGCTTGCTATCTTTTACAAAGCCGCAAATACAATGGATTCTATGGTCGGCTATAAAAATGAGAAATATATAAATTTCGGTTATTTCCCTGCAAAATTTGATGATTTGATGAACTGGATTCCTGCAAGGCTCTCATTTTTTCTTGTTCTGCTTGCGGGAAAAAAATATTCCCATAGCTGGAAAGACGCATGGGGATTGGCGATTCGGGACAGATATAATCATACATCTCCAAATTCCGCACATCCTGAAGCGGCTATGGCAGGGATATTGGATTTACGGCTTGGCGGCACTAATTATTATCATGGGGAACAGGTAAAAAAGCCGTATATTAACCGCTATGGAAATCCTGTTACGCCGGATGATGTATCAAAGGCATGGAAGATAACTTTTTCATCCGCAATCCTTGCTCTTGCTGGTTTAGCAGCGGTCAGAATTATGATATTATTCTTTATCGCATGAGCTAAGTACACGCCGGCATAAATTCATCGCCGGTTAAAAATTCGTAGGTCAGGTTAGCGGAGCGTAACCCGACATTATAATCAGCGGCGTATTTATGCCGGTCTGTACTAATGGTTCTGTTGACATTTCGGGTTTCGGCTCGCTCAACCCGCATTCCCGGCTAAGCGGGTTGTAGCGGAGCCGAAACCCGTCATCCTGTAATTATTTATTATATTCCCAAATGTCAACAGAACCTAATGCTTTGTCAAATTTGTTTTGCAGGTTTAACCACGAAGTCACAAAGATCACAAAGAAAAAGAAATTGTATCCGTCAGTTTAATTTTGACAAAGCAAAATGTCGGGTTACGCTCCGTCAATCCGAATCTGCTCGGCTAAGTTGATGAACATCAATATGAAAGCAAAGGAGAAAATTCTCAATGGCATATAAAGATATTTTAAGAAACGCTATAAGGACATTCGAAGATTTGGAGAAATGGCTTACCGGGCAAAAGGCAAGAGTTGATCCCAGACTCAAGGATGTAATTGCCAAATATCCTATGAGGGTAAATACTTATTACCTCGGTCTCATTGAAAAGATGAATGACGGTATCTGGAAACAGGCAATTCCTGATGTCGAGGAGCTTGAGCATTATATGGACCTGTCAGAAGATCCGCTGGATGAGGAAGGAGATATTCCGCTTGGCGGTCCGAGGACAATAATCCACAGGTATCCTGACAGGGTTTTATTGTTTGTATCAAACGAGTGCGCAATGTATTGCAGATTCTGCACCAGAAAACGAAAAGTCGGCGATGACCGTAAAAATCCGTCATGGAGGATATACAATAAGGGAATTGAATATATTGCATCTCATGAAGATATTAGAGACGTATTAATCTCCGGCGGAGATCCGTTGCTGATTCCGAATAACAGGCTTGATGAAATCCTGGGAAAACTGAAAGAAATTCAACATCTTGATTTAATAAGAATCGGCACAAGAGTCCCCTGCACCTGGCCGCAAAAGATTATTGAAGACAAGGAATTCATTGAGGTGCTTAAAAAACATACGCCCCAGTCACTTAAAGATCCGCAGCTCTACATAAATACCCACTTTAATCATCCTAATGAAATAACTGACGAAAGTTATCAGGCCATTAAAATTTTAAGGGAACTGGGCATTCCAATAGGAAACCAAACTGTTTTGCTCAAGGGAGTTAACGATGACACGGATGTAATGAGAGACCTGGTACACGGCCTCGGTAAAATGGGAGTAAGACCATATTATCTCTATTATGCTGATCTTGTTGAGGGAACAGGTCATTTCAGAACAGAAGTTTACAAAGGAAAAGAAATCTGCAGAGACCTTTGCGGAGCCACTACAGGTTTTCTTCGTCCGACCTATGTTGTAGATGCACAGGGCGGAAGAGGTAAAGTACCGGTAGATCTCGGATATTCAGATGGAATCAGTGAAGATAGAAAAGGTGGAGTACTTACTTCAGCGATTGGGCTCGGAAAAGTCTATGTCAATGATCCGATTGAAAGAATAGAAGGAAAACCGAAAAGACATAATCCAAACAGGAAATAAGAGCTTATCCGCTCTTATCTTTTCATTTTTAAAAATATTGTTGACATTTCCAATCTATCTGTACAAACTGATAACCGAAAAAATCAGCAGGGCATATTTAAGTAACCGTTTACAAATTTTGTTATATAAAGACCTGCGGGGTTTCAGAAACCCCGCAGGTCTGATATTTGAAAATATATGAACGGTTACTTATATCAATGCTCAACAGACTAAGTTTCTTCAAAAAACTTAGTCTGTTATTTTAGGGTGATCTTTCGTCCCGGATTGTCAAAAATTTTCAATCTGCTGATTATCTTTAGGAGTTACGCAGTTGACCTGATAAAAACCCTAAGGGTCTTTAAGACCCTTAGGGTTTATGAGTGATTTTTTCAGGCAACTGCGTAACTCCTAATCTTAAATAAAATATTTAATTTATCTATGGAGGATAATGTGAGAGAAAACAGAATTTATAATTTTAACGCTGGTCCCGCGGCCCTTCCCCTGAGCGTTCTTGAAGAGATACAGGAATCATTTTTAAATTTCAAGGGGTCAGGAATGTCCATCACTGAGATCAGCCACCGTTCCAAATGGTTTGAAGAGGTTATCAATGATGCAATTGACAGAACCAGACGGCTTTTGAAGCTGGATAACAAATACCATGTTCTTTTTATTCAGGGCGGAGCAAGTATGCAGTTTTGCATGGTACCCATGAATTTTCTTCATGAAGGGAAATCTGCTGACTATGTGAATACCGGAACATGGGCTACAAAAGCAATCAAAGAAGCTAAGATACTTGGAAAAACTGTAAAGGTTGCTGCGTCTTCCGAGGATAAGGATTTTTCATATATTCCGAAAAATATTCAGTTTAACAAAGATGCGGTTTATGTTCATATCACATCAAATAACACCATCAAGGGAACCCAGTGGCAGACTTTTCCAGATACCAAAGGTGTGCCGCTTATTGCAGATATGTCTTCTGATATTATGAGCCGTGCTTTCAACCCTGAGCCGTTTGGTCTGATTTATGCAGGTGCCCAGAAAAATATAGGTCCAGCCGGTGTATGCTTGGTGATTGTCCGGGATGATATGCTGAAGACGGTTCCTGATTCTCTTCCGACAATGCTGAAATATACAACATTCAGCTCCAAAAATTCTATGTTCAACACCCCTCCCTGCTTTACCATTTACACAATTCAGCTTGTTCTTAAATGGCTGGAGGAGAGCATCGGCGGCATTGAAAAGATGGAGGCAGTCAACCGGAAAAAAGGGAATATCATTTATTCATTCATAGATTCAGGCAAGTTTTACAGAGGGACAGCAGCGGCTGACAGCCGCTCTCTGATGAATGTTACATTCCGCCTTCCGAATGAAGATTTGGAAAAAAAGTTTATTCAGCAGGCTACAGAAAACAAGTTTGGCGGGTTGAAAGGGCATCGCTCTGTGGGCGGATGCCGTGCATCGCTTTATAATGCAACAACTGTCGAGGCTGTTGAGGCGCTGGTTGATTTCATGAAGCATTTTGAAGAGAAAAACGGATAAGGGGTTCACTCTTGAAAAGAAACTAAGTTTTTTCAAGAAACTTAGTTTCTTTTTTCTAATCATTTATAAACGAAAAGAGACGCTGTAATATTTTTCTTGCTGCTTCAAATTCATAATTACGAATCTGTTTTTCCACATTTTTAGCCAAATCCAAAGCCACTGAATTAAAATTGCCGACAGCAATACATCCTTTGATTTTTTTGGCATAACGCTCTGATTCAAGGGGATCAAACTCCTGAAGGGATTGTTCAAGTTCTTTTAATAATTCAGGAATATCTGAGGGATCACAATCTGTCTGAGCAGAATCTTCAACAGGCTTATCTGCTTCTGACAAAGCGAGTATCTTTTCAGAGGAGGTTATCACCTGAGTCAGTTTATCCTCCACACGCTGTAGGGCTTCCACGATTCGTCTCTCATCAGCTTCACTGCATATTTTTTCCAATAATTTTGCAGCTTCACTCAGATCAGCAGCAGATATGGTCGCAGCAGAGCCTTTTAACGAATGAGCCAGTATTGAAGCATTTTTAAAATCCTTTTGTTTAACAAGATTACGGAAATTATCAGGAAAGTCTTTTTTATCATTGCAGAAAAATTTAATCAAATCTGCATACATATAAAAAGTACCCCCAAGCCTCTTTATCCCTTCTTTAACATTCAGACCGGGGAGTAAATCAGGTATAAAATGCGGTACAGCAGTCTCCTGATTTTCCTCTTTTTCATAAAGATATTTATCGCTCACGGCAAATATTTCCTTGCATTTATTCTTTATCTTGGTAATGTTATATATCTGTTCTTCAGAATTTTAAAATTATAAATACAATAAAGATAAAAAAAGTGCAAGATTATACCTTATTTATGAAAATACAATATTATGAAATTATAAAGAAGCTGAAATCATTGTCTGATCCTGAAGCTGTTTCAGGAATGGCGAGGTTTGGCATTAATTCTGGAAATATTTACGGAATTTCCATTTCCAATTTACAAAAGATTGCCAAAAATGGAAGATTATTTAATAGGATTGGTATTAGCTTCTTATCAAGGAAAAAATATGATTTCCAACAAATTGAAAATCGGCGGTTTTCAGAAAAACTCATTAATTGATTATCCCGGAAAGATCAGTTGTGTTATTTTTCTTTCAGGATGCAATTTTATCTGTCCATATTGCCACAATCCTTTACTTTTAAAAGAGAACGGTTTTTCTATAGATGCAAATGATATTTATGATTTTCTGAAAGAGCGTAAAGGCTTGATAGATGCGGCGGTGATTTCAGGCGGAGAGCCGACTATTCAGAAAGAGCTTCTCTTATTTTGTGAAAGAATAAAAGAGATAGGCTATCTGATAAAATTGGATACCAACGGAAGCCATCCAACGGTAATCAGAGAACTGATAAATAAAGGTTTTGTGGATTATATTGCTATGGATATAAAGACCGATCCGTTGGATAGTATGAGATATTCTTCTTTAATCAGAGAAGATTGTAAATCGGATCATATTCTTGAGAGTATCCGGGTAATTATGGAATCAGATATTCCGTATGAATTCAGAACCACCTGCGTAAAACCGTTTGTAGATGAAAATACGGTTGAAACAATTACGCATCATGTGATTCATGGGGCAAAGCTCTATATTTTACAGGAGTTTCATCAGGCAGAAATACTTAATCCTTTATTTTTCAAAGATGAAAAAGATTTTTATTCCTTTGACAGTCTGAGATTTTTTAAAGCAATTGCTGACAAATCGGTTCAGAAATGTATTATCCGTTAGCTTTTCAATAGAGACATATTCTCGTTACGAGGCTCTGCCTCGTAACGAGTAATATCTCTATCCCATACTTTTATTTATCATCAGTGCCTGCTCATATATATCTCTCTTTGGAAGATTATATTTTTCCGCAATCTGCTTTGACAATTCAGAAACCTTCATACCTTTTACTGTCAGACCCTCTTCAATCTCCTTTCTCAATATTTCCAATGAAATCTCTTCTTTTTCTTCACATCCCTTAATCAGAAGCGTACACTCCCCTTTTATTACAGGACGTTCCTTGAGAATCAGAAGAATTTCAGACAAAGAACCTCGTATAAATTCTTCATGAAGTTTGGTCATCTCCCGCCCCAGCACTCCGTACCGATCCCCCATAATCTCTTTGACTTCCTCAATAAAAGAGATGATTCTCCCCGGTGATTCGTAAAAGACAAGAGTTTCAGATTCATTGGCAAGCCTTTTCAACTGACTGATACGCTTCCCCTGTTTTTTATGCGAAAATCCGATAAAGAGAAACTCATTTGTCGGAAGCCCAGCCGTGCTGATAGCTGTAATCACCGCAGAGACACCCGGAATCGGAACAATTGTGATTCCGTTTGCAATTGCCTCTTTTATAAGCTGATACCCCGGATCAGAGACTCCAGGAGTTCCTGCATCAGAGACAACAGCAATTGATTCTCCCTGTTTGAGTTTGTCAATAAGTAGTGAAATCCTATGATTTTCATTATGCTCATGGCATGAGATAAGAGGTACCCTGATATTATGATATGCAAGCAGATTCCCTGTATGCCTTGTATCTTCAGCCGCAATCAGATTGACGCTTCTGAGAATATTCAAAGCTCTCAGGGTTATATCATCCATATTTCCGATAGGCGTGGCAACTATATAGAGATTGCCGGTAGTATTATTTTTTTCAAAAGTATTCATCTTGTTATAATCTTCAAAGGAACGATATCTTTGTTATTTCTTTGAAATATATCACTCCTGCGGAGCTTTAAATGGATATGGCTTCTTTATGCTACAAATATACCGATCCTAACGGAGCTTGTTTTTTCAGCATCCGTAGGATGGATGCGATATATTTGTAGAAATATCGTATATTAATCAACCGGAATAAGCTCCGTAGAATCGATATATTAACTTATACCAAATCGCAATTGAAATATTCAAAGACCTACGGGGTTTTGGAAACCCCGTAGGTCTTCGGAATAGTCGGGCATCTTGTAGTTTCATAAGCGACTTGGTATTATTACCGGCAGATCGGAAATTTGTAAAAGTCTGTAGTACCGCCTTTAGGCTGGGTTCGTATGAAATCAGATAGTTATTGCAGCACACCTGACCGCATGAAGGCGGTACTATGAACTTTTTCGATCTACTTATTATAACAGGATTTTACTTCGGCAAAAGAACGATTCCGCAGATAATCAGCGATTGCCCGATCATAAGCAGCAGTATGATCAAACGCCTTCTGTGCAAGGCGGTAACGGAGTTCAAGGGAGATCATACCTTTATTTGCCTTCATTTCCGAAAGAATCATCTTATAATCAGCCGGATCAACTACAGAAGCAACTCTGAGAAAATTTTTCGCAGAGGCTCTGATCATACAGGGACCACCAATATCAATATTTCCTCTTGCCTGTTCCGGCGTTACCCCGGACTTTGAAATCGTCTCTTTAAAAGGATACAGATTGACCACAACCATATCAATCGGAACAGCGTCAGTACGTTTTAAATCTCCCTGATGAGCTTTATTATATGTCTCAGTCAGAAGACCGAGATATATTTTAAAATCCAATGTCTTGACAAGACCGCCCTGGGTCTCAGGCTGTCCTGTATAATCTGATACCTGCGTCAGATGAGAATCTGCTCCTGAGCCGAGAATTTCTTTAACCTTGCCGTGTGTTCCTCCGGTTGAGAAAATTTTTATTTCAGGATTTATCTCAACCAACTTAGGAATAAAGCCGTCAAGTCCGCCTTTATCCGACACGCTGACAAGAACATGATTTACCTTAATAAAATCATCAATTTTTTCAACAATGTTAATACTCATAACGATAAAAATCCTTTCTTATTGTCATTTAAGAAGCTATTGCGTTTTTCAATTGCATGTACTAAAGATACCGTAGTAATTAAAAAAATTTTTTATATTATCACCGGTGATAATATCCGGTGCTTTTTTGAGTATGTCAGTGTTACAATAAAATTTTATTTAGTACACAGTATTGAAAAACACAATAGCATCTGTCGGCTCGGAGGAAGATTGGCAAATCCGAACCAGCCGCCGGACTTCGGCGTTCGGCTGAACGTTCGGCTGAGTTCGGCTGAGCTCACGCCGAAGTCTCACGCCGAAGTCCGGCGGGAGCATAGGTGGCAACTTGTGTTATTCATTCGGATTCATAACTCTGCCGAGAAAAAGAATGCTTCCTGAAGCATTATCACTAATCATAAAGATAAACGGATGATCCGCTCGGAAAGACTGCGGTGCCATAGCCATGCTCCTTGTCAATATTACAGCAGTTGCTGCAGCAGCCTCTGTTCCCTCTTCATTGACATCCACAAATGCTTTATGAATCACTTCTGAAATAAAGAGGTCTTTGCTTCCTGTCATTCCTGAAAAATCTGCTCCTGTACTAAAAGCATCTGTCATTCCCATAAACTTGAGATATTCTCCCAGATTGAATTCTGATGTCAACTTGAATTTTGGCAGATATACTGTAACTTCTGTTTCATCCATATTATATGGTTGACACCATTCTTTCAATCTTTCAGCGGTAAGTGACGCTTCAAGATTTTTCAGACCGTCAGTCTTTAAAGGCAGGAAAATAAACATTGATATATCATTCCCTTTGTACGGCAATTCAAGAATCTGAATATCATCATGCTCGGCATATCTGAATTTTTTACTCTGATACATCATCGGCACTTCAGTTTTTTCATTGTTCAGTAATGTAAAAGGAAGCGGTTTTGTTCTCTCTTTTTTAAACTGACTCTCCCATAATCCTTTGAAATAAATGGCATTGGTGAGAACCATCCGGGTCATATCATTCAGAATACCGGGTTTAATCAGTTCTCTGATTTTATCATGGGTCTGATTTTCTACCCACTGATTGATAGTCCGGCGTGCTGTTTCTGTTGCTTTTTTAAAATCAACTTCATCCAACCCGGCAACATAGTTTTTTTCAAGCAAATCATTGAACTCTTTGAGAAAAGCATAACCTTTCTGCCGCCATAACGCATTGGCAATACTGAGTTCATAACTACCTTTTTTCCCGCCCTCGTTCAGTCTGCGCTGAAGCTCGGAAAATGAGGCGTGAAGTTCTCCTTTTTTTAATGTAAAATGAAGAGTTTCCGCCATCTGTTTTTCTGTATTCCCTTTTGCTCCTGCATAAGTCATAGCAATCGCCGCTGAAATACTGTAGGGAGAGAAAAACAGGTTTCCCCTGGTTTCTTTCAGTTTGCTGTAAAGTTCAAGAGCAAATTGTGTATTCCCCTCAGTCAATGCTGTATCTGCATGAGTCATTAACGGACACATCACAGACAAGAGAAAAGCCAACGATAATTTTTTCATATTAAAATCTCCTTTTGTTATGTATTCTATCTTATCAGATAATAACAATAATCTGTCAAATATTTTTTTGTCCCCGGAAAAAAATTTTTCGGATAAGCAGTATTCCGGTAATATTTCATGAATCTATCCCCATAGGTCGGGGTGAATGAAATGAACCCCGACAAGTATTCCGGTAATATTTCATGAATCTATCCCGGAGTTATTTCAGCGCAGAGACGGGTCGCAGCCCCGTAAATTTTAAAGATTTATCATTCAGCAGTTTAAATTATCTGAATATGCTCATAATATTCTTGCGTCTGTAAAAAAAACTTAGCCTCTTATTCTTTCATTAGCCTGATAAACTTCGGAAGTCTTTTCCCAATAAAAACGTTTGTTGACTTTTTTGTAAAAATCGTTTTATTATTCAATAATATTATCAAAAAAAAAATTATCAAATATTATCGGAGAAAAAAATATATGACTCAAACCCATAACATGACAGATTATGATAAAACTTATAAAGAATTTAAATGGGAAGTCCCTGAATATTTTAATTTTGCCGGGGATGTGATTGACAAATGGGCGGAAAACCCTGATAAACTCGCTATGTGGTGGCTGGATGATGCAGGCACAGAGATCAAAAGAACATTCCTTGAATTTAGTAAAGCATCCAAAAGACTTGCCAATTTTTTAGCGTCCCGCGGCGTGAAAAAAGGGGATGTGGCAATGGTTATCCTGCCGAGAAATATCGAATGGTGGGAGATATTTACCACGTGCATACGAATGGGGGTACTGATTGCACCGGGTACTACCCAGCTCACTCCTAAAGATATTGAATACCGTGTTACAACATCTCAGGCTGTCTGTATTATTACCAACAGTATGATTGCTGAAAAATTTGATCAGGTAAAAGATAAATGTCCTACAGTTAAAACTGAAATTATTATTACACAGCCGAAAGAAGGATGGCTTTTTTATACAGATGAAGTTGCCAAAGCATCTGATAAATTTGAGACTGCCAAAACCAGAAGCAGTGATGACTGTCTGGTTTATTTTACTTCCGGTACTGTGGGACTTCCGAAGATGACGCTTCATACTCATGCCTCTTATCCTATCGGGCATCAGGTTACAGGGAAATTCTGGCTTGATCTCAAGCCCGAAGACCTTCACTGGAATATCAGCGACACAGGATGGGCAAAGGCAGCATGGAGCAGTTATTTCGGTCCGTGGAACTGCGGAGCAGCTCAGTTTATTCATAATGCGGAACGGTTTGATCCGAAAAAAACCCTTGAATTGTTGTCAAAATATCCTGTTACAACAATGTGCGGTGCGCCGACTATATACAGAATGTTAGTTTTACAGGATTTAAAAAAATATAAATTCCCTCATCTCCGACATTGCGTAAGCGCGGGTGAGCCTCTGAATCCTGAAGTTATAGAAGTCTGGAAAAAAGGCACCGGCTGTATTATCAGGGACGGTTACGGACAGACAGAGACTGTTCTGCTGTGCGGAAGTTTTCCCTGTCTTGAACCACGTTTCGGATCCATGGGAAAACCTGCTCCGGGCTTTGATCTTCACGTGATTGATGAAAACGGGAATATTGTTCATCCCAATACAGAGGGGGATATAGCAATCCGCGTCAAGCCGAACCGACCTGTGGGATTATTTAAAGAATACTGGAAAGAGCCGGACAGAACTGAATCTGTCTATCGCGGGGACTGGTATCTGACCGGAGACAGAGCATACATAGATGAAGACGGCTATTTCTGGTTTGTCGGAAGAGCAGATGATGTTATTCTTACTTCAGGATACAGAATAGGTCCTTTTGAGGTGGAGAGTGCGCTGATTGAACATCCTGCCGTGGCTGAATCCGCAGTTGTTTCAAGCCCTGATGAGACACGGGGAGAAGTTGTCAAAGCATTTGTTGTTCTTGCACCGGGATACACAGGAAGTGATGCTCTGGCAAAGGAGCTTCAGGAGCATGTGAAAAAGGTGACCGCGCCGTACAAATATCCGAGAAAAATAGAGTTTACAGAGAATCTTCCAAAGACAATAAGCGGTAAAATCCGCCGGGTGGAACTGAGAAAGCGGGAATGGGGGAAATAGTTAAGCGTTAAAAAGAGACTAGTTGACAAGAAGCCAAGTTTTTGAAAAAACTTGGCTTCTTATTTTTATATCAGGAGATAATCCGGCTGATAAAAAAGATTCTTGATAAATGGGTAGTGGTGTTATAAAAACTTTATCAAATTAACCATCTTAAATTATTAAATATTATTTATAATGAGTAAAATTTTATATATCAAATAAATACAGATATTTAAAAGATACATCTTTACAATAATCAGCATGATTTTAAATAAATTATTGTTTTAATAATTTAAAAAATCAGTCAATATTGAACGACTACCAAACCATGATGGTTTCGGAAACCATCATGGTTTTTTTAATCTTGCATGAATCAGATTCATAAGATATTTTATTGAGGAGTCGGGAAGTTTTTTTTATTGTTTCATTGTCTGAACTTTGATTTCCTTATGATTTATGTAACTCACCTTACGCAGTCTTTTTTAAACCTAACCCCCCTGCCCCCTTCCCTGAAGGGAAGGGGGGAGCGGATCGGGATATATCTCCCCTTCCCTTCAGGGAAGGGGTCGGGGGGTTAGGTTTGGTCTTAACTTAATGGCATTTGCGGAAAAACATCCCGACTCCTCATTTTGTTATAAATCCATCAGATTTCCGAAGTTTTGAAGTCTTTGGAAGTCTTTAATAATATAAGTTATTTAATTCATGCGGATAATTTATCAGCCATACCTCAGACTAATTATTCTGATTTGTGCATATCTGTTTCTTTTTTTTAATATATGTACGGCAGAGGAGAAAATGCGGGAAACGATTCCGCCTGATCTTGTTGAAACCGGTCATATAAATCCCGGACACCACCCGGAAACTGAACCGACTCATTGCCTGTTCTATTGGATAAGCGGCATTTTAGCATCTGTTCTTTTGCTGGCAGGCATGGTGGTCATTATTTTAATATGGTTTAACAGAGTATTACAGAAGGCTGTCCGGCAACGCACATTGGAATTGGTCATACTGAATGAGAATCTGGAAAAAGAAATACAGGAACAGAAACAGACAGAAGATGCTCTGCGCGACAGTGAAGAAAAATACCGGACGCTTTTCAATATGTCAAAAGATGCCATATTCCTGCATAATATTGATCCTGATACCGGAATCCCCGGAAAATTTATTGATGCCAATGAAACAGCGTTAAAATGGCTTGAATATTCAAAAGAAGAACTCCTCTGTATAAATCCTCTGAATATTCGCTCCCCTGATTTTAAATATAATCATAATGCTGTCCGTCAAAGTATGGTAAAAGAGAAACATCACATCTTTGAGATGTGTATTCTTTCCAAAACCGGAGCCCTGATTCCTTTGGAAGTAAATTCTCATGCTTTTGATTATAAAGGAAAAAGAATTGCAATTGTTATCGGAAGAAATATTACTGAGCGAAAACAGGCAGAGGAAGCATTACAACTTGAAAAAGATAAGGCACAGCAATATTTTGATATTGCCAATGTCATACTCCTTGTTTTAGGTGCGGATCAGCGTGTTGTGCAGATAAATCAGCGCGGAGTGGAAATATTAGGCTGTAAAGCAGATGAAATTATAGGTAAAAACTGGTTTGATCATTTTCTCCCGGAAAATATACGGGAATATATGAGAAGCGGATTTATAACTTTAATTCAAGAAAAAATATCTGATATTAAAGATGTTTTTGAACAAAATTACGATAATCCGGTATGCTGCAAAAACGGTGAGCAGCGTATAATCAGTTGGCGTAATTCTTTTATTAAAGATCATAAAACCGGAAAGATAACAGGCATTCTCAGTTCAGGGCAGGATGTAACAGAGCGGAGAAAAGCAGAAACCGCTCTGCGGGAGAGTGAAAAGCGGTATCGTACTCTGTTTGAGCATTCCCCGATTCTTCTCTGGGAAGAGGATTTTTCTGAGTTAAAAAAATATCTTGATACCATGAGAGCATCCGGGGTTCAGGATTTCCGGGCATATCTTGATGATTATCCTGAAGCAGTAAAAAAATGCGCAGGTTTGATCAGAATATTAGATGTGAATATGGAGAATCTCAGCTTTTTTGAAATATCAGGTAAAGAAGAGATTCCATATACGCTGCCGTACTGCTTTAATCAGGAGTCATGGGAGGTATTTAAAGAAGAGGTGCTATCCCTGTCAAACGGCAATATACGGTTTGAAAGTGAAATTCCTTTTACACTTTCCAATGGAAAGTGTAAAATATCTTCTTTAAAATTATCTGTGGTTCCCGGTTATGAAAAGACTCTTTCAAGAGTCCTGATTTCATACATTGATATTACCCGTCAAAAGCAGGCTGAAGAACAACTGAAAGGTGCTGTTGAAGAGAAAGTGGTCTTGCTTAGGGAGATTCATCACCGGGTCAAAAACAACATGCAGGTGCTTATCTATCTAATGGATATGCAGGCTGAGAGAATTACTAACCCTGAGATTCTTAAAATAATAAAAGATATTCAGGGAAGAATCACGGCAATGTCTCTGGTTCATGAAAAGCTGTATCAGTCAGATAATATTGCCATGATTGATTTCAGAGTTTATATTGAAGAGTTGGCGTATGCCCAGTTTCATTCACTTATGAGCAGCAGAGCAATTTCACTTCATGTTGATGTAACTGATATTCATCTTAAAATTGATACAGCAATACCCTGCGGACTGATTGTCAATGAACTGATAACCAATGCTATTAAATATGCTTTTCCTGATGAGTTTGAAACTCCTGATGATAATTGCGGAATCACGGTTTCTTTTGTATCAGAATCAGGCAAATATATCCTGACAGTGAGCGATAACGGAATAGGAATACCTCCTTATATTGATCTGAATACCGCTGAATCTTTGGGATTAAAGTTAGTAAGAATATGGGCAACGTACCAGTTAAATGGAAAAATGGACGTGAATATCCTTAACGGTACAAAAATTACAATAATGTTTTCAGAGGAGTGTTAAGTGTCAGGTGTAAAGTTCGTAGTACCGCCTTTAGGCGGATTCGGCAGGTGTAAAGTTCGTAGTACCGCCTTTAGGCGGTGGAGCGTGAAGAACCGCCTAAAGGCGGTACTACAAACTCTTGCGGATTCGGCAGGTGTAAAGTTCGTAGTACCGCCTTTAGGCGGTGGAGCGTGAAGAACCGCCTAAAGGCGGTACTACAAACTCTTGCGGATTCGGCAGGTGTAAAGTTCGTAGTACCGCCTTTAGGCGGTGGAGCGTGAAGAACCGCCTAAAGGCGGTACTACAAACTCTTGTTCCCACGCAAAGCGTGGGAACAAGACCAAAACCAAATCAGCTTAAAACCTAAAACTTAGAACCTAAAACCTTTAAGGAGAAACCATGAGCGGAGAAAAAATTCTGATTGTTGAAGATGATGCTATTATTGCAGGCAGTCTTGCAACCATTCTGACAAAACTCGGATATGATGTTGCGGGTACGGTACAAAGCGGAGAGGATGCGGTAAAAAAGGCAAAAGCGGTTTCTCCGAATCTGATTCTGATGGATATTCACCTGAGAGGAAACCTAAACGGCATAGACGCCGCTGTTCAGATTTCAGAAGATATGACTATTCCTATAGTCTATCTTACAGCATATTCAGATGATGGGCTGCTACAGAGAGCAAAGATTACAGAACCTTACGGGTATCTGGTAAAACCGATCCACGAGAGAGAACTCTATGCCACCATTGAGATGGCGATTCATAAACACAAGCTGGAAGCCCAATTAAAAGAGAATGAAGAATGGCTGAATACAACCATCAGGAGTATCGGTGATGCCGTGATTGCAACTGATGAAAAAGGATTCATAAAATTTATGAATCCTGTTGCAGAGGAGCTGACAGGCTGGAAACAGAATGAAGCAGTCGGGCATGATTTAAAAGAAATCTTCTGTATTATCAATGAAAATACACGGGAGCCTGTTCAATCTCCTTTGGAAAAAGTGATTCAAACCGGCAAAACAGCAGGTCTGGCAAATCATACGCTTCTGATAAAAAAAGATAAAACAGAAATCCCCATAGATGATAATGCCGCTCCGATTCAGGATGATAAAGGAAAGATCAGAGGGATTGTCCTTGTTTTCCGTGATATTTCCAAAAGCAGACAGATTGAAGAGCAGTTACGGCAGTCTCAGAAAATGGAGGCTATCGGGATTTTAGCCGGGGGGATTGCCCATGACTTCAATAATATTCTTTATCCGATAGTCGGATATGCTGAAATGGCAATGGATGATCTCCCTGAAGAAAATCCTGTCAGAAATTTTATCAAAGAGATTCTCAAAGGAGCAGAACGGGCAAAAGACCTGATTCAGCAGATTCTTACATTCAGCCGTAAAAGAGAATTTAAACTCAGTCCTGTCAGAATTCAGCCGATTATCAAAGACGCCCTGAAATTTATAAGAGCATCGCTTCCGTCAAATATTGAGATTCAAACCGCAATTAAAGAGGAATGTGGATTGGTGATGGCAGATACCACACAGATTCATCAGATTATCATGAATCTGTGCACAAATGCCTATTATGCTATGCGGGAAAAAGGGGCGTGCTGAAAATAAGTCTGGATGAAATAAATATCAGTCCTGAATACTCAGATGCTTATATCGGAATCAGACACGGGGATTATCTGAAGATTACAGTCAGCGACACAGGAATCGGAATGAATGACAAAGTTAAGGAGAAAATATTTTCGCCTTATTTTACAACCAAAGGTGTAGGAGAAGGCTCAGGGCTTGGGCTTTCTGTTATATACGGGATTGTCAGGGAATATAAAGGAGAGATCAGATTTCAGAGTGAACCGGACAGCGGCGCAACATTTGAAATTTTTCTTCCCCTGCTGAAATCTTATGAAAGTAATTTGATAACAGAGAATTCTTTATCTCCTCACAGAGGGATTGAGCATATTCTGCTGGTGGATGATGAAGAGGTGATAACAGATATGATGCAGCAGATGCTGCAAAAGCTCGGCTATAATGTAACAGCCCGATACGCCAGCCTGGATGCCCTTGATATTTTTTATGAAAAATCTGAAGATTTTGATCTTGTTATTACTGATATGACCATGCCTAAGATGACAGGGCTGGAACTGGCAAAAGCTCTCAGGAGAATCCGGGATGATATTCCGGTTATTCTATGCACCGGATACAGTGAGCTTATTACAGAAGAGAAGATGAAAGAATCCGGTATAAGCATGCTGCTGATGAAGCCTGTTTCAAGAAATAAAATGGCTGAGACTATCCGGCAGTCGCTGGAAAAACCCTTAGAGTCTTAGAGTCTTTGTGTCTTAGTGGTAAAAAAACACAAAGTTAAAGATAAAAATAAAATAAAATAAAAAAAGACTTGACAAAGATATAAAACTGTGAGAAGGTACACCTAAATTTTGATTCAATATTATTTGTGATTTATCAAAATCTGTAAAAACGGAGTAAAAGGCAAAACTTCCGAAAGGTTGTGACGCAAAGCTACGGGTCTAATGCTAAAAAGCTATGATCGCCGGGTTACCAACCGTTGAGCATGTATATAATGCCTTCGGAAAAAGCCCGGAGGCATTTTTTGTTTGCAGGTAAAAAAAGTGTGTAATTCCGCCTTCAGGCGGATTGAATTGGCAATATAAGAAAATTAATTTAAAAAGGAGGGAAAGGGCTAAGACAGAGGGTTTGACTTTTTTATCAATTTTTTAACTATTTGTTTAAAACAAGGAGAAATGAAAATGAGAAATTTATTTAAAATGTTAGCGGCTACATGCTTAATAGCATTGCTGGGATCCGGACTTGCTTTTGCAAGTAATATCACTGTTTCTGATTTAGTCTATAATACTGCCACTTGGCATGGAAATTATGAGGATAATGAGACTGAGCCGGGAACAGTTACAACACAGGTATGGGACCTTGAAGCATTTTTGCTGGAAGGCGATATTCTTAGCATGATCGGCGGCTATGACTTTAAAAACGGTGTCGGCGGAGTAACATCAGGCGACCTTTTTATTGATATAGACGGCAATGCAATATACGGACCCGCAAATGACGGAACCGGATATAACAATAAAACGATAGTCAATAAAACCTTCGGTTATGACTATGTATTTGATTTGGACTTTGCAACCGGCAGTTATAATGTGTACAAACTGGAAGAAGGTGTATCAACAACCAGTATTTATTATAGCATCAATCAGGAATCAAATCCGTGGAAATATGTTTCCGGCGGAGAGCTTTTAAAAACAGGTAATTTTACATATTTGACTGGACTGAGTGATGCTCAGGCAGGCTTCTTGGGAGGAAGTCATAATGTTGTCAGCGGACTTGATCTCTCCTTTCTTGAAGGTGAGACAGACTTTACCGCCCATTTTACTATGGCATGTGGTAATGACAATCTGATGGGTAAAGGTATTACACTGGCTAAACAGCAGAGCAGCGGAACCGGAACCCCTGAACCTGCAACCATGCTTCTTCTTACTTCAGGTCTGGTAGGGATCGCAGGCTTGAGACGGAAGTTCAAAAGAAGCTAATTCATCTTTTTTATATATAATTTTTTTATAATTGCCAATATAGAAGCTGAGTTTCTTACAGAAACTCAGCTTCTTTTTTTTCAGCAAGCTCCATATAATAAAGAGCCTCTTCCTCACGTCCCCGTTTAAGACATCCTCCGGCATAAATCAGGCATTTTTCTTTCAGGATTTTCACAGCCGCCTTATTCTGTTCTGTTGAAAGCAGACTGCTTTCAATCATTTTTTTTAAAGATAGTATCCGATAGCAGTCCAGTCCCGGATTTCGGGAAAGCTGATCCTCATGCCCCCCTCGCTTGATGATCAGAGGGGTATCAATCAGATATACCGGATACTTATAACTGATTCTCAGCCACAGATCATAATCTTCACATGCCGGAAGAGATTCATCAAATAAGCCGACTATATCAAAGAGGCTTCGCCGAATCATTACTGCTGAAGGGCTTACAAGGCAGAGAATCAGAGACTGTTCAAAAATCATTCCCGAAGGTTTTTTATGACGTTTTTTCGGGTTCACTCTTACCCCGTTTCTTATCCAGATTTCCTCAGTCTGACAGATTACTGCATCCGGGTTGGCGTTGAAGAAAGCAACCTGAACAGAGAGCTTTTCAGGAAGCCAGAGATCGTCTGAATCAAGAAAAGCGACCAGTGAACCGGATGCCCTGTAAATCCCCTTATTTCGGGCTGCGCTGACTCCGCTGTTTTTCTGTCGGATGACAATGATATCTTTCTGATATTCCCTGAGAATATCTCCGGTATTATCAGTAGAACCGTC
The DNA here is from genome assembly GCA_963806835.1 of uncultured delta proteobacterium. Classification (GTDB taxonomy): domain Bacteria; phylum Desulfobacterota; class Desulfobacteria; order Desulfobacterales; family CAWEAR01; genus CAWEAR01. The sequence goes on from CAWEAR010000035.1 coordinate 563,496, forward strand.
ATCTACAACAATCAGTTCAAAATCCTGAAATTTCTGCGACAGAACAGAATCAATCGCCTCTTTCAAAATCCAGCCCCGGTTGTATGTAGGGATAATTATGCTTACCAATGGTGCCATGAAAATAAAGACTTCCGAAATTCCTGAAACTTCGGAAGTCATGCCTGTAAAATGCAGAAGTTATCGGTCTTGTTCCAACTCAAATCTTTGGAACTATTGATCCTACATTATTAAATTAACTGTGTAACCCTAAGGGGTTCCAAAACCATCAGATTTTTTTAACTACAGCTTTCCCATTTTTTCCCGCAAAGCCGCATGAGCCGCCGCCAAACGCGCAATCGGCACACGGAACGGCGAACATGAAACATAATTCAGTCCAAGCTCATGACACAGAGCAATAGACTGAGGCTCGCCCCCATGCTCCCCGCAGATACCGCATTCCAGTTCAGGATTAACCCCTCTTCCTTTTGTAACAGCCATCTTCATCAGTTCACCCACGCCGTCTTTATCAATTGTGGCAAAAGGATTATCAGGAAGAATCCCTGATTCCATATATTCAACCAGAAATACAGCTTCAGCATCATCTCTGGAAATCCCGTAAGTGGTCTGAGTCAAGTCATTAGTTCCAAAAGAGAAAAACTGCGCATATCCGGCAATCTGATCCGCTGTCAAAGCGGCTCTGGGAATTTCGATCATCGTGCCGAACTTATAATCCACTTCAATCCCCTGCTCCTGCATAACTTTTTTTGCCTCTGCTTCAAGCACCTTACGCTGGAACTTCAGTTCATTCACATGGCTGGTCAACGGAATCATTATTTCAGGAAAAACCTTTACCTCTTCTTTGCTGACAATACACGCTGCCTCAAAAATGGCTCTGACCTGCATGGTTGTCAGTTCAGGAATATGAATCCCAAGACGCACACCTCTGAGACCGAGCATCGGGTTGGTCTCCCGAAGGCTTTCCACTCTTTTGAGAATCTGCTCTTTCTCTTTGACCTGTCTGATAAGATCATCAATATCATTCAGAGTTCCGGCATGTTGAAGCCGAATCTTCAGATCAGATAATGTCCGCAGAAGCTCAATATGATCAGGCAAAAATTCATGCAAAGGCGGATCAATAAGACGGATAATTACAGGAAGTCCGGTCATGACTCTGAAGAGTCCGATAAAATCTTCACGCTGGAAAGGAAGGAGTGCCGACAATGCTTCGCGTCTTTCAAGAGGAATATCTGTCATAATCATCTTCTGGACAAACGGCAGTCGCTCTGTCTCCATAAACATATGCTCTGTCCGGCACAGACCGATCCCCTCTGCTCCGTAGTCGCGTCCCCGCTGTGCATCGCGGGGATAATCCGCATTTGCCCATACACCAAGACGCCGGAATCCATCTGCCCATGAGAGAATTTCCATCAGCCACTGGTCCTTGATGTCAGGGGATTTTGTAGCAAGTTTTCCTATATAAACAATACCTTCGGTTCCATCAACCGAAATCCAGTCACCCTCTTTGACAACTTTGTCATTAACGCTGACCTGACGGTTCACCATATCAATTTTAAGCTCTGATACCCCGACTACAGCAGGTTTTCCAAACTGACGGGCAACCAGAGCCGCATGACTTGTTCTCCCGCCCCTGCTTGTAAGAATCCCCTGCGCCGCCAGCATTCCATGAACATCATCCGGCTTGGTTTCAGGGCGGACCATGATGACCTGTCTCCCTTTTTTACCCCATGCCTCTGCCAGATCCGCATCCAACGCCACCTTACCGACAGCAGCGCCGGGTGAAACATTCAGACCTGTCGCCAAAATACTACCTGTCTCTTTTGCCTCTTCAATAGCTTTTGAATCAAACTGAGGATGGAGAAAAAAGTCAACCTGAGCCGGAGTAACACGCAGTACAGCCTCTTCACGGGTAATCAGTCCCTCTTCCGCCATATCCACGGCAATGCGCACAGAAGCCTGAGCTGTTCTTTTTCCGTCACGGGTCTGAAGCATCCATAACTTACCTTTTTCTATGGTAAACTCCACATCCTGCATTTCACGGTAATGCTTTTCCAGACGCTGGGCAATCTCTTCAAATTCCGCATAAGCCGAAGGCATCTCTTCTTTTAACTGTGAAATCTCTTTAGTCATACGGATTCCCGCGACAACATCCTCGCCCTGTGCATTGATCAGATAATCCCCTTCAATATATTTCTCTCCGGTAGAGCCGTTGCGCGTCATTGCCACGCCTGTGGCACTGTCATTCCCCATATTGCCGAAAACCATGGTAACAATATTGACTGCCGTTCCCAGGTTATGGGGAATATTGGCGGCGTTCCTGTAATCAATGGCTCTCTTACCGTTCCAGCTTTTAAATACAGCCTCAGTTGATAGATTCAACTGCTCATAAGGATCCGCGGGAAATTCCCGGTGAGACTGGTATCTGAATATTGCTTTGAATTTTTCAGTGATCTTTTTCCAATCCTCTGCTTTTAATTCAGAATCATTCTCAACTCCTGCTTTTTTCCTCGCTTCGGTTATAATCTCTTCAAAAGGTTCATCTGAAATACCCATAACAACGCTGCCGAACATCTGTATCAGTCGGCGGTAAGCATCATAAACAAACCGTTCATCTCCGGTCAGTTCAACCATTCCTTTGGCAGTATCATCATTCAGACCGATATTCAGAACCGTATCCATCATACCCGGCATTGAAAATTTTGCCCCGGATCGGCATGAAACCAGTAAAGGATTTCCGATTGAGCCGAATTTTTTTCCGGTTTTTATTTCAATTGCTTTTAATGCTTCTTTCTCCTGTTCCCACATACCTTCAGGCATTGCCTCGCCGGATTCTATATATGCGTTACATGCTTCAGTGGTAACAATAAAACCGGGAGGAACAGGAACCCCGATACGGTGCATCTCTGCCAAGTTTGCGCCTTTTCCTCCGAGAAGACCGCGGACGTTATCCCATTTTCCGCCGACATATTTTTCTACTTCATCAATCTCATTGAAAAGATATACCCATTTTTTAGCCATTTTTTTAACACCTCAGAATAATGTATTTTTAAAATCATAACTCGGCAATGAATTGCCGGGCTATTTTCAAAAGTCCTTACAGGAATGTCCCGTCATGAACTGTTAAAAATAGCCCGGAGTTTCAACTCCGGGCATAAAATGCTCATTTTTTCTATCTACTGATAGCACTATAGTGCTATCTTTTTTTGAAATCAAGCCTTGTTTAAAAAATATATCAACAGATCGAAAAGATTCGGCAGAAGTGCAAATTCGCTCATTTTTGCACTCAGGATCGCTGAGTATTTCCGATCTGCTGAATGTCAGCAGATCGGAAATTTGTAAAAGTTTGTAGTACCGCCTTTAGGCGGTCAGTGTGAAATCAGACTGTTATCACAGCACTCCGAACCGCCTAAAGGCGGTACTACGAACTTTTTTGGCACGCCGAACCGCCTAAAGGCGGTACTACAAACTTTTTCGGCACTCCGAACCGCCTAAAGGCGGTACTACAAACTTTTTTGATATGCTGAATGTAGAATTGCAGGGGTTAAGTCCCCTCTGTGCTTATCCCTTTTCCGAAGGGCAGCCGCATGAAATTTTGCCCATACGGTAAAAATGCAATCCACAAAAAAAATTGAAGAGCCTAAAATTAAAAAAAAGACTTCCAATATTTCGGAAGTCTTTTTTTGTTGAAATATTTTTTCAAAAATGATAAGGTAATATTCAATAATAGCCACGAAGGCTTTTCAACCATCGAAAGGTTGGGGGAGTCCTGCGCGGCTTTTTTTATTTTATAACTATCTAATTTAATTAATTTCATCAACATCTGTTTCCCGCAAAGAATGCAAAAGAGGAATTTGCGTATTCTTTGCGTTCTCTGCGTGAAAAAGCTGATAAAATGCCTCTTTTTTTTGAATACCTTACAGATATTCAGAATTATCTGAATCAGGGAGGATATATCATGTATCCTATAACAGTGATTTCTGTCTGGATGTGGTATCTGATCATTAAGAAACTCAACATCCTGTATCACTGGAGGAAGCAAAGGATGATCGCCCGTACAGATGAAACTCAGAATATCATGAATGAATTTGATGCCCAACATACATGCGATCCTGAAATTGACAAAAGACTCTTTCATTCTCTTATTCAGAAACGTCAGAATGAGTTGGAACACCATATTCAGACTATCTTTGTTCTGGCGTCAATAGCACCGCTGTTCGGACTTCTCGGAACTGTTGCGGGAATGATTTCAACATTTGATGCAATATCCTGTTTCGGAAACGCAAATGCCAGAGCCTTGGCAACAGGTATCAGGGAGGCGCTGATTACAACACAAATCGGTCTGATAGTCGCTGTACCGGGGCTGGTTATGGGGCATATTATCAGACGAAGCACAGATAATATTCAGATGCGGATGGAGCGGTGGAAATTAGGAATAAGAAATTAGGTACCGCTTAGTGTACTTAGTGTTTTTGTGTTTTTTTACCACAAAGACACTAAGTAGAAAAGAAAATAAGGACTGTTGATATATGAACCGTATCCGTATAAGCAGAAATAGGCGGTCAAAGGCGGCGGAGATTAATATGGCACCTTTGATTGACATGATCTTTATTCTGCTGATCTTTTTTCTGGTAACAACCAGTTTTGTAAAAGAGAGCGGCGTTGAAATTAATCGCCCTACAGCCCAGAGTGCCTCTTCAAAAGAGAAAATCCATCTGATGCTGGAAATTACTCAGGATGGGCTTATTTATATTGAAGGAAAACCTATAGACATCCGTGCTGTCCGTTCACGTATGAAACGGTTTCTTATTGAAACGCCCGGGGGTTCTGTGATTATTGTTGCAGATAAAATGAGCAATACAGGTATTCTGATTCAGGCATTGGATGAATGTCGGCTTGCCGGAGTTGAAAATATCAGTGTTGCAGCGAGGAAGCCATCATGATAACAGGTAAAAACATAAAAGAGCATATAATTTTTATTATGCTGGCGGTGTTAATTAATGGCTTTATCTTAGTGGCAATTCCCCAAACATCCGGTTATAAAACAGAACAGGGGGCGAGAGAGTCTTTTAACCCGATTTTTCTGACAAAATACGAACCGCCGCCTCCGCCGCCTCCGCCACGTCCTAAAGAAAAACCGGAGATAAAAGAGATAAAATTAAAAAAGATTCCTCAAATTTCTGTTAAACAGAAACAGATAAATAACTGGAAACCGACTCAAATGCAGTTAAATATACCGCCTGCCCAGTTTGAGATCAATCCTGTGCTGAAAACAGGTATAGCAATAACTCCTCCTCCGCCTGATCCTGCTCCGGTTATACGAAGCCCTGCACCTGTAACCCAAATATCTGCGCCGGTTGCTTCTGCTCCGGTAAAATCAGAGCCGGTTGCAGAATCTGTTCCTGCTGAATTTGAATCAGGAGAAGCTGATAATGATCCAAAGATATTAAGAAAAGATTGAGCCTTCATATCCTTACAGCGCAAGACGCCGGAATATTCAGGGGAATGTAGTTGTAAGATTTCTTGTAACCCCTGACGGCAATGTAAGAAAACCGAGCATTGTAGAGTCAAAACCGGGCGGGGTTTTTGAAAAAAGCGTTCTTGAAGCAGTTACTCAATGGTACTTCAGACCCGGTTATTACAAAGGAAAACCTGTTGCTGTATGGGTAGTATTGCCGATTCAGTTTAATCTGAGCGGATTTTTAACTTCTTATTAACATTATGAATAATAATTACACAAAAATTGTCCGCAGCAATCTTGACAAATTTTATCAAGGCATTACAGATAAAACAGCAGATGCTTTATCTGCTGTAAGAGAAGGGGATATATTTATATTTGAGGCTTTTGGAAAAATATGCCGCATCACCCCTGAAGGAATCATGCTCGGAGATAAAAAAGAAGAGGGTGTTGTAGGCATACTGATTTCACTTTATACCCTTTATGCTAAACCGGAACCTTGCAGATTAGAGCCGTTAAAAGCATTTAAAGATTTTCCGGACAGTATGCCTTACACCGGAGCCTTTGCTACTCACACCGAACAGGTTTTAATTCCTCATGTCCCTGAAATCAGAAAGAACTCAGCAAATATCATGGAGAAGCTCCGGGCGGAAAAGCTCCTTCCGGCATAAGCGGGGATTTTTCTTTTCTGCTTTATCCGCTGCCCAAAATTGCTTTATGCTACATTTTTTATATTGCTGATGACGAATTTCCTGCTTCAGCAACTGCTCTTTTTTCAGGTAATGCTTTGACATTCATACCTATAGATGCGTTGGCAGATGTGGGGGAATATACATCAAAAATAATTATAGAAATGATAAACTCCTGAATTATTTTACCTTATTATTCATAGCCTGCTGAAGTTTTTCACCCAGAGAACCGAGTGAGACTTTTTTACTCTCCTTTGAATACTTCTTCCAGTCATCCTCTTCAGTTGCGTCTCCCGGAGTAAGGCTTATTTTACGGTCGTGAATTTTGATCTCTTCAACAGCAACGGTTATTTTATCCCCTTCTTTTAATTTTTCAATAGAAGCCGGATTAGCTGATTTGCTGATTTTTGATTTGGGAAGAAGCCCTGTGATACCCGGTTCCAACGTGATAAAATAGCCGAATTTCTCCTTTTTCTCTACAATCCCCTCAACAGACTGACCTGTTTTATATTTTTCCTGAATATTTATCCACGGATCCCCTTCGGCATCTTTCATGCTTAATGAAATTCTCTTTTTATCATGATCTATCTCTTTGATCATGACATCAATCATATCACCGATATTTACAACATCTTCAGTCTTTAAAATCCGCTTCTTATAACTCATTTCACTGATATGCACCAGTCCCTCAATACCCGGCTCCAGTTCAACAAATACACCGAAATGCATACATTGTTTCACTTTTCCTTTTACTTTGTCGCCTGGCATGAAATTTTTCTCCGACGCTGTCCCACGGATCCTGTGTGGCATCTTTAATCGAAAGAGAAATTTTAACCGAAGATTTCTTGTCAGGCTCTATTTTAAGTACTTTGACTGTAACCGGATCATTTATCTTTAAAATATCCTCGGGCTTCTCAACTCTTGCCCAGCTCATCTCTGAAACATGAATCATCCCTTCAACTCCGGGAAAAAGCTCCACAAAGGCACCGTAAGGCATTAAATTGACAACCTTCCCCTTCAGTAAAGCTCCGACAGTTACATTCTCTTCCAAAAATTCTTTTCTTATCTTCTGCTGTTCTTTATTAAGCAGTTCCCGCCTTGAAGCAACAATGTTTTTACCGTTCTCTTTAAACTCTGTTATCAGAAAATGGAAATCCTTGCCCACATATTCTTCAGGATTTTCAACATATTTCAAATCAATCTGGCTTATAGGGCAGAAGGCTCTCCGCTGAATAATCTCAACATTAAAACCCCCTTTGCACAGTTCTTTTACTTTTCCCTCCACAGGGATTTTGTTTTCAAAAGCCTCTTTTAAAAGATTAAGTCCCCCGACCCCTGAAATTGCTTTGGAAAGGCGGATTTCATTTTCATGCACAGCAACAACATAAAGCTCCAGCACATCACCTTTCTGATAAGGCAACTGCCCGTTTTCATCCAGAAGCTCCAGCCTGTCAACAACTCCGTCAATCTTGGTTCCTGTGTTCATAAAAACAGCATCCGTTCCTACAGAGATAATTTCACCTTTGATCTTATCTCCAAGCCGGACATCTTCGTTCATTCCCTCATCATAAGATTCAAAAAGTTCGGCAAAACTCTTTTCTTTACTCACACTCTCCACACCTGCAAAACCGTTTGACAGTGCCTTTGCAAAATTATCCGACATATCTGCTCCTCTCTGATTTGTTTTATCACTTTAAAATTTCCGATAAACTGAATCCCTTCATATATATGATGAATTTGATTTTATTCAACAAATATAACAATCTTCTCATCAGGGTTTTCCACTTCTATCAGCTTTCCTTTGGGACCCTGCTTTCCGAATAATCCGGTCAGTTCATTTATATCAATTCCCTCTTTTGATAAAGACTCCTTCACTTTTTTCGGAAGAAGTTTCTCTGCAATCGAAAGCACTGAAAGGGGGATAGTGATCTTTGTTTCAGGTTCCAGTCTTCCCCCTTTGTAAATGTGAAGTTTAAATGTCTGATTCATTCTTTCTTTCTCCTCTGAAATATCATTATTATTCTGACTCATAAATAAAAAGCCTTTACAGATAAGGTTACAGTTTCTCCAAGACCTGCGGGATTTCCAAAATTCCGTAAGTCTTTACCGCGAACAATAATTTATGAAAATTATATTTATCACAATCCTTGTAACTTTTGCAACATAGAACTTATATTTTGAATCAAAGAACTTTAAAACCCTAAGGGTTTCTGAAACTATTAGGGTTTTATTACAGAAACCTTTTTTTCTGACACGGTGTTTTTACAAAAAGATTCTGATTCCCCTGACAGTTTTCTATTCTTTTACACCGCTCACACTCCCATTCATCTACAGGGTCTTCTTTATCCCACTCGCGGAACATTTTCTCTTCATCCTGAGAGGTAATAATATTTCTTCCCGGGTAAGCATCATTCATGTAAAAATATGTCCGGGCAATATCCCCTCTGATATTTGAAGCAGGCTCAACATATTTATCTGACACTTCAAAATCACAGTTCCCGAACTCTCTTTTTTCACCGGAATAATCCCGTAAGGGATATTAGATCGCTTCTGATTGATCAATCCGATTGCCGGAACCAGATTATACATATCTGACTCCATCAGACGATATGCCCCTGAAACACGCCGTGCGTTCTCTCTGGAACTGAGCGGATTGCATTTGATTGAAAATATATCTCTTATAAAATCAGGTATCTCACAGGTAAAAGGGGTATATTTTTTCCATGATGAAAAGGTTCTTCCAAACTGAGACGCGGGGACAATATGTTCCCATTCAACAGATGTCGCCCTGTTTCCCTCGCCGTGCTGACTGAGCGTAGTCGAAGCCAAGCACCGGACTTTTTTATTTTTGCTGAATGTGCAGGCACAGTAAAAAGTGATCCTGTGATCCTGATAAACCTCCTCCAGCAGGATCTTTTTTACTTCAGTAAAACTTTCATATCGGGTATTTCCATTCCCCTCTGTTCCGCAGCCTGCGGCGGTCAGCATCAATATAAATATAAAAAAACAGCTTAATTTTTTGTACATAATAATTATTTATCCCCAAAAATTCAGATCACCCCTGTCCGAACTGATTTCCGTATGATTTCTGTGATTACCGTGATTTAATCATGTCAGTTATAAGAATCATAAGGGAATCAAAGTTCAGACAATAAAACATGAAAAACTCCCCGACTCTTCAATTAAATATACTAAAAAAATAAACAGGGGTCAAACTATGATTTAAAATATTCCCTCAATAAAGACTTCCCGAAGCCTGAAACGGTTACTTAATCCTTTTTACGCTTGATCTTTTTCATATCCGTGTGTATTTTAATCTTACATATTCAAAGTCAAAAAATAAGTTATTCAACTCACCTTTATCCCTGATATTTTTAAAGCTATCAGGTCTTCAGAGACAGGAGCCGAGAATACCATGATGTATAAAATCAAATTTTTTCCTCACAATAAAGAGATACTTGTTCAGGAGGGAACCACTCTGATCCGGGCGGCTATGGAAGCCGGAGTTCATATCAATGCCTCCTGCGGAGGAGAAGGAGTCTGCGGTAAATGCCGGGTAATTATTGAAAAAGGAGAAGCAGAAGGCGGAATTACTGAAAGACTGACCAAAGAAGATATTGCAAAAGGATACCGTCAGGCATGTCTGTCAGCAGTGAAGAGCGATCTGACGGTACGCATTCCGATTGAATCAGAGGTTGATGCCAGCGTGCTGAATATGCAGGCTACACCCAGAAGGCATGCCGGTATCACAGAGATGAACCTTGATGAATTAAAAGAGCAGGGGCTTTTTATTCCTCCGGTTGAAAAAAAATATCTGGAGCTTCCCCCGCCTTCAATAAGTGATAACCTGCCGGATGTCAGCCGTCTGGTCAGTTTTCTTAAACTGAATCATGATGAGCATCGCCTTGTTGTCCGGCTGCCGGTTATCCGAAAAATTCCTGATGTCCTGAGAAAAGATAATTTCAGAGTAACAGCAACTATTGCCCGTTCGGTTCAGAAAGGGAGAAAATCACACATTATCAATCTCCAGTCCGGGGATACAACAGAAAAAAATTATGCCATTGCCATAGATATTGGCACAACAACAGTTTACGGTCAGCTTATTGATCTGAAGAGCGGTGAAGTTTTGGCGCAGTTCGGCGATTTTAACGGACAAATCAGCTACGGCGAAGATGTTATCAGCCGGATTATGATGGCAGAAAAACCGGGAGGGCTGGATAAACTTCAGGAGGTTGTTGTTCAAAACATTAACAACCTGATAAAAAAAATGATTAAGCGGGCTTCTATTGATCCGGATGATGTTTCAGCGATTTCTCTGGCAGGCAATACTACCATGACTCAGCTTTTGCTGAAGATAAATCCCAAGTATATGCGACGCGCCCTTATGTGCCTGCATCAACCCTTTTTCCGCCGGTTAATGCTGCTGATCTGGGAATTGAACTGAATGATCATGTAACCGCTCTTGTATATCCGGCAATTTCAAGTTATGTTGGCGGAGATATTGTTGCCGGGGTTATGGGATCGGGTATGTACCGGACAGAGAAGCTGACGCTTTTTATGGACATCGGAACCAATGCAGAGATTGTTATCGGAAACAAAGACTGGCTTGCCTGCGCTGCATGTTCTGCTGGTCCTGCATTTGAAGGGGGCGGAATTCTTTTTGGTATCCGCGCTGCAAAAGGGGCGATTGAAGATTTCTCCATAGACCCTGTTACCCTTGAGCCTATGAATATTACCATTGGAAACGTCAGACCCAAAGGGATTTGCGGATCCGGGCTGATTATCATGATTGCAACTCTCTTTGAGCTTGGTGTTATTGACAATATGGGAAAATTCAACCGCGATCTGAATAAATCGCGTATCCGTGAAAACGAAAGCGGGATATGGGAATATGTCCTTGCATGGAAAAATGAAACTCAGGTAGAGAGGGATATTGTACTTACGGAACCGGATATTGAAAATTTTATCCGTGCAAAAGGGGCAATTTACAGCGGATGTATAACTCTGCTTGAAGAAGTGGGGCTTGAAATTCAGGATATTGAACAGATTTTTCTGGCAGGAGGATTCGGGAGTTATGTGGATTTGGAAAAAGCAATGACTGTCGGATTGCTGCCTGAAACAGAGCCGGAAAAAGTGATCTTTATCGGAAACGGCTCTCTTATGGGTGCAAAGATGAGTTCTCTGACAAACCGGATCCGTAAAGATGTTGTTGATGTTACCCGGAGGATGACCAATTTTGAGCTTTCTGAAACCCGTTCTTATATGGATAATTATATTGCCTCGCTTTTTTTGCCCCATACTGATATAAACCTTTTTCCAAAGATAAAAGCACGCATAGATGCACGGAAAAAACAACATGGGAATCAGGATGTAAGAGAAGCTAAGTTTCTTAAAGAAACTTAGCTTCTTAATATGCCTCAAAAATCTGCGGTTCAAAAGTTCGTAGTACCGCCTTTAGGCAGTCAGTCTGAAATCAGACAAAAGTTCGTAGTACCGCCTTTAGGCGGTCAGTCTGAAATCAGACAAAAGTTCGTAGTACCGCCTTTAGGCGGTCAGTCTGAAATCAGACAAAAGTTCGTAGTACCGCCTTTAGGCGGTCAGTCTGAAATCAGACTGTTATCGCAGCACGCCGGACCGCCTGAAGGCGGTACTACAATCTTTTCCGATCTGCTGAAATACGAAGTTTTGAAAATTTCGGAACTCTTTAATGAAACTGTTCTTATGAGAAAATTATTGACAAAATTTATGACTGATATATTTTAATTTTAAATGTACCGTAAAGACTTCCGAAGTTTGAAAAATCTCGGAAGTCTTCTTACCTGAACACATCATGAAAATATCCCGGCTCAGGGGGGAGTCTCTTAAATATGCTTATTCACGATGACATCTATTCGTGGGAAGGATTCGGAGGCAAACTAAGGCTTGGCAGCGGCAGTTGCAGACTCAGAATTTATGATCTTAAAAAAGGATACACACAGGGACTGGCTCATTTAAGACCGTTTATTGTGGTTGTTTCAGATATTCCTGATTGTAAAATGTCTGTCAAAAGCTGTGCAGGGCATATTGCCACCTGTGTTACAAAGGATTTCAGCATTGATCCGCATCGTATGTTCTGGGTAGAATATTATCCTGAAAAAACATACGGCGCGGAGAATGTTCATATTATCCCTGAAAGATTTGAAAGTGTTGATTTTGTCTGGCATGAAGAAAAGGCAATTCATCCGAAATGGACGCCGCTTAATCCTGCAATGCTGAGTCTTGTCAAAGAACTTATGGGGAATTGAAAATTTTCTTCTCTTGTTCCCACGCTTCGCGCGGAAAAATTCTCCATTCCTAATTAATATTATTTACTCTTCCGGCAGACAGATAGTGAATGTTGTCCCGTCTGATGAAGATGTCTCTACTGAGATTTTACCATTATGAGCATCCACAAACTGCTTGACAATTGCCAAGCCAAGTCCGGTTCCGCTCCGTTTGCCGTAACTTACGAAAGGGAGAAATATCTGTTCCCGAATCTGAAGAGGAATTCCCGGACCATTATCCTTTACCCGGAAATAAAAGTTGCTCTCTCTCTTATGAGCAGAAAGAATGATACGGGGATCGGCAGTTCTGTTATGATTAAGAGCTTCAGCCGCATTCTTGATTAAATTCATTAATATTCTCTGCATCTTGCTTTCATCCGCAGGAAAATAAAAAGGGGCGTCCATCTCGATTTTCAGAGGGGGAACACCGAGATCATTCAAAAGTTGTTCCGTACCCTTCTGAACCGATTCAATCAGCGGTTTGACATTCGCTGTAGATTTGATAAGATTTGAATTTCTTGTAAAGTCAAGAATATCATTTACCATAGTCAGAGCTTTTTTTGCCTCATTAAGCATCATCATGTGCATCTCTTTGACAAATTCCCGGTGATCTGCCATCTCCTCAGTCAGTTCAATCCCCTGCGTGATACTGCCGATAGGACTCCTTAAATCATGTGCAATCATACCGATTGCCTGCCCTACAGCAGAGAGCTTCTCTTTGCGCAGCAATGTCTCCTGAAGCTCTACATTTGCGATTGCCTGTGCAGCCTGCTCCAGAAATAACCTTACAAGATAAATACGTTCATTGTTGAGCGTCTTCTTTCCCACATCAAAGATCGCCATAATTCCGTATTTTTCTACCTGAAAATAGGCAAAATCATCGGTCTGATAAATATCTCTTCCGATCATCTCCGGGAGAAGCGAGATATATTGCTGCGCCACTTTGTCATCTGTCATTTTACCGATTCCGATCAGCTTTCTGTAATTATTTTCACCATAATGCACGATCAGCATTGCAGAAAATGACCCCACCATTCCTGCGACCTGATGGAGAATATTATTCAGCAGCGGATCAAGCTGCCATCGCTGCGCTCTGAGGTGGGCGATAATCTCAATCAACTGCTCAAGGTTTCCGTGCCTTATTCCATTCATATACCGCTTTTGTGGCAATCTGACGAATCTCTTCAACTGAAAAGGGTTTGCAATGATAGCTGACATTGCTTCCTGCTTTTTCAACAACATCATCAATACTGTAATCACTGTAAGCTGTAACAAATATAATCTCAGCCCGTTCATCAAATTTACGGATATGCTGAACTGTTTTAAGCCCGTCCCACCCCGGCATTCTCATATCCACAAATATAGCGGCAAACGGACGATCTTCCGCCAGTGCTTTCTGAACAAGAACAAGAGCGTCCTGCCCGTTGGCAGTCTCTTCAAGTTCAAAATCAAAGAGACTGCTGGAACGGCTGATTGATGAGGATATGATGTTATCATCATCGTCAAAAAGACCGGCGCTTGCGGCTTCAAGTGCCTGAATGCTCCTTTTTCTGGGAAGAAGTATCTCCCGGAAACTGTCACGGATTGTCTCTTCATCATCAATGACAAGAATACGGGTATTGAATGCTAATTGTTTCATAAAATTTTTCCATTAATGAATATCAGTAGATCGAAAATTTTTAAAAGTTTGCAGTACCGCATTTATACGGTTCGTGTTAAATCAGATGGTTATCGGAGCACGCCGCACCGCATAAATGCGGTACTGCAAACTGAGGGTTTTAACTACGGTTACTTATCTTCAATATCTGTAGGCAATTCAATGACTACACTTGTTCCCATCTCTTTTCCGGGGCTGTTGATATTTATGCTTCCCCTGTGATTTTCAATAATTCTCCGGCACTGATGCAACCCCATCCCGGTACCGTGATTCTTTGTAGTGAATCCGGGTTCAAAAAGCTGTTCTGTCTGATCAGGTTCAAAGCCTGCTGCATTATCCGATAAAATCACCTTTATCATCTCTTTTTGCATGAGTGGCTTTTCTTCCTCTCTATAATCTGAACGGAGAGAAGACTCAACGGTAATATCCAATATTCTTTCATTCAATCTTCCGCTTACATCAAAGGCTTCGCATATATTTTTGATAAGATTGATAAATACCTGTATAAGCTGCGTTCTCTCACCTGAAATACGGGGAATTTCAGCCGGAATATTCCGCCGAGTTTTTATCCACCGCTCTTCAAGATTGCTGTAATTAATTGACAGAGCATCTTCAATCAGTTCTCCTATATCAACCGAAGTCGGTTCAAGTCTCAGACTTGAACCGACAGCATAACGCCGCTGAAGATGAAGAATTTCATTGATATGACTTATAGTTTTTGCCATAGACCGGTAATCAATTGCCAACTGATCTCTGCGCTCTTCCAGACTGTTCTTTAATTCCCTGACAAATATGATCAGCGCCTCATCTTTGCCGTGTCCGAGTGCTGTAGCAATCTGATTCCGTTTTTGCTGAACCATCCGTTCCAGTTTTGCAAGCTCAATATTTTCATGCCATTTTGTTTCCCCAAGCAGTTTTGTTACTGTTGTACCCAGACCTGTCATGGCATTGCCAATATCATGAAGCACTCTGGCTGCCATATCTAATTTTCCCCGGTGTATGGCATCCTGTTCAGCCGCATCCTGAATCTTCTGGCGGATATACATCTGCTCAGTAATATCCTTTGCTGCGCCGGCAATAGCATTAACCTCTTTGTGTGATTCATCTGACCATTCCGGCTGTCCGAAAATTTTCAGCCATCGCCTTTCCCCTGTTTTACTGATAATCCGACATTCAATCTCCCTGCACTGCCCCGTGATAATTGTCCTGAAAAAATTCTTCAAATCTTTCTGATCATCTGAATAAATCAGTTTATCTGATAAATCAGGTAATTTTAATTCATCTGATGTATAACCTGTAAGATGAGTGAACTCTTCGGAAATAGAATCCAATGTCATTGAGGAATCTGCATTAATCTTTATTTTAAAGATATAATCACTGGTTAATTCAGAGACCATACGGAAACGCTCTTCACTTTTCTTCAGAGATTCCATTGTCATACTGTTCAGCAGAGCAATAGCTGCAAGCTGTCCAAAGGCAGAAGCAATTACGGCATCTTTTTCGTTGAATCCTTCAGGTTTATTTGCCAGTCCTATCAGTCCTACAGATTTTCCATCAATAATCAGCGGGGAAAACATGACATTATTCAGTCGGACATGCCCTTCCGGCATAAATTCCATCCACCTGCTTTCATGAAAATCATTGTCAAAAACTACCTTATTGTTAAGATATGCCTCTGCCCTAAGCCCCCGTATCGGCATTGGTAAACTCGGATCAACAGTGCATGGCAATCCACCTGATTCCAGAAAAAGGACTTTGTTTTCACTTCCTGCTTCATCCAAAAGTGCGACATAACCGGCAGTTGCGCCAATCAGTTCTTTGCATGAATCAAATATGGAACGCGCAGTTGCTTCAAACCCGCGTTGTTCTAAAATCACTTTTGAAGCTGAAAACAGGGCATCAAGCTCTTTCTGGTAATGGCGTGATTCATTCAGACGCTCCCGCAGCAGTTTTTCGGTCTGCTTATGATTTAAAATTTCTTTTTCTAATGCTGTGAGTTGCGATTTCAGCTCTTCATAAGTCATTTTTTTCATGAAAAATATTCTCCGCCAGACCTGCAAAATTTCTGAAACCGTGCGGGTCTTTGAGTTTATAATACCCGCCTTTAGGCGGTTAGTTTGTAGTACCGCCTTTAGGCGGTTCACGCTATTCCGCCTAAAGGCGGTACTACAAACAAACAATTCTTCAGATTGGAAGCTCGATAACCGCCCTCGCCCCCTGATCCTTGCCGGGGCTTTCAAGCCGTATCAGACCATTATGGCTTTCAATAATAGAGAGGCATTGAGATAACCCCATTCCTGAATCCCGGCTTTTTGTGCTGAATCCCGGCTTAAAAAGTTCTTTACCCTGTTCCGAATCAAAACCAATGGCGTTGTCTGATATAATAACACGGATTCTGCTCTGATTCAAGGATTCAATCGCAATATCTATCACCCGGTCATCTTTTCTTTCACAGGAATCAAATGCTTCGCATGTATTTTTAAACAGATTCAGAAAAAACCTGATCAGTTTGGTGCGATCCCCGGAAATATGAGGAATATCAGCAGGTATATTCTGATGAACAGAAATCCCCCGCTTTTCAAAGCCTCCGGCGTTCATTGCAATTGCGTCTTCAATCAGTTCACTTAAATCAACCAGAGAGCGTTTTCCTGCCTGCCCGTCCCGTGTGTAGCGTCTCTGAAGATGAAGAATCTCATTGATATGACTGATGGTCTTTGCCATAGTCTGAAAATCAAGGTTCAGTTGCCTGCTGCGTTCGTCTATACTCTTTTTTAATTCACGGATAAATATGAGCAATGCCTCTTCTTTTCCGGGACCCAGTGCAGCGGCAAATGCTTCCCGTTTTTTTTCAGTCATCTGTTCCAGCTTTGTCAGTTCGGCGATTTCATTCCATTTATCTTCACCTATCAGCCTTGCAACAGTGGTTCCTATGCCTGTTACAGCATTACCTATATCATGAAGCACACTGCCTGCCATCTCTATTTTTCCGCGCTGCAAAGCATCACGTTCAGTAGCTTCAGCGATTTTATTTCTGTTTTCAATCTGCTCGGTGATGTCAAGAATTGCCCCTTCAATATACCCCTGCTCCTGATAAATCGCAGCACTCAGCGTCAGCCATTTCTGATTCCCGTGCCGGTCTTTTGCAAGAATTTCAAACCCGTCTATCCGCCCTTCATTTTTCAGTTTTTCAAAAAGTTTATTACGCTGTTCAGGATTTATATAACAATCACGGGGGATAAATTCAGCAATAGCAGCCTCGACTGAATCATAAGCAAATATCCGGGCAGCAGCAGGATTTGCCGCAAGAACCTTTAAACCATCCGGTGTGCTGCGGAAAATTCCGACCAATGCTGTATTAAAAAGGTTTTTATATCTCTCTTCACTCTCTTTTAATCGTTTGAATATCAACTGAAACGGATTTCTGATTCCGGTTTCAATAATCGCTTTATAGACAAGATAAAATGAAGCAATCTTCAGATAATGCCCTATCAGATTGGAAAATCCGTAGTTGCTGATATAAAATGTAAAAGCCAGCTCTCCTAAGATAGTTAAAATAATAGTCCATGCCATCAGCCTGCGGATATGTTCATCAAACTCCTCACGACTTTTATATAGTGCAAAGCCTGATGCAAATAATATCATACAGATCATGTATTCACTGATCTTTTTAAACGGGGTAAGCCCTTCTCCTTCAATAAAACAGATCGGGAATATTTTCCAGTAAAATACGGATGCAAGGGATAGCCCTGTAATAATTGCATATATTAGGAAAATAATCTCATAGGAGATTCTTTTTTTACGTCCTGCAAAGATAAAAAAGAGCAGAAGGGTAATCGCCTCCATATACCTTGCAGCAATCCACAACTGATTGGCGTAAAAATCATAATCTCTGAATATATTCATTCCCTTATAGGAAAGTGTATGAAATAAATCAATAATACCGATGAAAAGATATGCAATTCCCAGATAGACCAGATAATGATTCCGGGTATATTCTCTGGAGTTCCATGAGAGCATAAATACTGCACAGGCAATAATAATGCTGAATATTTCTGCAATACTGTGAAAGAGAAGATAATGATAAAGACTTGACAGATACAACATGACAACGATCAGCACAATCATGAAAGGGAGTATGATTTTATTGTAATAAGGGATAATTTTCTCTTTTATCTCTTCAAAGAGCATTTTTTACATCCTAAATGTATGGTAAAAATACTTCCGAAATTTCAGAAAATTCGGAAGTATTCCGTCTGAAGATTTTTTTTAGATACCAGCATAATATTTTTATATACTGTTTCATAAAAATTCCTGCAACATTTTTTATAACTGATCAACGGATTTAACTCACTACCAAAAGGAAAAAAAACATGCGGCAAATATCAATTGAAGATAATGTTTTTTATTGTTTTTTTAAATCTTTTCTGTTATGTGAAATAAGTTATGAGGAGCATAACGGATTATGCAAATTTTTTATCATATTCTGAAAAAAGAATTTTTAATCATAAAAAGAGATTTCTATTCTTTGGCTATACTTTTTATTATGCCTGTGGTCTTTATACTGATGATGTCTCTGGCAATGCGTGATCTCTTTGAAATGCACTCAAAAGTCAGAATCAGTGTAATGGTAATCAATCAGGATTCAGGAGAAATATCTTCAAAATTTTTGGATATAATTAAAGGAATAGATAATTTTTCAATCAATTTTCCTGATAAAGAGAGTAAAACAGATCAGATAATCAGTCAGATGTATAAAAATGATTATAAATTCTCTTTTATTATACAGGATAACTTCTCCTCTTTTTTTAAAAATCAGGATGATGTCAAAGCAGAGAAAAAGCCGGTTCTTCTGCTGGTGAATCCGACTGTCAACAGCCAGCTTTACGAGATTGTCAGAAATATTATTATAAATGCTCTCGGAAGAGTAAAATTAGATATTTTTTTAAGTGATTTTAAAGAGTTACTTGCTTATGAGGGAACAGATAAAAATCTTGTTGCTGAACCGCCGACTGATTTGATTGAAACTAAATATGTTTACAAAGGATCGCAAAAATTTACTGTTCCAAGCTCTGTTCAGCAGAGCGTTCCGGCATGGCTGGTACTTTCTATGTATTTTATTGTTATTCCAATATCAAATACTTTTATCACCGAACGAAATCACGGAACTCTGATACGGCTTCAAAGTATGAATTTACCAAAAGGATACATTATTTTCAGTAAGATTCTTCCATATTTTCTGGTAAATCAGATTCAGTTCGGATTAATGATTATGGTCGGCGTCTTTATTGTTCCGCTGTTTGGCGGGGATTCGCTGCCTGTGGCTGATTCATCATATTCAGGCTTGTTACTGATTTCCGGCAGCGTCAGTTTCAGCGCCATATCCCTTGCGCTCTTTATTGCTTCTGTTTCAAAGACAACCGAGCAGGCGGCAACAACCGGCGGGGTCTTAAATCTTATATTGGGAGCAATGGGCGGTGTGATGGTTCCCAAATTTGTCATGCCGAATTTTATGCAGGAGATGGCAAATTTCTCTCCTTTGTCATGGGGACTGGAAGGTTTTTTAGATATTTTTCTCAGAAAAGGAAATATTGCCGATCTGTTATATGAATCATCCCTGCTGATTTCATTCGGAATGATGATGCTGATCTTTACGTTTTTTATTATAAAGAGAAAATTTTCAAGATATTAAGCGAATAGAGCTGCGGGGACTTCGGTGAGACTTCGGCGTGAGAGCTCAGTCGAACGCTCAGTCGAACCGTTTTCAAAACCATGTAAGTGGTTTGTCAAATAAGTTTTTTTACATATTTACCGCAAAGGGCGCAGAGAAATCGCAAAGGGCAGTCGCAAAAGGTATCAGGCTGTTTTTTGCGTACTTTGTGCCCTTTGCGGTTAAAACAAAAAATGTAAAAAAAATTTATTGACAACACAGTAAGTCTCTTTAAATAAGGATGTAAAAATGATAGGCGCTGTTATCGGTGATATTGTCGGCTCTGCTTATGAATGGAATTCCATAAAAACAAAAGAGTTCCAGTTTTTCAGCAGAAAATCCTTTTTTACGGATGATACTGTTTTAACAATAGCAACAGCATATTCTATTCTGGAGGGTGCTGACTATGTAACTGCTTTTAAATATTTCGGGAGAAAATATCCGAATGCAGGTTACGGAGGGAGTTTTTACAACTGGTTAATTTCTGAAAATAATGCGCCATACAACAGTTGGGGAAACGGCTCTGCCATGCGGGTCAGTCCAGTGGGATTTGCCTTTGATTCTGTGAATGATGTTTTACAGGAAGCAAAAAAAAACGCTGAAGTTACTCACAATCATCCTGAGGGGATTAAAGGAGCGCAGGCAACCGCACTCGCTATTTTTATGGCGAGAACAGGCAGGAGTAAAGAGGATATAAAACAGGAGATTACAGAACGGTTCAATTATAATCTGAACCGTAAATCAGATGATATACGGAAGAAATATTCTTTCAAGGTCTCCTGTCAGGAATCTGTCCCTGAGTCTATTATTTCTTTTTTAGAATCAGCGAATTTTGAAGATGCTCTCAGAAATGCTGTATCATTAGGCGGTGATGCAGATACAATGGCATGTATTGCCGGGGGAATTGCTCAGGCGTT
This sequence comes from uncultured delta proteobacterium, assembly GCA_963806835.1. Lineage (GTDB taxonomy): Bacteria > Desulfobacterota > Desulfobacteria > Desulfobacterales > CAWEAR01 > CAWEAR01. The sequence goes on from CAWEAR010000035.1 coordinate 584,220, forward strand.
TTACAAGAAAATCCCGGAAAAAACAGTTATTGAGGCAAAATCGCGGCTTCCTGAAGAATTTACAGAAATTATTAAAAAATTTAACGATAAGATTTAATGTAGTCATGTAGATCGGGTTAGCGGAGCATAACCCGATATTTTATAAGGGGATAATAATGAAGGGTTCTTTAGACAATAAATTAAAAATCAGGCTGAAACAGCTTATCATTGAAGCGTGTGAGCTTGATATTAAAACAGATAAGATAAATGCTGATGCTCCTCTGTTCGGCAGTGAATCAGAACTTGGGCTTGATTCAATTGACGGGTTGCAGATTGCAGTTGCCATACAGAATAATCTTGGGATTGTCATCACAGACAGCAAAGAGATGAGAAGAATATTGAAATCTATCAATACGTTTGCGGATTTTATCCAGCCGGAGTAAATAATAAATAAGTAAGCGTTCATAAATTTTCAGATACTCGTTATCTGCGATGGTCTCCATCTTTTTACCTCTTGAATTTATTTTAAAGGTAAGCACAGTGGCTTCCCCCTATATACTACATACTGATTAATCCCCCTTTATAATTATTGGTGGTGGGTCAAATCCGTTGACAATCTTCCGTAGGGGCAAATAATTATTTGCCCCTGCAATTTTTTTCAACGGATTTGACCCACTACCTAATTATTGATAAACGATTCTATCAATTTTTCATAAGGCTGCTTCGACTGATCTGCTCAAGTGCGGTTTCATATTGTTTAAGATATTTTTTACCGCTCTCTTTGGAAAAATGATAGAGCTGCGGGGACTTCGGTGAGCTCAGTCTTCGGTGAGCTCAGTCTTCGGTGAGCTCAGTCGAACCGTCGAACCGTCGAACCGTTTTGAAAACCCGGCAGCTCTTTTAAAAAAACTTAATCTTCCTCCCAGTATATACAATCCGCGGGACAATTTTTTATTGCATCTTCTACCTCTGCTTCAGGATATGATTGTAAATCTGCAACTTCTATGTAACCGGCATCATTCATTCTGAATACAGAAGGAGACACTTCCGTGCAAATTTCACATAATATACAGTCACTTAATTCAACAGTCGGTCTTTTCATAGATTTAAGGGTAAGTTTGTCAGTTTGTAGTTCCACCTTTAGGCGGAAATCGGCATACCGCCTAAAGGCGGAGATTTTTAACTACTTATCGCTTTTCCGATCTTTTTGCCAAACTCAATGCACTCTTCTATTGCTGTTTTATCAGGGACATACTGAATTCTCAATTCCTGTTCAGGCAATTGAAATTTCATTGCTTCAAGCTCTTTCTGGATTACTTTGGCAGCCTCTCCGCTCCATCCGTAAGAACCGAATGCCCCTCCGATTTTGTTCAGAGGCTTGAGTCCCTTCATATATGTCAGAAAATCGCTGATTGTCGGAAATAAGCCGTTGTTTATTGTCGGAGAGCCTACAATTACGGCTTTGGCGTCCATTATTTCAGTCATAATATCGCTGCGGTGACATTCACGGAGTTTCATAGGCTTACCATTAACTCCCGCTTCATAAAGCCCTGATAAAATCGCCTCAGCCATTTTTTCCGTGCTGTGCCACATTGTATCATAAACAATAACTGCTTTTTTCTCTGTCTCTTCCTGTTTACTCCATTTAACATAAGCATTTATAATCTTGGCAGGATCTTTACGCCAAAGAATGCCGTGATCTGGACACAGCATATTAAACTCAAGACCCATTTTTGTTACCTGATCAACTAATTTGAGAATCAGGGGAGCAAAGAGCAGAAGGATATTTGCAAAATATTTTTTTGCATGAGGCATTATAGCGTCACCGACAACATCATCAAATTTCTCCTGCCCTGCATAATGCTGACCAAAGGCATCACTGCAAAAGAGAATCTTATCCTCTTTCAGATAAGTGAACATGCTGTCGGGCCAATGGAGCATCCTTGTTTCCATAAATGTAAGAGTTCTTTTTCCTAAAGAAAGCTCTTCTCCGTTTTCAACTGCGCGGTAATTCCATTTCTGAAAAAAATGTTTAGAGAGATTTTTATGCCCCATCTTGGAGCAGAAGAGCGGCTTATTCTCTCCAATATAGTGCATTACCCGGGGAAGTCCCCCTGAATGGTCCATCTCTGTATGATTGCTGATAATATAGTCAATCTTTTTCGGATCAGTAATATGGGAAATATTATCCAGGAGTTGATCTGCAAACTCTTTTTTTACAGTATCAATAAGGGCTATTTTCTCATCTATGATTAAAAAAGCATTGTAACTTGTTCCCATATAGGTTGAATATCCGTGAAAATCTCTGATATTCCAGTCATTGACACCGACATCATAAACTCCTTTTGCAATCTCAACAGGTTTCATATTTTTATTCCTCAAAGTAAACAATATGGTGGGTTAATAACCCACCATATTGATATAAAATTATTCTTTTTCAAAATCAGCTTTTGAAGCTCCGCATACCGGACATTCCCAGTCATCAGGCAGGTCTTCAAATTTTGTTCCGGGTTTAACTCCGTTATCAGGATCACCCTGCTCAGGATCATAAACATAACCGCAAACAGTGCATACATATTTAGCCATTCTTATTTTCCCTCCTTGATAAAATTAAAAAAAGACTTCCGAAGTTTCGGAAACTTCCGAAGTTTTGATTTAAAACCTGAAAAGAATAACCATTACTTATATTTTATTCAAGAGATTTTTTTATAAAATTTAAGAAGCTGAGTTTTTTAAAGAAACTTAGCTTCTTTTAAATTATTTGATCTTTATCCACAGCAATTTTGCTGTTTCACTGACAGGATTTTTCCATTGAGAAGGGATTTCAGAAGTCAGATATATAACATCTCCGGCACGAAGTGTATAAGCGGCTTTTCCGATTTTTAATTCAAGTCTCCCTGCTGTAAGATAGCCTATCTCTTCCCCTTTATGAATAAAAAAATGTGACGCCAATTTCTTTTTGCCTAAAATCTCAATAAAATAAGGTTCTGAACGAGACTCAAGATCCATAGGTAAAATACGCTGAATGCGGATATTCTCTTTAGACATTCCCGGAAACTGGACTTCAACAGCATCTGAACCTGTAAAGAGAACCTGATCTCTTGTACTGACCGACTCCTGAAAAAAAGAGCCGAGATCAACAGAAAGAGTCTCTGCTATTTTAAGCAGAGCGGGTAAAGAGGGATAGATCAGATTGCTTTCAACCTGTGAAATAGTGCTTGGAGTTACGCCGACAAATCTTGCAAGTTCTTTTTGAGACAATCCTCTTTTTGTCCGAATCTCTTTTAACTTTGTACCAAGCTCGATACGGCTTGCGGTGCGGGTTTCTGAATCAAAAAAGATATCATAACCATGATCAGCCTGAATTTTATTCCAGTAATTATAAGGCTTGCTTATGGTATCCAGTTCCCGTTTATCAGCCTTTAAAATAGTCAGATATGTTTTGCCTCTTTTCAGAGAGAGATCAACAGCAACCTGAGCGATTTTATTGATATGAGCTTTAAGGCGGTTTGAATGAGCACGTTTTTCAATCATCCAATATGCAATTGTATTCAGTTCATATAATCTGGGACATGACTGGGAATAAAATCTGAGAACCTGATCCTCTTCATTCCAAAGCTCCTGCATTCCGGTAAGGCTTTCAAAAACCAGTCTGACATCATCACCTTCCATTGATTTATGAACATTGTAAAGGGTTTCTATTACTTTTTCAACATTGTGAGGTTCATCAACACGGATAATCTGACATTGGGTAATAGATTCTTTTTTTTCATAAAACTTCAGAAAGACATCTGAGCTTGTTCCTTTGCCGTGTGTAAAGCAGTCGAGAATTGTCAGAAAACGGTTTTCCGCCAAAGTTCCGAGTTTTTCCAGAAGCCTTTTCGGAGACAGATCAAAGCTGACATAAATAAGATATTTATTCTGTTCTTTAGATGTACGGACAAAATTCATGCAGAAAACAGATGCAAGACTTCCCGCGTCATCATACCAGACCACATTATCGCCGATAAAAAGACCGCCCAGCAGGCGATCCAGATGATTAACGCCGGATGTTACCCGGATTCTTTCTGAAAACATCAATTAAGTCCTCGCTTTGGTTGATGGGTAAGGAATTGGCTGTATCTACTCATCTTCTTCAGGAATAACCAGACCTTCTAATGTATTTGCGTAATCATACACATCAATATATTCCCCATATAAGTAGCTGTCATCTTCAAATCCGATGGCAATCCACCGCCACTGCTCTATTCCGTTAATAATGCACTTCTGAGGTTTTAAGAAAACGCCCGTTGAAAATATGTAATCTGTTTCTTTAATTTTTATATTGGATTCCATGTTATTTAAGGTATCTTTTCTGAGATAAATATTCTTCTATTTCTGTTTGCAGATGAAACATTAAATCATTAATAAGCTCTATATATTTATCAAAATTCTCCAAACTTAACACATAGCTGTTTTCACCATGAGCAATTGAATTGCGAATATTTACTAATTTATCAAGGTCATGCCTGAAATTTTCAAATCTCTGCTTTTCAAAGCCGAATATTTCGCACAGTTCAGTTAATACATCAAATTTTAAATTTGATTTTGTATCAATATTCTTTTTGTCAAATTTTAATTCATTTTCCAAACTCTTTAAAAAATTTTCCGAAAATTCATATTTTTGTGAAAAAGATTGTTTTCCTTTAAGAAAATTGAATTTGTCATTTAAACTCAAAACGAAAATATTTATTTTAACATCTTCATGTTGTAGTCTCAATTTATTGAAATAATTTATCAGCTTTTTAAGAGAATCAAGAGCAAACCCTTCCCAATGTGCATAAAGATAAGGTATTGTCATTCTTAAAAATAAATCTTGATGTTGGCTCGAAATATTTTGATACAGCAATTTCATATTTGCAAAATCATTCTGCCTCCATCTGTTTTCCTGTCTTATTTCTTCAATAACATTATTCATATCTTGAAAAATTCAATCGCTGCATCAATTCTGTTTTTTATTCTGCCTAATGAATAAACTTTGCCTGATTCTTTAAATGCATCGCTTTTTTTAAACTCATCAATTTTAACTTTAAATTCCTCAGAATTTTTGGAATAAAAATCAAAATAGGTATTCAAAGCAAGCATTATCGCATCAAACAGGGCCGGTGTGAAAATGCCGTTTGAAGCCCGGAATATTTTATAATCAAAGTTATTTTTAAGAAAAAAAATTAACTCTGTTATTCTTTTCTTCTCATTTTCAAGATCAAAAGCAATTTCTTTTTTTGATACTTTTTCCATATATTCAGTCAGATGATCCTGAATGTTGGTTTTTAAAACCAATCCGTAGTTTTTTAATGCAAAAAAACGTAAAATAAGTTCTTCACAATACATTGTTTCTATCTGTTTTTCTGTCGGTTCAATAAGTTCTCTGAAAGCATTGCTTGTTCCGACATCTATAAGAATCTGATTTAATTTATTGTCAAAACCTCTGAATATACAATTTCTGATCTCCTGATCAGACAATGGCTCACCGCCTGTATTCAATCTGTTAAATAATTCATATCTCATATCTATCGCACTATCCCATCGTATAATTTCGACACGGCAAACCGCTCTCTTGATAGTAAATTTTGAAAATGCACTCAAGGCATCGCCGGTATAGTCTTCAAGCTCTTTAATTATTGAGCCTTTTGTAAGTTTAAGATTATTTTTATTCTCAGGGACATCTTTTAAAATTCCGAAAAATGAAAATATGGTTGACAATCTCTGTAAACCGTCAATTAATTCCCATCTTAACTGATTATTAACTGATGAATCTTCTGCTACAAAAATAGGCGGCGTAGGAATGCCTAAAAGAATGGACTCAATAAACCTTGTCTGCTGTTCTACTTTCCATCTGAAAGCACGTTGGTATTCAGGCGTAATAAACAGAGAGCCATCTTCGTAAAGATTCATTAATTCACCGAAAGACATATCTAATCTGTCGGTTCTTAAAGAATTTTTTTTCTCAGAAATTTTTTTCTCTAATTCCTTTATATCAATCATTTCCCCTCCAAATTTTTGAGGTTTCATAACCCTCAGGTTTATTCTATCATTACTCCTGCTGACGCTGTTCAGGTATCAATAAAGACTTCTCAAATTTCAGAAATTTCAGAACTCTTTTATAAGATAAAAAGTTTTCCGAGATTTGTCAACTTTTCAAATATTGCTGTGTCTGAATTGACAAAGCTGAAGTTCTTAATCTTGACACTCCGTTATAAATGCTTTATAAAACCGGAAGATTTTTATAAAATCATTAGGATTTTAATCTAATTACATAAAACGGCAAGGATACATACAGAAGCTAAGTTTTTTCAGAAAACTTAGCTTCTTGTCTTAAAAAATCCTTGAATATGGTTATAAAATGGATAAAGAAAAAACAAGCAATGTGATTGAGGAGCGGAGAAAGAAACTCTTGGCATTAAAAGAGAGCAATATCAATCTTTTTCCAAATGATTTCAATGTTTCCCATACTGTAAGCGATATTAAAAAAATCGTAGAGAGCGGCTCTGTTCCTGTTACAGAAAATGAACCGATTTTTGCTGCCGCGGGGCGTATGATCGCTATAAACAAATTCGGGAAATCCACGTTTATCAGGTTCAGAGACCGAACAGGACAGCTTCAGGCTTATATCAGAAAAGATTTGATAGGTGATGATACTTACACCTTTTTTAAACAGCTTGATATTGGCGATTTTATCGCTTTAAAAGGGGGAATGTTTCAGACCAAAACCGGCGAGTGGACTCTTGTGGCTAAAGAACTGAAATTAGTCTGCAAGGCGACTCTGCCGCTTCCTGAAAAATTTCACGGATTGAAAGATCCTGAAAAACGGTACCGCCAGCGTTATCTTGATCTGGTAATGAATCCTGATGTCCGGGATATTTTTATCAAACGGAGTAATACAGTCCGGGCAGTTCGGGATTTTCTTCTTGAACGTGATTTTCTTGAAGTTGAAACCCCGATGATGCAGCCGATTCCCGGAGGAGCAGAGGCGACTCCGTTTGTTACTCATCATAATGCATTGGATATGGATCTTTTTCTGCGTATTGCTCCGGAGCTTTATTTAAAGCGTCTTGTTGTCGGAGGGTTTGAAAGAGTATTTGAAATCAACAGAAATTTCAGAAATGAAGGTATCTCAACTCAGCACAATCCTGAATTTACAATGGTTGAATTTTATCAGGCTTATGCCACATACAAAGATTTGATGAATCTTGACTGAAGAGATGTTCAAATATGTGGCAGAAAAAGTAACCGGCTCTGCTATGATTTCATATCAGGGGAATAATATTGATATGGGCGGCAAATGGCAGCGGATTCCTCTGATGACTTCATTACAGGAATTAGGCGGAATTGACGGAGCAATTCTTAATGATAAAGAAAAACTCCTTGAATTTGCATCTGAAAAAGGGATTAAAATGGAAAAGACCGGCAGGCTTGGAAAGGTGATTACAAAGCTCTTTGATGTGCTTGTTGAGCCAAAGCTGATGCAACCGACCTTTATTACAGGCTATCCTGTTGAAGTCTCTCCGCTTTCAAGAAGAAGCGATACGGATCCGAATCTGACAGAACGGTTTGAGTTGTTTATCGCCGGAAGAGAGATTGCCAACGGGTTTTCAGAATTAAATGACCCGGAAGATCAGAAAGGGCGTTTTCTACAGCAGGTTGCTGACAGAGAAGCCGGTGATAATGAAGCTCATTTTATGGATGAAGACTATATTGAAGCATTGGAATACGGTATGCCTCCGACCGCCGGTGAAGGAATCGGCATTGATCGGCTGGTTATGCTGCTGACTGATGCAGCTTCAATCCGTGAAGTGATTCTTTTTCCGCACATGAAGGCAAAGTAGAGAGCTAAAGACCTACGGGGTTTAAAAAACCCCGTAGGTCTTGTCGGCGGAGTTATCCTCGTTCCCACGCTTCGCGTGGGAACGAGATAAATTTGGGTAATCTGAAATGTAATTCCCGTATGATTGCTATTATGACTATAATTTTAATCATGCCGATCACAAAAATCATAATTAAAAAATGTCAACATCAAAGCAGCATCCATTTTGTTCTTACGAAATCACAGAAAAGGATAACGGCAACATCTTTATTCTCTTTAAAGGAAGAATAGATGTTGAAACATCCGGTTTTCTTCTCAAATCTCTATCTCCAATCGTTCAGTCCGGCGCATCCGTTACAGCAGATTTGGAGAATATTACTTATTTTGATGATTTTGGCGCACTGCTTCTTTTTGAACTCAAGCAACTGGTGAACGGCAATTTCAGAATCATCAATATCAATGAAAAAGCCAAAGCAATTCTCTCTCAGGTCAATTTTGACGCTCTTGAAAAATGCGTTCCGATAAAAAAAAGACGCTCAGTAAATATGATTCTCCGAATCGGTGAGACAACCATTACTGAAGTATCAAGCATAAAATTTATGATTGCTTTTATCGGCTCCCTGATCTTATCTCTTCTCCACGTATTTCTTCATCCAAAATCTCTGCGAATGGATGATACAATTACCCACATGGAAAAGACCGGCGCGGATGCCTTGCCGATTGTGGCGTTAATCAGTTTTCTGCTGGGGCTGATTATGGCGTTTATGTCCTCAATGCAGTTCCGGCAGTTTGGTGCGGGGATTTATGTCGCATCTCTGGTGGCGTTTGCAATGGTTTCAGAACTGGGTCCGATTATGACCGCGATTGTGGTGGCAGGCAGATCAGGATCAGCATTTGCCGCAGAGATCGGAACTATGAAAATCTCCGAAGAGATTGACGCTCTTTTTACTATGGGCTTTGATCCTGTCCGGTTTCTGGCTGTTCCGAGACTGATTGCCTCTGTTATTGTGGTTCCTCTGCTTACTCTTTTTTCAAATCTTTTTGCAATTTCAGGGGGGCTTGTGGTCGGTATTTTCATGCTTGATCTTACGCCAAATACTTATATAAAACAGACTATTGAGGTTTTGACAATTACCGAAGTCTTATGGGGAACGGGAAAGAGCGCTATATTCGCGGTTCTGATTGCATGGGTCGGCTGTTTAAGGGGATTTCAGGCACAAGGGGGCGCGTCTGCTGTGGGGAATGCCGCAACATCAGCAGTTGTTACCAGCATTTTTCTGATTATTCTGTTTGATTCAATCTTTGCTGTGATTAGAGCTTACTGGGGATTTTCACCGTTTTAATTACTATCTACAGGGATTGTGTTTAAGAAAGGATTTTAATAAACAATTTATTGCACGGATTTTATGCAATACTGAAAAGGTACAGGGATTTGGTATAAGAAGAGGATTATAAGAAACGGATTTTCTTCTCCCCTCGTTCCCACGCTTTGCATGGGAACGCCGCCCGGACGCTTCCCCTTGTTCCCACGCGATTTGCGTCCCGTAAGTCTGTAGTACCGCCTTCAGGCGGCGGGGCGTGAATATCCGCCTAAAGGCGGAACTACGAACTTTCTTGAATCTACAAGGATTGTATATAAGAAAAGGATTTTTTTACTTTTTCTAAACGAAATCTCTTTTCTTATATACAATCCTTGTAGATTCATGCAATACTGAGAGAAAATCCTTTCTTAAACACAATCCTTGTAGATGAAGGAAATAAACATCATGAAAATTATTATTTTTATCTTACTGCTGAGTATCTTAAATATCAGTTACGGGTATAGTTCAACCGCATCTGAACAGGTGATTGACTGGCAATTTATCCTGCCCTGGATATTTTTTATAGCTCTGATTTTTCTGTTTATATTTTACTGGAACCGGCTGCTTGAAAAAGAGATCCTTACGCGCAGACAGATAGAAGATACTCTCAGAAAAAATGAAGAGCGTTTAAGAACCGTTACGGAAAATGCCGCTGATTCTATTATTGAACTGGATCGTGAGGGCAGAATATGCTTTATTAACCGTGTTGCCCGGGGATACAGCATGGATGAGGTAATAGGCAAGGATTTACGCAACTGGATTTTACCCGAATATCATCCTGTAATAAACAGGGCAATTGAAACAGTATTTAATGAAGCTAAACCTGTTAAATATGAAGTACAGGGAATGGGTCCCGACAGAGAAATCCGATGGTATGTCAGCAAAATAAATCCGGTAATCATTGAAAATGAAGTTCACAGGGCAATCCTTATTGCAGCAGATATTACGGAATATAAAAGAGCATGTCAGTTATTGGAGGAGAGTGAAGATAAGCATCGGAATCTTATTGATAATCTGAATGACATTGTATATCTGATTGATACTCACGGAACAATCAGCTATATATCGCCTGTGGTTGAAAAGATTGCCGGATATAAACCTGAAGAGGTGATCGGCAAACATTTTTCCGAGTTTGTTTATAAAGATGATCTGGCTGAACTTACTGAGCAGCTTCAAAGGGTGATTAAGGGTGAAAGTTTTATAAATGAATACAGGCTATACCGCAGATCAGGTGAAATCTTCCGGGTAAAAGCATCTATTCATCCGAATATCAGAAACAATGTTATTATGGGGTCTCAGGGGATACTGACCGATATAACTCAGCAGAAAGCCGCTGAAGAAAGAATTACAGAAATGCGGCATATTATCAACCAGAGTCCGATGATTCTCTTTCTTTGCAAAAATACCGGAAACTGGCAGGTTGAATTTGTTTCAGAAAATATACGGCAATTCGGATATACTCCTGATGACTTTTACTCTCAGGAGCTTTGTTTTGCAGATATTCTGCATCCTGATGATCTGCAAAGGGTCAGAGATGAGGCTGACAGATATAGCATAGAAGGATATAATGAATTTGATCAGGAATACAGGATTATAACAAAAGCCGGAAAAGTCTGCTGGATTGAAGATCATACACTGTTAAGGCGCAATACAGAGGGGATGGTTACTCACTATCAGGGGATTGCTGTAAATGTAACTCTCCGTAAAGATGCTCAGAAAAAACTGACTGAAAATGAAAGGTTTCTGCAAAATGTTCTGAATGCAATTCAGGACGGTATTGTTGTACTTGATACTGACTTTAATATCTTACGCGTCAATCCTTCAATAGAAAAATGGTATGCACATAAAATGCCGATTACAGGAAGAAAATGTTTTCAGGTTATATATTCCAATAATACCAATGTTTGTGAATTCTGCCCTTCCGCCAAAGTATATAAAACAGGAATGCCCCAGATGCTTGAAGTACCGAGTGTTACTGCTGACGGTAAAAATATCTGGATGGAGATATTCTCTTTTCCTATGAAAAATCTTGAAGGTGAAATTATAGGCGCAGTGGAATATGTCCGGGATATTACCAGCAGCAGGAATGCCAGAAAAGCAATTCAACTGGAAAGTCTGAGACTGAAAACACTTGTTAAACTTCAGGAGATGTCTGAAGCATCAGATAAAGAGATTGAAAAATTCATGCTCGACAGTGCTGTTGATTTGACGCAAAGCAAAATCGGGGTTATCAATAAAGTAAATGAATCAGAAGGCTTTGTTATTGCAGTTGCAAGAACTGAAAATGCAATGAAAGAATGTAAAATCCGGCAGCCTTATGAGCGTTTTGAAATCGGAGAAGCAGGCATCTGGGCAGAGGCAATTCGTCAGAGAAAGCCGATAATTATCAATGACTATTCTCTTTATCATCCGGGTAAAAAAGGGTATCCCAAAGGGCATGTTTCATTGCAGCGGTTATTGACAGTTCCGACTTTTGATAAAGATAAAATTGTGCTTCTCACTATTATGGGAAACAAGAATGAACCTTATACAGAAACCGATGTTGACCAGCTTATTCTGCTTACCAAAGGTATGTGGGATCATATCAAATCACGGCACACGGCAAAAGAACTGAAACAGGCAAAAGATGATGCAGAGGCGGCAAATCTTGCAAAGAGTGAATTTCTCGCCCGGATGAGTCATGAAATCCGCACGCCGATGAATGCTGTTATCGGCATGAGCTATCTTGTTCTGGAGACGGAGCTGACAGAAAAACAGCGGAATTATATAGAAAAGATTAATTCATCCGCAAATTCTCTTATGGAGATTATCAATGATATTCTTGATTTTTCAAACATTGAAGCCGGGAAAATATCTGTAGAATCTACAGATTTTAATCTGGATAATGTGCTGAATACTCTCTCCGATTTCATAAAGATAAAAGCACAGGAGAAAGGAATTGAACTTATATTTGATCTTGATAAAGATGTTCCGCTCGGGTTGATAGGCGATTCCATGCGTCTGGGACAGGTTCTTGCCAATCTGGCTTCCAATGCTGTGAAATTCACAGAAAGCGGAAGGATTATTATTTCTGTTAAGACCTACGGGGTTTTGGAAACCCCGCAGGTCTATGAAATACCTAAAGCCAAACTCCTCTTTTCCGTGAGTGATACAGGCATCGGAATACCTTCTGAAAAGATTGCAGAACTCTTTACACCTTTTACTCAGGGAGACGGTTCTATCACCCGGAAATATGGCGGAACAGGTCTTGGGTTGGCAATCTCAAAAAAGATTGTGGATATGATGGGCGGAGAGATATGGGTTGACAGTTTACCGGGCAGGGGAAGCATATTTTATTTTACCGCAGAATTCGGATTACAGGATAAGCAGAAAGAAAATCTTATTCCTGATGAATTTCAAAAGACTTCCGAATTTTCTGAAACTTCGGAAGTCTCTTCTGTACCGATTTTTGACAGAGAAGAATTTATGGAGAGAATCGGTTATGACGAATCTTTTTATAAAGATATTCTGAATCATTTTTCAGAACAGTTGCCTCAGGAGACTGAAAAATTAAAGAAAGCCGTGAATGAAAATGATATTCAGACAGCGGCAATACAGGCTCACAGCATCAAGGGAATGGCATCAAATGTTTCTGCCCATAAACTCAGAAAGCATTGCGTATGAAGCAGAGATTGCCGCAAAAGGCGGTGAAGCTGAGAAAATTAAGTATCTTACAGAGAGATTGGAGCAGACAGCAGAAGAGTTTTCAGCTTTTCTGCATAAATCAGGTCTGATTGATTCTCCTCCGACTTTGCCTGAAAATATTCCTGTAATAATGTCTGATATTGAAAAGGTAAAAGAGATAGTGAGGCGTTTATCAGAGCTTCTTGAATATGGTGATGTTGAAGCATTTGAATTAGCAGAGGAACTGAAAAAATATCTGACAAATGCCGGAATTGATAAAGACTTCACTATCTTTGAAAAATATATGGATAATTACAATTTTGAAGAGGCTGAAAAACAACTGAAGCATTTTGTCGTAAAAATAGGGATAAAATAAATATACTGGTGAATTTTATGGATTTAAAAGACTCTTTACTGAAAACAGATAGGCTGAATCATCTTTTAAATCAGTTGAAACTGATTTACGCAGAAATGGATCAGAAATACAAAGCTGCTGCTGATTATTATGATTTCCATTGCAGAGGATGTGAAGATAACTGCTGTTTAACAAGGTTTTATCATCATACATATCTGGAATATTTTTATGTTTTGAAAGGATACAGCGATCTTTTACCTGAAAAACAGAGAGAAGTAAAAGAGAATGCGTCTGATGTATGTAAAAAAACAGCGGCTTTAGATGAAAAAAATCAGATTGTCCGTCTGATCTGTCCGCTGAATGATAACGGGCTTTGTATTCTGTATGATTACCGCCCCATGATATGCCGTCTTCATGGTATTTCTCATGAACTTCATCGCCCTGACGGACAGATTATCTATGGATCAGGATGTGAGGCGTTCACTAAATTATCTGAAGAAAAGGGGTATTTCAGATTTGACCGCACCCCTTTTTATCTTAAAATGGCAAATCTGGAACAGAATTTGAAAAAAGAGCTTGGCGTTACTCAGAAAATAAAAATGACTATTGCAGAGATGATTTGCAGATAAATCCGGTAAGAAATGGATAAGAAATAAGCCAAAGTTACTGCCTATGCTCATTCCAGATTGACAAATCCAGCAGCCCGATGAAAGATTTGCCAATTTTCGCCGAGCCATAGAAGGTGTTTAGAAAGTAGGGCGGGTGAAGCGGGAGCATAACAACAAGGTCAGTGGCAGCTCAATAGGGCTGTCCACTGCACCGCCTCGTTATGTGTTTTTCATATAACTCAAAAAATTTCTGTCTGCTTTTTGCTGGTTTTCAATTTTATTGCAAACTTTATAAAATATTACTCTAAATGGAATTTCTTTTCCGATTTTAAGAGTTTGTTTTTTTGTTTCTTTTCTATTTTCCCAATCATCTTCTCGTAAAGGGTAAATAATTCCAGAGATTAAAATTTCATATTTTGCCAAATGTGTCGCCACATAAGAAATTAATTGAAATCTGTCTTCTCTGCTAACTCCCTTATCTTTCCCATCAAATATAAAATTCTTGTATTTTACATCAAAGACTCCAATTTTATTATTACCAAAATCAATAATTATATCAGGATAAATTTTATTGTAATCAATACCATTTGGAACTTCAAATTCTTTTTTGTTTTTTTGAAATAAAACAAATTTTTGCTTCAATATTTTCCGAATATGATGCTCAAATAGCAAAGAAATATCAAATAAAAATGCAGAAAAATCTGATTTACTTTCTCCTACATTTGCAAACTCGTCTTTCAAAATTTTCAGCGAAAGGTCAAAAACTTGATTATATTTTTTAAAGTATGGGTTAATGACTTTCTGATTCTGTATTGATTTGAGAACTTATTACTTTCGTATTGATAGAGTCAAAAGCATTTTTTATACTATAAATATCAGAAACAATAACCTGATATTTGGATTTGAACACTTTTGTTAAAGCCATTGATATTATTGAGTTCAATTCATTTTTATAGCTATGCTCTTTAAATTCACAAACTGTTTTTCCGTCAAAATAATTTTTTTTCAGCATAGAATTAATATCAATTCTGCCTCTTATGGTAGATAAATTTTCCTTTTTTTTCTGATATGTTTTATACAAACCTAATGCAAACGCTTTCTTTAGTTGTAACTTCCAATAGTATGTTAAAATCCATTCACCAAGACCTAATTGATTGTCTATAGAGCCAAAATTTTCAAGCTCTAAAAAGCCGCTTGCATTGGCAATCATATAGCTTAAAAAATCATTACCAAAACGGCAATTGATATTGAAATGGTTGAATTTGTAAATAATTGAGCCGACAATATTACCAGTATAAATTTTCAAATCGTCAAAATTTCTACCGCTAATGTCAAATATCTTTTGGTCTTTATTTGCTTCAAATTCTTCATCAAAGATTATTTGATTTACGTCAAGTTCGGAGAGATTTTTAGATGCGATATTGTTATAAATCTCCCATAGAAATTTTTCTATCCCTTCTTTACGGTATTGCTCTTTTTTTTTACATCCATAAGTATCACAACAAAAATCACAGCTTAATTCAATATCACCTATAGAATACCCTTTATAATTATTATCTTTAATTTCATTTTGAAAAAATTTTATTACATTTGGTTTGGTTTCATTCATAAATTATTCATTTCCAAAAAAGGAATATTTTAAAGACATTTTGTAAGACTCATTATCATCTTTTTTCCCCTCTAATTTATATACAACTTTATTTGAATCTCCTAAACCTCGTAAATATTCTTCAAGCAACGGTTTTATAAAGTCATTCCATAGAAAGTCTTTAACCTCTTTTTTACTGCTATATTTATCATTGGAAACCTTTCTTAATTCCAATATATATGAATGTCCTATTCTGTAATCCTTCCCTAATAAATCATCATGTTCAATTTTATCATTTAATTCTTTTAGGGATTTCTTCAAATCCTCAATAATTTCATCTTTCCAGCTTTTCTTTTTTAACTCCGTTGAAATAACATCATAATCAGGCTCAATCTCTTTCCACATAAAACGTCTTCTTAATGCGAAATCAAAACTATCTACTGATCGGTCAATGTTATTCATTGTGCCAATGATATAAACATTTTGAGGGATGAAAAACCAATCTTCACCGTTCTCCCAAAAATAAACGCTTTCTGCTTTTTCATCTTTGTTTAAATAAGCATACTGGGTTTTGATTTTTCCATTATAGCCCCTGTATTCAAGGCTATACATTAACTCGCCAAATACACTTGACAACTCAGCCCGATTAATTTCATCAATAATAAAAAAAGCAGGCTCTATGATTTCTTGAATCGTAAGTTCTTCTGCTAATCCATCAGGAATTTTAAGAATCTTTTTTTGATGATCCAACAATTCAGATATTTTTATTTGACTGAAATCGTATTCCTTTTCTTTAAACATTTCAAGAAAATCGCTATCGCTATAAAGTTCGATTTCTTTGCATCCTTCTTTTTTACAAAACTCTTTGAAAGTACCATTAAACAATAAGAGTTTGCCATTGCCATCCGTAGTCGGTCTGATGCCTTCCATAAAATCTTCATAGGAATAAGAAGGATGAAACTGAATTGTTTTAAAATGACTAACGGTTTTCAGTATAAATCTACTTTACCAACGGTTACTCTATGTTGGTCAATAATTATTTGCATCTCTTTTGGCTTTGAAGGTCTTACCCGTTCCGGGTGCGCCATAATAAACAATGGCTTTTTTAAGATTTAAGTTGTTTTCAAGCATATCATAAAGTTCCCAGAAAAAGATTTGTTTTTTATACTCATCTCCAGTAATTTCTTTCATTAATTTCTTATGCTTTTCTAAATAGTTACCAACAATCGGTATGGCTAACTTTGATTGAATAGCATTGAGCAGCCGATCTAATTTATTGGGCGCATCAAGTGCAGCAATTTGGCTTGGGAATAAAGCTCTTAGTAGTCTGATTTTTGCTGCTGCGTAGTTTTTGCCAACAAGTAATCCATCTATTGTTTTTTCTGCATCTTGAATGTCTTGTTTTAGCAAATCAATTAATACCTGATCGTTAAGTTTCGCTTTGATTTCAGTTTTATGAGGATTCTTTTCTGTATCCCATATTACACCTCGAGAAATATCTCCAAGTCCATTATCTTGTTCAAAAAGATATTTCTTAAAGAAATCTTTTATTTCATCATTTGAACTTTCTTTCAAGATTTGTTCAATCTTGTTTTTCTTAGCATTGTCATCAAGCACAGAAAAATCTGTTTTTGAAATTTCTCCTTTTATTTTTTGAGCAATTTCGACCCATTTTTTCAGACTGTTATACCATTTCCAAGTTTCTACTCCATAATGCTTTTCAAAATAGTCAAAATATGATTGTAATTTGTTCATAGATTATCTCCCTTGTGACAATTCTTTCTGATTTCTGAACATATAACCCCGCCAATCAGTTATTTAGCTTTGAATTAGCGGAGTTTTTAAACACCTTCTATATGCCTGTTTTTTTCAACACACGACAACTTGCTTTATTGATTATATTCACTCATAACGCAGTGCATCAATCGGATCAAGACTCGCGGCTTTGCGCGCCGGGAAATATCCGAATATCACTCCTACGGCTGAAGAGAAAAGAAACGCAATCAGGATAATACCAGCCTGAAAAATAAGAGGAACCTGCAAAAAATGGGCAAAGATTGCCGAAACCCCAAGAGCAAGCAGAATACCGATAAGCCCTCCGAATGATGAGAGAACTACCGCTTCCACCAGAAACTGAGTCAGAACATCCCGCTCCAGAGCGCCGATTGCAAGACGGGTTCCTATTTCCCTTGTTCTTTCCGTAACAGAGACAAGCATGATATTCATAATTCCGATTCCTCCTACAAGCAGACTGACAGCCGCAACTCCGCCCAGCAAGGCTGTCAGAACCTTTGTAATGCCTGTAAGGGTTTCGGCTATCTCCTTCATATCTCTTACAGAAAAATCATCCTCTTTGGATGATGAGATATTGCGGCGTTCCCGGAAAAGTTGCTCAATCGCTGCCTGAGCCACTTCGGTTGATGCTCCGTCTTCAACGGAAACCTGAATCTGACTTACATCCTGATTCCCTGCCATGCGCCGCTGGAGAGTGCGAAGGGGAATAATTACAGTGTCATCCTGATCCCGTCCCATGCCGGACTGACCCTTGGCAAGAAGAACTCCGATAACATCAAATGAAATTTTCTGAAGCCGGATTTTTTTCCCCACAGGCGACTCAGTTCCGAAAAGTTCTTTTACAACACTGGCTCCAAGCAGACAGACAGTTTTTCCTGAATGAAGTTCTGCATCAGTAAATTTCCGCCCCTCTTTGATCTGCCATTCCCGAATATCTAAATATGCGTTATCTGCTCCGGTAACTGCGGTTGACCAGTTTTTATTGCCGAAGACTGCTGAGGCAGATTTGGATGCTGTGGGAGAAACAGCTTTTATTGAGCCGATCTCTCTTTCAATTGCCTGTGCATCTTCTATCTTGAAAGGAGTTGCACTTTCAGAACCGCTTCCGGGCCCCTGATGCTGCCCCGGTATAACAATCAGAAGATTGCTTCCTAATTTGGCAATATCTGCTGTTACTTTTGCTGTTGCTCCGTTTCCCACTGTGACCATTGTTATAACCGCAGCCACCCCGATAACAATTCCTAAGACAGTAAGAAATGAGCGCATGACATTACGGCGCATTTCACGGAGCGCCAGCAGAATAGCATTTAATATCATCAGATATTCTCCTTAAATAATCTTGTTCCCACGCTTTGCGTGGGAACAAAAGAAAGGACGCTTCGCGTCCTTTTAATTCTATGCCTGTTACATATCACAGGACGCAAAGCGTCCTGCCTGCGTTCCCACGCAAAGCGTGGGAACGAGAAGAGAAATAATTTATAAAAAGGCGGACACGCTTCGCTTAGTCCGCCCTACTTTTTTATCTTATGGTTTTATTTTTATCAGATTTGATCTTTCCGTCCATAAATTGAATTATCCGCTGGGCATATTCAGCCATATCAGGCTCATGTGTTACCATCACTACAGTAATTCCATTTTTCTGATTCAGGGTGCAAAGCAGATCCATAATCTCCCTGCTTTTGGCAGAATCAAGATTCCCGGTCGGTTCATCTGCTAATAATACAGCCGCTTCACTCACAATTGCCCTTGCAATTGCAACCCGCTGCTGCTGTCCCCCGGACAATTCTCCGGGTGTGTGGTCTTTCCATTCTGCCAGTCCGACTGTTTCAAGAGCATGAATTGCATATTGATGCCGTTCTGATTTGTGCATTCCCCGATAAATCAGGGGAAGTTCCACATTTTCAAGAGCAGATGTACGCTTCAGCAGGTTGAATCCCTGAAAGACAAATCCAAGATAATTACGCCGCAGCAATGCACGCTGATCTCTTGATAATTTACCGACATCTATTCCTTTGAAAAGATAAACGCCTGAACTTGGAGTATCAAGACAGCCGAGGATATTCATGCTTGTGGATTTTCCGGAACCGCTTGGTCCCATAACTGCTGCAAATTCACCGGCGTTAATAGTAAGATCAACATTATTCAGAGCAGATACTGTTGTATTCCCCTGACCGTATATTTTGGAGACTGCTTTAAATTCGATTATGGGTGAATCCGTCCCTTTTTCAGGGATAGGATTGTTATAGTTTGTCATTTTGTTTTTCCTAAACCCTAAGGATCTCAAGACCATTAGAGCGTGTTTGAAAATTAAGTTCTCTCTCCATCCGAACCTTAAAGGAAGGGGAAGAATAGGTAGGGGCGAATAATTATTCGCCCCTACCTTCCCTGAAGGGAAGGGGTCGGGGTTAGGTTTTCAAACATGCTCTTATGATTTTGATGCAAAAGTACCGATAATAACCTGATCTCCCGGCTTCAGTTCCCCTTCTTTAACCTGCGTCATAATTCCGTCAGATGCCCCGTAAACCACCGGAACAGATTGAGCTTTGCCGTTTTTCAGTATCCATACGCCGGGTTGTTGCTGACTATCCGAATCATTCGACTCTTTTTTGCTATTTGATCGGGGCCCCGGGGAATAATTTTGCTGAGAAATCCGCCGCTGCCGGAAGAATCATCAGTACTCTGAATTTGCGGTTTAAAACGTAATGCAGTATTGGGAACCAGCAGAGCATCTTCAACATGCTGAATAATAATCTCCGCTGTTGCCGTCATACCCGGACGCAGCAGCATATCTGAATTATCAACTGAAAGAAGTGTTTCATAAGTTACAACATTGTTTTCCGTCTGAGCCGCGTAACGAACCTGTACAATCTGAGCAGGAAATTCACGATCCGGATAAGCATCCACTCTGAAAACAGCTTGTTGTCCCTCTTTTATCATTCCGACATCCGCCTCATCCACATCCACATTTAATCTCATCTTGGGTCAGATCTTCAGCAAGAGTAAAGAGGATCGGGGACTGAAGAGAAGCCGCCACAGTCTGACCCGGTTCTACCGCACGATCCAGAACAATCCCATTAATAGGAGAGCGGATAATCGCTTTTTCCAAATCAGTTTTATCAGCAATAAGAGCCGCTTCAGCTTCGCTAATCTGAGCCTTTGCAGCAGTCTCTTCTGCTTTGTACCGCTTCAGTGATGATTCAGCCGTATCCATATCATATTCCGAAGGGGTCTGTCCGCCGCTCATCTTCCATACTTTTTTTAAACGATCCAACTGGCTACGGGATCCCGAGAGATTTGCCTGAGCCTGAACCAGCTTTGCTTTGGCGACATCCAAAGACGCCTGAGACTGGCGTGCTTTTGCTTCAAGGCGTGTTGTATCCAAAGCCGCCAGAATTTGTCCCGCCTCTACTTTATCATTAAAATCAACTTCAACTGTTTTCAGCGTTCCCGATACTTCCGTGCCGACTTCCACCTGATTAAGCGGTTCCAATGCTCCGGTTGCAGTTACAGTAACTTTCAGCAGACCTTTACGCACTTCATCAGTTTTGAACTGAGGTATCGCACTGCTCCCCGGCTTCAGCCAGAAGAATCCGCTTAAAGATATGATTACAATTATTGCCCCAATAATCAATAACCTTCTCCGAAATTTGCCGGAATGTTTCATATCTGATAATTCTATAACATTTCGGATATTCTCTGTTTTAATTTTTTCTGTCATTTTTATCCTCTTGATATTAAAGACTTCCGACCGGAAGTCTTGTTAAAAAATATGGTCAGATACTTATTTCTGTTTATCTTTAGTAGTCGTATGAATATCATAAAAGGTTACAAGAAAATGTCGGATATATTTTTTCTCCTTTAAAAAATAGTTGACAACATATTTGAAGACTGCTAAAAGTAATTAAATAATGATCAGTTATTAAGGATATAAAAAGAATGTTGTCTATCATCAACCTTATTATTGTCAGTGTTATTATACTTGTCATAGGAGTCGTATCCTATGATTTTACAGAGGGTTGATAATGGTATAATTTTATGATATTATTATAGATAAGCAGAAATCAATATAAATCCGTTATCAGCCTGAAGCTGGTAACGGATTTTTTTTTAATCAAAGAAACAGGAAATATAACTCTGAATGGAAATAGAGCTTTACAATGATGTGGCGTTCAAGTGGATATTCGGGCGTCAGGAAAGAACGGAACCGCTTCTCTCTTTTCTGAATGCGGTGACCGGATATGAAGGATCGGAATCCGTATTCGGAGATATTAAGATTATGAATCCGTTTGATATATCGAAATTTCCCGAAGATAAATCAGGGATTCTGGATATCCGTGTTATGGATAAAAAAAGCGGGGTATGGGCTGATGTGGAAGTTCAGGTAAGGTATCAGGCGGTTTATCCCGAACGGGCAATGTATTATTTAGCAGGAATATACAGGGATCAGCTCAGATCCGGAGAGGAATTTGAAGAACTCAGACCATGCTACGGCATCCATCTGCTTGTGGCTGATCTTTTTGAGGATGAACCGGAGTGGTATAATCATTTCAGGATGCTGAATGTAAAAAATCATCATCCTTTGAGTTTTCACTGGGAACTGTATTTTATTGAACTTGCAAAATTCAGACGGAATTTAAAAAGAGACAGAGTGAAACGGACTTCACTGGAACAGTGGAGCGACTTTCTGTCGGAACCGTGGAACCCGTCCGTGCCGCTGGATAAACATTTTCAGAACAATCCGGGAATAAAGGAGGTTTATGCCATGCTGCAGGAATTTACCAAAGATGATCAAATCAGAGAGCAGTACCGTCTGCATGAAGAATGGATCAGAGAACAGCGTTATTATGAGCGTCTGATGAAAAAACAGCAGGATGAACTGCTGAAAGAAAAAGGTCTCAGGGAAAAAGCCGAACAAAAGAAAAAAGACGCTGAAAAACAAAAAAAAGAGGCTGAAAAGAAAAGCAGGCTGCTTGAAAAAGAGATGAAAGAAAAGCAGAAGCGTTCTGTTATGGCGCTGAAGGAATCGGGAATCCCTGACAAGAAAATCGCTGAATTGCTGGGAATTTCAGAAGATGATGTAATCGCTTCGGGATTTCCGAAACAGAGAAATAAGAGTGAATAAATAATGGAAATAGAGCTTTACAATGATGTGGCATTCAAGTGGATATTCGGGCGTCAGGAGAAGACAGAACCGCTTTTGTCCTTTCTGAATGCAGTGACCGGATATGAAGGGTCGGAACCGGTATTCGGAGATATTAAGATTATGAATCCGTTTGATATATCGAAATTTCCCGGAGACAAATCCGGGATTCTGGATATCCGTGTTATGGATAAAAAAAGCGGAGTATGGGCTGACGTTGAGGTTCAGGTAAGGTATCAGGCGGTTTATCCTGAACGGGCAATGTATTATCTGGCGGGAATATACAGGGATCAGTTGAGATCCGGAGAAGAATTTGAGGAACTGAGACCATGCCACGGCGTTCATATACTTGTGGCTGATCTTTTTGAGGATGAACCGGACTGGTATAATCATTTCAGGATGCTGAATGTAAAAAATCACCGTCCTCTGAGTTTTCACTGGGAACTGTATTTTATTGAACTTGCAAAATTCAGGCGGAATTTAAAAAGAGAACAAGGTGAAACAGACTTCACTGGAACAGTGGAGCGATTTTCTGTCGGAACCGTGGAACCCGTCCGCGCCGCTGGATAAGCATTTTCAGAACAATCCGGGAATAAAGGAGGTTTATGCCATGCTACAGGAATTTACCGAAGATGACAGGCTCAGAGAGCAGTACCGTCTGCATGAAGAATGGCTCAGAGAACAGCGTTATTATGAGCGTCTGATGAAAAAACAGCAGGAGGAAATGCAGCAGCAGCAACAGGAAATAAAACAGCAGCAGGCTGAAATGAAAAAACAGCAGGCTGAAATACTGAAAACAAAAAGACTCAGGGAAAAAGTTGAACAGCAGAAACAGCAGAAAAAAGAGGCTGAACAGCAGAAAAAAGAGGCTGAACAGCAGAAAAAAGAGGCTGAACAGCAGAAAAAAGAGGCTGAACAGCAGAAAAAAGAGGCTGAACAGCAGAAAAAAGAGGCTGAACAAAAAAGTAAGCTGCTGGAGAAGGAACTGAAAGAGAGTCAGAGGCGTTCTGTTATGGCGCTGAGGGAATCAGGAATCTCTGATAAAAGAATTTCAGAATTATTGGGAATTTCAGAAGATGATGTAAAAGGTATATCATGAATTAAGGGTTCTCTCGTTCCCACGCTTTGAGTGGGAACGAGGGCTAAGGAGAAATATATGAAGATTGATTATAATTCACTTAAATATTTTGTGAAAACATTAGAAGGTCAACCTCTTAAAACAGGTGTAAAAAAAAGAGAATTTTATGTCCGATTAACTGAAAAAGGTTTTGAATATATACCTAAATCAACAAATAAACCAAGACTTCAGCCAATTAAATTTATAGAGCAATTTCTTGACCATTTTCATAAGACAGAATCTTTTCAGGTCAAAAATTATACTGATATTTCAAGAAATGCCTCTTACTTGCTTGTTCTTATAGAAAGATATTTAAACAAGCCTTCTAATTTAGCAGAATCTATAAGGTTAGGAGAAACAGATTCTTCAGATTACTTAGATAATCTTGAATCATATGAAAACTTGCTGGCACGCGGAGAAATTCAATGGTAAATATTATCAGAGGAGATGTTGTTCTGTGTGATTTGAATCCTATAGTTGGTACTGAAATAAAGGGGATAAGACCGGCAGTTATATTGCAAATATATCCGGCAAATAAAGCCAGTCCTCATACGATTATTGCTCCTTTTACAACAAAAATCCGACATGCTTTATTGCCATCGCATGTGTTTGTTCCGGTGGGTTAGATTCTGATTCTGTCTTATTGTGTGAGCAGATCAGAGTGATAGATAAACGCAGAATAACTAAAATTCTCGGACATTTGGATGATGTTTACATGAATAAAATCGCTAAAGCTGTTTGTATTATACTTGGTATTTAAGATGTTTATGTTCCCAAGCAAAACGTGGGAACAAGGGCGGAAAAAGTCATTGAAAAAAGATAAATACGGGTTCGATGAAAAAATTGCGGAGACGGGTTGCTGATCCGTTTTTGCGGAAGATTATCAAAGGGGAAGGAAGGACAAAACATGAAAATGACAGGCGCACAAATTCTGATGAAGATGTTAAAAGAAGAAGGGGTTGACACCATCTTCGGGTATCCGGGGGTGTACTCCTTGACATTTACGATGAACTTACCAGAACCGACATCCGGCATATTCTGGTTCGCCATGAACAAGGCGCGGCTCATGCCGCAGACGGCTATGCCCGCGCCAGCGGTAAAGTCGGGGTTTGTCTGGTGACCTCAGGTCCCGGCGCAACCAACACAGTAACCGGAATCGCCTCCGCATATATGGATTCAATTCCGATTGTTGTGCTTACTGGTCAGGTACCCACACACCTTATAGGAAACGATGCGTTTCAGGAGGTTGATATTGTAGGTATTACAAGACCGTGTACAAAGCACAACTATCTTGTAACAAGCACCGAAGACCTTGCGCGGGTTATCAAAGAAGCGTTTTATATTGCCCGTTCAGGCAGACCCGGACCCGTTCTGGTTGATATTCCCAAGAATGTGGCAAATACCGCCATAGAATTCAAAGAACCGGAAGAAGTAAATCTCAGGTCATATCAGCCGACCTATAACCCTAATATAAAGCAGTTACAAAAGGTTATAGAGCTTATTGATCAGGCGGAGAGACCCGTGATATTTGCAGGGGGCGGCGTGGTTCTTTCAAATGCCTCGGCTGAACTGACTGAGTTTACCCGCAGAACCCAGATTCCTATAATGACTTCTCTCATGGGATTAGGAGCATTTCCTGCAAGCGATCCCCTGTGGCTGGGGATGATCGGAATGCACGGAACATTTCGTGCTAATATGTCTGTGGGAGCCTGTGATCTGCTGGTGGGTATCGGTGTCCGTTTTGATGACAGGGTTACAGGAAAAACCGATGTTTTTGCTTCTCAGGCAAAGATTGTGCATATAGATATTGATCCGACATCTATACGAAAAAATATTCCGGTTACAATTCCGATTGTGGGGGATTGTAAAATTACCCTCAGCCACATGAATCAGCTTCTTAATCAGAAGGGGCTGACTAACTTACAGGAGAAACGGAAGAAATGGCTTGATCAGATTGTGGATTGGAAAAGCACAAGACCTTTGGACTATGAACAACCCAAAGATATTATTAAACCTCAGTATGTGGTGGAAAAGCTCTATGAACTGACCAAAGGTGATGCGATTATTACCACTGAGGTGGGACAGAATCAGATGTGGACTGCCCAGTATTATCATTTTGAAAAACCGAATCATTTTATCACCTCCGGCGGATTAGGTGTTATGGGGTTCGGACTTCCTGCGGCTATCGGGGCGCAGGCTGCGCGTCCTGATAAATTAGTTGTGGATATTGCCGGTGACGGAAGTATTCAGATGAACAGTCAGGAATTTGCCACGGCTGTTCAGTATCATCTGCCGGTGAAGGTGGTTATCCTGAACAACGGTTATCTTGGAATGGTGAGACAGTGGCAGGAGCTGTTCTATCAAAAAAGATATTCTTCAACATGCATGGAATGTGCGCCTGATTTTGTGAAACTCGCTGATGCTTACGGCGCAGTCGGTTTAAGAGCTACAAAGCCGGATGAGGTTGAAGATGTTCTGAAGAAAGGTCTTTTTGAACATGCAAAAGATGTTGTGATTATGGATTTCAGGGTTGCAAAAGAAGAATGTGTTTATCCGATGGTTCCGGCAGGAAAGCCGATAACAGAGATGCTGCTGGTATAGAAAGGAGATTACCGATTATGACAGAAGAAAAACATGTACTTTCGATTTTAGTTGAGAACCAGCCCGGTGTACTCTCCAGAATTGTTGGATTGTTCAGCGGCAGGGGATATAATATTGAAAGCCTTTGTGTTGCAGAGACTATGGAACCGCAGTTATCAAGGCTGACAATAGTAACAAAGGCGAATGAACCGCTTGTTGAGCAGATCAAAAAACAGCTCAACAAGCTGATTAACGTGATAAGGGTGTATGAACTGACCGGCACGGATTATGTTCACCGTGAGATGGTGCTGATCAAAGTGATGGCAAAGCCGGAATACAGAGCCGAGATTCTGAGAATGGTGGATATTTTCAGATGCAAAGTCGTGGATGTGGGAGCAGAGCATTACACCATCGAAGTTACCGGAAATGAAGGGAAGATTGCTGCAATCCTGAGCCTTCTGAAACCTATCGGCATAAAAGAGATTGCACGGACAGGAGCGATTGCGCTCTTCAGAGAGCCGAAATAAAAAATAAACCCTAAGGGTTTTAAAACCCTTAGGGTTTCGGACTGAGACCCGGCTGCGGTGGAAAAAATTTTCACGCAAAGGACGTAAAGCGTGAGAACGAGAGAATCCGTGATTCAGAATCGGCTGATTTGGAGAAATTGAACAATGGGAGAACCGGCTCAAAAAGCATATTATACCAAAGAAGAGTATTTGGAAATGGAATCCGCAGCCGAATATAAAAGCGAATATTATAATGGTGAAATATTTGCAATGGCAGGCGGAAGTCCTTCACATAGCATTATTTGCGTCAACCTGATTCGGCGGATTGCAGAATCAGTTGAAAATAAAGATTGCACACTCTTTGAAAGCAACATGAAACTGGAATTAGCTGATGCCTACGTTTATCCCGATTTGACGGTTGTATGCGGAGATATAAATCTTTCTGAAAATAAAAGCGATATTATCACAAATCCTGTACTGATTATCGAAGTTTTATCGCCGGGAACTGAATCTTTTGACAGAGGCAGGAAGTTTGAATATTACAGAATGATAAAATCATTAAAAGAATATGTTCTTGTATCTCAGGAAAATGTTATGATTGAGTCATTTTATAAACAGAATGAAAATTCATGGCTTTATACTGTTGCAAAAGGGCTTGAGGAGACGATTTTTATCAGAGCCGTTGATTATGAACTTGACTTGAAGGATGTTTATTATAAAGTGCCATTATCCGAACGGAAATAAGGGGAGAACATGATCGCTGGAAATCCGATTTTAAATAATCCATATCAAGAGCCAAAACGCCACTATGCTACGGATCCTGACGGAAATCTGAATTATGACGACATCCGAAAGGGACGGCGAATCTTTACGCCTGATATTCAGGTACTTCCTATAAAACAGGGACCCCAGTCCGCTATTTTCGAGGTGAATGATCTTCAGGAAGAATACGGAAATTACATTATCAACCTGATACGCCGCGAGATCGGAAAATGGAGAGATGCAGATTATCCGAATACCACGCGGGTAAGCAGGGAACTCCTGATTTTCTGGTTCAAAAATCCTGAAAGACCCGCGGAGAAGAAGCTCTTTTTCGCCCAGCAGGAGGCAATTGAAACAGGGATATGGCTCAATGAGATTGCGGAGCGTTCCAATGTGGGTCAGCATATTCTGAATGAAATGAAATCCGCGGAGGCTGAAACATCGCTCCCCCGCATTGCCTTTAAAATGGCAACCGGAACCGGCAAAACCGTTGTCATGGGTGCGCTGATTTTATACCATTTTTTCAACCGTCAAGAATACAGGAATGACACGCGCTTCAGCGATTATTTTCTGGTGCTTGCTCCGGGAATTACAATCAGGGATCGTCTTGGCGTTCTGTTTGTGGATACATTAAATAAAAATATCAATGAAATTCAGGATTATTACCGAATCCGCAGACTGGTTCCGAAAAACATGGAGCAGAAGCTGGCAAGTCTGAACAGCCGGATTGTTATTACCAATTATCACGCATTTGAAGCAAAAATTTTGCAGGGAAACAAAAGAAGTCCTTTTGACGGAAAAATCAGCGCAGATGGGAAAAAAAGAGAAGAGAGAGAAGATTATCATCAGGTTATGCGCAGGCTGCTCGGCAAATTCAAATCCGGATCACGTCTGCTGGTGCTGAATGATGAAGCTCATCATTGCTATCTGCCCAAAGAAGAAGGTAAAAATACTGATGAAGAAAAATCTGCTGATGAAAATAAGCGCGCGGCTCTGTGGCATACAGGTCTGACTGAAGCGGCAAAGCATTTCAAAATCCGCCGGGTTTATGATTTGTCTGCAACTCCGTATTATCTGCAAGGTTCAGGCTATCAGGAATATACTCTTTTTCCATGGACTGTCAGCGACTTCGGATTAATTGAGGCTATTGAATCCGGGCTTGTCAAGATTCCTTTTATGCCGGAGTCTGACAACACACAGGAGCTTTCAATGCCGGTTTTACGGAATCTTTACGAGCATGTTAAAAAAGAGCTTCCGAAAAAAGGGCGGAAAACTCTTAAAAAAGAGACAAAAGAGAGCAATGTCCTCTCCTCTGAACACTCGCCTAAACTGCCGGATAAAGTCAAAGCCGCTCTGGATCAGTTTTACAATCATTATAAAAAGAGTTACGAGGGAGAGGGAAAAACACAGCGGAGACTTTTTGATGATGCTCCGCCTGTCTTTATTGTTGTCTGCAATAATACATCTGTATCAGGAGAAGTATATAAATTTATTGCAGGATATGATTTGAGCGATGAAGACGGAAAAATTATCGGAGCGGTTCCGGGTCATTATGAATTATTTTCCAATTTTGACAGAGAAACACAGTATCCCCTGCGAAAACCTCCCACTCTTTTGATTGACAGCGATGCTCTGGAAAATTCCAATCAGATTAATGCAGAATTTAAAAAGGTTTTTGCCCGTGAAATAGAAAATTTCAGACAGGATTACCGCATCGCCCATCCTGATAAATCTGCGGAGAATATTTCAGAGAGCGATATTCTCGCGCGAGGTTGTCAACACAGTAGGAAAGCGCGGCACTCTTGGCGGGCATGTGCGATGTGTGGTTTCTGTATCAATGCTGACAGAAGGGTGGGACGCAAATAATGTAACGCATATTATGGGGCTGCGAGCATTCGGTTCTCAACTGCTTTGTGAACAGGTTGCTGGAAGGGCATTGAGGCGAATGAATTACAATCTTGGAAAAGATAATAAATTTCCGCCGGAATATGCCCATATTATCGGTGTGCCGTTCAAATTGTTCAAAGGGGGTGAAACCGTTACGGTTGAATCGCCTGAATATAAGCAGATTTATGCTATTCCTGAAAGAGAAAAAGATTATGAAATTACTTTTCCGAATCTCACAGGATACAGGATTGAAAGTATTGAAGGAAACATCACTGCGGATTTTTCCCGTATAGAGAATTTTGAAATTGACGGTTCCTGTTTTCCTTTTGAAACAACAATGTCCAATGCTTTTTCAAAAGAAAAGGAAGAGCTTCGCGTGGAATCTGTTCTTGAAAAACGGGATCAGGAGCTGATCTATCTGATAACAAAAGAGCTTATCAATTATTACTATTCTGACGAGGATGGAAATCCTTATTTTCAGAAATTCAATAAATTAAAGAAGATTGTTCAGGAGTGGTATGAAAGCAAAATTATCCTTATCGGAGTTCGGAATCCTGAATATCGTAAGGTTCTCTATTTTTTTGAGCCAAAGCGTATCTGCGATCATATCATGCGTGGAATTTATGAACAGCAGAAACAGCGGGATAAAATTCTGCCGGTTTTCAATTTTTACAACCGGTTCAGCAGCACCAGGTGTGTAAACGGCAACACATCCAGACCTGTTTATGCGACCTTAAAAAGCCATGTCAATTATGTTGCAGCAGATACAAAGAGTTGGGAACAGATAGCGGCAAAAACCCTTGAAGAGATGGATCAGGTCATTTCTTATGTGAAAAACGCATATCTGGGTTTTACGATTCCGTATATTGCAGGCGGGAAAGATAGGTTATACTTCCCGGATTTTATTGCAAGATGCAGGGGTAATAATGGAAAGTCTTTTAATCTTATCATTGAAATTACAGGAATGAATCAGGATAAGGCTGAAAAAAGATGGTTTCTTGAAAACCGCTGGCTTCCTGCGGTTAATGCAGTAAAAGAGCTTTACAGATATGATGAATGGCATTTTATTGAAATCTCAAATGATATTCGTGATATAAAGAATCAGTTGACTGATAAAATATGTTCCTTATTTTAAGAAATCCGGTTTTCTTAAAATAAGAGCTTTGCTTATTTTAAGATTTAAAATAGAATATAGATACTACAAATATGCAGTCCCTAACGGGACTCATAAACATGGATGGCATACCGGATGCTATCTACAGGGATTGTGGTTAAGAAAGGTATTTTTTAATATGATTATGAGTTACGCAGCTGAGATTCACTTTTTTATTTAACCGCAAAGATGTATTTTAAAACTTTGCGCTCTTTGCGGAAAACTTTGCGCTCTTTGCGGTTCATTTTTCAGTACCGTAGGTTGGGGTGAGCAAAGCGAACCCCAATATTTTATTGTTGTTTTATTGTTGTTGGGGTTCATTTCATTCACCCCAACCTACGAGCTGTTTAAGAAAGGAATTTTTTATCTTGTTCCATTATAATATATTGAAACAATAAAATATGATGCTGAAAAATCCTTTCTTAACCATAATCCTTGTAGATAGCATGAAAATAAGAATAATATATTGGAAAACAAAATGAAAATTGACTCCATCAGACATAAAGAAGCAACCCGTGCCTATATCCCTTCTAAAGAGGAGGCAGGCTTTGAAGAGGAGAATCCAAGAGTGAAGGCAAAGCAGAAGGCTGATTTTACTAAAAATCCTGTGGTTACACGGGGAAAAGATCCTGAGCTTTTCTGGATGCACAAATACGGAAAAGATGATGCTGATGATACGCTCTCTGTTGATATTCGCTCTTTATACCGTCATGAGCATATTGCTCCTGAAACCCTTATCTCTGCTCTGTACCGGCTGAAAGAGAGTGATAACCGTAAACAGATGGATATGTTTTCTGTTCCTGAATTGTTCGGAAACGGGCTTGAATTAGATGAGATTGACAAGGTTTCAGAGTATTATCAGCATCAGGACGGGTGGACAAACCGGCTTATTCAGGGTGACAGTCTGCTTGTGATGACTTCTCTTTTAGGGCGTGAAGGATTGACTGGCAAGGTTCAGATGATTTATATTGATCCGCCTTATGGGATTAAATACGGTTCTAATTGGCAGATGAAGCTGAATGACAGAAATGTTACTGACGGAAAAGATGAATATTTAAGCGGAGAGCCTGAGCAGATCAAGGCGTATCGTGATACTTGGGAATTGGGGATTCATTCTTATCTAAGTTATCTGCGTGACAGGCTTCTTGTTGCAAAGGATTTGCTTACTGAGAGCGGTTCATGTTTTGTCCAGATTTCTGATGAAAATATCCATTTGGTTCGCTGTATTATGGATGAGGTCTTTGGGAGCGGGAATTTTGTGAGTTTAATTTGTTTTAGGAACGACAGTGGTCAAACTTCAGAATTTATTATCTCTCAAAATACTTGTGATTATATTTTGTGGTGTGCAAAAAATAAGGAAAATCTTAAATATAGACAAATTCCAAAGAGAAAGTTGCTGGTGAGCAAGTCGCAGTTTGGTACGATCATGTATATAATTTAAAAAACAATCAGATTAGAAAGTTATCCGCTAATGAGCCACCTTTGGAAACAGAAGAATATGCAAGTATCACGGCATTATTTAGTCAAGGATTTCACCAAGAACGATCTAAATCATTTGAATTTAAAGGAAGAATATTTGATCCGGGTACAGATCGCCAATGGAAAACAGACATTAAAGGTTTGGAAAAATTAGAGAAATCAAACAGACTTGCAAGCCATGGTAAAACTCTAAAATTTATCCGCTTAATTTCGGATTTTCCAATATTTGAATTATCAAATGTATGGGAAGATACTTGGGTGCCGGTAATGTTGGTAAGAAAAAGCCTATGTAGTTCAGACATCGAATAAAAGTCATCCAACGCTGTATGCTCATGACCACCGACCCAGGCGACCTCATACTTGACCCAACCTGCGGATCCGGCACAACCGCATTCGTAGCAGAACAATGGGGACGGCGATGGATAACAATTGACACATCCCGCATAGCCATTAACATCGCCAAAACCAGACTCATGACAGCAACCTATCCATATTACATCCTTTCTGATGAAAAAAAGAAAGACATAAGACACGGGTTTATTTACAAAAAAGTACCGCACATCACACTTAAATCACTTGCAAATGATGAACCGCCGGAAGATGAAATCCTTTATGACCAGCCGCAGGATGACAAAAAAAGACTCCGTGTTTCAGGTCCGTTTACAGTTGAAACTCTTCAGAGTTTTGAACCGATTCCACCGGAACAGATAGATGAAGAAATCCCTGTATCTGACAACTTTGAACAACAGGTATTTGAGCATCTAATCTCAGCGGGGATAAAAACCGGCGTCAAAGAAGAAAAAGCAGTCTTTGCAAGGGTAGAGCGTATCAGCGGACCCTATCTTCACGCAGAAGGATTTTACAGCACCGAAGCCGGAGAGAAAAAAGCATATCTCAACATCGGACCAAGTTCGGAACCGTCAGCAAACAGGCGGTTAATGAATCTGTCAAAGAATGCCGTTCCAGAGGTGATGCGGACTGGCTTATTATACTCGGCTTTTCTTTTGAAAGCAATATTTCCAATGAAACCGTTACAACAAATCTTGGCGGATTCAAAGTAACAAAGGCGCGTATGCACGATGATCTCCTACAGGAAGGCTTGCTGAAAAAAGATAAAAAAGCCGCATCCTTTGTTACCATCGGTGAGCCTGATATAAAACTGCACAGAAACGGGAATCAGTCGCAGGTGGAAATCTGCGGGCTGGATATTTATGATCCGATAAAAAATATGGTAAAGCCCCGGAGCGTCTCAGATATTGCCTATTGGATGACAGATGATGATTATGACGGCAGCAATTTCATTGTCAGACAGATATTCTTCTGCGGCGGATCCAAAAATGAATTTCAGAAATGGCAGAAAGGACTTGATAATCTGGCGAAAACAAGCGCCAAAAGAAAAGCTGAAAAAACCCTGAAGATTGAATTGGATGATGAAGCATTTGACAGAGTTTACGGATTTATATCTCATCCTGTTGAAATTAAGAAAAAAGGTCAGAAAATCGCTGTAAGGGTGATCAGTCAGTTCGGAGAGGAAAGCACAAAAGTTTTAGATACATGAAAATAACTTTGTCTATTTGTGCCTTTGTGGTAAAAAGCTGCACATGATATAAAATTTTTACCACAAAGACACAAAGACACAAAGACACAAAATTAAAATGGATAAATAAAATATGAAACCTATAGTTGCAATTGTCGGCAGACCCAATGTGGGAAAATCTTCCTTTTTTAACCGGCTGACAAAGACAAGAGACGCTCTTGTGGATAATTTCCCAGGTGTTACAAGAGATCGTAAGTACGGAAATGTTATCTGGAATGATGTTGAATTTACTCTGATTGATACCGGAGGATTTGCAGAAGAAAATGAGCATGAATTTGCCGCGCAAATCCGTTTTCAGGTTCATCAGGCAATGGAAAATGCAGATGTGATTGTCATGATGCTTGACGGAAAAACCGGAGTATCTCCGTTTGACAGTGAGATGTTAGCTATGCTCCTGCGGTTGACAAGCCGGTTTTTTATGCAGTAAATAAAATAGATACTTATGCTCAGGAAAAGCATTTTTATGAATTTCACAGCCTCGGTATAGAAACATTATATCCTGTCTCTGCGGAACATGGCTATGGAGTACCGGATTTTCTTGATGATCTTGTAAAAACTTTCCCGAAACCTCTTCAGGATGCTGTTTTAGATACAGAGGATGAAATAATCAGGATAGCAGTTGTCGGAAGACCGAATGTCGGCAAGTCTTCTCTTATAAACCGTATTCTTGGAGAAGAGCGACTTGTTGTGAGCGATATTCCGGGAACAACACGTGATTCTATTGACTCTCTCTGTATTATGAACGGAAAAAAATATCTTCTGATTGATACAGCCGGTATCCGGCGCAAAGGAAAAGTATCTGAAAGAATAGAAAAATTTTCTGTAATAAAAGCTCTGAACAGCATTGAAAAGTGCGATATTGCTCTGATCCTTATTGATGCCCATGAAGGAATAACAGAGCAGGATATTACAATTGCAGGATATGCGTATGAAAAGGGGTGCGGCTGTATCTTTCTGCTGAATAAATGGGATTTGATTGAAAAAAGGGATACAAAAACTATCCGGCAATATAATGATCTGTTAAAAGATGCGGCAAAATTTTTGAGCTTTGCTCCTTCAATAACTGTTTCTGCCCTTACAGGTCTTAGAGTATCAAAGGTATTTAATCTGGTGAAAGAGGTTTATAAGCAATATTCCACCCGTATCGGAACAGGAAAGATTAATAAAATTATGGAGAAGGCTCTTGAAAAAAATGAACCGCCGTTTCACAAAGGAAAAAGGCTGAAATATTATTATACAACTCAGGTAGCTGTAAAACCTCCTTCGTTTGTCTGTTTTGTAAATTTTCCTGATGCTGTTCATTTTTCTTATGAAAGATATTTGATAAACCAGATCCGTGAAGCTGCGGAGCTTGACAAGACGCCGCTCCGTATATTCTTCCGCCAGAGAACCGGCAGAATAGATTTTGACAAGAAGACTAAATTTGAAGGAGATCATGGTCATAGCTCCCGTTCCCACGCAAAGCACGGGAACGATGGTAAAGAAAATAAACATCAAAGAGCGCAGAAAAGCCGCAAAGAGCGCAAATCCTGAAATTATATACTCGGGAGGCTTTGGGGTGAAATTCAATAAACAGGAGATAGAACAACTCAGAAAGGCATATAATGAACTGGTGATGAGGCGGTCAATGTTCGGGTCAGGCTCCGCATACGGAGATCACTATGAAATAGTCCTGCTGTTGCGTTCTTTCGGATGCAGGGATCGTTTTGAAGCCAGCGCACAGGTTATGAACTATATTGAGCATATTATCACTTATGGAGAATCTCCGGCGGTTTGCCGGATATGACTCTGAAAGACTCATGGTTTTCAGCGGTTATGAGTGAACCGGCGGAGCAGGGAATAACGGCTGCCTGTCTTTCCCTGTTTTCGGACTGTTACTGTTCAGGCGGTTTAAAGACACGGAAGATAAGGATTTATCCTGATGATAATCAGAAAAGTCTTTTAAGACAGTGGCTCGGCACGGCACGTTTTGTTTTCAATCAGACGGTTGCCTTTCTGAAGCAGCCTGAAACATCGCCTGACTGGTTCGGGATAAAAACAGGAATTATTGCCGGTCTGCCTGAATGGGCAAAATCAGTGCCTTATCAGATAAAATCGGTTGCCGTAAGAGACGCCTGTACCGCCGTGAAAAACGCAAAGACAAAGTGCAATAAAACCGGACAGTTTCAGGATGTCAGATTCAGGAGTAAAAAAGAAAAAAGGGATTCTGTTTTTATTCCGAAACAGCTTGTAAAGGCAGAATCTTTTTATGTCCGTTATCTCGGAAAGAAGATGAAAATGACGGAAACTCCGCCGGAAATCCTTCATGACTGCCGTTTAAAATGTGAGAACGGAAAGTTCCGGCTGTGCGTCCCGGTTGCGAAAGCGTGCTTTGTATCCGAAAACCAAAGATACGGAGCGGCTGCTCTTGATCCGGGTGTCAGAACTTTTCAGACATTTTATTCGCCTGTAATGACAGGTAAAATCGGGGCGGGTGATTTCGGAAGGGTTCACAGACTCTGCAAATATCTTGACAACCTGTATTCACGGATCAGCAGAGCAAAGTGCAGCCGGAAACAGAGACTTGTGAAAGCGGCGGTCAGAATCAGGGAAAAGATAAGGAATCTGATAAATGAGATTCATCATAAGACCGCTTATTTTCTCTGCAGAACCTTTGATGTGATTTTCCTGCCGTCCTTTGAGACTTCGGGAATGGTGACAAAGTTACATTCAAAGACAGCAAGAGCGATGCTGACATGGGCGCATTACCGCTTTGCGGAATTTCTGAAACACAAAGCCGGTGAATCCGGAACCCTGGTTGTCAGAGTCTGCGAGGCATATACGTCAAAGACCTGTTCCGTCTGCGGAAAAATTCACAATATCGGTTCAAAGAAAGTTATGAAATGTCAGTGCGGAACAGTGCTTGACAGAGACATCAACGGCGCACGCGGGATTTTCCTGCGTGCTTTGAGAGATACCTCCTCACTGAATGAAAATTCAGTGTGCATTTGTTAATAAACAGCAATGTCTGTCAGCAAAAATGTATCGGTGTACTGATGAATATCAGTTTTAAACGTGGCGATGTGGTGAATGCTTTGGGTGAAATAGCCGTAGTTAAAGATGTTCTGAAATCCGATGATACAGGAAATGTGGTTTTATTTGTGAGGTTTGTCCGTAATATCGGAGACAGCAGACCTTATGACAGTCTCATTATTTCACCTGAACGTGATATGGGTGTTTCTCAATGGGAAAATGTATCCCCTGACAAACTTAACGAGGCGATTGAAAAAAGGCTTGAATTTATCAGAAAAGAGGTGGAAGATCTTAAGATATTGGCAAATATCAAATCGTGACCGGCGTATTTCTGATTTCGTTTCCAGGAGAAGCGTTGAAACGCAGGTTTAATGTAGGGGCAACTCACTGTGGTTGCTCCCTGTTTGTGCGGGGTAAGCACAGGGGCTTACCCCTACATAAACCGCATATTAATGAATACATATTTTATTCTTATTACAAAGACTTAATGCTGAAAGCTGATAAAAGACTTGAAAAAAATTAATTTTTATGAAATTATATAAAAATTATACAATCGGATAATTAAGAAGGAGGTAAATATTTTGATAAAACATAATGCTTTTTTTAAAAGAGCAGTTTTTTTCTCTGCTCTTATTGCAATAATACTTACAGGATATGCCCCCTGTGCATCTGCTTATACTGTCACGGCAACAGCAGGAGAGCATGGGAGTATTGATCCTGACGGAGAAGTGCAGGTAAATTCAGGAGAGAATATAACAGTCAACATGAATCCGGATCCGGGATATATTGTTGAAGATGTTATAATAAACGGTTATCAACTTGGTATGTCCGTCAGCAGTTGGACATTTGAGGATTTAAAAATTGATTATACGGTTCATGTAACATTCAAGCTGAAAGAGGTCAAGTGGGTTAATATCAGCGGATTGGTTACTCTTGAAGACGGCACTCCTTTGTGTACAATGGTTCTGGCAAATGGACAGTATATGTTTACCTGTGATGAGAATGACGGTATATATAATCTTAAAGTTCCCCTTGATGATAACGGAAAAATTACTCTTTTCTGTTTCTGTGACGGACAGGCTCCGTTTAAAAAAGAGAATATGACATCTCAGGATGCGGCTGATTTTGATATTATTATGTATCCCGTTTCTCCTGACAACAAAGCAATGGAAGTATCATACCAGATTGACGAAGCTGTTGAAAATCCTGACTGGGTTAAAATCAGCGGAACAGTAATGTATGGAGAAATTCCTTTGTGTACAATGATATTGGCAAATGGTCAGTATATGTTCACCTGTGATGAAAATCAGGGGAGGTATGAAATGGAAGTTCCGTTAAATGAAGACGGAGAGATCACGCTCTTTGGTTTCGGCGACGATTTCCTGCAATTCAAAAAGATTTTAAAGCCTTAATATAAAAGGGGATTAGGGAGAAACCAAGTTTTTTTAAAAAACTTGGTTTCTCCTCGCTTAAAAACAGGAGTAAAAATTATGAAAATTTTTTTTGCCGTATTAAGCCTTGCGATTGTTTTCCTGTCCGCTTTAACTGCTTCTGCCGAAAAGATTGTTTTTGCAACCACCGAATTTCCGCCTTATATTATAGTGGATGGCGACAATCTTTCAGGTTTGCAGGTGGAAGTTGTCCGGGAACTGTGCAGGCGGCTCGGAATTGAACCGGAGATCAGAGTGTTTCCGTGGATTAGAGCTTTGAATTCTGTAAAAGAAGGCACAGCGGACAGCGTATGACAACCCTCAGTTTATAGGCTTTTCCAAAGCTATCGGAACGAAAGGAAAAGATTTGGCTGAAAAATTTTCTTCTGCAATACGTCAGTTGAAAAAAGATGGAACGCTCGGAAAGATTGAGAGTAAATATTTTGACTAAGTTGTTTAAATCACCATGTTCTTTTGACATTTGGAAATATAATAAATAATTACAGGATGACGGGTTTCGGCTCCGTTCAACCCGCTTAGCCGGAAATGTCAACAGAACCTAAAGAGCATAAACCGGCGGTAAAGCGGCGTTAAAAGTTTGCTCCGTCATGCTCCGCAACAATTTTAACGCTGCTTACCTTATTGATATGGAGAAAATAAATTGATGAAATATCATATCTTTTTTAAAATATATATCTTTTTTGTTCTTATCACAGGCGTATCTCTTATATATACTTATTCTGCTTTTGCAGAAAAAAAATATACCATAACCGCTTCATCAGGAGAACACGGAAAAATAGAACCGTCAGGGGATGTTCCCGTAAAAGCAGGAAAAGAGATAACATTTACCATGCATCCTGATCCGGGTTATGTTATTGATAATGTTGTAATCAGCGGCATTTCAGTCGGAGCAGTATCAAGCTGGAGATTCCTGCCTGTAAATAAAGATCATACAATTAATGTAACATTCAAACTTGGTAGAATTCCTCAGTATGTTATTATTGCTACTTCAGGGGAGCATGGAAAAATAGAGCCGAAAGGCGAAGTTATCATAGATGAGGAGGACAAACTCACGTTTATCATAACGCCGGAACCCGGATATATCATTAATGATGTATTGGTAAACAAAAAATCTGTCGGGACAAAAAATTCTTATACATTTTCATCTGTAAAAGCGGATCAGACCATTCAAGCCCTGTTTAAAAAAGATATTCAGAGCAAAGAAGCTATAAAACTGATAAAGATCAGCGGGTCAGTTTCTGATGAAAAAAAGACTCCTTTATGTGCAATGATTCTGGCAAACGGACAGTATATCTTTTCATGCGGAGAGAAGAGCATCGGCAAATATGAATTGAAAGTTCCGCCGGATAAAAATAATGAGATAACACTCTTCGGATTTTGTGACGGGCTTGCTCCGTTTAAACAGGTATTGAAGGTATCAGGGGATGATGATATAAAGGCGGATATAAAGATGTCCCCTGCTCTGCCTGACAGCAAAAAGATGATTCTGACGCCTGGACTTGGCAAAGGGGTTAAGAATCCTGAATGGACAAAGATCAGCGGTGTCGCATTATATGAAGGAAAACCTTTGAGTATTATGGTATTGGCAAATGGTCAGTATATTTTTACTGATATAAAAGACGGGAAATATCAGTTTGAGGCTCCTTTGGATAAAGAAAAACAGATCACTTTTTTCGGATTCTGTGACGGATTTCTTCCTTTTAAGCAGGTTTTAACACCCTGATTTGTAGGGCGGACTAAGCGCAGCGTGTCCGCCGGTTAAAACCCTAAGAGTCTTAAAGACCCTTAGGGTTTTAATAGAATAAGGAGGTAAGGCTATGATAAAAAAAATTTATTTATCAATTCTTCTTCTTTTATCCTGTGTTCCAAATGTTTTTGCTGATGAATTCCATTATTACCGGGTCAATCCTATGTACGGGTATATTATCAGCAATCTTCCTTCACAGAGAACATCACGGCAAAGCATTGTGACTGTTCAGTGTTTCTCTTACGAGGAATTAAAAGACTCCCTGAAAAAAAATTTTGAAGAGCGTGTTACAGAATTTAAAATCCATCTGAAATATGATTTTTCTTTTAATGATGTAAACAGTATATCAACACAGGCGTTTAATGAAGTTTTAGATGCTGATGATTATCTCAGATACCATATTTTAAGCTGGAAAATTGAGTTAAAGGGAAATGACGGAAATGTTGATATTAATTATACTGTAACATATTTGACAAACTATGAAGATGAGCAAAGTGTTTCTCAAAGAGTAACAGAGATACTGAATGAAATCATCACAGATGAGATGAATGATGAAGAGAAAGAAAAAGCGGTTCATGACTGGATTGTTATGAATGTTCAATATGATGCAACTGCAAAATACTACTCGGCTTATAATGCTTTATTTCTTGGCACAGCAGTATGTCAGGGATATTCAACCCTTGCTTATAAAATGCTCCGGCAGGTAAATATTGAAACAAGAATTATAAAAGGTACAAATAATGGTCAGGCTCACGGGTGGAATATGGTCAAGCTGTGCGGAGTCTGGTATCATCTTGATGTTACTCTTGATGACCCTTTACCTGATGTTCCCGGAAGAGTGCTTTACACATACTTTAACAAATCTGATGATGAAATCAAAGCTGATCATTTCTGGGATAAAGAAGAAGAAAAATCTCCTGAAGCTCTGATTACTTATAAAGAAGGTGTCTGCTCCGGTCAGATCGCTGAAACTGAATTAACAGTTCCCCGCTGATTCCTGTAATTTTAGTATCATCGCTATTGGAGCAAATTCCGAGCCTCAAAAAATAATTCTCTC
Organism: uncultured delta proteobacterium; assembly: GCA_963806835.1. GTDB lineage: Bacteria > Desulfobacterota > Desulfobacteria > Desulfobacterales > CAWEAR01 > CAWEAR01. The sequence goes on from CAWEAR010000035.1 coordinate 624,899, forward strand.
AAATACCGGAGATACAGAGTCTTGAGATAGGGAATATTTCCGTAACAGGATCAGATATATCTGAATTTCATATTGAAAACGATACATGCTCGGCAAAGATAATTACACCTTCAGAAAGCTGTACAATTGATCTGATATTTTCACCCCAATCAGAAGGAGTAAAAGAAGCGGCCATTGAAATACCATATAATTCAGAAAAATTGAATATTTCTTTAAGCGGTGTCGGAGCGGATCCGGATATAGAAGCCGGATGGATGAAAATCAGAGGAACGGTTCAATATAATGAAATGCCTCTTTGTGCAATGATTCTGGCAAACGGGCAGTATATGTTTTCATGCGGAGAGAATGAGGGAAAATATGAGTTAAATGTTCCTTTGGATGAAAACGGAAAGATTACTTTATTTGCTTTTTGCGATGGTCTTGCCCCCTTTAAACAGACTCTTTACCCATCTGATGCGGCTGATTTTAATGTCTCTATGCTGACTGCTCCGGCAGACAGCAAGGAGATGAATATTGATGCAACCCTTACTGCTGATGATTCCGGGTGGGTCAGAATCAAGGGAACAGTTCAGTATGAAGATATGCCTTTATGTGCAATGATTCTGGCAAACGGGCAGTATATGTTTTCATGCAATGAAAATAACGGAGTTTATGATATTAATGTTCCTTTGGACGCCAATAAACAGATTACATTTTTCTGTTTTTGTGACGGCTTTCTGCCGTTTAAACGGATTTTGGATTTGCGTAGGGGCGAATAATTATTCGCCCCTACTTTGAGGAATAAGCAGTTTTTTAACAACTTTTTTAACGGAGGTAAAAGATGTATAAAAAAATGAGGATGAGGGGATTTTCTTTTTTTCTTTGTTTAGCGGTTCTCCTGAGTGTCGGGATAACTGTCAGTGCAGAAGATGAAGTTAATGAAGCATATTGGACAATAAATGATTCAGAGACTCATCTTGAGAAACTGGATTTGCTTACAGGTCAATCGCAGGTAATCCGTCTGAAAGCAGAGATACCTGATGACAAAACCCTTATGGCGTATTCATTGGAGATAACATACGATACCGGCAAAACGGAAGTTCAGTCAGCAGTCAAAGACCCTGAAAATGTTATCGGAACTTCTTTTATAAGTACGAGTACACCGGGTACTATAAAGACCAACGGCTTTAATACATCCGGTATAGACGGAGCAGGCGTTTTATCTCTGATAGAACTCTCAATTAAAAGTCTTTCAGATGAGCCTTTCGGAATTATTGTCAAAATTACCGCATTCGGAGCAAGCACCACAGATTCATTTATTCCAGCAGTAGAATCTCTTAATATGAATACAAATATCATTGACGGATGGGTGAATATCAGCGGTAAAGTTCTGTATAAGGATGAAATACCTTTATGTGCAATGGCTCTGGCAAATGGTCAGCAGATGTTTACCTGCAATGAGAATGAGGGGAAATATAATCTCTTTGTACCTTTAGATGAAAAAGGACAGATTACTCTGTTCTGCTTCTGCGATGGGAGATCTCCTTTTAAAGCTGTTCTGGAACCATGGCAGGCAGTCAATTATGATGTTTATATGGTTGACTCTTCAGCGTATGACAGAGATATGACAGTAACTGCTCATTTCAGTTCTGTAGGGGTTGTAAATCCCGGATGGATGAAAATCAGCGGAACGGTCACTCTTGATAATACTCCGTTGTGTACAATGATACTTGCAAATGGTCAGTATATGTTCACCTGCGGAGATGACAACGGCAAATATAATCTTGAGATTCCATTGGACAGCAACGGACAGGTAATATTGTTCGGATTCTGCGATAACTTAAAGCCGTATAGAGTTACTTTAACACCATAGTATGTTGTCAGTTTTGTCTCATTACTCATCTCGTTCCCACGCTTTGCGTGGGAACATTGCATGGACGCTCCGCGTCCATGCAACAAGATGTCAGAACAGAAAGGACGCAAAGCGTCCTCGCCTGAGTTTCCACGCAAAGCGTGGAAACGAGTCAAAAAAGTTGCACATCCTGTGTATATTTTTTATTTTCTATACCATTTTCCGGTAGCATCCTGTAGCAAATCGCCGGGTTTTGCTTTCTGCTCAATCTGGGCAGCGCGATGTTTTTCAACAACGTCAAGAGATGTGTTCTGCTGTTTTGCTATTGCTTCATAAACCGATTTACGGTCTGAATTTTCAGCATTTACAATATTCTCTTTCTCCTTTTTCCCCTCGAAACTCCGAATATCCTCTGTTGTTTTCTCCGACAATACCTTCTGCTTTAAGAGTTTCTATTTCATTGAGACGATTCATCATCCTTGTTTTTATATCTTCTGCAAATGCGTTCATACAGATACCTGCCAGAAAAAAGAGAATGATAAAGATCAACGTTCTTTTTTTCATAATTTCATCTCCTTATTTGTTATTTTTTTCTTTGTCCGAAGGCTTTATTTCAATCTCTTTTGCCGCCTTGTCAATATCACCGAAGAAATCATCCAATGCCCGGTCAATCTTGACATTCACATCAATCGTGATATGAATCGGCTTCACTTCCACCGGAGCGATATTTACCTCATGACGAGTCCAGCAGGCTTGAATAAAGAACAAAAGACCTGCTCCTGACCAAATCATCAGTTTTTTCAGCATCTTTATCTCCTTTTCATTAACGCTTAAAAATATGATATTTTATCCAATAATTTTCTTTTATGCAATAACAGATTTTCAGAGTTTAAATTGATTTACTCTCATTGATAATTATTGACACTTGTGCTAATAATTATAGTATTCATTTAATTTAGTTATATCGGAGCATTTTTTTGATTTAATAACCACAAAACAAATATGACGGAGAAGAAAATATGGTAACATTTGAGTCGCTCTTATCAAAAAAAGATAAGATCGCAATTATCGGTCTCGGATATGTCGGACTTCCTCTTGCAGTACAATTTTCAAAGCATTTTGAAGTTGTCGGCTATGATCTGAAAACAGAGAGAATCAAAGAACTTGAATCAGGATACGACCGAACTCTCGAAGTTTCCGGTGAAGAACTGAGCAAGGCAAAAATACTTTTTACAGATGATCCCAAATCGCTCTCGTTATGCAGACTTATTATTGTAGCTGTTCCCACGCCGATTGATGAATATCACATTCCTGATCTTTCACCCCTGCGAGGCTCATCAACTACTGTAGGAAAGCATATAGTCAAAGGATCATGCGTTGTATTTGAATCTACTGTATATCCAGGAGCAACTGAAGAAGTATGTGTGCCGATTATTGAGAAAGAATCGGGTCTGAATATGGGCAGAGATTTTACAGCAGGATATTCGCCTGAACGTATCAATCCCGGTGATAAATTACATACAGTTGAAAGCATTACTAAGATTGTTTCCGGCTCAGATGAAAATACCCGCAATCTTCTTGCTCATGTATATGGCAAGGTTGTCAAGGCTGGGCTTCATTTAGCATCTTCAATCAAAGTGGCTGAAGCGGCAAAAGTTATTGAAAATACTCAGCGGGATTTGAATATTGCTCTGATGAACGAGCTTGCAATGATCTTTGACAAGATGAATATTGATACAATGGAGGTTCTTGAAGCAGCCGGAACCAAATGGAATTTTCTCCCGTTCAGACCGGGGCTTGTGGGAGGACATTGCATAGGCGTTGATCCGTATTATCTGACGTTTAAGTCTGAATCTATGGGTTATCACCCGGAAATGATTTTGGCAGGACGCAGAATCAATGACGGCATGGGCAAATTTGTTGCAGAGCGGACTGTCAAGCTGCTTATCAAAATGGGAAAACAGGTTCACAACGCAAAAGTGGCTATTCTTGGGCTGACTTTTAAAGAGAATGTTCCTGATCTGAGAAATACCAGAGTTGTGGATATTATCAATGAGTTAAAAGATTATGGGATTCAGGTCTTTGTGCATGATGCTCTTGCTGATCCGAAAGAGGCAAAAAAATATTACGGGCTTGAGTTACAGGATGATTTGGAGAAGATGAAAGGCGCTGATGCAGTGATCCTTGCTGTTATTCATAAAGCATATAAAGAGCTTGGACTGTCAAAGATTGCCGGTTTATGCTCTAACGGAGTTCCACTTGTTATTGATCTGAAAAGTGCGTTTAGTCCTGAAGAAGCGGAATCTTTGAATATAAAGTATTGGAGGCTTTAAAACCCTAAGGGTTTCCGAAAATTCACGTCCAACCTAACCCCCAACCCCTTCCCTGAAGGGAAGGGGAGATTTTTAACCGCTTCTGCTCCCCCTTCCCTTCAGGGAAGGGGGCAGGGGGTTAGGTTGGATGAGATATTGAAATGAATCAAAATAAATCATATAAAACCCTAAGGGTTTTAGTTAAGGAATTGACAGAAATAATAATTCCTCTGCTTGCTCTTTTTACCGCGATTTTAATCGGCGCAATACTGATTTGGGCAAGCGGCAAAAGCGTTGCAGATGCTTATATCGGCTTATTCACCGGGATGTGCGGTTCCAAAGAGGCGATTATTGAAACCTGTGTTTCATCAGTCCCTTATATGCTCGCCGGACTTGCTGTTGCTCTTGGATTTCAGTGCGGACTCTTTAATATCGGAGCAGAAGGGCAATTCTATATGGGTGCATTGTTATCTGCAATGATCGGCTTCGGCGTTGACGGACTTCCGGCCTGTGTGCATCTTCCGCTGGCAATTGCGGCTGGAGCTTTAGGCGGCGCAATATGGGGAGCTATTCCCGGTCTTCTCAAGGCGCGGCTCGGATCCCATGAAGTAATCAACACTATTATGATGAATTATATTGCTCTCCGCCTTGTTGATTATATGGTAAAAAAAGTTATCCGCGACCCGGCAGCCACTGTTGACAGAACCCCGAATATTCTTGAAACTGCTTATCTGCCCCGTCTTTTTGGTTCAGAATACCGGCTTCATGCAGGTTTTCTGATTGCTGTTGCCTTAGTTTTTCTTATATACTGGATTTTATATAAAACTACAATCGGGTTTGAAATTCGTACAGTCGGCGTTAATCCTAATGCAGCGCGTTATGCAGGAATGAATGTATCATGGAATATAGTACTTGCCATGTCAATCGGCGGCGGATTGGCGGGATTGGCAGGCGCGGGTGAAGTGCTTGGGCTGGAGCATAATCTGCCTGCCGCGTTCTCAAGCGGTTACGGATATGATTCAATTGCTGTTGCTTTTCTTGCAAAATCAAATCCCATAGCTATTATTCCTGCGGCGTTTCTCTGGGGAGGGCTTAAAAACGGCGCGGGTCTGATGCAGTTGAGAGCAGGAATCTCAATTGATCTGATAAATGTGGTTCAGGCGCTGGTGATTGTCTTTATTGCCGCTGATCCGATTATCCGTTGGATATACCGAATCAGATCAGAGAGTAAAAAAGTGTCTCTATTTTCAAAAGGATGGGGAAAGCTGTAAAATCAGTGAACAGTCCCGTAGGTCGGGGTGAGCGGAGCGAACCCCGACAGGTTTGAATGTTTAATATGTCGGGGTTCATTTCATTCACCCCGACCTACGGGCTGCTCACTGTTCACTGTTCAGCAGCTCTGTAGGAGCGTTATCTTTATAGAAAAAATATGAAAACATATAATATTTCAGAACATAACGACAATTTTCAGGAAATAGCCATAACAAAAGACGAGATGGTTTTCGGAAGAAATCCCAAATCTGACATATATTTAGATTATCCTCAGATTTCATGGCATCATGCAAGGCTGATCAGCAAAGCAGACCTCTTTTTTCTTGAAGATTTGAAAAGCACCAACGGAACATTTGTCAACGGTCAGAGAATCACCCGTTGTAAAATAATTCCTGAAGATATTATTTCTCTGGGTTCTTTTGCTTTCAGACTGACTGAACAGGGGAAACTCGTTAAAAAAGATTTTCGGAAAAATATTCGGATAGATGCAGATGAAATCACTGTTAAAGCAAAAGATAAAATCCTTTTGGATAAAGTCTCTTTTACTGTAAATCCTTATGAATTTGTCGGACTTATGGGACCTTCGGGAGCAGGCAAAACAACTCTGCTTCTGGCTCTTAACGGATATTTGCGCCCGAAGTCAGGCTTTTCTCTGATTAACGGAAAATCTCTTTATGAAAATTATGATCTTTTCAGAGGCTGTATCGGCTATGTTCCGCAGGATGATATTATCCACTCTGAACTGACTGTTTATGAGGCTTTATACTACACGGCAAAACTTCGCCTTCCCGGTGATACAGGAGAAGAGGAAATCTCAGAACGGATTAACAGCGTACTGACGCAGTTGGGGCTTTTAAATCCTGATAAAAAGATTGACATAAGAAATGTGATAATCGGTTCTCCTGAAAAAAAAGGAATCAGCGGAGGACAGAGAAAAAGAGTGAATCTGGCAATGGAAATGCTGACAGATCCAAGCCTGCTTTTTCTTGATGAACCGACTTCGGGATTATCTTCTCAGGATACTCTTATTGTCATGGATGTTCTGCGTAAATTGGCGGATCAGGGAAAAACAATTATCCTCACAATTCACCAGCCAAGTCTTGACGCTTATAAAAAAATGGACAATGTTATTATTCTTTCATCAGGAAAACTTATGTATTACGGACCGGCTTATCCTGATTCGCTCATCTTTTTCAGTCCCGATCTTCCTGCGGATAATGCGGATAATGCTCTGAAAGGATTGGCTGAAAACACGGAAAAATATTGGCAGACAAAATACAGAAATTCAGATTATTTCAAAACTTATACAGAAGAGCGGAGAAAACAGGAATGTAAAATTGACCATACAGAAAGAGAAGATGATAATGCATCTGATTCTTTAAGTATCCGGCAGTGGCATATACTGACAAAGCGTTATCTGGCAGTTAAAAGAAAAGATGTGATGAATACTGCGATACTTTTTTTGCAGGCTCCGGTTATAGCATTTCTTATTGCTTTTGTGTTTCACGGAGATAAAACACTTATTCCGACTGCTTTGTTTCTTCTTGTTATCGCATCTCTCTGGTTTGGAATCTCCAATTCTGTCCGTGAAATTGTTGCTGAAAAAGCGATTTATGAGAGAGAAAGAATGGTCAATCTTAAAATACCCTCTTATGTTTTTTCAAAATATGCTGTGTCAGGGGCTTTATGTCTGGTACAATGTATGATTCTTGTTGTAATTGTTCATCCGGTTCTTGAGTTAAAAGGGAATTTTTTCATGACTTACGGGGTTACGTTTCTGGCGTCATTGACAGGGTTGAGTATCGGACTCTTTTTTTCATCTGTTGCAAAGACACAGCAGCAGGCTATGGCGATTTTGCCTATTATTCTGATTCCCATGATTATTTTAGGCGGGGGAATGCGTCATGTCAGAGATATGAATACTGACACACGAATTTTATCAAGTTTTTTCCCTTCCAGATGGGCTTATGAACAGATTATCCATGTTGAGCAGAGCGGTGAAGATAAAGTTATATCTGACAGTAAAGTGAATAAAACAGAGTATTTTTTCGGCAGATATAAGAAAAGCAATGGAATTCTTCTTGGGGTTATGTTAGGATTTATTGCAGAATTTACAGGGCTGACAATGATTGTTCTGAAATTAAAAGACAGGGTGTAAAAAAGGAGTGCGAAAATTTCAAGATGTTCTCATAGGATAAAATAATGAATGAATGTATTGTGTGTCATAATGAAACACAGAAGCAATTAATTACTTATATTCAGGAATACTATGGCAAATGGGTGGCAATTGACAGGGTTCCGGCAGATGTATGCCCGATTTGCGGTGAACAATATTTTGACCCGGATACTGTTGATAAAATTCAAAATACCATTAATTCACATAGCCCTAAGAAATCGTTAAATATTCCGGTTTATGAATTGCTTGCAGCAACTTAAATATACACGGAAGTAAGTCTTCTGCTGCTACAAACATAACGATCCTAACGGAGCTTTTAAAAACTACTGCGTTACGAGGCAGCGCCTTGTAACGATGTCAAGAAACTAAGTTTCTTGAAGAAACTTAGTTTCTGCTTTTTAAGGATTTTAACATGATTGAAATCGGAAAAACCATACGTGAATACAAGATTCTGTCTGAAATCGGAAAAGGTGAAGGCGGGGTAGGAAAGGTTTATCTTGCCGAACATTCCATATTGAAAAGAAAGTTTGCAGTCAAGGCTCTTCTGCCCCATCTCACGCAGGATGAGCAGTTCCGCAGGCGTTTTATCACAGAAGCCTCTGCCCAGTCTGATTTTAAGCATGAAAATATTGTTCAACTGCATACAGTTATGGAAGATCAGGGCGAGCTTTTTCTGGTTATGGAATACGCTGATGGTGTGAACCTGCGTAATCTGATTGAAAAAAGCGGAAAACTTTCTGAAGAAAAGGCTCTCCATATCCTGAAAGATGCACTGAGAGGTTTGGATTATGCTCATAAAAAAGGGGTTGTTCACCGGGATATTAAACCGTCAAATATCATGCTTGACAAAAACGGAACCGCCAAAATTACAGATTTCGGAATTGCATTGACTGAGCAGAGTGAAGAAGAGCGTCTTACCAAAACAGGCGTAATGCTTGGAACGCCTCATTATATGAGTCCTGAGCAGATTGCCGACCCAAAGAAAGTTGATTTTCATACAGATATTTATTCTGCGGGAATTGTTTTATATGAAATGCTTACAGGAGAAGTTCCTTTTGACGGAAAAACAAGTTATGAGATTTATAACGGGCATGTCAGTTTGCCTGTTCCGGATCCGAGTGATAAAAATCCTGATATTTCAAAAGATTTGTCTTATTTTATTTTAAAAGCTCTGGAAAAAAGTCCTGATAAACGGTTTCAGAGCTGCGAGGAGTTTCTGAAAGATATTGAGGCATATCAAAACAGAGGAAAGACCGTTGTAGAAAAAACGCCTGAAAGGATTATTAAGAAACAGAATCAGAAACCGGCTTTCCCCAGGAAATCCGGTTTCTTCGGTTTCTTTAAAAAATTGCTCTGGGCAGGCGCGGGAGCATTGTCCCTGATAGTTTTTGTATGGTTTCTGGTTCATTCAGAAAATGATGATAATACTGCAAATCAGGAGAATCCGGTTGTTTCCGGGATTGAAGAGGAAAGGCAAAAACCTGCGACTGAGAAAGAGCCGGAGTTAAAGCCTGTTTCTGAAGAAAAGGTTGAACAGACAAAGCCGCCTGAGAAAGAGCCGGAGCCTCCGCCAAAGCCTGTAATAAAAGCAACTCTTTCTGTAGCATGCAATGTGATCGGAGCAGCGATTTTTGCAGATGGTAAAAGATTGGGAAAAACGCCGTTGGATGATGCGGAGATTTCAGCAGGAGAATATAGCATAACCGTAGAAAAAGAAGGATATGAGCAATATCAGAAGCGGGTAAGAATCGGGGAGGGAAGGGCGGTATTTTTAGATGCGGTTCTGAGTAAGAAAGAGGAAGAGGAAAAGCCTGATGGCAAAGAATTTACCAACTCTATCGGTATGAAATTTGTCTATATATCACCCGGAATTTTTATAATGGGAAGTCCTGAAAACGAACCGGGGCGTAGTAATGATGAAATACAGCACAAAGTAACTCTGACCAAAGAATTTTACATGCAGGCTACAGAGGTTACACAGGGGCAGTGGAAAGCGGTTATGGGGAGCAATCCATCTTCTTTTAAGAATTGCGGAGATAACTGCCCTGTTGAAGAGGTTTCGTGGGATGATATTCAGATATATATAGGCAAAATGAACCAGAGAGGCGAGGGTATATATAGACTGCCTACAGAGGCAGAGTGGGAATATGCGGCAAGAGCAGGCAGTACAACTGCATTTGCCAACGGCGGAATTACTGTTACTGACTGCGGAAATGATCCGAATTTGTCTGAGATCGGGTGGTACTGCGGAAATTCAGGTTCAACAACTCATCCGGTTGCACAGAAACAGGCAAATGCATGGGGGCTGTATGATATGTCAGGCAATGTATGGGAGTGGTGCAGTGACTGGTATAGTGAGTATCCCACCGCCGCTGTGACGAATCCTACGGGACCATCATCAGGCTCGTACCGGATTCTTCGGGGCGGCGGTTGGCGCGACTCCGCGTCCTACTGCCGGTCGGCGTACCGCATCAGGTGCACGCCTGTCAACCGGTACTACGACCTCGGTTTCCGGCTTGCTCTCTCCTCAGGTCAGTAAGGGTGAGCAAAGCGGGGCAGGCAGGCAGGCAGGAGAGTCCGGGGGCGGGCAGGGGGGGTCAAGGGGGGTTTCCCCCCTTGCGCACGCGATATTTTTTTATAGTTCGTAGTACCGCATTTATGCGGTTGGGGCGTGAAGACCGTCTGAAGACGGTACTACAAACAAAAAAGTTCATAGTACCGCATTTATGCGGCTATTCAAGCCCCACCGCCTAAAGGCGGTACTACAAACTTGCGGTTATTCACGCCCACCGCCTAAAGGCGGTACTACAAACTTGCGGTTATTCACGCCCACCGCCTAAAGGCGGTACTACGAACTTATAAATTTATGAAAACATCATTTTTGAATCAAAATAAAAGCATTGTAGCCTCTTATTTTATACTCGGTATCTTTTTATTAGGATATACGGCTTATATATCTCCGACAGATATTTCTTCGCTTCGGTTTTCAAGCCTCGGAACCCTGAAGCCTGCGGACTCGTCTCACATTTTTTATATTGGGAAATATCTCTTTAATCGGCAGGGTTTTATATGGTTTGCCGGAGTTATCAAGACGTAGATTTTTGCCCGGTATTCACCGGATAACTCTTTTTCTCAATTCTTTTATAATTATTGCAGCGGCATTGGCATGGGCAAGCATAGAGCGGCGCATAGATGTTGTGGGGCTGATGACCCAAGAGCCTTCGCCTTGCAGCTCCTATTGCACTTGGAGCGTATTCAGGGATTCTCAGCGAGCGGAGCGGCGTCATCAATATTGGCATTGAAGGAATGATGCTTGCCGCATCATGTGTCGGATTCACAGTTGCTTTGTATGTTCAGAATATCTGGATAGGGCTGTTTGCGGCAATTATAGGCGGGGCATTCATGGCGGCTATTCATGCAGTGCTTTCTGTCAGGTTTCTGGTTGATCAGATTGTCAGCGGCGTTGTGATTAATATCCTTGCAGTCGGCGTAACCGGCTTTATCCGCAGGGGATTTATTCAGGGCAATCCGCTTGGATCGCCTGCGGTTTTACCGATATGGAATATTCCGTATTTATCTGATATTCCTCTTATCGGACAGATTCTTTTCCGACATCAGCCTATGGTCTATGCAATGCTGATTCTGCTTATCTTTCCTTCATGTTCTCCTGTTTCATACTGAATGGGGATTAAGAACCCGTGCTGTCGGTGAACATCCCCGTGCGGCTGATACACTTGGAATAAATATTTTTATGATAAGATATGTGAATGTTATTGCCGGCGGAATGATTGCAGGTCTTGGCGGAGCATGGTTCTCTTTGGAGACAGTCGGAGATTTTGAAGACCTTATGACCGGCGGAAAAGGATTTATTGCTCTTGCCGCTATGATATTCGGAAAATGGAATCCTGTCGGAGCATTCTTAGGTGCACTCTTATTCGGATTTGCTGATGCGTTTCAGATAAAGCTGCAAATTTCAGGGGTTAATGTTCCTTATCAGTTTCTCGGTATGCTCCCTTATATCATAACAATGATTGTTCTGGCAGGCGTGATTGGTCGGGCAGTGGCACCTAAGGCTGACGGAGTTCCGTATATTCGGGATTAATCAAAAGTTCATAGTACCGCAGAAGTTCGTAGTACCGCCTTTAGGCGGTCTTCACGCCCCACCGCCTAAAAAAGTCTTGCTAAAAAAATATGTAAAGATTTAGGAATATCTTCAATAAATTAACTTGTAAAGAAACTTTATTATCCCGTTCCCACGCTTTGCGTCAATGCCATTAAGTTAAACGGAAAATAGCTGATCTGTAGGGGCAAATAATTATTTGCCCCTACCGCCTCATCCGTTTTCTTAACTTAACGGCATGACGCTTGCGGCGGTACTACGAACTGCGGTGTTCGTAGTACCGCCCACGCCCCGCCGCCTAAAGGCGGTACTACGAACTGCGGTCTTCACGCCCCGCCGCCTAAATGCGGTACTACGAACTCTTTTAAACGGAGTATTTTTATGCCAAAAAAATATTGGAAAATTATCTCTATAATGCTGATAGGCATCAGTATTATCCTTATCATACTAACCGCTTATATCGCATCAGATATTCCCGGAAATCTGCAATGGATTTTATACGGAGCATCTTTTCTTTTAATATCATCTCTTTTTTCTCTGAAAAAACAGTCGGAAGTATCAGAATTATCCATTGAAGCGGAACGTAACGAGATTGAGGCAAAAGAAAAAGCTCTGAAAGATGCGGAAAAACATTTACAGAAAAGAGAGAATGAATTCACACAGAATCTGATAAAACATTATGAATGGCTTGAATTTCCTGTTGAAAAAGAATCTGAAGAGAGCGAACCGGAAGAGATTGAATTATTTAAAGATCAGAAAGTTCTGGAGTTTCTGGAGAAAAGAACAGAAGTTTTATTTGAAAAGATCAAGACAAATTACTATTATGAATCCGGCGTACTTCAGGATCGTATTATCTTATATGATTTAAAAGATTTAATTGAATCTGTCGCAAAAATTTACAAGCCTGATTCTGAAAATCCTTTATTAGAAACCAGCATTGAAAAACTTTTACGCTCCATTAACCGAATATCATTACAACTTCTTATTCTTTTAGAACAACTGCCTTTGGATTTAAAGGGATATAATCTTAAAAAGACGTATGAAAATATTCGGGCAGGCGTAAAAGCTTATGAATTCTATAAATCCGCCAAACCTTATATACCTCTTATCCGACCTTTCTATTATTTAGGGCATTTTGTTCTGGGAACAAATCCGGTAACTATAGGAGCAGGGTGGGCAGTCGGAGAAATCTTTTCAAGAGGAACACAAAAACTTTCAAACCATCTTGTCAATCAGTATGCCCTTAATCTTATTCATGATATGGTGTTTATCATAGGGAATGAGGCAGCAGGAATATTTGGCGGAGATCATCGGCATCGTGAAGTTTATTGGATTTACGGGGCGGAACTGACAGAATTGATCTGCGGATTTCCGCTTTCACAGGAAATGCTTCTTAATGCTTTGAATGAAATCAGTAATCTGAGGCTGAGAAGTGAATATGATCAGAATTTTTCTTTACCGTTGTCTTGCATCCCATAAAAGCGCATCTCCTGAAAGATTTGAAGCATGTACCTGTCTTATCACCCGGCAGACCGTCAGACCATTGCCAGCCGTCTGGAATATTTTATCAAACATTATATTCAGGGAAATCCTAAAGATTTGCTTAAATGGAAAGAAGAGGCTGAAAACCGTTTAGGAGTCAAGATTCAGCTTGATATAGAAAATTTTATCTTTGAGGGTGAAGAGAAAAAAGAGATTAAGATAAAAAATAAAAGAGCAGAGGCTATCCGCTCTCTTGCCGGTTTTCTTTTAGACTTAAAACAGAAAAAAACCGAAGATTTACCCGCGATTTTAGCTGAAACAAATCTGGTGAAGAATACAGAGAGCAAATCAGAGAGAAGATATTCTTTTGGATATTCAGGATATTCCGCCGATGATCTTTGATTATCCTGATCTTGAACCGTCAGAATAAACTTCTTGATGATTATCTCAAAGACCTGATACGACTTTCTGTGCGGATTTTTCCCCATGACAGAGCCGGAGATATGGCAATTGAGGGAGCATCGCATTATTTCAGAAAAAAATCCGATTCATTGCAAAAAGAGACCGATCAGATGTATGCTGATTTTTTTGCCGAAAATATTCTGCCGGGATCCCCTGAAAAGAGGATAAAACCGTATATAGCACGTGAAATCCTCTCTTATATGAATCATGAGGAATCCCCTGTTTTTCTTTATACTGATATTACTGTTGAGGATGAAGTCGCTCATAAATTCCCTCCTCCGCTGAAAAAAGAGCTGTGGCTTGCGGGAACTAATCATCAGAGACTTATTTTACTAGCGATCAACTCTTCAAAAAAGAGCGAAGCAGATGAATCTTCAACAGTTATCTGGATAGGTGAAAAAAACGGGGATAATCCTATATCAATTGAAAGGGTTAAAAGAAAGTTTAATGATGATTGCCTGCTGAAAGGAGGATTATGGCTATGGGAACCTGCAAAAGAGCTTGAAAATCCGCCGGTTTTAATTCTGTCCGGTCAGACTATGAACCGTTATGAAACATATTTTTATTTATTATCTCAATTCCTTATTCTTATTTTTCATTAAGAATATGCAGATTCTTTTTTGCAGTTTCATTATCCGGTTCTTTTTTTAGAACAGCCTCTAACATCCTGACTGCTCTCTCCTGATAACCGAATTCCGAATATACAACAGCGAGATTAATCATAGCTTTTATATTTTCAGGATCATAAATCAGAACCGCATGTAAAAATCCGATAGCATCAAGATAATTCTCATTTTTTAACTCCTGAACCGCTTTTTTAAAAAGAGAATTGGCAATACTCTTTTTCTCTTCATTTGTCTGCCGGATAACTGCTTTGAGTTCATCTATCTGCTCTAAAAGAGAATTATTCTCTTTTTCTGAAATATGATTTGCCTGTTCCAGTTCCTTTATTCTGCTCTGATAAATCGCAGTCATCTTTGCATGGAATATTTTTCTGAAGCAGAATATCCGCCAGATGAGTGCCGATAACGCTCTTTTCTGAATTATTTTTTCCATTCTGAATTCCTAATAACCCTTTAGTAACGGAACAGTAAATCGCTTCGTTTTTTTGTGCCTTTGTGCCTTTGTGCCTTTGTGTTTTATGTGTCTTTTACCACCAAGACACAAAGACGCAAAGACACGAAGCGTATTTATCATTTCATGTACTAGATTTCTCATCAATCTTATCGCCAATTCAACATAATCCAATGCACCCATGCTTTTCGGAGCATACTCCAGGACTGATTTCCCATGCCCCGGAGCTTCAGCCAGACTGATGTTCATGCGGATAGCGGGAAAGAGCTTATCCTCTCCGAAATTTTTGACAATATCATCTGTTACTTCTTTTGCAAGCCGGGTGCTTTTATTAAAAAAGGTCGGAATAATCCCTGCAAGCCGGAGATTCGGATTCCATGCCGCGTTTACCGTGTAAATCAGGCGAATCATCTCTGCCAGCCCTTCCATAGCCAGAAAATGCGTCTGCATGGGGATAAAGACCTCCTGAGCAGCAGCTAATGCAGATACCATAAGAAGTCCAACTGTCGGAGGAGGATCAAAGATCAGATAATCAAACTCTTTGGCGGCACCTGTTAATTTTTCAGATAAAAGAGATTCACTCCCCTTTTTAGCAGAAAAATCAATCTCAAATCCGATCAAATCCCGTGAGGATGGAATCAGGCTGACGCGGTTGATATGAGTCTGAATAATAACCTCTTTTAAATCAGATTCTCCTGTAAGCAGATGAAAAATATCCGAATTTAAAGAGCCGGGCGTATTTCCCAATGAAATTGTGGCGTGAGCCTGTGGGTCAACATCAATCAGCAGAATCTTTTTTCCCTTTTCTGCAAGAGCATGGGCGACATTGACTGCTGTTGTTGTTTTTCCGCAGCCGCCTTTTCTGTTTGCAAAGACAATAAACCGGGGCATTTTTTTCTCTCCTGTATCCTGAATTTCAGTATAATACGATTTTTTTAAATGGTTAGCAAATTATTTTTTAAAAATCCGGTTTTCAAAAAGCATTTTTATTAGTAATATGAATTACGCAGTTGAAATTCACTTTTTTATTTAACCGCAAATCCGGCTGTGTAACTTTTAAGTATTTGAAATATAAACTTATAAACTTATTATTTATTCGGAGGTAAATCATGCAGGAAGAATGTAAACCTGTTATTCCTGATACTGGACTCAGGGGGATTATTGTCGCCAGTACCAGAGTCGGAGATGTCAACGGCAAGCTCGGCAAACTGATCTACAGAGGATATTTAATTCAGGATCTGGCTGAAAATGCCACATTTGAAGAGGTTGCATATCTGCTGTTAAATGAAAAAATGCCGGGCAAAGATGAATTAAAAGCATTTAAAGCAGAGATTGCCAAAGAGATGTATCTCCCGGATGATCTGATTGCCGCTCTGAAAACACGCCCGAAAGACGCCCTGCCGATGGATATACTTCAGGCAGGCGTTGCAATGTTGGCTCATCATGATCCTGATGTAAAAAATTCTTCAAGAGAGGCGTCTCTGCGAATGGGGATCAGGCTGATTGCCAAAATGCCTATTATTGTAGCAGCATGGGATCGTATCCGAAATGGCAAAGAGCCGTTCAAACCTTCTCCTGAACTGAATCTTGCCGGAAACTTTCTTTATATGCTAAACGGCAAAAAACCTGATGATGAAGTTGCCGGATTTTTTGATGTCTGTCTGATACTTCATGCGGAACATTCATTTAACGCCTCAACCTTTGCGGCAAGGGAGGTGGCATCAACTCAGGCGCACATGTATGCGGCAGTTGCTGCTGCTGTCGGCTCATTGTCCGGCGCGCTTCATGGCGGAGCCAATACCCGCGTGATGAATATGCTGCTTAAAATAGGAGATGTGTCAAAAGCAGAGGATTATGTAAAGAATGAGCTTGATGCGGGAAGAAAAATCATGGGGCTTGGTCATGCTGTTTATGATGTAGATGATCCAAGAGCGGCAATTCTGAAGCCTATGTCCAAAAAGATGGGAGAGCGTGCCGGTGAGACCAAATGGTATGAAATATCCAAAGCTCTTGAAAAAAGTGCAAAAGATGCGTTTAAAAAACGTAAAAATATGGATATTCCGGTAAATGTTGACTTTTACAGCGCATCTCTTTATTATGCAATGGGAATAGCGGTTGATCTTTTTACTCCGATATTTGCAATTTCAAGAATTGCGGGCTGGGCGGCTCACGTTCTTGAAGAGCAGTTTCCGGGTCCGAATCATAAGCCGATGTTGTACCGCCCTGAATCTCAATACAAAGGGGATTACTGCGGTCATGAGGAATGTACATTGATTCCGATTGAAAAACGGTAAATGAATTGGGAATTGGGAATAGAAACTAAGTTTTTCAAAAAAACTTGGTTTCTTATCAGCTTTTAATTTAAGATTTTGTGTTCTTAGGATTTTAACCCAAAAAAGGAAATAAATTTGTTAAAAGAACGAAACATGAGAATGACACGTCAGCGTACTATGATTTTGGAAGAATTGCAGGAGCATAATACTCATCCAAGCGCAGATGAGGTTTATGAAATGGTCAGAAAGCGTCTTCCCCGTATAAGTTTGGGAACGGTCTATAGAAATCTGGAGATTCTTTCTGAATTAGGAGAGATTCAGAAGATAGAAGTGAGCGGATCATTGAAACGCTTTGACGGCAATCCTCAAAAGCATTATCATATCCGCTGTATCAACTGCGACCGGCTGGATGACGCATCTGTTCCGTTTATGGAACATATTGAAGATAAACTCTGCGGAGCAACAGATTACAAGATAACCGGGCACCGCCTTGAATTCCTCGGAGTTTGTCCTATGTGCATAGAGAAAATATCATCCCGTAAAACCTTTGATATAAATTAAAGATAATCATCGGCTACTGATTACTGATCGCTGATGTGAATTAAGAACTGAAAATATTTTTTTGAAATCAGCTTATTATAATAATATCTGATAATTATCCGTAATAACATAAGTTCCCGCCATTTTGCCGGAATAATCTCAATATATCCGTCTAGTCCCGTTATGAGGACTTCGGTGAGCTCACTCGAACCGCTCTGCCCCGTAACGGAAACGGAACGGCTCTGCCGTTGTTACACCATGAGGCAGAGCCTCATGTCATGCGTTACGAGGCAGAGCGGTTCGACTGAGCTCACCGAAGTCCCCGTAACGAGATAAATCCGTTCAATCTGCGATTCAAGTTGTTACAAAGCAGAGTATCATAACGAAATAAAGACCGGCTGGGCTTTGAAACGCTGGTCTGATTACAAAAAACGAGTCCAAAGACTTCCAAAGATTCAAAAACTTCGGAAGTCTTTACAGCATCAAGGAAAATCCGGTTTAAGTATAAGAATATACAACTGTCCGGTATGTTTCATGTGACCTGCGGCAATCTCAGGATATTTTCCGTTCCCCCAGAAAAGATCGGCTCTTCCGGGTCCCTTGATAGCTCCTCCGGTATCCTGTGTTAAAACAAACCTTTTAAAATCTGTCCAACTGAGAATATTTCCATCAGCATCTACCAGCGGTTTCTGAGTCTCAATAAACGAGATTGGAGAAAGAGGAAAGAGAGAAGTATCAACTGCCACGGATCTGCCGGGGGTCAGTCTGACATTCAATGCTCCAAAAGGTCCGTCCTCTTCTTTACTGAAAAAGATATAACTGGCATTATAATTTAAAACCTCTCCTGTCTCTTCAGGATGATTCTTTAAATATTCCTTAATTTTCTGCATGGACATTTCAGCAACAGATATTTTTTTCTTATCAATCAGGAACTGCCCCACACTTCGGTAAGAACGCCCGTTTTTAGAATGATAATGAATATTTATAATCTTTCCGTTATTCAGATCAATCTTTCCTGATCCCTGAATATGAAGAAAAAAAAGTGCAACCCTGTCTTTAACCCATGCAATCGGTTCAGCTTTGTCTTCAAGAACTCCGTCCTCTTCAATCTCTTTCCGCTCATAATAGGGAACAAAAGTATTTCCCATGACTCTGCCGATAATAGTTTCTCCCTGAAATTTTGAAGAAAAAAGAGAAAGATCAACAATTGCAAGATCATTCGGGGGTCCGTAAACCGGAAATCTGTATTCAGAATCTTTCTTGATACTCCCCTGTAAAATCGGTTCATAATAGCCGGTAAAAAGAACCTCCCCTTTTTTATCTCTTCCGACAGATTTATAAACCAGATAATTGGATCTGATAAAATATTTCAGTCCTTCTTTTGTCGGCTTCTCCTGAATGAAATTTAAAAAATGTTTCAAACTTCTGATAATATGGGCAGCGTTAAATGTATCCTCTCCGAATTGAAAAACTCTGTCCTTAGGAATCCTGTTCAGATATATAAGGCTTTGTCTGATACTCTCTTCCAAGCCGCTATAATCCATATCATCACAGAATTCAGGATATTGAGAAGGTTTTAACTTTATCAGATTCTTACTCTCTTTTTCAGTGATTTTAGGACATCCGGCAATCATTATGAAAAAGAGTAATGAAATAAGAAAAACAGTAAAAATAATATGTTTTTTTTTCATCAGAATATACTCCTTTGAAATCCTTATGGTTTAAGATACCCAATATCCGAATCAATCCCCTCTCCGCCTGATTTTCCGTCAGCACCGAGAGAATAAAGGGCAAACGGCTGTCCATCCTTTCCGGGTATGCTGTACTGATAAGGATTCCCCCATGGATCAGACGGAACATGCTCATCCAGATACGGTCCCTTCCAAAGCTGTTTGAGATTCTCATCTGCCGGCACGGAATATAATATTTGCAGTCCCCCCTCCTGAACAGTCGGAAAACGACCTATACTCAGCCTGAGCGTCTCTAATGCGCCTTTCAGCATTTTAATCTGAACATTGGCTGTCTTTACCTTTGATTCATCCACTCTGGTAAATAATCTCGGACCGATCAGCCCGGCTAAAAGACCGATAATAACCAATACCACCAGCATTTCCAGCAGTGTGAATCCGCTATTTTTTCTCCTCAATCTTTCTCCTCCGTTTTTTTTATAAAGATAATTTTCTGAAATTATTATTTTTTAATATAAAGCAGAAATTTGAAGCTCTTTTAAGCTGCTGAATATCATGACTTACCCATATAATTGCAGGTTTTTTTTCAACTCTGTAATCGTCAATAATTTTTTCAACGCGCATAATATTTTCAGCATCAAGATTTGCTGTAGGTTCATCTAAAAGAAGCACTTTAGGCTGATTGGCAAGCAGTCTCAGCAGAGCCAGACGCTGCCGTTCCCCGCTGGAGAGTCTGTTTATATTCCATTTCATAACATGAATGTCAAAGCCAAGCTCTTCAAGCCACATTCTCACCTCTTCCCGCCATGATTTGGATGTGGAATGATGAAAATGCTCTTCCACAGTATCAAACCACCAGCGGCTTTCTGCCGGAAATAATCCCACCTGTTTTCGCCATACGGGACCCGGTATCTGTACGGATTCAACCCCGTCAAGAAAAATATTGCCGGTGTGAATATCCATATCTGCCACTGCTCTCAGGAAAAGGCTCTTTCCAGCCCCTGAAGGACCTGTAATTCCAATACATTCGGAACCGGTAACCACCAGATTGACAGGTCCGATGGTATGAAAATAAAGATTTTCGATTTTTAATTCGTTCAAAAATACCTCTTTATAAAATCAGATGAAAACAGAATATAAATATCAGAGAGTTAAGATATTTTGCAGACCGCTGAAAAATTATTATAGCATATTTATATTGTTGATACTGAAAATATTCAAGGGGAAAAAATCGTAAAAAGAATTCCGAAGACTTCGGTGAGCTCAGTCGAACCGTTTCTGAAACTTCGGAATTCCTGATTTTATTTTTTGTTACTCTTAAAATTTTATTTTCAGATATTTCTTGCCAAAATAAAATGAATATGATATTTGAACTATCTTTTAATGAGAATAAAAAAATCAGGAATTAAATATCCTGCCTTATAAAATTCTGATTTTAGCAGATAATTATTTATTTTATTTTTTTGACAATAACTGTTAAACAAAAAAAGGAGAAATTTATCAATGGCTTATGATGCAACTAAGATGGCTGACTGGCAGATTTCCGAAGCCGCGGAACCGAACATGCCCACCCCGGAGCAGTGGGGAGAAAAACTGGGACTTAAAAAAGATGAAATGCTTCCCATGGGCAGACTTGCCAAACTTGACTTCCTGAAGATCAGCGAACGGCTGAAAAACAAACCGGATGGAAAGTATATTGAAGTTACTGCTATTACACCGACTCCTCTGGGCGAAGGCAAAAGCACAACTTCACTGGGTCTGATTGAAGGACTCGGTGCCCGCGGCAAAAGTGTCGGCGGTGCTTTGCGTCAGCCTTCCGGCGGTCCTACGATGAACGTCAAAGGAACTGCAGCAGGCGGCGGCAACGCTCTTCTTATTCCAATGACCGAATTTTCTCTGGGTCTTACCGGCGACATCAACGACATTATGAACGCTCACAACCTTGCAATGGTGGCAATGACCTCCCGTATGCAGCATGAGCGCAATTATAATGACGAACAACTGGCACGTCTGACCAAGATGCGCCGCTTGGACATTGACCCCACCCGCGTTGAAATGGGCTGGATCATAGACTTCTGCGCTCAGGCAATGAGAAATATTATCATCGGCATCGGCGGACGCACAGACGGTTTCACTATGCAGTCCAAGATTCGGTATTGCGGTCGGTTCTGAATGTATGGCGATTCTTGCTATTATCAAGGATTTAGCAGACCTGAAAAAACGCCTCAATGAAATCACTGTGGCGTTTGACAAGAGCGGCAAGCCTGTTACCACAGGCGATCTGGAAGTCGGCAATGCAATGTGTGCATTTATGCGTAACACCATTAACCCGACCCTGATGAGTTCCGCTGAATATCAGCCGGTTCTGGTTCATGCAGGTCCTTTTGCAAATATCGCTGTTGGTCAGTCTTCCATTATCGCAGATCGCATCGGTCTGAAAATGTTTGATTATCATGTAACCGAGTCCGGTTTTGCAGCAGACATCGGCTTTGAGAAATTCTGGAACGTAAAATGCCGTTACAGCGGACTCAAACCTCATGTTTCTATTCTGACAACCACCATCCGCGCACTTAAGATGCACGGCGGCGGACCCAAAGTTGTTGCCGGTATTGCTCTGCCCGATGCTTACACCAAAGAAAACGTATCTCTGGTAGAAAAAGGGTGTGAGAACATGGTTCACCTGATCAACGTGATCCGTAAATCCGGTATCAACCCGGTTGTCTGCATCAACTGTTTCCATACAGATACAGCAGCAGAAATCGCAGTTGTCAAAAAAGCTGCCGAAGCCGCAGGCGCACGCTGTGCCAAGTCCGAACATTGGGCAAAGGGCGGTCAGGGTGCATTGGAACTGGCAGATGCGGTTATTGACGCATGCAACGAAAAGAATGATTTCAGATTTCTGTATCCTCTGGAGACGAAGCTGCGCGACCGCGTTGCCAAGATTGCAAAAGAGGTTTACGGAGCAGACGGTGTGTCATGGTCTCCTGAAGCTGAATCAAAAGCAAAAATGCTTGAAAACGATCCGAAATATGCAGATTATGCAACAATGATGGTTAAGACTCACCTGAGCCTTACCCATGATCCTGTTCTCAAAGGCGTTCCCAAAGGGTGGACACTGCCTATCCGCGACGTTCTGATTTATTCAGGCGCGAAATTCCTCTGCCCGTGTGCAGGAACCATCAGTCTGATGCCCGGAACAAGCTCCAACCCGGCGTTCAGAAGAATTGATGTTGATACTGCTACAGGTAAAGTAAGCGGACTGTTCTAAATAAAAATAAGAATCTCGGATTCTTATCAAATATTTTATGTAAAAAAAGAGGGGGTGAGTAAATTACTTACACCCTCTTTTTTTTTATTTATAAATCTGCAAAGTAAAAGAAATGCAAGGTAAAAGGAGTTTTATAAAGTAATGGAAAAATGTACCAATCATCCTGAGCGGGAAACCAATTATGTCTGTACAAAATACGGTGTTTATATGTGTGAAGAGTGTCTTGCATGCCGTGATCCTGAAATTTACTGTAAATTCAGATCATCCTGTCCCATCTGGTTTATTCACAAAAAGAAAAGACGGGAGGAGAGGGAGCGGAGAGCCTAGTCATATATTCAGAAATATAAAGTTGTCAAATCTCTAATTCCTTGCATTTTTATTTATTTTTTTATATAATCAGAAAATCGGAAAAGTTCGTATTACAGCCTTCAGGCGGTCTCTCATTTTTTTACAAGAACCGCCTGAAGGCGTTACTACAAACTTTTTTCAGGCGGTCTGTCCAATAACATACAGTTTTGCAGTTGAACAGAGGAAAGTATGGAAGAATTATTTGAATTAAGAAGATATATTGAACAGCATGATTACATAAGCGCGTTAACGCTGATTGGAAAGATGGAGGAGATGAGCCTTGATGATAAATCTAATAAAATTGAGAGTTATATTGAGATACTTCTTCTTCACCTGATAAAACAACATGCAGAGAAACGTTCCACCCGTTCATGGGAAGCCTCAATAAGAAATTCCGTAAGAGCGGTTTATCGCGTCAATAAACGAAGAAAAGCAGGCGGATATTATCTGACTCATGATGAACTGAAAAACGCAATAGATGAAATCTATCCTGCTGCTTTGGAAAGAGCTTCTCTTGAAGCATTCGGAGAGATATTATACGCCGGATGAGCTGGAGCAGAAATTCAGCACAGAACAGATAAAAAATGATGCTCTGAAACTTATTCAGGAATTTTATCCTGAGTAAAAAAGACTTCCGAATCATGGAAACGGTTCGACTGAGCTCACTGAAGTCTTCGGAAGTCTTTATATTATAATTTTGATGAGATAAAGGTTTTACAGGATGAATGAAAAATTTGATAATCCCGGAGAGATTAAAGATCACAGGCTCTTTCTGCAAAAAATAAAAGAGCAGTCCCGCCTTTTCTGGAAAAATAACGCGGCAAGCAGAGAATTATTTGATTTTATAAAAGAGATCATAATTGTTACCAACAAAGATCGGCAGATTATTTATGCGAATAAAGCCATGCTTTCATTCATATCCGCAAAGAGTGCGGATGATATAACCGGATTAAAACCGGGTGAGGCATTTCAATGCGTTCATGCCTGTTCAGGAAAATACAGTTGCGGAGCTTCAGAATACTGTGATCAGTGCGGTTCTGTATTCTCTCTGCTGGCAGGTCAGCAGGGTCATGCAAGATTCCATGATTTTTCACTTTTACGATGTAGCGGAGATCAGACAGAATCTTTGGATCTGAGTATATTTGCCTGCCCGGTTATCATAGAAGGAGAAACCTTCTTTTTTTTCACTATAGCAGACATCAGCCATGAAAAGCGGAGAGAGGCTCTTGAGCGTATCTTTTTTCACGACATCCTGAATATTGCCGGAGGACTTCACGGGCTGTCAATATTATTGAAAAACGGCGAAATTGAGAATGAAAAAGAGATATTTGAAATGTTTTATCTTTATTCTGATTATCTTATTCGGGAGATTGAAGCTCAAAAAATTTTACGTTCTGCGGAGAGAAATGATCTTGCTGTAGAAGTCAGTGAAATTAATGCGGATGATCTGTTGCAGAATGTAGTAAATATGTATTTATATCAAGATGTTGCAAAAAATAAATCTATAAAAGTGATCCCATGTTCTGAAAAGATAAGTTTTGTCAGCGATAAAACCCTGATCAGCCGTGTGATCGGAAATATGATCAAAAATGCTCTTGAGGCTTCGTCCCCGGGGGATACGGTAACTGTTGAATGTGAAAAGAAAAATGAAAAAGTTGAAATTCGGGTTTATAATCCCTCAGCCATGCCGGAAAAAGTTCAGATGCAGGTTTTTAAAAGGTCTTTTTCCACCAAAGGAGCAGGTCGCGGATTAGGAACTTATGGAATGAAGCTGCTGAGTGAAAAATATCTTCAGGGTGAAGTGAGTTTTTCTTCAGGAGAAAAAGGGACTGTTTTCAGAGCAATCTATCCTAATATTTTGTCAAAGCCGAAAAAATGAGTCCGTAGTACCGCCAGTTTGTAGTACCGCCTTTAGGCGGTTCGTGTGAAATCGCCAGTTTGTAGTACCGCCTTTAGGCGGTTCGTGTGAAATCAGACGGTTATCTCAGTACGCCAAACCGCCTGAAGGCGGTACTGCAAACTCTTGAAGCCAAGTTTTTTTAAAAACTTGGCTCCCTGTAGGTTGTAAAATTATCGTTTATTTACTAAATAACCGATTGGAAATTAATCATGAAAAAAATTAAATATATTTTGTTTTTTTTATTATTAAGTATTCTTCTGCAAGGTGCTGTTTACGGGTCGCAGGAATCTGTATTCACCCTGACAGATCAGGAAAAAGAGCTGCTGAAGAGACACCCGCAGATTCATATAGGCATACTCAATGACTGGCTTCCGATGAATTTTACAGATAAAGACGGAGAACCAAAAGGAATCGGAGTTGACTATATTGATGCTCTCAATAAGCGTCTGAACAATTTTTTGATCATAAAGCCCGGAACTTTTCAGGAAAATTTTGAGAAAGTAAAAAACAGGCAGTTGGATGCCATGATGGATATTACCCCGAAAAAAGAGCGTGAACCTTTTTTCAATTTCACAAGACCTTATCTGATCATTCCGCATGTAATTGTCGGACGCAGAGACGGCACATATTTTCATTCTGAAAAGGATCTGGCAGGCAAAAGCGTTGCTCTTGAGCGCGGTTTTTACAATATCAGATATTTTAAAGAGAATTATCCTGATGTGATTATTAAAGAGTACAGTTCCACAAGCGATGCTTTAGATGCTGTCTCAAGAGGCGAAGCCGATGCTTATGCAGGCAACAGGACTGCGGCAATGTATCTCATTGAAAAAGAACTGTTAGTCAACCTGAAAGTACACGGAAGAATGAATCAGCCTCCGGTTGAACTGACCATCGGAGTGCGTAAAGATTTACCTGATATAGCAGAACTGCTCAACAAGACAATGACATCCATATCTCAGGATGAGATTCGCGGAATTCACCGGAAATGGCTGGAAGAGTACGGAAGTCAGGATTCCGAGCAGACCGGATTTGTCAGTCTCACACATGAAGAACGGAAATGGCTGGCTGAACATCCTGTTATCCGGGTTGTTGCTGATCCTGACAGGGCGCCCCTTGAGTTTATTGATAAAAGAGGAGAATTTTCCGGGATAAGCGCGGATTACCTTGAGCGATTCTCTGAAATGCTCGGCGTAAAATTCAGATTTGTCAAAAAGAATGATACGCCGGACAAAGCTGGCACCGATGAACCTGATATTTTCTCTGCAATGAATAAAACATCCTTTTCTTCCAGTTCCAACCATCCGGAATTGAAACGGGAATTCCGTTTTACTTCTCCGTATCTCTCCTTGCCGATTGTAATTTTTACCCGTAATGATGTCTCTTATATCAGCTCTCCTGAAGTATTGAAGGGGAAAAAAGTCGCTGTTGTTGCAGGATATTCAGAAGCTGAATTTATTGAAAAAGATTACCCTGAAATAGAGCTTGTCAGGGCAGTAAATATCGGGGATGCACTCCGTATGCTTGCCGCAAAAACAGTTTTTGCCTATATCGGATCACTTTTAGATACAGGTTATTATATTGAACAGGCAGGATACACAAATCTGAAGGTCTCAGGAGAAACATCATACCGTTATGAAATCGCTATGGCAGTGAAAAGCGATTTTCCTTTGCTGGCTGATATTCTTCAGAAAACAATGGATACTCTTCAAAAGAGCGAACATGATGCAATTTATCAGAAATGGATGCCGATCAGATATGAGCATGGTTTTGATTATTCTCTTTTATGGAAGTTACTTGCGCCTGCTGTGATATTCTTCTGTATTCTGGCATACTGGAACCGCAGGCTTTCAAAAGAGATCAAAAATCGGAAAGAGATTGAAAAATCTTTGCAGGATGTTATGGATGTGCTGGATATGCGGGTTCAGGAGCGTACAAAAGAGCTTGAAAATCTGAATCAGCAGCTTCATGAGGAGATTGCAAACCGTAAACTTGCCGAGGATAAACTGAAAAAATCTTATGATGAACTTGAAATTATTGTTGAAAAACGGACTCATGAACTTATTGAGGCAAATAAACGGCTTCAGGAGCTTGACAAGTTAAAGAGCATGTTCATTGCATCCATGTCTCATGAGCTTCGCACTCCGCTGAATTCTATAATCGGTTTTACAGGAATGCTGCTTCAGGGAATATCCGGGGATTTGAATGAAGAGCAGAAGGATGATCTCAGCCGGGTTTATAAAGCAGGTAAACATCTGTTATCGCTTATTACAGATGTTATTGATATTTCCAAAATAGAAGCCGGAAGAGTCGAAACTTTTCCTGAGCAGTTTTTTTTAAAAGAGATTATTGATGAAGCGGTTATGACAGTTACCCCTCAGTTGAATGAAAAAAAGCTCTCCATTAAAATATCCGCGAATTCATTCCCAAGTGTTGTTACAGATAAGAAGCGGTTATTGCAGTGTATCCTGAATTTTCTCAGCAATGCTGTAAAATATACGGAAAAAGGGGGGATTGTGATTTCTGTTGATGAAACTGAAAATAATGTCGAGATAGCGGTCAGTGATACCGGTATCGGGATTGCTCAGACAGATATGCCGAAATTATTCGAGGCATTTGAGCGAATAGAGTCGCATCTTAAAGTAAAAGCCGGAGGAACAGGTTTAGGGCTTTATCTGACAAAAAAGATTGCCGAACAACTGCTTTGCGGAAGCGTGTCTGCTGAAAGCAATGTCGGAAAAGGAAGCACTTTTAAAATCAGAATTTCAAAGGTGCATGAACTGTTAATGATTTGTTGACAAATATTGACTTTTATTGACAGACACTGACAAAAAAAATTTTTAAAATGTTTTTTATAAAAGGAGGTGATTTTGCTGAAACAGTTTACATTTGATGAATTATCTGTAAAACAGGAATATCCGGCTGCTGCTGTTCAGAAGACAGAGGAGAGTAACGGTATTCATCCTTTCTGGAATCCGTCTGTCAGGGATATATCTGAAATCTTATGGATTCCGCCTTTCTCTCTTTCCGGCGATCCGGCTGATATGACACTGAAAGGCTCATGGTTTTCAGTGTCTGCAAGTGAGGCGGCGGCTCAGGGGATAACGGCTGCCTGTCTTTCTCTTTTTTCAGACTGTTCCTGTTCAGGCGGTTTAAAAACAGAAAAGATAAGGATTTATCCCGATGAAAAGCAGAAAAGTCTTTTAAGGCAGTGGCTAGGTACTGCGCGGTTTGTTTTCAATCAGACGGTCTCACTCCTGAAACAGCCTGAAACATCTCCTGACTGGTTCAGGATAAAGACAGGGATTATCGCCGGTCTGCCTGAGTGGGCAAAAGCGGTTCCGTATCAGATAAAATCGGTTGCGATCCGTGATGCGTGTGACGCCATGAAAAATGCAAAGATGAAATATAAGAAAACCGGACAGTTTCAGGATGTAAAATTCAGGAATAAAAGAGAGAAGAAGGATTCCATTTTTATTCCGAAACAGCTTGTGAAGGCTGAATCTTTTTATGTCCGTTATCTCGGAAAGAAAATAAAAATGACAGAGACCGTGCCGGAAATCCTTCATGACTGCCGGTTAAAATGTGAAAACGGAAAATTCTGGCTGTGCGTCCCGGTCGGGAAAGAACTCCGTGTACCCGAAAACCAAAGGTATGCGGCAGCTGCTCTTGACCCGGGCGTCAGAACTTTCCAGACATTTTATTCTCCGGTCATGACAGGCAAAATCGGAGCCGGTGATTTCGGAAGGATTCACAGGTTATGCAGATATCTTGACAGTCTGTATTCACGGATAAGCGGAGCAAAGTGCAGACAGAAACGGAGACTTTTGAAAGCGGCTGTAAGAATCAGGTAAAAAATAAAGAACCTGATAAATGAAATTCACCATAAGACCGCTTATTTTTTCTGTAAAACTTTTGATGTGATTTTCCTGCCGTCTTTTGAGAGTTCCAAGATGGTAACAAAACTGCACTCAAAGACTGCAAGGGCAATGCTGACATGGGCGCATTACCGCTTTGCGGAGTTTCTGAAACATAAAGCGGATGAATTCGGAACCCGGGTTGTAAGAGTCTGCGAAGCATATACGTCAAAGACATGCTCCGTCTGCGGAAAGATTCATAACATCGCTTCAAAGAAAGTGATGAAATGCGGATGCGGAACAGTTCTTGACAGAGACGTCAACGGCGCACGGGGAATATTTCTCCGTGCTTTGGGAGATACCCCCTCACTGAATGAAAATTCAGTGTGCATTTGTTAATAAACAGCAATGTCTGTTAGCAAAAATGTATCGGATATTACCAAATGAAAAGAGCGCTGGTCATTGAAGATAATGAAGACAACATGGTATTGATCACCAAGTTGTTACGCAAAGGCGGATATAAAATGATTCCCGCGGAGAACGGCAGACGCGGGTATGAGCTTGCACTTCTGCATCGCCCTGATTTTATACTTCTCGATATTCAGTTGCCGGATATTGAAGGAACCGAAGTTTTACGAATGATCCGCAGTTCTCGAGATCGGCAGATCTGTTCCGATCATTGCTGTAACTTCTTATGCCATGTCAGGAGATCGGGAGCGTCTTCTTGCCGCAGGCTGTGACGGATATATTGAAAAACCGATTGATCCGCTGAAAGTAATTGATCAGATCAGAGAAGTGATAGGGTTTTCTGACTGAAATGTGACAGGTGAAAAATGAGGATTCTGATTGCCGAAGATGATGAAAGTTCACGGATACTTTTAGAAAAAGCTCTTAAATCAAAGGGATATACTGTTGATTCAGCGGAGAACGGAAAAGAGGCGCTGCATCTTGCCGGGAAAGCCAAGCCTGATTTAGTCATCTCTGATATTTTAATGCCTGAAATGGACGGATATGCACTTTGCCGGACATTCAAGAGTACAAAAGAGCTTTGTAAAATTCCGTTTGTTTTTTATACAGCCACTTATACAGATCCCAGAGACAAAAAATTCGCTATGGAACTGGGAGCATCACGGTTTATTGTCAAACCTATGGAGATAACTGATTTTCTTATGGAAATAGAAAATGTTCTTACAGAACACTCAAAAGACAGACTTCCGGCTCCGGATAAACCTGAAAAAGAGGCGTCTGAGCTGAATCACAGCTATTCTGAAGTGCTTGCGAGAAAACTTCAGAAAAAGATTCATGAGCTTGAAGAAGAGCGTAAAAAACTTCAGGAGAGTGAAGAGCGGTACAGAAATATTTATAATACGGCGCCTCTTGCATTTGTCATCTGGGATACTGATTTACGGGTAACTCATTGGAATAACCGCGCTGAAGAGATATTCGGATGGAAAGAAGAAGAAGTAATCAATCACAGCTTATACGATTTTCTTATCCCGGAAAAGAGACGGAACAGTTTTAAAGAGGTTATGGATACTTTGCTGCATGGACATCTGCCAAGCCATCTGACTGAAGAGAATCTGACAAAGAGCGGCAACTCTATTATCTGTGAATGGAATAATTCTGTTACAAAAAACAGCAGAGGGGATATAACCGGAGGAATCTCTCTTGCCCTTGATATTACCGAAAGAAAACAGATGGAAGAATCAATCCGAAAACTTGAATCCCAACTGTATCATGCTCAGAAGATGGAAGCAATCGGGACACTTGCTGGCGGTATTGCACATGACTTCAATAATATACTTCAAATTATACTCGGATACGCTGACATGGCAAAAGATGATGTGCCGGAGCAGAGCAAAACCCGTAATTATCTGAACGGCATTATAAAAGCCGGTAAACGTGCAAAAGACCTTGTTATGCAGATTCTCACCTTTTGCCGTGGAGTAGAACAGGAGCGAAAGCTGATACATATCCATTTAATTATCAAAGAGACGGTTAAACTGCTGCTGGCTGCCATTCCTGCAACCATAAAGATTCATGAAGATATTGATCCCCAAAGCGGCGCTGTTATGGCAGATGCTACCCAGATTCATCAGATTATCATGAATCTTTGTACAAATGCCTATCATGCCATGCGGAAAACAGGCGGCGTATTGAAAGTTACTCTGTCGCCTGTTCAGATTGTAGGGGCAAATAATCATTTGCCCCTACTTGAATCAACCGAAAATTATCCGAATATCCCCGCAGGTAATTATGTAAAGCTCACTGTTAGCGACACAGGACACGGAATGACAGCGGAGACTTTGAAAAGAATTTTTGATCCGTATTTCACGACCAAAAAAATAGGCGAGGGAACCGGATTGGGGCTTTCTGTAGTTCATGGAATTATAAAAAGTTATAACGGGCATATAGCGGTCAGAAGCAATCCGGGTGAAGGAACAACGTTTGATATTTTTCTGCCCCGGATAGTGGATTCTGTATCTGATTCTGAAACTGTTCAGAGAGAAGAGAACGAATGTTCTCACAGGTACTGAGAATATTCTGATAGTTGATAATGAAACTGCTACGGTTACAATGCTCTCTGAAATGCTCAAAAGACTCGGGTACCGGGTAACTGCTCTCACTCGCAGCGGGGATGCTTTACAGATATTTCAAAACTCGGCATCAGAATTTGATCTTATTATCAGCGACATGACCATGCCGGAGATGACCGGCGAGGAGTTAAGTCAGAAAATTCTTAATATCCGACCGGATATTCCGATTATTCTCTGCACCGGATACAGTCATCATATTGACAAAGAAAAAGCATTAAAATTGGGCATTCGGGAATATCTGATGAAGCCGGTTATGAAAAGAAAACTTGCCGAGACAATTCGGAAGGTACTGGATATAGATCGAAAATCTGAAAAAGTTTGCCTTTAGGCGGTTCATATAAAATCAGTAGATCAAAATTTTGGGAAAGTTTGTAGTACCGCCTTCAGGCGGTCTGTCGTTCTGTGAAAACAGTCTGATTTCACACGAACCGCCTAAAGGCGGTACTACAAACTTTTTAAATCTGCTGAAAATCATAATGTTAAGCTGAAATGCGAAACCGCCTAAAGGCGGTACTACAAACTTTTTAGATTTGCTGAATTTTCTCCTTTTATTTTATCGTACCAAGCATCAGATATATCTCTTTCTCCGCATCCGCACATTGCCTGAGAAGCCGGGCAATTGGGAATGTATCAACAACCGCTTCTTTATTTTTGCTTTTAACCGCCTTGGCACATGACAGGGCAAAATTCCGCCATAAATCGCCTGTCTGAGTCATCTTTGCCGAAGCCTCTTTTAACAAGGATGATTGTAACTTATCCCCTGTCTCCTGTAAAAACGCGGCATAAATAAAACGGAAACCTGCGCCGCCTGTTCCGATCTCCTCCTGCATTCTGACAAGATTGCCGAGAAACTGTCTGACATAAACCGGCTCCTTTTTATCAGATAACCGCTCTATATGCTTTGCAAGATAATTTATTCCCCTTATTCCGACAAACGGAAGCGGAGTATAAAGCATCATTCTGACGGTTTTCTTTATCGCGGTGATGATAAGATTATCTAAATTCTCTATAGATTGCGGAACGCTGACAGGATAATGAACAAGCCCTTTAGGCGCACTGAATCCTTTTGCAAAACGGGCTTTCTGCAAATCTTCAGCTTTTATCCGTTTGATGCTCTCAAATACCGGATCGCTGATAATAAATTCATCCCCTTCTTTTCCGATAACAATTGAATTATGTGCATTAAACTGAAACCGCATATCAGGAGGAAAATATGTTGTAAAATAAGCTGAGGTTTGTACGCCGACAATCTGATTATTCATAATAAAATCTGTCAATTCATCCATTGCCTTCTGCTGGCTGCGGTATGTTTTTCTGAAATATTGAATGCCAAGTTTCTTCGGAAAGTTCTTTATAATATGTCCCGGAAACATCCGGTAAGAGATAACCGGCATGTTGCCGAATTTAAAAAAAGGGAGATAAGCGAATCCTAATGCCCCTGATGCTCCGAATACCATCGGCTCGGATAAATCCAGTCCATGAGATTTCAATAACAGAGAGACCACGCCGCTTTCACAATGTGCAAAATGTTGATGCTGAAAATTTTTTACTATCAATTGGAGATTCTCCTGTTGAAAAGAAGAAACTGAGTTTCTTATTCCATAAAATGCTTTAATGTATTTAATTCAATATTAAAAAAATCTGCGTATTTTTGAAGGATTTTATCATCCAGTTTTTTAAATATATCCGGCTTCAGATGGCGTCTGACTCTCCACTGAAAAATCCCTATTCCTCTCGCCAATGCAGGTAAATCCATGAAATTTTTATTCATAAAATATTCAATAGGTGAAATTTCGCCTTTGCGTATTTTCTCTTTGGCATCTTCGGCTTTTTTCTGAAAATCATTCACAACATCAAGCAGGACAAGCTCTTCTACTTCCCATCCGCTTGATTTGACGGCAGTATATTTTCCGTTATCAGCGACTGCGTATATCACTTTTGTTGAATATCCTTTAAGAGTATTATTTTCATCCTGCGGCACGTCTTTTATTTTCAAAGTATTATCCTCCATAAAAAAATTAGGAATTAGGAATTGAGAATTATGTAAAATTTGAATTTTTAAAATCCAGATTTCAGAAGTTTTTAAAACTTAGGAAGTCTGTTCTAAATTCCTAATCTTTCTTATCATGAGAACGATCGGAATGCCAGCCGGATTCAATCCTGCTTTGCCTGAATCTTGGAATCCAAACTGATGATACAATCTTCTTGCAGGTCGTCCTTCTTCTGAAGATTCATCAAAAGTAGTTACGGTTATCGGATCATTTGATTTTAAATGTTTTATTGCTTCAGAGAGCAAAGATTTTCCGATACCTTTGCCCCTGCTTTTCTCTTTTACTGCAAACCAGAGAATTTCATTTTTTTCTGATGAAATAACTATGCCGCCATGCAGAGAAGATTGCGAATTTCCGCCTTGATCTCTTACACAAAAAGATTTTCCATTCAAAATAGCTTCTTTAAGTCCGTCAATAAAGGAAGGATCATCTGTCATGGGTCCAAACAGAGGCTCTGCCTCTTTTGCCAGAAAAAGCCAGCCGGAAAAATCATCTAAAGATGATTTGCAGACAATGTTCATTTATTTATGCTCCTTAAAATATTTAAGATAAGCTAAGTTTTTTAAAAAACTTAGCTTATTAAAGAGTTCAAATTCTCTGTATTATTAATGATTAAGGATTTTTCAAAACTTCGTCATGGTTTCCAACAGTCCTTAACATTATTGTATTCTCAATAAGTTCAAATGTTATACGGTAATGCAAATCAACCCTTGTTTCCCATATTCCTTCTCTGCCCTTGATTTTTTTGGTATGAAGCGAGGGATGATACATATCTTCACAAAGCGTAATAAGTTGCCTATCTATTTTTTTCTGAATTTCCGAAGGCAATTTTTTGTATGACTTTCTGAATCTTTCATACGCCTTGATCTTCACTTTTTTAACTCATCTGACAGATTATTTAATGTTCCGTCTCCAATAACATTACCAGCTATTTTATCATTATCTGCATCAACTTCCATTTTCTGCCATTTTTTTGTCCAGAAATAGAACTGAGAAGGGTCAATAATATCCCTTGCTTTGATAAAAGATACAAAATCCAATATTTGCCTTAGTTTTTCCGATGACAAACCATCTATTTCTTTCAAAAGTTCATTTTTATATCGGGAAATTAAAACTGACATTTAATAAACTCCTTGACTAATAGCTCTTTATTATTAAAATAACATATCGCCCCTGAAAATCTCTGTTAATATGAACCAGATACTTATTTTTATACTTCTCCATAAATAAACTGATTCCGCATGAGGTTATGGAATCAAAATATCCGTATTCACGGATATAATCAAACTCTGCTTCATACTGATGATCTTTTTTCCAAATCTCTCTTTCAGTCGGTTCTATTAACAAACCAAATGAAATAACAGATTTTTTATCTGTCAAATCTTTTGCTTTTAGCCAGTCCATTCCGGCTTTCTGATCAGTAAACGATTTTATATCAGCAATTTCAGCGATAGCCCCCTCTTTTTCAGATGTAATATAAAGCCATGCACTTCCTTCCACTCTTTTTATATCTTCATACCATTGCCGGAGAATCCTGTTTTTACACGCCACTATCGGAATCAGAGAAGAATTGCAGAGAACAGATTCATCAACCCCTCCGATAACCGCCTCTGTAATATTCTTTAAAGCAAAATCAGCTTTTAATAATTCCAGCCCCCTTTCAAAAGAGAGAGATATGCTTGATATTGTAATATTCCGTCCTGAAATATTTAACTTCTGAGCGATATGAAAAGATGCGGTATTGCTCATGGTATTGATAAAATTATACGGCATGGGAAGTTCCTGTTTATAATAAATCTGCTCTAAAACCGATTCTGTATTGCTTAAATTCCCGTTCTCCGTTGTTAAATAAACCACTGCATTTTTATCAATTTTACGATTATGCAGACATTTGTATCCGCCGATCAGAGAGAGCAGAATAAACTTATTTGCCCTTCGGAATTTTTCACCGCTATAATGTTCTAATTCCTTTTTTAAAAAAAGAATATCATCAGTCGGTTTTATCAGAAATGTTGAAGTACTGTGAATAAACATCCGTTAATCCCCATTCGACACAATCACGCAAGAGCAGTTACCGCCGAATCCAAAAAAATTCAGGAGAAAGGAGCCTTTTTCAATCGCGTAATTATGTGTAATCGGCTTTACCCCTAATTCCTCATCCTCCTCCTCAAATCCCAATGTTGCAGGGAAAAATCCTCTTTTGACAGATTCAGTGATGATTATGCTCTCTATAACGCCGGATGCGCCGACGGTATGCCCGATAAACGGCTTGATTCCGGTAACAGGCGGAATCGTATCACCGAAGACGCTCTTTATTCCGTTACATTCAGTCTTGTCATTCTGATAACTCCCTGTGGCATGAGCCTTTATTGCATCAATTTTATCAGGAGCTGAATCAGCATTTGAAATTGCCTCACGGATTACTTTGGCAATCCCATCTCCTTTAATATCATGAGTTGTAATATTAAATGTATCACAGCATGTGCTTCCTCCGAGATAATAAAAATCTTTTTCAGATTTTCTTTTTTTATCAAGAATCAAGGCGCCGCATCCTTCTCCCATGATAATCCCGTCACGGTTTTTAGAGAACGGTTTATAATAAGAAGAGGATATAAGTTTTAAAGCCTCAAAACCGTATAATCCTGTTTTATTAAAGAGATCATAACCGATAACCAAGGCTCTTTCTGTCATTCCCTGCTGAATCATGGATGCAGCGTAAATCATGGCATTTGCGCTTGATGTACATGCTGTTACAAATGTATAACAGGGACCCGCGATATTAAATTCATCGGCGATCTTCATAGCAATATTTCCGTAGCCGGATGATACCTGAGTAAAAATATTCGATCTGCCGTTTTCAGATTTTTCGTAATACTCTTCATAAACCGGAATATCAATAGAAGTTGAGCCTAAAAAAACAGATAAATTTTTAATTTCATTCTCTTCAAGACGTGCGTCTTCAATTGCTGCGGCAATTGTATCAAAGAGTATATCATAAAAATATTTTTCCACATTATTTTTTTTTCTGATTTTATCTGAATGAATACGGTAATAAGGTCGTTTATATTCTGAATCAGCAAGTTTCAGTGAAACTTCATCAGTATGATATATTCTGTTTTGTATCTGTGAGATAATCTGATCTGTATTATCCCCTAATGAACAGACAAGAGATTGTCCGCGTATAAATATTTTATTCTTCATGAATATTTTGTATTATCAGAAAGCTAAGTTTCTTAAAGAAACTTTCCTTGTTCCCACGCTTTGCGTGGGAACGCAGCATGGACGCTTTGCGTCCTGTCATTACGGCAAAGCATCCTGTCTTGTGTTCCCACGCAAAGCGTGGGAACAAGTTAAAAAGCCTAAACGCAGAATTAAGCGGCGGCGATAAATCTCCGCTTGAATGACGGTTAGAAAAGTCTGAATTTTGGTAAATCAAGCTGATATTTGGATTTTATCTTTTCAGC
The DNA here is from genome assembly GCA_963806835.1 of uncultured delta proteobacterium. Taxonomy (GTDB): domain Bacteria; phylum Desulfobacterota; class Desulfobacteria; order Desulfobacterales; family CAWEAR01; genus CAWEAR01. The sequence continues at coordinate 661,611 of CAWEAR010000035.1, forward strand.
AACTTTTTCTGATCTTTCAAGATATTCTTTATGTGTCAGCCTTTCGGTCTCTTTCCTTACTTCTTCTTTCCATTCACGGACTTTCAGAAGAGCCTCGCTCTCCCTGTATATTTTCTTATTCATATGAAACCTCCATCGGAGTAAGCAACGCAATCCTGTCTGAAAAACCCTCTTTCATATTGACAATGTTGATAAGGCGTATTCTTTTCAGGTTTGCAAGATGTTTCAGATTCCATGTGATCAGGGCATCCATCGAAAAAAATGTTGCAACGGCGACATGTTTCGCATCATCGGCTGCCCTTTTCGGCAATGCCCCTTCTCTTAGATATTTATCGGCAAGTTTCAAAACTTCCTCATTAAGTTCAAGTTCTTTCGGCTGATAAGAAGCAATAAGTCCTGTAAGTAAAAGCTGTTCTTCTTCGGAAGCACGATCTATTTCATCGAATACGATTCGGGAAATAAAAATGTCATATCTGCCCTCTCTTACCAGATCGAAGAATTGAATTGTGCTGTCCCTCTTTTCAGGGGCATCATCGGCAAAACAGAAATTCCACACTGATGTTTCCAGATAAAGTTTCAGTTTTCTCATTTCAATCAAGTGATTGCAATGGTGCATTATTCCTGTTATTAATGTACCATACCTGTTATTCGGGACGTTTTACACACTCAACTTGTCGGCGGAATCATCCCCGGACGCAAAGCGTCCTGTCCTGTGTTCCCACGCAAAGCGTTGGAACAAATTAAGTATTTACATCACATCCTTATCACTCGCATCAATTGCCTTGTCAATCTCTGCTTTTAACTGGGCAGGCAATTCAGGAATATCCACGCTCAAGAAGCCCCGGACAATTGCAGAGGTCGCCTCTTCTTCACTCAGACCTCTGGACATCAGATAAGCAATCTCCTCCTGTGCAATTTTGCCGACTGCGGCTTCATGGGACATCTCAACGCCGTCTGCATGCCCCTCCAATTCCGGGATGGCATGAATAATACCGCCCTTTAAAATCAGTCCCTTACATTCAAGATGCGCCTTAATACCGGAAACCTCTCCGATCAGATGCCCGCGTGCAATGATCTTTCCGCCGTTGGTGATGGTACGGGCAATAATCTCAGCCCTGGTTCCCGGTTTCTTCAGAAATATCCTGCCCCCTATATCAAATTCAGAACCGGGACTTCCGACAATAATACTGTAAAACCGGGCGACAGCGCCATCCCCCACAAGATGCGTTGTCGGATACATTTGCAGAGATTTCACCGGCTTCATACAGATGTAATTATTCAGAAAAAGCCCCCCTTCTTCAACCCGCGCAACAGACCGGGGACGCACCATTATATCCTCTGTCCAGTTATGAATCATGGTAAAAGAGAGTTTTGCGTTTTTCTTGACAAAAAACTCTGAAATCCCTACATGAATCCCTTTTTTCAGATGCGGAGAAGTGGCACATCCTGTTATAATATGCAGTTCAGAACCCTCTTCAGCAATAATCAGATTATGCACATTCTGCTGAAGCCCTTCTTTATCCATATACAGACATGCCTGAATCGGATAAATGCTTTTTGCTCCGGGAAGAGCGCGGATCACATATCCGTCATGAAGGTCAAGCTCTGCCGCAGCAGTGTATTTATCTGTATCAACTGAAGCGAGCTTCCAGTAATATTCTTTAACCCAGTCATACTGCTCCAAAGCCTTGCGGATCGGAATCACCTCGATCCCTTCCTGTTTTGTTTTGCAATGGATGACTGTGGTATCTTTCTGAAAATAAGTTCCGCCTCTCTCTTTTTCGCTCACATCAAGACCCGCCATAGTCAGAATATTTTTCTCTTCTATTGGCAGAGAATGGAGTTTTTCATCATTAAGATATTCATGAGAGACAGGCGACTTTGTATATGCTCCCAGATCAATATCAGGACCCAGTGCCGCGACCTTGCCTGCGGCTTTTTCTGCTTTTTCTCTTAATTGTTCCCGATTATACATCTTACACACTCCTCATATCCTTCATTGCCGATGCAGTTCAGAATCTCTTTGGGATTGCTTGAACAGCTCAGCACACCGTTATAAAGCACCTGTCCCTTATCCGCAGTAACATAATCCAGAATATAGCCTGTATGGGTAATAATCAGCCCCATCTTTGTACGCTCTTTTTTCTGCTGTATTTTGCTTTTAGCCTCGGATCGCGGAATATCTTTTTCCAGCAGATTGGCAATACTTTTTCCCACAAGCGTGATATTCTCCATATCAACGCCGGATTCAGGTTCATCAAAGAGCATCAGATCAGGATTCTGCGCCATGAGCTGAAGGAGTTCGGATCGTTTGATCTCCCCTCCTGAAAATCCTGCATTAACATCTCTTTCAAGAAAATGTTTGAAATTTACCTTATCTGCCAACTCCTCAGCATTGACCTCTTTTTCTCCGGCGCATATCTGAACCATCTGCCGGGTTTTAAGTCCGTGAATTGTGGGAGGACGCTGATAAGACATACCGATACCCAATTTGGCACGTTCATTTATCGGCATATCTGTTATATTTTCTCCTTTGTACATGATTTTCCCGCCGATCACTTTATATTGCGGATACCCCATAATAGTCATGAGCAGCGAAGTTTTGCCTGACCCGTTGGGACCAAAGAGGATATGAGTCTCTCCCGGTTTAATCTCAAGGTCTATATGTTTGAGAATAATATTTCCCCCAAGCTCTACCTGTAAATCTTCTACAATTAGCATGATACACTCCTGTTAAAATATTAAAACGTCTGAATTCTTCTTTTCTGTTTAAGGGAATATAGGGATTTAAAATGAATGTGTCAAATAAATACGGTCTGAATCATTCTTTCTGTTTTCATGCTGTTTTCTCCTTTTTAACTGCTGATTGTCTGAACCGCAAATGTTCAGACAATTTATTCACACTGTTTTTAAAATTTCTTCAAATTCTTTTCTTACAAAATTATCGTCTATGTTTTTGGAATAAATCTTAATCAGATAAATATTCTCCTGAAAAGCAAAATAATAAATCACTCTGAAACCGCCCCGCTTCCCGGTCTGCTTATCTCTGCTCTTCAGTCTGATTTTGTAAAGATTCTTACCTAAAGACATTCCCATTTCGGGATTCTGTTCAAGATTTTCAACAAGTTCATCAATATCATTCAGAATATTACGGTATCTCTTTTTCAGAAATTTAACATCCTTCAGAAAAACATCCGTAGGGATTACTTTAAAGCTCATTTCTTATATCCTGCCATGTTCTTGCTTTTCTTCTTCCGCTTTCTCTCTCTTTTATTTCTGAAAAGGCATTCCGCAAATCCTCTGCAAACCAGTCCAAATCATTCTGATCCGGATTATTGCCGATAATTTCAAGTTTATCTCCGGGATAAGATTTCAGATAATTAATAACATCCTGAAAAACTGAATCATCTATATTAAGAATAACACTCTGCACAGCAGTTTTCTCCTTTCATTTTATGAACCGCAGATAAACGGTGCCGGTTTGTCATAAAATCTGTTTATCCATGTTCATTGTCTGAACTGTGATTTCCAAATGATTCTTATGACTGACATGATTTTCAAAAATCACGGTAATCAGATAAATAATCTGAGAATCACAGTTGAATTAGGCGGGCAAGATTTCCGAAGTTTCAGAAACTTCGGAAGTCTTTACAGTTTTGAATATTAAGCCGTCTTTATCTTTGCATCCTCTTCTCTGCCGAGCCGCTTTACGGCATCCTGACGGAGCTTGTACTTCTGAATCTTCCCGCTGGCAGTGGTCGGATATTCATTTACAAAAAAGAAGAACGGCGGAATTTTATAAAATGAAATCTTATCTTTGCAGAATGATTTCATCTCTTCCTCAGTAGCGGTCTCCCCTTGTTTCAACTGAATATAAGCCGCAGTCTCCTCTCCGTATTTTCTGCTCGGAACCCCGACTACCTGAACATCTTTGACCTTTGGATTTGTATAAAGAAATTCTTCAATCTCTCTGGGATAAATATTTTCACCCCCCCGGATAATCATATCTTTGATTCTTCCGGTAATTTTGCAGTAGCCGTTTTCATCCATGGTTGCCAGATCGCCGGTATGAAGCCATCCATCTTTGTCAATCGCTTTTTCTGTTGCTTCCGGCAGCTTATAATATCCTTTCATGACATGATAGCCGCGTGTACAAAGCTCGCCCTGAACTCCTTTCGGCACTTCCTGATTGGTTACAGGATCAACAATCTTTACTTCAACATTCGGCAATGCACGCCCGACAGTGCCGACTCTCAGTTCCAAAGAATCTGTGGGACGGGTCTGTGTGATTCCGGGGGACGATTCTGTCTGACCATAAACAATAGTCATCTTATTTGCACCCATTTTATTTTTATCCACAACCTGCTTCATCACTTCAATAGGACATGGAGAACCCGCCATAATGCCTGTGCGCAGGGTAGATGTATTGTATTTCTTTCTGCTCATCTCCTCCAGTTCCGCGATAAACATAGTAGGAACTCCATGCACGGCAGTGCATCCTGATTTTTCAATAGTTTCAAGAACTGTATCCGGTTTGAATGCCGGTACCGGTGCCATGCCTGAACCTGAAACCACACAGGTCAGAGTTCCCAGAACACAGCCGAAACAGTGGAAAAAAGGAACAGGAATACACATTGTATCTTTGATTGACAATTCCATACATTCGGCAAGGCTTACCGCATTTCCGATAATATTGGTATGAGTGAGCATCACGCCCTTGGGAAATCCGGTAGTTCCTGATGTATATTGCATGTTAATCACGTCGTCAGAATTCATAGAATCCTGACGGGCTTTAAGCTCTTCATCACTGATCTTTTCGCCCATTTTCAGAATATCATCCCAGTTGAACATGCCGGGATGTTTATCTTTTCCGATAAAGACAACATTTTTGAGCATAGGCAGTTTTGCCGATTTCAATTTTCCCGGTTCACAATTTTTAAGCTCCGGGCAGACATCATAAATTACTTTGAGATATTCATCCGGCTCCCTGACGCCCCCGACCATAAGAAGGGTTGTTGAATCAGACTGTTTCATCAGGTATTCCAGTTCAAAGCTCCGGTAATTGGTATTTACCGTTACCATTACAGCGCCCATCTTTCCGGTGCTGAACTGAGTATAAAGCCATTCAGGAACATTATTTGCCCATATTGCAATCTGTTCCCCTTTTTTTATTCCGAGAGCCATGAATGCTTTTGCCGTTTTATTGCATATATCTCTGAATTCTCTGTAATTATAATTGATTCCCAATTTATGATAAACAACTGCCCTGCTGTCCCCGAACTGCTCGGCAACAATATCAACTAATTGTCCCATTGTTGTTTTACCGACCTCAAACTGCGGTATCTGTCGCATAATTCTCTCCTTAAAAATAAATAACTTAACATCCGATATATCTTGAAATAACAATCCTCTGGACTTCGGATGTTCCTTCGCCAATATCTAAAAGCTTCTGATCTCTGTAAAATCTTTCTACTTTGTATTCTTTCATCAGCCCGTAACCGCCATGAATCTGAACCGCATGATTTACAACTCTCCCCATGAGTTCCGAGCAGAAGAGCTTTGCCATTGCCGCCTCTTTTTCAAAAGAACGTCTGTTATCTCTCAGCCAGCAGGCTTTATACAGAATATTTCTTGCGCATTCAAGCTCCATTGCACAATCTGCCAATTTAAATGCAATTGCCTGAAATTTGCTGATCGGCTGTCCGAACTGAATCCGTTTTCTGGCATACTTCAATGCCATTTCATAAGCGCCCTGCGCGCCGCCTAATCCCATAGCCGCAATTGAAAGCCTACCGCCGTCAAGGGTCTGGAGCATCTGATGAAATCCGTCCCCTTTTTTTCCCAGAATATTTTCTTTAGGAATCCTGACATCATCAAAATAAAGCTCTGAAGTATTTGAAGATCTCCACATCATTTTTTTGTGCATGGGAACAGCTTTATATCCCGGAGTTCCGTTCTCAACCAGAAAGCAGGAGTATTCAGGTTTTCCGTTGGGTCTTGTTCCCGTAATTGCCTGAACAGTTACACCCATTGATAATTCACAGGAAGCATTTGTGATAAATATTTTTGAACCGTTAATAACCCATTCATTTCCGTCCAATACAGCGGTAGTTTTGCTTCCTCCTGCGTCAGAGCCGGCTGTCGGCTCTGTCAGACCAAAGCCCCATAATCCTTCTCCGGTGCAGAGCTTGGGTAGATATTTCTGCTTCTGCTCTTCTGTGCCGAAATAATAGATGGGACCGATTCCAAGGGAATTGCCTGCGGCAACTGGTTGCTGCCTGAGAGCCGTCTATCCTTGCAACTTCTTCAACGGCAATAATATAGGATATATAATCAAGCCCCTGACCATTATATTTTTCAGATACAAACATTCCGAAGAGTCCGATTTCTCCCATTTTCCGGGTCAGTTCTGCGGAGAATTCTTCTTTTTCATCCAATTCATTGGCAACAGGATCAATTTCATTTTGTGCAAATTTTCGGACTTCTTTACGGATCATCTCCTGCTCTCTGCTTAAATCAAAATCCATGTCTGCACCTCCTTTTCTTAAATATTAAGCAGATCAAAAAAGTTCGTAGTACCGCAACCGCCTAAAGGCGGTACTACAAACTTTTGGCTATATCATTCTATTTATCGGTTTGTTTATCATTGTTAATAGTTTTTCAAGTTGTCCGCCTGCACAGGCATATCCTACAGTAATATTCTCTGCAAGGTCTATCATCATTTTGTTTCTTGTTGCTGCTGTCCGTTTATTTACTCTTTTTACTTTGCTGTCAAATGGAGTGATGATTAATAACCTGCCTTGCTCTAACGGTTTTTGCAGTTCAGTTTCAATTTTTTCTTTCAGACCTCTTGCAAGGGCAATGATAATAGGCTGCTCTCCTTTGAGTAAATAATGAAGTACATCTTTTTCTATTTGGCTGTGAAATCCGCTGATAACGCAATTGCCTGATTCCCGTTGAGCTATTGCCCAGTCATAGCATTTCAGCACTGCTGATGCAGGCACTTTACGGCTGCACAGAAAAGCGGTCTTGTTTAGCTTTAACAGTTCGATGTTCCCAATATGATTGTGGTTTCGGCTACGCTCAACCACCGTTTCGGGTTTGCTGCCTTCGGAGTTGCTGCCTTCGGAGTTGCTGCCTTCGGAGTTGCTGCCTTCGGAGTTGCTGCCTTCGGAGTTGCTGCCTTCGGAGTTGCTGCCTTCGGAGTTGCTGCCTTCGGAGTTGCTGCCTTCGGAGTTGCTGCCTTCGGAGTTGCTGCCTTCGGAGTTGCTGCCTTCGGAGTTGCTGCCTTCGGAGTTGCTGCCTTCGGAGTTGCTGCCTTCGGAGTTGCTGCCTTCGGAGTTGCTGCCTTCGGAGTTGCTGCCTTCGGAGTTGCTGCCTTCGGAGTTGCTGCCTTCGGAGTTGCTGCCTTCGGAGTTGCTGCCTTCGGAGTTGCTGCCTTCGGAGTTGCTGCCTTCGGAATCGCTGCCTTCGGAGTTGCTGCCTTCGGAGTTGCTGCCTTCGACTACGCTCAGGCAGCGGTGGTTGAGCGTAGCCGAAACCACCGTTTCTTGATAAAATTTGAAATGAGTGTTATTTTTACATTCAGCCAGTAAATGCAATTCTTCAGGTTTGTTATTAATCAAAGCCTCTTTCTTTTTTCTGCTCCAGCCTTGTACCTGCTTTTCTCTATAAAATGCCTTGTCTATTCTGTCAAACTCTTCATAATAGACTAATTCTACGGGTAAATGTTTTTTTGTATGATTTGCTCCTTCCCCGTTTTGGTGCTGCATTAATCTGCGTTCCAAATCTTTAGTACTGCCAACATAATAACTGCCATCAGAGCATTTTAATATATACATATATCCTTTCATAATAATTGCATTCCTTTGGTGATTGAACGAACTTCGACATTGCTGCCTTCGGCTACGCTCAGGCAGCACTTCGACTATGCTCAGTGGTGATTGAGCGAACTTCGGCTATGCTCAGTTACCCGGTGATTGAGCGGACTTCGGCTATGCTCAGTTACCCGGTGATTGAGCGGACTTCGGCTATGCTCAGTTACCCGGTGATTGAGCGGACTTCGGCTATGCTCAGTTACCCGGTGATTGAGCGGACTTCGGCTATGCTCAGTTACCCGGTGATTGAGCGGAGTCGCGGCGGTGATTGAGCGGAGCCGAAATCACCGTTTTCAAGTTCTTTGCCCATTCGGTATTTAATATCGTAATTGATAATGAAATCCAACTTTTCTTGGGTAAAGCCGTAATGTTCTGCTAAATGAGTCGTCCGGTTGGATCGGAACCGTATATCCATCACCTTTTGTAAACATCTTTTCTGAAATCAGCTTTGAAGATAAAAAGCATCTCAGGAGAGGATCTGAAAAGCAGTCTTATTCTGCCTACTTTTAATCTGAACTCTTTCGGATAAGGTAAATATCTTTTTATATCCAAAGATTGTGTATTCCCTGCTATAAGAAGGGCTACCGCTTCTCTCACTTTTTCCCTTTCATGTTCAGGTAAGGATCTGATGAATCTGTCTGCCTGTCTGTCTATTTTAAACTGCCGTTCTTTCACCATTTGCTCATTGCCTCTTTCAAGTCAAGCGAGTTGCCCTTTTCAAGCTCTTCATACGCAGTTTTTCTGTCTGCTTCATCTTCATCAGTCATAACTTCAAAATTTTCCTCAAGAAATTTTTCAAGCAATGCTATATCTATGATAGCACTGCCTTCATTATGATACCCTTTAAAAAAAGAAAAATTCTCAATCATTTCACTCTCCATGTATAAAATTTCTGAAATACTCTTGTTCCCACGCGAAGCGTGGGAACGCCGTTATTGTAGGGGCGAATAATTATTCGCCCCTACTTGAGTCCTGTCTGATTCTGACAGATTACGGAACGCAAAGCGTTCCTTCTGCGTTCCCACGCGAAGCGTGGGAACGAGAACACCCGCCCGTTTCGACTACGCTCAACGGGCGACCGCCGCTGCCTGAGCGTAGCCGAAGGCAGCTATTCATCACCCTCCAACTCTTTACCCATTCGGTATTTAATATCGTAATTGATAATGAAGTCCAACTCCTCTAGCGGTAAAGCCGTAATGTTGGGCTAAAACTTTGTCTATTTCGTCTATTATGGGTTTGGAT
>CAWEAR010000036.1:0-17738 GCA_963806835.1 uncultured delta proteobacterium
AATACACCGTTCAATTGATTGGCAAACTTCACAACATCCTCAGGTTTTTTTCTTTTTTTGAAAATAATTTCTTAAAAAAATACATTTTTTTATCACTTTTAATGAAATTGAAGATGAAATAACCTGACTGAGACGAGCTCCGAAATTTCGGAACTCATCTCAGTCAAAAAAATATTTACTCTCCAACCTCTTCTTTTGGTACTCTGACTGTTGTAATATTAACCCCGATAAGCCCCCCTTTTAATGTAAACCGCATAGGAGTCCGGTCCCGCATGACGGTCATTTCAACATTATCTTTTTCCGATCTTTTTTTCACTTCATTGACAAGCTGCTGTGAGTGGCTGATCCTCATTCCGTCATATTCAACAATATAGTCGCCGTCCATGAACCCCATTGTTGCCGCCTGAGTTCCTTCAACAATCCCCTGCACCTTGATTGCATCTACCAGTTCTTTCTGCTCCTCATTCTCTTCATTTTTCCGAACAGGGGCGGAAGCAATTTTCCGGTTGCCTGAATCTGATACAACTGAAATTTTTAATAATTTGACATCAGAAAATTCAAAAGCATAATTATTCTCTTTCAGGTGTCTGAGCAGACGTCTAAGAACCTCTTCGGTCTCTCCGCCGGAAGCAAAGGTAATTGGTTCATCTTTTCTGTTTTCCAGCCCGATGATATTCACTCCTGCTTTGCGGTATATCTCTTCCAGAATCTCACCGAGAGGCACAGCCTTTGCATCTATATTAAGTCTATCCTGTTGAATACTGACCATTATATCAACAGCACCGCTGATATTCGGAGGTATCTGAGCTATAAAAAAAAAGAACAGCCATATAATATATTTTGTATATTTAGTCACTTCCATCATCCCCTTTTGTTTCAGTAAGCTGTTTTATATTATTACCTTGCCTTGATCTCCCCTTTGAGAATTTTTTTCAAACCTTCAAGAGTGCCTTTCCATGCAGCATCCTCTCCTGCCATTATTGCGACAATGATTTTATCCTCTGCACTTACTTCAAAAACCAGTTCTTCATCACCGATTTTAAATACAGCTTCTCCCCATCTTTCTGCGGGAAGTCCTGTAACTTCACAATCATAATCGGTCCGAAGCTCTCCTGTCATTCTTATTTCACTCATTATTTTACTCCTTAAAAAAAATTTGCGGTGAATAAAAAATTTTATATCATAATTATCATGTAAGAGCTACATATTTTTATAATCCTGTAAGTTTGCAATTCATAAAGGAATATGTAAAAAAAAGACCTACGGGGTTTTCAGAACTCCGTAGGTCTTTATATTGTTTGCAGTACCTTTATGATTTGGTTTTAATTTATTCTCTGCTTCCACCGAAGATTCGGAGAATAAAGAGAAACAGGTTAATAAAATCAAGGTACAATGTCAGCGCACCCTGTATAGCCCCTTTTCTGATTATCCCTGCATCAATTCCTGAAGGCTGTGTCATTGCCATCTCTTTCAGTTTCTGTGTATCATATGCAGTCAAGCCTATGAAGATGAAAACACCAAGATAGCTGATGATCATACTCATTGCAGAGCTTCGCAGAAAAAAATTCACAATTGAGGCTATAATAATTCCGATAAGCCCCATAAACATAAAACTGCCCATTGAAGTGAGATGCCCGCTTTGTAGTCATTCCGTAAATGCTGCAAGCTCCGAATGTCAAAGCGCAGACCAGAAAGGCTGAAGTAATAGCTGATGGGTCATATACCAGAAATATACTGGATAAGGTTGCCCCGTTTAATGCTGAATAAAGGATAAATAATGCCGTTGCTGTTGAAGCATCCATTTTTCCTATTCTTGAGGCAAGAACAAAGACCAATACAAATTCACCGATTATCAGCCCCCAGAGTATAAACGGATTTCCGAAAATCAGCCTTATCATAAATTCGCTGTTTGCAACAAGAAATGCAACTACAGCCGTAATTCCAAGCCCTACTGTCATCCAGTTATAAACACTCTGGATAAAAGAATTGACCATTACCTGTGACTGACTTCTTTCGCGGATATAATCCATCATAAATACACCTCCTTAATAAAAATTTTCGGTTCACATATTCTGACTCTTTTGATACTATAACAATACTTGACAGATTTTTCAAGAATAAAACGGAATATCAATGTCAGTAGATCGAAAAAGTTTGTAGTACCGCCTTCAGGCGGTTCGGCGTGCTGCTATAACCGTCTGATTTCACACTGACCGCCTGAAGGCGGTACTGCAAACTTTTACAAATTTCCGATCTGCTGAATGTCAATTGGGAATTGACAGTGCGGTTTTATAAATAAGTGATAATACAAGTTGCCTCCTGTATAAAATTGTCGGCTATGCATTAATATATGAATATAAAAGAGATTCCATTATTCCAAGTCTTCCTGAATAAAAATGATCTGCTCCGTCTGCCACTTCAAAGCGGGCATCAGGATTCCACAGAGGAAGTATCTTTTTTATCATATTAGCCGGAGCAAGCTCATCCATGCTGCCGGTAATGACCAGATCAAGAGACGGAATAGGTAAAAATGGCTGAAAATCCATAAACGCTGCCGGAGGGGATATCATGACCATTTTCTTTACGGAAACTTCTTTACAGTTTATCCGGGAATTTACCCATGTACCAAAGGAATATCCTGCAAGAGAAAGCTCTTTTATTCCCTTTTCAGAAAGAGAGAGAATCGCGGCTTGAACATCTTTTTGCTCTCCTATGCCATTATCATAAGGCCCCGGCTTCTTCCGACTCCTCTGAAATTAAATCTGAGTGTTGAATATCCCTTTTTCTGATAAACCCTGACAATCGCCTCAACTACGCTGTTATACATATCCCCGCCGTAAAGAGGATGGGGATGCGTAACCGCAACCCCTTTATTGCCGATGTTCTTATAAAACAATCCCTCTATTTCATGACCTTCGGATATAAAGCTGATCTTCTCTTCCATTTGCATTAAATTCATCATTTATTTTATCTATGAGTTACGCAGTTGAAATTCACTTTTTTATTTAACCGCAAAGATCGCAAAGTTCTCCGCAAAGGGCGCAAAGATATGTTTTAAAACTTTGCGCCCTTTGCGGTTCATTTTTCCGATGCAAAAACTCCAAATGCGTAACTCCTATTATCCTTGATTCTTAGCATTCACAGTTATGGCTGTTTAGAGTAACCCGATCTCTGCTGATCTTCTTTATTCTGCTTTGGTTTGTACTTATCAGAATCTTCTTCAGGCAATACTTTTTTTTTATCAATAATATCAAAGTCAATTTGAGACTTTTCCGGTTCCGTTTGATAACCCATATCTTCAGGCTTCACAAATGTACCTTCAGGCAACGTGACAGTTTTATTTATTCCTTCCAGAGCGGTCTGAGACTGTTTATCCGGCAATGGAATCTCTTCTTTTATTTGGGATAACGGCTCATTCAGAGGCGGCGTTTCAGGTAATATCGCCCCGTTTTCCGCCTGCGGTAACGGTTGCTGTAGAGATATTTGTCCGTCGTTTATTAACGGCAACTTATCATCTTTTGCCGGTTCTGCTTCTGTAAAGGGATTTTCACCCTGATGCGGTTCAGATTTTTCTCCGGGCAGTTTATTTTCAGGTGTTCCGGGGATCAGAAAAGATTCTTCAAAATCGGGTCCCGCATGAGGTTCTCCTACGGGTCCTTTTTTCTGGTATCTTCTCTCCATTCCCGGATCATGCGGTCCCGATACTGATTTAAACCGCTCCGGTGTAATTGGCATCTCCTTTATCATCTGTTCTGTCTCTTCAGGTGTTACGCTGATAACATCCGAAGGAATAAAATCCCGCTTCACCGTTGTCCGCTCAAAATCTTTCAGCAAGGTCTTTTTTTCAAGAGCGATCAGACTTACGATTTCAAGAACTGTTTTATCAAGGGTTGTTACTTCGGTAATATCTTCAGAAGCATTTACAATAAAATCAGAGCCTCTTACGCCGACAATGGCAGTTTGCGTCTTTATCCTGAATTCAGACTGAGAAAAATCAGCCAGCTTTTTCACCCAGAAACGGGCTTTTCCCGTTGCCATACTGATAAATGAAGAGCGGTTTTTGCCTGCGGGATCATATATACTCCGGGTTATTGCCAACCGGGTTTCAGATCCCAGCGTAAGTATGCTCCCGTCTTCAAGGTTGAGCAGTACACGCCCTTTTTCAGGAGTGATGATTGTATCCCCTTTGAATATAGGAAGCTCATCTTTGGCACGGTATCCGCGTAATTCATCTGCTTCATGAATAATGATGACATCCCCCTGAACCAACTGAATTTTCCCCACAGATACGCCTGAACCCGGTTTAAAGCTCTCCTCGATTATCAGTCCATCAGGAAGCAGAGACACGGAAAAAACATTTCCAATTCCGATAAGCCAAAAAAATAACAGAATAAACAGAATCTTGCCTCTTTTCATTTTTTTCTCCTTTTGCATTTTTGGTTTTATGAACCTAACCCCCTGCCCCCTTCCCTGAAGGGAAGGGGGGAAACGCGGATAAAATCTCCCCTTCCCTTCAGGGAAGGGTCCGGGGGTTAGGTTTGCACAGAACTTAACAGCCCTGCCTTCAGGGAAGGGGCATGGGTTAGGTTCATTAAAAGATTAAATTAACAGAAAAAGCTGTTGCTCTTCTCTCATATTCATAGTCATCCATATTGGAATCATTTTTTGTATAATCAAACTCCGCTGAAATATCAAGCCATTCATAAAAAATCATTCGGGAAAGCGATATATTGCCGTTATATTTATTATCCCGGCGTTTAATATAAGCATCAGAATCAGGATTATCATATTTTTTACTGCTGTATTCTCCTGTAACTGCAAAATTTATATCCCACAGAAGATTAATCATTATCCCCAGCTTTGTATTTATCAGACTGTAATCTTTATCATCACCGGATGCGGAATTCTTTTCATAACCAAGCTCCCATAATAAATATCCTTTATTTCCGATACGATAATAAATATCTGAAAGAACCTCATTAGAATGCCCGTCACTCTCATTATCTTCAAAATAATTATCTCCTGAATAAGTATAGGAAAGCCTGCTCATCACATTCTTGTCAATATTCCATCTGATATCTGTTCTGATTTGGTGCCGCATCAGAAATATGTCTGAATCAAGCCAGTAATAAGACGGGATATAGCTGATCCCTAAGATAACCGGATCAGAATGGTAATTTGCATAAAGATTAAAGATACTTCCGGTCAGATTATATTCATGCAGATGATTATACAGGGTCTGATAATAACTGTATCCCGCTCCGATCTGATAATCTTTCTGATGAACAAAATTGTAAGTGCATGAAACATATCCTTTTGTAAAATAATCATCCTTATCTTCATAATCATCATATTCGATATTCTGCTGATTCGGAGGTTCGAGTTTCACATTATTATCATACTGATAACTTATTTTCAAATATATATGATATGGTTTCATTGATTTTTTCTGCTGTTCCATAGCCTGAAGCCATTTTAAAGCATATTCTCTGAGAATCTCTGATTCAGCATGCTCCTTTACATAAGTGAATTTTTCAGCAGCGGTTTCATTCTCCCCTGTTTTCAGATAACAGATACCTGCATAATAATAAGAATTTGTTTTTAAAGAAGGATGTTTTTCCGAAGCAGCAGTAAAATAATTCACAGCATCTTTATATTGCTCCTGTTTGAAGAGACTCATACCTGCATAATAACGGGAAACAGCATCTGACGGGTTCTGCTGACTTATTTTTATAAAAAGATCGGCGGCTTTGGAATAATCTGCTCTTTTATAATTCAGTATTGCCATATCATATTTCAAACCAGAGAGATCAGGATTTATTTCAAATGCTTTCAGAAGATATTTTCCGGCATCCTGATAACGCTCCATTTCCATAAAGGTTTTTCCCATATAATGGTTATAAAGCGGATGATCCGGGTTCATTTGAATCGCCTTTCTGAAATTTGCTTCAGCGCTCTTATAATCCTTCTCTTCATAAGCAAAAATTCCCAGATCATAATGGACGCTTCCGGGGTCTTCAGCCGCATTGCCGGTTGAGCAGATTGACAAAATAAGAAATATCATTAAAATAAGTCTGGTTGTCTTTATCATATAAATTTTTTTTGCAGAAAATCGTATTATAGTATTATAATATAAGATAGTTAATTTTTTGATTAAAAAAACAGATTACACCTGTTTCTCCAATCTGCTGATATATGACGTATATGAATGGAAAAAAGTTTTCAGTGAAAAAAATTTTGAGTTTCCAAAACTCGGTATGTCAGGAGTATATCCGGATTCAAGTTCATCCATTTTATCTTCCTTCATTATGATTCACATCCCTATAACTCGATTATCAAGTTTTGTAGGGTGGATTAAGCGATAGCGGATCCACCATATTTGATCTGGGTTATTCAGGTACCGTCAGCCCGCAATGCTTTACCGCACTTTCATCAAGCATTTTGGACAGCCCGCCGTAATCAGACGGAATAAACCCGAAAGATTCTTTCCATACCTTATCATCTTCCATACAGAAATAGACAAGAACGTCCGGTGCAATCTCTCTTATCCACGAAACCATCTTTCTGCATAAATCAATCCTGAGCGGCTTAAAATAACGCATCTTCCCGTCAAGACCTGAAATAAATTCCCCGTAAATAATCTTTGAATCAGGAAAACGGCTTTGAATAATCGCTTTTAAATCCGGCATAAAACGGAATGTTCCAAGACTTATCCATACAATATTCTCTGCTGATACATGGGAAAATATCTGCTCAACTACCTGCTTATAATCTGCTTCACATCCTTCATAAATAACCATGGGATCAAAATGAAATGCCAGCGGATAGCCCCATGATTCACATTTGGCGGCAGCAGCAAGTCTTGCAGAGAGTGATGAAGTATTCCGCTCTTCTGAATGAATAATCTTTTCTGTATTTAATGACCATGCCAAAATTGTTTTACAATTATGGTTTAAATCTTTTAACCCTTCAATTGCTGTAGTTTTTGTCTTTAATTCCAATACTGCATGAGACTGTGCTGAAAATTTCGGTACAAGGATATGAGAAAGATTTGTCCACCGTTCCCATATCATACTGTCTGTAAATTCGCCTGTTCCGATTCTACAGATCGTTTTTTCAGCAAACAGATTATCCAATTCTGTCAGCATCTCATCCTGATTGACAAAATACTGAAGTACGGGTGGATGAAAATAGGACTGTAAAATACAATAAGAACAATCCATTATACAGAATGTTCCGATATGCAGAATCTGATAACCGCAGCAGTTGTAATTGCGGGTTCCGGGGCATTTTCTGATAAATCTCCCTTTATTTCGGGTCAGAAAAAGAATCTCCTTCCCCGCCTGAATCGGATCATCTGCCTTTGAAACAGCTTCAAACACTTCATGTGCATCATGAACAATAATCGCAGGTATATTCAGTTTGGAGCGGATAAAAGCAACCCGGGGAGAATCAGCAATATTATGATCTATAAAAATTTTTGAGATTGGCACAGGATATTTCTGTCTCTCGTGTAGGGCGGACTAGGCAGCGTGTCCGCCGTTATAAACTCTCGTGTAGGGCGGACTAAGCGCGTGTCCGCCGTTATAAACTCTCGTGTAGGGCGGACTAAGCGCAGCGTGTCCGCCGTTATAAACACTCTCGTGTAGGGCGGACTAAGCGCAGCGTGTCCGCCGTTATAAACTAAGCGCAGCGTGTCCGCCGTTATAAACACTCTCGTGTAGGGCGGACTAAGCGCAGCGTGTCCGCCGTTATAAACACCGGAAAGGCGGACACGCTGCGCTTAGTCCGCCCTACAGACTACTACAGACTACAGACTTTTTATCACATCACACCGATAAAATCAAAATTTAATTTGCCCTGAAATTTCTCTATTCTTTTAAATATCTCTTTTAACATGGTTTGTTCTATATTTGACAATTTTTTGGGATTAATATAATTATCCGCCTTTTCATTCTCTTCAATCACAGAAGTAATCTGCCGGACAAATCTCAACTGCATCATAAAACTGTACGACTGCTCAAGTTCATTATAATCATTCCATGAAAGGAGATTGTTCAGATATAACTGATGTAATCTCTCTAACGTATTAGTCTCTTCGATCCGGTTTTTAAGAGCATAGATTCTTGCAAAATCAGCAATCGGCATCATTGCACTTTTTATATCAAAAGAATCCCGATGTTTCCCTTTTGATTCAAGGAGAAAATTTCGGAAAAATCCCAAAGGGGGTTTGAAATGCAGGGCGTTTTGAGTAAGATACCGGAAAAAACCAGACCATCCTTCCAGAGAAGCGAATAGATGATGACGCAATTCTGTAATCAGGGACATATCACCGTAAGCACCTCTGAAATCAAAAAAAATGCTTGCGTGAAGCAGGTCTTCAGGCTCTGCGGCATGGATCCACCCTGAAAAATACTCTTTCCAGAGAGATAAAGAGCAGCACCATTTCGGATTTTTTGCCATATTATCCCCTTCGCAGAATTCATACCCTGCTTCATTCAGCCGGTTACATATCTGCTCTCCGAATTTCAGAAAGTATTCTTTGACAGATGGCTCGGATTCTTTTGCAACATCTTCAAATATAATGGCATTATCCTGATCAGTCTTTAAGGTCTGCTCTTTTCTCCCTTCGCTTCCCATAATCATAAATACAAATCTTGCAGGCGGTGCTCCCATATCTTTTAATGCAAACTGAATCAGTCTCTTTAAAACAGCATCTGAAAACATGGTAACAAGCCGGGTTATATTTTTTGCTTTCACGCCGCTGTGTATCATATATTTTATCATTGACGGCAACTGATTATGTTTGGCTATAATCTCTGTTATGCTCTCTGCTTCGGAGATTTCCCGAATAAGAAAAAGAGGTGACTCTGTTTGAGCAGTAAGCAGATCATGATTGCTGATTACGCCGATAACCTTGTCATTGGTATCTGTTACTGCCAGATGCTTTATATTTTTCTGAATCATTCCCATCATGGCTTCAAAGAGAAGTGCATTGACAGAGACAGCAGATAAAGGGGAAGACATAATATCTGAAACAGGTTTCTGAATATCATATCCATTGGCAATTACTTTGTCTCTTAAATCATGATTGGTAACAATACCGACAAAAGACTTCCTCTCTTTGACAAATATAGAGCCGCATCTGTGCATACTCATAACAAAGGCGGCTTCCTGAATACACATATTTTTTTCACAGAAGATCATATCTTTATTGTAAATATGAGCAACAGTCTGATTAAAGAATTGCAGGGCATCCTCTTTGGGGTGCATAAAATTTGCAACAATTGCAGCATAAGACCTGTCAAGCATCCGTTTGCCGAATGTATCTGTGAAAAATTCGGTAAATATCTCATAGCGTTCACAAATATCCAAGAAGATTTTTTTCGGCAAAATATAAAAAAAAGATTTTTCAATCAGCCTGAGAGTACGAATAGAAATACTGTTATGAAGAAGTATGGAGATTCCGCCGTAAATATCACCTTCGCTTAATACACCGTAAAGTCTTTTCTGACTGTTCTCTTCATAATAGCGTTCGACTGCCCCTTTCTGTATAATATAAACATACTCAACCTTTGACTGTCCCTGAACAAAGAGGATTTTATCTTTCGGATAATGGGCAATAAAAATCTGTGAGGCGATTTTTTTTACTTCTTCATCAGGGAGAAAAGAGAATGGGGCAATATCTGATAAAAACTGAAACGCCTGCCCTGCCAGCATAACAGAGGAATAAGTTTCATCACGCATCAGCCTGCTGTAAATTTTCACAAAAAAATCATGAAACTTTTTAAATCGGCTGCAAATATCCAGAAAAGTCTTTTTCGGAATAACAAGAAGTGATGAATCTTCGCCTGTGATTGCTGTGCGCACGGCAATCCCTGCATTCATAAGGATTCCCATAACATTGCAGACCTGCCCGGTTTTATAGCGCCGCTCAGTATTCTTTTTCCTTCTTTGTCATAAAAAAGCTCTATGGTCCCTCTTTTACAATCAGAATATTCTCCAGTTCTGATTTCTCCTGAACAGAAAGAACTGTATCTGCGGGATAATTCTCTTCAAATGCGGTCTCTGCTATATATTTCAGTTCATTTTCAGGAAGAAAAGAGAACGGTCTTAATTTTGACAAAAACTGAACATTCATTGTTCAACCTCATGCGGATACATGAAAATAATATCAGCGGATCGAAGTTTGTAGTACCGCCTTCAGGCGGTCCGGCGTGATGCGATAACTGTCTGATTTCACATGAACCGCCTAAAGGCGGTACTACAAACTTTTACAAATTTTCAATCTACTGAATATAAAAGACTTCCTAAGTCTTTAATTATGCTTACCTGAAGTTTTTTTCCAATCTGCAATATTTGTCGGAAAAATCTTTTAAAATTTTTGCAAAACTGATAAAAATAACAAAAAATTCAAGCCGTCCCAGAAACATGCCGAGAGTCTCGGTCCATAAGACGCCACTCGGAGCGTTGGCATTTGTGATACCGATGGAGATTCCCACTGTACCTAAAGATGAAGCAAACTCAAACAGAGATTCTTTTAATCCGTATCCATATCCTGTCAGAATTCCGGTTCCTAATACAAAAACAGAAAGATAAAAAAGAGAAAAACCGCTGTCTGCTGTATTCTTTCACTGTCAATATATTCTTTCCGTTCCCCTATCCATACAGTATGGCTGGCAACTGCTGTCCTGGGCAATGATGCTTTTTCGATTTCCCATATTACAGATTTAAAAAGCAGATAAACTCTGTACTGCTTGATTGCTCCTGCTGTGGAACAGGTGCCTCCGCCGATAAGCATCAATGTTATCATAATGTGCCATCCCATTGCGTTCCATTCTGAATAACCTACCGTGGAAAAGCCGGTTGTAGTCAATGCTGTAATTACTTCAAAAAGAGCAACACGAATCGCCTTACCCTGTATAGCATAGTGATCTTTACATACAAAGAAATATAACAATACAACAGAGACAACTGACAACACCGCGAAAAGCCGGATTTCACAGTTTCGGAATACGGGCTTGAATTTGCCGGTAAGGAACAGATATGCTGTTATAAAATTCAGATTTCCCAGTATCATCAGACAGATAGAAACAGCTTCAATAGCGGGTGAATCCCAGTATCCGATATTTTCGACTCTGGTGGAAAATCCTCCTGTGGAAATGGCTGCAAAAGCGTGATTAATCGCATCAAACAGATTCATTCCGACCAGAACATAAGCAATTGTGCCGGTTACTGCATATCCTGTATAAATCAGAAGAACCAGTTTTGCAGACTTCCGCACATGAGGCACAAGCTGATCGCTTCTCCCTTCTGCGCCGGATATGCCTGTACCCGAAGGTCCTGCAATGGCGGCAAGCATAATAATTGCAAGACCTGCTCCGCCTGCAAGTTGAATAATGCTCCGCCACAGCAGAATAATCTTCGGCGCGGTTGTAACATCAACAACAGAGAGTCCGGTTGTGGTCAGTCCGCTGACAGATTCAAAAACAGCCTGTGTGAAGTTTAATCCCGTAATATTCATAAACGGATATGCTGAAACCAGACAGGCAAGTATCCAGCTTGACACCACAATAATTCCCCCCTCCCGAAAGTTCAATGCAGGGTATATCTCGGGTCTGAAGCCTTTCCAAAAGCATATTCCTGTTATCATTAACACTGCTGACGGAAGAATAAACCCCTGACAGTAAATTATTTCATGCGGATATACACACAGTGCCAGAAGCGGCGTCAGCATAAGCAGACCAAGAATAAAAAGAATAAATCCTGTATATGAGTATATTGCTTTATACTGTTTGCTCAACATATCTTTATAGTTCTCCTGTCAGCCGCCGGATCGCATCTCCGTAACTTTGCGGAAGCGTCATCACAACAAGATGATCCTGCTCAAGAAGAACAGTCTCTCCTCTTGGTATAATTGCTTTACGGTTTCTGAGAATGCACGTAACAAGGATATCGCCGGGCAGATTCGTATCCTTCAGCCTCTTACCGATAACCGGAGAATCTGCTTTCAGTACAATTTCAGTAAGATTTACTTCTCCTTCGCCGATAGGAATCAGGTTTATCACATCTTCGGATTCAACGCGCCGTTCAATCAGACCGGAAAGAACCGTTGTCAATGAAAATGCTCTTTTAACGCCGAGCTGACGGAATACTTTCTCCTGTTCAGGATCATTTACCAGCGTTATGGTACGAACCACGCCGAAAAGATGTTCAGCCGCCTGACAGATGGTAAGATTATCCTCATCATTGGGGGTAAGTGCAAGAACAGCATCCATCTTTTCCGCTTCAGCCTCTTCCAGAATACGCGGGTCGCTGCCGTCTCCATGTACGATAACAGCTTTGAGACGTTTTGACAGCCACTGACATTCTGCGTTATCCTTACTGATGATTGTAACCCAGTATCCTTTGGAAATAAACGTTTTTGCCAAAAAATAGATAAATTTTCCCGCGCCGATAATCATAATTTTCATAGAAGATTTGTCTCCTGAGTATGGTTTGAAAACTGCTGAAAAAAAACTGAGTTTTTTTAAAAAACTTGGTCTCTTCAGTTCCTTTTCAGAGAATCCGACAAAAAATTGAGAAAAATATCACCCACCACTGATGACGGACATACAGTTTCAATCCCTCTGTTTTTACAGAGCATTTCCCGTTTTATTTCATAAATTCTTGCAATAACTTTTCTGATATTGAAAAATTCTTTTGCAATCTGCGCCACCATCAGATTAACATTGTCATTGTCTGTCGAGGCAATCAGAATATCTGCTTTTTCTGCTTTGGCTTCTCTGAGAACTCCAAGCTCTGTGGCATCCCCTTCTATCTGAAATCCGCTGAATTCAGGAGAAAGCGCGTCAAACGCCGATTTTTTCGCGTCAATGACGACAACGCTATGTCCGTCTCTTGAAAGGATGCCTGCAATGTATGATCCGAGTTTGCCGCATCCGACAATTACAATAAATTGGCTTTTTGAAGCTGTCATTTTATCTCCTTATTTTTCTTCTGGACTTTTCCCCAAATCAATGCCAAAAGCAAATCCGTGAATATCTGTTATCCGTTCAAGATTTTTTTTGGAAGGTGCATAAGTCGAGTCTATCCAGTATGCTGTCCGATAATTTTTAACAGCATCTTCTTTATTTCCGGCAATCTCATACAATGCTCCCAGAAGATTGAAAATTTCAGGACGACCGGTTCCAGAGCCGCTGCTTTGTGTGCAAATTCCTTTGCCGCATCAAACTTCCGGTTTCCGATCTGCTGTTTGGCGAGTTCAATCAGGGTATCATATTCATTTGCGCGCTCTGTATCAAGGGTTTCCCGGTTAAACACACGGGTAATCACATCCCGAATCTCTGAAGGACTGAAAGGTTTTTGCAGAAAATCTGCGGCTCCGAGCTTCATGGCTTCCACTGCTGAATCAACGGTTCCGTGGGCAGTAATCATGATTACCCGAATATCCGGGCGCGATTCTGAAATTTTTTTAAGCACCTCCATTCCGTCCATACCCGGCATCTTAATATCCAGCAGCATAATACAAAAGTTTTTCTCTTCAATTTTTTTAAGAGCCTCTTCACCGTTCACTGCTGTATCCGGTTCAAATCCCATCTCCTCTATTGCCATGGAAAGCGTCAGCCGGATATTTTTTTCATCATCTGCTATCAGCACATTTTTATTGCTCATTCCTTATTTCTCCTTTTTATAAATAAAAATCTCACGCAAAGCCGCAAAGCCGTAAAAATTAAGATAAATTTTTTCTTTGCGTCTTTGCGTCTTTGCGTGATAAATTTCTTACAGGCACCGTAAATGTAAACGCGCTTCCTTTGCCGGGAACAGAATCCACCCATATTGTTCCGCCGTGAGCCCGGACAATCTCTTTGGATATTGCCAATCCGAGTCCGCTGCCTCCTGAATTTTTTTCCGATTTTACCTGAACAAATTTGTCAAATATCTTGGACTGATATTCATAAGGAATACCCTCTCCGTCATCCGAGACTGAAATATGAATCTGATCTCCAGCCTGTATTGCACCGACCCGGATATGTCCGTTCTGATTTGTAAAACGGATCGCGTTTCCAATAAGATTGACAAGTACCCATGTGATTTTATTCGGATCAACTTTTACCTCCGGCAGATTATCCTGAATATCGGAAAAAAGTTCAATCTTTTTCTGATCTGCCTGAAACTTCATTGCAGAGACTGCTTTCTCACAGATTAGATTTACCGGCACATCCTCAAATGCCAATTCAATCCGCCCCGCCTCAATTTTTGAAAGATCAAGAAGATCATTGACCAATGCTTTAAGGCGCTGCACATCTTCATAAGCCGCCTGAAGCAGTTTGCGATCTTTATCGTTCAGTTGCTCAGAAATCCTTTCCATGAGCATCTCCACACTCATGCCGATACTTGTAAGAGGCGTCCTGAGTTCATGGGATGCTGTCATGACAAATTCGCTTTTAAGCCTGTCCAACTCCCGCAGCCGGGTAATATCACGTAAAAGCACCACCACACCATACATAAAACCGGCTTTGATATTTATCGGAAAAATTGAATACTTATAATATGAATCCTCTTCTCCTGTTTTCACAGACAAAACATTTTTTTCGTTTTCAAATGATAACGGCTGACCTGATTCAAGGACTGTTTTTAAAAATGTAATCAGTTGTTCGTCTTTTATAATTTCAAGAAAATGATGTCCCAGTGCCAAACTGATCTCAACACCGAATATTTTTGCTGACATGGGATTCATATCCGTGATTTTCAGTTCAGGGTTTACTACAATAATTCCGTCATCAGCACTTTGAAGAACCGCTTCAATTTTACGCTTTTCCGTAAGAATCTTTTCAATATTCAATTCATTGTATTCTTTTAATTTTTTTGCCATTTTATTGAACTGTTCAGCCAGAAGCCCAAGTTCATCGCTCCTGTCAACCGGAACCTGAATTTCATAGTTTCCTTCAGCAATCCGGGCGGCGGCTTCTCTCATCTGTCCGACAGGACTGGCAAGCATGTTTGATAAAAAAAGACTGAATCCGAGTCCGAAACCTACAGCTATTATCCCCAGTCCCACCATGTTCCAGACAGCACTGACCGCCATATCTTGAGCCTGACTGCTTGCCGTAAACATTGCCAGCTGGTTGATTTCCCGCAGTCGGATACAACTGTTACGGACAGACTGAAACAACGGATAAACTTCTTTATGATAAAGAGCTTTTCTGATGTTAATATCTTTATCCTGAAATATTTCTGATACTTTCATCAGATAGGCTGTATAAAAAGTTTCAACTGAATCAAGAATTTTTTCTTCACCTTCTACAGTGATATTATCTTTTGCCCTGCCCAGCCATTGTAAAAAAATATTTTCATTGCTTCGGAATTCCAGTCGCCATTCATCTTCATCCCCCAGCAAAATTAAAAGCAAGGCGCTGTCCTGCCGCTCAACCGCGTTAATCATATTCTCCGCGGACAGGATACTTTTATAGTTTTCCCTAAGGATAGAGTCAGAGGCTTTTCCCAGTTTCAGCAGACTGACAATTGACCATGCAAAAACCAGCACAACAACTGCCAATGCGCCGCCGTATCCTATCAGTATTTTTGTCTGAAATGTTCTGAACATAAATTGTTACTGCATCTCCGGTTCAGGAAAATTTTTTTTTGTAACCTCTCTTTATAAAAAGGGGAAATTAAAAAATTACCAGACCGCTGATATTTGAATATTTATAACAGAAAGAAGTAGCAAATGCAAAAAAATAAAAATAAAAATCAATACCCAAAACCCTCAGAGTTTTATAAAAATATGATGTTTTGTTTTGATAAACATGATATGAGATAAAAACTTCTGAAGTATCCGGTAAACTGCAATATGAACCGCTGATAATAATGATAAAATTGATTGTGCTGATAAAACATCATGGTCATCATAAATATCATGATTATCAGCGGTTCAGGATTATCACGTAATTCTCCTGAACTGTGATTTTCAGATGATTTATGTGATTACCGTGATTTAACCGGAAAACCCTAATGGTTTAAAGAGAATCATGTCAATCACAATAATCATACGGAAATCACAGTTCAGACAATGTATTTAATTGACAGGCTAAAAAAGCAGTCATGGTAATCCCTTAATCATGTTAATCACAGTTCAGATAATTTTTGGCAATGGGGGTAATATGATAATTGAAGTCAGGAAAACAGAACACGGATTTCTTATACCGTTTACTGATAAATTCAGAAACATCAGGCGGAATAAGATTCTGCTGGATATTGAGTTTGCGGAAGAGAATGAATCAGAAAATGATTATAGATGCTTCAGTGAATCATGATAAAATCCTTTACAGCGGAAAATAAAATATGATTTTTGTTGATACAGGTGCATGGATAGCCTTGTCAGACAAATCTGAGTTACAAGATTAAGATACGATGCGGCACACCGGATTGCTGTCAGGTTTGTAAATCTGACTGACAAATCCGAAAAAACAGGGATTCTGAAAATTGTCAGGATTGATGAAACACTTTACAGAGAGGCTGTTTCTGTTTTCTGCAAATATGAAGATTCACTGCTGTCATTTACTGACTGCACAAGTTTTACAATATGCTGGAAATACAAAATTCACAAGGCATTTGCATTTGACGGACATTTTCCTACGATGAATATCTCTTTATGCCATGAATGAATAATCATAACCCAAGTTGCTGCCTATTCTCCCGGCGGGATTTTTTACAGCTTGCATTCCGGCAGTACAATGTAAAATTTCTTGAGGAGAAGCACAGGCAGGGATATATAAAAAATCCGCCTGAAATTCTTGCAATGATTGAAATATATTTTGTCTGAACTACAACTGTCTGAACCGCAGATTTGCACAGATTAAGCGGATTTCACAGATGATGTTGTCAGGAATTGTAAAGTCTGATATACATAAATCTGTGTAATCTGTTAAAATAGCTTGAATCTGCGGTTCAGACAATTTAACCCGCCCATCCTTTTCAGGATAGGCAAAAAGGAGGCGGTTATGAAAAAAAATTTATGTGTGTTTTAAGTCTGTTTTTGGCAACAGTACTTTTGGCGGCAAATCTTTATGCTTTAAATCATGAGTCTGAAAGGTATATCTGAATGAAAACAGAATTTTTTAATAAAGCAAAGGCAAATCTGGCTGTTGCTCAGATCTGCTTTGACAAAGGGTTTTATGACGCCTGCGCAACCGTGCCTATTATGCGGCTTTTCAGGCGGCTATTGCCGCTCTTGCAGACAATGGAATAAAAAGAGATAAAGCCGGACACGGATGGGTTCAGGCTGAATTCAGTGAAAAGCTGGTTAAACGTCAGAAAATCTATCCTGCAAAAGTGAAATCATATCTTTTGGAAATGCAGATTGTCAGAGATAGAGCCGATTATAAAGGGGATAATGTCGGCAGAAAGCAAGCGGCTGAACAGATTGACAGGGCAAAAGAAATGATTGATCTGATTGAAAAGGAGTTGAAAAAATGATAAATTTCAAACAGGAAGAACTGATTGACCAACTTATGCGTCATATCACAGAAAAATTTCCGGAGGTCAGACT
The DNA here is from genome assembly GCA_963806835.1 of uncultured delta proteobacterium. Classification (GTDB taxonomy): domain Bacteria; phylum Desulfobacterota; class Desulfobacteria; order Desulfobacterales; family CAWEAR01; genus CAWEAR01. Next base: position 17,552 of record CAWEAR010000036.1, read on the forward strand.
GATTGATGTTACAGAAAGTCCCGAAGACCCGAAACTCTGTGGATTAATGTTACCGCACCGGATGATGAGGACAGGGTGATGGCTTTGATGATTTGCCGGTAATAAATTGATTGATATTCTGCTGGATTACGGCTATCACATGCTCGTCATGCCGAGAAGAGACAGAAATTAAGCAGTCCTGAACTGT
>CAWEAR010000037.1:0-14580 GCA_963806835.1 uncultured delta proteobacterium
GATTTCCAGATGATTTATCTGATTGCCGTGATTAAAAAATCATACTAATCATAAGAATCTTATGGGAATCACAGTTCAGACAATTAAAAAAGGAGACACAACCATGAAAAAACTGACCATTCTTTTTACCGTTTTTATTCTTGCATTTGCAAACTTGGCTTTCGCAGGCAACATCCCCGATACGGGACAGACAAAATGCTATGACAATTACGATGAAATCCCATGCCCCAAGCCCGGCGAATCTTTTTACGGGCAGGACGCAAATTATTCCATTAACCCGCCTTCTTATACCGTATTAGGCGGCGGAACTATGGTGCAGGACAATGTTACAGGCTTGATATGGGAATCAAAGCAGGCTTCCGACGGCAATCCTGATTTTTCAAATATCCATGACGCAAATAACACTTACACATGGCAGGACGCACAGGATATATTCATTAAAAAGCTGAATGATGAAAAATTCGGCGGTTATTCGGACTGGCGGCTGCCTACAAGAGAAGAACTGCGGAGTATTGTGAACTATGGAAAATATAAACCTGCCATAGATGAAACTTATTTCCCAAATACAGTTCTGTCTTCACTGTCTTCAAATGCTCATTTTTGGTCGGCTGATACAATAGCTTGGGATGCCGATTCCGCCTGGGGCGTCAATTTTACGTACGGCTACGTCAATGCCTACTTCTCTAAGTCGAGGTCGTGGTATATGCGTGCGGTGCGTGGTGGACGGTACGGATCATTTGATAATTTGATTATTAACAATGACAGCACAGTTACAGATACCATGACAGGACTTGTATGGCAGCAGGGTGAAGCCGGACAGATGACATGGGAAAAAGCTCTGGAATATTGTGAAAATCTCACACTTGCAGGCAAAAATGACTGGCGGCTTCCTACAGTCAGAGAATTAGCCTCGATTACAAAATCAGATACTTACAATCCGGCCGCAGACACATTATACTTTCCCGATATAAAATCAGATTTTTATTGGTCATCTACGACAGTAGATTGGAGTACCCGTGGGCCTTGGGCGTCGATTTCAGCTACGGCAGCAGGGACTACTACAAATATAAGTGGATGTCGTATTGTGTACGTGCGGTGCGTGGCGGACAGTCTGGGTCATTTGATAATTTGGTAATTGCCCAGTCGCCCATGGAAGCACCGCCCGGCACCAATTTCACTCAGTGGGGAACCGGTTTACACCCAACAGCACCGCAACCCTTCATTTTCAGAAACCTGACGGCACAGAATACTCCACGCTTACAGTTCCAATCAAAGCAGACGGAAGTTTTTCAATACCCTACACTGCCCCGTCAGACAAACCCGTTGGCAATTATACATGGTGGGCAATAGATGACACCAGCGGCGGCAAAAGCAATGAAGTTATTTACACAATTACCGAAGGTGATGTTCCGACAATTGCACAAAGTCCCATGCAGGCGACACCCGGAACAACCTTTACGCAATGGGGAACAGGCTTTACACCCAACGGCAGAGCAACACTGCATTTTCAGAAGTCTGACGGATCCGAATATCCCACACAGACTGTTTCTGTAAATTCCAAAGGAAGTTTTGAAATAAGCTACAAATCCTCATTGGACAAAGCACCCGGAACTTATACATGGTGGGCTGTTGACAACTCCACAGGCGAATCCTGCATTGCCCTGAAATATGAAATTCTCAAAGGCGATTCCGATGAACTTGCGGGTTTTGCGTTCTCTCAGATAAATGATCAGAAAGTAAATACCTTATTTCAGATTGAAATCACAGCAAGAGACGGACAGGGAAATATTTATACAGGCTTTAACGGCGAAGTTTCTTTAAGTGCGGTGTGGGAATAATAAGCCCTGTAAAAGCTGAACTTGCCAACGGCAAAGCAGATTTATCTGTCAAAACAGATGCTCCGGGAACAGGTATAAAGCTGAAGGCAACAGGTTCAGGCAAATCAGGTGAATCCAATACCTTCAATGTAACAGGCGCAGTACACAAAAACCGCGTTTGTAAGCGGATATGTGAAAAATGAGATAGGCACTCCCGAAGCCGGGCAACGGTTTCTTTATCCAATAATTCTGTGTACGTGAACACTAAAAGCGATTCAAAAGGCAAATATCAGTTTTCCAATCTTTCTTCAGGAGAATATGTTGTTTATGCAGAAAGTTCAGATGAGTTAAGGTCTCACTATAGTACCGTTTATGTTTCAACAGGTCTGACATTGAACATTGTATTGAAAGGCGAATATCTCGGTGATGGCGTCAAAGTTCCGATTCTGTTAGTTCCGGGAATTATGGGTTCTTCAACAAGTAATTGGTCAATTCCCACCCTTCCTAAAAATGCTCCCGACTGGAATGATTCAGCATGGCAGACAGATTCTTACGGATTATATGATCCTCCTTCTATTTTTGAATTAGGATGGAGAAATCTCATAGAATCTTTGGATAAAGCAGGTTATAAAAAAGGTGAACTTGTATTTCCCGTGCCTTATGACTGGAGAATGGATGTAAGAGATTCTGCAAGAGAATATCTGAAAAAATGGATTGAAGAGGCAAAGAGAATATCAGGTTCTACCAAAGTTCATGTTATTGCTCACAGCATGGGCGGGCTTGTAACAAGGGCTTATATTCAGGGCGATGATTATGGTAATGATATTGATAAATTTGCAATGGTAGGAACACCGAATCACGGTTCAGGAATGGCATATTATTCTGTGGCAGGGCGGAGACCCTGTTACAGCAGATAATCTGTTCGTATCTTCGGCTTTGCTTGGTCTGTATCAGAAAGTTTCATCAGATCAGTATCAGACATATTATAGTGAACCGCTTATTCTTCCTGATTCTTCTTTAGGTGCTATGGCTTTGTATAATGAGTTGACTTACAAATACAGACTGAAAATGCAGACTTTGTATCATCAGCATATTCTTTCTTTAAGACAACTTCTGCCTACCTATGAGTTTTTGAAAAATAACAGCAAAATAGAATGTCCGGGAGGATCCAACGATTTGCTGATTGAGTTGAACAGTAAGAACACAGACAGAATGGGAACTGAAAATGATGATAAAGGAAAAGTCAAAACAAAAATATTCATGGGAAAAGATAAAGAAACTGTTGAAAAGATTATTTCTGGAAAAAGAAAATGCGATAATCAGTTTTATAAAGATGGAACTCCTTCATCTTTTACAACTTCCAAAGAAGGAGACGGAACTGTTCCTAAAGAAAGTGCAAAACTGAATGAAACAACAGTAAGTTATCCCTCCGAAAAAGAAGAAAAAGAAGGTTCACATGCCAGCCTGATTGATATTTATAAATGCGAACTTGTAGAATTTATAACAGGGCAGAAACCGTCTTCCTGTGATTCAAGAAAAGCTGCTCAAGACCTTGAAGACCTTCAAGGTCTAATTACAATATCTGTTATCGGCAGGGCAATGCCCTATGTTTCCGATCCGTCAGGGATGAAAACAGGCATAAACCCTGATACTTTTGAACAGGAAGATTCAATTTCAGAATCCGCCGTATCCGTAACAGGGGAAATGTCAGACATAATCATTCAGAATGTTTCTGACGGCGAATACACCCTTTTCCTGAAAGACGGTTATACAGAAGATTTCCGTCTTATGTTCACATACACGGATAATGAAAAAACCGTTCAGCAGACTTACAGTTCATTCAGTCACGAAAAAACCGTTTCTTTTACATTTACAGTTGATTCAAATTCTACAGACAGAATCATCATAAACCGCACACCCGCACCGCCTGCAAATTTACAGGCAGATTTTGCAGATTCAAAAACCCGCCTGTCATGGAATGCGGTTTCAGGCGCAGTAAGCTACAATGTTTATTCCAAACAGGAAGACGAGCCGTATCTTGCTCTAATCGGCATCACTGAAGCACTTTTCTATGACACAGCCAACGAATGGGCAGCAGATTCATCCGTTATAACAAGAATCTATGCTGTATCTGCTGTGAAATCAGACGGAACAGAAAGTTTTCTGTCAGATATGGTTATGAATAACGACCGCGACCATGACGGCTTGGACGATGAAACCGAAACATCTTTCGGAAGCGAGATTACCAAAGCCGACACAGACGGCGATCAGCTCACAGATGGGGAAGAATATTACTATGGCACAACCCCGACTGTCAAAGATACCGACAATGATGGCTACAGTGATTATCAGGAAATCCGCTCCGGTTCTGACCCGCTTGATAAAAATTCAGTTCCGGTAAAAGGAGATATTGACGGGGATGGAGATGCGGATTTGACAGATGCAGTTCTGACCTTGCAAATCTTGGCAAATTCAGATATATCCTTACCCATCCGAATCGGAAACGATGTGAATGAAGACGGCATTATAGGACTGGAAGAAGCAGTATATATCTTGCAGAAGATCGCTGAGATAAGGTAAAGAAAGACCTTGAGGATTAAAGCAGAGTCATTTTGACTCTGCTTTTTTAATTTCTTATTGCTTAACAATTGAGATTAAGTTATATTCTGATTCAGACTTGCGGGATTTGAAATCCTTATCTCGTTCACACGCTTTGCGTGGGAACGAGTCGCTGTTACATAAGTTCGTAGTACCGCCTTTAGGCGGTAGGGCGTGAATACCGCCTAAAGGCGGTACTACGAACTCTTGCGTTTCCACGCAAAGCGTCAATGCCGTTAAGTTAAGGAAACGGAGGAGCGGCAAACTTTCAGTTTGGCATTCCCCGCCGCAGGGGCAAATAATTATTTGCCCCTGCGGATCAGCCATTTTCCGCTTAACTTAATGGCATTGACGCAAAGCGTGGGAACGAGTGAACGAGTGGAAAACTAAAAAACTAAAACTTAACACCTAAAGGAGATTTTCCCATGATAATTTTTCCTTTAAGCCATGAAAGCGGTCAGGTCAGACGAATTCCCTATATCACATTAGGGATTATTATTCTTAACACTCTGCTATATCTGATCACATGGTATGCAGAGCCAAAATCCAGAGATGAATTCAATCGCCGTTCAAATGAACTGCTCAGTTATTACATGAGTCATTCTTATCTTGAATTTCCCCAGGAAGTATTAAATTCGCTCCCCTTCTGAGCTTCAAATGAAAATAAAAGGGTTTAAAGAATTGAATTTTATACCCGGAGGCGAAGCTGTTCTCAAAACTGCCAAAGAGCCTGAAGATGATTCCGTAAAATCGGCTGAACAGGCGGAAATGAACCGTCTGGCAAAGGAGTTCGGAGAATCATTCAATAACCTTTTTTACAGAAAATACGGATATATCCCCTCAGAAGGCGGATTTTTCAGCCTGTTTTCTTCCATGTTCCTTCACGGCGGATTTTTTCATCTTTTCTTCAATATGTTTTTCCTCTATCTTTCCGGGTGTAATATTGAAGATTTATGGGGACGTATTCTTTATCCTGCATTCTATTTAATCGGCGGAATTGTTGCATCTTTGACCCATGTGATGATGAATCCTGAAGCCCTGCCCCGCTTGTGGGTGCATCCGGCGCTATTGCAGCTCTGATGGGTGCGTTTATGGTGCGGTTATACAATACCAAAATCTATTTTTTTTATGCCTTTTTTATGGGAAAATTCAAATATGGCACATTCAGGGCACCTGCTTATGTCATGCTCCCTTTATGGCTGGTTCAGCAGTTACTTGAAGCGTACAAAGCCGGTAATACGGGAATCGGCGTGGCTTTCTGGTCGCATATCGGCGGATTTGCATTCGGAGCAGCGGTTGCAGCCGGACTCAAGTATTTTAAATTTGAAGAAAAATATATTGAGCCTGCAATTGAAGATAAGATGAATCTTGTTGATAAAGATTTCACATCGGGTTCAAGAAAACTTCAGGAAGGGGATATAGACGGCGCTGTTCTTGACCTAAGAAAAGCACTTGTCAATGACCCTGATAATGCGATTGCACACAGTGAGCTATGCAGAGCATATTGCAGACAGGATAAAAAGAAGGTTGCTCTTCTGGAATTTCACAGAGCAATGGATTTATACACAAAACGGGGAGAAATAGACAATATTGCAGATGATTATCTTGATGTATGCAATTATTATCCTGATACCATGCTTGAAACTCCCCGTATGTTAGAGATAATCACGTCAATGAAGAGCCGGGAAATGTATTCCGAAGCAGCAGCAATGTGTCAGAAACTTCTTACCCATCTGAAAGAACAGGGGGATAAAGATAATGCTTCAACTGTATTGGAATTAGCCATGCAGATAATTGTTGGAATGGAAAACAGGCAAATGTATTCACAGGCTGCCGAGATGTGTCAGAAATTTCTTGCCTATCTTAAACAGGAGGGAGCTAAAGATAATAACCCGGATGTCATGGAATTAACCATGAGATACGGGAATCTCTGCCTTGAACATCTGCAAAATCCACAGGATGCCCTGAAATCATATAAAATAATCTTTGAACTCTCAAAGAATATGCCTCTTGAACAGCAGCAGGAATTAAAAGCAAAGATTCAACAGGCAACAAAGATGGTTCAGCAGAATACAAAAAAGACAGATGAATCCGTAAAGACTTCCGAAGTTTCCAAAACTTCGGAAGTATCTAAAACTGATACCAAACATCAGATTCCTTTACAGAAACGGATTAAGCTGCTGCAAGACGCCAAAGTTCCGGCTAAATATAAAATCGCTTCCGTTGCACCTTATCAGGCAAACAAGGTTGTAGCGGTAAAGAACGGCATGAATTTGAGCAGATTATCAGAAGAGCCTGTACTGTTTAATAATATTTATGCTTTCTGTATTTTTCAGTTTCAAAAAGATATATCGCTTATACATGCGGATATTTTTATCAGAGGAAAAGCACGTCCTTACAGAATATCAAGCAATCAGGTTCTTTATTCAGAATTTCTGTCTGAATGTAAGTCAAGTTCTTTTCATAATTTCCGTCAGTTTATCCTGTTTATGATTTCACAGATAGATTCGGTTTATCTGGAACAGCGGACTATGGATTTTCTGAAAACCGGAAAACCCGGAATATTTCAGAGTCAGGAAGACCTTGAACTTTATGAGAAAAATCTCTGGGCGCAGCTCATGGGCGAGGTGCGGTTTCAGTGTGAAAAATGCTATGAAGTCTATTGGGTTGACGGAAGAAAGATTCCTGAGACAGGGGCAAAGACAAAATGTAAAAAATGCGGGAATCCTGTTTTTGTTAAGCGGCAACCATCATAATCTTAGTAGGGCGGACTAAGCGTAAGCGTGTCCGCCATAAATACTAAGAATTTTCTGAATATAATTATCTGATAATATTTATTATCAGATAATTTATCCTTATATTTGTGATAAACGCTATTGACTTTTGAGAAAACATAGGGGATTAATTTCTTATTTAAACATTCATTATCAGCACAAAGGATAAATACGGCAGACTTCTGGCAACGGTTTTTTGCGACAGAAAAGATTTTGCAAAGATGCTGTTGGAGAAAAAACTTGTAAAACGGTATGACGGCGGGAAAAAGCAGAAATGGTGAAATAAGTGAGAAGTGAAAGAGATTTGTTAAAAACTATAACTAACTGGTTTATCAAATAAGTTTTTTATATTTTTTTAACCGCAAAGAAGGCGCAAAGGTCGCAAATTTATATATCTTGTTTTCTTGGCGTACTTTGCGGAAACCTTTGCGCCCTTTGCGGTTAAAAAAAAATAAAAAAACTTTTTTGACAAACCACCAAGGAGGATTCAAAAATGAAAAAAATTTTCGGAATTGCTGTATTGATTTCGCTTACAATGGCTGTCGGGTGTGCCACATTAACGCCGGATGTTGTAAAAGAGATAATTCTTGACAAGACCTATAATATTGTTTTTGAGGATAAACCTGACATACTTAAAAATGAAGTATATGCCAACGGTATTGAGATTGGCAAGGTGGTAGATAAAAAATTGGCATCCAATAACATGGTGGTGGTGAAAATATCTGTTAAAAGCGAATATAATGACCTGATGAAAGATAATGTTGTATTTTTTGTTTCAGATGGCAGATTGGAATATGATAAAATCGGTGAAGCTGGGAAGCCTTTGGCAGAAGGAGCAAAAATTCTCGGATTTACAGGAAAAACATCATTGTATATCTTTAAAACCAAAAGCAAAGTAAAAAATCTTACAGGTGATGCAATGAACAAGGCTGAAGAATTATACAACAATGCCTTTGGCAAATAATTATAAAGATTACCCAAGTTGCCGCCTATGAAAAACCAGCCGATATGGCTCGGTGGAAGATTGGCAAATCTGAACTATTCCCTGCGGGATTTGCTAATCCCGCAGGAGCATAGGCGGTAAATGTAACAGCATCAGAAAATTATGGGAAATCATGTATGAAAAATGAAATGTGATATTCGGAAAGAAAAGTATATAGATGTATATGCTTTTAAGGTATCTTATATAAGATACTCTGTTATTCCGAATATCACCGCAGGCAAAGGCGGAAGCATATACATTTATATACTTTCACGGTATCTTATATAATATGCTTTCATCTTATATAAGATACATGATATTCAGAAAAATGTTATGTATAATCAATGGTTAGCCCAGGCAGAAGACGCAAATGATGCAGAAGACGCAAAGAAAAAAAGCCTGAGCTAACCCGTGCGCTCAGGCGGACGGCTTACGCCGCCGCTTAGCTTGTCGTTATGCCGGAAAAGGATGAATTTTGCATATTTCAATAATATACCGGTTTCATTTGAGACTTCTCCGGGTTAAAGGAGGTGATAAAGATCAGTTAAGGTGCGACCGGAGAGACAATTGTTTAATGGCGGAAAAAATATCGGGAAAGGGGGATGGAGGGATTAAAAATAAAAAGGCAAGTGTGTTATGATGAAGATGAGGGAAGTATTTTGTATAACTTAACTTAACAAAAAAGGTTTCAAAAAAGGAGATATGTGTAATGAAAAAGTTGTCTGTTTTTAGTATGATTGGTGTTATTTTGCTGAACATAGGCGGAATAGCATATTCACAGGAATATAAGGATATTGTGAAAGATACATCCGATTGCATGCCAAAAAGTACAAATATATTGGCTGCTAAAACTAAGATTCTGGAGGGGCAGACATTTCGATTTATAAAATTTATGGATTCTGATGGAAATATAAGTTCTGTCATTTTGGATCCGGCAGGAAAGGCGGTTGCTGAAAGTGACTTACCCACAGTTGAACATTCTGTGATAGAAAACGATCTCTCTATATACTGCGTAAAAAGCCTTCCGACACAGATTATATAAAAGATAATGAAGTGCTGGATGTGGTTGTCGGCATAAAAAAAGAAGATGAAACATACAATGATCCGCCTGAATACGGAACTGTAATAATTAACGAGGACGGAACTGCTGTTGTAACGATAAATGGCAAGGAGGTTGATGAAAAAGAGATAGAGTTGAATATTAAGAAGAGATCTAACGAATTGCCGAACGCCGTGAAATTCGATTAAGCAATTGCCGAAATATACTTCAGAAATTGGCGGTCCGAAATGGTTTAGATATTTCCGATTTTCAAAAGGCTATAGAGCATGGACAAAGTTCTGTAAAACTTTCGGTGACAAAAGGTCAGATTATTTCATTTGTTCAAAAAAACAAAGATATCATCTCAGGGATTATGTTATATGTAGAACCTAAAAAGGGATTATCTGATGCAATGTGGGCAACACGTATTGATCCGTGGGCACTGAATTACAGCAACAATAGGGGAGGTGGAATAGGAATTTTTATGGCTGAACCCATCTGCCCCGATCCTGGTTATATTTCAAATTATACAATAATTGGTGCTCACAACTATGGAGAAGACGATCACTCCGAATTAGTTAGCGCTATATTGCGAGGAGTATCGCCCGATTCTCACATATACTGCAAAGATGATACTTGTAGTTTTCCTGAACCAGAATATCTGAATGGATATAATGGCAATCCGCCTATTTATATAACGACTCATTCCTGTTACTGGAACACGAGTAATTCTTATACTCCCTATGACAAAGACTTTGATAATTATGTATATAATAATGGTATTGCTGTTTTTGCTTTAGCCGGAAATATAACAACAACTGATAATGTTGTAACACCAGGTAAAGGACTAAATGTCATTACTGTTGGGAATTATAACGACAGCGATGGCACAATAAGCAGTCAATCCTGTTCTGGTAATCCTGAAACTGGTAATCATAAACCTGAAATTGCTGCACCGGGTAAACGTATCTCAGCTGGCGGGCATACAAGTTCAGGAACAAGTTTTGCTACGCCTCATGCTGCTGCTTTTGCAGCGGATTTGTTATCAGCTTATCCGTGGATGCAATTAAGACCTCATATGGTGAAAGCTTTTATGCTGGCCGGGGCTACAAACAGTATCAACGGTGATTATGACCATGTCGGTCTGGGCGGAATAGACTATCTGAGCTGTGCATGGAATGTAAAAGCCAGCAAATACTGGGAAGGGAGCAACAGCGATTATTCATATTTTGATTCTGTGGATCCTTATCCTGACAATGGTTTTATAGATTATAAAGTCCATTTCAGCTGCGGCAGCCCGGGTGGGAAGATATTCGGATAGTCCTGAGCTGGCTTAACAGAGGCACATATATCTACAGCGCATAGAAGTGATCCTTATCCGCTCGGTATGGATTTTGATATGAAACTCTTTGATCCGAATGGAAATCTTATAGAAACTTCCGCATCATTTGATGATTCTTTCGAAGTCATAAACTTTACCCCTGCAACAGAAGGATACTATAGAATCAGGATTCAAAGAACTTCGAATCGGGATACCGATTCGAAACTCAGTATGGCATTAACTGTCAATGCCTATACTTCAGCCCAAAAAGACGTTAATATCGGAAGCCATTATTCCAAAGGCTTTAATAATAATGTTGAATTTTATGGATTGGATAATGGATGGTGCAGACACGGTGAAGCGAGAATGTCGGGGGGCATGGTGGGTTGATCCTTGTAATTGGAGCTCATATTGTTCAACGGGGTGGGAATCGGTGTTAACAAATTTTTATATTGTTAACTCTAACTTATGTGATTGCAATTAGTTAAAATTAGATGATAGAGGCATGTTTGAAAACTCATGAATATATGCATGCCACCGGCGTTCCGCTCCGCGGAACGCCGAAGCGTGGGAGCGATGAAATTTAATCCCTGATTAAGGAGGTAATTGTCATGCGGGAATTGGTAAAATTTTTCTTTACGGTTATGGTTCTATCCGGCATCGTCTGTCTTTCTGACATCGGTGCCGCCGAATGGATTCATGTAAGCGGAAGCGTAACATCGGACAACGGAACCCCCCTCTGTGCGATGGTGCTGGCAAACGGGCAGCATATGTTTAGCTGCGGTGAAGATTCGGGTTCGTATGATCTGAATGTCCCCCCTGATGAAAACGGCGCGGTAACCCTGTTTGCCTTCTGTGACGGACTTGCTCCGTTCAGAAAAACCCTGTATCCCAGCGGGACCGGGAAGGTTTATAATATCACCATGACCGCCGCTTCGGGAAACAGCCCGCGGATTGCCCTTGAATATCAGATAACCACGTCCGAAAATCCCCGGATGGGTAAAAGTCACAGGAGTGGTGACAGATGAAAGCGGAACCATGCTGTGCACGATGGTGCTGGCAAACGGACAGCATACGTTTACCTGCGGATATTTCCCGGGAAAATTCGAACTGGAAGCTCCCCCCGGCAGCGGGGGGAAATCACGCTGTTCGTTTTCTGCGACGGTTTTGCGCCTTTCAAACGGATTACGGAAGCACCCGATTTCGGAACGGATAACGACGGGGACGGCAGTTTTACGGATGACTGCGACGACAGCGACGCGGATATCTATCCCGGCAGGGCCGGAAATATGCGGTGACGGGATCGATCAGGACTGTGACGGAAAAGATTCCGGATGCGGGACCGCCCCTGTCAGCGGAAGAGTATCCGACGGGGGCGCGGTTTGCGGTGGAGACACCCTGTATTGTCCCGGTTGGAGGGCCGCGGTGAGCATATTCCCATATCATGACACATCAGATGATGCCCCGGAGACAGGAGGACTGCATACTTATACCGACAGACACGGCGAATATGAGTTTTTCAATCTGCAAGGCGGGCAAATATAAATACAGAATGACTGTGGAAGCTGATTTTTATGAATCTTCCGAAATTATTATAGATATATCGGAAGGCAATGACAGCCGGCGGGTGACCCTGATGCCTGCCTGTCCTGCTCCGAAAATGACGAATGCCCGGAGGATATGTACTGCGCAAAAATTCCCAGGATTCCGGGGGCATCGGGATGTGCGGGGGGAGATACAGGCTATGTGTCGGTGTGTGGCTGCCTGTATGCGGATGTGACGGACTGACTCATTCAAATCAGTGCGCTACCGGTCTTTCCTGTGTAAATGTGGCTTATAACGGCGAGTGTTACCCTGATATCCGGAATGACGGACGGACGATCCGGGACTGAAGAAACCTGAAATTGTTCCCGGGTACAAACATAACAGCAGGGGGCATACAAAGACAGGTACAAGTATGGCTTCCCCTCATGCGGCTGCTTTTGCAGCGGATTTGTTATCTGTTTATCCGTGGATGCAATTAAGACCTCATATGGCTTAAAAGCTTTTATGCTGGGGGCTACGGACAATATCAGCGGTGGTTATGACAAGGTCGGTCTGGCGGAATAGACTATCTGAGCTGTGCATGGAATGTAAAAGCCAGCAAATACTGGGAAGGGGCAACAGCGCTATTCATATTTTGATTCTGTGTATCCTTTCTCCTAACAATGGAGTTATAGACTATAAAGTCCATTTCAATTGCGGCTTCCCAGGTTGGGAAGATATTCGGATAGTCCTGAGCTGGCTTAACAGAGGCACATATACCTACGATCATAGAAATGATCCTTATCCGCTCGGTATGGATTTTGACATGGTACTCTTAGATCCGAATGGAAATTGTATAGCAGATTCCGCATCACGTTATGATTCTTTCGAAGTCATAAACTTTACCCCTGTAACAGAAGGATACTATACAATCAGGATTCAAAGAGTTTGGCACCGGGATACCGATTCGAAAATCTCTATGGCATTGGCTGTCAATGCCTATTAATATCGGAAGTCATTATTCCAAAGGCTTTAATAATAAAAAGGAGGTAATTGTCATGCAGAAATTGGTAAAACTCTTCTTTACGGTTATGGTTCTATCCGGCATCGCCTGTTCTTTCTGATACCGGCGCCGCCGAATGGGTTCATGTAAGCGGAAAAGTGACAATTCACGACGCAATCCTCCTTGTGCGATGGTGCTGGCAAACGGGCAGTATATGTTTAGCTGCGGTGAATATCCTGGTTTGTATTATTTGAATGTCCCCCCTGATGAAAACGGGGCAGTAACCCTGCTTGCCTTCTGTTACGGACTTGCTCCGTTCAGAAAAACCCTGTATCCCGCGGCGGGGACCGGGCAGGTTTATAACATCACCATGACCGCCGCTTCGGGAAACAGCCCGTGGATCGCCGTTACATATCAGATGGGAACCGCGTCCGGGACATCCCGGTTGGGTAAAAATCACAGGAGAAGTGAGAGATGAAAACGGAACCCTGCTGTGCGATGGTGCTGCAAACGGACAGCATACGTTTACTTCGACAGCCCGGACTGGAAGTTCCACCCGATGCCGGGGGGGACATCACGCTGTTTGTTTTCTGCGACGGTTTTGTGCCTTTCAAACAGATTATGAATGTATCCGGTTTAAAAATGAATAAAAAAGCATCGGACAGCCTGCCGGAGGGCGTGGTCCTGCGGGTGTCATCTGAAATCATCATAACACCGGCATGGACGTACATTTCAGTTTGTCAGATTCACGGATTCCGGAGGAAAACCCGGATCCGTCTGGCTGGATTCGTCGGGAAACCCGGTTCGGAAAGTGAGCTGCCGCCTGCGGAGGAGCGGTCTTCTATAAACAGCACCCTTTCATATATACTCGGCAGAGAACCTTCCGACCCGGGATTATATAGAAGATGACGGGGTGCTGGATGTGTATGTCGGGTTAAGAGCGGAATATGTACCATGCAATACTACGACTGAAGAGGCAAGTATGGTGGAAGGATCCTGACAGTAAACGGTGAAATACTTGCCGGAAAAGAGGAGATAGATGCATATATAAAGAAAAGAGCCGAGCAAATCGCCGAATGCGGGGAAGCCCAGCGGGAGAGCTGCCGCAGCGTGCTGCGGGAACTCGGCAGACCGCAACGGATTTTATGATGTGCCCGGTTTTCAGGAGGCTCTGGACAACGGCTGGGTTTCTGTGAAAATCCCGATGAAAAAAGGTGAGATAACCGCATTTGTAAAAAAGAACTGCGATATTGTCGCAGGAGTTGAATTATATGGGGAACCTCAGGACATCCTCGATGATGCGGTAGTTGCCACAAATATTGATCCGTGGACTTTGGATTTTCCCGATAACACAGGGATTTGAAAACCTCGCAGGTCTTCAAAATTGGATTACAAATACTTACGGTTATCTTTTCCGTGGAAATGTGCTACAAAAGCTGTATCAGCAGCAATGTGCTGAACCTGAAAATCCGCATAACCCCTCATTGCAGCGGACTGCTTACGCCGCCGCTGAATTTGACGT
>CAWEAR010000038.1:0-17670 GCA_963806835.1 uncultured delta proteobacterium
CCTCAATTTTTGAAAGATCAAGAAGATCATTGACCAATGCTTTAAGGCGCTGCACATCTTCATAAGCCGCCTGAAGCAGTTTGCGATCTTTATCGTTCAGTTGCTCAGAAATCCTTTCCATGAGCATCTCCACACTCATGCCGATACTTGTAAGAGGCGTCCTGAGTTCATGGGATGCTGTCATGACAAATTCGCTTTTAAGCCTGTCCAACTCCCGCAGCCGGGTAATATCACGTAAAAGCACCACCACACCATACATAAAACCGGCTTTGATATTTATCGGAAAAATTGAATACTTATAATATGAATTCTCTTCTCCTGTTTTCACAGACAAAACATTTTTTTCGTTTTCAAATGATAACGGCTGACCTGATTCAAGGACTGTTTTTAAAAATGTAATCAGTTGTTCGTCTTTTATAATTTCAAGAAAATGATGTCCCAGTGCCGAAACTGATCTCAACACCGAATATTTTTGCTGACATGGGATTCATATCCGTGATTTTCAGTTCAGGGTTTACTACAATAATTCCGTCATCAGCACTTTGAAGAACCGCTTCAATTTTACGCTTTTCCGTAAGAATCTTTTCAATATTCAATTCATTGTATTCTTTTAATTTTTTTGCCATTTTATTGAACTGTTCAGCCAGAAGCCCAAGTTCATCGCTCCTGTCAACCGGAACCTGAATTTCATAGTTTCCTTCAGCAATCCGGGCGGCGGCTTCTCTCATCTGTCCGACAGGACTGGCAAGCATGTTTGATAAAAAAAGACTGAATCCGAGTCCGAAACCTACAGCTATTATCCCCAGTCCCACCATGTTCCAGACAGCACTGACCGCCATATCTTGAGCCTGACTGCTTGCCGTAAACATTGCCAGCTGGTTGATTTCCCGCAGTCGGATACAACTGTTACGGACAGACTGAAACAACGGATAAACTTCTTTATGATAAAGAGCTTTTCTGATGTTAATATCTTTATCCTGAAATATTTCTGATACTTTCATCAGATAGGCTGTATAAAAAGTTTCAACTGAATCAAGAATTTTTTTTTCACCTTCTACAGTGATATTATCTTTTGCCCTGCCCAGCCATTGTAAAAAAATATTTTCATTGCTTCGGAATTCCAGTCGCCATTCATCTTCATCCCCCAGCAAAATTAAAAGCAAGGCGCTGTCCTGCCGCTCAACCGCGTTAATCATATTCTCCGCGGACAGGATACTTTTATAGTTTTCCCTAAGGATAGAGTCAGAGGCTTTTCCCAGTTTCAGCAGACTGACAATTGACCATGCAAAAACCAGCACAACAACTGCCAATGCGCCGCCGTATCCTATCAGTATTTTTGTCTGAAATGTTCTGAACATAAATTGTTACTGCATCTCCGGTTCAGGAAAATTTTTTTTTGTAACCTCTCTTTATAAAAAGGGGAAATTAAAAAATTACCAGACCGCTGATATTTGAATATTTATAACAGAAAGAAGTAGCAAATGCAAAAAAATAAAAATAAAAATCAATACCCAAAACCCTCAGAGTTTTATAAAAATATGATGTTTTGTTTTGATAAACATGATATGAGATAAAAACTTCTGAAGTATCCGGTAAACTGCAATATGAACCGCTGATAATAATGATAAAATTGATTGTGCTGATAAAACATCATGGTCATCATAAATATCATGATTATCAGCGGTTCAGGATTATCACGTAATTCTCCTGAACTGTGATTTTCAGATGATTTATGTGATTACCGTGATTTAACCGGAAAACCCTAATGGTTTAAAGAGAATCATGTCAATCACAATAATCATACGGAAATCACAGTTCAGACAATGTATTTAATTGACAGGCTAAAAAAGCAGTCATGGTAATCCCTTAATCATGTTAATCACAGTTCAGATAATTTTTGGCAATGGGGGTAATATGATAATTGAAGTCAGGAAAACAGAACACGGATTTCTTATACCGTTTACTGATAAATTCAGAAACATCAGGCGGAATAAGATTCTGCTGGATATTGAGTTTGCGGAAGAGAATGAATCAGAAAATGATTATAGATGCTTCAGTGAATCATGATAAAATCCTTTACAGCGGAAAATAAAATATGATTTTTGTTGATACAGGTGCATGGATAGCCTTGTCAGACAAATCTGAGTTACAAGATTAAGATACGATGCGGCACACCGGATTGCTGTCAGGTTTGTAAATCTGACTGACAAATCCGAAAAAACAGGGATTCTGAAAATTGTCAGGATTGATGAAACACTTTACAGAGAGGCTGTTTCTGTTTTCTGCAAATATGAAGATTCACTGCTGTCATTTACTGACTGCACAAGTTTTACAATATGCTGGAAATACAAAATTCACAAGGCATTTGCATTTGACGGACATTTTCCTACGATGAATATCTCTTTATGCCATGAATGAATAATCATAACCCAAGTTGCTGCCTATTCTCCCGGCGGGATTTTTTACAGCTTGCATTCCGGCAGTACAATGTAAAATTTCTTGAGGAGAAGCACAGGCAGGGATATATAAAAAATCCGCCTGAAATTCTTGCAATGATTGAAATATATTTTGTCTGAACTACAACTGTCTGAACCGCAGATTTGCACAGATTAAGCGGATTTCACAGATGATGTTGTCAGGAATTGTAAAGTCTGATATACATAAATCTGTGTAATCTGTTAAAATAGCTTGAATCTGCGGTTCAGACAATTTAACCCGCCCATCCTTTTCAGGATAGGCAAAAAGGAGGCGGTTATGAAAAAAAATTTATGTGTGTTTTAAGTCTGTTTTTGGCAACAGTACTTTTGGCGGCAAATCTTTATGCTTTAAATCATGAGTCTGAAAGGTATATCTGAATGAAAACAGAATTTTTTAATAAAGCAAAGGCAAATCTGGCTGTTGCTCAGATCTGCTTTGACAAAGGGTTTTATGACGCCTGCACAACCGCGCCTATTATGCAGCTTTTCAGGCGGCTATTGCCGCTCTTGCAGACAATGGAATAAAAAGAGATAAAGCCGGACACGGATGGGTTCAGGCTGAATTCAGTGAAAAGCTGGTTAAACGTCAGAAAATCTATCCTGCAAAAGTGAAATCATATCTTTTGGAAATGCAGATTGTCAGAGATAGAGCCGATTATAAAGGGGATAATGTCGGCAGAAAGCAAGCGGCTGAACAGATTGACAGGGCAAAAGAAATGATTGATCTGATTGAAAAGGAGTTGAAAAAATGATAAATTTCAAACAGGAAGAACTGATTGACCAACTTATGCGTCATATCACAGAAAAATTTCCGGAGGTCAGACTGATTGATGTTACAGAAAGTCCCGAAACTTCCGAAACACTGTGGATTAATGTTACCGAACCTGATGATGAGGACAGGATGATGGAACTGATATCTTTCTCTGCGGATAAGGCTACTGACATACTGCTGGATTACGGCTATCACATGCTGGTTATGCCGACAAGAGACAGAAATTAAGCAGTCCTGAACTGTGATTTTCAGATGATTTATAATATTATTTCAGTATGATTGATAAATAATCATGTCAATCATAAGAATCATCTGGAAATCATAGTTCAAACAATGAAAACAGCAGCACGTTTCATAATTTTTGCAATTGGAGAATTTGAAAAGGAAAATTGACATAATTATTTAATCAAGGTATTTTAGATGTTATGTTTTTATGGTTGTTAAACAAATTTTGTGGGTTAGTTGCAATTTTTCAACAAAAAAATCAAGGAAAAGG
The DNA here is from genome assembly GCA_963806835.1 of uncultured delta proteobacterium. Classification (GTDB taxonomy): domain Bacteria; phylum Desulfobacterota; class Desulfobacteria; order Desulfobacterales; family CAWEAR01; genus CAWEAR01. The sequence goes on from CAWEAR010000038.1 coordinate 3,746, forward strand.
AGTTTTGAAATGAAACAAAAAAGAGAAAAAAGAGTTGCGTCGATGGTTATTGCTTGTTTGATTTTTGTATTGATTGCAAATTTCGCAAACGCTTATGAAGATACCTATATCTATAGAGATAAATGTCCTGAGGGAGATTATCCCCCACCAGGAGCTTCCGTTTGCGGGAATGAATGGGAAAGGCAAGCAGGCGGAGATATTGAAGGGGGGAAGTGGGAGGCAAACTGCCCTGACTATTACGCATGGACAGATAGATGGCACTTTGCTCAGTGCGAATGCACAAGTTATGTGGCTCATAAAACCAATGAGCAATTTGCCAATTGGGGTGGAGGAACTTTCAGCAATAGTTATTTAGGACCACATTGGGGGCATGCTTATACTTGGGGTGAAAAATGCGAAAAGAACTATAAGGGCGAACTTACTAATTGTAAGAGAGGCGGAGCAGCAGCAGATTCTGGAATAATTATGGATACCACTCCTCTTCCTGGTGATGCTGCTTGGTGGGCACATGATCAGATTGGTGGAGGTTATGGTCATATTGCGTGGGTTGAAAGAGTTTATTTTGACAATAATGGCAATTGGATCAGCGTTGATATTTCCGACTACAATGGAAGAGGCGATCATAATTTTCGAAATAGCGTAAATTTCACAAGAAATCAAATAGGAACTGACGGCAGTCCTACCGCCTTTATCCACATTCTTTTGGATAAAATCGGAGTAATCGGTTATATTGATGGCTTAGAAATGAGCGGGGCGGTTGGCGTTCCATTTTCTAATCAGACACCAGAAGAAAGAGGATGGCTTATAAGTAGGCAATTAGTTGGATATACTAATCTTGTCGGTACATCTCGTCAAATTGCTCAAGCCAATGCTTATTACAATGACATTGGATTCGGCGGTGGCACAATCCCTGATACTCCTCAAACCCCTTCCTACTCAGAAACCCCTGCAACTTTATTCAAATACATCAAAGTCTCCAAAGAAGACAAAGACGACTGGCAGGAAGAAATTGAACTTGTAATCGGCAAAGATTTTGATGTTAAAGTCAAATTCAACGAAAATCCCGGTTCAGAAGAAATTGAAGGCTATGTGAAATTCTATCTTTCCAAAGACTCTGAATTTGACAAAGACGAAGATGAAGAACTCTGCAAAGAAGAATTCACTATGGAACCCGGCGAAGATGAATCCGAAGAATGCCGCAGCCGAACCGTTCCTGTTGACTGGGGAGACGGAAATTATTATCTTTTCTGCTATGTAAGATGGGGCGATGAGAAATTTTACGCTGATAATTATGCAGTAGTGAAAATCAGAAACTCCGAGGCTGGTTTTGTCCAATCTGGAAATCAAAAACAAATCAACCGGTCAATCTTACTCCAATAACGGAGCGGTTTTCAAAGGCGGTGAAGATTTGGAAATATCCGCCAAAGTAAAAAATTACGGTCCGGGAGATGTGTCGGAAAATGTGCTGGTAAAATACTACGTGATTCAGGGGAATCCGGCATTAACCTATGACACGGTTACTACTTACCCCTCAGCCGGCAGAGACGAAATTGAAAGAGGCAATCTGGAAAACGGCGAAAGTGAAACCAAATCACTATCCAGCTATATCGTCTCAACCACTCCGGGCATCTATACTGTGGCATCCATGCTTGACCCGAATGAAAATATCATCGGCGATGACAGGGAGAATAACTGGAGAAGTTTTACTTTTGAAGTTGCCCAGCCTGTAGTTTTGCCCGATCTCCAAGTTCCCACCCTGACTCTTGACGGAAAAACCGAAGAGCAAACCTTCCAAATCAATCAGCAGGTTGATCTGGATTTTTCTGTTTCAAATAACGGAAATCCGCCAGCTAATGACGCCAAATTTTCTTTGAAAATCTTTCAGGAAAACAATATTCTTGTCGAAGAAACAACCGGAACTATTACACAGGCAGATATTGCTGACGGAAGTTATGTCAACACAGATCTGAGAATAACCTTCAACAATTACCAGACAGGCAGATTTTACCTGCAAATCTGCGCTGATTCGGAAAACCAAATTGAAGAAAGCAACGAAAACAACAACTGCAAAGAAATTTGGTTCAGCATTTCCGATATTGTTCAACTCACAGATATTTGGATTTCGGATCTCGCTGTCAACAGTATTTCATCCGAAGAACAAATTTTTTCTCCAAATCAAACCGTAGAATTAATGGCAACTCTTGCTAAAACCGGACCGGATTTTTCCGGAACAATTGTCAATCAATATGTGGTTTACGATTCCGGTAATAATCTGATTCAAATGGTTCAGGAAGATGCGATTGATGCCTGCGATCTTATGATTTATAATCGGGTTGACTTTTCTGTTCCAAGTAGCGCCGGCAGGTATTACATCAGAGCCTGCATTGATGTAAACAACTTAATTCAGGAACCAGATAAAACAAATAATTGCCGGAAAATTTGGTTTAATGTGCAGACTGAAAATCAGACAATTCCCGGTGATATTGACTCAGGCGGAACTGTTGATATTGCAGATGCCATTCTGGTTATTCAAATTATGAGCGGAACTGAAGTTTACAGCGTAAATCTCTATGCTGATATAAACGGAGACGGAAAAATCGGGCTTGAAGAAGTTGTTTATATTTTGCAGAAAATCGCTGAGATAAGGTAAAGAAAGACCTTGAGGGTTAAAGCAGAGTCATTTTGACTCTGCTTTTTTAATTTCTTATTGCTTAACAATTGAGATTAAGTTATATTCTGATTCAGACTTGCGGGATTTGAAATCCTTATCTCGTTCACACGCTTTGCGTGGGAACGAGTCGCTGTTACATAAGTTCGTAGTACCGCCTTTAGGCGGTAGGGCGTGAATACCGCCTAAAGGCGGTACTACGAACTCTTGCGTTTCCACGCAAAGCGTCAATGCCGTTAAGTTAAGGAAACGGAGGAGCGGCAAACTTTCAGTTTGGCATTCCCCGCCGCAGGGGCAAATAATTATTTGCCCCTGCGGATTAGCCATTTTCCGCTTAACTTAATGGCATTGACGCAAAGCGTGGGAACGAGTGAACGAGTGGAAAACTAAAAAACTAAAACTTAACACCTAAAGGAGATTTTCCCATGATAATTTTTCCTTTAAGCCATGAAAGCGGTCAGGTCAGACGAATTCCCTATATCACATTAGGGATTATTATTCTTAACACTCTGCTATATCTGATCACATGGTATGCAGAGCCAAAATCCAGAGATGAATTCAATCGCCGTTCAAATGAACTGCTCAGTTATTACATGAGTCATTCTTATCTTGAATTTCCCCAGGAAGTATTAAATTCGCTCCCCTCTGAGCTTCAAATGAAAATAAAAGGGTTTAAAGAATTGAATTTTATACCCGGAGGCGAAGCTGTTCTCAAAACTGCCAAAGAGCCTGAAGATGATTCCGTAAAATCGGCTGAACAGGCGGAAATGAACCGTCTGGCAAAGGAGTTCGGAGAATCATTCAATAACCTTTTTTACAGAAAATACGGATATATCCCCTCAGAAGGCGGATTTTTCAGCCTGTTTTCTTCCATGTTCCTTCACGGCGGATTTTTTCATCTTTTCTTCAATATGTTTTTCCTCTATCTTTCCGGGTGTAATATTGAAGATTTATGGGGACGGATTCTTTATCCTGCATTCTATTTAATCGGCGGAATTGTTGCATCTTTGACCCATGTGATGATGAATCCTGACAGCTCTGCCCCGCTTGTGGGTGCATCAGGCGCGATTGCAGCTCTGATGGGCGCGTTTATGGTGCGGTTATACAATACCAAAATCTATTTTTTTTATGCCTTTTTTATGGGAAAATTCAAATATGGCACATTCAGGGCACCTGCTTATGTCATGCTCCCTCTCTGGCTGGTTCAGCAGTTACTTGAAGCGTACAAAGCCGGTAATACGGGAATCGGCGTGGCTTTCTGGTCGCATATCGGCGGATTTGCATTCGGAGCAGCGGTTGCAGCCGGACTCAAGTATTTTAAATTTGAAGAAAAATATATTGAGCCTGCAATTGAAGATAAGATGAATCTTGTTGATAAAGATTTCACATCGGGTTCAAGAAAACTTCAGGAAGGGGATATAGACGGCGCTGTTCTTGACCTAAGAAAAGCACTTGTCAATGACCCTGATAATGCGATTGCACACAGTGAGCTATGCAGAGCATATTGCAGACAGGATAAAAAGAAGGTTGCTCTTCTGGAATTTCACAGAGCAATGGATTTATACACAAAACGGGGAGAAATAGACAATATTGCAGATGATTATCTTGATGTATGCAATTATTATCCTGATACCATGCTTGAAACTCCCCGTATGTTAGAGATAATCACGTCAATGAAGAGCCGGGAAATGTATTCCGAAGCAGCAGCAATGTGTCAGAAACTTCTTACCCATCTGAAAGAACAGGGGGATAAAGATAATGCTTCAACTGTATTGGAATTAGCCATGCAGATAATTGTGGCAATGGAAAACAAGGGAATGTATTCCCAGTCCGGGGATATGTGTCAGAAATTTCTTGCCTATCTTAAACAGGAAGGAGCTAAAGATAATAACCCGGATGTCATGGAATTAACCATGAGATACGGAGACCTTTGCCTTGAGCATCTGCAAAATCCGCAGGATGCCCTGAAATCATATAAAATAATCTTTGAACTCTCAAAGAATATGCCTCTTGAACAGCAGCAGGAATTAAAAGCAAAGATTCAGCAGGCAACAAAGATGGTTCAGCAGAATACAAAAAAGACAGATGAATCCGTAAAGACTTCCGAAGTTTCCAAAACTTCGGAAGTATCTAAAACTGATACCAAACATCAGATTCCTTTACAGAAACGGATTAAGCTGCTGCAAGACGCCAAAGTTCCGGCTAAATATAAAATCGCTTCTGTTGCACCTTATCAGGCAAACAAGGTTGTAGCGGTAAAGAACGGCATGAATTTGAGCAGATTATCAGAAGAGCCTGTACTGTTTAATAATATTTATGCTTTCTGTATTTTTCAGTTTCAAAAAGATATATCGCTTATACATGCGGATATTTTTATCAGAGGAAAAGCACGTCCTTACAGAATATCAAGCAATCAGGTTCTTTATTCAGAATTTCTGTCTGAATGTAAGTCAAGTTCTTTTCATAATTTCCGTCAGTTTATCCTGTTTATGATTTCACAGATAGATTCGGTTTATCTGGATCAGCGGACTATTGATTTTCTGAAAACCGGAAAACCCGGAATATTTCAGAGTCAGGAAGACCTTGAACTTTATGAGAAAAATCTCTGGGCGCAGCTCATGGGCGAGGTGCGGTTTCAGTGTGAAAAATGCTATGAAGTCTATTGGGTTGACGGAAGAAAGATTCCTGAGACAGGGGCAAAGACAAAATGTAAAAAATGCGGGAATCCTGTTTTTGTTAAGCGGCAACCATCATAATCTTAGTAGGGCGGACTAAGCGTAAGCGTGTCCGCCATAAATACTAAGAATTTTCTGAATATAATTTTCTGATAATATTTATTATCAGATAATTTATCCTTATATTTGTGATAAACGCTATTGACTTTTGAGAAAACATAGGGGATTAATTTCTTATTTAAACATTCATTATCAGCACAAAGGATAAATACGGCAGACTTCTGGCAACGGTTTTTTGCGACAGAAAAGATTTTGCAAAGATGCTGTTGGAGAAAAAACTTGTAAAACGGTATGACGGCGGGAAAAAGCAGAAATGGTGAAATAAGTGAGAAGTGAAAGAGATTTGTTAAAAACTATAACTAACTGGTTTATCAAATAAGTTTTTTATATTTTTTTAACCGCAAAGAAGGCGCAAAGGTCGCAAATTTATATATCTTGTTTTCTTGGCGTACTTTGCGGAAACCTTTGCGCCCTTTGCGGTTAAAAAAAAATAAAAAAATTTTTTTGACAAACCACCAAGTAGGATTCAAAAATGAAAAAAATTTTCGGAATTGCTGAACCTATCCGAAAATTAAAAAAAAATTTTATATTATAAAATAAAGATGATAATCTTCCCTGCACGGAGGTTGCATATGCAGGGAAGATTTGAGGGGTTGAGTGAAACTCAGTTTGGTCTGATTGAACCGCTGCTTCCGGTGCCCCGTACAGGCCGGTCGTCCTGAAGCTCCGGCGCTGAAAGTTCTGAACACCGTTTTGCGGATTCTGATAAACGGAGCAAAGCGGTGTTCCGTCCCGAAGGGGGAGCAGCGGAGTCCGAAATCCGCAGCCCATGATCGGCCTGGAAAATGGCCGGAAGACGGGACATGGGCGGAAATTTTTTCCCGTCTGTGCGGCATTGCCGGACTTTCAGGATTGATCGGGTGAAACCGTGCCTCAGCCGGCGGTATGTTCGTACCCGGGAAAGGCGGAGGGGATGACACCTGCCGCGGATATAAAGGAAAAGGAGTGACAGTTCACACTCCTGCCGACGGAAACGGTATGCCGCTGTCCGTGACCTCAACCGGAGCTTCAGGAAGTGAAAGAGATCAGGTTGAAATACTGCCGGACACCGTTGAAATCCGGACCGGTCAGGCCGGAAGACCGAAAAAGCGGCCGCGGGCTCTCAGGCCGATAAAGGATATGATTCCGGGGAGCTGCGGAACAAAATCCGCAGACGGGGCATCTCACCCATGATTGCGCGCCGGTCATGGCCGAACCGGAGGCAGCCGGTCGGCAGACCGCCTTCAAAGCCGGTCGATCGGTGGAAGGCGGAGCGCACACCGGCATGGCTTCAGACAAAATTCCGGAGACTGACCGTGCGGCGGGAGCGCCGAAACAGATACCGGCGGGGGTTTTTATGTCTCGGGATCTGTATGCTTTGGGTTGAAAGGATTCTTTCATCTTCATGAATTCTTTTGTAAATAATATTCGGATAGGTTCATTAATCCGAAAAGTTATCCGGACAAAAGTTTTCCAGTATAAAAACCTGCGGGACTTTGATAATCTCGCAGGTATATCTCTAAAACTATGGGGAATTTGCCTATCATAGTGTTATGCTTATGGCATATAGAAAAATAATCAGCGGAGGTATTATGGTAAAAATCTGCTCCATTATTTATTTGGTTATAATATTTCAGTGTCTGATAATCGGATGTTCTTCCAAATCTGATGAATACATTATTTCGGTAGAATCGGGTAGCAGATTTACCGAAGAGATGGCTCTCGAAGTTTCCAGAAAAACTCTTGAATCAGACGGCAAAGTTATTTCAGAAATGATTCCTGCCAAATATCGGGAAAGTGGCGTTGATAATAAATATTTTGCCAGAAATGTGCTGAATCCTGACAGGGGATACGTCCTTTGGCATAAGAAAGGAGAAAACTGTCTTTATGAATATGTAGTTGAGATGCATAAGAATAATGATAAGGTTTCATGTAAAATTTTTCATGCCAAATAATCAGAGAATGTAGGCAAAAGTGTAGCGTTACCTATCGTAATCTATGTTCACACCGGCTGAAGCGGGGTTTCATTTACTATTTCCACTGCGATCATCTGGGAACACCGTAGGCAGTCACGGATGAGGGCGGGAATATCGTCTGGAAAGCAGATTACAAGCCCTTCGGAGAAGTATCGCTGACTGCCGCTGCCGTGGAGAATAACTTCAGATTTCCGGGGCAGTTTTATGATGCTGAGACGGGGTTACATTACAATTACTTCCGGTACTATGATCCGATGACAGGTAGGTATCTGAGAACAGACCCGATCGGGCTGGCAGGGGAATAAATCTTTTCGTATATGTACGGAATAATCCGATAAAGCTGATAGATCTACTGGGACTGCTGGATATTGTTTTTAACAGAGCCGCTAATACCCTGACCGCTTCCGAAGGCAGCGAAACCATAATTATGAGAGCGACATCCGGCGGATGGGACGGAAAACCGCCGCTGCTGAAGGGAAGTTATGTTATTTCTGAGAATCCGGGCAGAGGCGGAAGAGATTATTATTTTGCCCTGTTTTATGAGGATGAACAGGTTAATGATCAGTTCTATGACAATGAGAATAAGATGTGGCGGGATGGAATAAGACTGGGGCACCATCTGGGTTCGAACGAAGGCAGCCACGGGTGTGTAATGATAAGCAATACATGGAACGGAGAGTGCCAGCTGAAAAAATGGCAAAAACTGCAAAAATGGATAAGATCCACTCTGAGAAGAGTTGTAGAGTATAAAAATAACGAAAATCCGAATGCGAGAAATAATAAGGTGTATCCGGTCAGCCGCTATCCGGATGTTTCGTTCAAGGTGATTGACTGACATATAACCTAACTTGCCGGTTATCTTCCGACTGTATTTTTATAATCAGAAGATAACCATAATAAAGGAAATCAGAAAGGAGATAAGTATAATGCGTTTATATGACAGAATATATCAACTGATAATAAAAACCGTTCGGATTTGTGGCAGAAAATATGATTGTTCGGATTATATGCGTTTTATATTCCGTACATTCCTTTTTTTTCTTCAGATCTTTTTTTTCGGGTACGAACCGGTATTTGGCAGCGGGGCATTTATCGAACCGGGGAAGCTTGACGGAGCAGACGTGGCAGATGCATTGGGATGTTATATTATCAGATATGATGTGAAATTACCGGCTATGCCGGAAGATGACCCCGTTGCCGGATATAAAGGGGGGTTCTGGACAGAGGAATATACTACGGGTAAAGAGAACCCCAGTATTATTGGCAAAGACCCCTTCGGATTCGGAAAAGGGGGAGACAGTTCGTTTATTATCAAATTCCCGGACTGGCATTCGCCTCTCTTCACCATTACAGTAAAAAATTCCAAGGGAGTTCTAACTCGAAGTATAGGAAAGAATCCCGCCGGAATCCGTGCCGATGCGGAACCATCCTCATGGGCTTTTCTGGAAGAGAGAGAGGAAATAGTATTTAACCATGATATAATTTTAGCCATCAGAACAGAGGGATGGTGCAAATCCACCCCGAATGTGAGCCGTCTTCCGGACATACTTAGAATATACCTCGGAAGCGAGTTTCACCGGATACTGGTTTTCAAATGCAGGATAGAAGAAATCAGACCTCTGAAAAAAAGCCGTTAGCCCAGCTATCCGGGGTAGGCATGAATATGCCTGCTGAATCCCTTCGTAACAAAGGTGGTAAAAATTGTTCTCTGACCTTTTGTTTCTTTTTCCGATTTCCCGGAGAAGCCTGCTTCAGCCTGCGGATGCTGTTACCGTTACAGTTGACGGCATGGCAGGCAGTGTGCGGTTTACCGGCACGGACACAATCCGGGTGATTGACGAGGGCAAAGGCAAGGGGAAGAACACCGGAACGCCTTTGGCTGCCGATGCAGGATATGCTCTTAACAATGCGGAAACAAGAGCAGTTTATTACTTCCACTGCGACCATCTCGGCACACCGCAGGCAATGACAGACCAAAACGGCAACGTGGTATGGAAAGCTGATTACAAGCCCTTCGGTGAGGTTACATTGACTACCTCAGCAGTGGAAAACAACTTCCGCTTTCCGGGGCAGTACTTTGATGAAGAAACCGGGCTGCATTACAACTGGCATCGGTATTATAACCCTGAAACGGGGCGTTATCTGAGGACTGATCCGATAGAATTCAGCGGAGGAGATACAAATTTTTACGGATATGGTTTAAATAATCCGATAAGATTGATAAATCCTACAGGTCTTGCATGGACAACCGTTGATGCACATATACGAACCTGTTTGGAATTACCTACTGCGAAAGAGCGTATTGAATGTCTGGAAGGACTGTTTGAACAGTGTGCTGATGAAAGTACAAACAAAAAAATTATAAACACCATTACAAAAGAGAGACCTTTGATTGAAAGATTGAAGGGTGGCGGTAAGTTAAGATATCTTCGGCAAAATCCGAATTTAAAGGGTGTAGATATTGAAGATTTGCTTAGTAAATCTGAAAGAGAGATAGAAACAATGCTTAAAGACGGCAGGTTGACAAAGAAACAATTTAATCCTATAAAAAAAGCATTACAGGAAAGCCGTGATTTAGGAGGTCGAAAGGGAGGAGGAAGCAGGTAGATAAGACAGATTCAATAAATTTGAGCGATTTCTGTAGTGGTCAATAGTGTTGACAGCTGATTACATTTAATGATTTTTTTATAGTCAGTTATCAGAATATTGTGAAAAAATCTGCTATGATCGGGTGTAAATCATCTATTTGACCATTACAGGAAGCCTGTATCCGTATTTCTATATACTTTTAAGGAACTATTTGTAATGAATATGTATAACTATATTTATATAAAAATCAGCTACCTGATATCGGGATTGGATGAATGGAAAAGTCTGGAACTCAGTCCTCATGAATATTTTGATTTTCAATATACCGATATTCATGATTCAGATATTGATTCGGTACCAAAATACGATCATGCAATTGACTATATTAATATTGATAAAAAAGAGGTTTCTGCTACGATTCTTCAGTTATCGGACAGAATATCGGAAGAGAGAATTGAAATCAGAACCAGTTATTGGAATGACGGAAACAATATGATAATTGAAAGGAGAGACTCTGGTCCGAACCGCCTGTATTATGAATTAATATATTCTTTCAAAATGAGTGAAAGACCGGAAACATATGAAATTTTCAGGGCTGTAAAAAAAGATTGTATTTTTGTTCCTGTATATCATGGAATTATAAAGAATAATACGGATGGTTCCCAGAGCGAGACAAAAATTAAGACAGAAAACTGGATATCCTTCATTCAGCAGTTTTAGAAGAACGGCTCTTTGACCCCTGAATCTGACGAGTTATTCTTACCACCGCCATAATCTGAGCTTTTTGAATTTGTGAATTTCCAGTTTTTACAAAGGAAAATCGGATTTCAAAAGCACAGTTTTATACATAAAGGAAAATGGGTTACGTGCTACATCGAGCTTCCCGAAGAATATGATGCGGGAGAGATTCTCTGCGGTACCGTGAAACTGAACGGAGCGGTTCCCTGTGAAAAGAGTGATGCCGGAGACTATGATAAAGACGGCATCCCTGATATTATGGTAAAATTTGACAGGGAGCATGCCGCAGGCATTTTTCAGCCTGCGGATGCTGTTACTGTTACGGTTGACGGCATGGCAGGCAGTGTCCGCTTCACCGGCACGGATGTAATCCGGGTGATTGACGAGGGCAAAAGCAAGGGGAAGAACACCGGAACGCCTTTGACTGCCGATGCCGGATATGCTCTTAACAATGCCGAAACAACAGCGGTTTACTATTTTCACTGCGATCATCTCGGTACTCCGCAGGCGATAACTGATGAGAACGGCAGCGTGGTGTGGAAGGCTGATTACAAGCCGTTCGGAGAGATTACGCTGACCACCGCTGCCGTGGAAAACAACTTCCGATTTCCGGGGCAGTTTTATGATGCGGAGACGGGGCTGCATTATAACTGGCACAGGTATTATGATGCCGGGACGGGGCGGTATCTTACACCTGATCCGATTGGTCTGGAAGGGGGGATAAATCTTTATGCGTATGTGATGAACAATCCGGTGAATATGATTGACCCGTTTGGGCTGGAGACCCTCTCTTTTGATAAAGTCGCAAATCTTGTTAAAGAGAATAATAGATCAGGGCTGAGTGACAGTCTGGTTATATGTCTGATTTACAAAGAATCTACTTTTGAGACAAAGGCGAAAAACCCGAAGAGTTCCGCAAAAGGTCTTATGCAGATGACAAAGATTGCCTGCAAGGATATGAAAGTTCAATATAAGGATATAGATGATCCTGCCGCAAATATCAGTGCCGGGACATCATATATTGCGCTGAGAATCAGACGGGCCGGAGATATTACCAAGGGGCTTGAAGGTTTTGGCACCGGCAAAGGATATGCAAAAGGCATACTTGAGTGTGAGAAATGCCTCGTAAACAGCCTGTGTGATAAACAATCATGCTTGGATAAAGTTAAGAAGTAAGGAATGAGAAATGAAACGCTTAATGTTTTTTGCTTTGTTTATTATTGTCTGCTGCTGTTGTGCTTCGGTTTCTGGCCCCGATTTCCCTATGATGTCGGAGAACCGTGAGATTCTCTTTGTTTCTCAATGGGACACAGGTGATGATGAGCCTGTAGTATGTATCATTACCGAAAGTGGAAAGAATACTGACTCTCTGCCGGTCAGAACATTGTCCTGTTACAGAAAGTCCAGTTCGGAAAGTATCAGACTGTTTACTTTCGATACTTTGGATTATCCTGTCAGTCTTTTTCAGACACAAGATTCGGGCGGTCAGTTATTTACAACGTGGACAGGCGGCAGTGCTTACCATTTCTATGTGTTTGCCTGCATTGACGGAAATATCCGAAAAGTCCTTGAAACAGGCTCAAAGACGACCCCTGAATTTCTGACTGATTCGGACGGCAATGACATAGTGGTTATTTCTGATACATTTACAGATATCAGCACGTTTTACAAATGGAACGGAGAACGGTATGAAGTCATCAGAAAAGTGAGCCGGGAGAAAAGATTCCAGTAATTAGGCAAAGGTCTGCACATTGCAAGACAGATATATCCATTATGAGCAAAATGCGGGCTGGTATAAATATTCTCTGTGATACCTGAAGTTGAACGGGGCGGTTCCCTGTGAAAAAAAGTGATGCCGGAGACTATGATAAAAACGGCATCCCTGATATTATGGTAAAATTTGACAGGGAGAAGGCCGCAAGCCTGCTTCAGCCCGCAGATACCGTTACCGTTACAGTTGACGGCATGGCAGGCAGTGTGCGGTTTGTCGGCACTGATGTAATCCGGGTGATTGACGAGGGCAAAGGCAAGGGGAAGAACACCGGAATGCCTTTGGCTGCCGATGCAGGATATGCTCTTAACAATGCGGAGACAACAGCGGTTTACTACTTTCACTGCGACCACCTCGGCACTCCGCAGGCGATAACAGATAAGAACGGAAATATCGTCTGGAAAGCAGATTACAAGCCCTTCGGTGAGGCTACACTGACTACCGCTGCCGTGGAGAATAACTTCAGATTTCCGGGGCAGTACTTTGATGCGGAAACCGGCTTGCATTACAACTACTATCGCTATTACGATCCGAAACTGGGTAGATATTTAAGAGCTGATCCGATTGGATTGGCAGGTGGGATTAATCTTTATGTCTATGTCTGGAACTCTCCGATTGACTTAGCAGATCCGTATGGATTACTATCTTTATGGGAGGAAAAGCATTTGGAGAGACCTTTGGGGAAGCTTTTGCATACGCTCAAATGGACGCAAATGAAAATTTAGGTTTCCATGGCTTTCAAAACTGTCATACTCGCCACTGTCAACCTATTGCCTGCTTTGAAAACGGACGAAGACGTCTATGCCCCAAAAGTGGGAGGTAATCTTGTCCGATTTAAATCCGAATATCTATAAAAATTTATTGCAATTATCGATTAAAGGTGATGCAGAAGCACAAAACATGCTCGGAGCTGCTTTAATAACCGGGGAATATGTTGAAAAAGATGCTTCCGCCGGATTTTATTGGTATTGCCAGGCAATTAAAAAAGGACATGTGCATGCAAAATGGAATGCCGGATCAATGCTTGTTGATGGAGATGACGGAACTGAGAAGAATTTGGATTTAGGAATGATGCTCATAGAAGATGCAGCGCAGGCTAATCAAAACAGTGCATGTTTATTCATTGCACAGTGCTATATAACAGGTAGATATGGGAAACCCATTAATAATGAGTTAGCAATCTACTGGAAAAAGAAGGCTCGGGATTATGAAAATTTTAAGGAATATGATGATAAGCCCATAGATTTGGAAAAAGATTATAAGCTCAAGCTGAAAAAATCCGTAGATGTAAAACCTGAAGAAAACCGGAGGGAATGAATTGTCCGAAAGGAAAGATTCACCGGAAGGAAAAAAAGCCTGAGCTAACCCGTCATTCAAGCGGACTGCTTACGCAGCCGCTTAATTCTGCG
>CAWEAR010000039.1:0-56716 GCA_963806835.1 uncultured delta proteobacterium
GAGCTTGCCGAAGCCCAGATTCAGATGACTGACAATATCAATATTCGCTTCTCCTGTTTTTCCGGTGGGTATTACGCAGAATCAACTTCCCCTATTTTCCAGTGAAGTGCTTTGCGATCTTCTTCGGGAATCTGCTGATAAGCCGCCTGCTGTACCCGGTCATGCAGAAATCTGAAAGAACTCTTTAAAGTGAGGAATGAAAAATGAGAATCGGAAAGTGAAGAAAGGAGTTTGTAATTCTTATCAAGGGGAAGAATCAGCCCTTCTTCTATACCTTTCCAGAGACGGTCAAGGGTCAGTTCCTTCGGGGATTCATAAATCACGGAAAGAGTTTCAATATCAAATATATTCCCGATACATGCGGCGAATTTAAGAACGGACCGGGTTTCCGGGGGAGTCTTAAAAGTTTTCCCGCCATCAGTTCCACAACATTGTCTGTGATATTCTTCTCCTGAATCTGCGGAATATCCCACACCCATTTCCGTTTTTCATGATCAAAAGTCAGCAGCTCCTCTTCATACAGAGATTTAAAAAACTGATTGACAAAAAAAGCATTTCCGCCGGTCTTTTCATAAACCAGCCGGGTAAGGGGTTCCGCATAAGAAAAATCACAATACAGGGTATCTGCTGTCAGTTCATTCACCTGTTCAGTCAGAAGGTTGTCCAGCCGGATGTTATTTACTGCGGTTACATTTTTTTCCTGAATCTCATTTAACGTCATCATCAGCGGATGGGTCGGATAAACCTCGTTATCCCGGTATGCGCCGATCAGCAGCAGATACCGGCTGTCTTCATCGCTCATAAGCACTCTGATAAGATTCAGGGATGCTGAATCCGCCCATTGCAGATCATCAGCAAATATGACAAACGGATGCTCTTTTCTGCTGACTGCTTTGATAACATTCTGAAAAACCAGATTGATACGGTTCTGACTCTCCGCGGTCCCAGCTCCGGCACCGGGGCTGACCGCCTATGACCAGTTCAAATGCGGGAATCAGATCAGTCAGCACCTGCCCGTTGTTGCCGGCTGCCCCGGATATTTTTTCTTTCCAGACCGCCATCTGTTCAGGGCTTTCCGTCAGAATGTAATTCACAAATTCCGTCAGAGTCTGAATAACGGTCGAGTATGGGATATTCCGCTGATACTGGTCATATTTTCCTGAAACAAAATATCCGCCTTTTTCCGCTGATCGGCTTATGGATTTCACGCACGAGAGAGGATTTTCCGACCCCTGAATATCCGCTTACCAGCACAAGCTCCGCTGTCCCCTGACTGACCCGTTCAAACGCCTCCAGCAGCATACGGACTTCCTCTTCTCTGCCGTAGAGCTTCTGAGGAATATGAAACCGTCCTGAAGTACTTCCGCCCCGGTCTGAAACCCGCAAGTTTTCCGGTATTTTTAAGATTTGCAAGACAGAACTCGCAAATCTGATTTTAATCCGAAAGCGGACTGATACCTCTCTTCGGCATTCTTTGCCATCAGCTTTGTAACAATACCGGAAACCGCCTGCGGAACTTCAGGATTCACTTCGCAGACCGGCACCGGAGCTTTGGCAATATGGGAATGGATCATCTCCATTGAGTCATCTGTTTCAAAGGGGAGTTTTCCGGTCAGCATTTCATAAAACGTAACCCCCAGAGAATACAGATCAGTCCGGTAATCTACTGGTATCTGTTCATTCTGCCGGTCTGTTCCGGTGAGATATACGCCAGAGTTCCCTCTAATCTGTCAGGATTGCCGGGATGCTCTGTTTTTGTGTCAATTCTGGAGGAAATGCCGAAATCAATAACAGTTGCGGAGAAAGATCCCCGGCGATCCACAATAATATTGTTGCCGTTAATATCTTTGTGAATCAGACGGTGCGTGTGATATGCTCCAATGCCTGCACAGCGGAGAGAGCAAATCTCAGAACCGCTTCGGTTCCTATCTTCTGCTCCGTAATGACTCTTTTAACAGTCTGCCCTCCGATAAATTCCAGAACCAGAGCAGGCTTGCCGTCAACGGTGATTCTTGAGTATGCTCTGCGCACACCGGCTATTTTCAGGTCTCTGGTACATTCGTACTCGTTGGCAAACCGGATCATCTGTTCCGGTACCGGATGCTCATCTTCTGAGAATTTTGATAATAACCGGCGTTTCATATTCTCCTTTATCCTGATAATAAATCAGGGAATTGCCGCTTTCATAGATCAGCTTTGAGGTCTGATTAAGTTCAACAACAGATAACATGGTTTTTTCCTTTTTTTATTTAGGAGTTAAGCAGTTGAAGCTGTTTGAGCCGCAAGAAAACCTTGCGACTCCTTCTTTCCGATGTAAAATTTTCAACTGCATAACCTGCATTACATAAATCCGTGCAATCCTGCAAATCCTGTAAATCCTGTATTATCTGCTCCCATCTGCTTTCACTTTTTTCTGCAATTCATTCAGACAATTCATGGCATCTATAGGCGTCATTTTTGATATATCAAGTTTCTGAAGCTCCTCTGCTATAAAATGTCCTGAATTGCCGAAAAGATCAAGCTGCAAAAGAGAACTGTCTTTATTTTTCCTTTTTCCCGTTCCCATGCAAAACATCAAACGGGTGTGTCCCAACTTTTACACAAAATAAGATTAAACAAAAAATCGTAATTATGCAATCACATATTTGACAAAACAATGAATAACCGTCATATTTCTTTAATTTGTAAAATAGAAAGGTGATGATTATGGCGATTACGATACAGACAGAGTTCAATTCAGCAGTTGTGGAAGCAGACAAAGATGTATTCACCGTTTCATACATTGGGAATGGGAATACGGTAATAGAATTTGACATGAGAACCCGTGGGTAGTGGTATTTTATTGACTTATAAAAAATTTTTATTGTAATATATAAAAAAAAGAAAAAAGGGGAGAATCATGATAGACATACCTTGCAGAAAATGCGGCAGCATAAATATTCGTAAAAACGGCAAAACAAAACACGGTGATCGGAAATATCACTGTAAAGACTGCAATTTTTACGGAACACCCGTCACTCAGGAAGAAAAACAGAAAAAAAAAAGGAGCTTACAGAAAAACTTATCTGTGAAAGGGTTTCTCGAGCGCGGAACAGCGCGGCTTGCCCGTGTCAGCCGTAACAGAGTGACAGCAATAATAAAAAAAAGAAATTCCGCCTGCCGCATCCGGCATTGTAAAGACAGAGGAAAGTCCGGTTGCCGGAATAGATGAAATATGGTCGTTTGCCGGATCAAAACAGTGTAAGGTATGGATTCGGATAGCAATAGACCGTAATACCCGGCGTTGTTTTCGGAGACAAATCCGATAAGACATGTCTTGAATTATGGCGGTCACTTCCTCCGGATTACAGTAAACGTGCTGTTATTTATACAGATTTTCGGGAATCATACGGAAATGTTCTCCCTTCAGAACGTCTGCGCCAGTCCGGAAAAGAAAGCGGCGGAACAGCACATATTGAGCGTTTTAACAATACGTTACGGCAGAGATGCCCCGGCATGGTGCGAAAATCGCTCTCTTTCAGTAAAAATAAAGAGATGCACGAAAAACGCATAAGAATATTTATCAATAACTACAATGCCGGTTTATCAGTTTAAAAAGAACCACTACCCGGAATTCTTCTTGACAGAAAAAAATACTTATTGTAAAAGACTATTAATATGTATGTTACTGATGGTTATTAAAACAAAAAAGGAGGATTTTTTTATGAAGAAGAAGGCAGTTATGGTTATTGTACTGCTGGCAGTGTGTATCGGTTATACATTTAGTTTGAAGGCACAGGATTTTAAAGAGCAAAGAAATAGAAATTTGTCTGAATTCTGCGGATTAAAAAAATGATATTCGCGGACCGTTTGGCATTCAGGTTGATAAATCTTTTTTTACAAAAGACACATCTTATTATTCAAAATCAGGTGATGTGTACTATGCCGAATTTGAGTTGGATGATATAGACGATATAGATGATGTTTCAATTGCTCTAAAAAATCTTGCAGACAATAACAATATCTTTCCGGTTGTGATCTCAGTTTACCTTCCTCAAAACAGATTCAGGAATTACATTGCCACGTTTGAAGAAACATCTGATAACCTGATAATTGATTTGTATGATGAATTAAGAACGTTAAAAATCGAGATGGGATATACCTGTAAAGTGAGTTTGGCTGGCGGATTACCTTTTAGCGGAGAGATTTATCATGGAAATCAGACAACTCGTTTAGATGTCAGCGAGTCTGAAGATTTTTTTTCAGCACAAGATGATATTGTAACTACAGCGAGATATTATTCGTTACCTAATGATATCCCTTTATGGGTTTGTTGTCCATATACAACAAATGGTGGCAAAGTGCATGTTCAAATACGAGACAGGAATTGTCTTACTGGTACTATATATAACGCATGGATAAAGATAGATCGATATTATGACGGATATGAAGGTCATAGAACTTATTACAAAGGCAGCTTGTATTGTTATTATCCGACTCCTGCCGATTCTGACATATACCATGTAGCAGACGGATCGCATCGTTGTGCATATCAGGGCGGTTTCTATTATGGGTGTTATGACGAAATGATCCTCTATACCAGACAAAATCACCCGACAGAGGTCTTTGATCTTTCATGGACTGATATGGGCTATGCATTATTCACAGGAGGAACAGGCTTGGCTCAGGGTTCTGGCTCCGGTTATTATTGCTATTTTGATATATACAGACCATAAGACCATTCCGATGTCAACGTACTGGGCAGTTTTTTCGTCCCTTTCTGTAGTAAAAGGAGGTTGCACACTTTTATATAATCTAATCGTTTAATATGGCTGTCTTTAACAACATTATCATAGAAAAAGGAGAAACTTATGAAAAGGAATCTGACAGTAATTGGAATTATTCTCATTCTTGTTTTTACAGGTGTGAATCTGTCTGCCGAGGAAACAACGCTTTTGGCAGAGGAAATTTACGATCTGTCGAGATTTGATGGACTGACACAGGATATACCGGGACCGATGGGCGGTTCCATACCCAAATCTTTCTTCACAAGAGATATTATGGCGGAGCCTGAAACAAAGATGGGTATGTTTCATACCACTTTTTCGGTAGATATGGCTGAAAACGCAGATTATGTTCTGGTTTACCACAGTCTCCTTTCCGGAAATAATCAGGGTCATATAATAATTTCGGTAAAGCGTCCTGACGGTTTGGTAAAAAACTATCTCATCCTTATTCAACTCAAGGATGAGCTTTATGAGATTCCGTGCTGCAAAAGTTCGTATGCTTTTGGTTTGTCGGGAAAACTCGGTCTGCTAAAACAGGAAATGACGGACTAGGGCAAAACCGGTAACGAATTTTCCGTAAGTCTGCTTTCTCCTGCTCCATGTTCGGCTGAGGTTTACAAAGAGAATCTTCTTTCGGAAACACCGGAAATTATCGTACCATATGACGATTCGCTCCCGACTTACCGTTATAACATACCATATATCATAGTCGGGTCAGGTTTGTGGACAGGTGCGGGATTGCGAAACAATGCTGATGTATTCGCAAATGTTTCCGTGGCGGTTTATGATAAAGACGGAAGCCTGATGTCGGATCCTGCTTCCGGCATATCGCCCATCCCGCCAAAGGGGCATGGCTCTTTGATGGTTACGGAATTACTCGGCAGAGGAGAATGGGATTTCGAGGGATGGATGCGGATAAGCTCGGATCAGCCGCTTTCGGGTCAAATTTTCTTTGTCGGAGAGGAGGGTCATATGATCGGAATGCCTCTGAATTCCGAGACAAAGGATGTCCTGTCGGATCAGTCGTATCTGATACCGCATGTCGCCCAGATCGACGGGTGGGATACCGTTGTCATGATTTGCAATCCGAATGACTGGAAGGTAACAGTGCCTGTGAAACTTTTTGACAGAACGGGCAATATGGTTTTTTCAAAGAATCATACACTTTCTTCCCGTTGCAGTGAAAAATATCCCGTAGCCGACATGGTACGGGAATTTATCGGCAGCATCGAAATTTCCTCTCCCTACGAGATTGCCGTGTTCGCAGTGTCCGGCGACCTGAAATCCGGCGGCATCTGTTATTCCGGTATGAGCGCCGTAAAATAGCAATCCGGAAATACTCACCTGTAACTCTTCCGACCTCAGGATATGAAGAGCAAAGCGAAACCGCTTTTTTGGCGGATTCCGCTATTGTTTTTACCACACGATGCATATCCTAAAAATCCAATAGAAATTTTCAATTCTGTGTTACCCCTTCCCCCCTCCCTTCACCTTTTTCTGCAACTCATTCAGACAATTCATAGCATCCAAAGGAGTCATCCTTGATATATCAAGTTTCTGAAGCTCCTCTGCTAAAAAATGCCCTGAATTTCCGAAAAGATCAAGCTGAAGGAGAATTATCTTTATTTTTCCGCTTATTCTTATTTTCCGGTTCTTTTTGACACTGAAAAGAATCACACATCTCGGAAAAAGGTAAAATAAACGGCTCTGTTCAATATCATCATTATTCTGCAAACAACCTCGGTTGGTTCAAGTCTAGACTTGAATCAACTTCTGTATCCTGAATGCAGAGTTTAATATCCATATTATGCAAAGAGATTTTTTTGAACTCCATATCAGAAAGAATCTGTTTTGACCTTGTGATTACACGGTCAGGAATTCCTGCCAATCTCGCCACCTGTATCCCGTAACTTCGGTTTGTCCCTCCTTCAACCAGCTTTCTTAAAAAGATAATCTCATCATCCCATTCTTTTACCGCAATATTATAATTCTTTATCCTCGGCTTTATTAGTGCAAGATCGGTTAATTCATGATAATGGGTAGCAAAAAGGGTTTTTACACCTTTTCCTTTTAAATCATGCAGATATTCTGCCACAGCCCATGCAATGCTGATGCCGTCAAATGTACTTGTTCCCCTTCCTATTTCATCTAAAATAACCAGACTTTCAGACGTGGCATTATTCAGAATATTTGCAGTCTCCTGCATTTCAACCATAAAGGTACTTTGCCCCTGTGAAAGATTATCCAAGGCACCGACACGGGTAAATATCCTGTCAGTCACAGAAAGTACCGCTTTTTTTGCAGGAACATAAGATCCCATCTGCGCCATCAGCACCAGAATTGCAACCTGCCGTAAAACAGTTGATTTTCCAGCCATATTTGGACCCGTTATCATCAGAATCTGATTTTCATGATTATCCATTATCACAGTATTAGGCACAAACCGTTCTGCTGTGATCATCTTTTCAATTACCGGATGACGCCCGTCTTCAATAACAAGTCTTCCGTCAGTATTTATCTCCGGTCTTGTGTAATTATTCTGCTCCGCTATGTCGGCAAAACTGAGCAGACAGTCCAGACGGGCTAAAAAAAGAGCCGCCTCCTGAATTGCCGGATTATATTTTATCACCTCCTGACGTATCTCATCAAAAAGCTGATATTCCAAAGCCGCTCTCCGCTCCTCGGCACCAAGCACTTTTGTTTCAAAACTTTTCAGTTCGTCTGTGATATACCGCTCCGCATTTACCAGAGTCTGCTTGCGGATATAATAATCAGGCACATCCTTTGAACGGGATTTGGGAACCTCAATATAATATCCGAATACCTTGTTATAACGGACTTTAACAGAATTAATCCCTGTCTTTTCCTTCTCTTTTGACTCCAGCTTTGCAATCCATCCTTTTCCGTCACTTGAAATCTGAATAAGTTCATCCAGTTCAGCATTATATCCGCTATTGATCATTCCACCTTCACGGATAGTCGGCGGAGCATCTTCACGGATCGCTTTTTCTATAAGCTCTGCCAATTGGTAGGGCGGACTAAGCGGAGCGTGTCCACCGTCTTCTCTCCACTGAAAAAGCTCTGATTTAAAACAAGATACATCGGATACAATCTCCGGTATGCTCTGTAAAGAACATTTTAAAGCAATCAGGTCTCTTGCATTGGCATGTCCCATAGCAATTTTAGAGCCGAGACGCTCCAGATCATAGACAGATTTCAGTTTATCCCGAATCTCTCTTGATGTATGAATATTCTCTCTTGCTTCACTGACAGCATCAAGACGCGGCTGAATCTTTTTCACATCTGTCAAAGGATACCGGATCCACTCTTTTAAAAGCCGTCCGCCCATTGATGTTATTGTTTTATCAATAACATCTAAAAAAGTTCCCTGTTTTGTGCCTGTGCGCAGATTTTTTATAAGTTCAAGATTTCTTACAGAAGTATCATCTATAATAAGATAACTGCTCAGGGTATAAGGCTCAATCCGGGCAAGATGTGCTATCTTCTGCTTCTGTGTCTCCCGGACATAGAAGAGCATGGCACCTGCCGCGATGATTCCTGCTTTTTAAACCCTCGCATCCGAATCCCTCTAAAGAGACTGTTTTAAACTGCTCAGTCAGTTGCTCATATCCTGAAGAATAGTCAAAAGAAGTATCTTTCAGAAATGTTATCACTTTTTCCGTTAAAGCAGTAATAAGGGGTGAAAAGAACGGATCATTTTGGGATGATTCAGGCAAAAGTATCTCTCTTGGAGAGACCCGCAGAACTTCATCAATAACAGCATTTCCGATCTTCTGCTCTTTACGCTCCTGCATGGATTCACATACACGGAATGTGCCGGTTGAAATATCAAGCCATGAGATTCCGACACGGTTCTGATGATAGGCAATTGCAAGAAGATAATTATTTGATTTCTGATCCAGAAATTCATCTTCAATAATCATCCCCGGTGTAATCACCCTAACCACTTCTCTGTCAACCAGCCCTTTTGCCA
Organism: uncultured delta proteobacterium; assembly: GCA_963806835.1. GTDB lineage: Bacteria > Desulfobacterota > Desulfobacteria > Desulfobacterales > CAWEAR01 > CAWEAR01. The sequence goes on from CAWEAR010000039.1 coordinate 8,761, forward strand.
ATGACGCATCTTCAGTCTGCTCACATATCGCAACCTTGTATCCCCGCTCTATCATGCGTGAAATATATCCGTGAACCAGCGCGCACAGGCACACCGCACATGGGGATAGCTGTATCATCTTTCTTGTTCCTTGAAGTCAGTGTAATCTCAAGCACGCGGGATGCAATTTCAGCATCATCAAAGAACATTTCATAAAAATCACCCATTCTGTAGAAAAGAATGGCGTCTTTGTACTTATTTTTGATAGATAAGTACTGTTGTATCATCGGGGTTGTCATTTTAATAAACTCTCAATGAAAAATTTTGTCCAAGAATCTATGATAATACTGTTAATTCTTAAAAGTGCAAGTAAATTTTGCCGGAAAAAAGAGTTCCGAATTTTCAGAAAATCAGGAACTCTTCTTCCGGCAAAATATTTTATGTTGCTTTTTTGGATTCTATGCTGCAATATCAGCAGATCAAAAAAATTTGCAGTTCCGCCTTCAGGCGGCTGCGGTTCTATGATAAGGGTCTGATTTCAGACGAACCGCCTAAAGGCGGAACTACAAACTTTTCCAAACTTCCGTTCTACTGAATAAGTAACCGTTCACAAGTTTTGTTATATAAAGACCTGCGGGGTTTCAGAAACCCCGCAGGTCTGACATTGGAAAATTTATGAACGGTTACTTATAAGTAATTGTATATAAATTCTTCAAAGACTTGCGGGGACTTCCAAAAACCGGCGGGTCCAAATTGATTCGGTGAGGATTATTATCAATGAATCAACAACTGAAATCCGACAATAGCAACCCGATATCCTTTGTTTCAGTTCACGGGGGACACAGCGGCGAATTCTGCAATCATGCAAAAGATACGCTGGAAGAGATTATAAACGCATATATTAAAAAGGGATTTAAGTGGGTCGGCATAACTGATCATATACCGCCGGTCAGTGACAGATTTCTGTATCAGGATGAAAAAGAGGCTGGTCTTAATGCACAAATCATGTATGTCCGATTTCGGAAATATATTTCAGCATGCCGGAATTTGCAGAAAAAATATGCCGATGCCATAAAAATTTACGTTGCATTTGAAACAGAAACTTACAGCGGCTATGAGTCGCATATCAGAAAGCTGATTCAGGAGTTTCAGCCTGATTACATTGTCGGTTCTGTTCATCATGTTGATGATATTCCGTTTGACTATTCACCGGAATTATATGCCATGGCAGCAGAGGCATGCGGAGGTCTTGATGCCCTGTATTGCAGATATTTTGACCGGCAGTATGAAATGATTCATGCGTTAAAGCCTTCGGTAGTCGGACATTTTGACCTGATAAGACTCTATGATGCGGATTATTTATCCCGTCTGGAAAAACCGGAGATTCAGCAGCGAATTCATCGCAATCTGGACAGTATCAAATCATTTGGGCTGATATTGGATTTCAATCTCCGCGCGCTTGCCAAAGGGGCGACGAAGCCTTATATTTCCAGAAATATTCTTCTCCGGGCTTTGAATATGGGTATCCCTGTTGTACCGGGTGATGATTCACACGGTACAGATTCTGTTGGACTGAATATAGAAAAAGGGATCAGGCTTTTACAGCAGACCGGATTTAACTGCGGCTGGCGTAAGCCGGATTGTTGTTTCTGACAAACTAACTAATCCAACTAACTCAGAATTCAGCGGCGGCGATAGCCGTCCTCTTCAATGCGGGGTTATGCGTTTTTATGCTTACCAAAGCCTTTCAGCGTGTACTTTAGGAAGCCCCGCTTTTATAATTTTATTCACTACACCGGCAATATCATAAGGGATGAATTTCACTTCAACCGTATAATCATCTGTATTCCATATCACATATTTTGCATTGTTATTCCCGTCTCTTGGCTGCCCCACACTCCCGATATTGATGATATACCTTCTTTCTTTATAAAGATGTTTTACACACGCTTCGCTTATCGGTATATGTTCAAAAACCTTGCCGTCAAATCCGATGATCTCAAGCTCATGAGTATGTCCCACAAAACAGATTTTTTCCTCTATCTCCTTAAAGACCTGTTTGAGTCTGTCATACGAAACCTGAAAAAGATAAGTATTGATTGAATCAGGGGGAAATCCGTGAACAAATCTGCATCCGTTATGAACCATAAACGGCTCCAGCCCGCGAATATAATTCATGGATTCATCTGAGAGCATCTCCTTTGTCTTTTGCAGAGATTCACGGGCAATCGGATTAAACCATCCTATACGCGCGGATTCGCCAATACCCTTTCATGATTTCCCATGATACAGGGGATATTACGCTTTTGAACCAATTGTATGACCTCCTCCGGCTCAGGACCGTATCCGATATTATCCCCAAGACAGAAAACAGCATTGACATCTGATCTGTCAATGTCATTTAATACATGGGTAAATGCTTCCAGATTACCGTGTATATCTGAAATAACAGCAAATTTCATAATTAATATTTTATGATCTTTTCTTTACTGGAAAATAACAGATAAAGAAAAATTGTATAGCAGATAATTGCAAGTACAGCAAAGGGACGGAAATATATTCCTAATGGTGCAAAAATCAGGACAGTTATCCAATGAAAAGCAATCATCCCTTTTGAATGAAGCTGTATCGGAAAATCTTCATATCTGCATATAACCGCAAGACCGCTCAGATTCCATCCGTATAAAGAAGCAAAAGAATGAATTTTTAAAAGAAGTTTTGATATTCCGTAATTTGTATAATATTCGGGAAAAAATTCTAAGTATAATATAAGCGATTCCGGTAATGGCTGTTACAAGAAGAAAACTCATGCCGGATAATAAAAAATTCTTCTGCTGAACATTAATACCGAGATTTGTAAACAGATAAAAGATCATTATCACTGTCAGAAAAAGAACAGTTGTAACAATCACCTGGGGAACAAGTTGTTCAAAAAGGATAAAGAGAAAAAAGATAATGACACCCAGATTGATGTTCCAGAATCCAATATCTTTTAATGCGTGAATATTCATTTCCGTTCCCTCTTTCATCAGGGAAAACATGACAGACATGGTTATCAGAGAAAGGGGAAAAGAGAATCCGAGAAAAAAAGTATCTAATTGCAGCTTTGGCATAGAGATCAGTTTCAGATACTCATTATTCAGAATCACGGAGCATGAGATAACCAGTCCTATGGAAAGACAAAGAAGCGATGCGTGATGAAATTTTTCAGAGATCGGCGCAGCGGAACCGAAAAAATTATGCGGAAAAAATGAAAATCTTTTTATTCTTATGAATTCCACAATCACTGCCATTATAAGAGAGATCGCCAATGCAGGGATATAGATTTTAAAAAAAGCAGAAAGAGCGTAGCTGATTGAAAGTATTCCGAAAAGAATGACTTTTTTGGATGCTTTTCTCTGCTTTTCCGTGTAATACAGAACAATTGTTCCGCCGCTGCACAGGTTAAAGAGAAAAATATGCAACCGTTCAAAATTATAGCTTGTTCCATCAGGAACAAAGAGATGCAGAAAACCGAAAAAAAGCGCGGTTGACATCAGCACCATTAATATTGCTCTGAATTTTATGCTCATAATTATTCTTTTGAAGATAATTTTCACGCAAAGCCGCAAAAGATAAGAACGCAGAATTAAGTTTTTTGCGTCTTTGCGGCTTTGCGTGAGATAAAATCTGTTACCAAATCACTAAATAAGCCCCAAATCCCAGTTCCATAAACCGGGTCTTTTTTTCAGATTTACCCCGTCTGGTATAGGTTCAGTTAAATGGACAAAAAACGTATATCCGGCTTTCTGAAGCTCATCTTTCTTCTCATTCAGATCAATCTGCCAGTTTGGATAAACCCATATATCCTCACCATATTTTCTTACCCAGCCCTGCTCACCTTTGGGACTTGTGAACAACATACCTGTATCATCTCCGGTTTGTGAAGAGTAGAACGGCGGGGGAATACGGGAAACGCAGAACGGAAAATTACCTGAAATAACAATTCCCAATGGCAGAGAACTTTGCGCCGGTAACTGCATATAATCCTCTGCGCCAAGTTCAGGACTGACAATAACCCCTGAAAAACATAGCGATTTCATCATATCAACAGCAAGCGGATTGGCAATATTGCAAAACGGACCTGCCCAAAGATTCAAAGATTTTGGATTTGAAAAAAATGCAATTTGCCAGGGGGCATTCAACACAAAATTTCTGCCCCCTTTTTCAGAATAATATCTGTCTGCTCTTTCCATTCATCGTTATGCTCTGCCCATATTACCGGAGGAAGCCACCACCATATTTCAGACGCAGGCTGAAGATGAAAGCATTCTCTCTTCAGATCGGAATTTAAAGAGAGCCAGATGCCTGTTTCTTCTTTGCAGGAGAACTTTGCACTCCGTTTTTCTCCTCGTTCCCACGCTCCGGCGCGGGAACGAGGAGAAAGATTTCTGCTGACATGAACATCCCTTACCTTATTTGTCTTTCTTAGTTGTTCAGTTATCCTGACATGAAAATTTGAAGAAGGAAGTTCCTCTGCTGACAGAAGATTCAATTCATTATCCAATTTTTCCAGCATTTCTTCAAGCTCTTTTTCCCGCCTGTCTGTGAGAAAAACCGGAGCATTGCCCGGAATAAAAATCCGTGTTCCCTCTTTATCCGATGTAATTTTCAGATCCAGACGCCCTTTTTTAGGGACATATCTGGTAACTTTATGAATATAATGCCATGATTCATCTTCATATCCTATTCTCAGCATATCACCGGGCAGGAGTTCTTCTCTGGTATTCAGATATGGTGTATCTTTGCTCCCTTTTATTCTTCCCATCAAAAACCCTGAACCTGTCTGCTCTTCGATATTAATCGGATTCTGAGGTCTCTGTGATAAAAAATAATAATGAGTTCCTGTTCTTCCGAGTGCCTGTTCAAGCAGACTTAATGCGTCTTTTTTCATCTGCGGATCAGTTCCGTGATCCCTTAACATCTGATATGCTTTTACAGTGTAATAAACATAATGAGGTCCTTTTTTACGCCCTTCAATCTTCCAGTCCCGTATCTGAGGAACTGACAGCAGCACTTTTGCCAGAACATCCATGCTGAGGTCCTGACAGGAAAAGAATCTTTTTGAATATCCTTCATGCTTCTCTTTGCTGAATTCCCCCCTTCTTTCCAGAGATTCCTGAGTATAAATTCTTCTGCACGGCTGAACACATCTTCCTCTGAGTCCGCTTTTACCTCCGAGATAGCTGCTCCAGTAACATCTCCCGGAAACACCGTAACAGAGTGCGCCATGTATAAATATTTCCAGTTCAAGATTTTCGGGACAAGCCTGCACCATCATCTTTATTTCATCAATATTCAGTTCTCTTGGAATAACAACCCTGTTTACGCCGTTTATATTTCCAATCAGCTTCAATGCTTCAGGAAAGCTGACATTTGCCAATGTTGATAAATGGAGCTTCCCTGAATAGCCTGTATCTTTTGCCAATCTGACCAGCGATAAATCCTGAATAATCAGGGCATCAGGCTTAACACACCTGTTAAGTTCATCCAGAATTTTTCCAATCGGAACCAGTTCAGATGCTTTTATCAGAGAATTGAGAGCAACATAAACTTTTGTTCCCCGATCATGCGCCAGATGTGCTAAACCGCTCAGTTCTTTTACTGAAAAATTCTTTGCCTCCATGCGGGCTGAAAAAGTTTTCAGCCCGCAGTAAACAGCATCTGCCCCGGCTGCAAGAGCCGCAAGAAAAGAGTCTTTATTTCCGGCAGGAGCAGAATCAACGGAGAAGATTTTATCAATAGACACTCCTTTACATTGTATATTTGCGCTTTAATGCTTTGAGTTCTTTCTGCAACCCTTTTACCCGGATCCGCAGTTCTTTCAAACCCGCGGCTATGGCTGAATCTAACTGCTCTTTATGCTCTTTTTCGTACAGTATTTCAAGTTTTTTAATTTCATCATCAATCTCATCATCACTCAGATCAGGATTAGTCTGTTCTATCAGAGGCATAATCTTTTCATCAAAGCTCTGCTTCATCTCTTCAAGAATCCATGTTTTCATATCTTCATGAGAAGGAAGTTTAAAGCTGTCATAACATAAGTCTTTATAATATTCACTGATAATCAGCCTGACACACCGTTTTGCGACATTTTTCAGAGAATACTCTTCAAAATAACCGTAGTATGTTACAATCTTGTCTGATACCTCTTTTTCAGAAATTTTTTTTAACTCATCTTTTTTACCTTCTGACATCATATTATCATTTATCCTTGTTTTGCAACCACTCATTTTTCCGGGTTCTGACTCCTGAATTACCTGAGCAAGTTACTTTTATCTTTATATTTAAGTTAAATTTGAATATATATTCAAATCTTATCTTTGAAAAAAAGAATACTTTGAAAATCAACTCGGACGCAAAAATTAATGGCAATTTAAAATGCCGATTAATTTTATTTTGTCAACTTAATTTTTTGTGCCTTTGTGTCTTAGTGTCTTCGTGGTAAAAAAACACAAAGGCGCTAAGACACAAAGACACTAAGTACACATAGCAGTAAATTTAAAAATATCCCGCAGCAGATGCTACAATGATTTTCTGTTCACAATCTTAAACTCCGGGAATCGCTGCCGGAGTATCTTCTCCATTTGTATCAATGATTCTGAGATACTGCAACAGTTTTGTATATCCCTGAAATTAATCAGCAACGCTGCTCCGTTTGCAAAGAGTGTAAGCCCACACGCTTTATCATTCCATCCTTTCTTTTTCAGATCATATATAACATTATCACAACAGAATAAAGATTCAAACATCTTTATTATATCTTCTCTGCACATAACAGATTTTTCAGCATAATATTTTCTGAAAACAAATGCAATACAGGTATTTATTACCTGAGATTTCATTGTGCCGTATCTGTTTTTTTATGTTCAAAATATAAAAGCATGTAATTTCAATTATATGATTAAAACCGGATTTATTAAATCAGTCTGTTATAATAATGCCTGATATTCAGAAGATTTATAAAATACTGTCAATTATTAATTTCCCTGATTCTTAATTTTTATTCTGTATAAAAAAAAATCAGAGTATCTGTTAAAAATATTTGTCTTTGAATTATACATTATGTTATAACAAATCTTTCCGCATCCGGCAATTATGTTGAGAGGTGAGTAAAGTTTACAGAATAAAGGAGATAATGTCATGTCAGATATGTTCGCAGATTATAAAAAACAATTGACAGAAAAACAAGAAAAAAGCAGTAGTCCTTCAGATATTCAGCCTATGCCTGAAAAACAGGGAGGAGAAAAGCAGTTTGAGTATCTTCACAGGGGACCATTTACCATGCTTAAAATGAAGCTCAGGGCAGGCGAGAGAATCAAAGCTGAATCAGATGCAATGGTTGCAATGAGCGCAACAGTCAGTGTTGAAGGGAAACTTGAAGGGGGTGTTCTCGGCGGACTCGGAAGAATGCTTGCCGGTGAAAAATTTTTCTTTCAGACCCTTGCTGCACAGCATGGACCAGGTGAAGTTTATCTCTCTCCTGCAATGCCGGGTGATATTACAGAGATTGAAATGGACGGCATGAGTTCATATATTCTTCAGAAAGACGGCTTTTTTGCCGGTTCAGAGGGTATTACCATCAGCACAAAGATGCAGAATCTTGCTCAGGGCTTTTTTTCAGGAGAGGGATTTTTTGTTATAAAAGCGGGCGGCAGGGGAATTCTTTTTGTCAGTTCCTACGGAGCAATTCATCCTTTTGAGCTTGCTGCCGGAGAAGAGATCATTATTGACAACAGCCATCTGGTAGCGTGGCATGAAAGCATGAATTACACCATTGAAAAAGCCTCCTCCGGCTGGATTTCATCTTTTACATCAGGTGAAGGGCTGGTCTGCCGTTTCAGGGGACCAGGCAGAGTGCTGATTCAGACCAGAAATCCCAGAGGATTCGGGGGTTGGATAAGGCAGTTTATTCCGGCAAGATAAGGAGAAGGCGATTATCTCAAAATGATCGGCGATAAGAAACATATTGTTAAAAATATCAAAAATGTCAAACTGTTATTTCATCGGAAAACATTGGCTTCTGAGTGAAGAAGAAATAAAACAACTGACAGTTGACCAGAACCGTCAGTAAATAACGTTTTATAAGAAGCCAAATTTCTTAAAGAAACTTGGCTTCCCATATAATCATAGGATAGATATAATTATGAATCAGGCGATTTCAGATAGTACATATAACGGCGGGGCTTTTTATAACGGCGCTGATGGCGACAGAGCTTTCGGAAAGATTATAATCTCCCTTAATTATCTTCATTTTGAAGGTGAAACTTTCAGATCAGAACTTCCTTTGCAGGGGATTGTTATCAAAACCGGCGGGGCAAATAACCGGATGATCTTTTTTTCACATCACAGCATTCCTGACTGTACGATCTTTTCATCGGATCAAGCCATTCTGAATGATAAGAATTTGAAATCATACTCTGATGTTATCCGGCAAATCGCACCGATTCAGAAAGGAAAAAAAGAGGCTCAGATCATTATCATTGCTGTCATGATTCTGCTGGCAGGGATGATTTACGGCATATTCAAACTCAAAGAACCTGTATGTAGCGGAATTGCAAAACAGATTCCTGTATCATGGGAGGAAAAATTCGGGGATATGATCTTTTCCCAGTTAAAATCAGGGAAACAGGTTATTGATGATCCTGAAATAAAAGATATGCTGGAGAAGTTCACGGGTCCGCTTTTAAACCGGATTCCTGAAAAGCGGTATAATTTTAAAGTACATATAATCAAAGACCCTGCAATCAATGCTTTTGCACTTCCCGGCGGGCATATTCTGTTTTATACAGGACTGATTCTTAATGCAAAATCGCCTGAAGAGGTGATCGGGGTTCTTGCCCATGAAGCCGCGCATGTCACCTTTCAGCACGGTTTAAGATCATTAATCTCTTCAACCGGAATCTTTATTATTGCACAGGCATTTTTTGGCGATGCAAGCAGCTTATTGGCAGTAATCGCGGATAAAGGTCTCTTTTTACTGACCCGGAAATATTCCCGCGATTATGAGCGTGAGGCGGATGACAAAGGATGGGATTATCTTATTCATGCAAATATCAATCCTTACGGAATGATCTCTTTCTTCAATATATTGCTTGAGAGTCAGGAGAAAGGGATTCTCAAAGATATTGATATTCTCAGCACTCATCCGGCAACTGAGGAACGGATTGAGCATTTACAAAAGAAATGGAAAAGAATGAACCGGACATCAGGATATACGGTATTTCCGAATGATTTCAAAAAATTTCAGGATAAAATAAAGAATCTCGGCTGATCCTGATTTGCTAACTGTCCGAAGCCTTATGAATATCAATAATCTTTGTATCCTGAACATAGGCGATTGTTTCATATCTTGTGATTTTCATCAGCTTTCTGGTGATCTCTCCCATTTTATCTATCTGTTTTTTTATTATATTAAGATATTCATATTTAGGATCATCCTTCGGGAGTTTATCTATTAACAACTGGGAAAACCCCATAATATTCTGCATAGGCTGATTCAGTTCATGACAGACTGCTCCTGCCATCTCAAGCACCCCCTTCAGCTTCTCTTCTTCCAAAAGTTTTTTTGTTAAATCCTGATGAGCAAGAGCTGATTTGATCCGCGCCAGTAATTCTATCCGGTTTACCGGCTTACGCACATAATCTGCTCCCCCTGATTCAAAAGCCTCCCTCAGAGTCTCATCATCTGTATTGGCAGTGATAAAAATAACAGGAATATCTTTTGTATCAGGATTATATTTCAGCCTTCTGCAAACTTCATAACCGTCCATTTCAGGCATCATAATATCCAGCAGAATCATATCAGGAGTGATACTTAAATCTTTTTTTGATATAGCAATCTCCAGAGCATCAGGTCCGTTAGTCGCTACACTGATCTCATATTCAGGCATCAGTATTTCAGCAAGAAACCTCAGATTTGCAGGGGCATCATCTATAATCAGCAAATTCCTTTTATCTTTATCATTCATCGTTAAATCCTGATTTACATATCTGCTGCTCTTGGTGCCTTCGTGTCTTTGTGGTAAAAAGACACAAAGACACAAAGTTATTTTGAAACAGTGAATATCGTGTCCAATTTTAAAACACTGAAAAGTTCCCATACTGTTTCCGAGGCATTTTCAATTCGTATTTTCCCTCCGTTTAATGCCATATCTTTGTAGAAAAGCAATAGCTTGCCTATCCCGGCGCTGCCGATATGATTCACATTTCTGAAATCAAAAACTACTTCTTTCAGGTAGGATACATTCAATTCCCGAAAACGCCGCTTCAGTTCTTCAGCGCACCGTTCATCTATGTTTCCTTTGCCGGATTCAAAATTAATAAGAAAAGAGACTTTTTTTCCATCCTGAGTAATGACGGTCTCCATGACATCCATCCTTTATAATTAAATATGTTTGGGGACTTTGCATTAAAATAAAGAAAGTGAAATTCAACTGTGCAGCTCTTAAATAGATAATTTTTTCAGCAATGTCAAGAATAAAGAAAATAGTAAAATCTCGTAAAAACCCTAAGGGTTTTACTCAGATTTAATTTTATTGTAGAAAAAAAATTAAAAATCAGGTAGAAATACATAAGCAGGAAGGGCTTTTATTCCTGAAATAACATAAAAGAAATAATACAATGATAATATTAGGAATTGAAACATCCTGCGATGAGACTGCTGCGGCAGTTGTTGTTGACGGAGCGACTGTTTTATCTTCTGTAATAGCATCACAGACAGAGATACATCATAAATACGGAGGGGTTGTGCCTGAACTTGCCTCCAGAAAACATATTGAGATGATTGCGCCTGTTGTGAATGAAGCAATTCAAAGATCAGAGATTGAACAGAAAAAGATTGATGCCATTGCTGTCACACAGGAACCCGGACTTATCGGCTCATTGCTTGTAGGATTCTCTTTTGCAAAAGCATTTGCATTTACTCTTGATATTCCCTGGATCGGCGTCAATCATCTGGAGGGGCATATCAATTCTGTATTTCTGAAGCCGAATCCCCCGCCATTCCCTTTTGCTGCATTGCTGGCATCAGGGGGGCATACAAGCATCTATTATGTAACCTCTCATACAGCAATGGAGCAGATGGGACAGACGCGGGATGACGCGGCAGGCGAGGCGTTTGACAAGGTTGCCAAAATGCTCGGACTCGGTTATCCCGGCGGAAGCAGTATCAGCAGATACGCTCAACAGGGAAACCCTGAAAGGATTATTTTTCCAAGAGCATATCTGAATAAGGAAGGAAAAGAGGATTCATCAGCGCGCCTGTATGATTTCAGTTTCAGCGGTTTAAAAACTGCTGTCAACCGTTATATTCAGACACATCAGGATGAATATCAGCAGCAGATTCCTGATATTGCCGCAGGATTTCAGGAGTCAGTTGTTGAGGTTCTCTCTTATAAACTGATACAGGCGGCTATGGAAAAAAGGTGCAGACACATTGCCATAGCCGGAGGAGTGGCGGCGAATCAGAGGCTAAGGGAGAAAGTGCGGCAGGATGCTGAAAAAAAAGGGATTGCCGTTCATATTCCGGCAATTGAGTTATGCGGAGATAATGCCGCAATGATTGCCGCTACAGGTTATCACTATCTGAAGAACGGAATAACATCAGACATAGATTCGGATGTTTATTCAAGAGTTAAGACCTGCGGGGTTTTGAATACCACGCAGATATTCCTAAATTCTGACATTCAGCATATCAAAAATCCGGAAAAAATATATGACAAATCTTAATGGAAAAAAAGAGAAAACAGAGCTTGACAAATACAAAGAAGACGGAGTTGACACAGGGTTGATTGCCATGTTCCTGAAAATGACCCCTGAAGAGCGTCTTCAATCTAATGATAATGCGATAAATACGATTATGGAGCTGCGGAATGCCTTCAAACAACAGTAAATCCCGAATTGCAAATCTGAGCAATTTACTTGAAGGTCTCTCTGAAGCCGGAGTCGAGTTTATTCTTGTCGGAGGCTTGGCAGCCGTAGTACAGGGAGCGCCTGTTACAACAATGGACATAGATATAGTCCATAATCAGACTGATGAGAATATTAAAAAACTGCTGAAATTTCTAAAATCCTCGGGTGCATATTATCGTCGCCCGGATGATAAAATCATTGAACCGAAAGAACAGGACCTTTCGGCAAAGGGACATGCTCTTTTTTCTACATACAATGGTCCTCTTGATGTTTTGGCAATTATTGAAAAAAGACTGGGGTACAAAGAGCTTTTACCGGACTCTGTTGAAATCGGATTCAGAGGATATAAAATTCGGGTGCTGCGTCTTGAAAAACTTATTGAACTGAAACGAGATTCAAAGTATCCTAAAGATCGTTACCGGCTGCCGATTTTGGAAAAAACATTGCAGCAGAAGTTAAAAATGTAAAGGAAACAAGATAATGCTCAATTTCAGAGAATGTACCCTGCTCAAATTAGAAAAACAATTCGCCTTAAAAGAATTGCCGAAAAGTCCGGTGTTACACGATTGGCTGACAGGGACAGCCGATATATCCGCATTTGAACATGAGACGCTTATCAATCTGCAAAGAAAATTAAAATTGAACGTCCATGACTGGAACGAGGCTGAACTGACACAATATTTCATAGGTCCTTTGCTGACACTGGTTGACTTTACTACAGAGCGGTTTAATCTCTTTGCCGAAAGATCTTTCGGAGGGATTGTTGAAGGAACTGAGATAGGCGGCAAGCCGGATGGCATGATTGCAACAGGTTTGCGTGAACCGGAGAAGCCTTTTTTCTGTTTTCAGGAGTACAAAAAGGAACTGGATCCTGAAGGTGATCCCGCAGGGCAGACGCTGGCAGCAATGCTTGTCGCCCAGGAGATCAATGAACATAAACATCTGATATACGGATGTTATGTTAAAGGGAGAGACTGGTTTTTTATGGTCCTGAAGGGAAAGGATTACTGTATCGGCGAGCCATATATTGCAACCCGTGATGATATTTTTGAAATTTTTAAAATATTAAAGGTGTTAAAGCAGATACTCTTTCTCAGGACAGAGCAGGGGGTCTGACCACGCTAATTATCTTATTATATTTACAGTGATTTGCAAAGGAGGAAACAGATATGCGTTTTTTAGATGTGAGAACTGATTATGCTTTTAAAAAAGTATTCGGTTCCGAAGAATCCAAAGATATTCTGATAAGTTTTCTCAATGCGGTGATTGATTTTGAAAGCGGAGCGGAAATCAGAGAACCTTACTATTGCGGATCCTTATCAGATACCGCTGATAAAAGGAATGAAAGAGACCTATGTTGATGTGAAGGCACTGCTGTCGGACAGCCGCCGTGTGATTATCGAAATGCAGGTGCTGAATACGGAAGGATTTGAAAAAAGGATTCTGTACAATGCGGCAAAAGCGTATTCCGCACAGCTTATGAAAGCGGATCCGTATCCGGGGCTTGAGCCGATTATTGCCCTGACCATAACCGACTTTGAAATGTTCGGAGATATTGACCCTGTTATCACATACTTCCGGCTCATTGAAAAAGAGACTCTGATAAAATACAGCGATGATATTGAACTTATTTTTATCGAACTGCCCAAATTCACAAAGAAAGAAAATGAACTTGAGACAATAGCCGACAAGTGGATTTATTTTATCAAAAATGCAGGGAGCTTGAATATGTGCCGAAAACGTTGAATGAAACGCCGATTGACAGGGCTTTTGATATTGCAAACAAAGCAGGGCTGAGTGAAGAGGAACTGGAAATCCAGGAAAAACGCAAAGATTTTATATGGCTGCAGAAGGGTTCTCTGGAAAAAGCCAAAAAGGACGGATGGCGACAGGGAAGAGCCGAAGGAAAAACTGAGGTTGCACGAAATCTGAAAAAAGAGAATACTGATATTCACCTGATAGCCAAAGTAACAGGTTTAAGCGAGGAAGAGATTAAAAATATCGCAATTTAAAAGAGGGATATAATGACTAAGACCAATGAAATATTAGGGGATTTTATTGATCCGGAGCATATTGATTTTGAAGGAGCATTAACTTTCAGTATCAAAGCCGCCTATATTGAAAAAGGAAAACTCTGGAAAAGCAAAGACTCTGACTGCGGAATTTCTGGGAGATTTCTGGAAAACTGTACTGGATATAGAACATATCAAGCCGACTCTTCATTTTGTCTGTGCTGAACTGCTGGAAAATGCCGTATATCACAGCATTACATCAAATTACCTGATCAAAATACAGCTCTGTTTCAAAAGGGATGAACTGCTGGTTTATGTCAAAAACAGTGCAGAGACAAAAAAAATTGACGAGTTTAAAAAATTTATCCATCTGATTTTTGAATCAGACAACCTCCAGAAACTTTTTATTCAAAGGATGAAGGCTGCTAAAAAAAGTGAAAAAAAAGAGAGATCACAGGTCGGTCTGATTACCATATTAAAAGACAGAGGTGCAAAACTTGCATGGCTGCTTGAGCAGGAATCAGATATAACTGATGTAACAACACTTGCAAGAATCCCTTTAAAAATAAAGGATATTTAAAAAATGAATATCAAAGGAGAAAATTATCAGATTACTTATGAAGACCACGTAATCAGGTTATCCGGCAAACTTTCGCTCATGCTGGAAGACTATGGGAAAATTGAAGAATTTTTTAAAAATGTTTTGGAATCCCAGCCGAAAGAGCTGACATTAGATATAAGAGAGCTTGAATACCTGAACAGTTCCGGGATAAAAACAATATGCGTGAGTCTGATTCTTGAGGCAGATGATATAGAAGGGCTTTGTATGAAAATCATCTGTTCAAAAAAATATACATGGCAGCAGGAGACTATCCCCACATTTAAAGACCTTATGGATGAGATAGAGATTCTGTTTGATTAACAAATCATCTTACGCAGAACCTAACCCCCGACCCCTTCCCTGAAGGGAAGGCAGGGGTGAATAATTATTCGCACCTACCGTTTCCCCCTTCCCTTCAGGGAAGGGGGCAGGGGGTTAGGTTAGTCGGGTTAGCGGAGCGTAACCCGACATTACTGATGAAAGACGGATAAAATGCTTATCAACGGAGATAATTACAATGTTTTATATCATGACGGCATAGTAAGAATATCCGGTAAGCTGTCAATTATGCCTGAAGAGTATGAAAAGATAGGGTTATTTTTTAAAAAGGCTGTTGAATCAGAAACATCTGAAATAACGCTGGATATTATGAATCTTGAGTACCTGAACAGTTCAGGAATAAAAACCCTTTGCATAAATATAATTCTGGAAGCGGCTGATAAAGAAAATTTCCGTATAAAAATTCTCTGTTCGGACCGTTATACATGGCAACGGGAAACAATCCCTTCATTTCATGACCTTGCAGATAATATAGAGATTGTATTTATATCATCTAAATAAAATATAAATTTTAAAAACCCTTAGGATTTATTGTCAGGCATTATGAATCATCTTACACAAATTCCCAAACCCGACACCCGGCATCTTTTTTTCCGGGGCGATACCTGTACCTTCACACTTATCGTTCCGAATATGGAAAAAGGGAGCGCATGGATCCGCACTAATATCGGACATGCAGCGACCATAAGCGATGAGATTATCAGAGAAGTCCTTTATGATGAGGCTGTCTCAGGACGGGACTGGTTTGACATTCCTATGAAAGAATTCAGGAGTCAGGAGTCAGAATTCAGAATTCAGAATTCAGAATTCAGAATCACGCTACCCCTATGTGAAGTCGGGCATTTTGAAGCAAAGTGTTTTTTTTTAAAAGAAGAAAGCATTGATCCGATATGGGCTGAAGGCGGCAATACCGTTATCAATGTAGAACCGGCAGATACATGCTGCGCCAATATTATCTACAACGCATTTGTAAGACAGTTCGGTCCGGACAAGGGTTGCGGAAATCAGGAGAGACCGCCTAAAGGCGGTACTACAAACATTTTATCGCCTGAAGGCGGTACTACAAACGCTTGTACTACGGACATTTGTATCAAATCTTTAGATCATCTCGGTTATGCAGTGATTCCCCGGTCAGGAAAATTCCGTGATCTGATAAAAGAGCTTGATTTTATTATTGTAAAACTCGGATGCAGATATATTCAGCTTCTCCCGATTAATCCGACTCCGACAACTTACGGAAAAATGGGACGGTTCGGAAGCCCTTACGCGGCAATGAGTTTCAGAGGGATTGATCCGGCTCTGGCGGAATTTGATCCGAAGGCTACACCGTTGGAGCAGTTTATTGAATTGGTGAATGAGATTCATGCACGTAACGGCAAAATTCTGATTGATATTGCCATTAACCACACAGGATGGGCGGCGCGTCTTCATGAAACTCATCCTGAATGGCTTGTCCGGGGAAAAGACGGCAAAATAGAGATGCCGGGCGCGTGGGGTGTTGTGTGGGAAGACCTTACCAGACTTGATTATTCCCATAAAAGCCTGTGGGAGCATATGGTAAGGGTCTTTCTGACATGGTGTAATCGCGGTGTGGACGGGTTCCGCTGTGATGCGGGCTACATGATTCCTGTTCCTGCATGGAGATATATTATCGCCAGAGTCAGAAATGAATATCCTGATACAATCTTCTTTTTAGAAGGGCTTGGAGGAAAGATTTCTGTTACCAGAGAGCTTTTGGATATAGCCGGTTTTAACTGGGCATATTCAGAGCTTTTTCAGAACTATGACAGAAGCCAGATTGAGAATTATCTTCCCGGTGCTTTGGAAATCGCCAAAGAGCAGGGAATCATGATTCATTTTGCTGAAACTCATGATAATAACCGCCTTGCATCCCGTTCAAAGACTTTTGCAAAGATGCGCACTGCCTTATGCGCTCTCTGCTCTCCGATGGGTGGTTTTGCGTTCACCAACGGCGTTGAATGGTATGCCACAGAAAAGATTGATGTTCATGATGCGTCATCATTGAACTGGGCGCTGAGGATAATCAGGTTGAGCATATCCGGCGTCTTACTGCTATTCTCAAAAACCATCCGGCGTTTCATGATAAAACAGAGCTGAAACTGATTCAGCAGGGAGGCGGAAACTGTATTGTTCTGCTGCGCCGTCATATTCCGACAGATAAGAAACTCCTGATTGTTGCAAATCTTGATGATACCAATCCGACAACTGCGTCATGGAGTAAAACCAATCAAACCAATCAGACTTATATTGATCTGATAACGGAAAAAGAGATTCGGCTCGGTGAGCGCAGTTGAACCGAATCCGCAGCAGGATTAATAACCTGTCCCCTTGAGCCGGGACAGGTATTTTGTCTTACTCAGGAGCAGAAAGACCTACGGGCCCAATATAAAATCAGCCAAAACCCCGTAGGTCTTATGTCAGACCGGATTGTCAGACAGTCCCTTTTCGCCAAAGCTCTTGATGTATTCCGATTTTATAACGGAACATGCGATTTGGGAGATTTTAATCCTGATGATGCTGCTCTGAAATTAACGCAAGACCCTGTTGAATTTTGCCGGAGCCTTAATCCGTTCAGTGAAGAACCGCGTGTTATCACATGGCAATGGGATAAAGATATTAGACGTGAAGTCATGATTCCGCCTGAGCATTTTCTTCTTGTGCGCTCTCCGTATCCATTCCGTGCAAAGATTATTGCAGGGCAGCCATCAACCACACTTGCCCATGAAATTGCTCTCCCATGTTCAGACGGAACATTCTTTGCTCTCTTCTCTCCCCAGCCTGTTCCTGAAGAGCATTATTCATGTTCATTGAAACTATCTGTTTTTCAGGAAACAGGAGATCAGGAGAAACTAAGTTTTTCCAAAAAACTTAGTTTCTTATCAAAACAGACAACCGCCCCTCTTCTTTATCTTTCCCATCATGAAAATATGGTTATAGAAAAGGGCTTTTACCGTTCTGAACTGCTTCAAAGGCATCATCTTTTCCTTGCAACCAACGGACATGGAGCAATGTTACGTGCCCATGTTTCATGGGGAGAGCTTCACAGCCGTTATGATGCACTGCTTGCCGCGAATCTTAATCCTGATTATCCTGAAGACCGCCGGATAATGTTCACCCGTTGCCGTGCATGGATTGTATATCAGGGGTATTCATCTGAAATCAAAAATGATTCCCTGCATACATTTCATACAGATGAAAACAACTGCGGAATATGGGAATATCAACCGCTCACAGGACAGGGTGAGCATATATCCCTGATTATTCAGATGGAGATGATACCCGGAAAAAATGCCGTGAATATCCGGTTTATCAGAGGACAGAGACTAAGTTTTTCCAAAAAACTTAATCTGTTATCACAGTTGGATGATGACAGGGAAGTTCGCCTTATTCTCCGCCCTGATATTGAAGACAGGAATTTTCATGAAACAACCAAGGCATATTCAGGACCTGAACATCATTGGAAAAATGCTGTTAATCCGCATCCTGAGGGATTCACATTTGTCCCTGATGTGAACCGCCAACTTAATATTCAGATTTCCAAAGGTAATTTTGTATGGGAGCCTGAATGGCATTACATGATAAACCATGATTCAGACGGAGAGCGCGGCTTGGATCCTAATTCAGATTTATTCAGCCCCGGATATTTTTCCGCATACTTAAAAGGGGGAGATATTGTTGAATTGACAGCAGAAGTCAGAACTGTAGGGGCAACCCCCTGTGGTTGCCCCAGTCCGCCATGCGTGAATAAGGCGGTAGGGGCGAATAATTATTCGCCCCTACCAATTCCAATCCCGGTTCTGGATCATTTTATTGTCAAACGTGAAAAATTAAGCACGGTAATTGCCGGATACCCCTGGTTTTTAGACTGGGGACGCGATACACTGATCTTTGTCCGGGGATTGATTGCTGTGGGAAGATTACAGGAATCACGTGCTATTTTAAAGCAGTTTGCACGGTTTGAAAAAGACGGAACCCTTCCGAACATGATTCGGGGCAATGATGCTGGAAACCGTGATACATCAGACGCACCTCTCTGGTTTTTTGCCGCGTGTGCTGATCTGATTGAAGCAGAACAGAAACTCGTTCCCACGCTCCAGCGTGGGAACGAATCCTTTCTTGATGAAATATGCGGAGATAGAACCCTTCGCGAGATTCTTATCTCTATGGGCAATTCCCTGATAAAAGGAACACCAAACGGCATCCGAATGGATCCGGAATCATGCTTACTATTCAGTCCTTCACACTATACATGGATGGATACCAATTTTCCGGCTGGAACTCCGCGTGAAGGATACCCGATTGAAATTCAGGCATTATGGTATAAAACCCTAAGGGTTTTAGAAACCATTAGGGTTTCCGATAAAACCCTTATGGTTTTGAAAGAGTCTATTCTCAAATATTTTTTCCTTGATTCAGAAGGATATTTATCAGACTGCCTGCATTGCCGCCCGGGTCAATCTGCCAAAGATGCAAAACCTGATGACGCCCTGAGACCCAATCAGTTATTTGCAATAACAATGGGAGCAGTTACAGATAAAGCTGTATGCCGGAAAATCCTTTCAGCATGTGAAGAGCTTCTTGTTCCCGGAGCAATTCGGACTCTTGCAGACAGACCTGTCAAATATCCGGTTGAGATTATTCATCAGGGGGTTATACATAATCCTTATCACCCGTATCATGGCATATATACAGGAGACGAGGATACCAGACGCAAGCCTGCTTATCATAACGGCACAGCATGGACATGGGTATTTCCCTCATTTTGTGAAGCGTGGGTTAAGGTTTACGGAGAGAAATCAAAACAGACTGCATTGGCATTGCTTTCAAGCAGCAGCAGAATCATCAATGAAGGTTGTGTAGGGCATATTCCTGAAATTCTTGACGGAGATTCGCCCCATACTCAGCGCGGCTGTGATGCACAGGCATGGGGAGTAAGTGAATGGCTGCGGGTCTGGATGAGGATTAGTTCGTAGTACCGCATTTATGCGGGGCGCGTGGGAACGAGGGGCGAAAGTTCGTATAAAAGTTCGTAGTACCGCATTTATGCGGGGGGCGTGAATAACCGCATAAATGCGGTACTACAAACCTTATTCACACCCCCCGCATAAATGCGGTACTACGAACTTGTATGTTCATCAAAAAAACTTTTAATAACATTAAAAATTTTTAATAACATGATTAACATAGAAAAGCTGTATCCGACCATTAAAAAACATAGAAAACAGCATCAGGTAAAGTTGACATAAAATATAAAATCCCATAATATAGTTACTGATTTGATAGAATCTGATGGAAAATCCGATCAGTCAGCTTTTTCAGGATCAGGGACCATATGCTCCTGACAGAATCGGAGTCGCCGCCGGTATTTTCCGGTTATCCGCAAGTCTGTGCAACTGCCGGACACCCTGAAGACACATGCTCGTCCGCTCCTCGGAGCCTGACTCTGTGATGAACACGGTTCATCATAAATTTACAGCCGCATAACATAAAAAATATGACGTGTCAAGTTAATTTTTTCATGAGATGCGGAATTATTTTTTTTCTATAATATTCTATCAGTTTCTGTTAAATCATTAAAAGAAAATAATACATAAAATATATGAAAGGGAAAAAATGACCACTGAATACTCTGAAAAAATAAAAAAATATCGTTTATAACAAATATACGGCACAAAAATTGCTTTAATGTATGTTTGGGTTAATGAAATGAACCCCGACTTACAAATAAAAATCAAGGAGAAAAATCATGAAATCAAGATTATCAGTCCGTATTTCAATTGTCGTAATACTGGTTGCTTTGTCTGTAATCTCTGCTTCTATTATACCGGCAAATGCAGAATCAACAAGAAATATCACACCCAGTGATCCGGTTGCTTATGCCCGGTTCGGAGGGGCGGTTGCTGTTTATACAGGAAGCACTTTTGATGAATATTACGCTATTGCCGGAGCAGAAGGAAACGGAACCGGCGCCGCTTATATATTCAAATATGACGGCAATAACTGGAAACAGAGCGCAAAGCTGGCTCCGGTTGACGGATCAGCAAGCGACAAATTCGGATGCTCTGTTGCGATTTCAAAAAATTCATCGGGTGAATATTACGCAATTGTAGGAGCTTATGAGGCTGATAAGGGAACTCTTGATGTCGGCACTGCTTATATCTTCAAACTCGGCACCGGGGGATGGACACAGCAGGCAAGGCTTACTGCAAGTGATTATACGCCCGGAGATAAATTCGGATATTCTGTATCTTTATCAGGTGATTATGCTGTTATCGGAGCTTACGGAGATGATGACAAAGGAGACTGGGCAGGTTCTGCTTATATATTCAAACGTGAAGGAACATCATGGACACAGAAACAGAAAATCTTTGCTGCGGACAGCGCAACAGGCGATTCTTTCGGTGAAACTGTCTCTGTATTCGGAGATTATGCAATTGTGGGTTCTGCGTGGAGCGATGTATCAAATAATAACAGTTCTGGAGCGGCTTATATATTTAAACGCAATACCACCACAGACCAGTGGCTTCAGGAGAAAAAACTTACACAGGCTCAGGCTGATCTGGCTGCCGGAGATAATTTCGGCTCTTCAGTATCTGTATTTAATGACGGAACAGACTGGTATGCTGCGGTCGGTTCAGTCAAGGATGATGACAAGGGAACAGATTCAGGTTCAGTATATATATTTAAAAAAGAGTCAACGGTCTGGAATCAGAAAGCAAAACTGACTGCCACAGACGGCGTAAAAAATGACAATTTCGGGAAAGCAGTATTTATATCCGGCGGTAAAAGCGGGGCAGACAAATATGTGATTGTCGGAGCAAATAAAACAGATACCACAGATTCCAAAGGAAATGCTATCTTAGATGTCGGCTCTGCATATATATTTAAAGGCAAAGACAGCTCATGGTCTCAGATAAAGGAGATTGTAAGCGAAACTCCTGCGGCTTATGATTATCTCGGCTGCTCTGTTGCTCTCTGGTATCATCAGGATTCAGGAAACTACAGCTCCATTGCCGGGGCATTGGGGAGAGATGTATCTTTATCAGGCTCAACTCTTACTGATGCAGGTGCGGCAATGATATTCAGCACAGCTTCAACAGATATGCCTGTTATCTCTGATATTCCTGATCAGCGTACCAGAAAAGATACTGCAACAAGTTATATTTATTTTACTGTTACTGCTCCGGGAACAACTTCGACAACTCTGGAGGTCTCCGCGGCATCAGGCAATACAACCCTTGTACCAAGTGCCAACATTAAGATTAACGGTTCATCTTCCCCTTATACCCCGACTCTGGTGAATAATACAGCAACTTTGTATCTGGTTCTTACTCCTGCCTCAAACAAATCAGGTGATGCAAAGATAACTGTATTTGTAAAAGATAAAAACACTGCCAAAAGTTCTGCGGAAGAATTTACTCTTACTGTTACCAGCGCTCCGACTATTACACTTCAATTTAATGAAAAAGTTACATCCGAGGCAACGCCTGTTACATGCGCGGTATCTCTGAATGATGAAAATACTTCCGCAGTTCTCACGGTCTCCGCAACTTCAAACAATACAACGATTATTCCGAATGCCAATGTTGTATTAACAGGTTCAGGCAAAAGCTGGTCTCTGAAAGCAACCCCGGTGCCGGGAAAATTCGGAAAAGCTGCAATAACCGTTACTGTAAGCAACGGGCTTGAACAGTCCTCTGCAAATCTTGTGATTATTGTCAGCGGAGGACCTCCTGTTATTTCTTCAATTCCTGACCAGATCGTTGATGAAGACAAGTCTGTTTCTGTTTCTGTTACTGTTGAAGATAAAGATACTGCATCATCAGATATTAAATTATCCGCTGTATCAGACAATACTGAAATCGTACCTTCAGCCGGTATAGTCTCTTCAGCATTATCCGGCACATCCGGGACTTTAACCATTACACCTGCACAGAATAAAAACGGAACTGTTACAATCACTGTAACAGCAAGTGACGGGGTTGAATCTTCTCTGCCCAAATCATTTTCTCTTACTGTCAATCCTGTGAATGACTCCCCCACGCTCTCTGATATTGCGGCTCAGACTACAACAGAGGATAATGCAAAAATTAATATTCCGATTACTGTGGGTGATATAGACGGTGATAATTTGACCCTGAATGCTGTTTCATCAAATAAAACGCTGGTTCCTGACAGCAATATAAGTGTGAACGGCTATGTTGCAACCGACTACAATATTCCGTCAACTGTTTACAGCGCAGGCACTCCTTTGAACATGAAGATCATTCCGGCAACTGATGTTTCAGGTAATGCTCTTATTACCGTAACAATAAGTGACGGTAATTCAGAAGCGGTAAAATCGTTTCTCTTTTCTGTAAACTCGTCCAATGATCCGCCTACAATCTCTCTGACTGAGAATCAGGCTGGCATGACGACTAATGAAGATACTGCTTCTTCCAAAATTTCTTTTAATGTGGCTGATCTGGACAGTGATGTACTTACTATAACCGGAAAATCAGGTAATCCGACTCTTGTTAAAGACTCCAATATCAGCATTAATGGGAGCAGCGGTTCATATAAAGCGGATCCGTCTGTCTATAGCAGCGGATCTCTGGGCATTATAATCACCCCGGAATCAGGGCAGGATGGTACAGCTCTTATTACCGTAACTGTAAGTGACGGAACTCTGAGCGCATCAGCAAGTTTTACCTTAACTGTGAAAAACGTACCGAAACCGCCGACTGTTCAGACAATTGCTTCTCAGACCATTCAGGAAGATACTCTTATAACAAATGCAGCCGCGATTACGGTCATTGTAAATGATCCTGACGGGGATTTGCTGACTGTAACAGCAAAAGCAACTGATACAACTCTGATTTCAACGTCAAATATATATATCAACGATTCTCCCGGCGGAATTGTGTATGTTTCCCAAGAAAAATACAGCAATATTAATATGAAGCTCGTGCCTGAGACGGATAAAAACGGAACTACAATTATCGAAGTTACTGTAAATGACGGAAGTACAAGCGTAAAAACCTCTTTTGTTGTAACCGTAACTCCTGTAAATGATTCGCCGACAATTTCAGGAACTCCGCCTACCACAGTTAATGAAGATGAGCTTTATTCTTTTACTCCGACTGCGGCTGATATTGATAACGCATTGAATACACTTACATTTTCTGTTACAAATAATCCGATATGGCTAACTATTGATTCAAAGACCGGAAAACTTAGCGGAACTCCTACAAATAAAAATGTCGGTATTGTTACCGGAATTATCATTACGGTAAAAGATCCGAATAATCCCAGCGCATCCGCATCGCTTCCCGCGTTTAATATAACGGTTTTAAATGTAAATGACGCGCCTGTTATTTCTTCTATACCAGCCCAGACAGCAAATGAAGATAATGCCACGTCAGCAATCAGTTTTACCGTAACAGACGCTGAAGGAGGGAAATTAACTGTAACTGTAACTTCTTTAAATACAACTCTGATCCCTCAGGATGATGAGCATATCCGTCTGAACGGAATGGGACAGAGTTATCTGGTAAACGCTTCTGCTGAAACAGCCGTTAATCTTTCTCTGATTCTTGTTCCTGCAAAAGATAAAAACGGAACCGCAGAGATCATTGTTACAGCAGATGACGGAAGCGGAAGTGCAACTGCTGTTGCAACAAAATCTTTTATCCTGAATGTAACTCCGGGAAATGATCCGCCGGTAATTGACGGTATTCCAGGTACAACAACTGATGTTGATGATATTCCTGCACAAACGACTAAAGAGAGTACAGCAACATCTGCTATAAGTTTTTCAGTAAGCGACAAAGAAGGAGGGGTTCTTCAAATTACATCCTTATCAGATAACACAACTCTGGTTTCGAATGCCAATATCAAAATTACCGGAACAGATTCAAGCGGTTATATTAGTCTTCCAATTAACGGAAGTGCGGCACTGAAGATGACAATAACGCCTGAAACCGGCAAATACGGAACCGCAAAGATAACCGTGTCAGCAAAAGATGCAACTGATACTGTTTCTTCATCCTTTGTGCTGACTGTAACATCGGTAAATGATGCTCCGGTTATCAGCACTATTGCGGCACAGACCACTGATGAAGAGACCGCTATTTCTGTTGATGTTACTGTTAAAGATACAGAGGGCGGGATAATGACTCTTTCGGTTGTTTCGCCTAATACAACTACTTGTTCCGATTGATTATTCACATATTCAGGTGACTATAGACGGCAATGTATATGGTCCCGCAAAAGCTCCTCTGGAATTGGCTGCCGGAACATCAAAGACATTCTCTCTCAAGGTAATTCCAGCAGAGAATCAGATAGGTTCTGTAACTCTGACTGTCAAAATTGTTGACGGAACAGGCACAGATCAGATGACTGCTGAAAAAACCTTTAATCTTACGGTTAAAAATGAACCGCCAAAGATTGAAGGTCTTCCGACTCAGTTGTTTACTTCAGAAGATATTGCAGTAACAGGCAGATTTAAAGTAAGCGACACTGAAGGCGGAATGATGTCCTTTGACAATTACATCGGGAAATACAACTCTTATTCCCAATGATGATCTGCATATCAAACTGACCAATTCCAAAGGAGATAGTTTCGGTACCCAGTATCTTTTTATGCTGAATAAAGATGTAACCGAAACATTAAATATTTCAATAACTCCTGATAAAAATCAGGTCGGAACAGCCAAGATTACATTGGCTATTACTGACAGCGGCAATGATAAAGTAAAGACTGAAAAGAGCTTTTATCTTACAGTCAATCCGGTAAATGATTCGCCGGTAATTGAAAAGATTTCACCTAAAAGCGGAAATGAAGGAATAGCAACAGATGTGACTTTGACAATAACGGATCCTGACAGCAGGAATCTGACAATCAGTGTAATATCTGATAATGAAGCACTTGTTCCGAATAATGATGCGGATCATATTCAGTTAGACGGAATTGGACCCAATCTTTCAGTATCTGTTACACAGGGGGTGGCAAAAACCGTCAAACTGACCCTGATTCCAACTTACGGGGAGTCTGTCAGCGATCAGGCAAATATAACAGTAACTGTTGAAGATGACAGCGGAGACAGCAGCACGGATACTTCAACAGCAACTTTTACTTTTACGGTGGTACAGGCGAATCAGTCTCCTGTTATTTCAGGTGTTTCAACAAGTTATACAATGGATGAAGACCTCTCCATGACCATATCTTTTGCAATAAAAGATCGTGAAGGAGGGAATGTTCTGGTCACTGCGGTTTCAGATAAAAGCTGATATTCTTGCACCTGATATTGAGGGATTCGGCGGAGAATATCCGATGAATCTGCCGAAAAATGAGACTTCGCCGGTTAATCTGACTCTTAAACCCAAAGAAAATCAGAACGGAACAGTCGTAATTACTCTTACTGTAACAGATATGAAGGAGGCGGATAAGAAAGATTCAAAAACAATGTATGTAACGGTAAAGCCGGTTAATGATCCTCCGGTAATTCAGGAGCTTCCAGTATCTGTTGAAATAGAGGAGTATGAACCTGCGGATGTAATCTTCAAGATTTCCGATATTGAAGGGGGAACCATGAATCTGGAGATAACTTCAGACAATGAAACATTATTCCCTCTGAATACAGAACATATCAGCCTTGTTAATTATTCAACCGTGCTGAGTCAGAATGAAACACGCACTTTGACCCTGAAGCTGACTCCGGCTAGAAAAAGAGTCCGGGGTGGCAAATCTGACTCTGACTTTAAAAGACGGGGAGCTTGCTCCGGTTACAAAGGTTATCAAGGCAACAGTCCAGTATGTCAATGAGATTCCTGTTATAGGAGATATAGGAACTGTGGATACCAATGAAGATGAATCGGTCACTGTTCCGGTTATCATAACAGACAAAGAAGGGGGCAATGCCAAAATTACTGTTGAATCTTTGACAACATCAAGGATTCCGAATGATGATACACATATCCTTATCAACGGCTATCCCTCAGGATATTTTCTTTCTATGAATCCGTATTATCAGCAGACTTCTTTTAATCTTACTCTGACTCCGGTAAAAGATGTATTTGGAACTGCTGAAATGAAAATTACGGTTACAGACGGAAAATATGAAGTTACCCGGAACTTTGCGGTAAATATAAAACAGGTGAATGATGCGCCTGTAATAACAGGAGAAATTACCAACAAACAGACCAAACAGGATGTTGCTGTAAAAGATATTCAGGTAACTGTAAGCGATCTTGAGGGGGGCTATATTACGGTATCTGTTAATGCAGACAGCACGGGCTTGGATACTGACGGGAATGAAAATCTTATAACATCAAAGGGAATAGATTTGGACGGTTTCGGAAGCTCCCGGACTGTATGGGTTGAAGCAGGAAAAAGTTCAAATCTGTCTCTTTCCCTGACTCCGGAAACCGGAGAGAACGGAAGAACAAAGATTATTATAACAGCAGATGACGGAACTGATGAATCTCAGAAATCCTTTCTGCTGCTGGTTGACAGTGTAAATACAGCCCCTGTAATTTCTGAAATAGGAAACTGGAATCTGGAAGAGGATAAATCTGTAGAGATTCCTTTCAGCCTGAGCGATACAGAAGGCGGAACCATGAAGGTGTCAGTAACATCAAGCAATACCAAGCTGATACCAAATGATTCATCCCATATTATTATCAGTGATTTTGCAAATTACTATCTTGCGGAGGTGCCGGGGAACGGATCGCCTGTAAATCTGACTCTTTTGCTGATTCCAACAGCAGATGAAACAGGCATGGCAGAGATAACAGTCAAAGTTGAAGACGGTGAGGTAAGTCCGCCGACAAAGATATTCTATGTAAATGTGACTCCGGTAAATGATGCTCCTGTGATTTCCGGGATTCCGAATCAAAGCACAAGCGATGATACACCCAAAGATGTCTCTTTTATAGTCAGTGACAAAGAAGGAGGGAGCGTAACAGTTTCTGTTCATTCACTCGGAGATGATTCACTTGTCCCGGACAATGATTATAATATAAATCTTGACGGGTTCGGAAGGGAAAGAACTGCCACGCTTCCCTCTTCCCAGTTTAAGCTGACACTTACCCCGGCTTCAGGTGTATATGGAAGAGCAGAGATTGAAATCACGGTAAAAGACGGGGATCAGACAGCAGCACCCGGTTCTTTCTTATGAATGATCAGAATATTCCGCCGACTGTTTCAGATATAGGAAATCAGGTGATGTCTGAAGATACTCCCCTGAATATTAAATTTACTGTAAACGATACAGAAGGGGGTTCATTAAAAATAACAGCCGCATCTTCAAATGCCGGAGTTATTCCTGATGATAATACTCATATAAGCATAAACGGATTCGGAAAAGAATATATGCTTGAAACTCAGGCGGGGTAACAAATACTGTTGAGCTTGCTGTATTTCCAAAAGAGAATATCTCAGGAACATCAACAATAACGGTCACTGTGGAAGAGGGTTCAAACAAGGTTGTCAAAACTTTCCTTGTCAGGATCGAGCCGGTAAATGATACGGCTGTAATCTCTGACATTCCTAATCAGACAG
Organism: uncultured delta proteobacterium; assembly: GCA_963806835.1. Taxonomy (GTDB): domain Bacteria; phylum Desulfobacterota; class Desulfobacteria; order Desulfobacterales; family CAWEAR01; genus CAWEAR01. The sequence continues at coordinate 37,208 of CAWEAR010000039.1, forward strand.
TAAAAGAAGATACAGCATTGACAGTATCATTTTCCGTAAGTGATGCAGAAGGCGGGAAAGTTGTTATTTCCGCTGTTTCACAGGATCCGGATAAAGTTCCGAATGATAATCTGAATATTGACGGATTCGGAGATTACCGTGTTGCAACAATTCCGGCATTACCCGGAACATCAGATTTCAAACTGGTTATAACGCCCGGTGCCAATGCTTTCGGAACTGCTGATATTGAAGTGAATGTAATGAAGGATGATATTCTTGAAGATACAAAAACATTTCAGTTAAAGATTGAGCCGGTAAATGATGCTCCTGTTATCTCAGGTATCAGAAACCTGAATACGGAACAGAATACAGCAGTAAATAATATCTCTTTTACTGTGAGCGATCCTGACGGAGGAAGCGATATTCCTGTATCTGTCAGTTCATCAGACGGGGCTGTTGTTCCGAATAACAATACTCATATAGATATATCAGGTCAGGGGAGTGAGTATGTGATTGAAACTCTTAACCCTGACGAAGAAAAGACTCTGAATCTTTCTCTGACACCGGGAACCGGAGTTTCCGGGACTTCTGCTATTACCATTAAAGCAAATGACGGTACTTCTACAGGAGAAAAAACATTTCTTTTCAGGGTGAATAATCTGGTAAATGCCGCGCCTGTACTGAATACTATTCAGACTCAGGTTATGAATGAAGGGGATGATCCCAAAGAGATAACCCTGATGATGAGCGATGCTGACGGCGGAGCATTGGATATTACTGTTACATCATCCAATGCTGCTCTTGTTCCCAATGCTTATGCAAATATAAATCTGATTGACGGAAATGAAACTCCGTCAGGTCCGCTTGCTACTTTATCTGTGTCGTCTGGAGTTACTAAGAATCTGATACTTAAACTTACTCCGGTTGCAGGGCAGTCCGGTGACTCTACTATAAAGGTCAAAGTGAGTGACGGACTGGCGGATGCGGAAAAGTCTTTTATTCTGGCGGTTAATGAAATGCCGAGCGCGCCTGTGATTTCAGAGGTTTTTGATTTGAGTACCAATGAAGATGCAGCGGCGGAGATTCTTTTCTCAGTTGATGATTCTGATACGCCATTGGACAGTCTTAAAATAACAGCGGCATCCTCAAATACTTCTCTGGTTCCGAACGGAAATCTGGTAATCGCAGGAACAGGGGCAAGCCGTACCTTAAAGATAACTCCTGCCCCGAATCTTTATGGAGATGTCAAGATAAGTCTCTCTGTGAGTGACGGTGCCTATTCTGATTCAACGGAATTTACCCTTACGGTCATATCAGTTCCTGATGCGCCGGTGATTACGCCGATCTCCAGTCCCAGAATCACTGAGGAGGGGGTTGAATTAAAAGTGAATGTAACAGTTTCAGATCCGGATACCGCAATAGATAATGTCCTGGTAAAAGCGTATGTAACGGCAGATTTCAACCGGGTAGTAGGGGATATAAGCGTAAGCGGAACAGGTGCAAACAGAATCATTATAATTACGCCTAATAACAAATCGGGAAATGCAACAATTGAGGTAACTGCGGATGATGGAAGCGGTGAAACCGCTATTGCTTCATTTACTCTGAAGGTGAATCCGCTGATTCCTTTGCCCGGCAGACGGCACCGGAGATTATAGGGATTGTCAGTCCCCGGATTATGAAAGAGGATGAGACGCTGAATTTTGAATTTCAGGTAACAGATGCTGAAAGTCCAAGTGATGAACTGGTTGTAGGTGTTCAATCATTGCGGACAGACCTGTTCCCTGATACAAATATTACGTTGACTAAAGGGGCGACCGCTGATACATGGATATTGAGCATTATTCCGGCAGCAAATAAATCAGGAGACGGAAAGATAAGTATAATGGCAAGCGACAGTGTACTGAACACAACAGCAGAATTTACGGTAAGGGTGCTTTCGGAAAATGATCCGCCGGAGATATACGGTATTCCTGAGAAGATGCAGACCGATGAAAATCAGCCGCTTATCATTGATTTCTCTGTCAGTGATGTTGAGACTGTTTCAAAAAATATTAAAGTAACAGCAGCATCATCTGATCCGGTGCTGGTTCCGGCAAGTAATCTTAAAGCGGAATGTGCTGATTTGGAATGTAATAATTATACGCTGACCATTACTCCGGCAAATAACAGGGCGGGGATTGCAGTTATCAGAATAACGGTAAATGACGGTAGCCTTGCCGTCAATTCATCGGTAACAAAGGAGCTTTATCTTACTGTAGGCGAGGTAAAAGAAGGGGATGTGAATAATGACGGATATGTCAATTTGACGGATGCGATTATTGTTCTGAAGATTCTTGCCGGTATTTCAACTGATTATGTGAATATAGGCGCTGATGTAAACGGTGATTTGAAGATCGGGCTGCATGAGGCGGCTTATATCCTGCGGTATATAGCTCAGTAGTAAGTTGGGGTGAATGAAATGAACCCCGACAAATACAAACCGTCTGATAACAATAAACTGAAAATGTCGGGGTTCGCTTTGCTCACCCCATTGTGGTAAAAAGAATAAATTCTGGAGGGTTTTGTGTATTCAAAAATTCTTATTCTGCGGTTTCCAAAGAGTGTGGTTCATAAACCGCTGGTCTGTCATCTTGTAAGAGAATATGATCTTACTTTCAATATTCTTAATGCAACTGTTTATCCAAGAAAAGAAGGGGTATTGGTTCTCGATCTTTCAGGGGATAAAAAGAACTTTAAACAGGGAGTGAAATACCTTAAAGAACAGGGGGTTCTTGTTCAGAATGCAGAGCAGGAGATGAAGCGGGACAATGAACGATGCACTCATTGCGGAGCATGTACAGCAGTATGCCCCACGGGAGCATTGGCGATTCAGCGTCCTGAAATGACTGTTGTTTATGATCAGAAAAAATGCAGTCTGTGTGAACTTTGTATTCCTGCCTGTCCTGTACGGGTTATGAAGGTACGTCCTAAAAATCAGATGTTTTTCAATGGGATAAAATAAAGACCTGCGGAGACTTCGGCGTAAGCTCAGTCGAACACTCAGTCGAACACTCAGTCGAACCGTTTCTAAAACGGTTCGACTGAGCTTACGCCGAAGTCTCCGCAGGTCTTTTTTATCAGGCATGAAACCAAGTTTTTTGAAATTCTTATTATTTTTTAAGTCCCCATATTCCACGAGGCAAGATATTTCGACTGCTCATCGGTAAGCAGGTCAATCTGAATCCCCATTGCCGCGAGCTTTTCTTTGGCAATTGCTTTGTCTATCTCTTCAGGAACCGGGTAAACAGTCTTTTTAAAATCTTTACCTTTTTTTACCATATATTCAATCCCCAACGCCTGATTTGCAAAGCTCATATCCATAACACTGGATGGATGACCCTCTGCGGCGGCAAGATTTATCAGTCGCCCTTCACCCAGTACATTGATACGTTTGCCATCTTCAAGGGTGTGTTCTTCCACAAAGGGTCTGATAAGTCTTATGGTCTTTGAAATGCTTTTCAGCGCCTCAAGATCAAGCTCCACATTAAAATGACCGGAATTGGCGACAATTGCTCCGTCTTTCATGATGTTGAAATGCTCCTGACGGATAACCTTGATATTGCCGGTAACAGTACAGAAAAAGTTGCCGATCTTTGCAGCCTCTTCAATTGTCATGACTTGAAATCCGTCCATTACCGCTTCCAGAGCCGCTGTGGGATCCACTTCGGTAACAATAACATGCGCACCCATTCCCCTTGCGCGGATAGCAAGACCTCTGCCGCACCATCCATAACCGCATACAACAAAGTTGGTTCCGGCAATAAGGCGGTTTGTTGCCCGGATGATTCCGTCCATGGTACTCTGTCCTGTGCCGTAGCGGTTGTCAAAAAGATGCTTTGTCTTGGCGTCATTTACTGCGATAATCGGGTATTTTAATACCCCGTCTGCTGCCATGCTTTTTAAGCGGATGATTCCGGTAGTGGTCTCTTCGGTTCCGCCTTTGACAAATTCAAGCAGTTCTGTGCGCTCTGAATGAAGGGTAGATACCAGATCAGCACCGTCATCCATTGTATATTGAGGTTTGCTGTCCAAAACTGCATTGATATGTTTATAATAGGTTTTGTTATCCTCTCCTTTGATAGCAAAAACAGGTATTTCATCATGCTTTACCAGAGAGGCTGCCACATCATCCTGTGTACTCAGCGGATTGGAAGCGCAGAGAAAAAGAGATGCCCCCCCTGCTTTCAGAGTCTTCATCAGGGAAGCGGTCTCTGTTGTAACATGCAGACAGGCTGCAACTGATATACCTTTTAACGGTTTCTCTTTTTCAAATCTTTTTTGTATCCGGTTTAAAACCGGCATATTCTGATTTGCCCACTCAATACGGAGCGCGCCGTCCTTAGCCAGATTTATATCTTTAATATCATAATTCATTATATATTTTTTATCTCCCGATTAAAACCCTAAGGGACTTCGGTGAGCTCAGACTTCGGTGAGCTCAGTCGAACCGTCGAACCGTTTCAGAAGCCATTAGGGTTTTTCTTATTTTTACAGACCTGCTTTTTCTCTCAGAACATTTGCCATATTGGTCTTTTCCCATGAAAATTCCGGTTCGTTTCTTCCAAAATGACCATAAGCCGATGTTTTTCTGTATATCGGACGCAGAAGGTCTAAATATTCGATAATTGCAGCAGGTCTTAAATCAAATACTTCATTGACAATATCTCCGATTGCTTTCTGAGGTACAACACCTGTTCCCATCAGATCTACTAATACAGATACAGGTCTTGCCACACCGATTACATAAGCAATCTGAACTCCGCATTTTTTTGAAATGCCGGCTGCCACAATATTCTTGGCAATATGCCGTGCCATGTAAGAGCCGCTGCGATCCACTTTGGAAGGGTCTTTTCCTGAAAAGCCGCCGCCGCCATGATGCCCCTGCCCTCCGTAAGTATCAACAATAATCTTTCTTCCGGTAAGTCCGCAGTCCCCCATGGGTCCGCCGATAACAAATCTGCCGGTAGCATTGATAAAATACTTGGTATCCCCGTCTATCATATCTCTCGGAATAACCTTTTTGATTACCTCCTCAATAATTGCTTCCTGTAACTCTTCGTGGGTAATATCAGGTTTATGCTGGGCCGCAATAACAACTGTATCAACCCTTTTCGGAGCTCCGTTTTCATATTCAATTGTTACCTGAGATTTACCGTCAGGTCGCAGAAAATCGAGCGCACCGTTCTTTCTCACTATAGAAAGACGCTGGCACAGTTTATGGGCAAATGTAATCGGCATAGGCATTAATTCAGGGGTTTCATCTGTGGCAAATCCGAACATAAGCCCCTGATCCCCTGCGCCCTGATCCTTATCAGGTGCAGCATTTACTCCGATTGCAATATCAGGGGACTGATGCCCGATACTTGTAATAACAGAGCAGGTTTGCCAGTCAAAGCCCATCTGCGATGAATGGTATCCGATGTCACGGATGGTATTACGCACCACCTGCGGCATATCAACATAGCAGTCAGTGGTTATCTCTCCGGCAATAAATGCAAGCCCTGTGGTAACAAGGGTCTCACAAGCGACCCGGCATCTTTTATCCTGCGCCATTATAGCATCAAGAATAGAATCGGATATAGCATCGGCAACCTTATCAGGATGCCCTTCAGTTACAGATTCAGACGTAAAAAAATATTTTTCGTTGGTCATAAAATTCTCCTTTAAAACAGTGATCAGTGATCAGTAAACAGTGAACAGTTATCACTGTTCACTGTTTTATTATCTATCAACCGGGTTTTCCCGACCTTGACGGCAATCGCCATCAAAGCAGGTTTATCTATGGTATTCATGTCAGCAAGGGTTTCGGGATCACAGATGGAGATGTAATCAATTGAGGTTTCAGGATAAGATGTTATCAACTCTGCTGCTGCATCAATGATCTGCTTTGCATTGCTTATACCGCTTTTGACAAGTTCCTCTGCTTTTTGCAGGGATTTGTAAAGCGAAAGAGCGGATTCCCTCTGCTCCGATGTAAGATAAGTATTTCGTGAACTCATGGCAAGCCCGTCATTCTCTCTGACAATCGGCGCACCTGTAATTTCAATATCAAAATTCAGGTCATGCACCATCTGACGAATAACCGTCAGCTGCTGATAATCCTTTTTACCGAAAATAGCAATATGAGGTTTGACAATGTTAAAGAGTTTGGTAACAACTGTTGCAACCCCTCTGAAATGAACGGGTCTGGAGATTCCGCAGAGATGATTCGGCAGTCTTTCCAACTGAATGTATGTCTGATATTCTGAGCTGTACAGCTCTTTTTTATCAGGCGCGAAAATAATATCTGCTCCTGCGCTTTGTGCAAGAGTACAGTCTCTTTCAAAATTTCTCGGATATGCTTCAAAATCCTCTCCGGGACCAAACTGGGTGGGATTGACAAAGATGCTCATTACCACGCAGTCCCCGCGTTTTTTTCCCTCTTTGATAAGGGAGAGATGCCCTTCATGAAGAAAGCCCATGGTCGGAACAAACGATATGATTTTTCCTTCACGGCGAAGTTGATCGCTGCTCGCCTGCATTGCTTTTACTGTAGTTATGATTTCAATATTATTTTTTTCTGTCATTTAAATTACCTGTTTTCACTGTAGGGGCAAATCCCTGTGGTTGCCCATTTTGCACAGGGTAGCCACTACATTATTTGCCAGCCGGAAGAATTTCAGCCAGCTTTGTATAAACCGCCCCGCCGGGCTTCAGATCACTTTTAAACAGGATTATCTTATCCGCCTCAAATGTATCTGACTCGGTTTCGCCGAATCTCTTCATTGCTTCGGCAAGTTTTTCAGGGTCAATCTTATCCTTTATCCGTGCAAGTGTCAAATGTGCCTTGAAGTCTCTCTCTTCTTTTGGAAATCCGCTTTTTTCAAGATGGTTATCCAGAATTTTCTGCAAGCCGATAAGCCGGAATGTATCTCCCTTGAGTCCGATCCATATTACACGGGCTTTTTTTATATTCGGAAATACACTGATCCCTTTTGCTGAAAGAGAGATATGCTGATTCCCCTGAGTAATAAGAGACTCTTTAACTGCTTCATTCATTGCACAGGCGATCTTTTCCGTATCTTGAATATTGATATTTCCTAAAAATTTAAGGGTGAGATGAATATTCTTGGGATTAACCCAGCCAGCGTTAACATTGCAGGATTTTATCCCGTCCTGAACTGTTCTGATATGGGAAATAATCTTTTCAGGAAGCTCTATGGCTATGAATGCTCTTATTGTATCAGACATATTGTTTTTCTTTCATAAAATCTCAATTAAACGAAACGGTAATTTCACCGCTTACAAGAAATCAAATTTTTTATATTCTTTTTTAACCGCAAAGGGTGCAAAGGTTCCGCAAAGTACGCTAAGATAAAGAGATACATACATTTGCGATCTTTGCGGTAAAAATTAAAGAAACTTTTTTGACAACCTGCTAAGTTTATTATTCATGTACTAAGGATTTAAAAAACCATAAGGGTTTTAATTACCTCGTTCATCACCCGGTTTTCATCCGGTAAAGCATTGATAACCCTGAACCGCTCAGGCTCAAGGCGGGCAAGCTCCAGATAACCGCTTCTTACTTTTTCATGAAATGCCAGTTTCTCTTTTTCAAACCGGGTCTCAAGTTCTGATCTTGCTCCGTTTTTTATCTGTTTCCATGCGCGGGATAAGCCGGTTTCAGGAGGGAGATCAAAGAGAAATGTTATATCAGGTTTTAAGTCATTTATCAGTAGAGAATGCAGTTTTTTTATCAGTTCAATATCAAGCCCTCTTGCAAATCCCTGATAAACAAGCGTTGAATCAGTGTATCTGTCGCATAAAACTGTTTTTCCTTCATGTAAAGCAGGGATAATCATTTGTTTTACATGCTGAATACGATCCGCCATATATAAAAGAAGCTCTGCTACGGGATCAAGATCATTATTTTCAGGATCAAGAAGGATTCCACGTATCTTTTTTCCGATATTTGTGCTGCCCGGCTCACGGGTCATAATGCAGTCATATCCTTTTGAGGATAAATAATCCGCAAGATACTTGATCTGGGTTGTTTTCCCCGAGCCTTCTATTCCTTCAAAAGTAATAAACATTTTTCTCATAAATTCAGCAGGTGCAGATTCAGCATCCTTATTCCTCTTTGCTCCAAATATCAGCCGGGAACGGATAATCCCACTTCTTAAAAATATTTTTCAATTCACCTGATTTGAAGAGTTCTATTATTCTTTTATCATAAATTGCAATCAGTTTTTCAGATTTTTCAGATTTTGAAAAAGCCACGTATCCATTTTCGCCAAAGATGAATTCCATCCGGTAAGGTGTCATATCAACTTTATTTTTCCTGATAAAATTAAGAACATCAGTGAACGCATCAAGGTAAGCATCGGTTCGGTCCATATTCAGCATCTTCCATGCTGTTTCATAGTCATCTATTTCTTCCCATTTCAGATTCATATCTTTCATAAGCGGGTTTTTATGAAAGTCATAGCCGCGAATCCACAATAAACGTAGTCCGTCAAGCGATTTTACGTCTTCCCATTTTTTTATTTTATCTTTTTTGAATACCGCAACATTATATTCTTTAACCATCGGATATTTAGGAATAATCATCTTTCTACTGATATTCTCACGATAAGTGTCCAGTATGGCGTCAGCTTTGCCTGATTCTATCATATATTCAGCGCGTTTCCATGGAACAAAATTGAACTCCATTTTTATGCCGACAGGCTCATATATACTGCGGACAATTTCAAAAAACAAGCCGGTTCCGTCTTCATTTGTCTGTCCTTCCCACTGCGGCGTAGCAATTTTAATTATTTTAATATCTTCCCCAAATACAGAAGCTGTCTGAAACAGTATCAGAAATAATATTGGCAATACTTTGAAAAAAAGATTCTTTCCCTGTTTTATCATATAATTTTAATGAAAAATTCAACCAGTCAAAACTGATACAGAATTAACTCCTGACCCCTGCTTCCTGCCGTTTGACATCTGACCTGATAAATGCAATCCCCCATGTACCGGGTCCCATGTGAGCGCCCGAAGTCAGGGATAAGGGGTGTAAAATGACCTCTGCAAACGGATATTCCGTTTTTATTTTCTCCTGAATATCATTGCTGATCCAAAACTGATTATCAGAATATTCAAGCATAATAAAGGGTGTTGAATCTTTTTCAAAGCGGTTTTTCAGTTTCTCAAGGGCAAATTTCAACTGATCATCTCTGATTTCTGACCATACCGGCTTTTTTTGCACCGCTCCGCTGTAGGGCTGATAACCGGCTTCATATTCAGCACATCTCCGATAAACGCGCCGGTTTTTGATAATCTTCCCCCTGCTGCCAGATATTTCAGCTTATCCAGAAAAAGATATTCCTCACTCTGCTCAACTGCTTTTTCCGCAAATTTTATTACAGAATTAAAATCATCTGTTTTTGAAGCATACCGGGCGGTTGCAATCGCAATTATTCCAAGCCGTCCTGAGGCTGCTCCGGTATCAATGATCTTCATGCGATCTGCCTTGTCATTTCTTGCTTTCCACTCTGCTGCAACCCGATAATTTCCTGTAAAAACAGAGCCGACGCAAATATATAACAAATTCTGATACTGGCTGTAAAGAGTTTCATAATGCTGATGACGTTCAAACAAAGATGCCTGAGATGTTGATACTTTTATTCCTTTTTTCATAGATTTATACAGTTCCGAAGGGGTTAAAAAAGTCTCAGGAAAAGAAGTATCCCCGATTGTAATATAACTGTCAAGCAGAGTGATTTCCCATTTGTCACAATCTTCACGGGTAACAGAGCCTGCGCCATCTGTCATTATATGGATATGCTTTTTGGTATTGGACTCATAAAATTTTGTCTGATACTCAATACGCTCATCTGACCATTGCAATATTGTACCGGCTGATTCAAATTCTTCTCTGATTTTATCTTTATTATCTGTATGAAGGTGAATTTTCAGACAATCCCCGTGAGAAGAGATAACAGCATCTTTGCCATATTCAGGAATTTTTCTGATAATCTCATCATTATTTTCATGAAGACGGAAAGCAACATTAACACAGTATCCTTCTTCTCTTTTATCTCTGAAATCTGATGAAACAGAAAGCATCCCGTGAAACCGCTCTGTTACAGGCTTAAAATTATCGGACTGAAGGATAAGCTCTTTCAAGAATGTCTCCAGATAGATGAACATTCCTAAGGCACCTGAATCTACTACATTTGCATTCTTCATCTGAGGAAGAGTTTCAGAGGTTGAACGGACTGCCTTCTCAAGATGGCTTATAATTATTTCAAAATCCTCTTCTGTCGGATAACCGTTCAGACTTTCCGCCAGCGCATCAAAGAGCGTAAGAATGGTTCCTGATTTCGGCTCAGCGACCGATTTCCATCCGCGGTCTCTTCCCATTACAGCAGCCTGAGAGAGCGTATTTAAAGAATCTGCTGATAAAAAGCCGGAAAAAAAAGAGGCGGCAATATTCCCGGAGTTGCCGCGGGCTGACATAAGAAGCCTGTGTATCATGTCATTTTTGTTGTTATTCAGTTGCATCAGAGGGGCAAGAGTGATAATAAGATTCCGCCCGGTATCTTTGTCTGCCACAGGAAAGACGTTGATATTATCTAAAAGCTCTCTCCATGCAGAGAGACGCTCCACGCCTCTGATAAATGCGTTTTTTAAATTCGGATCCATTTATAAATTTTACTCCGAAGATTGAAAAAGTTTGCAGTACCGCCTTTAGGCGGTAAATCTTATTCTATGATATCACAGTAACCTCCTAAAGGCGGTACTGCAAACTTTTTTTATAATTCATTTTGCATCAATGCCGCACGGATTTCATCAGGCAATCTTAACATAGTCTCCATTTCCGGCAATTTAAGAACCACCTGTTCACTTTTTCCTTTTACACACAGGGTATTATCTTTTACTAGCCGGATTTCAAAATCGGTCTCAATCTTAATATCCACAGTCCCCAAAGTTGCTCTGCAAATAAATTCATCCTGAAATCTCAAAGGATAGATATGCTTTGTTGAGGTTCTGATAAGGGGAAAAGCATATTTTCCTTTTGTGTAAAGATCATATAATTTTATACCGAGATGTTCAAACAGTCCGTTCCGGGCTGTATCAAAATATTTGAAATAATTCCCATGCCATACAATCTGCATAGGATCAAGATCATAAAACGGAACAGTCATCCTTATTTCGTAAAATGGTTTTGATGATATATTGTTGTTCATAATTTTTTTATCTTGATTAACCGTGACTTAGTGTTTCTAGTGTCTTAGTGTCTTTGCGGTAAAAAACACAAAGACACTAATACCAAATCGCAATTGAAATATTCAAAGACCTACGGGGTTTTGGAAACCCCGTAGGTCTTCGGAATAGTCGGGCATCTTGTAGTTTCATAAGCGACTTGGTATAAGACGCAAAGAGGCTAAGTAAACTTTTCATCCGTGTAACAGCATGAAGACCATGAATGTCCGTTACAATATCCTGTCGGGGGATATTTTTCAAGGTCTTTTACATGCGTTTTTGCCACGTGAGTAAGGGATTTGGATAATTTTATCGGGGATAATCAGTTATATTCTCTGTATATATTGATAAGCTCAAAAAGGTATTTCTCTTCATCAGAAGGCTCTGTAAAATTATCACAGAGTGCTACAAATATAACGCTCCTACGGAGCTGTCTATCTCCTTCATAATGCGATCCGTCTCTGTCAATGCCTTGATAATCTTCTGATAATGCAGAATATCATCAAAGGAGAGGGTTCTGCCGTGCCGGTCTTTAAGCCATTTCTGAGCAGGCTGATACCCGCCGATGTAAAATTCCCATGCGGTATTCGGAACATTGTCAAAATACTGCTGATCATTTATCCATACCCGACCTGTCTGATTCTCTTTGTCCGTGATCTCAAAATCTTTTTTGCTGATTTTACGGGTAACAATGTTGTTTCCGTTTTGCGGATATGTTGTAATATATTGTTCTACAATCGGATTTTCAAGCAGATGAATGGTGCGCATTTCTTTGCCGAGTTTAATGAGCTGCCAGAATGTTTCTGCATTTTGGGGATATGGTACGCGGGGGAAATCTATTTTCAGAAATTCTCTGTATTTTTCGCGGTATGCGGGTGAATGAAGCACGGCATAAATATAGTCAAGAATATCAAGGGGTGAGAAAAATTCCGCTGAACCTAACCCCCCCTGCCCCCCTTCCCAAAGGGAAGGGGGGAGTTCATCTTCTCCCCTTCCCTTTGGGAAGGGGTCGGGGGTTAGGTCGGTGCAGAACTCTTCAGGAGCAAAGGTTAAGCCAAGTTTATCAGCTATCTGCTGAACGATTTTCATGTTCAGGTTGGGGGTGCGTTCCTGCTGTTTGCTGTCTATAAGGGGTGAGAAAAATTCCGCTGAACCTAACCCCCCCTGCCCCCCTTCCCAAAGGGAAGGGGGGAGTTCATCTTCTCCCCTTCCCTTTGGGAAGGGGTCGGGGGTTAGGTCGGTGCAGAACTCTTCAGGAGCAAAGGTTAAGCCAAGTTTATCAGCTATCTGCTGAACGATTTTCATGTTCAGATTGGGAGTGCGTTCCTGCTGTTTGCTGTCTATAATTTGTTGTCCATCGGTTTTGGGGTAAATATAGAGAGGAAAACCGTAACTGATTTCACTTGTTTTATTTGAAACCAGAGAAGATTCAAAAATATTTTGTGTAATGAAAACATGGTGATATTCTTCAAATGACTTGAATTGTCTGCATAACATCAGCCCCACATTCCCGCCTTTGAGAAAATGCTGCATGACTTCACTTCTTGATCGTTCAATAAAATTCGGATCATAGTATAAATATCTGTTTTCAAAAGGTCTATAAGATAATTTCTGAACAAATTCATGTGAGAAATGTTTTGAATTATTTTTGACCTTTTCAATTTTCCATGATTTGTTCTCTTTCAAATAGTATTTCCTTTCCAAATCCTTTTTCTCAGATATGAAAAAATCTTTTATTCTATTTTCAAGCTCTTTTTTATCAATATCAGTAACAAAAGCATCTCTTGATGTAACAATCCCGACTGAACTGATCTGAAAAAGTTCATTTATCGGAAAACCTTTATCATATTCAGTTTTAGTTGCAAAATCTTTCTGAACAAAGAAATAATAAGGATTATGCAGTTCTATCTCTGTAAAACAGGCTGTTTTTATATTATTTTCTGACAGATAATCATATTTGAAATCACGCTCTCCGAATAAATCGGAGTGAAAAACCTTTGCCAATCCGTCTTTTTTCTTTTTCCCTGTTTTCACAAATAGATTGACTGACACACCCTGCTGAATATCAAAGACATTTTTATCCGCTGAACCGTCCGGACATATCTCTTTTTTCTTTGAATTGCCATGAAGATCAAGAATATAAATTTTATCAAAAGTATTAAGCAGGTGCCATCTCATTCCCCGAAAAGTCGGATTATCTAAAAAGCTGTGATTATTGATATATGCAAGTATCCCTTCCCCGTTTTTCTCAATAAAATATTCACCGTAACGGATAAATTTCACATAATCGTCATTAAGCCATTTGGGATTTTTTTCCTGTAATTTTCCGCCGCCAGGCTCCTGTTTGTAATCATCAAGCAGTTTTTCCATCCACTCTCCTTTGTTGGCGGAATGACCGCTGTACGGCGGATTTCCGATTACCACCATCACCGGCGTATCCCGCTTGATATGATTTGCCTCGTTTGCCTCATCAGAAAGCCACTGTGCGAAAAGCGTGCCGGTATCATGATGATGCTCTTCAAGGGAATTGGTAAGATACACATGAAAACGCCGGGGCTTTTCCAGTTCGGAATCCGGTCTCACGGAGCAGCAGATCCAGCTTCAGATGTGCCATTGCATAAGACGCCATCAGCAGCTCAAATCCGTTCAGACGCGGAATCAGATCATTCTCAACGTAACTGCTCCAGATCCCCTGCATTGCTTTGAATCTGGAATTATAAATCTGCTTTATCACCTCAGCAAGAAACGTGCCTGTTCCGCAGGCAGGATCAAGAATCTGAACACGATGCACCTGTTTTTCAGTCTGTTTATACCCTGATTTTGAACGCTTATCAGGCTCCTGACCCGCGATTTTTATCCTGATTTTTGAATTATCCGCCAGCCCTTGAGCAAGCCCGAATTCGTTTTTCAGAATATCATCCGCCGCCCGGACAATAAATCTGACAACCGGCTCAGGCGTAAACCAGACTCCGCGGCTTTTACGCAGTTTCGGATCATATTCAGCAAGAAATGTTTCATAAAAATGAATCACGGGATCATTCTGCTGAGATGCTGCCCCGAAATTTTGCATAATCTCTTTCAGATCCGCCGCCCGGAAAAGATCCGCAAGGTTGTCAACAACAGGTCGGATACGTTCATCAATATCATATCCGGCAATATACTGAAACAGCTTTCTCAGAAACGGATTTGATTTGGGAATAAGTTCAGCGGCTTTATGACGTGAAAAATTTTCTGCATCAGAATCGCAAAGCCGCGCTGCAAACATTCCGTAAGCAAGAGTCTGCGCATAAATATCTGCGAATTCTTTTGGCGTCATATCATGAATCAGCACTCTTCGGAACGCGGAGAATCTGCCCTCTGAGCGATGTATTCTCGGCTGTCTGCTCGTCAGACGTAACCGCATGTTCAAGAATATTCTGCAACAGACGGGCTTTCCCTGCCATAAGCTCCGCCAGCTTTTGTGCGGATTTTACCGTCTGCCCCGCAAAAGAACAGAACTCGCTGATCTGATTGCTGAAATATTCAAAATTTTCAGGCAGGGGAAAAATTTTCCCGTCACGGATTTCAGCAATGCGGATTTCATTTACCAGCCGGTCATTCTGAAAAAACTGAAAATTCAGATAGTCGCTGATAATCAGATTGTCAAGCGCCTTGCGGTACCGGGTGAACTGCTCTTTATACTGCTTTGAATTCAGGTCTTTGCCAATATCTTTCGCTTCAATATAGCCGACCGGAATATTCCCTCCGGTAATCACAAAATCCGGGTTTCCGCACTCCGTTACATTCACCGGCTCGTTGGTAACTTCAATATCAGGAGCAACAGCGCGGAGCAGGTATTCCAGATCAGCACGGTAAGCATGTTCTTTGGATATGCCGCTCTGAAATCTTTTGCCGACCTGAGTAATATAATTTTGAATAATCATGTTTTTTATATCTGATCCGGAGTGCCAAACTGTAAGTTTAGCACTCCTCTGCCCCTTAACTTAATGGAATTGCCGCTTAGTCCGCCCTGCAACTACTATTCTGAATCTAATATTAAATTGCCAAATTTCAAAATATGATATATAAGAGAAATAGCTATGATGTCAAGTCAATTAACATTAAGGAGGAAAAAAATGAAACGTTTGAGATATAACGTGAGACAGGTCATGATGCTGATTTTCTTTACGGTCATCAGCCTGTTTCTGACAGAGGCTGTTCCTGTAAACGCCATAAACGTCTTTGATGTAAACGGAGATAGCAAAGAGGGGCTGGAAGAGGCAGTTCATGCGCTTCAGACGGCTGCCGGAATAAGTCCGCCATATACAGAGAGCGGTGAATATGTTCTTTTTGCATGGAATGATTTGGGAATGCACTGTTTAAACCCGACTTATAACACAGCAGTGATATTGCCGCCTTACAATACTGTATGGGCGCAGGTCGTTAAAAAAGGGAAATACCCGGAAATCGTGACAACCGGGCTTACAGCGGAGTACAATATTCTGAACAATACTTATTCTTATGGAAAAAAAGATTACGGGCAGTTCTGGGACAATGTTCAGAAACTCTTCGGTGTAACGTTAGAGCATGACAAGGGACTGAATTTAAACGATCCGAATATTCACAACGGACTGTCCGGAAAAATGGCACCGGCAAATGATCATTTTCAGGCGGATGGGATTCCGTTAACGCCGGTGAATGATGCAGGAGCTTGGAATCCTTATCAGATTGGTGAAATACGCGTTAAAAATTCCGCAGGGAATATTATTTCTCAGACCAAATGCACGGTTCCGACTTCTGATGAAATCAGCTGCAGCAAATGTCACGGGAGCAGCAACACATTTCAGAATATTTTAAAGACCCATGATGAAGAAAACAATACCGCATTATCATCCGATATGCCTGTTCTATGTGTAAAATGTCATGGAAGCCCTGCACTGGGCAGCTCAACTGCCGGTTCATCCGGGAAATATCTCTCACAGGCAATTCACGGTTTCCATGCCTCAAAGTCTGCTTCATGCTATGACTGTCATCCCGGACAAAAGACCCAGTGCAACAGAAGCAAAGCACATACCGCAGCCAATGGAAAATGTACGGATTGCCACGGATCAATGTCGGAAATAGCAAGTTCCATATCTGACGGAACAAGAACCCCCTGGATAAATGAACCTAAATGCGCCAAATGTCATTCAGGCAGCATTGCTCAGGTGGATACAGGAAGCACTTTGTACAGAAATGCAAAAGGACACGGCAATTTATACTGTGCAACCTGTCACGGAAGTCCTCATGCCATGATCCCAAGCTCTCTGGATTCGGATAATTATCAGGCGACCCGGTTTGAATATTATCAGAATGAACCGAAAGAGCATAGGAAGCTGCGGAACATGCCACGAGGGTTCAAAAGGTGAAGAGAGTGAGATAAGTCAGTTTTCACAAGTACATGGCGGAGCAAATCCTGAACATTCTTCAGCGTGTAATATCTGCCATACTGAGATTCCTTCATCAGACACAGCAAAATTTCCCCATTCCTATCAATGGAAAAACAGGTAAGATTTTTCAGACTTCCTAAGTTTTAAAACTTAGGAAGTCTTTTTTTCCTTTGTCGCATTATTGCATCTTTTTATCCATCCAACAGTTCCTAAAATGCAACTTTTACGGTTAAAACCGGAACGGACTGTAAGCCGTCTTTTTTATTATTATCCTTATATCAGAAACTCTTAACAAAAAAAATCTATTTTAAAAAATCATATTGGCACAGGTTATGCTTATATAATCTTCTCAGCGGGGAGGAGATTGGCTATGAAAATAGCCCTTGCAGTTTGGAACGGAAGAATTTCACCGGTTTTTGATGTATCCCGGCAAGTTATTCTGCTGGAGATTGAAAACGGAATTATTACAGGAAATTCAGAAGAGATTTTTACTGATGACGATCCCTTATGCCGTGTCTGCAAACTTGCTGACTTAAAAGTAGATATGCTGATTTGCGGTGCTATATCACGGATGCTTGCCGGTATGCTTGCAGCATATAAAATCAGAATAATTCCCTTTATTGCCGGTGAATCAGAGGAGGTCATTGATGCCTGGCTTAATAACAGATTGCCAAATCCTATGCTGTTAATGCCCGGATGTTGCCGACAACGTAATCAGAGTTACAGAGGGGCAGGCACCAGATTCACTGAAACATTTGGAAAAGAAGAATCTTCCAAAATACAAAAGGAGAAGATTATGCCAAAAGGTAATCAGAAAGGATCATGCGGAGGCGGGGGACAAGGAGCATCTCAGGGCGGCAAAGGCTGCGGAGGAGGTCAGGGCAGCGGAAAGGGTGCGGTCAGGGAGGCGGACAAGGACAGGGGGGATCAGGTACTTGTCAGAAGCAAGATACAGGAAAATCCCCAAAAAAACCCTAAGGGTTTTTAACATGAAACGTATTTACCGTTTCATGTACCAAGTGTTTGGCTGATAAAAAGCGAATGAGTATTTAGCCTGTGAAAAAATGGCATAATTATTGATTATGCCATTTTTTAAGTAATTATACTATCTGAAGGAGGTGATAATGATATATCGTATAATGTAAGCAAGGATATTTTAGGTTGGCAAACAGTTATTTTTAAATATCATGTATTTAGCAATTAATAGAATTTGCATTTAAAAAAGGAGTTTTTATTTTATGAGAAAAGGAACATTTCTGGCAGTAACCCTGATGATTGTATTTGTAAGCCTGACATGTTTATATGCTCAGGAGTTTATTGACAAAAGTCTTCCCAAAGATTTGGGAGAATTTGACGGATTAAAGCATGATATACTTGGTTCCATGAATATATCAATTCCCAAAGCATTTTTTACTGAAAAAACATCATTCTATCTTGGGCATAAAGAGTATTATACGGTAATATCAGTAGATATTAAGCAGGTGAAAAATTCTGTTCTTGTTCTGAAAAACAGTCTTGAAGATGGTAAGCCTTATCCTGTTGTAATTTCAATTGAATTTCCCGGAGAACATTTCAGAAATTATATCGCTGTATTCGGGGAAAAGTCCGAATTGCTTATTTCCCTCAAGAACGAGTTGGAATTGCATAGTATAGCTCTGAAAAAAAGAGAATCTCCTGAATATAAAGAAAATTTTAAATGTTTTGTAAATATAATCAGCAGTTTTTCATTTACAGGAGAATTCTGGGAAAACGATAAGTTACTGCCATTGGAAGTTAATCAGGCGTTTAGTTCTGATAACTTGATAACTTCTGATAACAAATCGTTTAATGACAACTTTGCGGAGTGTTGCCTGGATTCACATGGTAAAATACAGTCACTTATGATGTTGGATAGTTATCCTTATACAAACTGGGTTTGTTGGATTGATATCAAAAGCATATATCATATACCAAGCGGGGTTACTCAGAAAATGAGCGGCGAATTGCGTTGCTATTATCCGACATCGGCAGCTATTTTTCATTATCCATATCCGGATCAGTCCTATCCTCATCTGACAAAATGTGAATATCTCTGGCATGATTTTAATATATGCTATGAGTCAATGGATCGTTACTATACATTATCTGTTGCCAGTGATTATTATAATAATCCCTACGAAGTTGAATGGTGGGATGTGGATAAATATCTTTTTGATAACGGTCCCGGAAGATGTGTGATGACTATAAACAATAATACATTTACTTTTGTTAAATATTAAAGGTAAATACAGACTTAAAAAGAAAGGGATGCTATATGATGAAAAGAATTTTTACAGTGATTATAACTGCTTTTACGCTTGCTTTTATATGGGTCAATCTGTATGCACAGGAAAACACCCTGCCGACAGAAAATATATATAATCTGTCAAGGTTTGACGGAGTGAGACAGAATATAGCCGGTCTGATGGATATACCTGTTCCCAAATCTTTTTTCACAAAAGATATGACTGAGGAATTGGAAAGCGGCGAATGTTTTTATATGACCTTTCCGGTTAATATAACTGAGGCAGCGAGATTATGTTCTGGTTTATAATAATCTCTTACCGGAAGGACAAATATTCAGATGGTAATTTCGGTAAAACTTCCTGATAACAGTACAAGAAACTATTTGATCCTCTTTCAGAATAAGGATGACGGATGTGTAATTCCGTGCTGTAAAAATATTTATTCTTTTAGTCTGTCAGATGAACTCAGTCTGTTAAAGAAAGAAATCAACATTGCTGATAATAATTCGGAATTTTCTGTAAGTGTAATTTCATACGAACCCTTTTCTGCCGATGTTTATAAAAACAGTGTTCTTTCGGAAAAA
>CAWEAR010000040.1:0-255354 GCA_963806835.1 uncultured delta proteobacterium
GTGGAAGCGCATAACGACGCGGGCGGGGTTCTCCAGCGCCTATGCTTCCTGGATGCCCTGAGGCCGGGTAAACCGCATAAACCGTTATTGACCAAACCCTTTCTCTGTGATAATTTTAACAGTTACAGATATGAAGTTTCCGTACGCGCTTCTTAAAGGGTGGTTCGGGGCGGAGGGGACGGAGGGGGTGAAGGGGCCGGATAAGCCGGATAAGTATGACTGTCCGCGGTCCGGGCTTTTGCCTCATCAAAAGCTCCTTCTTTTTTCTGACGGCTCCATGACACTTGACCTCGAGCTCCTTTACGGCTCGCGGGTCGAGGTTGAGGTGATTTTCACCGGGTTTACGCCGCTTTCTAAAGAAACGGCCATCTACCTCAATGAACCGGCAGGGAAAAAGTCGATGGAACGCGAGGTGTGGCTTACTGTAAACGGGAAAAGGCTCATCTACGCCTGGACACTGATACCCCTTGACCGCATGAGGGACGGGCTCCTCAAGACCCTTGAAGAAAACATTAACGAGCCCCTCGGGAGGGTCCTCGCCTCGAAAAAGATATTTTTTACGAAGGAAAAGCTCGAGGCCGGGGTAATCGAATCAAAAGGCGCCGCAAGAGGCTTCTCAATACCCGAAAAGACCCCTCTCATGGGAAGAAGGTACATACTCGAGGGCTCGAACGGGCCGGGGAAATGGGTAATAAAGGCGGCGCTCATGGAAATCTTCAGCCCGGAGATAATCCCGGCGCCTGGGGTTTAAAGGGTTAACGCCCTGTATTTGTCTTTAAATACACCTCGGGGCGCGGTGAAGAGCGCGTAAGGACGGAGGTGCTGCGCACGGCAATTGGCAAGGCTACCGGGCTGGGTCAAACTTCGCCTTGCCGAAATGGACGGCTAAACAATCGCCCGTGCGCGGCCGTTGGTTTAGTCACAGGCGTTGCCGTCGCCCTTGTCTACAGTGGATTATCTATTCCGTTGTATTTATTATAAGTGTTACGTCTGTATGGCGGGATTAAAATGAGCGCAGATATCCTTTCCGCAAAAAAACTTAGCGCCGTCTCGGATCTCATTCGGCTCCCGAAGCAGTACGGGACGCTACTCGTCCTCTGGCCCACGCTCTGGTCGCTTTTTATAGCCTCCGAGGGCTGGCCGGGGGTTAAGCTCCTTACGATATTTATACTCGGGACGTTCCTCATGCGGAGCGCCGGGTGCGCGGCCAACGACATCGCTGACAGGAACTTCGACGGTTACGTCGAAAGAACAAAAACCAGGCCCCTGGCAAGCGGAAGGCTCAATGTAAAGGAGGCTGTTTTTGTGTTTTTCGCCCTCTCCGCGCTCGCCTTTTCCCTTGTCCTTTTCCTCAACCCCTTTACGATAATGCTTTCCTTCATCGGCATATTCCTCGCCGTAGTATACCCCCTTGTAAAAAGAGTGAGCCACCTTCCGCAGGTGTTCCTGGGCATAGCCTTCGGCTGGGGCGCGGTAATGGCGTGGTCCGCGGTAAGGGGGGGGATCGATGCCGCCGGAGAGCTTATATTCGTGGCCAACATATTCTGGTCGACCGCCTATGACACCATCTACGCCCTCATGGACAGGGAGGACGACCTGAAGATAGGGGTCAAATCGACCGCGATACTCTTCGGGGACAGGGTCTACCTCGTCCTTACCCTCCTTTACGTCGGTCTTACGGTGATACTCGCGGCGGCGGGGGTCGCGGCCGGCATGGGGGGATTTTATCACCTCGGCCTCGCGCTATGCTTCGTATCCTTCCTTATCGTCGTCTCAGGGCTTAAGAAGAACCCGACGAGGGCCGGCGCGTACAGGGCGTTCATCAACAATGTGATCATAGGCGGGGTTTTCCTTGCCTTTATAATAGTGGATTTTATATTTTAAGAGCATTACCCTAGATAACATATGAGCTATAACGACCTGAGAGAATTCCTGACCGCGCTCGAAAAGAAAAACCTTTTGAAGAGAGTCTCCGTCGAGGTAGACCCCAACCTCGAGATAGCGGAGATAATGGACAGGCTCGTAAAAAAGAACGGCCCGGCCCTTCTCTTTGAAAAAGTAAAGGGGCACAGTATCCCCGTTGTCGCGAACCTCTTCGGCTCTGAGGACCGCGTCGCCATGGGCCTGGGGGTCGAGAATGATGAGCTTGAAAAGATAGGGGAATTTATCGCCCTCCTTCAGCGCCCCCAGCCCCCGGAAGGGATCTGGGACGCGGTTAAAAAAATCCCTTTTTTCGGCAAGGTCCTGACCCTGGGGCCGAAGACCGTGAGAAACGGCCCGTGCCAGGAGATCGTGCATACCGCTGAAGCGGACCTCTCCATGATCCCCATCATAAAATGCTGGCCAAAGGACGCTTCCCCCTTGATTACGTGGCCCCTTGTGATAACGCAATCCCCGGAAGGGGGCCCTTATAACGTAGGCGTATACAGGATGCAGTACCTCGACGAAAAACGGGCGATAATGAGATGGCTCAAGCACAGGGGCGGCGCGAGGCATCAGCGGCTCTGGAAAAAGGAAGGTAAACCGATGCCAGTTGCCGTGGCGATCGGGTGCGACCCTGCCACGATCATAGCGGGCGTTACGCCAGTGCCCGAGGACGTCGGCGAATTTCACTTCGCCGGGATACTCCGTAAAAAGGCCGTAGAGCTTGTCGACTGTAAGACCGTGCCATTGAAAGTCCCGGCGGGGGCCGAGATCGTCCTCGAAGGCGAGATACGCCACGATGACACCGCCCTTGAAGGCCCCTTCGGCGACCATACCGGATATTATAACTCCCAGGAGCCTTTCCCGGTATTTCACCTTAAAGCCATGACTCACAGGAAGGACCCGCTCTATCTTACGACAATAACGGGACGGCCTCCGAAGGAGGACGCTATAATAGGCGTGGCGCTCAACAGGATTTATCTCCCCTCCCTGAAACTCCAGTTCCCTGAGGTCGTCGACTTCAGCCTCCCCATGGAGGCCGTATCCTATAGAATCGCCGTCGTATCCATAAAAAAAGAATACCCCGGCCACGCGCGGAGATTAATGATGGGGATATGGGGGGTCCTGAAGCAGTTCATGTACGTAAAATACGTGATAGTCGTCGACGACGACATAGACGTACATAACTGGAGCGACGTCATCTGGGCTATTTCAACGAGGGTCGACCCGAAGCGCGACACCCTCCTCGTCGAGAATACGCCTATCGATTACCTCGATTTCTCTTCCCCCCTCGATTCGCTGGGCAGCAAGATGGGCATCGACGCCACGGCCAAGACGCCTCCAGAGGTATCGCGCAAGTGGGGCGAGAAGATGGAAATGGAGAAAGAGATTATTGATCTCGTTGACAGGAAGTGGAAGGATTACGGCATAGAGTAGCGCTGCGCACGGCAACTGGTTAGCGTTGAATGCGGGCATAACACTTCGCCCTTGCTTAAAATGACGGCTTAATTAAATAAGATTTTCCCTCTTTTTCATACAAAGGGATTAAATAATCAAGCAAATCAAGAAATTTCTGCAAAAATACGCGGGTCTCTTCATGTGCCGAAACATAATTCTTAACATCCTGAGTCTCTCCGGTCAGGTTTTTAAGTTCAGGTACAAAATAAGGGTTTGCTAAAAAACGGACATCCATAATCAGATCAGCATCATAAGGAACGCCGAATTTAAAACCGAATGACATGACATGAATCCTCATAAGTTCAAATTTCCTGATCTTCTGCACCATATCAAGAATTAATGCTTTGAGTTCATGTACATTATAACGGGATGTATCAATAATTCTGTCTGCTTTTTTCCGCAGAGATTTCAATTGTTCCCGCTCAATACGGATACCCTCTGAAACACCTTTGTTATTTTGAGAAAGGGGATGAAGTCTCCGGGTCTGGCTGTAACGCTTCACCAATACATCTTCATCTGCTTCAAAAAAAAGGATTTCAAATTTATACTCCTTTTTTCTCAGATATTCAAATACCGATTCACAGGTGGACAAAAAATTCTTTTCACGCATATCCATTACAAAAGCAAGCCCTGATATTTCAGAATTGCTCTCTATAGGCAGTTCCAGAAATTTCGGAAGAAGCGCAACAGGCATATTATCTACGCAATAAAATCCTGCGTCTTCAAAGGCGGCAACTGCTGTGCTTTTGCCTGAACCTGAAAGACCTGTTATAATGGCTATTTCCCAATTTTTCATCTTTGTCCGTTTTAAAAACTAAGTTTTTTGGAAAAACTTAGTTTTTCAGATTAAAATGATTCATCCTCTTCTTTGATTATGTTATATATCTCATCTCTGTCCGCAGCATTTAAGAGCTTTTCTTTGAACAGTTCGTTTTTTAAAATTCTGGAAATCCTGGCAAGCAGCTTTAAATGAAGACCTGTTGAATTTTCAGGAGTTACAAGCAGAAAAAAGATATGAGTCGGTTTGTTGTCTATAGATTCAAAATCAACCCCTTTCCGACTCAGCCCAAAACTGAGGAACAGGGATTCGAGGTTTTTCATCTTACCGTGGGGAATTCCTATTCCGCCGCCTATACCTGTGCTTCCGAGACGTTCCCTCTCCATAAGTACCCGGACAAGCTCTTCACGGTTTACCCCTGAAATTCGGGAAACAGAGATAACAAGCTCTTCAATAACCCCTTTTTTGTCCCGGGATTTCAAATCGTCAATCATTGCATCTTTCAGCAATACATCAAGAATTTTCATAATTTTTTTATTAATGTAGGGCGGGTCAGCGCAGCGTAACCCGCCGTCTTTCTTTTATGAAGGGTTACGCTGCGCTGACCCGACCTACATACTACATAATTCCGGATCGTTTCTCCGGATGATTGTGGATTACAATTTTAACTGTTTGGCTGAACCAGACCATAATGCCCGTCTTTACGGCGATAGACAACATTGACGCGATCTGTTACTGAATTGGTAAATACAAGAAAATTATCGCTTACAAGGTCCAACTGCATAATTGCCTCTTCCACATCCATAGGTTTATATTCAATATTCCTTATCTTAATCTGCCTTGCTGATTCATCCGGCAAATCCTCTCCCGGAGAAATCATTTCTTCCGCAGCCATATCCTCTGCAATCTTTGCTCCGCCCTTGCGATCTCTGATTTTCTGCTTGTTTTTCTTTATCTGTTTTTCAAGTTTGTCAAGAACCATATCAATGGCGGCATACATACCGTCTGTCTCTTCTTTGCCGTTTATCTTCAGCCGGTCGCCTATGATATTGATTTCAGCGATATGCCGATGCTTTTCAACAGAAAGAACCACATTTGCCTCCGCAGGATTATCGAGAAATTTGTCAAACCGGTTCAGCTTCTCGCTTACATAATCCTTCAAAGGTTCTGATGAATCAAGATTCTTAAATGTAACAGATGTTTGCATAGTATAAGACCTCCCTAAAATTTTCTGCGTTTGTTGGATGGTGGTATTTTTAACATTTCCCGATACTTAGCTACCGTTCTCCGCGCAACGTCAATATTATATTCTTTCAGAATTTCCGTAAGTTTATCATCACTGAAAGGTTTTTGCGGATCTTCTTCTTCCACAATTTGTTTTATCCTTTGCTGAACACTTACCGAAGCCACGGTTCCTCCGTGAACCCGATTAATAGATGTATTAAAAAAATATTTCAGTTCAAAAATACCCTGGGGCGTATAAGCATATTTATTGTTTGTTACCCGGCTGATAGTAGATTCGTGCATGTCAATATCTATTGCCACATCTCTTAAAACCATAGGTTTTAAATGACTGACCCCTTTTTCAAAAAATTCGCGCTGAAATTTTAAAATACTCTCCATAACTTTGTAAATTGTTTTCTGGCGCTGCTGAATACTTTTGATAAGCCATGTTGCGGATCTTACCTTCTCCTGCATATATTCTTTTGTCTGATCGGACATATCCCCGTTTTTGTTGACGGTATTATGATAAAAAGAATTGATACAGAGTCTTGGCATTCCGTCATCATTCAGCATTATCACAAAATCGTCATCTGTTCTGTAAACATAAATATCTGCGCTGATATATTGCGGATTTTCATCATTAAACCGTCTCCCGGGCTTCGGTTCCATTCCTCTTATCACATCTACCGCGACAGCAATTTCATTTATATCTCTTTTCAATATTTTGGATACAGCTTTGTAATTCTGCTCTTCAATATCTGAAAGATGATTTTTTATAATATCAATAACAACAGGATCATCAATTCCAAGATATTTCGCCTGAATAAGAAGGCACTCTTTTAAGTCTCTGGCAGCGACACCCACAGGATCAAATGTCTGTAATAAATATAAAACCTGTCTGACTTTTTCGGATTCAACACTGCCGGTCTGAGCAAGTTCTTCAATTGACAGTTCCAGATAGCCGTCTTTGTTAAGATTTCCGATAATAAGATTTCCGATATTTTTCTCTTCTTCTGTGGGAAATGCCATCATAAACTGCCAGAGAAGATGATCGCTCAAAGATACCTTGTTGGCGATAAATGCCTCATAATTAGGTGAATCTTTCTCTTCACTTTCAAAACTGATTTTACCGGGAGTATTGTATTCATCAATATAATTGCTCCAGTCAATATCTTTATTCAGATTCTCTTCTATAGTTACCTCTTTTTGCGGGGCAGCATCATCAGATATTGTTTCATCATCATATTCTTCCGGCGGATCATCGTTTATAATATCCTGAACTTCTTCAAGAGCCGGATTTTCTGTCATCTCCTGGCGGATTAATTCCATAAGCTCAAGTCTGGACAACTGTAACAGTTTTATTGCCTGCTGAAGCTGGGGAGTCATTACCAGTTGCTGGGTCAGTCTGATTTGCTGTTTTAATTCCATAAAAATATTTCCAATTTTCAATTCCCAATTATCAGTAGATCGAAAATTAAAACGTCTTCTTCTCTCACCTGACCTAACTCCCATTCGGCTGATCGTTCGACTGAGCTCACGCCGAAGTCTCATGTCGAAGCCTGCCCCCTTCCCTGAGGGGAAGGGGGCATGAAAGGGGGATGAGGTCTCCCCTTCCTTTCAGGGAAGGGTACGGGGGTTAGGTTTGACAATGATTTTCGATCTGCTGATTATAACTTAAATTCATTTCCCAGATAGATACGTCTGGCAGTTTCGCTGGATGCAATCTGTTCCGGGGATCCGTATTCAATGACCTCTCCGTTATTCAGTATATAAGCTGTATCACAGACCCCAAGAGTCTCTCTTACATTGTGATCTGAAATCAGGATTCCGATATTCCGCCATTTAAGATGCATGATAATATTTTTAATATCAATCACCGCCAGAGGATCCACACCGGCAAACGGTTCATCAAGAAGAATAAAAGAGGGATTTGCCGCCAAAGCCCGGCTGATCTCAAGACGCCTGCGCTCCCCTCCTGAAAGCACACCTGCTTTCTGCTCTGCAAGATGTTTTATCCCTAATTCATCAAGAAGCATACCTGTCTGTTTATCCATCTCTGATTTTGTTCTGTCTGTTCCGTCTGATAAAAATTCAAGAATTGCAAGAACATTCTGTTTAACAGTCAGTTTTTTGAATACTGACGTCTCCTGCGGAAGATACCCGACCCCTTTTCGCGCTCTCAGATACATAGGGTAATCTGAAATATCTTCATCGTCAAGAAAAACATTTCCCTCATCAGGTTTTACCATCCCGACAGCCATATAGAAAGTTGTGGTTTTACCTGCCCCGTTCGGTCCCAGAAGTCCGACCACACAGCCGCTTTTTACATTCAGATTGACAGAATTGACAACCCGCCTGCCGCGATAAATTTTAACCAGATTTTGAAGGGACAGGTTTGGCATAAGATTTTTTTATTCTGTAAACTTTCAAATAAAGTGAGCGGAGCCGAACCACGACAGTATGGGGTTACTTGTTAATAAGAAGATAAACTGTTGGGGTTCGCTCCGCTCACCCCCAATGCCATTAAGTTAAGGTATAAACCAGCCTGACCCCCTGCCCCCTTCCCAAAGGGAAGGGGGGAATAAAGCGGAATGAGGTCTCCCCTTCCCTGAAGGGAAGGGGTCGGGGGTCAGGTCTTAACTTAACGGCATTGCCGCTCACCCCAACCTACGTGCTGCATTGTAAGCTCATGTTTTTTTATTAAGAATCTGATTCGCCTCTCTCCAAACTGATGATATGCAGCATAATACCCATTATTTTACCAAGCTGTTCTATATAATATTCTCTTACATCTATATATAGTCTCTCTTCCAGTTTCAGAAATTTCCAGATACTTCCCGTTGTAACAATGCCGTATATTTTATCAATCCGGCTGCCTTTCTGTCCGTTGAATATCCGGGATGCTATCATTCCGGCGGCACACTGCGCCAGCCCGGATTTTATATTGTCATTTTTTGCCTCGACAACCGAAATGACAGGGGAACTTATATAAAGCTGTTCTTTTGAAAGGGAAATAATATAATCACAGAGCCCGTTCAGCCCTTTTTCTCTGTCAACATTGAATTCCACGCCTGAGAACAGACTGATCCTGTGATTCAGTATTTTTCTGAGTTCGATGAGAACCGGTGCCACAATCATCTCGGATCGTGCTTTTTCCGTATGTATGGCAAGAGCCAGCGGAATATTTTCTTTAAGTGTCTCACTCAGAAAACCGCTTATCTTCACCTCTCCGATATTGGAAAAAATATCAGTTTCTTCCTCTACATCTATCTGAAATTTTTCTTTTATCTCACTGAGAGTAAAATCACTGTATGCCATATCAGTTCCTCCGTCTCTGTTTATTGCAGAGCATAACATAAAGTTCAGGGGCACCATTGAGATGTCCGCTGAAACAATGAGTTAAGCATTTTTTTATCTGCAGTTAGGTTCTACTGACATAACCAGTTGACTTATCAGTATAATTCTAAAATGTCAACAGAACCTGATGATCATGGATTAAATAACTTCCGCATTCGGGATTTTCTGTGAATCACGGATATTTCTCACCATTTCAACTGCTCTGATATTAATCTGCTCCATAAATTGTTACCTCTCTCGGCGAATATATCTGTATCTGTTTATAGCCGTATTCAAGATTGACTGCATTAAAAAGCCGAATTTTTCGGCACCGAAAAAGTTCGTAGTTCCGCCTTTAGGCGGTCAAGCATTAAAGGAGGTACTACAAATTTTTCGAGTTCACAGTAACCGCCTAAAGGCGGTACTACAAACATTTTAGATTTACTGATTGTTTTTTGAATCAGGGGATACTTCTGTTTCTCCTGAATAAAAAATAGCCTCAACAGGTTTTTCTTTGGAGCTTTCGATCTTTATTCTGCCATCGGTTCTGTAAAGGGTTATTTTTGAGCCGGAAATAGAATTGCCTGCGGTTGTTATCTTTGAATTATCACCTGACAAAACAAAAATTTTATCTTTTGTTGTATAAACAGCCTCTTCTGTTTCTGCTAACTTATCATCAAACTTTATTTTTACATGCCCCTGTGCAATAATCTTCTGTATTGCTTTTTCCACTTCAGCCGGTTTTTTATTATCACCCGGAATTTCATTATAAAAAATTCTGAGCCGGTCAGATGTGATAGTGGTATCCCCCTGTATGACTTTGACATTCCCTGAAAATTCAGCATATTTGGATCCGCTGTCAACCGTCAGGGTCTCTGCTGAAATATGAATCTTTTCATTATCTTTTTTTTTGGTATCTGATGACGGATCCGCAGTATAGCTGTCTGATGTTATTATAAAGATTCCTGCCAGAAAGATAATATTATACAACAGCAGGCGATTACAAAGAAAATTTCTGACTGAATATAGCACTTACATTTCCTTTTAATACGGTTTTATTGGAATTCAAATCAAAAGATATAGAATCCGCTGTAAAATGAAAATCGCTTCCCGTGATTTTTACCGGGGATCCGGTAGAAAATATATGATTGCTGTTTTCATAAAACAGACTCTCTGTTTCAAGTATATAATTTCTGTTTTTTACCACAACATTGCCGCTCACTTCAATATCATTTGAATCAGTTTTTAAAACCCCCTGATTTGCCTTGAGATAAATAGTATGCTCCTCTTTGGGAAAAAATACCAGCGATGGATTCTGAAAAACCGCCTTTTTTTCTTTATTCAGATAAGATGCTGAACTTGCTTCAAGATTCCATTCTTCTATCCCGTTTCTGGTGGATGTCTGATGTACCTTGCCGATTGATATATTTGCCTTATCCTGAATGGATGAGAGAATTTTCTCCGGTTTATTCCACCCCTGACGGTAAATGATAAAAACTGAGGCAATTATCCCCACAGCAGCAATAATTACCAGACTTAAAAAGAGTTTTAATTTTTCAGTATGATTCTTTTTCAGCATGATTATTTAGGATGACGGTGAAACATGTCAGGGTTCATATATTGTTGATTAAGTACTGCTCCCCTATTTTCATAGACGGCTGAAGTTTCTTTTCAAATTCTTCACGGGAATTTTTATCACAATTATTAAAGAGTTCTTTCATATCTCCAACCGTTGAAATTTTATAAAATTTTTTGACCGGCTGAACATATACTAAAACTTTTTTTGATAATTTTGTCAATTCTATTATATTATTAAGCGTTCCCTTACTTTTTGCATCCCATATCATAAACCCGTAATCAGCTTCTTTAGCCATTTCCAAATCTTTGACAGTATAGTAATTAATATCCCGTCTTTTTTTTTCCATATTAATATTAAATGTTCTCCAATTTCCGATATTATTACGACATTCATTACCGCTGCAAAAGACAATTACATTTTTGTAATTCATCCCGGCACAGTGCTTTTGTACTGATTTATCAGCACCGTTAGCATCACCTATCAGTATGGTAAAAGAATTGGCAATTATATTGTCAATTCTGTCCAGAATATCCTTATTTAAGCGGCTTAATCGTCTTGACCCGCCAATAAATACTTTAATCATAATTTACTCCTTGTCCTCGTCAGAGTCAGAACTTTAACTTTTTCAACATTTCCCTGATCATAAAGAACACGCGTAATTGCTTTAAGTGTTGAGCCTGATCTGTATAAGTCATCAAATAGCATGACAGTTTTTCCTTTAATGGCAACATCCGATGAGACTCTGAAGGCATCGCTTAATATCTCTGCCCGCTCTTCAAAGTCTGATATATTTTTCAGTTCAGAAGTATCTTTAATTTTTTGAATAACATCAAATAGTACCGGTATCTTTAATATTTCACCCAAAACTTTTGATATTTCAAAAACCGGCTGAAAAGACCTATGAACATTGGATGGCGGTACAGGAATGATAACATCAATAGTTTTATATGTGGCAAAACTCAATATTATCTGAACTATCTCCGGAATAACGCTTCTGTCAAATCTGTATTTGAGCTTATATACCAACTCTCCAAGTTTAGTTCTCTCTGTTTCAAATATCTGTTTTCCTTCTTCATCATACCCTATAAACTGACTGCTGACCGTATGAATATCAAGGGCATAACCAATATCCCAGTTTCCCTCAATTTTTATCGGATGTATTTTATCTGACATAATCTGTTCTTTTACTCAGTAAGGCGGAAATAAACGCCGAAACCCGTGCAGGAGTATCACACATAAAAAGAAGATATTACGGATAACAACACACGGGAAATAATGCAATGGGGTTTTGCTCCTAAGAGCAAGAGCATCCGCAATCTTTTTTAAAACCTTTACGCTTAAGGGATATTCCAGTATTCCGTCAATCCACTCTTCAGGAATACCCTGCTCCCCTGCCACAGCACCGGCAATTGCACCGGCGACTGCACCTGTAGTATCAGTATCACCGCCGCAATTCAATACAGCATAGAGAGTATCTTTAAAATTGCCGAAATGTCTGTAGCAGGCATAAAGAACAACCGGAACAGTATGATATATATAACCTGTAACACCGCAGGACAATCCCATCTGATCTGCAAACTGTCCAACAGAAAGATTCTTTTTAATTCCTTCAGAAATCAGATCAACCAGAGCAGTCCATTCTTTATCCTCCTGATTGCCTGCGGATCTGAGAAGTGCTGTAAAAGAATCGGATGAAGGTCGGTCTGTCAAGTTTTCCCGGATAATCCGCGCCGTCAGATATGCTACAGCTTTTGCGCCTGTCAAGGCTCTTGGATCAGTATGGGTGATTCGGGTGGATAATTCAAGATATTTATTCATCTGATACAGATCAGAGGCAAAAAAAGCTCCTATAACAGCCGACCTCATTGCAGGTCCGTTTCCTGCTGAATAAACACCGCTTTTGACAGGGGAGAATCCTATCCATAAACGAAGAACAGCACGTAAAGTTGCCCATCCTACACCTGCGGGAAGTGAGATAAGCCACCATTTTAAACACCATGAAAGCTGTTTTGCAAAAAGTTCGGGAGAATCAGGATGAGCAAGGAGACTTTGTGCGACAAATACAGTATGTTCTGTATCATCGCTCACCATGCCGAATCTGTTCCGAATATTCAAAAATTTCGGAAGCCTAATCAGGCGATGATGCCACTCTCCTTTAAAAAGTTTTTCTCCTCTTTGCCGGGAAATTCCTTCGGCAGGCAATCCGACAGAATCGCCGACCGCTGTTCCAAGTATAATTCCTCTGAGTCTTTCCTGCAAATCCGGTTTATATGTCATTTTAACTTTACCTTACACATATAAAATTGTAGCGTCAGCGTAATCCGACATTTAAAAGCACAAACGGCTGGTTACGATCTGTTAACCCGATCTAATGGGCTATGCACCTGTCTCTGTTTTTTGAGTATTCAGTAAAAGCAGTTCATCATTATAAGATTTTGAATCGCTATATTCCCACCCGTAGCAATTACACACTGCTTTATCAAGTTTTTTATGTAATTTGAAAAGATTACTTGAAGGCTCATTGAAAAAATTATTGTAAAATACTGTCATTGTGCATTTGCGTAAAATTGCCCCGTCAACCCTGAACTTTTCAAGCTCCTTCATTATGCTTCTGACTTTTTCTTTCTGAACTTCTTTTGCATTATCAGGAAAAGGGAATGTTTCAAAACAGGTTGTGTTGGTGTAACGGGTTCTGTCCTCTAATGTTGATCTTTGTGCCAATACCCAGTCTAAATGAAGTTTGGAGTTTAATATGCCGAGAATAAAAAAATCATCGCTTGCAACTACCATATTTGCCTCACAAGGGAGAATTGAAATATCAACGGATCGGAAACAGGTATATTTTGCTATTTTCGGAAGGCAGAAATAACATTTTAATCCTTGCAGTGCTTTTCTCATTATTGGTCTATGCCTTCCGAATAACCACCAATTTTCTTTTCTTCTTTTTTCTCTGTTATTAAGCCGTTCCGGCTTAACATACTTTTCAACATGCTCAAAAGGCAGTTCATATCTGCTTGCCCGCTCCAATGGCATATCATTGAAATCAATAACCCAGTCAAGCTCAATACCCGGCGTTACCAAAGATTTACCGTCAATCATGGGTTTCAGAACATCTTTATTTTTATCATCTGCTTTTATCCAGGCATTTGCAGTTTCAGCAGAAATTATAAAACCGTTTCCTGCCAATTCACAACCTTGAAAAGACTTGCCCAAATTTTCAGGAATCCGTTTTGCTCCGGTATAATCTGCTTCTGCTTTTAAACTTGAATTTATATGTTTTACTTTTTCTCCGTCAAGATATATCTCTTTCGGAATATCTTTTTTATTTTTCACCCAGTTGACAATACTTACATGAACATTTGCGGTTCCGCTCCATACCTGAGTTGAAACAGCATTTGTTATAAAACCGTTGTTTTTGCTTATATATTCAAGACCTGCTTTTCTGGTAACACCCTGTGTAACTGAATTTGTTCCTACAAGCCCGATTCTTTTTGCAGAGCTTTCATGAGCTTTCCGGAACCAGAACACGCAATAATCAGGCTGTCCTTTTATGTCAGGATATGCTTCATAGAGCTTTTCAGCATAATCATCTCCCCGCTCTTTACGGATATATTTGCCGCCGAGAAAGGGCGGATTGCCGATAATAAAATCAGCTTTTGCCCATTCACAGAAAAGAGCATCATTTACAACGATATTTTTGTCAAGATCATCAAAAGGCAATGTTTTATCTTCAAAATAAAGGGACATCTGATGTTTTCTGATAAATTCCAGAAACATATCATTAAATATTTTTTTGCCGAATGACAGTGTAACTTTGGCAAGCTCGACAGCAAACGGATTCATGTCAATTCCGTAAAACTGCTTCATTTTTATAACAGAATAAACATCCTGAATTCGATAGCTTGAAAAATTCTCCTGAATCCTGGAAAGAATTTCAAGTTCAAGATTTTTTAATTCTCTCAGAGCAATATATAAAAAATTACCGCTTCCGCAAGCGGGATCCAGTATTTTAAATTTTCCAAGCTCTTCTCTTATTTTAAGAAGAGATTCCAATGTCCCAGCCTCTTTTATTTTTTCAAGAACAGGCTGGATAATTGTCGGTCTTATTATTTTCATGATATCTTTTTCGTAAGTATAATGAGCGCCTGTGGCATGCTGTTCAATATTATCCATGCTGTATTCAAATATATTCCCGAAAATAGCCGGTTCAACTCTGCTCCAGTCAAATTTTGCTGTTGTTTCCAATAATTCAAGTTCATAATTATTCATTTCTATGGGATTTATCTCTTTGAAGATTCCGCCGTTAAAATAAGCGACATCTTTGAATCTTCCCCCTTTTGCCTTCTGCTGACTGTTCATCTGTCTGAAAAGAGAGGTAAATAAGTCATAAGCAGATTGATTTTTTCTGCAATCCCGCACCAATTCTAAAAAATAATCCGCTACCGGAAATAAGCCAATATCCTCTGAAAATAGACAGACAAGCAGTTGAAGGACAAATTTTCTGACTTTATTTTTATCTTCACCTCTTTCTATCAGAGAATGATATATTTTCAGCAGTTTTTCAACAGCTTCAGTTGTAACTTTCTCAACATTGTTTTCAAAGATCGGTTCTATCGGCTCTTTTGATAAAAAAGCCAATGCCCGCCACCTTTTTTTAAGCTCTTCAATATTGATTTTATCTAAAGGAGCATCCTGCATAAACCAGTTAAATATCCAGAACTGGTCAAAATTGCACAATATAACAAAAGGGGTTTTCTCATCTCTGTAACTGTTGTTCCAGTATTCTCTTGCCTGTAATATATGGCTTTGAAGCTCTTTTCCCCTTGATTTCATTTCTATTATGGCTTTTCCGGGTAAAAGCAGGTCTTCAAATTTTGTTTTTTTGCCTGATTTTATTCTCTTTTCAAACTTGCCGCCTGCATCATGACAGTCAGCATAACCGAATATCTGAAACAGTCTGTTGAGGAAAGTCTGAGCTTCTCCTTTTTCATAACCTTCTATTGTTTTTGTGAAAGCTATAAAAGTGTCAATTTTTTCATGAACAGAAGTACTCATAATTCATCCTGTCTATAATTAAATAAGGCTTTACCTGTCATAATCAATGCAGTCATGCACTAAGGTCCGTATCAAAATCACGTCAAATAAGATCAAAAATATCCTTGAAATAATTGAGAGTGAGTAATATCATAAAGAAGATAATATGTTAAGAAAAAAAATATTTAATGATAATAAGGCATTAAAAAAATACCGGGATCATCAGAGTCGAATTAATGGGAAAAGAAAAGCATACAGATTTTTCATATAAAATTTCAAAAGATTATGGAAGTGTAAAAGGTGTAGCAAAGCTCTTTATGAATCTGTACAAACTGCAATCCGGGTTTCCGCGTTGTCGCCGGAAGAGATTATTCAGACTAATCCTGAAACTTATGAAAACAGTTATACGTTTGAACTCCGTATAAAACGTCTGAATAAATGGGAATCAAGACGTATGACTGTAAGCAAAATAGGTGAAAGCACCGGCAGCAATACCACCACCACATCCAGAACTACCAGAGGGAGTAAAAGTATATGCTTTAAAGTTATTTATGATACACTTCTTGTAATCAAAATTCCCCCTTCTCCTATAACAGATTTTCAGGAATATATAAAGAGCATAAAAGCCGAAGGGAGTATTGCGGCAAATCTTGAACCGAAAATTGAATATGTTGCTCCCGGAGTAACCGCTATTCTGAAAAAAATACATATTTTTCCCGATGGAGATACCCTGACTCCTTCGGAGCTTGAAAAAAGATATATACGATGGCTGGAGAAAAACCCCGGTTTTCAGGAATATCTGAAAATAGGAAGCGGTTTTGTATTTTTTATGGATTTGTCAAAATACTCTTTTCTCTCCCAGGTTATAGAAGAGATTCATGATCCCCGGGGCATAAAAGAAAAGGTTCAGACAGATATTATCAAATCTTATGATCTTTTATGGGATATTCTCGGATTTGAAGGAAAGTACGGAAGTGAAAATCTTTCCATCTGCCTTGGTATGAATAAAATTTATTCTGAATATGAATCACAGGTCCGGGGTTTATTAAAAAAATATGAACTGGCATCAGTAATATCTTCTTATCAGAAACAGGAGTGGTATTTATTTCATCTTGCTGAAAAAGAGATTGAAAAGAGCGGGAATAACATACCTTCCGAATTTATTGCGGAACTGAATCTTTTACTCAGAAAGATTATGGATGATAACAGAGAAGCAACTGAATCATACCGGAAAACTGTAGAAGAATATGTTCTTAAAGTTGTATTTGCCCAAAACACGATCAAAATGGAAGGAATCATTGCAAATCTTCTTGATTTACTGGCATGGCTGAATGAAAGAGGAGTGGCAATCAGAGATTTAAAGCCTGATAATATGTTCGTTGTCGGAGATTCAGCAAAACATCCTCTTTTTCTGACATCTTCGGAAGAATCTTCTCTGGGACTTATAGACTTTGAAACGGCTGTGGTATTCAGAATAAAAGATCAGGAAGGATCGGAAAATAAGATCAGACAGCCTCTTCTGGGGGGAACACCTTCTTATTCCACCCCTTCCCATTTATTTCCAAATGAAGTATTAAGCAGTATGCTCAAAGATTTGCCGCGTATTTTTCATCTTCAGGACTGGTACGCGGTAATCGGCATGATTTATAATGTGATTATCGGAGAATCCTTATTTGAAAAAACCAAAAAAATATTGCCGAGAATAAAATTTCTGGTTCAAAAATCGGTTATGGAAAAAAAGCCTCTTACAGAGGCTTTTAAAAAAGGGAGTCAGGTCTTCTGGATACACGGGGTCAATGAATTAAAAGAGAGAGTCCTGGAAAAAGATATATTACTTAAATCTGTTGAAATTATTCTGACAGAAAATGCAGGAAAGATGTTTCTTCAGGAGGCTGCTGCAAAAAAAGAGATTATTGAAAAAAAAATAAGAGGATATATTCTTTCTCAGGTTATATTCAATAATGAAAAAAGCCGCGACAGCCTGCTCAGGTGTTCAACCGAGGAGATTAGGCAATATAAAATAAAATGGGAAAAAGGAATTAATATTCCTAAAATTTCCAGGGAGATCAGAATTCAGATTATAAAATTGTTAAGAACTCTTGAACATCTGAAGATTCAACTGGAACATCAGAATCAGACTGTAAAAATGTTTGAACAGCCCAAACCAAAGCTGTCTGCCTATGAATTACTGGAAATTATGTTTAATACGGTTTTAAAAGAGATGTATCTTCCCGGGTGGGGAGATATTTCAGAAGGAGATTCCTGTTTAGAATATGATATGGATGAAGATATTCAGACCGGATCCACAATCCTGTATGAAGCTACGATTTTTTATGAATCTTCAGGATAAAAAGGCTTCCGAAGTTTTTGAAACAATTCATGTTAAAAATCTGAATATAATTCATCACCACCAGTTTTTTTACAAATGAATGCCCTGTTCTTTTTTCTTCATACATATAAGTATAAATTTTACCGCTGATGCTGTAAAAAAAATTGATACAAATGAAAATAAAAACCATATAAACCCTAAATTACATAAATGAACCCAATTGATTTGACAGTCTGTCTCAAGGGTTCTTTTTTCGGAATATTCACAAAACTCTCCCATAGGATTATGGTCCAAAGCAATATTCATCATAATAATTGAAATAGCTGAAGAACAGAGTATTGCTATAAAAAGTATTGTCTTAACAGAAAAGCTATATTTTTTCTTCATAAGGGTAGTATTCTTTAAGATTTATATCGCCTTCAATAAATTCAACCGAAAAATCTCTGGATGATTTTTGATTTTGACTTTCGATCCATTTTAAGAGCAAAAAGTTTTAACTTATAAAACATAACAATTACCTCCTTCTTTCTTTTTGAGTTTTAATAATAGTTGATAGCCATTCTGCGGTCCAACAATAGAATAAATAAGGGCTGCCAAAATATTTTTGGCGATTGTGATTCGGGGAGATAATTTCACAGCCGCGATTAAATTCTGAAGCTGATTTATCCGTCCGCCCTCAACCGGCAGCATCAGTTTTTTTGCATATAAAGCAGACATATTCTTTATAACATCATCAGCATCTGGAGAATTATGGCAATTTTTAAACTCTTTGGCAATTTTTTTCAGAGTCTGAACAGCAAGATCAGTTTCAGGTTTCTTAATTTGCCATGGACGGTTGATAAGTTTCCATGCCGCTCTCCGTTCGTGGACAGTAATTGAATCTTCTCCCATCAGTTTTTTTAATTGCTTCATACTTATCTCTTCAGCATAAGATTTCTGCTCATTCCATCTTGAGTGCATGATTCCGCTTTGCACAAAATTCCTATATATAACAAGAAATTCAGGAATACATGCAAGTTTTCCGATTTTGGAAAGACGGACAGCAAGATCATACTCCTCTGCATAAGGGAGTTGATACCAATCCTCTTTATTTATGACGCGGTTTCGTATGAAATAGCCGGAATGTCCAAGAACATTGTCAAACAGATGCTCCCATCTTATTCCTAAATCATTTTCAGACCTGCACCATGTTTCTATGACATTTTCATTCTCATCAATCACCTTGCACCAGCACCCGACCAGCACGTACTCAGGATGCTTTTCCATAAAATTCAACTGAATCTGAAGCCTGTCAGGTGTGGATAAATCATCAGCATCAATGTGAGCAATATATTTCCCTTTTGCTTCTGAAAAACCTTTGTTCAGAGTGGCTCTGACTCCTGAATTTTTCTGATGAAAAACACGGATTCGGGGGTCTTTATAAAGAGCAATAACATCCGCTGTTTTATCTGTACTGCCGTCATTGACAATGATAAATTCAAAATCTTCAAATGTCTGATTTAAAATGGATTCTATTGTTGCGCCTATATAATTTTCTTTGTTGAAGGCGTTCATTACTACGGAAATGATTGGCGGTTTCATTATTTTTTATCTCCGGAAATTCCAGAATATTAGATAAAGTTTATGATATGATTTTCAGTTTTCACGCAATGCCGGTAGATCGGAAATATTTTTAAATCTCTGATTTTATATTTTTTACACGGCAATTTATTGCCGTGCTGTTTTCAGGGCATCCCTGCGGGATGCCTGAACAGATGTCCCGGAGGGACATCCGAAAATAGCACGGAAGTTCACTTCCGTGCCAAAAGTTTCCGATATACTGAATGTGCAACCTTCCTTTTTTATCCCATATAATATCAGCTTTTTTGGTAAGTTTGTCAGCAAAATGACGGATAAGAAGATTTTTTTAACTCTGATAATTCCTCTTCTGTCAGTTCCAGAGAAAAAAATTTGAGGATTTCCATTTGCAAATTTGTCAAAGGTTTATGAGGATTCATACTTTTATCCTTTTCATTAACTGATGTTACGCCGTCAATTCCTGTAATTTTTGAAAGATTGCTTTTAAAGCATTCATATAAAGTTTGGTTCTTAAAGCGGAGTGATTTAAATTATGTCTGATTTTAAGTTTCTCCGGTTTGAAAAAAGAGTAAACAGAAGCAGAAAAATGACTGCTCTGAGTTCTCACTGTTCCTGTCGGCGATTTTGACAATGAGGCATCGGATTTGAGAGATTTGTGAAAAACTTCGATGCTCCGTCGTTTCTGACAGATAGTCGTCATCCGATCATAAGTCAGATCAGTATCGCCGGAAACCAAATAAAGAACACCTGCGGAGCCGTCCTGGTTTTTAAAGACCTGCCTGCATAAAAGACATGGAAAATCAATACCTTTTATATAAACCGGTTGAATGGTATCCGATTTCAGAGCCGGCTTTGCTGCCTGAACAGAATGACCGTTTTTTTTTCTTCCGAACTCAGTGCAACCGTACGGTCGGATTTAACCGCCATAACAAAATCCTTTGAAAGTCCGGCTTTGATAAATTTCATGGTTTCTTTGGAAGAAAACCGGTTGTCTGTAAGCACATACCTGAAAAGAAGACGATTGCATAAGCAGACTCTGAGCATGTCCCGCAGCATTCCGTTTTTTGTAATCCTGCTTTTACGACTGATTCTGCCGCTTTCAGGGTCGCAGAATAATACCGGTTTGCGGATGATTTCATAAGCAGCAGGAATACTTACATTCTGTGAATTATAAAGGCGGTTAAGAATATTGACTCCTTTGACGGATCGGTTTTTGCAATGGTCATAATGCCATGTAATAATTCCGTTTTCATCTGTCCATTGTTTTTCTCCGGCCGTATCGTCAAATATCAGAACACTGTCGTAATATCCGACAGATCGGACAGTTTCTTTGACCGGAAGCCGTAAATCGCCGGAACTGAAATCAGAACCCGATAAAAAGTCAGTTATTCTGTCATGACTATTTGTTTATCCGACAAATCGGATAATCCGGCTGCTGCTGTATAACCAAATGAACTTAAAAGATAACCGCTGTATAATTCCAAAATGTCCTTTTTCATATATTGATAATATCAGCTTAACAGAAAATGGGCAATTAAATTATCAACGGCGTAACATCAGATAATAAAAACAGTCCGAATACACAAAATACAATATCAGTTTCTGTTTTCAAAGGAATAACTGTTTCAGAAAAAAAGGAAAATCCGGAAAAGAAACCGATGAAAATTTTCCGTCTTTCACAATCCGTTCCGAATTATGAAAAAAGAGACAAAAATATCAACTTTTGACCACTGTTCAAAAGTTGAATATAATTTATCACTACCTATGCACCACCACCGAAAAAACCTTGTTCAAAATTGATTTTAAAGATTACTTCCCTTATCTGTACAGGATGATTCACAGGTTTTCTTTCCTTTACACAATAAACATCTGTCATCACTACACATCTGACATGAAAAGCAGTCTTTGCAATTATGTTTTTTTATGCTTCCCGGTTCTTCATCAGGAACATAAATCTTTCCTGTAACTCCGGGTATTGTAATAAACGGCATAAATTCTTAACTCCCAATTCCTGCCACCTTCAGGCGGTCCGGCGTGCTGAGATAAAAGTCCGATTTCACAAGTACCGCCTAAAGGCGGTACTACAAACTTGTCCGAGGCGGTACTGCAAACTTTTATAAATTCTTAATTGACAGCATCTAACATATCTTGAATCGGAGGATTATCTCCAGCTTCTTTGCTGCCGTAAAGATAATGAAGAATACCACCGGGACCGATAACAACCGCTCCCCCCTGCTGCAATGAATCCCCCTGGATACCTTTCAGCATATATCCGGTTCCCAAAGAACGTATCCCCTCTTTAAATGATCTGAGTCCGATAAGCGATCCCACACCTCTTTTGAAATTTAATACATTGTATGTTTTTAAAGTAGGATCCGTCAATATCTTTCCTCTGTACCCGGTCGCCTCCCGGAAAGGTCTGATAAAATGAGGCTCACCATTGCCAATGACAACCAGTTGAGCATTTTTCTTTTCAAATATCTCAACGTATCTTGCCAGATCAGCAACCTGCCGACGGCAAATCGGTCATCCGAAATGTCTTACAAAAACAAGAACGCTCTTTTTTTCTTTCCATAAAGAGGAGAGGATAACAGTCTCCCTGTTTTCATCCATTACTGTAAGCTCTCCTAACTGATGTAGCAAATTATTATTTGTCATTTTCATCCCCTTATATTCTAAAATATATGTCCGGCTACATATTAGATTTGTATAATTTATATAATTATGATAAACATAAGTCAAACAGTTAAAACAGAGTCAGACTTTTTCCTGTTTGAGTTCTATCATTCATCAATCCAAAAGGAGGGGGAGCATTATGCAATTACAGGATATAAGAAAAAATGCGGATCTGTTAAATGCCATAGACTGGGAAATGACTCCGGAAGAAGCTGTCCGGCTTTATCTTGAATGGGGGAATAACTGGGCTCGCGGCAATTATGTTATCCGTTCCAAAGATGATGTGACCCATTATTTTGTCGTCAATACATGGAAAGATAAACCTTTTATCTATCTGATTCGGCGAAACTCGGATGAAGCTGTTGAACTTGCAAAAATAGAGATGCCTGAAGATTTAAGGGCGCAATTTTATGGAATATATAGGGCATAACAAAGGGGTATATGCGATTGATGATAAAGTCAGAGACTGGCTTAAAAAAGAGCTTTGTGTCTGAAAAAAAACGGTAAGAAATTCAGTTTCTTGTCAAATGTTTATGAGTTACGCAGTTAAAATTCATTTTTTATTTAACCGCAAAGATCGCAAAGGCTTCGACGTGAAACTTCGGCGTGAGCTCAGTCGAACGCTCAGCCGAACGGTTTCCGCAAAGTTACGCAAAAATATATTTTAAAACTTGCGCCTTTTGCGGAGAACTTCGCCTTTGCGGTTCGTTGTTACGATGCAAAAATTCCAAATGCGTAACTCCTAATGTTATCAAATGAAAAATTATGATGTCATAATTGTCGGCGGAGGTCCCTCAGGATGCGCCGCGGGATATGATCTTGTAAATGCCGGGTTAAGTGTGCTGATACTTGACAGGAAAACTTTTCCCAGATTCAAGCCGTGTGCAGGAGCCGTTACAGTTAAGACTCTGAAGCAATTAAGATATTCAATTGAACCTGTTGTCAGAAAAGTTATATCCGGTAAAGTGGTCGGACTTAAAAACGGGAAAGAGACTTTATTTCAGGGGAATGCTCCTATATGTGTAACCACAGTACGCGAAGAGTTGGATGAATTCTGTCTGAAGCAGACTCTGAATAATGGAGCGGCATTTGAAGTTATTCCGGGAATAAAAGATATTTATGAAGATAAAAAATCAGTCCGGCTTACAGATAAAAACGGCAATGTCTATCTCTGCTGTTATTTAATCGGGGCAAACGGCGTGCATAGTCAGGTCAGAAAGCTCACAGGAGATTTTAAACCGGATTATACTGCTTTTGCCGTTGAAGGGATTGTCCCGCTGAAAAGATGCTCTTTTAATCCTGATATGACTTTTGATTACGGCGTTGTAAAAAACGGCTACGGATGGCTGATTCCCAAAGATGATCATGTTAATGTCGGATTATATTCATCAAAACCGGGTAATCCAAAACTCACTAAAGCCCGTCTGCTTGAATATGTTGAAAAAAGAATCGGATCGCGTGAAATTGATCAGATAACAGGTTTTCCGATTGGTACAGGAGGAGAATCTTATGAGCCTCGATATTCAAGAATCTTTCTTACAGGAGATGCTGCCGGTTTTGCCGAACCGTTGTGGGGAGAAGGGATTCATAATGCTGTTAAATCAGGGCAGGCTGCTGCCGGTGCAATTATATCCGCCATAAGAACAGATACAGATGCGAATCAGGCATACCGGCTGGCTGTTCGTGATATAAAAACTGACCTTTACAATTGCAGAAAAATATCACAGATATTTTATTCATTTTTACCAATAAGTTATACTCTTTTAAAAACCCGATCTGTTCGCGATGCTGTATTAAAAGGGTTTACAGCAGGAATGACGGTTACTGAAATCTGTCAGGAGTATTTTCGACGCCGATTAGGAATTGGGAATTAAGTTCATTACAGATTCACGCAATGTGTACTTTTTAATTAACTAATTTAGTCTGTTACTGTGAAATCAGGAGATTATATTTATACGCCGGACAGCCTGAAGGCGGTACTACTAACCTTTTCAATAAGACTTAGTTGATATTTCAGATACTTTGGAAGTTTGTTTTCATTTTTTTTCAGTCCGATCAGTCTGTCTCTGTCATAATATCTTGTTCCGCCCCCGGTTTTTCTGTCGGGAACAGGCTGACCGGATTTTTCCCGGCGTCTCAGTGTCTGAACACATACTCCCAAAATTTCAGCCGCCCCGCCTATTTTTACAAATCTGTTCATTTGTTCAGATATGTTCAAATACTTCAGCTCTTGTAGCTGTTACAGACGCTTATAAATCATGTGTAATTCATGCTTTGGATAATAATCCGAACTGCTGTGATTTCAAGGTGCCGGAAGAAATTATACTGACTTTTGACGGCTGTTTTCCCAATGAGGAAAACAGCAAAGTAACAGCATATCATAAAGATGAAAATAAAAAATATACCAAAAGCGCCGCCGGAGATATGACAGAAGATTATATGTAGATTTCTTACAAAGATGTTGGAAATCATCTATCTACAAGGGTTATAAATCTACAAGGATTGTGTTTAAGAAGAGGATTTTAATCCCTTTCTTAAACACAATCCTTGTAGATAAACATAGTAGATAAACACAATCCCTATAGATAAGAAGGCGGTTAAAAAGGGAGGTGATAATTAGGAAAATATAGAAAACAGAGGGAAAAGGCAGGCAGAAGCATCATTGCTGCGGAAGATACAGCCAATATCAGATTCCGCAGGGTATTATGGCATCTGCCCTTATCAACAATATAAAATGATATTTAGCAGAATAAGGTTAGAAAGTCAATAACTTTAAATAAGAGGAAGAATATTATGTATTCAAAATATCTTTTCAGAAAAACAATAACCATTCTTTTTGCAATGGTATTTCTTATAATTCCCTGTTTCAATGCAATCGCAACAGACGGAAGTTTGGACACAACATTCGGCACAGGCGGAAAAGTCGTAACAGCTATAGGAAGCAGAAATGATACCTTTGGTGCTATAGCTATACTGTCCACCGGCATAAACTTCGCTTCTGAAAACCGGCTTTTTCCAATTTTTACCTTATCGGAACGAATCCGAAAAGCTCAGATTATGACGGTGGACAGTATAAATGCAGGATCTGCCGGAACTGTTTTTTCAAAATCAATTGGCATAATCGAACAACAGCATTAATGCTGACGCAGGCAGTTCTGATCGTCAGGTTCATTGGCAGCACAACTTATTGCGGAGCGCGTCAGGCATCTATGCAGAAAACGCACACTGAGAGACAAGAGGACGGAAGCTGATGATCGTGTAACGTGCATTGCCGGATTCGCCGGAGCGGCTACAGGATTTTCATCTGCCGCATTAACAACAACTGCCGTTCAAGTCGCCGCTCATCAGATTGCAGAAAGGAGATTAATCA
Source organism: uncultured delta proteobacterium (assembly GCA_963806835.1). Lineage (GTDB taxonomy): Bacteria > Desulfobacterota > Desulfobacteria > Desulfobacterales > CAWEAR01 > CAWEAR01. Next base: position 25,286 of record CAWEAR010000040.1, read on the forward strand.
TGGATCTTGTACAGTTTGCTTTAGTTTTAATTGTAATCGGAGTTCTGTTGTGGATGGTGAACAATTTCATTCCGATGGATAGGAAGATCAAGCAAATTATGAACATTGTGGTTGTCATCACAGTTATTTTGTGGGTGCTTAACCTGTTCGGATTATTCAGTTCTCTCCATGGAATTCGCATCGGCAGGTGATCCGTTACAGAAGATGGCTGTAATCAGTTGAGAATGAACTGGTCTGGACTTTTGAGCAGATATAAGGATAACATATTAAAATTATTAATAGCTAAATTACATCACCTGTTTTTTTAAGATTTATAATATCAATTGGTTATAAAAAGTCCGGACCAGTTCATTATAACCTCTTTTTTTGTATGCGATAAAATTCGGAATCGCAATAGCCGCCAGTATGCCAATAATGGAGATAACAATCATGAGTTCAATCAGTGTAAGCCCTTTTTCATTTGTCTTTCTTAATCTTTGCAACATGGTAAACCCTCCTTTTTGTAAAAACATGCTTTGAATTTGTTCTCATGCTTTTTAATAAATTAACTCAAGTTGCTACCTATAAATATCATATAAACAGTATGTTATAAAAAATGATGATATTTTTGCAAAAAATCCGGTGCCTGATATTATTGAATTTCTCGGTAGTGGGTCAAATCCGTTGATCTGTGATCAGAAATATGTTATAAGAATTTTTATGGAACAGTACATAAAAATTTTATGCCGTTACTGCGGAAAAGATGATCTTGTGAAAAACGGTCACAGTGAGAACGGAACACAGCGTTACCGCTGTAATCACTGTAAAAAAACCTTTCAGACGGAATATTCTTATAATGCATGGCAGCCCGGCGTAAAAGAGCAGATTGAGACGCAGACCCTTAACAGCAGCGGTGTCAGGGACATCGGCAGAAAATCCCGGAATTTCCGGAAATACGGTGATTTCCGATCTGAAAAAAAAAACTCCGGCGGAAATTAATCCTTACTTCATAAAATGCCTGAATAATTCATTTTTGCCTGAACCGGAAATTGAAATAAGAACGGATACGGAAATTGACGGATTACGGGGCTATGTCGGAAACAAAGGCTGTCAGAGATGGACGTGGTACGCGGTTGAAAGGACCGGCGGAATAATACCTGCATGGCATAACGGCGGACGGACTGATGAAAGCTGTGCCGCTCTTATTAAGAAACTCTCTGTTTTTCCTGTAAAATATTATTATACAGACGCATGGCGGAGTTACAGTAAATATATTCCGTCTGACAAACACACCGCCGGTAAATGCAACACATGGAAAACAGAGAGAAAAAATCTTAATTTCAGAACACATCTCAGGCGTCTGAACCGCAAAACAGTCTGTTTTTCAAAGAACAAAGATATACATGACAATGTTATCGGAATGTATATCAACCGTTATTATTTTGAAAGAGGGAATTATTCCGAAACTGCCTGATCAACGGATTTGACCCACTACCCCTTTCTCAATAGACTTGAATCACGGATTTACCGGATTAAATAGATTGCACGGATTAAGAAAAAAATAATCTGTAAAAATCCGTTTAATCCGCGATTCAAATCCTTTCTTAACCACAATCCTTGTAGATGATGATTGCCGTTGTTTATCTACAAGGATTGTGTGTAAGAAAAGGATATTCCGCCAGAATAAATCCTTTTCTTAAACATAATCCTTTATTATCTCGGAGCCAAGCCTAAGATGCCGCGTCATGTCGGCATTCTGAACCGCTGATATGGCTGCTTTTCATCATGGTCATCATAAATATCAGGATTATCAGCGGTTCAAATGGTGTATCTACAGGGATTGTGTGTAAGAAAGGGATTTGGGCGATTCGGCTGAAAATCCTTTTCTTACACACAATCCCTGTAGATTCTACGGAACCGAAGCCTTATACAATATTAAATTCCCTTGTATCATGTATCTGCATGTAACAGCCGGAATAATAACAGATGTACCTTTTAAAATATCAACTTTATGATTCTTTTCAATATCATAAATAATCCCCTTCCCCTCTGTGCAAAGAAGAATTTCGGCACTTTTGTTAAAAAATTCTGCTTTATCCTTTATGTTGATAACAGATAATACAAATTCTTCAGCCGGTGTTTTATACACGCTTTCATAATCGCTGATCTTCTCAGGTAAAAGAATATTTATATCTCCTGATTCAAAATTAAGAATCTGTAAAAGCTCTGATACATCAACATGCTTGGGCAGTCAGCCCGCCGCGTAATACATTATCGGAATTTGCCATCAGTTCAATCCCGACACCGTCAAGATATGAGTGAAGCGATCCTGGCGGAAGAAACATTGCCTCACCCGGTTTAAGGCAAATCAGGTTTAACCATAATGGGGATAATACTCCTATATCTGACGGATATTCATGATAAAGCCGGATTATCCATTCAAATACCGGATTATCTGAAAATTTTTCAGCCTGTTCCGCTGCATAAGAGATAATCTCCTTTTTCTTTTCAGAAGGCAGCGTCATAACAGATTTGAAGAAAATTCTCAGTCCTTGAGGATTCGGATTATTCTCAATCTTATGCAGTTCTTTCTCAAGCCCTTTCAGAGAAATCTTTTCTGAAAGCAAAAGTATATCAGGAATTTTACGGAAACCGTTCAGTCCCCAGAAATGTGTAACTGCACAGATACATTCAGGTTTATGGTTGTTATCTTTATAATTCCTATCCGGTGCATTTAATGGAATACCCAGTTTATTCTCTTTTTCAGACCCCTCTTTTGCCTGTAAACGGTTCGGATGAGTCTGTATTGAAAGCGGTTTTACTGCGGCAAGGACTTTGAAGAGATACGGAAGTCTGTTATCAAATTTTTTTGCTGCAGTTTTTCCGAGTATATATTCAGGATATTTTCCGATAAGCTCATTCAGCGGGAACCATTCTCCATTCTCTTCAACCATTGAAGATGCTTTGGGATGCGCTCCCATCCAGAGTTCTGCCTGCGGGGTATCTGAATGAGATAATTTTCCGAGTAATTCAGAAATAGCAGTATAAGATCCCCAGTCATATTCCTGTATCTTATTTTTTAATATGCTGATTGTTTTCATTTTTATCAGAAAACCTCCTGAAAGACTTCTGAAACTTCGGAAGTCTTTTATTTTTTCATGAGAATAAGGCAGCAGCAATTTTTTCCTGTTTTATCACGCGAATAAATTACTTTATCTACCATACATTCAATTATGTAAAGCCCATATTGACACAACTGACCCGGTATTGGCTTTTCAATCTTCTCCGGAGGGCTGAATCCGTTACTTCCCCAGTCATAAAAAAGAAATACAATTCTCTTCTTCAAATTTTTCGCCCTGATTAGAATCTGCTTATCTTTATGATAGTGATATGAATATTTAATAATGTTACTCACTACCTCTGTACTTACCAGTTCCATATCAGCAATACGGTCATCATCTAAAAATGATTCCCCTGTCTCTTCACAGAATTCACGGATAAAGCTCCGAACCCGGAAAAGTTCCTTCAGATCACTTTTAATATCAAGTTTTGCTTCTTTCACGGTAAAAAGTCTTTTTCAGATAAAAAAATATTTCAGATATTGGTTCTTCAAGGATTTTTGTGGAAATTTCAGACTGTAGGGGCGAATAATTATTCGCCCCTACGCAAATCCGCAAAAAAGATTGAAGAACCTTTTTTTATCAATTGTTTTTGATTTTCAGAACCACACACGTGAAATCATCTGAAAATGTTTTGGAATTAGAGAAATCAACAATCTTTTCCCATATCTTGCTGATGATTTCTCTGGGTTTTGATGCGGCATAAATACGCACCGCATCTATCAGACGATCTTCACCGTAAAAATCACCGGACATATTCCGTGCCTCTGTCAGACCGTCTGAATAAAAGAAAAAAATATCACCCGGATGAAAAGGGTATGTTATCTGTTTAAAATCTTCTGTTTCAGGAAAACCGATCGGCATATTTATCCCCTGAAGCAGAGAGCATTGATCCGTATCTTTGTGATAATGAATGGTTCTCATGTGTCCGCAGTCAACATAGCTCATCTGATATTTTGACATATCAAATCTTGCATAGCAGAGAGTCATAAAATTTTCAAGCTCCTCTAACCTGTCAATCATTTTTTTCTGCACAAGTGAAACAATCTCTGAAGGTTCAGGAATTTTTTGATCCCGATATAAATAAGTCAGTTCATATAAGGTTCTAAGAAAATGATTTTTGGTTGCCGCGGCTAAAAGTGCGGCAGGAATCCCTTTTCCCATTACATCCCCGACTACAACATCAAGAGAATATTCATTAACTTTGAAGAAGTCATAAAAATCGCCGTCAATCTTCTGTGAAGCAATAGTAAGCCGCTCAATATGTATGCCCTTAAAATCATCAGGAGGCTGACCCAGCAAAAGGGTCTGCTGAATTTTTGAAGCGACAATTGCCTCATCTTCCCGTGCTTTTTCCAGAGCAACTTCCACTTCTCTGAGACGTTTTGACTGTTCATGAGTTCTTAAAGCCCGGTTGACTACATTGATCAGTTCAACAGGATCGGGAGGCTTTATCAGATAATCAAACGCACCGTATTTCATTGCCTCCACTGCCTGTGTGATTTCATCACACGCTGTTATCATAATTGTCTGTAAATCCCGGAAATTCTCCTGAATATAATTCAGACACTCCATGCCGTCCATTTCAGGCATATTCAGATCCAGAAGGACTGCTCCAATATCTTCTGTCAGAGATTCTATTGCTTCTCTTCCGTTTGATGCTGTTACAACATCAAACCCTGCTTTTTTAAGTTTAAATTGCAGAAAAGTCAATGTGGTACGATCATCGTCAGCAATAAGAATTTTTGTTTTAGCCATTTGTATTCTTTATCCTTAAAAAGTTCGTAGTACCGTCTTCAGACGGTTTGGCGTGAAGAACCGCATAAATGCGGTACTACAGACTTTTTCCTTAAAAAGTTCGTAGTACCGTCTTCAGACGGTTTGGCGTGAAGAACCGCATAAATGCGGTACTACAGACTTTTTATTGAATTTTTAAATATTTCAAACTGATTTTCCATTTCAGACAGCAATTCCCCGGCGTGATTAATATCATGATTTTTTCCGGCTTTTTCCATTTCAGACGCTGTATGCTGCATTTTATATGCAAAAATATTGGCAGATGCGCCTTTGACAGAATGCGCATCCTGTTCTACTTTAAACGCATCATTCTCTTGAATCGCCTCTTTCAGTTTTTCAAGTTTTTCACCAGTATCCTGAATATAAATATCAAGCATCTCTTTAAGAAAATCTTCGTCTCCGTCAATACCTTCAAGTAATCTCTTTCTGTCAAAAATATCTTTTTCATCCGCTTCAGTCTTATCAGTTTTCTGCATATCAGACGGAACTGAGAATAACCGATCAATCGCTCCAAAGAGTTCATTTCGCTGGACAGGTTTTGAAATATAATCATTCATTCCTGATTTCAGACATTCCTCACGGTCTCCTTTCATAGCATGAGCCGTGATAGCAATAATCGGAATATTATGATTAAGACATTTGGAATCAGGATTGCGGATAATTCTGGTTGCTTCAAAGCCGTCCATTTCAGGCATGTTGACATCCATCAGCACCAAATCATAAGGAACAGACTCAAGGATTTTCACTGCCTCTTTGCCGTTTGAAACTGTATCAACTCTGTAGCCTGATTTTTCAAGAGTACGCTCTGCAAGTTTCTGATTAACAACATTATCTTCAGCAAGGAGAATACGAATCTTCCCTTTACGATCTTCCGGCAGAAGAGATGTGGGTAATTTATCTTTTGGTTTATCGCTATCAGATTTGGGAGCATTGCCTAAAATGGTCAGCATACAGTTCAGCAGTTGAAGATGCTTGACAGGCTTTGTAAGATAAGCTGAAAAGCCGATATTTTTTATACGTACGGGATCACCGTGCTGACATCTGGATGTGAGCATAATCAGCAGGACTTCTTTCAGTATCGGATCATCTTTGATCATTTTTCCTAAAGATTCACCGTCCATCCCCGGCATCATGTGATCTAATACTGCCATGTGAAAGGGGATTCCTGATTCAATTCCCTGATGAAGCATAACCAGTGCTTCCTGTGCATCCGAGGCTGTACTATGCTGAAATCCCCATGCTTTCAGATAAGCACTCATCAGAAACCTGTTAGTCCTGTTATCATCAACAACAAGAATACGTTTTTTCCTAATTTCCTCATCAATATCAGGATGAACCAGTTCACTCTGTTCTTTGTAAGCATCAGGAGGCTGTTTTTCAAATACTGCTGTAAACCAGAATGTTGAACCTTTTCCTTCTATGCTTTCAACTCCGATTCCGCCTCCCATCATCTCTGCAAGCTGTTTTGAAATAACAAGCCCCAGACCTGTTCCGCCGTGTCTTCGCGTCATGGAAGAATCAACCTGTGAAAACGACTTGAACAGACGATTCATCCGGTCGGCGGGAATGCCGATTCCTGTGTCTTTTACAGTAAAGCGGATTGTAACATTTTTTTCTGTTTCTTTGTCCAGAGTGATCTGAATACTGACTTCCCCTTTTTCAGTAAATTTGATTGCATTTCCTGCAAGGTTTATAAGAATCTGGCGAAGCCTTCCGGGTTCACCTTTGAGTAATGAGGGAACATCAGGATTCACCATGCAGATAAGTTCAAGTCTTTTTTCTTCTGCTTTTGCCGACAGCAGATCAGAGAGATCTTCAATTGTTGTTCTCAGATCAAAATCAATTATCTCCAAATCCATCTGACCTGCTTCAATTTTGGAAAAATCAAGAATATCATTGATAATCTGAAGAAGAGCCTCTGCGCTGCTTTTTACTATTTCAGCATATTCTTTTTGTTCATCAGTTAATTTTGTATCAAGTAAAAGCCCGTTCATACCTATGATACCGTGCATCGGGGTTCTTATTTCATGGCTCATATTTGCAATAAATTCACTCTTTGCTCTGTTTGCCTCTTCAGCCGCCAGTTTGGATGCTTCACTCTCCTGAAGTGCTTTTTCCGCCCGCCTGCGGTTATCCATGATATATTGTGAATGAGAGCCGAGTATAAGAAAAAGGCATAGAATAATGAGCCGTTTAATCCAGTGATCATCAAGATCAATCCCGATAATCTGCTGAAAAAAATCGCCTCTATATGGGAGAAAATAATCAAGATAAGATTCAATAAGGCAATATAATGCGGCAAATGAAAAGCCAATCATTACCATCTGATATTTTTCAAATAAATTTTTCATCACAATATCCGTAAAACCCTAAGGGTCTTAGAAACCCTTAGGGTTTAATATATCTTCAATCCCATAAGCCATTTGCTGATGTCCGATAATCCACAACTGATCAGATGCACGGGTCATGACCATGTGAAGTAGCATACGGTTTTCTCTGTTATCACGGTACTGATCAAAATTAGGATTAATGATAATAATTGCTGAAAATTCCAAGCCTTTTACCTGATGAGCATTGGTAACAATCACACCGGGCTGAAATGAAAAATCATCCCGCTGGCAACGGCGAAGATTTATTACACCTATACGTTTCAGTTTTTCAAATATCTGATCCGCATCCGCTTTGTAACGGCATATCACGCCGACAAGAGCATTGGGACGCTCTTCAAGATAAGTATTCAGAATATTCCCGGTCTGCACGGCAGTCTCTTCCCATGTTTTTGTACGAATTATTTTTACTGGTTTACCATCCCGCGGAACAGTCATAGGGGGTTTATCTCCAAGAACATGCCATGCAAGTTCCATAATCGGACGGGTGGCGCGGTATCCGACAGTCAGAGTATTTGCAGATACATCTTTTACCCCCATATTCTCCTGAATCTCTCTGATAAACCCTGCAAACCCTTCGGAACTTTTAAAAGATACATCATTTTTTATCTTCTGCGCCATATCTCCGCAAATAGTAACAGACTGCTCTTTATCTGCGGCATAAAGAAGGGTTGCAAGTTCGACTTCGCTTAAATCCTGAGCTTCATCAACCATTATATGGGCATATTCAGGAGAAGCCGCCCGGATACCCTTTTGCTGCATAAGCCATAAAAGAATCCCGGTATCAGCAAAGTCAATCTGTTTTCTGTTGTAAAGACGTGTTTGCCATTCTGCGATTTGCCGGATAAGTACTGCGGGATTCTTAAAAGCATCCTGAAATTTCGGTTTTTTCAGCAGATTATCAAGTAATTCCTGATCAGATAATGCGGCATAAAGATCGGTTTCATGTTCACAAAGCCTTGATAATAATTTTAATCTTGACTTGTTACGATAATCCGGCTGAGGTTCTTCAAGAAAGAGCGGATGGGTATTCAAGGTCTGAAAAAACAGATCAAACTGTGTAACTTTTATCAGAATATTTCGGATTTTGCCAATATCAGGGTCATTATTCTTTTCCAACTGCTCTAAAAACCAGATGCGTGATTTCTGAAGCAGATTTTTCAGATAATATTCTACAAGAGAGAGAACAGCCGCATCTTTTTTGAATCGGATAACCGGAGTAGGCGGTGTTTCAGAATTGTAAGAAACCTGAATATTTGCAGCGTGAAACAATCTGCTTGCCCATCCGTGATATGTCTCAACAATAACACCTTCTCCTATACCGAGATCAGGGAGTACTCCGGATATATATTTTTGCAGGGAACGGTTAAACATAACTACAAGAATCCGCTCTTTTCTGAATCTTTCAGGATTCTGATAAACAAGATATGCAATCCTGTGTAATCCGACTGTTGTTTTTCCGCTTCCCGCTCCTCCCTGAAGCAGAATAGTGGCTGATTCAGGATGGGTAATTGTCTGAAACTGTGCTGCGCTGATAAGGGAAGTAATTTCAGGCAGGCGATGATCTCCCTTGCTCTCTTTCTGAGATATAGTTTTCGCTGAATTAATAGCCTCTTTCCAGATACCGTTTTCATCACATACGAGCAGAGAGCCGTTATCTGAAATTTTGTGAAGTTTGCCACCTGTTGTGTCAACCTGCCGTTTCCTTTTTATAATGCCTGTTCTGTCCCGGTTCTGAATTGTTTCGTCATAGTCATCACCAATATCATATTCATAATATAGCCTTGAAATCGGAGCTTCGCGCCAGTCAATAACAAGTATTCTGCTGTCTCCTGCAAAAAAAGATCGGGGACCCAGACAATAGCTCAGGGAGCCGAGATCATTATCATCAATCTCCAGAATACCGAAATAAGGACGGTGAGTTATCTGAAAATCCTGATAAAGCCGCATTTCATGCCGATCCCGGCAGACTGCTATTCTGTCGTTGATCTCCTGCTTCTCCTTCCAGTCTATGGCATCCAGTCTTTGCTCTTTAAGCTCTGAAATCTCCTGAGTTAAGCGATGCCGGTCAGCCTGTTCTTCAGCCAGGGTAGCATACATTTCCGTTATAATATTATTAAATCTCTTTTCTTCCTGCTCAATGATGTTTCTGAATTGTTCCATATTGTAAATTTTCAGCTTAACAGCACCGCCTAAAGGCGGTACTACGAACTTTTTATATAAAAAAACTTGGTTTGTTATCACTGAATTTGAAAAGTTATGTACAAGTATAAAAATGAAATATACAACAAATAAAAAAAGAAAAACAGATTTTTTTTGACATTATGGATTCTTTTTTGTATTTAATCTTAATATTAAAAAAGATTTAAAAAAGGAGAGATAAAAAAATGGCAAGTCTTAACAAAATAATCCTGATCGGCTATCTTGGAAGGGATCCGGAAATCCGTTATACTCAGGATGGGCTGGCAGTTACCAATTTCAACATTGCTACAACTGAAAAATGGACAGATAAAGCAAGCGGGGAGAAAAAGAGAGAACAACATGGTTTACGTATTACAGCATGGGGAAGACAGGGGAAATCGCCGGAGAATATCTTTCAAGAGGAAAACAGGTTTATGTGGAAGGTAGGCTTCAGACAAGTGAATGGAAAGATCAGGAGGGAAATAATCGTTTTACACTGGAAGTTATTGCCAGTCAGATACTTATGTTAGGAAGAAAAGATGATTCTGCTGATTCATCAACATCCTCTTCCGGTTATGAGAAATCGAGCATCGTCAAATAGTTACAATGATCCTGCGTCATCTGTCCAAAATATGAAGCCTTCGGATATACCGGATATTTCAGAGCCTTCAGAAAATCAGAAAGCCGCCGCGCCGGAGGAGGATGATATACCCTTTTAAATAAAGTTAAAAAATTAAGTTGTAGGGTGGACAAAGCAGAGCGTGTCCACCTTTTTGATACAAGGCGGACACACTACGTTTAGTCCATCCTACATTACTTTCAGCCTCTTCTCCCTTTGACATCATGAACACCAAGCCCCCCGGATGAAAATTCTTTGACAATAATCTCATAAAATTTTCTTCTCTGAGCAGGGGTGAGAAGTTCCTTCTCTTCAAGGATATGTTCAATAACTTCATGTTCCAGAAGAGACTGATAATGAATAATCTGCTGACTGACTGCTTTTATCTTTTCCTGATCACACGGTTCTGTAAATAAAAGCTCTGCCAATTCCGAGCGTCTGTCATATAAATGCTTTCTGATTCCCTCAACGGTTGGCAAAAATTTTTCACGAATCTGCCGAACCTGTGCTTTCTGAATTTCCGTCAGATCAGGAATCATATCCAGATACCCTTTGATCCGGCTTTGTTTTTCACGCTTTTTTTTCAGATAAAGATAAATCACTGTCAGAAGAATAATTATAATGATCAGCGATGTAACAAATCCGATTGAAAAATATATGATTGGCATTGCAGAATCTTATTTTGTCGGATAAAGATTAAAATAAATATGACTCATTGAAAACGGCGGATAATCGCTGAATTCATCCAATGATTTATGATAAACTGCCTTAGATTCAAGAAGTTCAAAAAATTCTTCAAAAAGTCTTATCAGGGATTTGAATTTTCCAGAGGATTTTTCAGGAGAAACAGATGTTCGGAGTTTTTTTATAACCTGTCCGGCAAAATCCTGCGAAGGCAAATCAGCAGGCAATCTTTTCAGCATAATATCAATCTCCTGAAAATTTTCAAATATCTTCCGGCATGTGGGGCAATCTCTCAGATGCCCGTCAATAAGCCTGCTCGAAGACGGTTCTGTCTCTTTATCTATGTAAGCAGAAATATTTTTCTGAACTTCCCGGCAGTTGTTCATCTCTTTTCTCCCTTATAATATTCGGAGTACAAAAATTATAATTTTTGCACTCCACGTTTTTTTTGAAGATACTCTCTTAAACGGGTGCGCGCCCTGAATATCAGTGATTCTGTTGCAGAGATGGAAATATTCAGAATTTCACTGATTTCTTTGTAAGAAAATTCCTCATTAACCCGCAGCATCAACGCGGCTCTCTGATTTTCAGGGAGAGTCTCTAATGCCTCATTCATCTCATCTTTCAATTCCCGACAAGCGGCTGTATTCTCCTCATTATATGAAAGATTCAGTTCATCATGAAAGATTCTGTATCTCTTACGGCGTCTGATTTCATTGACAGAAAGATTATATGCAATTTTGAATATCCAGCTTGATACTCGGATTCCGGGTCTTGGTTCAAATTTCGGAGCGGCACGGTAAATATTTAAAAATGCTTCCTGAGTAATATCTTCAGCTATGTGATAATCCCTCAGATATTTAAAAACAAAATTAAATAGCGGTCTCTGATAGCGTTCCACCAGAGATGCAAACGCCTGCTGATCCCCTCCCTGAAGAGATTTAATCAAATCAAGGTCTGAATCGTTCATTTTTTAAAAGAATTTAGCCCGTAGGTTGGGATGAATGAAATGAACCCCAACTGCAATAAAAATTGTTGGGGTTCGCTTTGCTCACCCCAACCTACAAATCGTTCATTCCTTAAAAGAGTTATTACACAAAAAAGCCGATGATATATTTTCCTGCCACAAAAAGGATACTCCCACAGAGTATCAGCTTGATAAACCTTGCCGGAACATGTTTCTGACAACGCGCTCCAAGATACATCCCTGCAAATCCGCCTATTCCAAAAAGGAATCCGAGAAACCAGTCCGGTGCCACTGAAACATCAGGATAAAAAAATGCCATAATCTGATAAATCAAAACCCCTGCTATAGATGTTACAAATGTTCCCATGAGTGATGCGCCGGCAACCGTATAAACCGGAATTTTAAGAAATGCCACAAAAACAGGAGCAATAATCGCACCCCCGCCGATTCCGTATATGCCTCCGATAATACCTACAACAAAGCAGGTTGTAAAGATGCCCACTGTAGAAAAAGAATACGGCTGACCGGCAAATGTAAATTCAATCCGGTTAAATGAAAATTTTGTATCTGTAACAATAAATTCTTTTTCAGAGCCTGATTCTTTTTTTGAGATTGAAGCCTCCTGCTTTTTCTTCATGGCATCATTTAAAAGCCGGATACCGATATACAGAAGCACCCATCCTGCAAAGAATTTGAAATTATCAGGATTCGGCAGATATTCGACACGAACCCATGCTCCTATAAGAACACCGGGCAGCGTGCCGATAATTACCGCCCATGTCAGGGGCCAGACCATCCTTTTCTCTTTTACATAACGATAGACACCGCTCGGAATCGCTACAATATTAAAAACCTGATTGGTCCCGCTGACTGACGGGGCTGTGTAATTCAGCACACTTATCTGAAAAGGCAGCAGCAGAAAAGCACCGGATACTCCTCCCATTGAAGTGAAAAAAGATACAATAAAGGCGACAACAGGTGGAATCAGGGGATTGACATCAATTCCTGAAATCGGAAAATGAACTGAAAACATTTTATTCTCTCCTTTTTTGTCTGTTTTAAATCATTAAAGATTTTTTTATAATGTTAAACAATCTGAATCGGAAAAACTTGCGAAGGAGAGAAAAATTTATTTGGCGAGTAAGATTTGGGGCAAGACTTCCGAAGTTTCAGAAAATTCGGAAGTCGTTACAGAGTTGAAAATCAAATGCCCCCGGCGGGAATCGAACCTGCGGCACATGGATTAGGAATCCATTGCTCTATCCACTGAGCTACGGGGGCATACATATTATTCTATATAAAGACTCTGACCGGATATATATACTTCCGTTTTTCAGAGCATTCACCGTTCATAAGTTTTGTCGTATAAAGACCTGCGGGGTTTCAGAAACCCCGCAGGTCTGGAATTGAAAAACTTATGAACGGTTAGGTAGTGGGTCAAAGCTGTGGACAGATTAATTTCAAAATTTAAATCTGTTTGCATATCAAATGGTTAAATTTTGAAATGTCAATTACCAACAGATTTGACCCACCACCAACGGTTATTTATTATGCCGCTTTGCAATCCGAATGCCACATCACCATTTTTACACGGTAAGTTTTAAGAATATCTGCTGACGAAACCTTACGGCTTTTAACAGGTATCTTTAATACCTGTCCCACATGAAGATTGGTACTACTCAGCTTATTCATAACATGAATCTCCTTTGGGGATATACCGTAACGCCGGGCAATGTTCCACAAAGAATCACCGTTTTTGACCACATGCGTTGATACTTTTTTATGTTGGACATTTTTTTTATCTTTTTCTGATGAATATTTCAAATTCTCTGAAGGAATTTTCAGCATTTTTCCCACAACCATGCTCTTTTTAGAGATTTTGTTTGCACTGAGAATCTTTTTAACGCTTACCCCATATTGTCTGGCAATTGATGAGAGTGTATCCCCTTTTTTTACCTTATGGTTCAGAACTTTTATCTGCTGTTGGCTGGTTGTATTCTGTATCTTCTGTCGTTGGCTGGTTATATTCTGTATCTTCTGACGAGGGCGGGTAGTACTTTGTATATTCTGCTGTGAACGGGTTGTATCTTGTATATTCTGACGAGTATCCTCTATGTTCCGGCGTGAGGCTGCCAGTTGCTGCTCAGGCAAGGATGAATCAGGTATATCATCAAGTTTTGCAAGAAGAACCTCCCCTTTTTCCGGAGGAACCCTGAGTAAATAACTGAAATCCGGCAGGATATTGTAACGAAGTTCAGAATTAAGATCTTTCAGCATTTTAGGTGATATATCAATTATTTCTGCAATATCTTTGATATGAACCTGTTTTGAAATTGTTACAGTTTCATATTTCAGTTCAGGACAGACTGCTATAGAATCAAGTCCGTATTTTTCCGAATTATTGACCATATGAAGAGTCGCCAAAAATCTCGGAACATATCTGGCAGTTTCCTGCGGAAGCCGTTCATACAAATCCCAGAAATTGTCCAGATAATTTATATTCTGTTCTCTTATGACCTGAAGCACTTTTCCTTCGCCGCAGTTATAAGCCGCCAAAACCGTTGACCAGTCACCGAAAATCTGATGAAGCTCTTTCAGATATGCAATAGCCGCTTTTGTTGATTTTTCAAAATCCATGCGCTCATCAATATACTTGTCTCTTTTAAGCCCGAATTTATATCCGGTGGATGGAATAAACTGCCAAAGACCAAGGGCTCTTGCAATCGAAAGAGCATTTGATGTAAAACCGCTTTCAATAAGCGGAAGCCATGACAGTTCAGCAGGAAGCCCTGCTTTCTTTAATTCTGATAAAATATAAGGACGATACTTGCCTGAACGTTTATAAGCATTTATGAAAAAATGGTCATCTTCTTCTTTGGAAAGATTATCAATTTCATCCTGAACATGCTTATTTATAACAATAGGAATGGCGTCATGATTCCCTTTTGCAACAACATGGCGGGAAGCATGGATTTCAAGTATCCGCTTTGAAATCATAAACCGCAAATCTTCTTTCTGCTGAAAAAGATCAGGATTATTATCTGTATCAACATTCAGAATTAAAGAATATGCCTGATCCAGAGCCTCAAGAGCTTTTTCAGTCTCTCCTTTTTGCCATAGCTCCTGAGATGATTCACAAAAATTCAGTGCCTTATCCAAAGCATCAGACTGCGTATCTTTTGAAGAACTTTTCTTTTCTGTATTATCAGAATTCTCTTTCTGATTATTATCTGTATCAGAAGAATCCTCTGCTGTTATATCATATTCGACAATCTCTTCATTGTCATCTGCAACAGCCTCTTCATCCGATGAAAAATCCTCAGCCCCCTCATTATCTGTAACATCTGATACCGCTGCCTTATTATACCCGGTGTTATCTTTGTCTGTAACAGATGCCTCTGTTATATTATCTGCAACAGTCTCATTTTTATCAGTCATATCTTCAAAACAGGGATCCGCATCATTACTTTTGGAAGAAATCTGAACAGATTTTGTTTCAGACTTCTTTTTTTCAGACAAATCTACAGGTTTTGTGACAGAAACATTTTTTTTGGACAATACTGTTTTTCTGTCATGCGAGGCTGAATCCTTTTGATGTAAAGTATGTGAACATCCATACAGAAGCAATCCTGAAATAAACAAAAAGATAATACTTATATTCTTCATTTAAAATAAATCCTCCGTAGAATTTTTTGCACTTAGCAGAGAGGGGGAATAGAAATTCGGATATTTTTTCCAAATAGAATAACACTGAAAAAACAGATAAAAAAACCGGAAATTGTGATTTATTCACAAGGCTTATCTGTAACCTCCCCTTTTAAGCAAATTAAAATTATATATATAGCGTCTCCTCTGGAATGAGAACAAATTCCGGAGCAAATATATTAACTTAAATCCCTTAATTCTATATAAGAAGTCAGAAGAGAAACGCAATAAAAAAGATGAAAATCAGAAAAAAGTACGGAACTGTTTAAAATTAAACATCTTTCAAAAAATTAAGATGTTCATAAAAATCATTTAAAGATTCTTAAGATGTTCGATTACACAATTATATAGGTCTTTGTCAAGGGATTTATCTTTAAATTTTTATCCGAAAAATGTTTTTTCCTTAAAAATATTTTGCTTATTAAACAATCGTATTTTTATATGAGAGAATAAAAATAGTCAATAGGGAAAAATAGTATTTTGCGGGTAGGAAAATACCGCCTTATACAGATAACAATCTTATTTTAAACGAATTGATAAAAAATATCCGGTCTGAAAAAAGCTCTGAAATTTCTGATCCTTTATTCAATTTTACAGATAAAATATTATTTTTTATAAGAAATATAAATTAAATTTCATATATGAATTTTAATTTTAAACGAAAAAAAAAGATAATAGATAAAAAACATCATAAAAAGGCATTTTTCCGATGTTTTTCCTGAAAAAACCTTGATTATCGCTGATAACTGTAGTTGATATTTCCTGAAAATATCGTTAGAAGATAACGTTTTATGACGCTGGAGATTTGAGCATCAAAGCCAGCGTAGCTCAGTTGGCAGAGCTACTGATTTGTAATCAGTGGGTCGGGGGTTCAAGTCCCTTCGCTGGCTCCAAAATACGAATTAAGAAAGAATTAAAACTGTTTTTTATGATCCGGTTTATTAAAATGCTTAATTCCTGATTCTTAATTGACATATAATGGTGGGGTTCCCGAGTGGTTAAAGGGAACAGACTGTAAATCTGTCGTCAAATGGCTTCGGAGGTTCAAATCCTCCCCCCACCATCATCTTAATTCTGTTTCATAAAACAGAAAATTTAAGATTGACATTTAAAAAAATCAATGATAATCAGATTTATCTTTATTTTATTATCATCTAAAAAAGATGTCTGATTTCCGAGATTTTTTATAAGGCGGGAGTAGCTCAGTTGGTAGAGCTCTAGCCTTCCAAGCTAGATGTCGCGAGTTCAAATCTCGTCTCCCGCTCCATATCTGAAAATTAAATTATTCCTGAAAAATAAGAGGAGTTCAAATTTTACAGCAAATTATTGAAAAATTTGAACTCCTTCATATTTTTTTCAGGTTGGCAAATCAGTTTATACATCTTACTATATATGTAGAAATCAGGAATATAATGCCCACGTAGCTCAGTAGGTAGAGCGCTTCCTTGGTAAGGAAGAGGTTCACCGGTTCGATTCCGGTCGTGGGCTTCATTTTTTCGGGATGCACATTTATATTCGGATATAATATCGCAAGCCCGCGGAAACTGACAACTAAGGAAAAGAATATATTGCCTGAACAGGCGATCCTGATGAAGCAGAACTGAATTGTGTTCAATTTGTACATAATTCAGAGCATATAGGAGAACAGTAATGGCGAAGCAGAAGTTTGAGCGTACCAAGCCGCATGTGAATGTGGGAACCATAGGACATATAGATCACGGAAAGACGACGCTGACCGCGGCGATAACAAAAAATATGGGGCTGAAGGGTCTGGCGGAATACGTCCCTTTTGATCAGATAGACAAGGCGCCGGAGGAGAGGGCGAGGGGAATCACAATAGCAACCGCGCATGTGGAATACCAGACCGCGAAGCGGCATTACGCCCATGTTGACTGTCCGGGTCATGCGGATTATATCAAGAACATGATAACCGGAGCAGCGCAGATGGACGGGGCAATCCTTGTGGTGGGCGCAGATGACGGACCCATGCCCCAGACGCGGGAGCATATTCTTCTTGCGCGTCAGGTGGGTGTTCCGCGGATAGTGGTTTTTCTGAACAAATGCGACATGGTGGATGATGCGGAGCTTATAGAGCTTGTGGAACTGGAACTCCGGGAACTGCTGGACAAATACGAATTTCCCGGGGATGAAACCCCGATAATACGGGGAAGTGCGCTGAAAGCGCTTCAGAGCGGGGATCCGGGCAGTCCCGATTCAAAGTGCATATTTGAGCTGATGGACGCGATAGACTCGTTTATTCCGGAGCCGAAGCGGGATATTGACAAGCCCTTTCTGATGCCGATAGAGGACGTGTTCAGCATATCGGGAAGAGGCACGGTTGTAACCGGAAGAGTGGAGCGGGGGATCATCCATGTCGGCGACACGGTTGAGATAGTGGGAATCAGACCGACCATTAAGACAGTATGCACCGGCGTCGAGATGTTCAGAAAACTTCTTGACGAAGGGAGAGCCGGGGACAACGTGGGGCTTCTGCTCAGAGGCACCAAACGGGAGGAAGTGGAACGCGGACAGGTGATAGCGGTGCCGGGAACCATAACGCCCCATACAAAGTTCAAAGCAGGGGTATATGTTCTGAGCAAAGAGGAAGGCGGACGGCATACCCCGTTTTTCAAGGGATACCGTCCCCAGTTCTATTTCAGGACAACTGATGTAACCGGAGTGGTGACCCTCCCCGAGGGAACCGAAATGGTGATGCCGGGTGACAACGTGAATGTAGCCGTGGAACTGATAACGCCTATCGCAATGGAGAAAGAAGTCCGGTTTGCAATCAGAGAAGGCGGCAGAACCGTCGGAGCCGGCGTGGTCAGTGAAATCATTGCATAAAAGTTTCGGTGAAAAAAGTACAGGTGAAAACATATCTGCTTCGCCGGAATTGAAAAATAAAACACCGAACATAAGAGACCGGACATTAAACAGTTAAAACTATGAGAACAATTATTACGCTTGCATGTAACGAATGCAAAAGAAGAAATTATACAACGACAAAGAATAAGCGGACTACACCGGACAAAATGGAATTTAAAAAATATTGCAGGTTCTGTAGAAAACATACTCTGCATAAAGAAACAAGGTAGATTAGCTGGTAAATATTGAATATTTTTTTCAGTATTTAAAGAACAGACCAGTAGCTCTAACGGTAGAGCATCGGACTCCAAATCCGGGTGTTGGGGGTTCAAATCCCTCCTGGTCTGCCAAAGATTTAAAGTTGACAGCTCATGGCTCATAAAGTGCCGGAAATCAGGTACTTTTGCTATGAGCTTTTTTTAGGAGCAAAATGGGACGGTTACTCAGAAAGAAAAATCCGGCTAAAAAAAAGAAAAGAACAGATGGAGAATCATCTCTTCCAAACAGGAATGACGGATCCGCGGAGAAATATCTTTCCGAAACCGGACAGGGAACAACAGCGGAGAACAAGGGCAGACCTTTTCTTTCAGATCAGAAGAAACCTCCGGTTTTAGCCGGATATATACCTGAATCCGTCAGAAAAATTACATATCAGAGTTTGCAGTTTCTAAGAGAAGTAAAGGCGGAACTTAAAAAAGTAACGTGGTCATCACGTAAACAGACTGTAGGCTCTACTGTTGTTGTAATTATCCTTGTCATGATTATATCATTTTTTCTCGGAACAGTTGATATCGGTTTGTCAAGCCTGATCCGTATAGTTCTCCAATAAACAGTCATTTATGCCCTATTAATAATAAGGGTAATTTAACGGTCAAAAGAGATATGACAAATGACAGACTGAAATGGTATATTCTCCATGTTTATTCGGGATTTGAAAATAAAGTAAAAAGTAACCTGCATGAGCGGATTGCCTCTTCTTCCCATTCAGACAAATTCGGCGAGATAATTGTACCGACTGAGCAGATTGTTGAACTTGTCAAAGGGAAAAGAAAGACTTCATCCCGTAAATTCTATCCCGGATATATTATGATCCGGATGATTCTTGATGATGAGACATGGCACATTGTCAACGGTACCGATAAGATAACAGGTTTTTTAGGCGGAAAAGAGAAACCGGCTCCTCTTTCAGATGAAGAGGCTGAAGATATTTTAAGCCGTATGGAGTCCAACAAACAAAAACCGCAGCCGAAATATCTTTTTGAAGTGGGAGATGAAATCCGGGTTACAGACGGACCCTTTACGAATTTCAGCGGTACTGTGGAAGAGATTAATCCTGAAAAAGGCAAGATAAAAGTGCTGGTGAGCATTTTCGGCAGATCAACACCGGTAGAACTTGATTTTGTACAGGTAATAAAACTGTAATTTTGAACAAAATAACAATGCCAAGAACAAAATAACAATGCCAAGTAAGAATTCTTACTTGACATAATCATAGTGAGAATTAGAATCTTTGATTCTCATCTGACGGAAAGAAAAATGGCAAAAAAGGTTGTTGCACAGATAAAGCTTCAGGTGACGGCGGGCAAAGCCAACCCCTCTCCTCCCATTGGTCCTGCTTTGGGACAGCATGGGGTTAATATCATGGATTTTTGCAAGTCTTTTAATGCAAGGACGGCAAATGATGAAGGGATGATCATTCCTGTTATTATAACCGTATATCAGGACAGATCATTTACATTTATCACCAAAACACCACCTGCATCAGTGCTTCTGAAAAAGGCGGCAAAAATAGCCAAAGGATCAAGCGACCCGAAACGCAATAAAGTTGCCAGGATAACAGAGCAACAGTTGGAAGAGATCGCAAAACAGAAAATGGTTGATTTTAACTCCTATGACATTGAAGCCGCCTGCAAAATTATAAAAGGTACGGCAAGAAGTATGGGAATTGAAATCATTGAGAATTAAGTTTGTGCAAAAAAACGGTTTTCTTTAAGAAACCTGGTTTTTAAAGTCGCTTCTTAATTCGGGGGGGAAAAAAATGCCTAAGCGGGGCAAAAAATACAGAGAAGCAAGAAAGAGTGTGGAGGCGGATCTCAAATCATCTCCTTACATAGCACTTGAAGACGCGGTTAAAAAAATTTTGGAAGTATCTTTTGCAAAATTTGATGAAACAGTTGATATTGCTGTCCGGCTCGGAGTTGATCCCAGACATGCGGATCAGATGGTTGCGCGGTACAGTTGTTTTGCCGAACGGAATCGGAAAAACAGTAAGAGTCCTGGTATTTGCCAAAGGGGAGAAAGAAAAAGAGGCATTGGATGCCGGAGCAGATTTTGTCGGAAATGATGATCTTGCTGAAAAGATAAAAGGCGGATGGCTTGATTTTGACAAAGCTGTTGCAACGCCTGATATGATGGGTACAGTAGGAAAAATAGGAAAAATACTCGGTCCCAGAGGTCTTATGCCGAATGCAAAAACCGGAACCGTTACTTTTGATCTGGCAAAAGCAGTAGCAGAGTTAAAAGCAGGCAAAATAGATTTCAGGGCTGAAAAAGCAGGGATTGTTCAGGCACCCATGGGAAAGAGATCTTTCGGACCCGACAAGATTAATCAGAATGTTACGGCATTTTTAGAAAAGATTATACGCCTCAAACCTGCTTCAAGCAAAGGCATATATCTGAAAGGAATAGCTCTTTCTACCACATCGGAACCGGAATCCGGATAGATCTGAATTCTGTCAAGGATATTATCAAATAGGAATAAAGGGATTTCAGAGTCTTTTCATCCCCTCAATTTCTCTTTAGCATATCTGTCAAAGACCGTGGGTACACAGAGGGTTTAATCAGGCGCACGCTGACCTGCCGAGACAGAAGAGCATAAGAAAACTGCTGTTCTGATTATACCGGGATTTTATAAAATTTCCGGGAATAATTGTCTCAAAAAATTCTGCCTCGGCTGTAACATCTGCCGGTGCTGTCTGAACCGTTCTTTTTAAGAACGATCCTTATAAGTTGCCACAGAATACCGTCATCTTGCAAAACCCTCTGCATTCATGTCAAACCTTCCGGTTTGATGATATATGCGGAAGGAGGTAAATCTTTTTAATGAAATTAGAAAAAAAACAGGAGATTGTCAAGGATCTGCATGAAAGATTCTTAAAATCCAATATTGTTATTGTTACGGATTATGAAGGTCTTGATGTCGGAACCATGAGCGATCTGCGAAGAAAGCTATGGACGGACAAGGCTGAATATCAGGTGGTAAAAAATACCCTCCTTGTCAGAGCGTCAGAAGGAACAGATGTAGCTGCAATACAGCCCTATTTCAAAGGACCCACTGCAATTGCATTAAGCGACTATGATCCGGTTTCAACAGCAAAGATTCTGACCAAATTTGCAAAAGAGCATAATAAACTTGAACTCAAAGGCGCTTTTCTCAAATCCGGCAAAAAAGGGAGAGTCCTTGATGCCAAGGATATAAAAACACTCTCAGAGCTGCCTTCACGTGAAATACTGCTGGGACAGTTACTCTCTGTGATGAATGCTGTTCCGACCGGACTGGTGAGAGCGTTGAGCGATGTTCCAAGAAGAATGATGAATGTTCTACAGGCAATAAAAGAGAAAAAAGAAAAGACTTCGGAAGTTTCAGAAACTTAGGAAGTCCTGTGAAGCAGTGCAGCAAGATTTGAATACCGGCTACAGCGGATCATCGCAAAGAAAGTATCCGGTTTTGAAGAGGAGAATAATAAAAATGGCAGTAACAAAAGAAGATGTGATTGAATTTATAGCGAATATGTCGGTGCTTGAGTTGTCTGATCTGGTAAAAGAACTGGAGAATAAATTCGGCGTTTCCGCAGCAGCTCCGATTGCAATGGCGGCAATGGCACCCGCAGGAGATGCGGCCGCGGCTGCACCGGCAGAAGAGAAGACAGAATTCACTGTTGTTCTGGTATCAGCAGGGGATAAGAAAATTCAGGTTATAAAAGAGGTAAGAGCAATTACTTCTCTTGGCTTAAAAGACGCCAAAGACATGGTTGACGGCGCACCCAAGAATGTCAAAGAAGGGGTTTCCAAAGAAGAGGCAGAAAAGATAAAGACCCAGCTTGAAAGCGCTGGAGCCAAAGTTGAACTGAAGTAACTACTCACTCAGTAAACAGTTGTCAGTGAACAGTTATCAATGTTCACTGACAACTGTTCACTGATAACTGTCCACTGATAACTGTCCACTGAATTGATTATGAATCGTATAAGAAAAAATTTCGGGAAGATACACAAGATTGTCGGGATTCCGGATCTGATCGGAATGCAGCGGGATTCGTATCAGCGTTTTTTACAGCTTGACACACCTCCTGAAGCCCGTGAAGATATAGGATTGCAGGCGGTATTCAAGTCGGTTTTTCCGATAAAGGATTTTGCCGGAACCGCATCTCTTGAATTTGTCTCTTACCGCTTCGGAGAAGTCAAACATGACGAAGAAGAGTGTATTCAGCGGGGAATGACGTATGAGCTTCCCATTCGGATTACAATTCGTCTGGTCGTGTATGATGTGGATAAAGAGAGCGGCGGCTCCAATATCCGTGATATTAAAGAGCAGGAGATTTATTTTGGAACGATTCCGCTGATGACACGGAAAGGGACATTTATCATAAACGGAACAGAGCGCGTGGTTGTGAGCCAACTTCACCGTTCATCAGGGGTCTTTTTTGATCATGACCGGGGAAAAACACATGCGGGAAAAGTGATTTATTCTTCAAGGATTATTCCCGTGCGCGGTTCATGGATTGATATGGAGATTGACCCTAAAGATATTATTTACATACGGATTGACCGGCGCAGAAAGTTTCCGGTCACCCTGCTGTTAAAAGCGTTCGGATATACAACAGAAGACCTGCTTACATATTTCTACAAGACCGAAAAAATTGTCATTGTCAAAGAGTCTGATACAGAGAATCCGGAAAATGAAAAAGAACCGGTCTCATTAAGTAGCGAAGATGGGGACGGGGAAGAAGGTGATATCGTACCCGAAAAAAAAATTACGCTTTTAAATCTTTTTCCGTCTTTCCGTTTTTTCAAGGAATTTGACAATGTAACCCATTCATGGGAGACTCTTCAGGGAAAAGCGCGGCAAAAGATATAACAGATCCTGCAACAGGAGAGCTTATTGTCAAAGCAGGACGGACATTTACACGCCGTGCCGTCCGTCAGATAAAAAATGCCGACATTCGGAGAATCCCGGTTTTTCTCAGTGACATTATGGGATGTTTTTTTGCCACCTCTGTGGTTCACCCTGAAACCGGCGAAGTGATTGCAAAACCTAATGATATGGCACATGACGAGTCTCTGACAAAGATATTTCAGGCAGGAATTACAGAATTTGAACTGCTCCATATTGATACACTTTCAGGAAGCGACTCTATCAGAAAGACCCTTGTATCAGACAAGACAGACTCAAGAGAGGACGCAGTTCTTGAAATTTACCGGCGAATGAGACCCGGAAACCTGCAACATCCGAAGTTTCCCAGGATTTTCTTGACAGCGCTTTCTTCAAATCATCCACGTATGATCTCTCAGGCGTAGGCAGAATGAAGATCAATCTCCGTCTTGGACTGAATACCCCTGTGCATGTTACCACCCTGAGAAAAGAAGATATTCTGATGACCATCAGAACTCTTGTGGATTCTGCGAGACACACAGGGACCCGTAGATGATATTGATCATCTCGGAAACCGCCGTGTCAGAGCAGTCGGAGAGCTTCTGGAAAATCAGTACCGTATCGGGCTTGTGCGCATGGAGCGGGCAATCCGGGAGCGCATGAGTCTGCATGAAGTGGATGCTCTCATGCCCCATGATCTTGTAAATTCCAAGCCGGTTTCAGCAGTAGTCAGAGAATTTTTCGGAACCAGCCAGTTGTCCCAGTTTATGGATCAGACAAATCCTTTATCAGAGACCACTCATAAAAGACGCCTCTCCGCCCTTGGACCGGAGGGCTTACACGCGAAACGTGCCGGCTTTGAAGTCCGGGATGTTCACCCCTCTCATTACGGAAGAATCTGTCCCATTGAAACCCCCGAAGGTCCTAATATCGGGCTGATTGTCTCATTAAGCACCTATGCACGGGTAAATGAGTTCGGATTTATCGAAACCCCTTACCGGGTGGTAAAAGATACACAGGTTACAAATGATGTCAGGTTTATGAGCGCGTTTCAGGAAAAAAAACATCCGATTGCACAGGCAAATGCTCCGATCAGTACTGAAGGAAAATACATAAATACTATGGTAACATCACGGGTTGAAGGAGAATTAATGATGACAGCCCGTGAAGATGTTGAATATATGGATGTTTCTCCAAATCAGCTTGTGAGCGTTTCAGCTTCGCTTATTCCGTTTCTGGAAAATGATGACGCAAACCGGGCATTGATGGGATCAAATATGCAGCGTCAGGCGGTTCCTCTGCTGACAACAAAAGCTCCTTTAGTCGGAACAGGGATTGAAGGGGTTGTAGCAAAAGATTCCGGTGTAACAATGGTTGCAAAGCGTGACGGCGTGGTTGCAGAAACTGAAGCATCCCGGATTCTGTTGCGCTATGATATTTCATCCAGATTCAAAATAACAGAACGGGCTCTTTTTATGCTTAGACAGGAAGGGATTCCCGCGTATATTCTCTCACGAATGGAGAGTCTCAAATCACTCCCCCACACGGACTCAGAACTGTTATGGCAGAGAGCAGCGGAATGTATAGGAACAGAATCTGCTGACAGATACAAATCTCTGGTTTTAAAACATGCTGATGATCCGCCTGAGAGTTTTGTTGAATCTTTTAACCTGTTAAAATTCAAGCGTTCCAATCAGAATACCTGTTTTAACCAGCGTCTGACAGTGAAAAAAGGTCAGCGCGTAAAAGCAGGGGATATTATTGCAGACGGTCCCGCCACAGAGAACGGAGAGCTTGCCCTGGGAAAAAATATCATGGTCGCGTTTATGCCATGGGGCGGATATAATTTTGAAGATTCTATACTTGTGAGCGAGTCGCTGGTTCAGGAGGGCGCTTATACATCCATTCATATTGAAGAGTTTGAAGTTATTGCCAGAGATACAAAGCTCGGAAAAGAGGATATTACCCGCGATATTCCGAATGTCGGGGACGACGCTCTCAGAGACCTTGATGAAAGCGGGATTGTGCGGCTGGCGGCAGAAGTCCGGGCGGGAGATATTCTGGTAGGAAAAGTGACGCCCAAAGGTGAAACTCAGTTATCCCCTGAAGAAAAACTGCTGAGGGCAATATTCGGAGAAAAAGCAGGGGATGTAAAAGATACATCATTGAGAGTTCCCCCCGGAATTGAGGGGACTGTCATAGACTGTCAGGTCTTTTCCCGGCGGGGAATTGACAAAGATGACCGTACGCGGTTTATTGAGGATAAAGAGATTGCAAAGTATGAAAAAAACAGAGATGATGAACTGAGGGTTCTTGACGGACTTGCCCGGTATGAAATTTCAAAAATATTGTTTCCCGCAGGGATCATCAGCAGAAAAATCTTAAAAATAGCCGGAGCCGCTACAGAATCGCCTCAGTTTAAAGGGGATGAAATTACCCCTGAAAATGCAGAGCATATTTCATTTACATTATGGGAAGCAGTTATTCTTGAAGAGACCGGCATTTCAGATCAGATTCGTGATATTCTGACTATTTATAAAAACCAGCGGAAAAAATGCCGTGATAAATTTGAAGAGCGCGTTAAAAGATATGAAGTCGGCGATGATCTTCCCCCCGGAGTCATCAAACTGGTAAAAGTCTATGTGGCAATGAAGCGGAATCTTTCCGTCGGGGATAAAATGGCGGGGCGACACGGTAATAAAGGTGTGGTCTCCAGAATAGTGCCTCAGGAGGATATGCCGTTTTTTGAAGACGGAAAACCTTTAGAGATGGTGCTGAATCCTCTCGGAGTTCCATCCCGGATGAATGTAGGACAGATTCTGGAAATACATCTGGGAAGGGCGGCAAAGGGGCTTGGGGATCAGATTAACCTGCTGACCGAAGAGAATAAAATTGACGCTCTCAGGGAAAAGATGAAACAGATATTCAGAGGACAGCCGGAAATTTCTCCCGATTCAATGAACGACAAAGAAATTTCTGAATTTGCCTCTTTTTACAAAAAGGGTGTTCACATGGCAACGCCTGTTTTTGACGGAGCAAAAGAGAGTGAAATAAAAGAAATGCTTGAAGAGGCAGGAGTATCCCGTACAGGACAGGCAATTCTCTATGACGGCAGAACAGGAGAGCCGTTTGATGATCCGGTTACTGTCGGAATCATGTATATGCTTAAACTCCACCATCTGGTAGATGATAAGATTCATGCCCGTTCCATCGGTCCCTATTCTCTGGTAACACAGCAGCCCCTCGGCGGTAAAGCACAGTTCGGAGGGCAGCGGCTCGGAGAGATGGAAGTATGGGCAATGGAGGCTTACGGCTCCGCATATTCACTTCAGGAATTTTTAACCGTAAAATCAGATGATATGGCGGGAAGAACCCGGATGTATGAAAAAATTGTCAAAGGACAGAATGTTCTGGAACCGGGATACCTGAATCATTCAAAGTTCTCACTAAAGAACTGCAGGCGCTTGGACTTGATGTCATTCTCTCTGAGGAATAAGGTTTCAGTATAATAAAAAAGACCTACGGGGTTTCAGAAACCCCGCAGGTCTTTTACCAAAACCTGAAGCCTGAAACCTGATTGGAATTTATTATGGAAGCATTATACGATTTTTTTGCCAGACCCACGGATCCGAGCCGTTATACTGCGGTTCAACTGAAGCTGGCTTCTTCGGAACAGATTCGCCAATGGTCTTTCGGCGAAATAAAGAAGCCTGAAACCATCAATTACCGGACATTCAAACCAGAGCGGGAAGGACTGTTCTGCGCCAAAATTTTCGGCCCCACAAGGGATTATGAGTGTAACTGCGGAAAATACAAACGCATGAAACACCGCGGAGTAATCTGTGAAAAATGCGGCGTAGAAGTGATTCAGTCAAGAGTTCGCCGGGAGCGAATGGCACATATCGATCTGTGCACGCCGGTAGCGCATATCTGGTTTTTAAAAAGCCTGCCGAGCAAAATAGGGAATGTACTTGATCTGACCCTTAAAAATATGGAGAAAATTCTCTATTTCGACTCTTATATTGTTCTTGACCCCGGAGATACAGAGCTGAGTTTCTGTCAGGTTCTCACAGATGAAAAATACCGGGAAGCAAGAGAGAAATACGGCTCAAGATTTGAAACAGGAATCGGAGCAGAGGCAGTTAAAACCCTGCTGGAAATGACCGACCCTGAAGCACTGTATCAGCAGTTAAGAGAAAATGTCCGTCAGACCAGTTCCATAGCAAAACGCCAGAAGCTCTCCAAGCGGATCAGAATTGTTGATGCTTTCAGAAATTCAGGAGTAGAGCCTGAATGGATGATAACCGAAGTTATTCCTGTGCTGCCCCCTGATTTACGCCCTCTTGTCCCCCTTGAAGGGGGAAGATTTGCCACTTCTGATCTGAATGATCTTTACCGCCGGGTAATCAACCGGAACAACCGCTTACGCCGGCTTATAGATTTACATGCCCCGGATATTATTGTGCGCAATGAAAAACGGATGCTTCAGGAGGCTGTTGATGTCCTGTTTGACAACGGCAGACACGGCAGAGTAGTCACTGGTACAAATAAACGCCCTTTAAAATCATTAAGCGACACTCTCAAAGGAAAGCAGGGAAGGTTCCGTCAGAATCTGCTCGGCAAACGCGTTGATTATTCAGGACGGACAGTTATAACCACAGGTCCCAATCTCAGGCTGCACCAATGCGGGCTTCCGAAAAAAATGGCTTTGGAACTCTTCAAGCCGTTTGTATATTACCGTCTTGAGCATAAAGGGCTTGTTTCAACAGTCAAAAGCGCCAGAAAAACAGTTGAACGTGAAACCCCTGATGTATGGGATACACTTGAAGATGTTGTAAGAGAGTATCCTGTTCTGTTAAACCGTGCGCCTACTCTGCACCGGCTTGGAATACAGGCATTTGAGCCTATTCTGATTGAAGGAAAAGCTATCCAGCTTCATCCTCTGGTCTGTACAGCTTTTAACGCTGATTTTGACGGGGATCAGATGGCAGTCCATATCCCCCTTTCTGTTGAGGCGCAGATTGAAGCAAGAGTACTTATGCTTGCATCCAATAATATTCTCTCTCCTGCAAACGGCAGCCCCATTATTGTTCCGAGTCAGGATATTGTACTCGGCATATATTATATGACCAGGGGACCTGAAATAAAAAAAGAAAAAAATGAAGATTCAAAAGATTCAGAAGTCTTTGGAGGTCTGAAGTTTTCAGGACCTGAAGAAGTAAGACAGGCTTATGATGCCGGAGCAGTCAGACTTCATGATATTATAAAAGTCAGGCTTGACGGTGTGATGACAGATACCACTGTCGGAAGAATCCTGCTCTGGGAAGTTATGGTAACAGAGGGTATAAGGCTTATGGCTGAGGATTCTGATGAATCTGATCTTCCCCTCTCACTTTCAGGCGCGGGCAAATGGATTCCGTTTGACGTGGTGAACCGGACAATGAACAAAGGCGCTTTAAGGGATTTGGTTGATTATGTTTACCGTAATATGGGACCCAAAGCAACAGTGGTATTATCCGACAGGCTGAAGGATATTGGTTATAAATATGCTACTCAGGGCGGGCTTTCAATCTCAATTGATGCCATGCTTATTCCTCCCCGTAAACAGGAGATACTGGATCAGGCTGAAAAACAGGTAATTGAAATTAACCGTCAATATACAGAAGGGCTGATCACACAGGGTGAAAAATACAACAAAGTTGTAGATATATGGGCAAAAGCAACTGATGATGTGGCAAATGAGATGATGGCGGCAATGAAGGCAGGCGGCACAGTTTCAGAAACATCGGATGTCTCTTCACGGCAGACAGCCGATACCCGCCTTAATCCTATATATATGATGGCAGATTCAGGGGCAAGAGGAAGCAAAGATCAGATGCGCCAGCTGGCAGGTATGCGCGGACTCATGGCAAAGCCTTCAGGAGAGATTATTGAAACCCCGATAACAGCAAATTTCAGAGAGGGGTTGTCAGTGCTGCAATATTTTATTTCTACACACGGAGCGCGCAAAGGTCTGGCTGATACTGCATTAAAGACAGCAAACTCAGGGTATCTGACACGGAGACTGGCTGATGTTGCTCAGGACTGCATGGTAAGTGATATAGACTGCGGAACCATGATCGGAGTTGAAGTTGAGCCTCTTACAGAAGGGGGAGAGATTATTCAGCGTCTCGGAGAGCGGATTCTCGGCAGGACAGTTGCTGAGGATGATATTCGGGACCCCCTGAATGATGAGGTGATTGCCCGCGTAGGTGATGAAATTGATGAGAAAAAGGTAAGGCTGATTGAAGATGCCGGTATTACCAGAGTAAAGATTCGTTCTGTTCTCACCTGCAAAACAAAGATAGGCGTCTGCGCCTCTTGTTACGGCAGAGACCTTGCACACGGCAAACGGGTGGAGATTGGTCAGGCAGTCGGAATATTGTCAGCACAGTCTATCGGAGAGCCGGGAACCCAGTTGACCATGCGCACATTTCATATCGGCGGAACAGCAAGCAGACGCGTGGAGCAGGCAGATATTAGGGCAGGCGTGGATGGTACCGTACGCTTTATGGGACTTCAGGTTGTTCCCGTGAATAAAGCAGATATGAAAAATACTGCGTCCGCGCCGCATGAGGCGGAGTTTGTTGTTATGAACCGCCGGGGCGGTGAATTTGTTATTCTCGGTGAAAACGGAAGAGAGCGTGAGCGTTTTCCCGTAATTTACGGTGCCCATATTCTGGTAAAAGAGGGTCAGACTGTAAAAGCAGGTGATCTGCTTGCCTCATGGGACCCTTTTACCACCCCGATTATTACTGAAACAGACGGTATAGTCAAATTCGGCGATATTGTTCCGGGTAAGACATTGCAGGAAAAGGTGGATCCTGTAACAGGCAAATCAAGCCGCACTATTATTGAACCGCGCAGCGAGTTTAAGGATAAGGCTGAAATACGTCCCAGAATCTCAGTAAAAGACAGTTCCGGCAGAACCAAGCGTGTTGTGATTGATTCTTCATTACAGGGCGAAGAATCTGCTGAAGATTCTGCTGCTGTCGGTTCAAAGACCAAAATGGCGCGTTATTTTTTGCCGGTAGATGCCATTTTGCTGGTTGAGGAAGGGGATAAGGTTCTTGCCGGTGATGTGGTTGCAAAGCTGCCGAGAGCCACAACCAAGACCAAAGATATTACCGGGGGTCTGCCTCGTGTAGCTGAACTCTTTGAGGTGCGTAAACCCAAAGAAACTGCTGTATTAAGTGAAATTGACGGTTATGTTTCAATTGCCAAAGGTTTAAAGGGTAAGCAGAAAGTAACTGTAACTCCTGTGGATGTGGGTGAAAAGAGGGAATATATAATTCCGCACGGCAAGCATATCAATGTTTATGAAGGTGATTATATCAGGGCAGGCGAGCCTTTGGTAAGCGGCTCTGCTATTCCTCAGGATATATTAAAAATTCGGGGTGAGGTATCTCTGGCACGTTATCTTGTGGATGAGGTTCAGGAGGTTTACCGGCTTCAGGGCGTGCGTATCAATGACAAGCATATTGAAGTGATTGTGCGTCAGATGATGCGCCGGGTTAAGGTAACTGATACCGGGGATTCTGATTTTATTCTGGAAGAGCAGGTTGATAAATTAAGGTTTGAAGAGGCTAATCAGGCGATAAAAGAAAAAGGGGGGATTCCGGCAGTTGCCGAGCCCCTGATTCTCGGTATTACCAAGGCTTCTCTTAGTACTGAAAGTTTTATCTCTGCGGCATCTTTTCAGGAAACTACCAAAGTGCTTACTGAAGCAAGTATTTCCGGTGCAAAAGATTATCTCAAGGGTCTGAAAGAGAATGTTATTATGGGGAGAATTATTCCAGCGGGAACAGGGTTCCCGCCGTATCTTCATATTGAGGTTGATGTAGCTTCGTAGAAAAACAGTTATCAGTGAACATTTATCAGTTATCAATGTTTACTGACAAATGCCGGCACTCCGGGATAAGCATGTCAGGAGTGCAAAAAATCATCCCAACCGAAGTTTTTAAAGATAATGCTTGACAAAGTAAAAATAAATAGATATAAAATCAGATTTTAGCAAGATAGGAAAAAAAGGCTTTGGATTAAGAAAGATAAAGAGGGAATATGCCGACCATTAATCAGTTAGTAAGAAAAGGAAGAGAGAGGGTAAAAAAGAAGACCTCTACGCCTGCATTAAAAGGTGCCCCTCAAAAAAGAGGGGTGTGTACAAGAGTATATACTTCAACGCCTAAAAAGCCGAACTCCGCATTAAGAAAAGTTGCAAGAGTAAGGCTGACTACGGGAATAGAAATTACCGCCTATATACCGGGAATAGGACATAATCTACAGGAGCATTCAGTGGTGCTGGTGCGCGGAGGGCGTGTAAAAGATTTGCCCGGTGTAAGGTATCATATCATAAGAGGAACCCTTGATACATTGGGTGTGGAAGATAGGAAAAAAAGCAGATCAAAGTACGGTGCAAAGAAACCTAAATAACGTAACCTTCAGGAAAAATCTGATTACTTACTGAATTCCTGAATCAAATATAATTTTTTCAATATAGTTA
This sequence comes from uncultured delta proteobacterium, assembly GCA_963806835.1. Lineage (GTDB taxonomy): Bacteria > Desulfobacterota > Desulfobacteria > Desulfobacterales > CAWEAR01 > CAWEAR01. The sequence continues at coordinate 57,280 of CAWEAR010000040.1, forward strand.
AAAATGGTGCGGGGATGCCGAGAAGAAGAGAAGTAACAGAAAAACCGACTATACCTGATCCCAAGTATAACAGTAAACTGGTATCAAAATTTATAAATTCAATGATGCGGGACGGCAAAAAAAGTGTGGCAGAGTCCTTACTTTATGATGCTTTTGAACTCATTAAAAAGAAACAATCCGAACCGCCGCTCAAGGTATTTGAACAGGCAATTGATAATGTAAGACCGGTGATTGAAGTAAAATCTCGGCGTGTGGGAGGATCAACCTATCAGGTTCCTACAGAGATTCGCTCATCTCGGCGAATAGCCCTGGCGATTCGGTGGATTATCGGATTCGCACGTAAACGGCCCGAGAAAGGGATGCCGCAGAAATTAGCAGGTGAATTATTGGATGCTGCCAATAAAAGAGGTTCTTCTGTCAAGAAAAGAGAAGATACTCATAAAATGGCAGATGCAAACAAAGCATTTGCCCATTTCCGATGGTAAAAAAGGAGAACAGTAATGGCGAAGCAGAAGTTTGAGCGTACCAAGCCGCATGTGAATGTGGGAACCATAGGACATATAGATCACGGAAAGACGACGCTGACCGCGGCGATAACAAAAAATATGGGGCTGAAGGGTCTGGCGGAATACGTCCCTTTTGATCAGATAGACAAGGCGCCGGAGGAGAGGGCGAGGGGAATCACAATAGCAACCGCGCATGTGGAATACCAGACCGCGAAGCGGCATTACGCCCATGTTGACTGTCCGGGTCATGCGGATTATATCAAGAACATGATAACCGGAGCAGCGCAGATGGACGGGGCAATCCTTGTGGTGGGCGCAGATGACGGACCCATGCCCCAGACGCGGGAGCATATTCTTCTTGCGCGTCAGGTGGGTGTTCCGCGGATAGTGGTTTTTCTGAACAAATGCGACATGGTGGATGATGCGGAGCTTATAGAGCTTGTGGAACTGGAACTCCGGGAACTGCTGGACAAATACGAATTTCCCGGGGATGAAACCCCGATAATACGGGGAAGTGCGCTGAAAGCGCTTCAGAGCGGGGATCCGGGCAGTCCCGATTCAAAGTGCATATTTGAGCTGATGGACGCGATAGACTCGTTTATTCCGGAGCCGAAGCGGGATATTGACAAGCCCTTTCTGATGCCGATAGAGGACGTGTTCAGCATATCGGGAAGAGGCACGGTTGTAACCGGAAGAGTGGAGCGGGGGATCATCCATGTCGGCGACACGGTTGAGATAGTAGGAATCAGACCGACCATTAAGACAGTATGCACCGGCGTCGAGATGTTCAGAAAACTTCTTGACGAAGGGAGAGCCGGGGACAACGTGGGGCTTCTGCTCAGAGGCACCAAACGGGAGGAAGTGGAACGCGGACAGGTGATAGCGGTGCCGGGAACCATAACGCCCCATACAAAGTTCAAAGCAGGGGTATATGTTCTGAGCAAAGAGGAAGGCGGACGGCATACCCCGTTTTTCAAGGGATACCGTCCCCAGTTCTATTTCAGGACAACTGATGTAACCGGAGTGGTGACCCTCCCCGAGGGAACCGAAATGGTGATGCCGGGTGACAACGTGAATGTAGCCGTGGAACTGATAACGCCTATCGCAATGGAGAAAGAAGTCCGGTTTGCAATCAGAGAAGGCGGCAGAACCGTCGGAGCCGGCGTGGTCAGTGAAATCATTGCATAATTAGCAGTCACGGTTGCGCCGAACTGTAAGTTTGGAACTCCATCGGTTCAAAAAAGGAGTCTGCTCCTGTTTTGAACCAACAATACGGGGAGTCTGCGGAGATTCCTGACTCCCCTCCTGTCAAAAAAGGCAGGAATTTCATCGGATTGAAAGCACGGATGAAAAGCATGAATACGAAAATCAGAATCAGACTAAAAGCATATGATCATAAACTGCTGGATCAGTCAGCAGCCGATATAGTGGATACAGCAAATAAAACCGGAGCAAAGGTAGTGGGACCTATTCCGTTGCCGACAAAAAACAACAAGTATTGCGTGCTGAGATCCCCTCATATAGATAAAAAGTCAAGAGAACAGTTTGAAATAAAGACACATAAGCGTCTGTTGGATATTCTGGAACCCACTCAGCAGACGGTGGATGCCTTAATGAAACTTGATATTTCTCCAGGAGTAGATGTAGAGATAAAATTGTAAACCAGCAACCTGAAACTGGAAATGTAACTATCCGGTTTCCGAATTCCAAGTTGAGCCATGATCAAAGGATTAATAGGAAAAAAGATTGGGATGACAGGAATTTTTTCGACTGAAGGAGAATACATTCCTGTAACAGTGGTACAGATGGGTCCCTGTGTGGTAACTCAGGTAAAAACAGAGTCAACCGACGGATATAATGCAATTCAGTTGGGCTTTGGAGAAAAGAGGGTGTCCCGTATGAACAAACCCATGAAAGGGCATTTTAAAAAGAGCGGCGAAAAATGCTTTAAAGAATTAAGAGAATTTAAAGCAGAGACTCCTGAGAAGTACAGTCCGGGACAGATCATCACAGCAGAGGCGTCATTTCAGGTCGGAGAACATGTAGATGTTGTCGGAAAGAGCAAAGGACGAGGTTTTTCAGGCGTAGTTAAACGTCATGGATTTCACGGTGGACCCGAAACTCACGGTTCCATGAATCACAGAGCGCCCGGTTCTATCGGAGCAAGCGCCTGGCCATCCAGAGTCATAAAAGGAAAAAAATTACCCGGACGTTACGGAAATGAAAGAACTACAGTGAAAAATCTTGAAATAGTTGATATCCGACCAGAAGAGCATCTTATCCTGATAAAGGGAGCGATACCCGGACCTAAAAGCGGTGTTGTTTTGGTGAAAAAAAAGTAAGGGTAAGGGAAATGGATCGCGTCCGAAGATGACAGATGATTTTTTCAAAAACAATAAACAAATAAAATACAAAATTGCTATGCTTGCAGAAGTTTTTAATAAAGAAGGGGAAGTTGTTTCACAGACAGAACTTGCCGACACCATATATAAAGTTCAGGTGAAACTGAGTGTTCTGCATGAAGTGGTGACCATGCAGTTGGCATGCAGGCGATCAGGCACGGCAAGCACCAAAAACCGAGCCAGCGTAAGCGGCAGCACAAGAAAGCTGTATCGCCAGAAGGGAACAGGAAGAGCGCGACGCGGTGATATAAAATCACCTTTGTTAAAAGGCGGAGGCATTGCATTCGGACCGCTCCCCCGTTCCTACGCATACAAAGTACCCAAAAAAGTAAGAGTACTGGCGCTGAAGATGGCGTTGAGCAGTAAGCTGAAGACCGAAAATCTGACGGTAATGGAACAGATAAATCTGGAACAGATAAAGACTAAACATGTTGTCAAGATACTAAGTACTTTACGAAAGAAAAACGCGCTCATTGTTATCGGAGAAAAAGATGAAAAACTGGAGCTTTCCGCCAGAAATATTCCTGATGTCAAGGTACTGAGAAGTGAGGGCTTGAATGTATATGATATACTTAAATATCAGGAACTGATTCTTCTTGAACCGGCAATAAAGCGTATTGAGGAGAGGCTGCTCAAATGATACAGTATGAAATTATTCAGCGCCCCTGATGACCGAAAAGACTACAAAACAGAAAGAGATGTTCAATCAGTTCTCATTTGAAGTGAATCCCAAGGCAAATCGGATTGAAATCAGAAGAGCGGTTGAAAAGATATTCAATGTCAGAGTCTCAGAAGGTAAGGACTATGAATGTCAAGGGTAAGGTAAAACAGAGAGGCAAAATCACAGGAAAGCGGAAAGACTGGAAGAAAGCAATAGTTACATTAAAACCGGGGGAACGGATAGATTTCTTTGAAGGAGCCTGATGATGAAAAACTAAGATTTTTCAGAAACTTAGTTTTTGTTTCCAAAACTTCGGAAGTCTTTAAGAAGAGGAGTATAATATGGGAATAAAAAAGGTAAAACCGACTTCGCCCGGGCGTAGATTTCAGGAATATTCCACGTTTGAAGAGATTACCCGAAAAAAACCTGAAAAAAGTCTCCTGAAGAAGATTAAAAAAACAGGAGGGCGGAATGCAAACGGGCATATCACATCCAGACACAGGGGAGGCGGGCATAAGAGGCACTATCGGATAATTGATTTTAAACGGGATAAGACAGGAATACCTGCAAAAGTAGCGACAATAGAATATGATCCTAACAGAAGCGCAAGGATTGCTCTGCTCAATTATGCAGACGGAGAAAAACGGTATATACTGGCACCTCTTCAGTTGTCCGTAGGTGATACTGTTATGTCGGGACCCGAAGCTGATATAAAACCCGGAAATACCCTTCCGCTGAAAAATATACCGCTTGGAACACATATACACAATATAGAACTGCATATAGGAAAAGGCGGGCAGATAGTAAGAAGCGCGGGAACATTTGCACAACTGATGGCAAAAGAGGATCGGTATGCCCTGTTAAAGCTGCCGTCAGGAGAAGTGCGCATGGTGCTTTTAACATGCAGAGCCACAATCGGACAGGTAGGAAATGTTATACATGAAAATATTTCAATAGGCAAAGCAGGAAGAAGCCGTTGGATGGGAAGGCGTCCGAAAGTCCGGGGCGTGGCAATGAATCCGGTTGATCATCCTATGGGCGGAGGGGAAGGAAAATCATCCGGTGGGCGGCACCCTTGTTCACCCTGGGGTAAACCGACCAAAGGATATAAAACCCGTAAGAATAAATCAACCAGCCGATATATAGTTAAAAGACGGTCATCAAAGTGATCGGGTTTATTATATTCTCAAATTTTAATTTCAATCTTACGAGGAGCTTATGCCACGGTCGTTAAAAAAAGGTCCTTTTGTTGATACAAGCCTGTTCAAAAAAGTAACAGAGGCTCAGGAGACCAGAAGCAACAAAGTGGTTAAAACATGGTCAAGGCGTTCAACTATAATTCCTGAGATGGTCGGTATAACATTGGCGGTTCACAACGGAAAAAAATTTATACCTGTTTTTATTACTGAAAACATGGTAGGACATAAATTAGGTGAATTTTCGCCCACCCGTACGTTTTACGGACATGCCGGAGATAAAAAGTCAAAAGTGAAAAAGTAGAATCAGTAAACAGTTATCAGTGAACAGTCTGCTCTGATAACTGATAACTGATAACTGATAACTGTTCACTGAATAAAGGGAATATCTTTTATGGAAGAAGTCAGAGCAGTTGCAAGATATATACGGGTCTCTTCTCAGAAGGTACGTATGCTTGTTGATACTGTCAAAGGAAAACCTGTTGAAGACGGATTGGCAATGTTAAGATTTATGCCGCAGAAAGCCGCCGGAATTGTGAAAAAGGTTCTCCATTCAGCGGTGGCAAATGCGCAGCAGAAGAATATGGATGTTGATTCCCTGATAATCCGTAATATCACCGCGGATCAGGGACCTACCTTGAAACGTTTCAGAGCAAAAGCACGGGGCAGGGGAGCGCGGATTTTAAAGAGAACCAGCCATATAACGGTTACGTTAAGTGAGAAGTTTTAAGTTTTAAGTTTTAAGTATCAAATAAATGAACCGCTTAAAACTTAAATCCTGAAACTTGAAACTTTAAGGAGGGGCGTTTGGGTCAGAAAGTCAATCCGATAGGATTAAGATTAGGAATAGTAAAAACATGGGAATCGCGTTGGTATGCCGGAAAAAAAGATTACGCGAGATATATTATAGAAGATCATAATATTCGGAAATTTGTAAAAAAAAGACTCTATCAGGCAGGTATTTCCAGAATAGAGATTGAGCGGTCATCCAAACGGATACGCCTCAGAATCATGACAGCCAGACCGGGTATTGTTATCGGAAAAAAAGGGGCTGAAATTGAACAGCTCAGAAGAGAACTGGAAAAAAGAATATCACATGAAGTAACAATAGATATTCAGGAAGTCAGAAAGCCGGAAGTTGACGCCCAACTGGTATCTGAAAATGTGGCAACTCAGATAGAGCGCAGAGTTGCTTTCCGCCGTGCAATGAAAAGGGGTGTGTCGTCTGCTATGCGGTTCGGAGCAAAAGGGATAAAGATTATATGCGGAGGACGTCTCGGCGGTGCTGAAATGGCAAGAACTGAATGGTACAGAGAAGGAAGAGTCCCCCTGCATACGCTCAGAGCCGATATTGATTACGGATTTGCTGAGGCAAAAACAACTTACGGAATTGTCGGCGTAAAAGTATTTATATTTAAAGGCGAGATTCTGAAAAAAGATATGTCAGCGGCTGTATCATCCTGATAAAAATTTTACAGTTTCTGAAGGAAATATTTCACATCTGTAAAAAGCTGTTTTTCGGAAATCTGTATTATAATGAGATAATAAAGAAAAAGAGAGATAGTTTCATGCTGAGTCCTAAAAAAGTAAAATACAGAAAGCAGCAAAAAGGAAAAATGAGAGGCTTATCATACCGGGGAAGTACTCTGAATTTCGGTGAATTCGGATTACAGGCTGTTGAATGCGGCTGGATAAGCTCAAAGCAGATAGAGGCTGCCCGTATTGCTATGACCCGTCACGTTAAAAGAGGCGGTAAAATGTGGATAAGAATATTCCCGGATAAGCCGATAACAAAAAAGCCTGCGGAAGTGAGAATGGGTAAAGGAAAAGGTGCGCCTGAAGGATGGGTTGCTGTTATCCGACCCGGAAGGATTCTTTATGAAATGGAAGGAATCCCCAGAGAATTGGCAAAAGAAGCGCTCAGGCTTGCTTCCCATAAACTTCCCATCAAAACAAGATTTATAGAGAGGAGCCAGAGCAGCTTATAATAAGATGAAACCAAGTGAAATCAGAGCTATGAGTCCGGATGAGATGAAACGCAGGGCAGTTGAGATGAGAGAAGAATTATTCAATCTCCGTTTTCAGCACGGAATAGGTCAGCTTGAAAATCTGCAAAAGATAAAAGATACCAGACTGAACATAGCAAGAATAAAAACAATCATGAGAGAGCAAAAAGGGGTATAAGGAGAGGGAGAAGTTTTATTTCCCGCTTCTTATTTTTAAGATATGAAAGAAAGAGGAACACGAAGGCAACTGTCAGGGGTTGTAGTCAGCAACAAGATGGATAAAACTGTGATTGTTCTGGCGGAAAGACTGGTGAAACATCAGTTTTATCATAAATATATCAGAAAACGCTCCAGATTTGCGGCTCATGATGAAAAAAATACCTGTCAGATCGGAGACAAGGTATGTATTATTGAGTCCAGACCCCTCAGCAAAACAAAGCGGTGGCGTGTTAAAGAGGTTACTGCCAAAGCAGTATAGGGGGCAAACTTAGGGAGAGGAAGATGATTCAGGTAGAGACAAGAATGACTGTGGCTGATAATTCAGGCGCTAAAGTGGTCTATTGTATAAAAGTTCTGGGTGGAACCAGAAGACGTTATGCAGGCGTAGGCGACATTATTGTGGTAAGCGTCAAAGAGGCAATCCCGAACGCCAAAGTCAAAAAAGGTGATGTTTTAAAGGCGGTTGTGGTCCGTACTAAAAACAATATAAGAAGAACAGACGGTTCATTTATAAAATTTGATGATAACTCGGCAGTTCTTATCAATGCAAATAAAGAACCTATAGGTACACGTATCTTCGGACCCGTGGCAAGAGAACTCAGGGCAAAAAAATTTATGAAGATTATTTCACTTGCCCCGGAAGTGTTATAAAAAGCAGAATTGGAAATGTGCTATTATGGAAGTAAGATGCCGTATAAAAAAAGAAGATAAAGTCAGAATTATAACGGGAAAAGACAAGGGCAGGATTGGCAAAGTATTGAAGGTTTTCAGAAAAAAGAACAGAGTTCTTGTAGAAAACATCAATGTTGTCAAACGCCATACAAAACCGGGCGTCAAGAGCAAGCAAGGAGGCATTATTGAAATTGAAGCACCGATTCATGCTTCAAATGTAATGGTGATCTGCGATAAATGCAGGATGCCGGTGCGTATCAAAATGCAGTATCTGGAAGATGGAAAAAAAGTCCGGGTATGCAGAAAATGTAACGAAATTATGTAATGATTAAGAATTGCCGTAAAGATTCGGCAATTTGAAAAAAGTCCCGAGAACCAGGGGCAGAGGCAAAAGCGCACGGTGAATTTTTTTTCCGTGCTTTTGGGAGATACATCCTCATTCGGAATTTTTAGTTCTGAATGCGAATTTGTTGATAAACAGCGATGTCTGTCAGCAGAAAAGTATCGGTGAGTATATATGTCACAGTTAAAAACATATTATGAAAAAGAGGTCATTCCCAAGCTTGTCGAAACCTATAAATATGGAAATATGATGCAGGTTCCGAAATTGGAAAAGATTGTCCTGAACATGGGGCTGGGAGAGGCTATTCATAATATAAAATTAATTGATTCGGCGACAGAAGAGTTGAAAGCCATCGTCGGACAGCGCCCTGTTGTTACACGTGCAAAAAAATCAATAGCGGCATTTAAACTGAGAAGCAGGAATGCCTATAGGATGTATGGTAACTCTCCGGCATGACCGGATGTATGATTTTTATAACAAACTGGTGAATGTCGCCCTTCCGCGTGTCCGCGATTTTAAGGGCGTTTCAGGAAAAGCATTTGACGGCCGCGGTAATTATTCTCTAGGAATAAAAGAGCATATCATTTTTCCTGAAATTGATTACGATAAAATTGACAATATAAAAGGGCTTAATATATCCATTGTTACAAGTGCGGAAACAAATGAAGAAGGAAAGACGCTTCTGAAGCTGTTAGGTATGCCTTTCAGGAATTAGGAATTAGGAATTAGGAATTAGGAATTAGGAACTGAATCAGATATGTCTTTATCCTGATTCCTGATTGAAACAGGGGAGGAGATTTGGCAAAGACATCATTGATCGTGAAGGCAAAGCGGAAACCCAAATTCAGGGTAAGAGCGCATAACAGATGTCCGCTTTGCGGCAGACCCAGGGGATTTCTGAGAAAATTCGGAATTTGCCGGATTTGTTTTCGGAAAATGGCTTCAGAAGGCAAACTTCCGGGGGTTGTTAAATCAAGCTGGTAATAAAGGTGTTAAGTTTCAGGTGTTAAGTTTCAGGTGTTAAGTTTCAGGTGTTAAGTCTGACATCGGAAACCTAAAACCTAAAACTTAAAACTTTATTGGAGAATAGTATGAGTGATCCGATTGCAGACATGTTGACACGAATCAGAAATGCCGGAATGGCAAAATTCGCAAGTGTTGATATTCCCGGAGCAAAATTGAAAATCGAGTTGGCAAAGGTTCTGAAGAACGAAGGGTTTATCAGAAATTATAAATTTGTCAAAGACGGTAAACAGGGAATTTTGAGAGTTTATCTGAAATATACAGAGGACCAGAAGAATGCAATTTTCGGTCTTGAAAGAGTCAGCAGACCGAGCAGACGGTTCTATGTAAAGAGCAAGGATATAAAGCCTGTTTTAAACGGACTTGGGATTGCTGTTTTATCTACTTCAAAAGGGATAATGACTGATAAACAGGCAAAAAAAGAGAATTTAGGCGGTGAGCTTCTCTGTAAAATATGGTAGAGATTTTGCGGGATTTCGAAAACTCCGCAAATTTTCAGGCGCACCGTGATGAAATTAATGATTGCCAATTGACAATCTGAAGGGGGAATAATATGTCCCGGATAGGCAAAAAACCGATTCCCATACCTGATAAAATAAAGATAACTTATGATAACAGGGTTATAAATGTCCAGGGTGAAAAGGGAAATCTGAGCAGAACTATTCATCAGGCTCTGGATTTGAAGATTGAAGACGGGGTGATAACGGTAATTCCTAAGAAAGATGATAAGAACAGTAATGCTTTGCAGGGTCTTACCCGCACTCTGGTCTCAAATATGATAACAGGTGTGAGCAAGGGATTTGAACGGGTTCTTGAAATCAACGGTATAGGTTATCGGGCTGAACTAAGCGGTAATAATATTGTTTTTAACCTCGGTTACTCTCATCCTATCAATTTCGGTATTCCGGCAGGTGTTTCTGTATCTGTTGAAAAGAGTAATGTCAGACTTTCCGGAATTGACAAGGAACAACTTGGTCACATGGCTGCTGCTATCCGGCGACTGAGACCTCCTGAGCCTTACAAAGGTAAGGGTGTCAAATACGTGGAAGAGCATATTCAGAGAAAAGCCGGCAAAACCGGAACAAAGTAAATTTTTCAATTCCTGATTTCTTAATTCGCAGTGGGGGGCGAGATGGGCAATTTAGATGAAAAAAAGCAGGCGCGTTTAAAACGGAAAACAAGAATCAGAAAAAGAGTGAAGGGCACGCCGGAGCGACCCAGACTGACTGTTTTCCGAAGCGCAAAACATATTTATGCACAAGTCATTGATGATGTAGCCGGAAACACCATTGCGGCGGCATCCAGTCTTGAAAAAGCTGTAAAAGAGCATCCTGATCTGCTGAAGCGCAGCCAAACGCCTAAAGAGACGGAAAAAGAGACGCCGAAAGAGGCAAAAAAAGAAACAAAAAAGAAACCGGAACCGCAGGCAACTGCCAAGATTGCAGTCTCAAATGTTCTGGGAACGCTTATTGCCCGGCGTCTTATGGAAAAAGGGATAAAAAAAGTGGTGTTCGACCGGAATGGTTTTTTATATCACGGCAGAATCAAAGCGGTTGCTGAAAGCGCCAGAAAAGCCGGTTTGGATTTTTAGGAGGTAACTTGTTCCGAAAACAACAGGATTCAACAACAGAAGAAAATCAGTTAATAGACAAAGTTGTTCATATCAGCCGGGTGGCAAAGGTTGTCAAAGGCGGACGCAGATTCAGTTTCAGCGCCATTGTTGTTGTAGGCGATGGAAAAGGAAGTGTCGGATTCGGGCTTGGAAAAGCAGCAGAAGTCCCTGAAGCAATCCGTAAGGGTTCAGAAAAAGCCAAAAAGAGCATGGTATCGGTTCCTGTAACAGAAGGGACCATTCCTTTTGAAGTTACAGGAAAATTCGGCGCAGGAAGAGTTCTGCTGAAGCCTGCGGCAGAGGGAACAGGTGTGATTGCCGGCGGCTCAGTGCGGGCAGTACTTGAAGCTGTCGGAATTCAGAACATACTTACAAAATGTTTGGGAACAAATAATCCTCATAATGTTATCAGAGCAACAATAGAAGGGCTTCAGCAGCTTCAGAGCCGTGAACAGGTTGCAGCCAGACGAGGAAAACGGGTAGAAGAATTATAAAAAGCGCTGGAAGCCGGAAGTGAGAAATAAATTAAGTGAGAGATGAGAAGACGGCTGTAATTTTCTTATTTCTCACTTTTCAATTCACTTTTCTAAAAAAAGGGGTGTTGAATGCCGCAGAAATTGAAAGTAACTCTTATTAAAAGTATGATAGGAAAACCGGAAAGACAGCGCAGAGTTCTGCGAAGTATGGGACTGACAAAGCTCAACAGAACAGTTCTGCTTGTTGATAACCCCTGTGTCCGGGGAATGGTCAGGGCAGTATCGCATATGTTGAAAGTTGAGGAGTGTAAAACAGAATGAGATTAGATGATTTATCACCGGCAAAAGGATCAAAAAAAAATCGGAAGCGTGTCGGACGCGGTGTAGGTTCAGGAACAGGCAAAACAGCGGGAAAAGGTTCAAAGGGGCATAAAAGCCGCACGGGTGAAGGAAAAAGACCCGGATTTGAAGGCGGACAGATGCCTATGCAGAGACGTCTGCCCAAACGCGGCTTCACAAATGTTTTCAGAAAGAAGATTGCTGCGGTAAATATCAGAGACCTGTCAAAATTTGAAAACGGTGCGGTTGTTGATGAAATAGCACTGGTGAGTGCAGGTCTTGTAAAGGGAAAAAGAGACGGAGTCAAGCTTCTTGGCGAGGGTGAAATTACTTATCCGCTCACCATCAGGTTGTACAGCATCAGTAAAGGTGCAAGAGAAAAAATAAAAGCAGCCGGAGGAACTATTGAGGAGTGATTATTACAGAGAATAATCTTTGCACTCCGTATAACTCATCGGTCATCATCCAAAGGGGTATAACATAATGGTTGGTAGCGGATTTCAGAACATATTCAGAATACCTGAGCTTAAAAAAAGAATTTTTTATACATTTCTGTTGCTGGCAGTTTATCGCATCGGCGTGCATGTTCCGACACCGGGGATTGACGCCGTGGCATTGGCATCTTTTTTTGCGGGTGCAAAAGGAACTTTGCTGGGGCTTTTTGATATGTTTTCAGGGGGAGCATTGGAGCGTCTCTCTGTTTTTGCCCTGGGAATTATGCCGTATATCAGCGCTTCGATTATTCTGCAATTACTGACAGTCGTTATTCCTCATCTTGAACGGTTATCAAAAGAAGGTGAACAGGGTCGTAAAAAAATAACCCAGTATACCCGTTACGGTACAGTTATATTAAGTATCATTCAGGGGTTCGGTATCAGTTTCGGACTTGAGGGGATGACATCTCCGGGGGATCTCCGGTTGTTATAAGTCCGGGGTGGCAGTTCAGATTTATGACGATTATAACTCTGACATCAGGGACGGCTTTTATTATGTGGCTTGGCGAGCAGATCACTGAGCGGGGAATCGGCAACGGGATTTCTCTTATCATATTTGCCGGAATTGTAGCCAGAATGCCGAATGCTGTCGGAAATACATACCGCCTTCTCTCCACAGGAGAAATGGGAATATTCTTTGTCCTGATTCTTATTTTATGTATGGCGGCGATTATCGGTCTGATTATATTTGTCGAGCAGGGACAGCGGCGTATTCCGGTGCAGTACGCAAGAAGAGTTGTAGGAAGAAGAATGTACGGGGGGCAGAGTACACATCTTCCTTTAAAAATTAATACGTCAGGGGTTATTCCGCCTATTTTTGCATCATCTATTATTATGTTTCCCGCGACTATCGCCAGTTTTATACAGATTCCCTGGGTAAAAGCAGCGGCTGAATCTATGAGACCCGGCACTTTCTGGTATGAATCACTGTATATCGGATTTATCGTATTTTTCTGTTATTTCTATACAGCGGTTACATTTAATCCGGTTGATGTGGCGGAGAATATGAAAAAGCACGGCGGCTATATACCGGGAATACGTCCGGGTAAGCATACAGCGGATTATATTGACAGAGTTCTTACACGAATCACTCTGGGAGGCGCGGTATATGTTTCGGCTGTATGTGTACTGCCGTCTGTTTTAATGACCCAGTTTAATGTTCCTTTCTATTTCGGGGGAACAGCTCTGCTTATTGTGGTAGGCGTGGCGATTGATACGATTTCGCAAATGGAGTCTCACATGCTGACCCGTCATTATGAAGGTTTTCTAAAGAAAAGCGGAGCCAGAATAAAAGGAAGACGTTGACAGGAGAAAGCCGTAAAAGAAAGAGAGTTTCTTCTGAAACAGTTTTCATAAACAGGAATATTTATTAACAGAAAAATATCGGAGTTATATGCCAAAAGAGGAACCGATCAGGGTACAGGGGAAAGTGATTGAGACGTTGCCGAATGCGATGTTCAAGGTTGAACTTGAAAATAAGCATCAGGTACTCGCTCATATTTCCGGAAAGATGCGGATGCATTTTATTAAGATTTTGCCTGGGGATACAGTAACTGTTGAGCTTTCACCATACGATCTTTCTCGCGGCAGAATAACATACAGATCAAAATAGTAATGCCAATTAAGAATTGAGACTCAGAAATTATGACTCTTAATTCGCATCAGTACAAGGAGACTTTGAACTCCGGATGAAAGGGTGATGATTATGAAAGTCAGAGCATCAGTAAAAAAAATGTGTAATAAATGCAAAATAGTACGCAGAAAAGGGGTTGTCAGAGTAATCTGCGAGAATAAACGGCACAAACAGAGACAGGGCTAGTAAACTGTCAAAAGCCTGTCCCCTCTTTAAGGAGAAAAGGACAAAAAAAGAGATGGTACGGCAACGCTGTGAAAGTCTCTGCTTTCACAGATACCCGACATATTACGCGGAAAGTCCCGAAAACCAGGGGCAATAGGCAAAATCGCACATGGGATTTTCCTGTGTGCTTTGACAGATACGTCCTCATTGAATGAAAATTCAGTGTGCATTTGTTGACAGACAGAGCAGTCTGTTAGCAGAAAAGTATCGGAGGATATAAATTGGCAAGAATTGCGGGCGTAGATTTACCAAAGGGTAAGCGGCTTGAAATAGGACTGACATATATTTACGGCATTGGCAGAAGTACATCAAAAGAGATACTTGCAAAGCTTAATCTTGATCCGAATATCAGGACAGATGATTTGTCAGTGGATGATATTACCAATATCCGTAAGGTTATTGACAGCAGCGAGTACAAGGTGGAAGGGGAGCTTCGCACTGAAATCTCCATGAATATCAAGCGTCTCATGGATCTTGGGTGTTATCGGGGGCTTAGACATAGGAAATCCCTTCCGGTAAGAGGACAGAATACCAAGACAAATGCCCGGACACGAAAAGGACCGCGAAGGGCTGCTGTCAGAAAGAAAGGCGCGGCGGCAAAGAAAAAATAAAAAAATAAATTCGTAGGAGACAGGAATTGGCAAAAAGAACCCAGAGTGGAAAAAAGAAAGAAAAGAAGAATATATCAAACGGCGTTGTCCACATTCAATCTTCATTTAACAACACAATTGTTACAATTACTGACAGTGCAGGTAATCTTATTTCATGGTCAAGTTCAGGTGTTCACGGTTTTAAGGGATCACGGAAAAGTACCCCGTTTGCTGCACAGCTTGCAGCAGAAGATGCTGCAAAAAAAGCAATGGAACATGGTTTAAGAAATGTGGAAGTCTATATAAAAGGACCAGGAGCAGGTCGGGAATCTGCGGTTCGTTCTTTACAGGCAGCTGGATTTAATGTGATGACTATAAAGGATGTGACACCGATTCCGCATAACGGATGCAGACCGCCTAAAAGACGAAGGGTTTAGTTATATTGAATATCAGATATTGAGAATAGAATTAAGAATTAAGAATTAACAGCATGTTATAAATCCGGTGAATATCGGTTCGGATTGAGATAAGCTGATTTCATAAAATTAATTTCAACTCTTAATTCGCATTGACAGAAAAATGAGAAATATGATCAGTTCTCAATAAAAAAAGGGGGAGAAATTGGCTCGATACAGAGGTTCTGTTTGCAGGCTATGCCGACGGGAAAACTTGAAACTGTTTCTCAAAGGAGACCGGTGTTATTCTGATAAATGCGCCTTTGACAGACGGGGTTATCCGCCTGGGCAGCATGGACAGCGTCGTCACGGAAAGACGTCTGATTACGGCGTTCAGCTCCGTGAAAAACAGAAGGTAAAACGGATATACGGGCTTTCTGAAAAGCAGTTCCACCTGTTCTTTGAAAGAGCCGAGCGGCAGAAAGGGATAACAGGTATCAATCTGCTTATTTTGCTGGAGAGCCGGTTAGATAACGTGGTTTATCGGCTTGGCTTTGTAAATTCACGTACGCAGGGACGTCATTTTGTCAAGCATAATCATTTCCTTGTAAACGGAAAAAAGGTTAATATCCCGTCCTATCTGGTCAAAGCAGGCGATGTTATTGAACTCCGTGATAAAAGCCGGAAGATTCAGGCGATAACAGATGCATTGGATGCGGTAGTGCGAAGAGGAATACCTCAGTGGCTTGATTTGGAAAAAGAAAATATGAAAGGGATAGCAAAGAGTTCTCCGGTCCGCGAAGATATAATAATGCCTATTCAAGAACAGCTTATCGTGGAGCTTTATTCCAAATAACTGAAATCTGAGATGTAAAGTCTGATTTTTCAGTTTTTAATTTCCAAATCCGGAGTCATAATAATGTCATCAAATGAACTCATGTACATGAACTGGCAGGAAATGATAAAGCCGGAGAAGGTTCAGAAAATAGCCAGTACACCTTTCTATGGCAAATTTGTGTGTGAACCTCTTGAAAGAGGATTTGGTATAACTATCGGAAATGCTTTGAGACGGATTATCCTTTCTTCCATCTGGGGCGCTGCTGTTACAGCAGTCAGGTTCGACGGAGTAATGCATGAATTCAGTGTTATTCCGGGGGTCAGGGAAGATATTTCCGAGATTATTCTTAACTTGAAGGAAGTGCGTCTGAGAACATCTGAACCTGAACCTGAAACCATCCGTATTGAAGCTGAGGGAGAGAGAGAAATAACTGCCGGTGATATCATCAGTGATGACGGAAGGGTTGAAGTACTTAATCCGCAGCTTCATATTGCAACGCTCTCACAGGGAGCAAAGCTGAAAATGGAGATGAGGGTTAATCTGGGAAAAGGATATTCTCTTGCCGAAGCAAACAAATATGAAGATGCTCCTGTCGGCATGATACCGATAGACGCGGTTTTTTCACCTGTTAAAAGGGTAAATTATGTGGTAGGCAATGCGCGTGTGGGACAGAAAACAGATTATGACAGGCTTACCATGGAAGTCTGGACAGATGCAAGCGTTTCACCGGAAGATGCAGTGGCTTATGCCGCTAAGATACTCAAGGAGCAGATAAGTATTTTTATCAATTTTGATGAGGAGCAGGAACCGGATCCCGAACCTAAAACAGAGAAAGAACAGAAGCCCAAATTCAATGAAAATCTTTACAGAAGTGTCGAAGAGCTTGAGCTTTCGGTCCGCAGCGCCAATTGTCTTAAAAATGCAGATATACTGAAAATATATCAGTTGGTCAGCAAAACTGAAGCTGAGATGCTGAAGACCAAAAATTTCGGAAGAAAGTCTCTGAATGAGATAAAAGAAGTCCTGAGCGGGATGGGACTTTCTCTTGGAATGAAGATTGACGGATTTGTGCCTCCTGAAGAAGACCTGCAGGAAAATAGTCCGTCAAACACCCGCCTTTAAAGGCGAAGCCTGTTATATAAAGAGTATCAGAAAGGAGATGGCGTTTCATCTTCCGCCTGAAAGCGGGAGTCTCCACGCCGCCATATTTAGATGAGACATCGAAAAGCCAGTTTACAGTTAAACAAAACAAGCAGTCACAGGAAAGCCATGTTCAGAAACATGGTAACATCATTGCTGAAACATGAGCGTATCCGCACAACAGACCCTAAAGCAAAAGAGCTGAGAAAGTGGGCAGATCATCTGATCACGCTGGCAAAACGCGGGGACCTCCACGCCAGACGTCAGGCGCTCGCTATTGTAAGGGAAGAAGGTATTGTCCATAAACTTTTTGAAAACGTATCAGCGCGTTTCGGCGACAGAATCCGGCGGATATACCAGGATTGTCAAATTAGGAAGGCGTCCCGGTGATGCGGCCCCTATCTCGATAATTGAGTTAATATCCTTAGTTGAAAAGCCTAAAGAAGAGGATAAGAAGAAAAAAGCAAAAAAACAGAGTGAAGAGACAAAGCAGGCAGTAACAGCGGAAAAATCTGATATACCGGCTGCTGAATCGGGAGAGAGTTCGGAGTCAAAGGAAGAGCCAAAAGAAATCGGTGAAAAATAAATCTTAATTTTTTCTCCGGCTTAAAGATATTGATTTCTGTTATAAAAAAGCCCTGTCTGGAAAGACGGGGCTTTTTTATTATAAGGTTCTTCAAGGATTTTTGTGGAAATTTCAGTAGGGGCGAATAATTATTCGCCCCTACGCAAATCCGCAAAAAAGATTGAAGAGCCTATTATAATAATGAGGCGTAAAATGAATCAGATAAAAGTAATGGTAAACGGTATGCCCGGCAATATGGCGGCAAATGTTGCAAAGCATGTGATGGCAGATGAGAGGTTTGATCTGCTCTTTTACTCATTAACCGGACCTGAAATCACAGAGGCTGAATATCAACTGATTTACAGAGATAATCCTTATCCTGTCCGTCTTATCAGACCTGAAGACAAAGAGGAGCGTATAAGAGAGATTAAGAGCAGAGAAGGGGCTTTTATCTCTGTTGATTATACACATCCTTCAGGGGTAAATGCCAATGCGGCATTCTATTGCAGGCATCAGCTTCCGTTTGTTATGGGAACAACAGGGGGGGAGAGAAAAGGGCTGGCTGATACAGTCTGTTCATCTTCTGTTTCTGCGGTGATTGCGCCGAATATGGCAAAACAGATTGTCGGGTTTCAGGCAATGATGGAATATGCCGCCAATACGTTTCCGGCTCTTTTTGAAGGGTATTCGCTTGAAATAAAAGAGAGTCATCAGAAAGGAAAAGCAGATACCAGCGGAACCGCAAAAGCAATGGTCGGCTATTTTAATCGGCTGGGGCTTTCTTTTTCTGAAAAGGATATTATAATGGAACGTGATCCCCATGTTCAGCAGACAACATGGGGCGTGCCAAAAGAGTATCTGGGCGGACATGGATGGCATACTTACACCCTTGTTTCAGGGGATAAGAGCGTCAAATTTGAATTTACTCATAATATAAACGACAGGGATATTTATGCCAAAGGTACCCTTGATGCAATTGTATATTTGTCCCAAAAGGTGAATGAAGGGAGCAGGGGGGTTGTATATTCTATGATTGATGTGCTGAAGAAGGTTTAGGCGATTATTTGAGTAACCTTGTAACTACAGGGATTATTTATAAGAAGAGATTGCTTTATCCTTACTTATAAACAATCCCTGTAGCTGTACTAAAATGACAGAAATAAATAAAGTTTATCTCGGAGACTGTATTGAAATAATGAGTAATCTTGAGTCGGAATCAGTTGATCTTATTTTTGCGGATCCTCCTTTTAACATCGGAATTAAATATGACAAATACAATGACAGCAAAAGCTGTGACAGTTATTATGAGTGGTCTGAAAAATGGATACGGGAAACATTCAGAATATTGAAATCTCACGGTTCTTTATATATCGCTATCGGAGATGAATTTGCCGCTGAAATAAATATTATCCTGAAGAAAACGGGTTATTATTTCAGAAACTGGATTATATGGTATTACACATTCGGTCAGAATCAGAAAAAAAAATTCAGCCGCTCCCACACACATATCCTTTATCTCACAAAGGACAGAGAGAGATTCACATTTAACGCCGATGAAATCAGGATTCCGTCTGCAAGACAGTCGCTTTACAATGATAAAAGAGCCAATCCCAAAGGAAAAATTCCTGATGATGTTTGGCAGTATTCACGCGTCTGCGGAACATTCAGGGAAAGAATAGGCGGACATCCCTGCCAGATGCCCGAAGCTCTTCTTGAAAGGATTATCAGAGCAAGCTCAAATGAAGGAGATATTGTTTTAGACCCTTTCGGAGGAACAGGAACAACCGCTACAGTATCAAGAAAATTAAAGAGAAACTATATCACTGTTGAGATTTCTGAAAAATATGCTGAAGTGATTGAGAAAAGATTAAAAATACGCATTTCAGAGACTCTGAATTTATTTGAATCATAAACAGAAAATTTAACCCTCTCATTGTGATAGAGCTACGGATTTTGGGAAACCCCGCAGGTCTTTAGAAAAATGTTACGGGAATTATCCATAAAAAATTTTGCTATCATTGATGATCTCCAGATATGCTTTTCTGACGGACTGACCATTTTAAGCGGAGAGACCGGAGCAGGAAAGTCTATTATCATCAATGCGGTCAAGCTTCTGCTTGGCAGCAGAGCAGATGCCGGTCTTATCCGTACGGGTTCTGAGAATGCAGAGCTTGAAGTTTTTTTTCAGATCAGACCTGATACCAGAGTTGCTGAAATTCTGAATTCAAACGGATATGATGTTTCCGAAGGTCTTGTTATCCGAAGAATCATCTCCCGCAATGAGAGACACAGGATTTACTTAAACGGGCATATTGCCACATTGCAGTTGCTGAATTCCATAACGGAAAATCTTGCCAGCATATCGGGACAGCATGCGCATCAGTTGCTTTTAAAAGAAGAGCAGCATTTGATAATCCTTGACCAGTTCGGCGGTTTAATGCTCCTGCGAGAAAAGGTTCAGAAATATTTTTTTGAGATCATGCCTTTAATCAGGGAATTAAACGATATGAAAAGGAACCAGAGATCGTCAGGCAGCGCGTATCCGGGAGATTGAGATTCAGAAGCAGGAGATTTTAGATGCCGCAGTGGATCCGGGAGAAGATTCAGACCTTGAGCGGGAGTTAGCTCTTTTGAAAAACGGGGAGACGCTTTATCAGGCGGTTCACGGATGTATTGATGAGTTGTATAATGCCCAAAATGCGATTGTGGAGCGGCTGTTTGAGGTAAAAAAAATTCTTGAAAAAGCCTGTCAGATAGACCAGGAACTCTCTCCACGGGCAAAGGGAATTATAGACGCCACATTTCAGATAGAGGATATCGCAGAAGACCTGAGAACCTATTTGCAGGAGATTCCCCTTGACGGACACCGCATTGAAGAAGTTGAAACCCGTCTGGATACCCTCCGAAGACTGAAACGGAAATACGGCGGCTCTCTTGAGTCTATGACAGCTCATCTTGAATCTGTTGATCATGAACTTCTGCAAATCGGAAATATCAGCGATCATATTCTTGAGACTGAAACAAAGATATTTGAACTTCGTAAGGAATTGATCTCCCTGACAATAAAACTCTCTGAAAAGCGGAAAGAGACTGCTGAAATATTTGCCAAAAAAGTGGAGAAAGAACTGGGATCCCTGAAAATGGATCAGACCCGGTTTCAGATACTTATTCAGGAGATACCGGCAAATGAAATAACGGATTCATATCTGAACTTCTTTTTGGAAAAGAAAGAGATTGCAATCACTGAAACCGGGATTGACAGAGCAACCTTTATGATTGCTCCGAATGTGGGAGAAGTTTTGAAGCCTCTGGCAGATATTGCATCAGGCGGAGAGTTGTCGCGCGTGGTGCTTGCGCTGAAGGCGATTCTGGCGGAGACAGAATCGGTTGAAACCATTATCTTTGACGAGGTGGATGCGGGGATTGGCGGAGGGGTCGCAGAGGTGGTGGGTGAGAAGCTCTCTTCCCTTTCCCGTTATCACCAGATTATCTGTATTACACATCTGCCTCAAATTGCAAAATTCGGGGAGCATCATTTTAAAATATCAAAGCATATTTTATCCGGCAGAACCAGAACAATCATTCAACCCCTTGATAAAGAACTTCGTATCAGAGAGATTGCCCGCATGTTAGGGGGGAAAAAGATGACGCGGGTTACGCTGGATCATGCGGTTGAGATGCTCCAGCATCAAGGATGTCAAGACAAAGAATAAAAAGATTTTCCCCTTTCTCTATTGATGTGCCACCTTACTGCATCGTTTTATTTAAAATTGTGGATAAAATTCCGACTCCGTAGTTTATTGTCGGGGTTCATTTCATTCACCCCGACCTACTGAGAAAAGATTGCCTTTCCAATTCCATGAAAATCGCTTAAAATATAGTCTAAAAATTTTTTGTGCAATTTTTTGTCAATTCTTTTCTTTCGTTTTTTTATTCTCTTCAGATTAAAAACCCTTATGGTTTCAATAGCCTTTTTGCCGCATCCATAATTGCAGGAGCATCAACTCTGTATTTGGATCGGAGCAGTCTCTGGGGACCATGTTCCACAAAGGTGTCCGGGATGCCGATCCGCTCCAGATGAAATCCGAATACTCCTGCATCGCTCAGAGCCTCCAATACAGCACTTCCGAATCCTCCATGCAGCACATTCTCTTCAACAGTGATAATACGGGGAATTTTTCCTGCAAGAGCGCAAATCAAATCTGTGTCTATAGGCTTGACAAATCGGCAATTTACAATGGTAGCCGATATTCCCGCTTTGATTAACTGAGAATATGCTTCAAGAGATTCAATCACGCCTCTCCCGATTGCCAGAATAAGAATATCATTCCCTTCTGTAAGAATCTCTCCTTTTCCAATCGGCAGTGTTGTTATATTTGCATCTGTTTTCACACCTGTTCCGGTTCCTCTTGGATAGCGGATTGCAACTGGTCCGTTATGTGAAACGGCTGTTGCCAGCATATTACGGAGTTCATTTTCATCTTTGGGTGCCATCACAACCATATTCGGAATACTTCTCAGATATGAGAGATCAAATAATCCGTGATGGGTTGCCCCGTCTTCTCCGACAATCCCGCCCCGGTCTATGGCAAAGATAACCGGCAGCGATTCAATACATACATCATGAACAATCTGATCATAAGCCCTCTGAAGAAAAGTAGAATATACGGCAACTACAGGCTTGAATCCTTCTGCTGCCATGCCTGCGGCAAATGTAACTCCGTGCTGCTCGGCAATTCCGACATCAAAAAAACGATCTGGATAAGCCTCGGAAAATCTTATAAGTCCTGTTCCTTCAGGCATAGCCGCTGTAATTGCAACGATCTTCTCATCGGTTTTTGCCAGTTCAATCATTGTTTCGCCGAATATCCGTGTATAGGTAGGCGGAGATACTCCTTTGCTGATACCGTTCCCTGTTTCAGGGTCAAAAGATCCTACCCCGTGAAAAAAAATCGGATTCTCTTCAGCAGGAAGATATCCTTTCCCTTTTCTGGTTGTAACGTGAAGCAGTACCGGCTCATGAAGCTCTCTGATATTTCTCATGATATTAATCAGATGATTCAGTCTGTGTCCGTTGATTGGTCCGAAATATTCAAAATTAAACGCCTCAAACAACATGCCCGGAGTGATAAATGTCATGAATGATTCTTCCGAGCGTTTGGCTAAATTATAAATTTCATCGCCGATTTTCGGGAGTGAGCGGAGAAATTCACCGACATCTTTTCTTAATTCCTGGACTTTTTTGGCAGAAAATGTCCGGCTGAGAAAAGAGGATAATGCCCCGACATTTCGGGCTATGGACATATCATTGTCATTCAGAATAACAATCAGGTCTTTGTGAAGGTCTCCCGCCTGATTCAGCCCTTCATAAGCAAGTCCGGCAGTCATGGAGCCATCGCCGATCACCGCGATTACTTTGGATGCTTCGTTTTTCAGATGTTTGGCGCAAGCCATTCCAAGCCCGGCAGATATGGATGTGCTGCTGTGACCTGTTGAAAACGCATCATATCTGCTTTCACTGATCCGGGTAAATCCGCAGATTCCTCCGTATTGGCGGAGGGTATGAAATTCTTCTCTTCTCCCGGTCAGCAGTTTATGGGCATACGCCTGATGTCCCACATCCCAGATAATTTTATCCTCCGGGGTGTTAAAGACATAATGAAGTGCTATAGCCAATTCAACGGATCCGAGACTGGATGCCAGATGTCCTCCGTTTTTTGAGACCACATCAACAATCATTCCGCGTATTTCTTCAGCAAGCATCGGCAAATCTGACTGCGGGAGTTTTTTCAAATCTGCCGGAGAATCTATATTTTCTAAAAGGCTCAAGTAGTTAATGCTCCTTTTGCGACCCACCCCCTGCCCCCCTTCCCTAAAGGGAAGGGGGATTCTAAAATGGAAAAAGCGGGGATTAGGATATTTTTTCAATCAGGTAAAAAATGAATGATACAAAAAGAATTGTCAATCGTCAATCAAGAATTATCAGGAACAAAAAAACTTCCTTTTTCTGAAACGCATCATGAATATATCAATGAGGAGTATCATCTGACAATTCATAAGAATCTTCTGAAAAGAGCGGATAATATGTAAAGAAGAATTGGGAATGGAGAATTAGGAATCGAGAATTTGATCTTGTTCTCACGCTTTGCGTGGGAGCGAAAGGAAAAAAGTTCGTAGTACCGCCTTTAGGCGGTAAGGCGTGCTGCGATAACCGTCTGATTTCACCCTGACCGCCTAAAGGCGGTACTACAAACTTATTGATTTCACCCTGACCGCCTAAAGGCGGTACTACAAACTTTTGCGTTCCCACGCAAAGCGTGGGAACGAGAATGAATCCTTCTATTTCCTTGCTTTGGCGTATCCGATAGCGTTCAACGCATCTTCGATTTCATTCAGAATCGTGGGATCATCTATAGTTGCAGGTATTTTAAATTCTTTATTGTCTGCAATCTTCTGAATAGTTCCTCTCAGAATTTTTCCTGATCTGGTCTTCGGAAGACGTTTTACCACTGTTGCTGTCTTGAATGCTGCCACGGGTCCGATACGTTCCCGAACCATTTTGACTACTTCCTTGACAATATCCGCATGGGGACGGTTCACACCGGCTTTTAATACCATAAAACCCACAGGAAGCTGTCCTTTGAGCTGATCCTCGACACCGAGAACCGCACATTCAGCCACATCAGGATGATCTGCCAATATCTCTTCCATCGCACCTGTTGAAAGACGATGCCCTGCCACGTTGATAATATCATCTGTACGGGACATAACATAAACGTAACCGTTTTCATCAATATAACCCGCGTCAGCAGTCTTGTAATATCCCGGAAATTCTTCAAGATAAGACTCAATATAACGCTGGTCATTATTCCACAGGGTCGGCAAAGTTCCAGGAGGCAGAGGGAGCTTGACCACAAGCGCTCCAATATCGCCTGCTTTGACAGGCTTACATTCAGCGTCAACTACCTGAACATCCCACCCGGGAGCCGGTTTTGTCGGTGAGCCGTGAATTACCGGAAACTGATGCAATCCCATGCAGTTTGCACAGATTGCCCATCCTGTTTCTGTCTGCCACCAATGGTCAATAACCGGAACTTTCAGACTGTTTTCAGCCCATTGCAATGTATCAGGATCCGAGCGTTCTCCGGCAAGAAAAAGGGTTTTAAAATTAGAAAGATCATAATTTTTCATCAGAAGAGCTTTGGGATCTTCACGTTTGATAGCGCGGAACGCTGTAGGAGCAGTAAACATCGCCTTGACTTTATGCTCGGAGATGACACGCCAGAAAGCACCCGCATCAGGTGTCCCGACAGGTTTCCCTTCAAAAACAATGGTGGTACATCCTTTCAGCAGAGGAGCATAGACAATATAGGAGTGTCCCACAACCCAGCCTACGTCAGAGGCTGCCCAGTAAACGTCTCCGGCATTCACATTATAAATCGCACTCATTGTCCATTTCAGAGCGACCATGTGTCCGCCGTTATCACGCACAACACCTTTGGGCTGTCCTGTTGTACCGGATGTATAAAGAATATAAAGCGGATCAGTTGCTTTTACCACAACGCAGTCATGCGGTTTTGCTTTTGCCATTGCCTCGTTCCAGTCAATATCTCTCCCGGTTTTCATATCTGCTTTTACCATGGGCGCTGGAAAATAATGCACTTCTCAGGTTTGAACTTTGACATTTCAATAGAACCATCCAGAAGAGGCTTATAGGGAATGACTTTTTTGGCTTCCATACCGCAGGATGCAGAGATCATAACTTTTGGTTTGGCGTCATTGATACGGGTTGCCAGCTCATTTGCCGCAAATCCGCCAAAGACTACTGAATGTACAGCGCCGATTCGGGAACATGCCAACATGGCAATGACTGCCTGAGGAATCATCGGCATATAGATAATAACGCGGTCCCCTTTTTGTACACCCTGATCCGCAAGCACACCGGCAAATTTGGCAACTTCATCCCTGAGTTCTGTATAAGTGTATTTCTTTTTTGTATCTGTAACAGGACTGTCATAAATCAGCGCGGTCTGATTGCCTCTGCCGTTTTCAATATGATAATCAAGGGCATTATAGCAGGTATTCATCTCACCGCCCACAAACCAGCGGTAAAACGGCTTTTTGGAATCATCCAGCACTTTATCCCATTTTTTATACCAATGACAGTCTTCTGCAATCTTTCCCCAGAAACCGTTGGGGTCTTTCATAGATTGTTCATAATCTTCCTGATACTTGTTCGTCATTTCTTATTTTCTCCTCTTTTTGGCTGCTGATATTCGTTATTAATTAAAAAGCTGAATTTTTTAAAAAAACTTAGCTTCTCTTTTTGCCGAAAAAATTTCATCCAAAAATAAAAATATGAAGAAATATTACTACAGATAAATAATGATTGTGTCAAGTATAAAAAATGAATCAGATACAGTTTTTGAATGAAAACGTATTTGAGAGCATCAGAAAATTAAAATCAGCTTGTAATAATATAAGCCCGTAGGTTGGGGTGAATGAAATGAACCCCGACAACAAACAAAAAACAGCAATAAACTGAAAATGTTGGGGTTCGCTGCGCTCCCCCAACCTACATGGCTGACTTATTTCATCTGAAATATCTGTTTCCATTTTTTATCGCCTTCCTGAATAATAACATAATCCTCGCCGATGGAATCAAGGATAACGCCGTTTACAATGGAATTTCCGATTCGGGTAATTTTATCATTTATCACAACAAAACAGCTTTTAGGATCAGCAGACCAGACAAGAGCCTGTAGCTTAAATCTGGAATCATCTTTTACCTCTGCTGCTTCAGGTTTCGGCGCAGGATTTTTCTTTTTCCCCGATTCTTTATCCGTAACAGAAACCTCTTTTGAATCTGCAATATGAGCTTGCACGTCCAAATCTTTTTTATCTTCAATCCCTGATTCATAAAGCTCCGCAAGATCATCATATGTAATAGGTGCTTGGACTACTGAACCTTTTTTATGTTCAATCTCTTTTTCCGGCTCCGCAATAACAGGAATATCCTGTTTTTTTTCAGGCAAAACAGGCGGAGCATATATTTTTTCAGGCTTTTCAATCTCAATCTTTACCTTTCCGACAGATTTGACTATCTTTTCAGTCGGATTTTTTTTAACGGATTCAGCCGGTTTTCTGAAATCAGCCGGTTCATCAAATTCTCTGCTCTCTTTTAAAACAAGCATTTCATTCCGGGGCAACGCAGAAGGAATTTTTTTCTCAGGGCTTATCAGTTTTTCCTGAGCAGTTACAATCTGCTTTTTCTCCTCAACCGGAGATGTGGCTTGATTGGAAAGAGTTACCGGAGTTTTCTTTATTGCTTCAGTATGCTGTGCTGTTAAAACCGCATCAGGAAAAAGTTTTTTCACCCACAGAGGATTATACTTTAAGATAAGCCATATACAGACGAATAGAACCAGAGCGGCAAAGAGCGGCGGAAAAATCCGCTGAAAAATCCAGATTCCCTTGATACGCTTCTGAATAGTCTGTTTTGTATCTATATGCGGAAGATGATTTTCATCCTCATTCTGCTGCGGTGAATTATTATCAAGTTTTTTCAGTACTTTTAATATGGAACTCAAGGCTAAGACAGCTCCTTTCAACCTAACCCCCCTGCCCCCTTCCCTAAAGGGAAGGGGGGAGCGGATCGGAGAGTCTCCCCTTCCCTTCAGGGAAGGGGCAGGGGGTTAGGTTTCTAATCTTTTATATGCGGTATATCTAAAGATTTTAACTCATTATAAAGAATAATCCGGGTAACAGGTCCGACAACGCCGTCAATATTTATACCGTGTTTCTCCTGAATCTCTTCAACAGCTTTTCTCGCGGGATCATCATAAGCCGGAGTGATTTCAATATCATTATATCCAATATCCCGCAGGAGCGTCTTCAGAGCAATAACAGACTCATCAGGAGCATCACGCGGAATTGTGCCGCTGTAAGCATAGAAATTTTT
The DNA here is from genome assembly GCA_963806835.1 of uncultured delta proteobacterium. Classification (GTDB taxonomy): domain Bacteria; phylum Desulfobacterota; class Desulfobacteria; order Desulfobacterales; family CAWEAR01; genus CAWEAR01. Next base: position 84,576 of record CAWEAR010000040.1, read on the forward strand.
CCACGGAATATATGCCACCCCTGACCAGTAATATTCAACCTCGTTTGGTTCCGCCACGATTGTATTATCTTCATTTCCGCCTCTCAGCGTGATTTTATCATCATCTATTTCGCTGATAACAAGGTATAACGGATTCGATCCCGTGCCATGAAAGAGAAGAACAGCAGGAAGATTCAATTTTTTTATCAGATCAAATCCTGCACCCGGCTCAATACGTGGGTCTTCATCAATCCGGTGAATCAGCAGCCCGTTCTGTCTGGCGGCTACACGGAAAAATATCTGTTCATCATCCATATCATTCAGATATTCCTTTATTATCGCCGGAGTATTCCACAGGCTCATGACAAGTTTCAAAGCTGTATTTCTTGATGAGCGGCTGTCTATCTCCTTCAAAAAATATCCAAGATTTTGAACTACTTCACTAACAGGCTCTGTCTCTTTCTCCGATTTTTCCTCAACATCAGATTCTACAGGTATTTCAACAGTCTCTGCATCCTTCGGCTTTTCTATATCCTTTTTTTCATCAGAAACCGGCGGAGGAGCTACCTTTTTTATAAGCTGAGATACAGACTGCTCCGGGATTTTAAAGATATTATTTCCGGGGGGATAAATAATAAGCAGCGACAATATCAGGCACAAAACAGAAAATATCAGAAACTTTTTTTTCCCTTCTGAAGAACCGGCGTTCCATCCCCTTCTTCCGGCTAATTCTTTTATGGCTAATTTAACAATACTTCCTGTGATTTTATGCTGTTCCAGACTGAACGCGGTCAAAAGTACACGGTCGCAGAGAATATTGATTAACCGGGGAAATCCTCTGGAATAGTGATAAACAGCCTTGTAAGCATCCCTTGTAAATTTAAGACCCGGCTTCCGGGAGGCGATTCTGATACGGTGTTCAATATACTCTCTGGTCTCCTTTAAATTCAGCGGAACAAGATGACAGCTTAACGTGATTCTCTGTCCTAATTGCCTCAGATCATAAGAGTCCAGCATATCGCTCAGTTCAGGCTGTCCCACCAGAATAATCTGTAACAGCTTGGTTGTGGCAGTCTCCAGATTGGAAAGAAGTCTTAACTGCTCCAGAACCTCTTTGCTGAGATTCTGCGCTTCGTCAATCAGCAGGATGATATTTTTCCCTTCGCTCTTTTTCTTTATGAGAAAAGTATTCAGCGTATCAATAAGCTCTTTGATTGTATCCGGTTTTGAATTTATACCGAATTCATCATTGATTGCTTTGAGCAGTTGGACAGCATCCAGCTTGGGATTAAATATATAAGCGACTTCTATATTCTTATCCAAGTTTTCAAGAAATGCCCGGCAAAGCGTTGTTTTTCCGGTTCCGACTTCGCCGGTTATCTCAACAAAGCCGTCCCCCTGTATCACCGCATAAGTCAGGTGCGCCATAGCTTCTTCATGGCTTTTGCTCAGAAAAAGATATGCCGGATTTGGAACTAGCTGAAATGGTCTTTCTTTGAATCCAAAAAAGTTTTTATACATGGGTTTTAATAAGTTTTAAGTTTCAGGTTTTAAGTTTTAAGATTCAGATTTTAAGATTCAAAGACCTGCGGGGTTTCAAAAACCCCGCAGGTCTCTTTTTCTTTAATCCTTTACCCCTCTAATCCTTTTATCACTGCATCATGCAAAAGGGGTCTGAAAGATTTTATTTTGATATTCTCACGTGAAGGATGAACCCGGTTGGTTAAAAGAATAACAATTATATTGCGTTCCGGATTCCATCCAGTAGGATGTTCCTGTAAAGCCGAGATGTCCCACGCTTTTTTTGGAAAAATATTTTCCGCAGCTTGCATCAAATAAAGATGGAGAATCAAAGCCAAGTCCCCTGCCGGTTATTTTACGTTGTTCAAAAAATATCTGCAATATCTCTTTTTTAAATAAACTGTTTGAATTATATCCGTGAAAATCTGCCAATAATTCTGATACAAGACGCCATACATCCATAGCTGTACCGAAAAGCCCTGCATGTCCTTCTATCCCCCCTGCTGTATAGGCATTATCATCATGAACAACCCCTTGTACCAGAAAATTACGCCAAGGGCAGAGTTCAGTTGCAGCAAAAAGCTCCTGACTTCTGACTCCTGACTCCTGACTTCTGACTCCTGACTTCTGAATTTCAACAAAAAAAAGATTTTTAAGTCCAAGCGGTGTATATATCTCTTTATTAACAAAATAATCAAGCCGTTCTCCTGATGTTCTTTCAATGATCCATTCCAGAAGCATAAAGCCTAAATCGCTGTAAATTACCTGTGTTCCTGTGGGATATATCAGCGGCTCTTTTACAAGAAAATCTCTCAGATGCTCCTTCTTTCTTCATGCGGAATATCCCGTAATTTAATATAATATGGCTGATGAGCCGGAAGCCCTGAATCATGCCCAAGAAGATGCTTTATCTGAATATGTTCTTTGTCAGTTCCCTTGAATTCAGACAGCACGGATGCAACTGACTGCTCAAGACTCAATTTTGATTTCTGAATCAAAATGATTACAGCAAGAGTAGTTGCAAGCGTCTTGGTTAAAGACGCCAAATCAAAAATGGTCTCTTTGGTCATAATCTGTTTTGAATAGATATTTGCATATCCGTAAGATTCAAAAAATATGATATTTCCCTCTTTTGAAACCAGCACCACCCCGCCGGGGAAAACATTATCCTTTATTCCCTGCTCCATGAGCATATTAACCTGTTTCATAATCACCTGATATTAAAACCATCTTATAAGTATCCAAAATTGCCTCAATCCCCAAAGGAAGAGTGATATTGCATTTCCCATGCCCTATATCAAATCCCGCAAGAACAGGAATCTGACAGCTCCTGAAGATATTCTTAACTATTCTGAATATATCATTCATATCTCCGCAATCTTCAAATGAACCAAGAACAACTCCGGCAACCTGATCAAAGCATCCCGCAATCTTCATTTGAGTCAGCATCCTGTCAATCTTATATGCAGGTTCGCTTATATCTTCAAGAAGCAGAATATGTCCTCTGAGATCAGATTGAAACTGGGTTCCTAAAAGATGACAGAGAGTTGCAAGATTTCCTCCTGAAAGTATTCCCGAGGCAATCCCCTCCTGAATAATAACCCCTTTTTCCGGTCTTATATCAGATTTTATACCGGATGATAATGCTGAAAAAAGAGCATCCTTTGTTTTCTGATCCCCTGTTCCCAGAGTAGTCAGCACAGGACCGTGAAATGTAACCAGTCCGCATTTTTCATACAATACAGAAAGGATTGCTGTTATATCACTGAATCCTACAAAAATCTTAGGATTATTTCTGATTATCTCAAAATCCAATAATGAGAGTATCCTGAGAGAACCGAAACCGCCTCTGGCGCAGAGAATCGCTTTTATCTGATTATCTGCAAAAAGCCGGTTCAGCAGATTTGCCCGATGTGCATCATCTCCTGCAAGATACCCTTTTTTTTCAAAAAGATAGTCCGGAACAAAAACCTGAAATCCCATCCCTTCTAATACAGCAATCCCCTGATAAAATTTTTCTTTCTCGAATGCGCCTGCGGGAGCAGCAATGCCGATTGTGTCCCCATGAGAAAGAGACCGCGGGATTAAAATTTTTTTCTCATTCTTTGAATTCATATATTGACATGACAATTGAGATGTGTTACAAGGGCAAAATCATGTCGGGGCGTGGCGCAGACTGGTAGCGCACTTGAATGGGGTTCAAGGGGTCGGAGGTTCAAATCCTCTCGCCCCGACCAATATAAAAAAACAGGCAAACCCTTATGATTTTTAAAAATCCTAAGGGTTTTTTGTTTTCAACTGATACACTCTGCAATCTTCCCCTGCTCATAAATCTTCTGAAATGCTTTCACAACATCAGGATCAAACTGAGTTCCGGATCCTTTGTCAATTATCTCCAATATTTTAATCTCTTCCATCCTTTTTCTGTAAATCCTGTCAGATGCCATTGCATCATACACATCTGCTACTGAAAGAATCCGGGAAAGAAAAGGAATCTCATAATTTCTTAATCCAAGCGGATAGCCCTTTCCGTCAAACCTCTCATGATGATAACGGATAATCGCCTGTTCCCTTTCCCAGAATCCGAGTTTCCCCACAATATCAGCTCCGATAAGAGGGTGCATTTTAATAATTTCAAATTCCTGATCTGTCAGCTTTCCCGGCTTTAAAAGAATATCATCACGAATCCCTATCTTACCAATATCATGAAGATTTCCCGCAACTCTGAGAATATCAAGCTCCTCCGAAGAACACCCCATCTCCTTTCCGATAGCAAGCGAAATATCTGTTACCCGGATAGAATGTCTCTCTGTATATGGATCCTTTGCCTCTATTGCTTTAACAAACGCTTCAAGAACCTGAATCAGATTTTCATAAACATTTTCATATAATGCAAGATTTTCAATCGCATAAGCTGCTGTATGAGTCATGAACGAGAGATAATACATGGATTTTTCTGTAAAACGCGTATCACCTTCATGGACAGATGCTGTCAGCACCCCAAACACCTTTTCCCGTATCATCAATGGAGATGCAATAAAAGAGGATATACGGGGCGGTAATCCTTTTACATCTCTGTTTTCAGAAATCAGCACCGGCATTTTATCTTCTGAAATATCCATAATAAATTCTTCGGTAACTTTTTCCTGTAACTTACTGGAACGAAAAGATGATGATACTTCAAACGGTTTCTGAAATATGCTGTTGATAACATAAAACCGTGATTCATCCGCATGGGTTATCTCTGTACACATATCCACAAGACAACTGAATACATCGAATGTTCTGCTGATTCGTGTAAAATCCCTCATGATCCGGTTTAAAATATCAAGCTCCTCAACCTTGTAGCGTAACTCCCGGTTTAATTCTTCAAGTCGGGCTTTTTTTTCAACCTCCTGTTTTAAGATAAGATTATCTATAAAGAGCTGCCGTTCGCGTAAGACCCGCTTAATGCAAATCTCCATCTGACCCAGATTGACAGGTTTGATCAGAAAATCAACAACGCCGTTTTTCAATGTTCTGATAGTATTATCAACAGAAGGATAGCCGGTCATAACAATAACAGGTATAGTGTTATCTTTCAAACGGATATATTCTGCAAGCTCAAGCCCGTCCATTTCCGGCATGTTAATATCAGTAAAACAGCAGTCTATTTTCTGTTCATCCAGAATTTTTATTGCTTCGAGTCCGTTTCCCGCAGTGATAACTTTATATCCCTTATGCCCGAAATATTCATTGGCAATATCCAGAATGTTCTCTTCATCATCCACAAACAGGATGGTCTCTTTTTTTTTATCCATTAGTTCACACATTAGTGTAATATAAATCTTATCTTATTTCGTCTCTTTATTATAAAAAGTAATTATACGCTCAAAATTCTTCTCTTGAAAAACATAGAAAACATGAATATGATAGTGACGATAACAGATTGAAGGGTTCATAATACAAGTTTTTGCTTTGCATCGTCAACTTTATTTTAATAAAAGTTACGGGGTGCAAAATTTTCATCCTGAAACCCTAATGTTTTTTTTAAAGTCTATATAAGGAAAAAAATATGCCGGTATATGAATATAATGCTTTGGATATAAAAGGAAAATCTGTTTCAGGAATTATTGATGCAGAAAGCTCGCCGGCTGCCCGTCAGAAACTAAGGGGTTCAAGACTCTTTCCTGTTTCTGTAAAAGAGGCGCGTAACGCATCATCTGTAAAAAAAGAGGGGCAGCAGCGGCTCTCTCTGATGATGCGCTCTTTTTCCCGTGTAAAACCGGCTGAAGTTGCAATGATGACCCGTCAGCTTGCAACATTAGTCGGCGCAGGCTTTCCTCTTGTGTCGGCAATTGATACCCTGATACCTCAAACCAAATCACAGAGTTTTAAAAGAAGTCTTGCACATATCAAAGACTCTGTTGTTGAAGGAAACAGCTTTGCCGCTTCTCTGGCGCTTTATCCGGGAATATTTTCACCTGTATATATCAACATGGTCTCTGCGGGTGAATCTTCGGGAACCATTGAGATTGTTCTGGAGCGTCTTGCTGATATTGCTGAAAAACAGCAGGCTTTAAATAACCGGATACGGTCTGCATTGGCATATCCTATATTGATGTCTTTTATCGGCATGGCAGTATTATTCTTTCTTATGACTTATATTGTTCCCAGTATTGCCACGATTTTTAAAGATATGAATCAGTCGCTTCCAACGCCCACGCAGTTTCTTATCAGCGCAAGTCATCTGATTAAGTCGTACTGGTGGGGAATTTTTATCGTAATAGCCGGAATAATTATATCTATCCGCAGCATGAGAAAAACAGAGAGAGGAAATTATCTTTTGGATAAAGCAATCCTGATGCTGCCGGGTGTAGGTGTTCTGGCTAAGAAACTTGCAGTTGCCCGTTTTGCAAGAACCCTGGGGTATCTTCTTGAAAACGGGGTTTCTATGCTGGCTGCCCTTGATATTGTAAAAAATATTGTAGGAAACGTGCTTCTTTCCAATTCAGTTGCAGAGTCCTGTCAGGAGGTAGGAAAGGGGCAGGGGCTTGGGGTTTCTCTTGCAAAGGGGGATATTTTTCCAAGTCTTTCTATTCAGATGATTATTGTCGGGGAGCAGAGCGGCGAGCTGGAGAATATGCTGAACAAAATTGCAGATGTTTATGAGAATGAGGTTGAATCAACTGTTATGAGTATGACTTCATTGCTTGAGCCGATCATGATTCTTGTGATGGGTGTTGTTGTGGGGTTTATTGTGCTTTCTATATGCCTTCCGATCTTTGAGATGAATCAGTTGATTAAGTAATACTAAATATAATAAACCAATTTGCCCGTTAAGAAACTCAGCTTCGTAACGAGCAAAGACGGCTCTGCCGTTAATAATCCGTGAGACAGAACCTCACGCCATACAAAACGCATAATCAGAAAGGATGAAAATGTGAAAAATTCTTTGAAAAAAAAGTTGGAAATGTTTTGGAAAGGATGGGGCTGCTCAATTTTTATCGCTTTGATCATTGCAACATCTTTTAAGTCAGCTATCGCCGATTGGTATGTTATCCCTACAGGTTCTATGAAACCCACGATTGTTGAGGGTGACAGGGTTTTTGTAAACAAATTGGCTTATGACCTGAAAATCCCATACACCACATGGCATATTGCAGAATGGGATGCCCCCAAAGATGTGAAATAGTGGTTTTTTATTCACCTGCTGATGGTAAACGTCTGATCAAAAGGGTTGTAGGTATTCCGGGAGATTCTTTAGCAATGCGGAATAACCAGATTATTATCAATGGCAAAAAAGTACAATATGAACCTGTAAAGAGTGATAATCTGTCACTTGGCATGGAATACAGTTTTATTGAAAATTTGAGCGATACACGTCACCCGGTTATGTTTATACCTCGGTACTCCTCGCTTCGTTCATTTGGTCCGGTGACTGTTCCCAAAGGGAAATATTTTATGATGGGTGATAATCGTGACAACAGCGCAGACTCAAGATATTTCGGATTCGTAGAACGAAACAGAATTGTCGGTCAGGCTACGGCTATAGTTGTTTCACTTGACATCAATAATAAATATCAGCCGCGGTGGACGCGTTTTTTTACCGATCTGCCATAATAATGTCTTTCTTGTTCCCACGCTTTGTGTGGGAACACAAGAACGGACGCTTCGAGTCCTCTTGATATTCCTGCATTATCTGACGCAAAGCGACTGTGCCTTCTCCAAGTAAATTGCAAGAATGAGGAAAATGACATGAAAAATATTGAAGAAATCAAAAAGATTATCCGAACTCAGAAGCCGATGCTGATTGAAAAGCATAAAATAAAAGAGATCGGGATATTCGGCTCATATATACGCGGTGAGCAGACTCATAACAGCGACATAGATATTCTGATCAGCTTTGATGAATTTCCCGGACTTACTGAATTTATAGGTATAGAAAATGAATTAAGCGAAAATCTGGAAACAAAAGTCGATCTGGTAACGAAAAGCGGTCTGAAACCGGAAATCAGCAGACATATTCTCAGAGAGGCAGTTTATCTATGATACGTGAACCGCTTGATTTTATAAAAGATATAACAGATTCAATCAATGACATCGGAATCTTTGTAAAGGGCTTTGATTTCGATATGTTCTGTGAAGACAGAAAGTGTAATCAGGGCTATCGAAATAATCGGCGAGGCTGTCAAAAATATTCCCGATACAATCAGAAAAGAGAACCCGGATATTCCTTGGAAACAGCTTGCGGGAATGCGTGACAAACTGATTCACGGATATTTCGGTGTGGATATTATTATCCTTTGGAAAGCGGCAACAGAAGAACTTCCGAAACTGAAATCTCCGTTTTTAAAAATACTGGATACAGAGATTATGAAAAGAAATAAGGGGGAAATTTATGAATATAAAGAAAAAAGAAAGATTGAAAAGCAATCAGGGCTTTACCCTGATTGAGCTGATGGTTGTTATAGTCATTCTTGGAATTCTGGCGGGACTGATTGCCCCGCGAATTATGGGGCGAACCGATGAAGCAAAACAGATGAAAGCAAGAGTACAGATTGAAAATCTGGAGACCGCTCTGAAACTGTATAAGCTTGATAACGGTTCATATCCTTCAACAGAACAGGGATTACAGGCATTGGTTGAGGCACCTGCAACAGGGTCAGTGAAAAAATGGCGGGAAGGCGGCTATCTTGAAAAAGGGAAAGTTCCCAAAGATCCGTGGGATAACGATTTTGTTTATCTTGCTCCGGGTGTTCATGGCGATTATGATATTACTTCCTACGGTGCTGATGCTTCACCTGAAGGGAGCGGTTTTAATGAAGATATAAATAACTGGGAGATTGATTAACAATTAGGAATTAAGAATTAGGAATGAATTGTCCAAAATTTAATTCATTATCCTTAAATTCCTAATTCTTCATTCCTAATTCTCCATTTCTAATTTATTTTAAAATGCTTAAATTAAATAAAAATAGCGGTTTTACTCTGATTGAACTGACAGTGGTTATTGCTTTAATCGGCATTATGCTCTTTTTTACAATGCCACGGTTACAGGGCTTTGTGGGTCCGAATCAGGACAAAAAATTTTCCCGGTGGCTCATTATGCAAATCAATACCCTTAAAGATAATGCCGCCCGTAATCGTAAACTTTATACTCTGCATATCAGCCCGGAGAGCGGAAAGTTATGGATAACAGAGGAATCTGCTACAGAAGAGGCGATTTTGGAGGCTGAAGAAGGAGGGCATCAGGTTCCCGAGGATTTAAGAATTACAGATGTTGAATTTCCAATACAGGGAAAAATTTCAGCGGGAAGGGCGGATATTTGCTTTTATAAAAACGGTTATTCGGACAAGGCATTGATTCATCTTGAAGATGATGACAATAATCAAATATCTTTTCTGATTGAACCTTTTCTTTCAAAGGTCAAACAATATGATGAATATATCGAATTTGAAGATTAGGAGTCAGAAGCCGACAGCCGACAGCCGACAGCCGACAGCCAAAAACGGTTTCACCCTCCTTGAAGTCATGATAGCTATTTCGATTATTGCAATTGTTCTGGTGGCGGTCTATAAACTTCACGGGCAGACCATTTCTATGAGTAATGCAGCAAGATTTCACACTACTGCCCCTCTGCTGGCGCAAAGCAAACTGTCAGAGTTCGGAATAAAATCTTTGGATGAATTAACCAGCGATTCCGGTGATTTCGGAGATGATTTTCCGGGATATACATGGAATGTCTCTGTAGAGGATGTTCAGTCTGAATTTCTTGAAAGCGTTGCTGAAAATCTGAAAAGAATAGATGTATCTGTAAATTTCGGCGAGGGGAAGTTTGTCTATAAATACAGCTTCAGAACTTACAGGTTTGTAGATGAATAAATCATGTAGGTCTCGGGTTATTGCAGCGTAATCCGACAATCAATCCGGCATGGGAAAGTTCAAGTTTGTAGTACCGCCTTTAGGCGGTCCGGCATGGGAAAATTCCTATGTGAATAACCGCCTAAAGGCGGTACTACGAACTTTTGTGAATAACCGCCTAAAGGCGGTACTACGAACTTTTGTGAATAACCGCCTAAAGGCGGTACTACAAACCGGTTCGTGAATAACCGCCTAAAGGCGGTACTACGAACTTTTGCAGAAACAAAAAAAGGATTGACGCCCATAAGCGCCAATCCTTTTTTCGTTCAAACTTTACAAAAAGGTTACTCCTTTAAGAGAGGAAACTTTTTAAGTCACACTGCTTAGATCAGGAAAGGAACCATCAGCAGAGCAACAACATTCAGAATCTTGATCATCGGGTTAACAGCAGGACCAGCCGTATCTTTGTACGGGTCGCCTACGGTGTCGCCGGTAACAGCAGCTTTATGAGCATCGCTGCCTTTTCCGCCCAGATGACCGTTTTCAATATATTTCTTTGCATTATCCCATGCAGCGCCGCCGGTTGTCATGGAGATTGCTACGAACAGACCTGTAACAATGCTTCCGATGAGCAGTCCGCCCAGAGCAACTTTACCGAGGAACAGACCAACCAGAATCGGTGCGATAACCGGGAGAAGTGCCGGTATCATCATCTCTTTAAGTGCGAACTTGGTAACGATGTCAACACATGCAGCATAATCCGGTTTTCCGGTGCCTTCCATAATGCCCGGGATTTCACGGAACTGACGTCTTACTTCATCAACAACAGCGCCGCCTGCTTTTCCGACTGCCTGCATTGCAATAGAAGCAAACAGATAAGGAAGAAGTCCGCCGATAAAAAGACCGATAATAACCTTTACATCGCTCAGATCAAATCTGATTGCCTCAGTTCCGCCACCCTTAATGGTGAACTCATACACATAACAGGAGAACAGAACCAGTGCAGCAAGACCGGCTGAACCGATAGCATAACCTTTTGTAACAGCCTTTGTTGTGTTTCCTACAGCATCCAGAGGATCAGTAACAGCGCGGACACTCTCATCCATTCCTGCCATTTCTGCAATTCCGCCTGCGTTATCTGTAATCGGACCGTAAGCATCAATTGCAATAACCATACCTGTCATGGAGAGCATAGACATAGCTGCCATAGCAATACCGTAAAGACCTGCATAATTGTTGGCAATCAGAATACCGATACAGATAGCAATAACCGGAGCAGCAGTTGCCTGCATACTGACAGCAAGACCGGCGATGATGTTTGTGCCATGTCCTGTTGTTGAAGCATTTGCAACCCGTTTCACGGGTCCGTAAATGCCTGTGTAATATTCAGTGATAATAACGATAACAACGGTGAGAACAAGTCCTACCAGTGTTGAGTAGAAAATTGCCATAGGATCCAGATCGCCTATACCGACCATCATTTTTTTACATGCAAAATAGAATGCAAATGCAGCAATAATGGCAGAACCGAACATCCCTTTGTAAAGAGCGCCCATAATGTAGCCGCTGTCGCCCAGTCTTACAAAGAAGATTCCGATCATAGATGCGATAATGGAGATTGCGCCAAGTACAAGCGGAAATTCTGTTGCAATCTGTTTGTCCGGGAAAATCAGATGTCCGAGCAGCATAGCTGCAACTGCTGTAACTGCATAGGTTTCAAAAAGGTCAGCAGCCATACCTGCACAGTCGCCAACGTTATCGCCGACGTTGTCAGCAATAACAGCCGGGTTTCTGGGGTCGTCTTCAGGAATACCTGCTTCAACTTTACCGACAAGGTCAGCACCGACGTCTGCGCCTTTGGTAAAGATACCGCCGCCCAGCCGTGCAAAAATGGAGATAAGGCTTCCGCCGAATCCGAGTGCAACCAATGCCATAACATCATGGGTAAATGTGTAGAATCCTGCTACTGATGTCAGAGCAAGACCGGCTACGATCATGCCTGTAACTGATCCGCCTTTGAACGCCATAGAAAGACCGGCAGCAAGACCTTTTTTTGCAGCTTCTGCTGTTCTTACATTGGCAATAACAGAAACGCGCATTCCAATGTAGCCTGCAATATAAGATGCAGTAGCTCCGATCAGAAAACCGATAGCATTTTTTCCGCCAAGTGTGGCATAAATGATGATGAATATAATACCGCCGGTAATTGCAACACTTTTGAGCTGACGGTTAAGATATGCAATCGCGCCTTCTTTGATTGCATTGGAAATCTTCTGCATTTTTTCATCGCCTGCCGGAGCAGCCTTGACAATACCAGCCATCATAATCGCAAACAGAACACCTACAACACCTACCAGTGTAGCAACCCATGGCAGATTGTTCAGCACAACATTCGTTGTCTCCATCAAAAACCTCCAAAAAAAGTTTAACCTGAAATTACAATTTTCTTGTTGTTAAATTTGTTCATTGCTTCCTTTGTTCCTTTACAAAGGAAAGTAACTACCGCGTCCTTAGCCAAAGGGATAATCTTATTCAGTATCTCTGTTTCATCATTATTGAATCTTCCGAGAACATAATCTGAAACATTTATCTCTTTTCCGTCAGGACGCCCCACACCCACACGGAGGCGTAAAAAATCACCTCCGCCAAACGAATTGATTAAAGACTCTATACCTTTATGTCCGCCATGCCCTCCTTTCTCTTTTAATTTTATTATTCCGAGAGCAAGGTCTATGTCATCATGAATGATTAACATATCCTTACCCGATATTCCAAAGTATGATGCAATGTTATAAACAGGTAAACCGCTCCGATTCATAAAAGAGATCGGTTTTACCAGAATAACATCAACCCCTTCGATTTTTCCCCGCCCGATAAGGGCATCAGATTTTTTTTTCTCAATAGGAATAGAAAACGCATTTCCCAATTCATCTGCTACCATAAAACCCATGTTATGACGGGTTTTCTGATAAGCATCTCCGGGATTTCCCAGCCCGGCAATCAGACAGACTCTTTTTTGCACCATTATTTTTTAGGAGCTTCTTCTTTAGGCTCTTCTGTAGCCGCAGCCGCAGCAGCCTCTTCTCCTTCAACAGCCACCTCGTCTTTGACTTTGGCAGCACCCAGTAAAGTCAATACTGTGAAGTTCAAATCACCCGGAAATTCAACACCCTCAGGTGCAGGAATCTCTTTTACATGAATTGAATCCCCGACATTAAGCTCTGTAACATCCAGTTCAACAGATTCGGGAATCTGATTCGGAAAACAGAGAACTTCTATTTCACGGCAGATAATCTGAATCATTCCGCCGAAATCAAGCCCTTTTGCTTTTCCTTTTGTCCTGACAGGAATCTTGACTTTGATCTTCCGATCCATTGCAACTTCATAAAAATCCGCATGCAGAAAATTCCGTGAAAGCGGATGGATTTGCAGTTCTTTTATCAGAACAGTCCTGTCAGCTTTATCGCTGCTGCTGACAACCAGATTAAAAAGAATCTGTCCGCTTTTTCTTGTTTTTAATACATCCTCAAATTCTTTTGTATTAAGAGAGAGCAAAACTGATTCTGTTTTAGGACCGTAAAGAACCGCAGGAATTCTCCCTTCACGGCGAATAGCATGGGAAGAGCCTTTTCCTACTGTTTTTCTTATATCTGCTTTTATTTCAAGTAACTCCAAAGAAGTATCCCTCCTAAATAAAACCTTTTTTAGATTTAAGACTTCGGAAATTTCAAACACTTTGGAAATCCTTCTTTATTATACAAAAAGAGATGTTACTGAATCACCTTTGTGGCTTCGGATAATAGCCTCTCCGACCAGATTTGAAATACTCAGTGTTTTTATTTTATCACAGCCCGATGCATTGGCATTCAGAGGGATAGTATCAGTAACAACAAGGCTCTTTAAAGCCGATTCTTTAATCCGTCCGACAGCGGGACCGGATAATACCGGATGAGTACAGCACGCATGAACCTCTTTTGCACCGTTTTTCATCAGCGCCGCGGCAGCTTCTGTCAGAGTTCCGGCAGTATCCACCATATCATCAAGGATAACTGCAATCTTTCCGGTAACATTTCCGATGACCGCCATTGCTTTTGCCTGATTCGGGGCATCTCTTCTTTTATCAATTACCGCAATACTTGAATCAAGACGTTTTGCAAATGCTCTTGCCCTTTCAAGCCCTCCCGCGTCAGGAGAGATAACAACCACATCCTCTTTATTAAATTTTTCTTTGATATATTTCAGGATAACCGGCGTTGCAAAGAGATTATCTACAGGAATATCAAAAAATCCCTGAATCTGTCCTGCATGTAAATCCATAGTGATAACTCTGTTTGCTCCGGCAACTGTCAGAAGATCTGCTACCAGTTTAGCACTGATAGGAACCCGGGGCGCAACTTTTTTGTCCTGACGTGAATACCCGTAATATGGTATAACTGCTGTTATACGGCTTGCCGACGAACGTTTAAAGGCATCTGTCATCAGCAGCAGTTCAACAAGATTGTCATTTACAGGAAAACAGGTTGACTGTATAATAAAAACATCCATTGACCTGACATTTTCATTGATTTCAATCTGTATCTCCCCGTCGCTGAAGGTTTTTACCTTTGCCTGTCCCAGAGGCATTTCCAGATAACCGCATATTTTTTCTGCCAGAACAGGATTTGAATTTCCTGAAAATATAATAAGACCGTTCATTATTTAAAAATAAAAATCCCTTTCCCCGTAAACCATAAGGGTTTTTAAACCCATTAGGGTTTATCTTTATTATTCGGATGTGTGGCTGGGGCGGGAGGATTCGAACCTCCGGATGCAGGAACCAAAATCCTGTGTCTTACCGCTTGACGACGCCCCATGATTCATTAAACCCTAAGGGTTTCTAAAACTTGGTTTCCTGTAGAAGATCAGCAATATAAACTTTCCACCCCTGATGTTGTGAAAACAGGAGATATGCCTTTTCAATCTTATCTTTGTCAGAAAAAAGACCGAAGACTGTTGAACCGCTTCCTGACATCATTGATCCTTCTGCCCCGTTTATGAGAAGCATCTCTTTGATTTCAGCAATTTCAGGGTATTTTGAAACAGTTACACTTTCAAGATCATTGCATAAATGATATTGCACATCAAAATCCTGATCTTCAGAAAAATTATATTTAAATTTTTTATTACATTTTGTCAATCCAAAATTAAAATTTTTATAAACATCTGCTGTTGAAACGCTGAATCCGGGATAAACCAGCAGTACCAAAAACGGTTTAAGTCTTTTATAATACTCCAGTTTTTCACCGATGCCGCTTGCTGTCGCCGGTTTTCCGAATATAAAAAAAGGTACATCCGCCCCGAGAGAGAGTCCCATCTCCATTAATTTATCAGAAGAAAAAGGATAATTATAATATCTGTTGAGGCACAATAAAACTGTAGCGGCATTGCTGCTCCCGCCTCCAAGCCCGGCGCCTGCCGGAATCTTTTTTTCAATATCAATTTTAAGACCTTCTCTCTTATTCAGAGCATTAAAAAAGATATTTGCCGCTTTGTGAGCTATATTAGTCTCATCATCCGGCACATCAGGGTCGCTACAGGAGACTCTGATTTTTTCACCTTCAAAAATAAATGTTATGGTATCATAAAGGGTTACAGGAGAGATAAGGGTGAATAATTCATGGTACCCGTCAAATCTTTTTCCTGTTACCTGTAAAAAGAGATTTATCTTTGCAGGGGATAACAGCCTGTAATTCATCCTATCCTTGATTTTAATCTGATGAAAATATTCTGAAAAATTTTATTACTCCATTTTTTATATATATTCATAAATATCTTATGAATCAGAATAAGTCAATAAGAAAAATGATTTGTACCGGGGCTGAATCATTCAGATCATATTAATAATACTGATTTTATTTGTTTTTAACAGCATTAAATCTTTATTAAGGCTTATTTCCAGAAAAATCTTGACAAGCCTGTGTGGTATAAAGTATTCTATAAGACTTTTCAGGATTAAAAAATAGAAAATCCCCCATTAAGTAAAAAGTCTGTAATGAGGGGATTTTTTTTATTTTAAAATATTCAGCCGGAATGAACAACCTGCTCATAATTTTTTGAGGATAAAGACAGAAATGAAAAATGAGATAGAAAGAGTCAGAAATATAGGGATTAGCGCGCATATTGATTCAGGAAAAACAACACTTACCGAAAGAATACTCTTTTATACCAAACGTATCCATGCGATTCACGATGTAAAAGGTAAAGACGGTATCGGAGCCACTATGGACTCCATGGAACTTGAAAAAGAACGCGGAATAACAATTGCATCAGCGGCTACATTCTGTGAATGGCAAAACAATCTGATTAATATTATTGACACACCGGGACACGTTGATTTTACTATAGAAGTTGAACGTGCTTTAAGAGTGCTTGACGGCGCAATATTAGTATTATGTGCTGTCGGCGGGGTACAGTCTCAGTCCATCACAGTTGACCAGCAGATGAAGCGGTACAAAGTACCCTGTATAGCCTTTATAAATAAATGTGACAGAAGCGGAGCAAACCCTTCCCGTGTCGTTCATCAGCTCAGAGAAAAACTGGGACATAATGCAGTAGCTGTACAGATTCCCATAGGACTTGAAGCAAAATTTGAAGGGGTTGTCGATCTGATCAAAATGAAAGCATTTTATTTTGAAGGTGATAACGGAGAGATTGTACGGACCGGAGATATTCCGGGACTTCTTCTTGATGAGGCGATGAAATTACGTGAAGAGCTTATTGACAAAGCATCCATGTTTTCCGATGATTTGATGGAGGCAGCTCTTGAGGGGGGCGTAATCAAAGAAGAATTCCTGATGGATGCGGTACGTAAAGCAACTCTGAAGCGGGAAATGACTCCTGTATTCATGGGGTCAGCCTATAAAAACAAAGGGGTTCAGCCGCTTCTTGACGGTGTTAATGTTTTTCTCCCGTGTCCCTCTGATGTGGAAAATCTGGCTATTGACATGGATAATAAAGAAGAATCTGTTATTCTTTCCAGTGATCCGGAAAAACCGCTGGTTGCTCTTGCCTTTAAACTGGAAGACGGGGCATACGGACAGCTTACTTATATCCGGGTATATCAGGGTTCTCTCGGCAAAGGGGATACCATAATTAATGTGCGTACGGGAAAAAAAGTGAAAGTCGGAAGGGTTGTCCGTATGCACGCGAATCAGATGGAGGAGATTCAGACTATTTCATCAGGATATATAGGCGCTCTCTTTGGAATTGACTGTGCTTCAGGTGATACTTTTGCTTCTCCCGGTATCAATATGACTATGACTTCCATGCACGTGCCTGAACCTGTTATATCTCTTGCGATTGTTCCTAAAGATAATAAAGCTGAAGTGAATATGTCAAAAGCTCTGGGGCGTTTTTCCAAAGAAGATCCGACTTTTAAAACTTATGTGAGTGAAGAGACAGGCGAGACTATTATCTCAGGAATGGGAGAGCTTCATCTGGAAGTCTATATTGAGCGCATGCGCCGGGAATACAGCGCAGAGGTAACAGCCGGTGCCCCAAGGGTGGCATACAGGGAGACTATTACAAAGAGGGCTGAATTTAACTATATTCATAAAAAACAGACCGGGGGCGCGGGTCAGTACGGAAGGGTCGGGGGATACATAGAGCCTTGTGAAGAGGATTTTATATTTGAAAATGATGTGGTCGGCGGTTCTATTCCTACTCAGTATATTCCTGCCTGTGAGAAGGGATTCAAAGCCTGTCTGGCAAAAGGTCCTAAAATGCAGTTTCCTGTTACCGGCGTCAAATTTGTTATCAATGACGGAGCATCCCATGCGGTTGATTCTTCAGATATGGCATTTCAGGCTGCTGCAAGAGGAGCATTTCTTGAAGGATACGGCAAAGCAGGGGCGGTTGTACAGGAACCGATCATGAAAGTTGTTGTTGAATCTCCCAGCGAATTTCAGGGGAGCGTTATGGGTTCTTTGAATCAGCGCAGAGGCATGATTGTAGGAACTCAGGATGAAGGGGTTATGTGTGTGATTGAATCACAGGTTCCTCTTGCGGAGATGTTCGGATATTCCACTGTATTAAGATCATTGACTCAGGGAAAAGCACAGTTTACTATGGAGTTTTCAGCTTACAAACAGGTTCCAAAGGGAATTGCCGAAGAGCTTGCCAAAAAATTTGCTGAAGATAAAAAGAAAGTTGCCTAAAAAATTAATCAGCAACGTAGGTTGGGGTGAGCAAAGCGAACCCCAACAGTTTATTGTTGTCGGGGTTCATTTCATTCACCCCAACCCACGAGCTATGGTGATTATTTATTTAAAAGAGAGGAGTTTTAATATGCTGAAAAAGGATTTGATTCTTCGTAATCCGTTAAGACTGATAGGAACTGAAAATGAAGATATTTTTCCTGAAGGTGGATTAGGTGCTGTTCTTGCAAAAGCGGGGCTTGGAAAAACAGCTTTTCTGGTACAACTGGCTCTGGATAATCTGCTGAAAAGTAAAAGCGTCCTTCATATCAGCCTTTCTGATCCTGTAAAAAAGGTTTGCCTCTGGTATGAAGAGGTTTCCAGAAATATTTCAAGTCAGTATCATATTGGACAGTCAGATGTCCAACTGCTCTGGGAGACTATACTTCCCTACAGACTGATTATGACATTCAATGCTGAGAGCTTTACTGTCTCCAAACTTGAAGATCGGCTGGCTGAACTGACTGAGCAGGATATTTTTTTCCCTCAGATACTCCTTGTTGACGGGCTTCCGTTTAATGAAGGGATAAGAGAGACTCTGGAGAATTTCAAAGCACTGGCAAAAAGTTATTCTCTCAGGGTCTGGTTTGCTGTAAGAACACATCGCCATGAAGAGGCTGATGATCACAATATGCCGCGTTCTTTTTCCAATGTGGAGGATCTTTTTGATGTTGTATTCCAGCTTCAGCCCAAAGATAAAAAGATTCATCTGGTAGCTTTAAAAGGCGGAACAGCAACATCTTCAGGCAATACCGCAGCGCTTTTTCTGGATCCCTCGACCTTTCTTATCACAAACTGATAAACGGGGTTGCAATGGTGATTGATGATTTGACGGGGATACTGGAACAATCATCAATCTCATTACATCTTAATGTCAAAATGGATTGCCTCATCTGAATCAGGAGCAACTCTTCTGCCGAGTCCGAAGATACCGCTGCCGCTCAATGCTATTTCATTCTGCTTCAGATTCATACCTTTTCCGCCTTTTATGAATACATAAGTCCCGTTGGTGCTGTGATCTATCAGTACAAATTTATCCTGACGGTAAACAATCCGGGCATGGGATCTGGAGACGCGGCTGTCTTCTATAACCAGATTATTATGACTCTGGCGTCCCATGGTAACACTGGGACGGTTCCGGCTAATCTCAATAACATGCTCACGAAAACGCAGCTCCAGACGTGCCTGAGGCGTCAGTGTTTCAGGCGGAGCCTGTAAACCAAGGGAAACAGGAAGTCTCAGAATATCATTGCATTCCTGACATCGGGGGGAATCTTTTCCTTTTAATGTTTCAGTCTCAACAACATTTCTTGCCCCGCATTCTTCACAAAAAACAACAATCATTCCTCTCACCCTTATTCACTTTAAACAGGATCACACCCTTTATTTTAACGTTTCTCTCCACTGCTTCATCTCTTCTCTTAAAGACTTGAACTCAGCTTTAAGTGTAGCATTGATTATCTCCAGAGCAGCAATAATATCCTGATTTGATGCTCCTCTTATTTCCAAAGAAGCAGCAGATTCTTCATCCTCAGTTTCTGACAATGAAACTGCGGGGATAGTTGTTTTTGCTGATACAGCCGGAACTTCCTCAACGATTCGTGGCACTATTTTTTCCGCGGTTTTTCCTTTGGAAACAGAAGGTTTGACAGATGCAATATTTTCTTTGAGTTTCTTATACTTGTTTACTTCACTGATAAGCATCTTCTTTTTTTCTGCTTCAGGCATCCCCTCGGTCAGCATTGCTTTTTCCAGATTTTCATAAACAGAATTGATAAGCCCTATAGATTCAGGATGAGCATCAGCCTGTTTTTTCCGGATATATTTTCCAAGAGATCCGAGTAACTGAAGAAACGCAACAGCAATCTTATCATCTTTGAATTTTTTCTCTAACTTGGCGATCTCCTCTTCAAGCCGCTGCATTACCTGATCGCTGATTTCCCATTCAAGCGACAGAACAACTGATTTCAGATCTTTAAGCGGTGAATTTTCCGACTCATAAATTACCGGCTTTACCGACTTGGTATCACCTGTTTTTTTTTCTTTTCCCACAGGATTCTTCTTTCCCTCTCCAAAAAAATCATCCAAACGGCGATCCACTTCAAGGGTCCCTTTTTGTTCGAGTTTATCACCCTGACTCTTTCCTTCTCCGAAGAGATCATCAAGGCGGTTTTCTAATTCTGTACCGATAGCATTATCATTTTTGGAGTCCACAATTGCTTATCCTTCTCTTTCATAACATTCTGAAAGACCTGAAGTTATATTCTCTGATATTTGTTTTTGCGGATACTCTTTCTTCATCAGGGAAGAAACTCTGATTTTATTTCCATACTTCGTTTATTTTTTTAATAGCTTCAGCTACTTTCAGGCGTAACAATCCGAGAGACACATCTTTGCCGAATATGGAAATTAACAGGAACTCATTGTCAACCTTGCTGAAGTGTATGTTTTCGTTTTCTCCTTTGTGAAAAAGGAGTGAAAACTCTTCCTCGCCGACTATCTTTGCCATGGTATCTACAGCCGCAAAATTGGCTGATGCAAGCGCAGCCAATGAATACACATCATGATCGCATTTTCCGTTATCATGCTGTGCAATAATATTGCCTGCCATATCAATCAGCAATGCGCTGTGTACCCCGCTTGAAATCAGGTCTCCTTCCAGAATAGCCTCTATCTTTTCCAGTTGTTCCTGCCCCAATGACGTATATTCATCATCGTAATCGGATCCCAATTTTCTATCCTCCTATTTAAGTACATTTTGCAGGGAAGTCATGGTTAATGATATTATTTTTTTAAGCGTTGCAACGACATTAAGTCCTGTAACAGCACTTGCCTCAAAATATGGTACCTTCAACTGAGCATTGAGATCTTTTTCCATTATTTCAACAGGCAAAAGAGGAACATCTTTAAGATCTCTTTTATTATACTGAAGTACAAGCGGTATCTTAAAAATATCTTTTTTGTAAGTTTCCAGATTCTCCTGCAGATTTTTTAATGAAAGGATATTCTTTTTCCTCTGTTCAACCTGGGAATCCGCTACAAATACAACGCCGTCAACCCCTTTTAATACCAGACGTCTGGTCGCATCATATTTTACCTGACCCGGCACGGTATATAACTGAACTTTGACATCATATCCCATTATTTTTCCTATGTCAAAGGGAAGAAAGTCAAAAAAAAGCGTCCGATCACCGTGGGTTTTTATGCTGACCATATCCGATTTGATTCGTTCCCGAAATTTACCGTAAATATATTCCAGATTTGTCGTTTTTCCTCCTCTTCCGGGACCATAAAAAACGACTTTTGCCTGGACTTCTTTACTTTTCATGTTGACAAATGCCAAAACCGTTCCTCCTTCTCATAATCCGTCAGAGCTGTAATATTGAAAACTCTGTCGGGGACTGCTTTTTTGATTAAACTGATTCGGTCAACCCCTGACTATCCGGTTTCCCTTCTCCGTGCCGTATATTGCCGCCAATTGTGTGAATCAGGAACTAAGATTTAAGTATTTACTTTTTTTCTTAATTCCATATTCTGTTTATTTTTCCGACTGCTTCTGCCACCTTCAGCCGCAATAATCCCAGCGCCACTTCTTTACTGAATATGGTTATCAGTAAAAATTCATTATTTACTTTGCTGAAATGTATATTCTCATTTTCACCCTTGTGAAAAAGCAGAGAAAATTCTTCTTCTCCCACAATTTTTGCCATTGTATCTACTGCTGCAAAATTTGCTGATGCAAGGGCTGCCAATGAATATATATCGTGGGAACAATGTCCGTTATCACGGTGTACAATAATATTTCCCGCCATATCAATCAGCAATACACTCGTAACACCGCTTTCAACCAGGTTTTCCTGTAGAATCTTTTCTATTGTTTCCAGTTGTTCCTGGCCCATGGCATATTCCGTAGAAGTAACGCTGTCATCATAATCGGAACCCAATGCTTTATCCTCCTCATTATAAAATTTTATAACACCTGTTTTTTTTAGGACAGGAACGACATTTTTTCCGTTTGAGAAAAAGCCTGTTCTTTGAAATCCTTTTTTTGTTATATTAAAAAAGTCTTATATTAATATTACTTTGTCAACTTTATACTTTTATAAAAATTGAAAGACTGTTATCATCTGACAGATGATAATATCAATCATCTTCAAAGATGTCAATAACTACCGTCTTTACAGGTTTATGTCTGCATTTTTTATAAAAGATCAGCCGAAAACCGCTATCCTTTTAAGGTAGTTTGTGGTTGACTTTCTGCTTATATTTAACCCAAGTTGCCACATAATGCTCCTGCCGGATTGACAAATCCGGCAGCGGTTCGGATTTGTCAATCTTCCACCGAGCCGACAGATACTATTTTCTCAACAGGTCGCAACTTGAGTTATATTTACCGATATACAATACTTTTGTCAATTATAAAAAATATCTGATAATTATTCAAATACTTTTTTAAGTATATACATATTTTGAAAAAAATACAAGAACTGCATTATACAGTATTACAATATGACTGTCAAATAAGGATGTTCTGAATAATTTGTATTTTTTTATAAAAAAAAAGGTTTTTTTCAATATTTTTTTTATAAAAAATTTCTCGTGGTTCATACCGGAATTTTTTTGGTATAAAACGGACATTACGGCTTTCAAAACCCCTCAGGTCTTTTTTTGTCCTGAAACATACATGATCATGAAAAATCAGATTCATATCAATTATTGACTCTGATATTCCTGCATGATATTATACGAATTAAGAATTGAAAATCAGCAGTTTCTTATAAATTTGTTTAATCTTCGGCTGAATTACAGTATGCTGATTTTTCAAAATTGTTTTTAACTCTATATTTTTATTTAAGGAGAACCGGATATGCCGCAACAATATCTTAAAGATGTTCCCGTTTGGAAAAATCTGAAACAGCGGGCTGAAATCATCTCTCAACCTGAAAACCATCTGAAATACCTTATAAAACAGGAACAGAGACTTGAAAAATTTTCTTTAAAACGCGGGGGGATATTTTATGATTTTTCCCGGCAGAGAATAGATGAAAAAACTTTGGAACTGCTGCTTGATTTGGCAAAAGAAAGAGAATTGAAGAATCAGTTTCAATCTATGATCAGCGGTGAAAAGATTAATAATACTGAAAAAAGAGCCGCACTTCATACAGCCTCCAGAAATTTTTCAGATGAGCCGGTTCCGGTGGATGGCAAAAATATTATGCCGGAAATCCGGGAAGTCAGAAATAAAATCAGGGATTTTTCAGAAAAGATTCATTCAGGAGCAATAACCGGATCAACCGGAAAAGCATTTAAACATATTGTTGTGATCGGCATTGGCGGGTCATATCTTGGCACGGAGTTTGTCTCTGAAGCGTTATCAGCTTATGCGGATAAAAGAATTGAAATTCATTATCTTGCAAATGTTGATATTCATAATTTCGGAAAAATAGCATCAAAGATTGATCCTGAAACTACATTGTGGATTGTTGTTTCAAAAAGTTATACAACAGCGGAGACTTCAGCAAATACAAATCAGGCTTATGAATTTATGAAAGCAAAAGGGATTGATCCTGCAAGGCATGTTGTAACTGTTACAGCAAAAGGGAGTCCGGGTGATGACCCTTCAAATCCGGTGCTTGCCGCATTTTATATGTCTGACTTTATCGGCGGCAGATACAGCGTAACCTCTGCGGTAGGCGGTGTTCCAATAAGCCTGTATTTGGGCTATGACTATTTTGAACGCTTTTTAAAAGGGGCGGAGGAGATGGATATTCATGCTAAAGATGCTCCTGAAAATGAAAATCTTCCGCTGATTGCCGCTCTGATAAGTATATGGAATAATAATTTTCTATGCTATCCGGCACAGGCTATTATTCCATACACCCAGCCGTTGTGTAAATTAGCACCTCATGTGCAGCAACTGTATATGGAGAGCAACGGCAAATCAGTTGCAAGTAATGGTGAATTTTTAGATGAATCAACAGGCATGATAGTTTTCGGAGAGCCGGGAACCAATGCACAACATTCTTTTTTTCAGATGGCGCATCAGGGGCGTCCTTTTCCTATTGACTTTATCGGCGTAATCAATCCGCAATATAATCAGTGTCAGGCAAAATCAAAAGGCGTTACCAATCATCAGGAATTATGGGCAAATCTGATTGCACAGCCAATGGCATTGGCAATCGGAAAAGATGATGAAAATCCTGCAAAATCATTTTCCGGCAACCGACCTTCTTCAACAATTGTATTGAATGATTTATCCCCGGAAAATGTCGGCAGGCTTCTTGCATTTTATGAAGCAAAAACAGTATTTGAGGCGTTTGTATGGGGAATCAATCCGTTTGATCAGTTTGGCGTGGAGCTTGGCAAAAAACTTGCAGACGGAATCAGAAAAGAGATGGTTGCAAAGAATGAGAATAAAGCATATAGTTTTGATAAGGCGGATTCGATTAGCAGGTTTTATTTGGAGATGTTATTTTCATGTAAATTCGTAGGTTGGGGTTCGTTTTGCTCACCCCGGCCTACTGAACATGGAAAATAATCATTTCTTATAAAAAATTCTTGCAATAATAACAAAAAGAGGTAAAAAGCATGGCAAAAAAAATAGGTGTATTACTCTCAGGGTGCGGGGTATTTGACGGGGCTGAAATTCATGAATCTGTCCTGACTCTGCTCTTTCTGGACAGAGCCGGGGCTGAAATTATCTGCATGGCACCGGATATGGATTTTCAGGCAGTCAATCATCTTACTCAGAAGCAGACAGCGGAAAAACGGAATGTATTGACAGAATCCGCCAGAATTGCCAGAGGAAACATCAGAAACATCAAAGATGTAAAAGCCGCTGATCTTGACGCGTTAATCATTCCCGGAGGCTTTGGCGCGGCAAAGAATCTGAGCGATTTTGCTGTAAAAGGGGTAGATGCCAAGGTTCATCCTGAAGTGGAGCGGCTGCTCAAAGAGATGACTTCTGCTGGCAAACCTGTAGGCGCAATCTGTATTGCTCCGGCAACATTGGTAAAAGCAATTTCAGATAAAAAACCGGAAGTAACCATCGGCAATGATGTCAGTACAGCATCCGCCATAGAGAAGATGGGCGGAAAGCATAAAAACTGCACGGTAGATATAATTCATGTTGATCAGAAAAACAAACTCGTTACTACACCCGCTTATATGCTTGGTCCCGGCATCAAGGATGTTGCAAAAGGGATTGAAAAGCTGGTGAATCAGATTATTGCAATGATCTAATCTTAAAGGATTTGATCTTTTTAAATTTTTAACCATAAAAGGAGAGAGGCTTAAATGAAAAGAAGTTCGTTTATTTTGGCTGTTATTGCTTCAATTGCCATTATCAGCATGGCAGTAACAACTTGGGTGCAAGCGGAGAAGATTGATATTAATATCGCAACAGTTCAGGAGCTGACACAGTTGAATAAAATAGGTCCCAAAACAGCAGAGCTGATTGTAAAGTACCGGGAAATCAACGGATTATTCAAAAAACCCGAAGATATTATGAATGTAAAGGGTATTGGAGCAAGTATCTGGGAATTGAACAAAGATCGGATAACTGTAGGAGAATCCGCTGATACAGCAACAACAGTTCAGTCGGCGGCAAGTGATTTGGTAAGTAAAGCAGCAAGTTCACAAGTCAGTGAAAAAGCAGGTAAGTTGACAAATGAGCTAACCGGTCAGTTGAGCGGCGGGGCAGTCAAATCAGTTAGCGGCGGGCAGTTGGAAACCAGAGTTACTGAACTCGAGAATAAGATTACGAATCTGGAAAAAAAGATTTCTGAATTGGAAAAAAAGATTAAGTAAGTCCTGAATCTTAAAAAAAAACCGGGTTTTTTCATAAAACCCGGTTTTTAATTCCTGATTAGCGTTATTGAATATCCTGCTCAATAAATGTTCCGGGCTTCGGCTTAATCTGGTCAATCGGATGAACGGCAACAGCATCCTCATCAGGTTCCGCCTTTTTTGCAGGCTCAGATTTTGACTCCGGCGATTTTGATATCTGGTCAATCGGATGAACGGCAACAGCATCCTCATTATGCTCCGCTTTTTTTGCAGACTCAGATTTTGATACAGGCGATTTTGATGATACAGTTTTAGCAGCTAATGATTTTAAGCCCTTTTCCAGTTCTTCCATTTTTGTCTGAAGGGATTTTATCTTATCATCTTTACTTTCCAGATTCTCAATAAGCAGATCAATCCTCTTCTGATAAATCTTCTGCTGACTTTCAAGAGCAGCTTCAAGAGTATCTTTATCTATACCCCCTGTTGGAGACGGCTCAGAGATTATGTTCTGTATTTTATTCACCCTCTCTTTTGTCTCTTTAAAAGAACTGCTGATCTCCGCCGCTTCTTTTGTAAATTTATCATCAACAGATTTGATTGCAGATTCAACTGATTTCAGATTTTCACGCACCGGAGCAAGATTCCTCTCCATCTGGGCGGCAAGATTCTCCAACTCTTTTTTATCTGTCTGAGATGTGCTGATCTTTTCTACATTCTGCTCTGCTTTTTTCAGTCCCTCTTTTATGGAAGCAATGCTCTGCTCAAAGGATGAAAATGTCGTAATTACTGGAAAGACCTTTTCATTCAATGATTTTTCAAGCTCTTCATATCTTGAAGATAAAGAAGTAATCTTTGCTTCCAGATTTGCTGAAATCTTCATTGCCTCTGTGCTTCCTGAATCATGAATATTTTCAATCTGTTTTTTTATACTGATATAAGCAGGAAAAAGAACAGCAACTATAAGCAGAAAGAGAAGAACAGGAAGAATTATCACCATGCTCTTTTTAGTTTCTTCTGCCTGTTTTGTTTTTCTTTTTGCATGAAAATGCAGATCAGGTATTTCGTCATCATCCACACTGAATTTAAATTCTGAAGAATCGTTTTTATCTTCCATTTTGATTATTCCCATTCAATTGTGCTTGGCGGTTTTGAACTTATGTCATACACCACCCTGTTAACGCCTCTTACTTCATTGATAATACGGTTTGATATAGTTCCGAGCAGTTTATGCGGTAATTTTGCCCAGTCAGCAGTCATGGCATCTTTACTGGTAACTGCCCTGATTGCAATTATATTTTCATAGGTGCGCTGATCTCCCATGACCCCTACACTTTTAATGGGGAGCAGCACAGCAAATGACTGCCACAGCTTTTTATAATAACCGTTATTTCTGATTTCTTCAAGTAAAACCGCATCCGCCTCTTTTAATATTTCAAGGCGCTCTCTGGTAACTTCGCCGAGAACCCGTATAGCAAGCCCCGGACCCGGAAACGGCTGACGCCAGACCAAATCTTCATGAAGACCAATCTCTTTTCCAAGAAGCCGGACTTCATCTTTGAACAAATATCTTAACGGCTCAATCAGTTTTAATTTCATATTCTTTGGAAGCCCGCCGACATTGTGATGAGATTTGATAACCGCTGTTGGACCCCCAAAAGCAGAAACAGATTCAATAACATCCGGGTACAAGGTTCCTGCGCCAGAAAATCAGCATCTTTTATATTTTCTGCTTCAGCTTCAAAAACATCCATAAAAATTTTGCCGATGATTTTACGCTTTTTTTCAGGATCAGTAACTCCTTTGAGTGCTGTTAAAAACTGATCCCCTGCATTGACAAATCTGATATCAATATCCAGATTCTCTTTTAATCTGATTTTCAGCTTTTTTGCTTCATCTTTCCGTAACAACCCGTTATCCACAAATATACAGGTTAATTGATTGCCGATTGCTTTGTGAATAAGCAGCGAGGTAACAGAAGAATCCACGCCGCCGCTTAAACCGAGGATCACTTTTTTATCTTTTACTCTCTCTTTGATCTGTTCAATCGCATCTTTGGCAAAATTTTTCATGTTCCAGTTCCGTTTGCATTTACAGATTTCAAAGAGAAAATTCTTTAAAATAATCTTACCTTTGGGAGTATGCTCCACTTCGGGATGAAACTGAAGCCCGTAAAATTTTTTTTTCTCATGAACAATTGCAGCAAATTCCGTGTTTGAGGTCGAAGCAATAACTTCAAAACCTTGGGGCAGTTTTTCCGGTGAATCTCCGTGACTCATCCAGCAGATAGTTGTTTTACCAATCCCGTTTAAAAGCCCTTCTGATTCTCCGATTTTCAGCTCCGCAAACCCATATTCACGTTTTTCCGCCTTTCTGACTACACCGCCAAGGGCATCTGCCATAAACTGCATTCCATAGCAGATACCAAGTATCGGGATATTGAGATCAAAAATCGCTTTATCTGCTTTTGGACTCTCTTTTTCATAAATGCTTGCGGGTCCGCCTGAGAGAATAATCCCATCCGGGTTTAAAGATTTGACAGCCTCTGCGCTGATAGTCGGCGGCTCAATCTGACAGTAAACCCGGTTTTCCCTGACTCTCCGGGCAATCAACTGGTTATACTGCGATCCGAAATCTATAATAAGTATCATTGGATTATTACCTTTTTTTATAATATAAAACTCTTCGTTATGAAGCTCTGCCTCTTAACGCATATAAGCCGTAAGTGTTCCGCTTACGAGCAGAGCCTCGTAACCAGAGGCAGTTTGAAGTTTATAAAACTTAGGAAGTATTTTATATCAATAAGTTCAATGGCGGGGTAGCAGCCCATCAACTGCAAAGACTGGTTAAACATTTTCGTTATCCTCATCATCATCTGTTACCATTCCTTCTGTATTTACATCATCATTCATATAGTTAAACTCTACTTTGCTCCATTTGATTATTTCGTCCAGAACTTGCCGCAACCCGCCTTTTTTGACCACAGTATCAAAGAGTTCAAGCAGAATCTGTAAGAACATAAATAGCATAAAGATTGGCAAAACTGCTTCGTGCCTTTGAACCACGATTTGCTGATTTGGTCTTGTGATTCAGATATTGAATCAGCGGGCTTAAATCAAAAACAGTTTTGCTGTCTGTCCCGAAATGCTCTGTCAGAATATCAATAATTTTGTCAGTAAAGGGATGCTGCTGCATTGGCTTTCTCAAAAAGTGCTAAATTATCTGACTCTTCAGAATATTTTTTCCCGTAAGACTTATGCGGCGGATAAAGAGTTTCTCCGTTGTATTCCGAACATATATTAAGTCTCCTCAGTCCGATTTTGATATAAGCCTCCTCAATTTCTATTCCGACAGATAACCGTCCGTATTTTTTTGCGACAAACGAAGTTGTAAATGTTCCTGAAAATGGATCTAAAACCGTATCACCCGGATTGGAACTCGCTAGTATTATCCGCTCAAGCAAAGCTACAGGTTTCTGTGTAGGATGTTCTTCATATTCCGGCATACGGTAACGGACACGGACACGGGGAATATACCAGACATTGCCGGGAACTTTTCTGCTGTTATACATTGCCGGCACAGGCTTACGATAGTCTATAAGTTTTCTTGTTGCACCGGTGCGAGCCTCTACAAGAATTGAATCCGCATTAAATGTATATTCCGAAGGGTTTTTCACACAATGCAGAACAGGTTCGTATAAAGAACCGAGATATTTTTTTGCCTGAACACCGGAACTGTCATAATACCAGATGATTCTTGAAAGAATGGTAAAATGTTTCCGTAAAAATATATCTATAAACGGCATATTCTGTGTTGCTGCCATTACATACATTGTTCCCGCGGGCTTCATTTTTTGAATACACAAATCTAACCATTTGTAACACCATGATAAATAAGATTCATCGCTTTCCCATTTGTCCTTTCTCCCGTTAAAATTTTTTCCGATATTATACGGGGGATCACAAAAAATAAGATCAATGCTCTCATTTTTAACAGCCTCTAAAGATTGAAATACATCTCCCCATATTATCCGATGCCCATCTTTTGAAAATTCTTTTATCATCTATGTTATTAAATATTGATTGATAAATCAAATACAAAGTTTCCAAAATGCATAAATAAATTATATTAAATTATGAGTTACGCAGTTGAGATTCATTTTTTTATTTAACCGCAAATATCGCAGAGGCTTCGACGTGAGACTTCGGCGTGAGCTCAGTCGAACGCTCAGCCGGAACGGTTTCCGCAAAGAACGCAAAGATATATTTTAAAACTTTGCGTTCTTTGCGGGGAACTTTGCGCCCTTTGCGGTTCACTGTTACGATGCAGAAATTCCAAATGCGTAACTCCTATAAATATAACCCACTCATGAAAAAATTACAAGATTCATTTATGATCAGGCAGAAACTGTTCAAAATGATACCATTCCAAAGGATGCTTACGAAGATGTGATTCTAAAATATCTGCATATTTCTGGGCAGATGCCTGAACTGCCTCTTTTCTTTCTCTCCGTGATTCAACATTCATATATATCGGTTCATACATTGTAAAATGGTATGATTCTTTATTTATCCTAAATGCAAAAAAGATCAGTATAGGCACTCCTGAATATGCTGCCAAAAAATGAGGAGTTTCAGGGAGATAAACATTATGATTTAAAAATCTGACAGGAATAAGACGCTGATCTTTTCTCCATATCCGATCGCCGGTCATAGAGATAATCCCCCCTTTCTTTAAATGGCTTATCCCTTCAAGAATATCAAAAGGGGAAGGATTATTCTGCTCCTCTGCAATAATCTTTATCCCTTTTTCAGAAAGACTCTCTTTTTGAAGCCGTTCGATTTTCTCTTTATTTTTGGCTCCCATGTACAGCATCGGCATAAATCCTTTTTCTTTAAGCAGATGAACTGCAACCTCCCATTTGCCTATATGCGACATGAGGAGAATCGCGCCGGTTCTGTTTTTAACAGCATCTTCAAGATATTCCAGCCCTTCACTTGTATAATCTATCTTTTCCTTGTGTAAAAGCCGGAATCTGTCAATAAAAATATCAGTAAAATTATGATATTGTCTCCATACGCACCAAAGAGCGTATAGCAATCCTTTATCTGGAAAGAGCTTCCGATAAAAACGTACTCCTACAGATACTCTTGACGGAAAGAATATAAAATATCCGGTTGCAATTATCCATGTTCCGGCGGATAATATCCATTCTCCGAATATTTCAGATAAGATATTTAATATTTTATAGTATATAAGTTTCATATAAACCCTAATGGTTTCAAAAACCCTTAGGGTTTAGTTTATACGCTTATATCGCTGAAATAACAATCCCAAAATTTTCATAAGGAGATACAGTAAGGTGGGTGAGGTGCAGCGTAACCCGCCGATTCAGTAATTACAGGAGTTTTCAAACCCCCTCAGCTTATTTTATTGACTCTCTTTGACAGTAATGTTATACTTTAATAGTTAAAATTATAAAGGAAAGGAGATTTTGTTATGGCAAAAAGAGTTTATCAGAAAAAGGTTTCAGCTATTTTGGCAATGGTTTTTATCGCTCTTTTTTCAAACTGTGTATGGAGCGCCTAGCTTAAAAAGGGCGACGCGGACGGAAATGTTAATATCTTTGATGCTCTGATTATTGCAGAGTATGACGCAAAGATAAAAACAGCGGATCAGGTTCCGGGTTTTGCAGCAGCAGATGTTGACGGTGAAAACGGTGTTGATATTTATGACGTTCGAGCCAATTTCAAAAATTCTTTAATCATTGCCCCGTGAATCTGTTCAGCAGTCTTATCTTCGGAAAATTGTCCGGATGCACGGCTGAAAGCTGATGAAGAAGGAACATGAAAAGAGTATTCCCATCCGCATAACCTTCTGAGATTTTCAGAATTTTCAAGATATCCGATGAGCATTTCCGCAGTTTCAGAATTATAAACTGCTTCGGCAATAAAAGATTTTAACAGGGAAACACGATCTCCGGGTCCGCGGCCGTTTCCTTTCCATCTGTAATTACTCATATATTTTTGCTGATTCATCAGAGTTACTGCCTGAATGAACATCTGCTCTTTTTCACTGAAGGTTCAAGGACTTCTTCAAAATAAGAAAAAAGAGTATGCTGAACTGTATTCCGGACACTTAGTAAAATATTCATGTACAACCTCCTGTTTTTAAATGATATTATGTTAATTACTACAGGAGTATATATAGTACATTTTAATACAATTTTCAATTTAAATCTGAGCAGTTGACAAAAACGGTCTGCTTTTTACAGTTTTGCAATTACCTCGGAATATAATATTTGCATATATTGAGGATTACAGATAAAAAGTCAGTTTAATTGAAAGGATACGGACCGTGGATTGCTGCTATTTTAATATATTGCGGATTTAGCTGGTTCAGAACACCTTGATATTTATGGCGCGCCCGGCAAGATTCGAACTTGCGGCCTACGGATTCGTAGTCCGGCGCTCTATCCAACTGAGCTACGGGCGCAATTGATTTAAGCTATATAAGCAATATCGGAAAAAATGTCAATAGCAAAATGATGGCGCCATCAATTCTGATTTTGAACTTTGAACAAAAAAAATTATCGGTAGAGTATAAATGCCCATTTAATGCCCCAATGCCATTAAGTTAAGAAAAAATCGGGTTTGTAAAAACCTAACCCCCTGCCCTGAAGGGGGTTAGGTCATCTTAACTTAATGGCATTGATTTAATGCCCACCCTATGTCTTTTATTTTCTTTGTTCCTCAAAATCTTTTAATCTGAATACGGTCATAGAGGATGCCAATTCTTCAGCACTGTCAGCATTCCGTTTGACAATCTCTTTCATTCTGCTGACCGCCTCATTTATCTGTTTTATCCTTTTATTCTGCTCATCTGAAGCTGTTGAAATTTCACTGACTAACCCGGCGACGCTCTCAGCAGTCGCTGCCATCTCTTTGAAACTCTCATTGGCACATGTAACCAGTTCATAGCCGTCTTTGATCTTTTTGACAGTACCTTCAATCAGATCTGCTGTATTTCTTGCAGAATTTGCGGATCGCATTGCCAGACTTCTCACTTCATCAGCGACCACAGCAAATCCAAGCCCGGCTTCACCTGCTCTTGCTGCTTCTACTGCGGCATTCAATGCCAGAAGATTTGTCTGAAATGCGATTTCATCAATATTTTTGATGATCTGAAACGTCTCTTTACTGGCTTTGGATATATCATCCATTGAAGCAGTCAGCAGACTCATGGTTTCATTTGCTTTGCTGACAACCTGTGTGGTCTTATCCATAAACCTGTCTGTCTGATTTGCATTCTCTGCATTCTGCCGGGTCATGGAAGAGGTCTCTTCCAATAATGAAAATATCTCTTCCAAGGAGACCCGCTGATCAGAAGTCGCTTCCAGCAGACTCCATGATGTATAGATATTTTTCCTGATAATATCACTTAGATTTGCAATCATCTTATTCATCTCTTCAGCCAGAATTCCTATTTCATCTTTTTGTCTGATCTCAATAGCATGTGTAAAATCACCTTTGGAAATCTCCCGGACTGACCGGGAAAGATAAATAAGGGGCTTTGAAAATTTTGTTGAGAGAATCAGAATAATTACAAAACTTATTCCCATAAATCCGAGAGATGTCAAAGAGGCGTTCCAGATCATTTTTCTGGTCTCCTTTCCGATCTGTATCTTTGAGTTTCTGACTTCTGTGTCAAGATGTTTCAGGGTAAAGATCAGCCTTAAAACACCCCATGGCGTTGTGCTGATCTGAACCGGATTGATAATTTCAATGACAGATTCATCACCTTCTTTATATTCTTTTACCGTCATTTCTGTATATGCTGTTGTCTCTTTATCCTTCGGATCTGTCACCTCTGTTCTTGCCAAATCAGGGTTAAGGGTATGGAGAAATACAATACCTGAAGAATTTATCAGTACAGCATATTTAGCCTCTTTATTATTTTCAACTCCCTGTTTTACACTCTCAATAACCCCTGAAAAATTAAAAGCGGCAATATCTCTTTCTGCCTGCTTTGATAAACCGGTGACAAAATTTTTTCCGCGTTCAATCAGATTTGCCTTCATCAGATCAATCCTTTTTTCCAGTTCATTCTCCATTAATCTTTTCTGGGATGAAATCTGAAAATAAGTCAATATTACCAGAAGACTAACCATCAGGAGCGTTATCATGCTCATCAGTTTCCACTTAATGCCCCATATTCTTTTCTCTGTCCAATTTTTTTTCAATGAGTACTCCTGAAATTCTGAAAATTTTCAAATAAGACTTTCCAAATTTCTGAAACTTCAGCTATCTGATAATATTATTCACCATCCCAAGAGCATTCTGATTATATTTCAGCCCATATTCCTTTACCTTCTTCATATTCAGAGTGATATGGGAACCGGCAGGAAACTGTACTTTTTCTGCCGGATTACTCCCGGAAAGAAGTTCTGCTGCGATTCCGGCTGCCTGCCTGCCGATAGTCGGGTCATCAACAGAGATAATCAGAACCGCTCCGATCTCTGCAAATGCCTCATGATATGAAAAAACAGGTATTTTATCGGCATCACATATTTTCAGTATCTTGTATAAATAGTTTTTTTCAGGCATTACCAGCGGATCAGAGATAAGCCAGAGTGCCTTTATATCAGGAAGCAACTGCTTTAAAGCCGCTTCCGCCTGATCTTTATCTGAAACAGTTTTGCCGACAATATCTATTTCTAACTCTTTAGCCTGTTCTTTTGCTTTTTCAAACCACTGAACAGTATATTGCTCACTGTATAACATTCCTATCTTTTTTATTTCAGGAAAAATATAACGGAACATCATCAGCGGCATCCGGGTATGAAGTTCATTGGAGACTCCGTAAGTCTTATCAGACAAAGGAAGCCGGAGCCAGTTGATAATTGATGAAAAAACAATATATTTCTGATTAAAATACTGATTGGCGAATGAATAAGCCTTTGTGCCTATACAATAGACCAAATCCGGATTATATACCAATAATTTTTTTATATCAGTTTTATCATTCTCCAGACTGACATTCTGAACCGGACTTGAAGCACTTTTTTCAAATTCTTCCTGTACAGTCATGTACTTTTCCACTGAAGCATTGGAATTGATCAGCAGAATTTTCGGTTTTTCATCTCCGCACAATACTGCGGGAAAACCGAGAAAAAAGACTGTAATCAGGATGATTATCTCCTGTTTATATATGATATACTTCATTATTCCTCCATATTCAGGCTCTCTGATGAATTAACCGGTTTCCAGCCGTCCAAATCAAGCATTTTTATGATATTTTTTCCATCGGGATCATCCGGCATATTCTTTATAATTTTAACAATCTGTTCAACATTTTTTTCAGAATCTTCAGGCACAGCCATTATAAGCAGCAAAGAAGATTTTCCCTCTGTCAGGATTTTTATCTTTTCATAAAGAAACGGATCCAGTGTTTTTAAGTCATTCAATGAATTCTCAGTAATCAGTGCGGCTCTTGCCATATCAAATCCGACTGACATAAGTGCATCCACATCTTTTGGAACCGGCAATATTCTGACAGATTCTGCGGATTCTTTATCTTTGAACATTTCAACCAGCTCGCTCCGGGTATGCTGAAGATTACTTGCTGAAGCAACAGGTCCTGCTTTGACAGAGTTTAAGTTTGCAAACTTGGGCGTTGTTACCAGAATTCTTTTCTGATAATCTTTGCCGTTCCGCATCCCCACCAAAGAGGGTTTGAGCAGATACTCTTTACAGATTTTATTATAATGCCAACTTGATAAGAGTAAAAGCCGTTTTTCTTTTTTATCTCTGATATGCTGTTCAAAAGCATCTCTGTCGCTGAAAGGCTGGAACTCATAGGATCCGAACTTTGACAGATAGTTGTCGAATTCCATTTTCAGGGATTTGAAATTGTTAATGTTGGTCTCTGAACTGTAAAAACAGAGAATGATTTTTTCTGACGCTGAAACTTTAAGCGTTGTTAAAAAAATCGTCCAGACGCTGGAAAGAATCATGAAAAAGAGAAGAATCTTTAAAGGTTTAAAGCTGTTCATCATTTTCATTTCTTGCCGCAATATTTTTATCATTGCTTCCCCCTTGAAAACAGATAAATATCTGCTTTAAATTATTTTAACCGTTGTTTTTTACATTTACATTGTTCGGATTCGGAAAATCTCCTTTCTCTTTGAATTTTTTCCTCTCATGATTTAAAATGAATATTTCAACCCGACATAAATCTTCCGCAACGGCTGAGGTGTCTGCGGTACAACCACCGGGGATCCGTCAAACGGAACTCCTCCGTAATGTTTTGTATCAAAGAGATTATCAATGCTAAGATTAGATGACAGATGTTTATTCCACCGATAAATCAGATTCAGATAGGCAATCAATGCTCCGTCAAATGAATAAGATTCATCTCCTCCTTTTTCCGCACTGCCGTATTTGTAATTATTTCTGTCTGTACTGACATCTGCATAATATTTGAGGGTCAGCCCCCCTGACCATTTTTCACCCGTGTAGCTTGAATTCAGAGTAATTTTATGCTCTGAAATCTGCGGAATATCAAAGCCGTTATCCTCGCCGGTTACATAAGAATAGGATAAATCTGTCATAAATCGCTCAATCTTATATTTTAAAGTGATCTCCCCGCCTCTGCTTTCAATCTCTCCCTGATTTCCGTTGTACTGCACATAACCCTGATCATCCCGGTATGGATTATAATACGGATAATCATTCTCCTGTGCCGGTGCCTGAACAGGTCTGATAATATCATCCATTTTATTAAAAAACAACGCTCCGTGAAGAGAAAAAGTTTTTCCCAAAATATAAGATATATCCAAAGAATAATTCTCTAATTTCTCCGGTTCCAGATACTCATTTGGAACGTGCATAATAAAAGGATTTGCAAAATTTTCATATTTATAGAAATTGGAAGGCTGAATATAAGCGGTTCCGTATAACAGCTTGACTGTAAGATTTTCAAGCGGATCAATGATCAGCCCCAATCTCGGATTAAGCGTCTCTTTATAAACAGAATTATAATCATATCTTATTCCTCCGTCTATTTTGAACATATCTGAAACTTTATATTCTGTCTGAATAAAGAGACCTATGTTATTAAAATCTCTGTCTCCGAAAAGAGGTTCGCTTAATCCAAGTATCCCGAATGTATAGCCGTTGGAGTCTGTAAAATCGCTCATATCCACCTGACGGTTGCCGGATGTGTCAAACGGTTCACTCAGATTTCTTGTCTTCGGAAATGATGTAACCTTCTCATAAGATAGACCCCATACGGTTGATATTTTTTCATTAATATCCCAATCTGCCTGAATATTCCCTTTCAGATAAGAAGAATAGGCATATTTATAAGCAGGAGTTCCGTTTGTCAAATTGCCATTTTCATCTTTCTGAACAAGGAAATAATTACTTGCTGTATTTACTTCATAATCACCGGCTGAGAATGTAGTCTTTATATTCAGATTCTTATTGGAATAAGACTCATGCTCAATATAAAAATGCCTTAAATCCTGTCCCCATAAAGAATCTCCTACATAAGCATACGTTGACGGAAGAGATACCGCTGCATTTGATTCCAATTCATGCTGCCAGTCAAATCCGAGTTTAAAACGGTAATAACGCAGCTTAAAAAAGAGATTCCAGTTCTTTATCGGATAGTCATTGTCATAAGAATCTAAATTTCCCTGATAATTATTGACGCCTGAATATTCTTCATAATCTTCATGCAGTTTTTCATCCTCGCCCCGGAAAATTCTGGCTGATAAGATTACATCTATATCATCACTGATTTTTTGTCCAAAGGAAAAGTCCGTTGAATATGCTCCGGTTGAGAGATAGCCGGCGTTTACTTCTACACCGTCATAATCCGCCCCGTCTTTTGTTATCAGGTTAATCACCCCGGCATAAGCATCAGCACCATATAAGCATGAGGCTGGACCATAGATGATTTCGATTCGCCTGTAAATATTCAGCGGAATATTATTGCCGTATAAGAAACGCTCTCCGCTTGCGGGGCTGTACCGTTGCCCATCCTGTAGAATCAGTATTTTCTGATTTCCTGAAACTCCTCTCATAATAACAAGGGTCTTTAATTCACCTTGTACATTGTATGAAACATCTATTCCCGGTAAAGCCCTGAATATATCCTTTAAATCCCGCCAGCCATATAACTCAATCTCTTCTTTGGTGATTGAAATAATGGTTGCCGGTGCATCTGAAATTTTCTGCGCTTTTTTGGAGGCTGTAACCACCTCCACATCAAATGATTCCTCACGGAGCCATTTCATCTCTTCATTAATTTGTGAGTCTATAGATTTATCAGTAATCTCCTGTGAGTACAAAAGTCTTATATTAAAAAGAATAAATACAGAAAGGATAAAACAGATAATTATTTTTTTCATTAAATATCCCCTCAACTTAGATTCAGAAATTATAAATAAGAAGCTAAGTTTCTTTAAGACTTCGGCGTGAGCGCTCAGAACTTCGGTGAGCTCAGTCGAACCGTAGAACTAAACTTAGCTTCTTCCGTTAATTCCCAAATTCTTGATTCCTGATTACTGTAATTGAAAGAATTTAAACAGAAAGATTCTCATTTGTCAATATATTTGGCTACTGTTAAAAAGAAGCCGAGTTTAGTTCTACGGTTCGACTGAGCTCACCGAAGTCTGAGCGCTCACGCCGAAGTCTTAAAGAAACATGGCTTCTTTTATGAAATCACATAATCTTTTTAATCCCTCTGACAGCCTGATTGATACGCATGTTGTTCTCTATAAGTGCAAACCGTACATATTCATCACCGTATTCACCGAACCCCAGCCCCGGAGAGACTGCCACCTGTGCCTCTTTTACCATGAGTTTTGAAAATTCCACGGATCCCATTTTAATATATCTGTCAGGAATCTTTGCCCATACAAACATGGTTGCTTTGGGGCTTTCAATATTCCAGCCGATGCGGTTAAGACCTGTGATAAGCGTATCTCTCCTGCTTTTATATGTGTCACATATATTCTGAAGACAATCCTGAGGACCGTTCAGGGCAATAATAGAAGCAATCTGAATCGGCTGAAAAATACCGTAATCAAGATAGCTCTTTATCCTGCGTAACGCCCCGACAATCTCAGGATTTCCGACACAGAAACCGACCCGCCATCCTGGCATACTGTAGCTTTTGGACAAAGAAAAAAATTCAACGCCAACATCTTTTGCTCCCGGTACCTGAAGAAAACTCGGAGCTTTATATCCGTCAAAAACAAGATCAGCATAAGCAAAATCATGGATCACCATAATGTCATGCTCTTTGGCATAATCTACAATCTTTCTGAAAAATTCCAGATCAACAACCGCTGTTGTCGGATTATGCGGATAAGATATAATCAGCAGCTTGGGGCGGGCCATGTCTGTCGTGTTGCGTGCATAAGATTTTCAAAAAAATCAGAATCAGGTCCGGTGGGGATGCCCCGGACATCACCGCCAGCAATGATTGCTGAATAAGGATGAATCGGATAAGTCGGAGTCGGTGTAAATACAACATCTCCCGGTCTGATTGTTACCAGAACAAGATGAGACATACCTTCTTTGACCCCGATGGTAACAATCGCTTCATTATCAGGGTCTATATCAACATCATATCTTCGTTTATACCAGTCAGCAATAGCCGTTCTTAATCTGGTAATCCCCATAGATGCTGAATAACGGTGATTCTGCGGCTTCTGAGCCGCTTCAACCATTTTATCAACAATATGCTGCGGGGTTCCTATATCAGGATTCCCCATGCCAAGATCAATAATATCTTTTCCAGCACGTCTCTCCTCCATTTTTATCTGGTTTACTGTAGCAAATACATAAGGGGGAAGACGATCCAATCTTGCAAATTCTTTTTTCATAAAGTTCTGGTGCAGGAAACCGCTGTCCCTTTAGGGTAGCGGAGGAATGCACCTCCTCCTTGTTAGCTTATTAGGTAGTTATAGCCGTCACATCCATATAATTTCAAACAATGTCTGTAGCTTATCCCTTGCACTACACCATTACGGGTAGTGATGTTGAAGTAACCTGAAATCCGCGCAGCAACACGTCCGATATATACACCTGTCTTTTTTCCTTTTGTTACAACAGATTTAACCATATCTCCTGTCTGAAATCCTTTTACTGTCTTATCAGATTTCGCTGATGTTCTTGGGAAACCATACCTGTCAACCCGGCACATCTGTCTTTTCCCATGACCGGCAGCTTTAATCTCTAATGGTTTGACCCCGTCAATTTTTAAAACTTTCGGTGTGCTTTGTCCCACACATGCCGCATCAATCCAGTGCGATTTGGATAAATCTCTTGCGATACGGTTGAATTTAGTCAATCCCCCGCTGCCAATTTCTACCGGTAATCCGACAGCTTTCAGTCTTTCAAATAGTATCCAACGAGTTGTATTAACTGCTGCTGCGTCTTTCATCGGTGCTTTGGATTGAGCCAGAATCCGCTTTAAAACATCCGGTTTCCCTTTGAGAAATTCTTCAACAGGCTTGTTATTTTTTTTCTCATTACATGCACGGCAGGCTAAAGTAAGATTGCCGATTCTGTCTGAACCGCCTCTGCTCTTTGCTCTGATATGTTCTATCTCTAAAGGAACATCTCTTTTACCACAATAGGCACATTTCCTGTCCCATTTTTCAAGCAGATATTCTCTTATCTCATAACCCGTTAATGTTCCCTGCTGATAAGCAACACCGGAAATTTCAGGATTCTCCATCAATTGTGTGTCAAATTTAACCGACTCCTGAGAAACAGCCTGAACAGGAGCCAAACGCATCAGCCTTTTAACCCATGTCTCTATGTTGGATATTCTGCTTTCCAGTGAAGGCGGCAGCCAGCCTTTTTTACGGCAGCGGTTTAAAAATCTGGGCTCACGGTAACGGGTATGTCTGTTTCTTCTTGAACGTCTGACAGCTCTCCGGCTATCTAAGCTGTCTTTAATGACCTGACCCCGATGCTCTATCTCTGCTGCAAAAACAACTTCACCTGCCGAATCGGAAACAACTGCTATTCCTGTTTTTTTACTGCCGGGGTCAATTTTGACTCTGAGCGGTACCGGTGAAGCATCCTTTACTCCGTATTTCAGAATGACAGTAAACGGAAACATACGGAATACGGCGGCTTTTCCCTGTTTTAACAGTATTCTTGCCCTTTTCGGTCTGCAAGGTGTCAAAGGTTTTTTACCTGTATCCAATACAAAAACTTTCTGCATGAAAAAATCTCCTTTAAGAAAATCGGGATTTTTCCCGTAATGTTTGCCTCGACAAAGTTATAACGGCTTTTTACGCCCGGCACACCGGCTTCAGACCTTTACACCTGTTTAATGCCGGACAACAGAGCGGCGGACTGGCTCGCATCCGCCGGTGTTATGACCAAAATAACGTAGTTCTCCAGGAACTCAGTCCGGTCAACAAGGCTTGTAATCTTCAGTAACTTACAAGCCCCTGCCCTTTAGGGTAGGGGTCGTTGACAATAACCTCTTTATAAATCAGTATGATTTAGTACAACTTAATTTTTATAACATCCTGAATATAAATATAATGTAAAAACAGATATTCTCTGCCATGATTAAATACCTTACAACATGAATCTTTTTTTGTCAAAAAAATTGTTTTGACATTTACTTAAATCCGGTTTATCTTTATAGTTTATCATTAAACTTGAAATTATTTGGAGTGACATATATGACAAAATCTCTGACTTATGCAGATGCAGGCGTTGATAT
Organism: uncultured delta proteobacterium; assembly: GCA_963806835.1. GTDB lineage: Bacteria > Desulfobacterota > Desulfobacteria > Desulfobacterales > CAWEAR01 > CAWEAR01. The sequence continues at coordinate 126,204 of CAWEAR010000040.1, forward strand.
TGAAAAAGCAAATCATTTTGTAAATACCATAAAAGGAATCGCCAGACAGACTCCGCGATCGGGTGTAATGGGTGAAATCGGCGGATTCGGTGCCCTTTTCTCTCTTAACACGGCGAATATGGAAAGCCCTGTTCTGGTCAGCTCCACAGACGGCGTGGGCACCAAACTTAAAATCGCATTTATGATGAATAAGCATAATACTGTGGGAATTGATCTTGTTGCCATGAATGTGAACGATATTATCACTATGGGAGCCAAACCTCTCTTTTTTCTTGATTATATGGCAATGGGAAAATTGGATACAGGAATTGCCACTGATATTGTTACCGGAATTGCTGACGGATGTAAAGAGGCTTCCTGCGCTCTTATCGGCGGTGAAACTGCTGAAATGCCCGGGTTTTACAATAATAATGAATATGATTTGGCAGGATTTGTTGTGGGTCTTGTTGATGATACCAAAATTATTGACGGCTCTGAAATCCGGGTAGGACACAAACTTATCTGTATTCCGTCCAACGGGCTTCACAGCAACGGATATTCTCTGGTCAGAAAAATATGCTTTGATACCCTGAATCTGAAGATTGATACCTATATGCCGGAACTCGGCTGGACAATCGGTGAGGAATTGTTAAAGCCGACAAGGATATATTCAGATACCATACAAAAGCTGATAAGAGACCTGCCGATTCACGGACTCGCGCATATTACAGGCGGTGGGCTTGTGGATAATATCAGCCGTGTAATACCGGATGCCTGTAATATTATAATAAACAGAAAGAGTTGGGAAATTCCGCCTATTTTCTCTTTTTTACAGAAAGCAGGAAATCTGTCAGAGATGGAGATGATGAGAACCTTTAACAACGGCGTGGGAATGGTTGCTATTGTTCCTGATAAATCAGCATCAGACGTTCTTCAGCGGCTCAGAGGGATGAATGAGAGGGCTGCTGTTATCGGAGAGATCGTTGAAAGAAAAACCACAACAGGAATGCGGATTGAATTTGTCTGATTTTTAATGAAAAATAAACCGTACAACATTTATCCAATAAGTATATGGCAAAATTTCTGTAAATATTTATTCAGGCTGATGGCATGGATTGCAAAAGGGGAGAAAAAAAGCCCCTCATGCAAAGGGTGAGTCAGAAAATAATATACGTCAGGATGGCGTAACTGTTTCTTTTAGGGAAAGCTGCTATTAATTCCTAATTCTCTTTAAATGCTGTATATTACATTTTTTATATCGTTCCTTTTATGCCTGTGCTTAACGCCGGTTATCCGGTTTACAGCAGTAAAAAAAGGTTGGATGGCATATCCTGTCAAGGAACGCTGGCACAAAAAACCGACCGCTCTTATGGGCGGTATTGCTATTTATATCAGCACGGCTGTACCGCTTTTTTTTATATCAGATTTCAGTACGATTCTGCCGTATATCACTTTTTCAATACCCAATTCTGATCCGCCGGAGATAGAGAGCTTTTTTCCGTTGGCAAATATCGGCGCGGTTATATGGATCGGAATGACCCTTCTTTTTCTTCTCGGATTACTTGATGATTTTATCCGTATCAGACCCCATACCAAACTTGTCGGGCAGATACTTGTTGCTTCAATCGTTACCTTTCTTGGATTCAGGCTTCACTGGTTTACTTCCCTTACATTGGATACAGTTGTCACAATTATTTGGATTGTCGGGCTTACCAATGCCCTTAATCTGATTGACAATATGGACGGGCTATGCGCCGGGATCGGGTGTATTGCCGCAATCTATCTTGCTTTGTTATTTTCAGGCATCTCAGACTTGAATTTACATGGATTACAGCAGATTAACACAGCCTATGCTGCTTCCGTGTTACTTGCCGGGGCATTGGCAGGCTTTTTGTTTTACAACTTCAATCCTGCATCTATTTTTATGGGAGATTCCGGCAGTCTTGTAATCGGCTTTGTTCTTTCAATGCTGACGCTTCATTATTCAGGAGAGAAGATCGAAAACAGGCTGTCATCATACTCTGTTCCGATTATGATTCTCATGGTTCCGATTCTGGATACCACAATGGTAACTTTGATAAGAATATTAAGCGGCAGAAAAGCATCCACCGGCGGAAAAGATCATACATCACACCGCCTTGTATTGATGGGATTCAGTGAAAAAGGAGCGGTTCTTTTTTTGTACGGCGTGGGAGCAGTATCAGGTTTTGCGGCGTTATTTGTAAGCAGAAATGATAAATTCACTTCTCCGGCAGTGATTATTCCGCTTATTCTCTCTGTTCTGCTGATGGGGATATATCTGGCAAGACTGCGTGTTTATCCTGAAAAAGAATTCTCTCTGCTGCGGGATCATGCTTATACCCCTATTCTCATGGAATTGACTTATAAATGGCAGATAATTCTGGTTATACTTGATTTCTGTCTGATCTCGTTTGCTTATTATCTCTCTTACCGTCTGAGATTTGATTCTTATGAATTTCCTTTTTATTTCAGGGTATTTTTACATTCACTCCCCGCAGTGATTGCATGTAAATTTATTGCTTTTTTTACTGTGGGTATTTACAGGGGATTCTGGCAGTATCTCAGCACAAATGATGTATTTAATTATATCAAGGCATCTTTTTTTGCTACACTTTTATCAGTTGTCGCGGTTACATTTATTTACCGTTTTAAAGATTTTTCAAAAGGTATATTTATCATAGACTGGCTTTTGACAACAGGTCTGCTGCTCGGATCCGCGGTTCTTTCAGAATCTCTTTGGATACAATGAACCGGAAAACCCTTGACGGTGAAACGGTTCTGATTTACGGCGCAGGAAGAGGAGGAGAAATATTGCTGCGTGAATTACTGCATAACGGAAATCGTCATATCAGACCTGTCGGATTTATTGATGATGATACGTTAAAGATTGGAAAAGAGATTCAGGGTTATCCGATACTCGGCTCATTTCAGGATATTGAATCTCTTTTAAAGAAATATCAGATCAACGGCTTGCTCATATCTTTCCGTAACGGAGATTCGGAAAAAATTGATCCTGTCATAGATTTTTGCAGAGCAAACAGCCTGTTTTTAAAAAAATTCTCCATTGAACTTGAGGATATAGATATAGAAAAAATCTGATATTCGGTAAAAAGACTTTCTGACTCATTTGAAGATGTATTTATTCAGAAGTTTGTCATATTCGCCGTTCTGTCTGAGATGATCAAGCGACTCCTGAAATTGCCGGATGATCAGATCGTCTGTCTCTTTATTAAAAGCGTAATAATAATGATACTGAGCATTGAGTATTATCGCCTGCTCAATTTCATCCATCTGATGTCCCTCCTGTTTTAAAAGATATGCAAAAACCAGACCATTATTAGCTACAAAATCAATTCGCCCGGCAAAAAGTTTTTTGATATTCAGCAAATCATTTGTAACTTCTTCAATATTTTCCCGTGGAATTCCGGCTTTCAGGAGATCATCTACTGCCGCATATCCCCGCCCCACTCCAATTTTATATGAACGGACATCTTCTAACTTGGCGACATGAATTTCTGAACGATTCCTTAATTTGAAAAGAGCGCTGGTACGGGGGCAAATCGGACTCACCCATTTAAAGAGTGATTCCCGCTCCTGATTACGGGTGATACTCAGCGTGAACGTATTTTTATTCTCTGAAACCATTAGAAGCATTCGGTTAACCGGATAAAAACCGATCTTCACTTCAACGCCCTTCATTTCTTTGATCATCATCTGAAGCAGTTCAACAGACGGCCCCGCGGGATTTCCATTATCTTCATACATCAAAGGAGGAAACTCGGAACCGACTACCTGAAAAATTTCAGCCTCTGTAAATGACGCTGTACTTAACATGAAGAAAATAATAGACAGAAACTTTTTCATTACAATATCCTTACCCGCGTTCCCACGCTTCGCGTCAATGCCATTAAGTTAAGTGGAAATATAACCGGATATTTTAAATTAACTCACCTTACGCAGTTGAAAAAAATTTAATAACAGTTTAATATCATTCTGTCAGAAAAACAACTGAAAAGGTGAAAACATGAATGATAACATATTTGACTTATATGTTGACTATCTGCTCAGTTCATTCGGAGCGTAACTGCAACGGGTTTGTCAGCCGTACTTGAAGGACAGATAAGCCATGACAGAATTACCCGTATGCTGTCCGGCGGAAAAGACTTCGGCAGATCTGTGGCATATTGTCAAGCCTCTGATACGTCAGATTGAAAGTCCCGACGGTGTTCTGATTATTGACGACAGCATTTCGGAAAAACCTTCGACAGATGAAAATGACATTATCTGTTGGCATTATGACCATTGTCAGGGAAGAAGTGTCAGAGGAATCAACTTTATGACAGCTTTGTATCACGTTCAGAATACGTCTCTGCCTGTCGGTTTTCAGATTGTTGCAAAAACAGAATATTACACTGATCCGAAAGACGGAAAAGAGAAACGGCGATGTCCTGTTCCGAAAAATCAGTATTGCCGTGAAATGATAAAACAGGCTGTAGTCAATCAGATACTGTTCCGTTATGTTCTTACAGATGTATGGTTTGCGTCTGCGGAAAACATGATGTTCATCAGACATGATGCGGAAAAAGATTTTGTCATGCCTGTGAAAACAAACCGCAAAATTGCACTGAGTTATGATGACAGACGGCAGGGCAGATACGTCAGAACAGATAAGGCGGTTTTCAGGACAGATATCCCGATAGAAATTTTTCCGGAAGATGTTGATTTTCCGATGCTTCCGGTAAAACAGGTCTTTGCAAACAAAGACGGAAGTACGGGTATTCTGTACCCGGTAACCAGCGATACGACACTGACATATGAGCAGATTACCGCTCTCTATCGCAAACGATGGAACGTGGAATGTTATCATAAATCGCTTAAACAGAATGTTTCTTCGGAAAAATCACCGGCAAAGACCGTTACAACACAGAAAAATCATTTTTTCGCTTCCTTCTGCGGTTATGTCAAACTTGAAATGCTGAAAATTTCAGACAATCTTAATCATTTTGCACTGAAAACAAAAATTTATATCAGTGCATTGCAGTCCGCTTTTGCGGAACTGCAAAAATTGCAGCCTTTGAAAATTATTGCGTAAGGTGAGTTATAATTTACCGATATTAAAAGAAGCTAAGTTTCTTAAAGAATCTTAGCTTCTTATAAATCATAAGGGTTTCAATTACATTAAATTCAACAACTTTGCAATCTCTTCAGAAGTCCGTTTAACAAAACGCTGAAATGCTTCCCCCTCCAATGGCTTTCCCGGAGCCGGAACAGATTCAAGGTCTTTGGGGCGGATAAACACCGGCGCATTCACAAGCTCCGGTTTAGGCGTAATCCCAAATTCCGGCGGGAACTTGTTTTCAAAATACATCTCCTGAAATCCTGCAAATTTCAAGGCATGAGCTGTTGAATCAACAATTGCGGTATCATCTTTTTTCACAAATCCTTTATTTAAAGCTGTTACAAGACCCGCCAAAGATTCCCCTCCGTGAGTGCAGGCAATATGCCCGTTATGATTTGCCAAAAGCTCACAGTCCATAATCGCCTGCTCCGTTACTTCCACAAAAAAGACCCGCTGCTCCCCTGCAAGATGATTATATTTTTCAGCTAAATAAATCACTCTCGGCATAGAGACTGGATTCCCGATCATTGCTGCCTGCGCCACGCTCGGCTTTACTGTTATCGGAACAAATTTCCGTTTTGCTTTATCAGGCTCCTGATAATAAAGATAAACCGGATTCGCATGTTCTGACTGAACCCCGATAATCTTCGGCAATGCAGTGATAATGCCGGTTTCATAAAATTTCAGAAATCCGCTCATTACAGCAGTAATATTCCCTGCATTACCGATAGGAACAATCACCGCCTTGTCTGCCATATCATACTCAAATTCCTGAGCAATCTCATAAGAATAAGACTCCTGCCCAAGAATCCGCCAGGCATTCTTGGAATTCAGCAGCGCAACATTATAATTCTCTGCCAATGCCTCAACTACTTTCATGCAGTCATCAAAGACCCCGGGAATTTCAAAGACTGTAGCCCCGCTTCCCAAAGGCTGAGATAATTGCTGAGGTGTTACTTTTTTATGGGGCAGAAGCACAGCAGATTTAACATTCGGCTTCAGATAAGCAGCATACAGAGCCGCAGATGCTGATGTATCCCCTGTAGATGCACATACAGCAAGTATATCTGAAACATATTTGTTCTGAAGCAGAAAATTGATGTAACTCAAGGCGCTTGCCATTCCCCTGTCTTTAAATGATGCGCTTGGATTCTGCCCGTCATTTTTAAAAAAGAACCGGCATCCTGCTTTCTCCTGCATGAATCTGTTTGCCTCTATTATCGGTGTATGCCCCTCTCCAAGATAAACAACAGATTCAAGGGGCATCATCGGGCAGATAAATTCATGATACCGGTAAATCCCTTTTAATGCAGGAATTTTGAGCATCTTACGGTAATCAAAAATTTTGCGCCAAAGTTCTCCGGGAATCTCTTTTAAACTGTCAAAATTCTTGTCATAAATCAGCAGAACATTGCCGCAGTCCGGGCAGGTGTAAAGGAGCTTTTCAATTCCGTATTCTGCATTGCATCCCAGACACCGATAGATTAATTTGCCGGTCTGCTTCGGGATAAGATACGGCTGTATCTCTTTTGGAAAATCTTGTAATTTCATTATTTTTTTCTCTCTTAAAAGGAACTTGGTTTCTTAAATATAACCCAAGTTGCGACCTGTCGGAAGAATGACTTTTGCGGCTCGGTGGAAGATTGGCAAATCCGAACCATCCGCCGGATTTGCCAATCCGGCGGGAGCAGCCAACCCGGCGGGAGCAAAGGTGGCAAATTGGGTTAAATATATGTCATTATATTTGATTAAAGATTTCATCCGGCACAACTTACTTAAAACCTGAAACTTAACATAACTCTGCAAGATATAAATCGCTTCCTCCGCACCGATATTGCCATCCCCGTTTACATCTGCTTTAAGATTCACGCCTGTAACTGTATGACCTGATATGATTTTCAGGACAGTAATCAGATCGTTTAAGTCAACATCACCGTCTCCGTCAATATCACCGGGGATATTGCCTGCCTCCTGTTTTGTAAGGTTCATATAAACCAGTCCCCAGTTCAGAGAATTTACAAGGTCTTTTGACGCCATATAAACCGGCGAATCATCTAACCAGACCTGATCAATGGTTCCGGTTTCATAAAATTTTGCAGCCGTATCCAGAAACCGCTGCTGTCCTGAATATTTGTAAGCATAGGTAAGAACATCCGCCATCACCAGCGCCCGGTCATTGATTTTAAGATATGTCTCATAATCCGCTGTAAACCAGATGCTGTCAATGGTAGCAATATGCCCTGTGTATCTTTGAAGCACTTCTTCATCAGGGCAATATTCACGGCAATTTTCTCTGTACCATGTCGGAATATCATAGGTCATATAATTGATGATAAAATCGCTGTAAACCTGAAGGGCATTTTTCACTCCGAGATCATCGGAAAGTCCGTATTCATTGCAGAAATCAAGATAACGCCCCATAGTCCAGATCGTCTGCGCAATTGCAAAACCGCTTATCCGTTTATCCCCCCGGTACCTCCCTCAGGCGGTGTATATGTTTTCGGATTGTTCAGCCATCCTTTGTCTGATGTCCTTGCTGTATGTCCGATAATTGTCTTTGCGTTGTTCAGCCATCTGACATCTCCTGTCTGGCGGTATCCTTCTGTGAAAGCAAATATCAGATTAGCCCGTTCCCTGTAAAACACCGGATATTCAAAATTGCTGAACTGCGATTCATTTTCCATTGCCTGTAATCCTTCCAGTGCTGTATCCAAAAAACGCTGCTCCCCGGTCATGTTATAGGCAAGTATCAGTTCAGGAACGCCGAAAAACAGATCAACAGACGGTGAATTATAATTCCGGTTCGGATTGGCGCATCCCGGCTCATCATGCTGGCTATGACCAAAATACGCGCCGTGAGACCAGTGCTGAATCCCTTCATCCGGGATATGCAGATAATCAATATCTGCCAGATGCCGAGCCGAAGGAACCGCCATATCTATCCACCGGAGGTCTGCGGAGCGGCAGAACTGAACCAGCATTCCGTAAACATACCAGTATTTGAGATTCATCTGCCCTGCCTGATTAGGACCAAAAGCCTCATAATCGAGCGGAACATCACCATAATCCTGCCATCCAAAGAAATTATATTTTTCAACGGTCTTCAGAAGTGTTGTATTTTCAATCCCGGTATCGCCGGAATCAAAATTCGGGTTCGGTTCAAACGCCACATTGACATAGCGTTCATACAGTTGCCACTGGGACAGGTTCTTTGCCGGAACTTCACCCAAATCGCCGCTGTCAATATACCATGACGCTCAATACCTCATATTTCAGCTGTATGCCGCATCCCGAAGCCTTTGTAACTCAGAATTATAACATGCGCACGTTCCCGGCCCCGGCAGTCCGATGATTTTTATAAGCAGCTTCCGATGTTTTCAGCTCTGCTTCAGTAATATCTGAAATATATTTCATTTTTACAGCCTCCTTACTGATATGTTCTATTTTTACCGGAGGCTATATCATATTTTTCTTCCCGGCACAAAACTTTTGATGAGGTGCTTAACTTAATGGCATTGGCGCTAACCCGACCTACATGGCTCAAAAATCAAAGTGAAAAGTGAAAAGAAAATCGCCGTTTTTATTATACGGCGAAACGCTTATTCTCATGCTTTTCTTTAACTGATCAATAAAACGGATGTGCTGATCTCTGTTATACTTATGCGTGCTGGAGATTCCGCCGTAAATATTTCCGGTATAAAATCCTGTTTCAACAAGAGATATAAGCCCTCCAAGAGCATTCATATCTTTGTCAAATGATTCATAAGCGGCATATATCAGCAGGCTGTTCAGTAAAAATGCTGTTAAAGCATCATAATAACGCTCACAGTAAAGAAATCCGCCGCCGGGGATTACAGAGAGAACTCCGGCTAATGCAGGATTTTTACGGGGAATCAAAGATTCTGTATCAAGCCCTTTGTAGATTTCCCTAATCCGGTATTTCTCTTTATTGTCAATCTTTTCAAAATAATTCCGGGCGTTTTTGCTATCACTTTTTTCAAGATAAATCCAGCCGATTCTGTAATGAGTTTCATCTGCAATATTTTTGTCATCGGTCAGAGTAAGCATATAATGAAGATTGGAGACAGCCTGTTCAAAAGCATTCAGTTTTACATAACATTCACTTATCATAAAATATGCTTTTGTTACATCAGCATCAGAAATATCAGACTTTCCATATCTTTCAATAAGTTCATTAAAAGCATCAATCGCATCATTAAAGCGTTTACCCTCATAATAAGCCATTCCGATTTGGTGCATAGCTTTTTTAACCCGTTCATCTTTTGGGAAAAAATATATAAACCGCTCATACTCTGATATTGCTTTGAGATATTCTTTTTTTGAAAAATAATGCTCTGCAAAATCAAACTGTTTATCAGCATCTATGTATAAACCGGAGCTTATGAACAAGGGGTGTATCTCACCGGCAAAAGATAAAGATACCGGAAATAAAAGAATAAGGTATATAAGGATTTTTATCAATATAGTTGTTCATTGATTTGTCAGCATTGAATTTGTGAGTAAAATCTTGCGTCCTATGCGGAAATCTTTGCGTCCTTTGCGTAAAACTGCATATAACATTTTTTACAGTTTTTTTTACCGCCTGAAGAACCGCCTAAAGGTTTCCGAGTACAGAGTTCAAGCTTATTTTATCCTTTCTACTTACATTCAAAACGTGATGTTTTTTTCTTTCTGTCTTTAATTACTGAACATTCATGAAACAGCCTGAGATGTACAGATATTCCGGCAATAATTGCGGTCAATCTTTTTAACAAGTGATGATATTGCCTCGCCTGTATTGGAAAAAAGATATTCATTTCCCAGTTCTTTGAGAAACCCGGAACTCTCAAGCACCTTTTTTACCGGCTGATTAACATACATCAGAGCAAGCTGAACCCCCTCATCCTGAATCTCCTCTTTTAAAATCCGTAATTCATCTACGCCTGTAACATCAATAAACCCCATTGCCTGAAAATCAAGGAGTAAAAATTTGACGCTCTTTATCTCAATATACAGACGTTCAAGAATATGCTCAATTGTATAATCTGCATTGGCAAAATAAATAGAATTATCCGAACGCAACTGAAGTATCTGAGGACAGACAGGTTTATTAAATCTGTCTGCATTGACAAACATATTAAACTCAGGGTCTTTAGTCATCCGTATAATTCTCGGATGCATGGTTTTCCATAAAAAGAAGATCAAAGACATGACCATGCCTATTACCAGAGCATAATCCGGCTTGAGTATAAGTGAGAGAAGAAAGACGCTGACTGCAACAATTCCGTCATGGCGGTTCATTTTCCAGAGAATAAAGACTTCTTTTGGATGAAACAGCATAAGTACTGCATTGATAACTAATGCGGCAAGAGCCGCTTTGGGAATATAAGTGAGTAAAGGGGTTAAAAACAACAGCGTCAGAACCACGCTCAAACTTGTTATCACGCTTGATATTCCTGTCTTTGCATTGTTACTGAAATTAATCGCTGTCCGTGAAAATGATCCGCCCACAGGATAGCATTGAAAAAACGAACCGATAAGATTTGCCATCCCCTGACCGATAAACTCCTGATTCACATTTAATTTCTGCTTTGTCTGTGCTGATATGGATTTGCCGACTGAATAAGTCTCTGCAAAACTGACCAATGCGATAATTATCGCGGGTCCAAGCAGGTCACTGATTGTATCAAAATCAAAGTCCGGTATTTTAAAATAAGGGAGTCCTCCTTCGGTTTTTCCGATAACAGCAATACCGTCCTGATCAAGCTGAAGCATCATGACTAATATGCTGGTAAAGATCATGGCGACAAGTCCTGCGGGAAAATGCTTCCGGTATGCTTTTAACCCGTAAATAATCCCAAGAGCAAGAAATCCGATTCCGAACGTCGGGAGGTGAAGGTACGGAATCTTTTTTATCAGGTCTGCTATTATATGGAAAATATATTCATGCTGAGATACCTTGATCCCCATAAAATGGGGCAGTTGAGTTGAGATAATAATAATCGCTGCGGCAGAGGTAAATCCTTTGACTGCTGAATGAGAGATAAAGGACATGATTATCCCCATTCTGAATATTCCGATTATCAGATACAGCACTCCTACCAGAAATGAAAGCAGAAACGCCATTTCAATAAATTTGGGGGAACCGGGTTCTGCAAAGGGCATCAGGGTTGTCAATACCAGCAGGCTCATAATTGCAATCGGACCTGTGGATAACTGGCGAAGGCTTCCCCACATTGCCGCTATAAAAGGGGTTACTGCCGCGGCATAAAGTCCGTAAATTGCCGGAAGACCCGCAATCATAGAATATGCCATAGATTGGGGAATCAGCACAACAGCAACGGTAAGCCCTGCAATAAGATCATTTTGCAGATCAGGTTTTTTATATCCTTTCAGCCATCTTAAAAATGGGAATATCTGATCTTTTATTTTTAAATTATGATAATATTCTGAGTTCATGTAAAATTTTTCAACATAACTTCCCTGAATATGCAGGGGCGAATAATTATATGCAGGGGCGAATAATTATTCGCCCCTGCTCCCGATAACCTGATGCAGGATCATACTCAGTTCATTTATTTTATACGGTTTTGCAACCGCGCCGCTAAAACCGTATTCCTTAAAATCCGTCATAACAGGATCATTGACATATCCGCTTGAAACAATTGCCCTTACATGAGGATCAATTTTTTTTAACCGTTCTATGGTCTCTCTGCCTCCCATACCGTTTGGCACAACCAGATCAACAATCACAATATCAAAAGGGTATCCGCTCTTTTTTGCTTTTTCATACATTTCAATTGCCTCCTCTCCGTCTTCGGCAAATTTAGGATCATATCCGAGATGCTCCATAATCTGACAGGCAACATCACGGATAATCTCTTCATCATCCATAATCAGAATATGTCCTTTGCAAATATCCGGAAAGGTTTTATCATTATCAACAATCGTTTTTTCATCATCTTCTTTCAGTTTTTCACTTTCTGATGCAGGAAGATAAATATGAAATGTAGTGCCGCTCCCCACTTCAGATTCCACTTCAATATATCCGTTGTGTCTTTTGACAGTTGAATGGGAAATCGTAAGCCCAAGCCCCATCCCTTTTTGGGATCCTCTCTCTTTTGTGGAAAAATAAGGGTCAAATATTTTTTCAAAATGAGATTCAGGTATTCCTATTCCCTGATCTGCAACAGATATTTTTATATATTTCCCGTTTCTTATATGAAGAGGTGATGAACAATCTTTTTTATTGTCAACAATTATATTATGTGCGGTTATACGAATTGCTCCGCCAAGGGGCATTGACTCTTTTGCATTTATTATAATATTATGAATTGCCTCACTTATTCGGATTTCATCTATATCACACACCCATATATCATCAGGTATAATCAGTTCGCTTCTTACATTTGAATCTTTTAAAGTGAATTTAATCACACTCTTCAATAAAGGCAGGATTAAAGCGGGACGCTTCAGCAGAGAATCATTTCTGTAAAATGCAGAGAGTTTTTTGGTTAAATCCCTTGCACGCATAGATGCCTTTTCTGCCTCTGACAGAAGCCTGAATATCTTATCCCCGGGCTGTGTCTGAATCTGGGCAAGGGAAATATATCCGATTATCGCTGTGAGTAAATTATTATAATCATGAGCAATACCTCCTGCAAAAACTGCCATTGACTCCAATTTTTTGACTTTCAGCATCTCTTCTTTCACCTGCCTGCGGTAACTCTCCATCTGAACTTTATAAAGTGCTACTTCAATAGCGCTCTCCAGTTCCCGATCTTCAGCAGGCTTGATAATATATCCGAAAGGCTCTGTCCGTTTTGCACGTTCAATGATCTTCTGATCCGCATGAGCTGTAAGAAAAATAACAGGAATGTTAAATCTGAGATTTATATGATTTGCCGCTTCAATTCCGTCCATTTCACCTCTGAGCATGATGTCCATTAAAATAAGATCCGGTTTTTCTGATTCAATTTTCTGTATAGCCCTTTCTCCGGATGCGACCGCAGGCAGTAATTCTATAGCCCATATTTTCCAGCCTGAGTCTGAGGTCATTTGCAACTACAAATTCATCCTCTACAATGAGAATTTTTGCTTTGCTCAATCATTTCACCTATTTTTTCAGATTATTTTTTATTGCCTGACAAAGCCCTGTTTCAATCACGGATTTCAATGTCTGATTTTTGAAGGGTTTTGTTATATATCCGACAGGATATGTTTTTTCTGCTCTTTTTTTAAGATATTCATCTGTGTATGCAGTAAGAAAAATGACCGGGACATTAAACAGGGAACGTATCTGAGAGGCGGCTTCGATACCGTCCATTTCACCCTGTAATTTTATATCCATAAGAATCAGATCAGGTTTTTCGGATTCGGTTTTTTCAATTGCTTTTTTTCCTGAAGAGACCACGTCTATAACTGTATAACCCATCATCTCCAGACTGTTCTCAATTGACTGGGCAATGATAAATTCATCTTCCACAACAAGAATCTTTATTTTACTCAATAATTCACCTTTTACTGTATAATGTCGGGTTAGCGGAACGTAACCCGCAATGCCGTTAAGTTAAGACCTGACCTAACCCCCCTGCCCCCTTCCCAAAGGGAAGGGGAGACCTCATTCCGCTTTATTCCCCCTTCCCTTTGGGAAGGGGTCGGGGGTCAGGTCAGGTCTTAACTTAAAATTTTCAGACACAGACTTGCCAAGTTTGTGAAACTTCGGAAGTCCTGCCCACTTTAATTAATATCCATAACATATTTCAGCAGATTATACAAATTAGAGTGTCAGCAGATTTAAAAGATTAAACAAGGCATTATTTTTTAAATCAATCTCTTTGGAGTAAATCGGATAATAAAGCATGTTCCGTTATCCCTAATCACATTCAGTTCTCCCTCAAGCTGATCTTCCACAAGTCCTTTTACCAGAATAAGCCCAAGAGTCTTTGTATCTTCAAAATCTATTGCTTCAGGTAAACCCTGCCCGTTATCCACGACAGACAATTCAATTTTATCTCCGGTTATATGCATAATAATCTTTATTTTACCCCGTCTGTCATCAGGGAAAGCGTATTTTAAGGCATTGGTAAGCAGTTCATTGATCACAAGCCCTATCGGTACAGCATCATCTATAGCAAGGAATATCCCTTCTGCCGCCACAATCAGTTCAATCTGCTGATGTCCGGTTCCGAAGACCTGAAATAAGGCGTTTGCAAGTTTATTTATATAAATACCGGAATCAACACGTGACAAATCCGGGGACTGAAAAAGAGTTTCATGAATCAGAGCCATTGCCCTGATACGGTTCTGGCTCTCCTGAAAGATTTCAAGTATCTGTTTATCTTTGATTTGTCTTGCCTGAAGATTCAGAAGGCTGATAACAATCTGCATGTTATTCTTAACCCGGTGATGAATTTCACGCAGAAGTACTTCTTTTTCTTTTAAAGATGCTGAAATCGCCTTTTCAGTCTCCTTGCGATCTGTAATATCCAAAAAGAGACCCATAATATAATCTCTCTCCTGAAATTTAAAGACCGTTGCACTGATAATCACAGGAACAGGGGTTCCGTCTTTTTTTGAAATTTCAGAATCAAATCCTGTAACATTCTGTAAAATAAAGCTTCTTTGGAAATGCTGACGCCATGTATCCTCCTGATCAGGCGGATGAAGCCGGGTGTGCTGAAGACCGATAAGCTCTTCTTTGGAATATCCCCATAAAGTCTCTGCCTGTTTATTGATTTCCAATATAATCCCTGTCTTTGCATCTGTAAGAACAGCCGCATCATTAAGACTCTCAAAAAGACTCCGGTATTTTGCTTCACTCTCCTTCAATGCCTCTACTGCAAGGCTCTTTTCAGTAATATCATGAGCGATTTCAATGACTCCGATAAGTTCTCCTGTTTCATTAAAAACCGGCTCTCCTTTTTCATCCCAGATTCTTCCGTCAGTTGTTTTTATGATACTATGCTCTGTTTTTCCTGTCAGAAAAGATTTAACTGTGGGACAGCCGTTACACGGTTTTTCAGGATTATCCCAGAATTCATGGCACCTATGTCCGATCATCTCTTCCTGCGATCTGTTTACAGATTCGGCAGCAGTCCTGTTTGTCCAGATAATAGAGAGATTTTCATCAACAAATGCAATATTAACCTTTATTCCGTTCAATATGGCATTTTTCTGAGATTCACTTGCATTCAATGCGTTTTTAAGCTCTTCATATTGGATATTCTCTTTTTTAAGTTCTTTTTCAAGGGTTTTTATTTTATCTTCAAGCTCTCTGTTTTTATGAAATCTTTTCCAGCTTACAAAATGGGCAGCCAGAAATATCAGACAGAGCGACAGTATAATTTTGAATATATACATTATGACAGTTATCATATTAAATAATAGTGGAAAAAATTTTTCACAGATTTATCCGATTTTTTAAAATACTTTGACATAAAATTGCTGTTTATATATTAAATGTGACTAAATTACAATAAATTTTCAGGAACAGATATGAGAAAAAATATTTAATGTAAGTTCGTAGTACCGCCTTTAGGCGGATATTCATGTCGCACCGTAAGTTTGTAGTACCGCCTTCAGGCGGATATTCATGTCGCACCGTAAGTTTGTAGTACCGCCTTCAGGCGGATATTCATGTCGCACCGTAAGTTTGTAGTACCGCCTTCAGGCGGATATTCATGTCGCACCGTAAGTTTGTAGTACCGCCTTCAGGCGGATATTCATGTCGCAAGTTTGTAGTACCGCCTTCAGGCGGATATTCATGTCGCAAGTTTGTAGTACCGCCTTCAGGCGGATATTCATGTCGCACCGTAAGTTTGTAGTACCGCCTTCAGGCGGATATTCATGTCGCAACGCCTAAAGGCGGTACTACGAACTTTCGGAACAAGTAATGACACTTTCCGTGCTGCTTATTAATAAAAATAAACAATTGACAGATCATATTCTTTTTGATAAGTTTCTGTTTATTATTCACTTTCCCTTTAATTTACAGGAATATCGAGATTAAACCCATGACACCCAAAGAATATGAATCCCTTAGAAATGAACTGATTCGGCTTTTACAGAAAGCTGTTGCTCTTGATTCAGTCAATCAGAAGACCCGCGAAATATTATCCCAGATTTCCAGAAAAACACAGGAAAACCAGTTTGATATTGATGACAGGCGGATATGAATCTTCGCTTCAATTTGCCCGTCATGTCAGCGGTCCGGATCGCCCTGATGGGATGGTTGAAGATACGGTTGTCAGGAGAAAAGCAAGAGCGGTTCTGATAGATAACAGCGCACAGATTGCCGCCAAGCATATCAGGAATAAAAAAAATGAAACGAGCTTTAATTCTTTCAGGGGGAGGAGCCAGAGGAGCATTTCAGGCTGGCGTCTGGAAATTTTTGCAGGAGAGCGGCTGGGAACCAGACCTTATCTGCGGTTCTTCGGTAGGAGCAATGAATGCGGCGGCAATCGGTGCCGGTATGGACGCAGAACAGATGTCGAATCTCTGGAAAACCTATGACCGGCTGAAACTGTTCAGCTTTACAGTAAAAGATTTTCTCTTCTCTTTTTTCAGCCGCAGAAAATTCTATCCGCTTATGGATACTGCACCTTTAAAATCCATGCTGACAGAACAGATTGATATTGATGCTCTGCGGAAAAGCAAAGCAGAGGTTCTTATCACAGCGATAAATATGCTGACCTCTCAGCTGGTATATTTCAATCATAAGATAATTACAGTTGACCATATTATGGCGGCGACTGCTATACCGATGCTTTTTCCGTGGCAGTATATTGACGGAGAACCTTACTGGGACGGAGGACTCATGGCAAATGTTCCTATAGCCCCTGCATTGGAACGCGGGATAAAAGAGATTATTGTGGTATTATTATCTCCTGTAGCTCTTTACAGACAGCCTATTCCTCAGACTCACCGGCAGGTTGTGGATCTTGTATTTGAACATTTTATTGTCGGATCCTATAATCTTTCTCTCTCCTGTCTCTCCTGTAAAAATGCAGATATAAAAATAATCTCCCCTGACCAAAGTGAAGGTTTTTTTTCCGTGCTGAATTTCTCTTCTATACAGGCAGATAAATTGATTCAGGACGGATATGAGAATGCAAAAAAAAAACTTGTTAAACCCTTATGGTTTTAAAATTTGAAAAAACTTGGCTTTTTATATTGATTTTACAAGGAAAAAATGAAAAACATAATTAAACAAAAACTGGGGAAAATTTCACTGATCATGATCGCTGTTTCAGTGCTTATTGCAACCGGATTCAGCATTTATGACTATATTAAGGAAAACAGAAGGCTGAAAAATGATTTTAATGAGATAACAGAGCCGATAGCAGGTCGGCTGGCAAACAGTCTGGCAAATCCGGTCTGGTTTATGAATATGGCACAAATCCAGCATGTTATTGAATCAGAAATGACTAACAAAAAGATATATGCCGTTGTTATCAAAAATAATGACGATAAAAAAATTTTCTATGCTGCGGAAAGAGATAAAGAATGGAATATTGTAAAATCCGAAGGGAATATTTCAGGCGATTTTACTGTCAGAAAAGAGAAAATAATCAATGAAGGAGAACAGGCAGGCTTTGTTGAACTGTATTTAACTACCATGTTTATCAAAGAAGCCATGAGAGACTTGATTATTTTTATGGCAATCAGGGTATTGGTGATGAGCTCTCTTCTTGTTATTATTCTTCTGATAATTGTGAATATTTTCCTTGTCAAACCAATATCTCAAATTGTAAAAGGTTTGGAGGCTGTAAGCAGTGAAGTTGACGGTGCCTGCGGCAGAGTCTCATCAGTGGGGCTGCAATTGACATCAGGAGCATCAAAACAGGCGGCGGCAGTTGAAGAGACATCCGCATCTTTGGAGGAGATAAATGTTGTGGTTCAGCAGAATGCCAAGAATATCAATCATGCAAATCAGTTAATGATAGAAACATCTCAGGTTGTTACCGAAGCAAGTAGTTTTATGATAAAAGTAACTGATTCAATGGAGAATATTTCCAAAACAAGTGAAGAGACGCGGAAAATCATAAAAACTATTCAGGAAATATCTTTTCAGACAAATCTGCTTGCATTGAATGCGGCAATCGAAGCTGCCCGTGCGGGTAAAGCAGGATCCGGCTTTGCTGTAGTGGCTGATGAAGTGAGAAATCTTGCCATGCGTTCAGGTGAAGCGGCAAGAAATACCGCTGCATTGATAGAGGATTCGATTAAGAAGATACAAAACGGCTCAAATCTGGTATTCAAAACAAATGAAGCATTTATCAAACTCTCTGAGAGTGCAAAAAAAGTAGAGGAATTATTAGCAGAAGTTACAGCATCATCTCAGCAGCAGGTTCAGGGAATAGATGAGGTGAGCAATGCAATGACAGAGATTGACAAGGTTACACAGGATAATGCGGGAAGTGCTGAAGAGACTGCCTCCGCCATAGAAGAGATCAGCATTCAGACAGGGCAGATGAATGAGATTGTTACAGAACTGGTAGAGCTTGTCGGGGGAAAAGATAAAAAACAGATAAAAGAACAGGATAATAAAGTATCGTGTTCCGGGTTTAAATTATTGTCAATGGACCTAACCCCCGCCCCCTTCCCTAAAGGGAAGAGGAGATTAGTCTAATCAGTTCTTCCCCTTACATTCAGGGAAGATGAGATCAGCCTGATCCGCTCCCCCTTCCCTTCAGGGAAGGGGGCAGGGGGTTAGGTTTTGAATAAAATTTTTTAACTTTAACAAAGGAGTATGTATGAGAAAAAAGTTTCTTGCAGTATTGGTTATGGCAATGGCGATTCTGCCGGTAAATGCGCTGGCGGAGAAGATTCTCTTTGTTACTACAGACAATCCTCCGTATATGATCGTAGAGAACGGAAAGGTGGAAGGACTCGACACAGATATTATTAAGGAAGTCTGCAAACAGATCGGGATTGAGCCTCAATTCAAAGGCGTTCCATGGAAAAGGGCGCTGGCAATGGCGGAAACAGGGGAAGCGGGGGCTATCTATGCTTTATTCCGCACTGAAGAGAGAACCAAATTTCTATTTTTTACAGCAGATCCTCTTGATACGGTTAATACCGTGATTTTTACACGTAAAGGGAGCAATGAGAAAATAACAGGGCTTGATGCTCTGAAAGGAAAACAGCTTGGAGTGGTCGGCGGATTTTCTTATGGTCCTATATTTGACAATTATTCAGGACTGAATAAAGTACCGTGCAATGATCAGGAAGAACTGGTACGGATACTTTACCACGGACGTATCAGCCTTGGCGTGGCTCCGGAACTCCCTTTTCTTTATACCTGCAAAAAGATGAATTTTCAGGATAATTTTGAAGTGGCTTATATTATATCTGAAGACAGCAATTATGTCGGATTCTCCAAAAAAGCATTGGGAGATAAAGGGGAAGAGATAGCTGAAAAATTTACCAAAGCTCTTAAAGAACTGAATGAGCAGGGTGTTGTCCAGAAGCTCACAGAAAAATATCGTTAATGAGAATTAGGAATTTTTGATAAAGACTTCCGAAGTTTTTGAAACTTTGGAAGTCTTATTCGGAAATTCAGATAGGGAAAAGAATGGATAAGATCGTCAAAGATGCTATATTTAAGGCAGTTGAAAAAGAGCCTTTTGCACAGGCATTGAAGATAAAGCTGACTGCTTTGGAAAAAGGATATTCATCAGTGGAAATGGTTTATAATCCTTATCAAATGGATAATATTTATTCCAAAGCACATGGGGGAGCTATTTTTGCTCTTATTGACGAGGCATTTGAAACAGTCGCTCAGACAGACGGCACAATTGCTGTTGCATTAAATGTAAATATAACTTATGTTTCCAGTCCGGAGCCGGGGGTAACGCTTCGCGCCGAAGCACGTGAAATAAGCCTGACCAAAAAGACAGCCTGTTATAATATTCAGGTTAAAGATCATAATGATCAGCTTATTGCCACTTGTCAGGCATTAGCTTACCGGACAGGCAAGGCAATCCCTTTTTTATGAAAAATTTTCAACCTGAGAATAAAAGAAAAATGGTATGAATATTCTCCATGTCCGTAAAAATTGCTGAAATTTCCTGAACAGGAACCTGTATGAACCGGAGAATGAAAAATGAATGATATTGAATTTAAATTAAAAGATGAGATTATATCAAGACTGTCTGCAAATTTCAGATTAAAGAATATAATATTATTTGGAAGCTATGCTTACGGAACTCCTCATAAAGACAGTGATATTGATATTATGATTGTGCTGGATGAGGAAGGTTTTGCAAAAAATTATATGGAAAAAATTGACAGAAGAATGAAGGTTTCAAAAATACTTTCGGATCTGGGTAAAAATTTTTCGATTGATTTACTTGTTTATACAAAAGATGAGTGGAATCAACTTTTGCGGATTAACAGTTCATTTGTAAGACAAATAGATCAGAAGGGGATAAGACTTCTATGAAAGAATCAGCTATGGCATGGGTTGAATTTGCAAAAAGAGATTTGTCTGGAGCGAGAGAACTCCTGAAAAACGAATATCTTGCCAATCTTGTAATGTTTCACAGTCAGCAATGTATTGAAAAACTTTTAAAGGCTGTTCTGGAAGAACACTCAGTTAATGTTCCTAAAATTCATAATCTAAAAAAATTATACAGTTTATTGCCGAAAAAAGCAACTGAGAATATGACTATTGAAGAAGATGAACTGGACAGAATAGATCAGGTTTATATTGATTCAAGATATCCCGCTGATTTAGGCTTACTTCCTTCCGGTATCCCCACTCAGAAAGAAGCAGAACAAATATATAATCTTGCTGAAAATATAAGCAGGCATATTTTTAATTTCTTGAATATTCATATAAATTCAATGAGTAACAGATAGACGGAAAACATTTTTCTGCAAATATGACGCTCCTGCGGAGCTTTTCATGTTACAGATATTACTTATGAGAAAAAGAGAAAACAGAGCTTCTTGCTCCTGCGGGCAATTTTGAAAAGCTGAAAATCGCCATATATTACGGCGCTGATGCAGTTTATCTTGGGGGTAAAGATTTCAGTCTAAGGAATTTTTCCGGCAACTTCACTCCTGATGAAATGCAGGAGGCAATCTCATTTGCACATCAGCATAAGGTCAAAGTATATGTGGCATGTAATATCTATCCCCGCAACCACGAAGATGAACCAATAAAAAAATATCTGAAATCATTGGGACAAATCAAGCCGGATGCAGTTATCCTTTCTGATCCCGGAATTATAGAAGAGGCAAGAACTGTCATACCGGAGATTCCGATTCATCTCAGCACTCAGGCAAATACCACAAATTACAAGACCGCTCTATTCTGGAAAAAATTAGGTATTCAGAGAATCAATGTCGCAAGAGAACTCTCTTTAAAAGAGATTAAAGAGATTGCAGATCGCACTTCACTGGAAATAGAGGCATTTGTTCACGGCTCAATGTGTATCTCCTATTCAGGGCGATGCCTTCTCAGTAATTTCATGGCAAATCGTGAAAGCAACCGGGGAATGTGCTGTCATCCATGCAGATTCAATTATGCGGTTGTTGAAGCGAAGCGTCCTGGAGAGTATTTTCCTGTTGCCGAAGATGACAGGGGAACATATATCTTTAATTCAAAAGACCTCTGCATGATAGAGCATATTCCTGAGATGATAGAATCCGGCGTAAATTCCCTGAAAATAGAGGGGCGAATGAAGGGGATCAATTATGTTGCCTCAGCAGTAAAGACCTACAGGGAAGCAATTGATGCTTACTATGCAAATCCTGAAGATTACAGGATAAAAGATTATTGGCGTGAGGAGCTTGCCAAAATAAACTACCGGGGATATTGCACCGGCTTTTATATGGGAGAGCCTGATCAGACTATACCCAATTATGAAGAAGGGCTTTATCATGCAGGTACTCATATCTTTGCCGGAAAGGTAATTTCCATTATCCCCGAACCGGATAAGAAACCAAGTTTTTCTGAAAAACCTGGTTTCTTCAAAAATGTCAGAATTGATGTAAGAAATAAGATATTTAAAGATGATACAATTGAGATTCTTACCCGGAAAGGTCAGCCTCATCAGAGTCATATCATTGATATAATTGATGATAAAGGCGAATCACTTCCCTTTGCCCAGCCAAACAGCATTGTCAGCATTATTATTGATAAAGATTGCAACCCAAATGATTTGATAAGAAAAAAAACCTGATGGTTTAAAAAAATATAATATTCAGTAGTGGTTGCCCTGTATCATGGTGTAAAGGACTTACCTCTACATTTATATATACTGTCCATCGGCATAAACTGCGATTTTGAGGATCGGTTTTTTTCAGATTCTGCTTTATCAAAACATCTTGTAGTGTCTTGTCAACCTTGTAATGTTGTAATGTTGTAATAAAAGCGGTATATATTCTTCATAATCAGCATAGAAGAATTGAGTATGAAAAAATATATTGTAAAACTTACCGGAGACGGACGCAGATTACTATAGTCTTCAAATTTTGGTTTTTTATGGCATAATTTTTGCTTATATGGTATAATACTATTTATGCGAATTAAGGGTTGAACTTGATCATATAAATTCAGATTTTTACAAAATACGATTTTCGGATAATTTTTTCAACTTTATGATTTTATTGTCTATAAAATTTTCGACTCTTAATTGGCATTATTTATTGTGTTTTACAAAATTTCAGAATCAGGGGCAAACCATGAAAGTATGCGATCATAAATTTTCGGAAAATGAGATAAGTAGGGCGGACAAAGCGGAGCATGTCCGCCATTAATAACTATGCAAAACGGTTATGATCGCAAAGCATAGCTTTTTGATCTGTAAGGATAAAAAAAACGAAAGGATAGAAATATGGCAGAATCTAAAGTTTATATCTATGCGCTAAGTACATGCGGTCATTGCAAAGCCGCCAAAAAATTTTTAAGCGACTGCGTGGTCAAGTATGATTTTACTGATGTTGATCTGCTTCAGGGAGAAGAGAGAACAAAGACCATTGAAGAAGTCAAAAAGTATAATCCCAGATGCTCTTTTCCAACTGTTATCATCGGCAACAAAGTGATTGTCGGATACAAAGAAGATGAAATAAAGGAGGCTCTCGGATTATAATGAAAGCAGAAGAACTGTATGAAATGCTGAAAAAAGTTCAGAACCAAAGGGATATTTCTTCAACACAGATAAAGAGAGAGTCTTTGATTTGCTGGAGGGACTGCTTACTAACAAGGAACGTTACGGTTATATGGTATGCCCTTGCAGATTATCATCAGGGAACCGGGACAAGGATAAAGATATTATCTGTCCGTGTGTTTACAGGAAGGAGGATGTGGCAGAATTTGGCAGTTGTTACTGTAATCTTTATGTTTCAAAAGAATGGAATGAAAAAAAGATTCCTCATGAATATGTTCCGGAGAGAAGACCCCCTGAGATGAATTAGGAATAATTAAAGAAACTTAGTTTCTTTTAACTACAAAGAAAGATAGGAGAACATAAGAAAAATAATGAAAGTTTTAATTAGTGACAATCTTGATCAGTCCGGAGTTCAGATATTCCGGGATACAGAAGGCATTGAAGTTGATTTTAAACCTGGTATGTCTCATGATGAGCTGAAAAGCATTATCGGAGATTATAATGCTCTGGCAATTCGGAGCGCTACAAAAGTAACAGAGGATATTCTGGAAGCAGGAAAACAGTTGAAAGTGGTCGGGCGTGCTGGAATAGGTCTTGATAATGTAGATATACCGGCAGCCACCAAACGGGGAATTGTTGTTATGAATACCCCGACCGGAAATGTGGTAACAACCGCTGAACATGCTATTTCCATGATGCTCTCATTAAGCAGGAATATTCCCCAGGGTACAGCTTCATTAAAAGCCGGAAGATGGGAAAAGAAAAAACTCTGCGGAAGGGAACTGTTCAATAAAGTACTTGGGGTTATCGGATTCGGAAAGATCGGTTCAATTGTTGCGGATCGGGGAAGAGGATTGAAGATGCAGGTAATCATATATGATCCTTATGTTACCCCCGAACGGATTGAAAAAGCCGGTTTTGAATGTGTCTCCATGGAAGAGCTGTATAAACGCTCTGATTATATCACAGTTCATGTTCCCAAATTAAAAGATACAATCGGTTTTCTGAATAAAGATGCGTTTGCACAGATGAAGACCGGCGTAATGCTGATCAACTGTGCCAGAGGCGGAATTGTAGATGAAAAAGACCTTTATGACGCCATCAAATCAGGAAAGGTTGCCGGAGCCGCATTGGATGTTTTTGAAACAGAGCCGCCGGGGAATTCTCCGCTCTTTGAGCTGGAGCATGTGATTGGAACACCGCATCTCGGAGCTTCCACTCAGGAGGCGCAGGAGAATGTTGCTGTTGCTGTGGCAGAGCAGATTGTTGATTATCTGAAGAACGGAACCATTGTCAATGCAGTGAATGTTCCATCGGTTACAGGCGAACTTCTGAAAAAACTCTCTCCATATCTGACATTGGGAGACAGATTAGGCGCTCTTCAGCGCAATTCTGCCAAGGTCCCCTAAAAGAAGTTGTTATTGAATATACAGGAGATTTTCAGGAGCTTGATATGGCTCCGGTAACAACTTCTATTCTGAAAGGGCTTTTAACTCCTATGATCAAAGATGCAGTCAATTTTGTCAATGCAAATGTGATTGCAAAAGATCGGGGGATAAAAGTAACTGAAACAACCGATTCAAGGTCAGAAGAATATATTAACCTGATAACAGTTCAGATCATTACCACAGAGATGAGCAATAAAGTATCAGGCACAATTGTCGGAAAGAATGAACCGCGTGTTGTCAAGATTAATCATTTCCGTCTTGAAATGATTCCTCAGGGTCATGCGGCAATTATATACAACTGCGACAAGCCCGGTGCTATCGGAAGCATCGGAATGACCCTTGGAAAGCACAATATCAACATCAACCGGATGCAGGTAGGGCAGGAAGAGGAAGGGGATAATAATATTATATTCCTGAGAACCGACACGCCTATTCCTGCGGAGGTGGTTGAAGAATTGCGTAATCTGCCGTTAATCAAGAAGGTAACACCTCTTGAATTGTAAGAATCAGGAATGAAACGGTAGGGGCAAATAATTATTTGCCCCTACCTAAATTTTAAAGGAGTTTTATATGTCGGAAGAAAAAAAAGATTTTGTTGTAAAAGATCGCAGGGCTTTTTCACAGGATAAAGAATCGCCGGAAGAGAGTGAAGTAAAAGAAGAGCATCCTCATCAAAACGAAGCAGAAGAAAAAGCTGGTTCATCCATTGAAGATAATGAAGATTATCCATTGCCGGAGATCAATTTTCCGACTTTTATCTTTTCCCTGACTTCATCTGTTTATGTTCAGTTGGGATTGCTTGAAGAACCCGGCACGGACAAAAAAGCAAAAAATCTTCCTTTAGCAAAGCAGACTATAGATATTCTTGGGATTCTGGAGGAAAAGACCCGTGGTAACTTGACCAAAGAAGAAGAGAATATGCTGAAAAATATTCTTTATGATTTGAGAATGCTTTATATCAGAGAAAAGGAGTAAATCATGAATTTTATCAGTAAAATAAATGTAAAACAGATTATCGTCATTATGATATGCGGATTTCTCGCTATGTCAGGCTGTTATCAGACGCCGGGGCAGGTTGAGGCAAAAACCTCGGATGTCCGCATGATTCCTGATAATTTCAGCACCCTTGCTGAAATGGTAAGCCCTGCGGTGGTCAATGTCCGAACAGTTAAGACCCTTAAAAGCGGAGGACGGGTACTGCGTAATTTTTCAAATCCTTTCGGAGATAATGATCCGTTTAAGGATTTTTTTGAAAAATTCTTCGGAGAAGAGCATCAGCGGGATTTTAAACAGCGGAGTCTCGGATCAGGATTTATTATTGACAAAGAGGGTTATATTGTTACCAACAACCACGTGATTGAAGATGCAGATGAGATTCAGGTCAAGCTGAAAAACGCGGAAGAGTATGATGCAAAAATTGTAGGGCGTGATCCGAATACCGACATTGCTCTGATTCAGATCAAACCGAAAAATGAGCTGCCGGTTATCAGATTAGGTGATTCACAGTCCCTGAAAATCGGTCAGTGGGTAGTGGCTATCGGAAGTCCATTCGGGCTGGAGCAGACTGTAACCGCAGGAATTGTCAGTGCCAAAGGGCGTGTTATCGGTTCGGGTCCTTATGATGATTTTATTCAGACAGATGCATCCATCAATCCGGGAAACAGCGGCGGTCCCCTTCTGAATATGGACGGCGAAGTGATAGGAATCAATACAGCTATTATCGCCAGCGGGCAGGGAATCGGATTTGCTGTTCCGATCAATCTTGCCAAGGGGATTATTGAACAGTTAAAGCTGCACGGCTCAGTTACCAGAGGCTGGCTCGGCGTTGCAATTCAGGATGTTACCGGAGAAGTTGCAGAATATTACGGCATTGAAGGGAAAGAGGGCGCCCTGGTAACAGAGGTCTTTCCGGGAGACCCTGCGGATAAAGCGGGAATTCAGGTGCGGGATATTATTATTGAGGTGAACGGAGAAAAGATCAAAAGTACCCGCGATCTGACAAGGATTGTCGCTGACATCGGTGTGGGAGATTCTGCAAATATAAAGGTGCTGCGTAACGGAACTGAAAAGAGCTTTGAAGTAAAAATTGCCAAAAGAGAGGATGAGAAAATCTCCGCAGGAACATTCCTGAAAGATGATCAGGAGAAGAGTGAACTTGGTATCCGTGTCTCTAATCTGACGCCTGAGATTGCCCGGCAGTTTAATCTCAAAGATGAAGAGGGCGTAGCAGTCATGGGTGTTGAGGCAGAGAGTGAAGGAGATAAAGCCGGTGTGATGGCAGGTGACGTGATAAAAGAGATCAACCACAAGACGATAAAAACTGCGGATGATTATACGGAAGCAATTGGAATCGCCAAAAAAGGTGATACGGTTCAAATGTTTATCAAACGGGTAAATGCAGGTTTTCTTGTGATAAAGCTGACAAAATAGTTGTCAGGTATGGTGGGTGAAGCGACAGCGTAACCCACCATTTCAGTTTGGTACTCCCCTCCGTTTTGTCACTCTCCCGGATTGCCGAACTTACAGTTTGGCAGTGTCGCCTGATCTGAGATGAAGCCAAACTGTAAGTCCGGCAATCCCCGCCTTTGTCAGTGAGTTCTGTGCTCCGATGTTCCCGGATCAAATCACAATTGATTTGCCTGCGGTTGATTTAACTGTTTCCAAAGATTCAGATAATTATTATAAAAAATTTTAAGGAGAAAAACAGATGATAGTCCAAAGAGAAATATATAATTTTGCCCTTGCAGAACTGCTCCGCACCATTGAGGAATCAGAACTGGAAAAAGCTCTTGAATCTTATCTGAAAAAATTTGAAGCGAGAACAGAAACAAATGGTAATGCGTGGAGCGATTTTTTAGAAAAGATTGTATCAGCATGTTGGTAGCTGAAGAACGAAATATAAAAGATATATTTACAACTGATCATTACTTTGAACAGGCATGGTTTAATATTCTGCTGAAATAACTGTTATAAAATTGCTTTTGTTGTTTTCTTCTGCTATAAATATGAGGATTTTTTCTTACACCGTTGTCTGAACTTTGATTCTCAGATGATTTATGTGATTACCGTGATTTAATCATGTTAATCATAATAATCATAAGGAAATCAAGGTTCAGACAATGATTAACCCGGAAAGGAGGTGATTCAGAATGTTAACACAAAAAAAGGAGATAACAATTTTTAATTCAAAGAAAAAAATAGTAGCAGCAGTTTTGGCTGTGTTTGCCGTTATGAGTGCATTCTGCGCTCCGGCATTTTGTCTGGATCAAATCACCATTGATTTCATTTACTAAATAATTTAGAGGAGTAAAAACATGCAGATTTTTCAGCAATATGTTTCTGTAAGCCGGGCAAAGACGGTGTTTCCTGAGCTGGTAAGAACAGTAAAAGATTCTGATGATGCCATAGCGATTACCGAAAACGGAGTGCCTGAAGCTGTGCTTATCAGCATGGATAAATTTCAGGGGCTTCTGGAAACACTTGAAATTTTATCTGACAAAAAAACAATGGAATCTTTACAAAGGTCAGTCCGTGATGCTGCTGACGGAAAATGGCTTGATTATGATGAGGTTTTCAGCGAATGAAAGATTTGAAAATAAGACTTACTCATGAAGCGGCTGAAATATTGTCAAAAGTTCATCCTGAAAATAAGAAACTTATCAAATCGGCAATACATGAAATTCAGAAAAACCCCTTGTCAGGTCATGACTTGCAGGAAGAATTGTCCGGTTTTAAATCGCATAAGATGAAAAGATACAGAATTTTATACAAATTCAATGAAGAGGATGGATTTATTGAAATATATCATATCGGACACAGAAGAGATATTTATGAACAATTCAGGGATTTTTTAAATCAAATGAAGCAAATATCATGAACCGTTTTATGCTTTTTGCAGTATCAACCGCTGATTTTCATATCACAGTCATCATTTTTATCCTGATTATCAGCGGTTCAAACTGCATGGCTTTTCAAATCTTGAATTTGCTTACCATATTCCGAATATCACTGGCAATTTTTTCCAGTTCACCGGCGGACATATTAACACGTGATGCAGCGGTGCTTGAATCATTGGCAGCCTGACTGACCCCCTGAATATTATTTGCCACTTCATTTGCCGCTTTTGCCGCTTCACCCACGTTTCTGGACATATCATTGGATCCTTTGGCAATTTCAGCAATAGCAGAGGCTATATTGCGGGATCCGATATTCAGTTGCTGAACATTGGCTGAAATATCATTTGTCGTTATAGTCTGCTGCTCCACGGTTCTCATGATTATAAGCGACAGTTCATTCATATTTCTGATAATATTTGCCATCATCTCGATCGCCTGAACAGATTCAGATGTATTCTTCTGAACTCCTTCGATTCGCCGGGCAATATCCTCTGCTGCCTGTGAACTTTGTCTTGCAAGCTCTTTTATCTCATTTGCCACCACAGCAAACCCTCTTCCTGCATCTCCGGCTGAAGCCGCCTCAATAGTGGCGTTTAATGCAAGAAGATTTGTCTGCTCCGCAATACGCTTGATAAGAAGCGTTACTTTGCCGATCTCTTTTGCCGCATCCCCTAAAACAGCCATAACAGAAGTGGCGTTTTTTGATTTTTCCATAGCATCTGAAGAGACTTTTGCACCATCCTGAGAATTTTGGGCAATATTTCTGACAGATACGGACATTTCCTCAATAGATGAAGCAACAGAATTCATATTTTGAGACATCTCCTCTGCTGTGGATGAAATACTCTGAATATTTACGCTCATCTCTTCCGAGGCTGAAGCGATACTGTTGATTGTAGTGGATATCTGCTCTGTGGAGACTGCAACTGTATTTGCAATTGCTGTGGTCTCTTCTGCTCCCGCGGACATTTCACATGATATTGTGGACAGCTCTGATGAAGAAGAGAAGAGAATCTCAATACCCACAGTCAAATCCTTGAGCATTTTGCTCAGATTTGAAGTCATCATATTCAATGAAAGAGCAAGTTCACCTATTTCATCTTTATTACTGATTTCAAGGGTACGGCTGAAATCACCGGCAGATATATCTTTTGTAAAGCTGACACATTTGGTTATCGGCTTGGTGATCAGTTCTCTTACACAGAGAATCAGCACCATTACAATAAGAATATCAAGTACAATTACCTGAGCAATAATTGTAAGACGCATTCGGCGCAAATTATCTCTCAGATAGTACAGACTGATAAAAATTTTTATACTTCCTATGCTCTTTCCGTCTTCTTCAACTATATCTTTGGAGATAACCATATATTCTTTATCCTGAAGAACTGTCTTTGTAACAACTATTCCGTTGGTTTCATTATGGGAAAAACCGTATAAAAGTTTATCTCCTTCCAGAACAAATACCCCTACGATAAGATCAGCTTTCATCTCTGAAAAGATAATATTCCTGATTGCTTCTCCGTCCAGATAGTAAAGAGGTTTTTTTAAGTTAATCGTCAGCCTCTCTGCTGATTTTTCAAATCTCTCCTGAAGAGAGCGTGTCATCTCCCCTGATATATTCATATATTGATATAATCCGAAGAATGACAGGGTAAATGTTGTTGTAAAAAGAACTATAAGGGTAACTTTCATTAAAAGCCCCAGCTTATATTTATTTAACAGTTCAAGCATTGTTTTCATAAACTATTCCCCTTTTAATTTGTCTGACATCAAAGACTTCCGAAGTTTCTTCCTGCTGATTATCTTTTAACCCAAGTTGCCACATAATGCTCACGCCGGATTGACAAATCCGGCGGCTGGTTCGGATTTGCCAATCGTTCGGCTGAGCGTTCGACTGAGCTCACGCCGAAGTCTCGCGCCGAAGTCCGAACCGAGCTGCGAAGGCTATTTTTGCGATAGGTGGCAACTTGGGTTATCTTTTATCAATTTTTCTGTTGAAAAAAAAGATTAAAGATTGTATGTTCTTTTTATTCAAAGAGGCAATGTATAGCTAGCGATATCATATAAGACCTCTTTGCTGCTTCGGTTTGAAAGCGGATCCGAAGCCGATGCAGAAACCCTGATCCGCCCCGATTGGTAAGAACCGCGGTTCCGCCAATCGGGTTATATATCAAACCCTTATCTCACGCAAAGCCGCAGTAAAAAGATAAGAACCCCAAAAAAATAGGATAATTTTTTCTCTGCGTCTTTGCGGCTTTGCGTGAGATGTTTCATACTGTACTATAAATATTAAGCTGAATCTTTTGTTTGAATCAGCGGAAGATATATATAAAATACAGTTCCTTTACCAGGTTCACTGTAAACCGTAATCCGTCCCTTATGACTCTTAACGATCCCATGTACCACGGAAAGCCCAAGACCTGTTCCCTCTCCGGGCGGTTTGGTTGTAAAATAAGGGTCAAAGATGCGATCTGTGATTTCATGGGGGATGCCATGCCCCATATCACTCACACTCAGCATCAGATAAGCTCCGGGAACAAGCCCGGGATAAAAGTGAATCTCTTCAGAACTCAGTTCTTTCTTATTCAGAGTTACTTTCAGAACTCCGCCGTTTTCGCGCATGGCATGATAGGCATTGGTGCAGAGATTCATCATAATCTGATGTATCTGAGTCGGATCTGCCATAACCGGACCGCATTCATTATCAATATCCTGCTGTATCTCAATCATTGCCGGCAGAGTTGCTCTGAGCAGTTTCAGGGATTCCTTTATAATCGGCTGAATTTTTAACAGCTTTTTCTCCTGTGCACTCTGTCGGCTGAATGAAAGAATCTGTTTGACCATATCTTTTGCGCGATGTGTTGCCTTGAGAATCTCTTCAAGGTTTTTATAGGCAATACTATCCTCAGGCACTTCATCCATTGTCATCTCTGTATAACCGGAAATAGGAAAAAGGATATTGTTGAAATCATGGGCAATACCTCCGGCTAATGTGCCTATAGTCTCTAATTTCTGCGACTGACGAAGCTGGCGCTGAAGTTTTTCATTCTCTTCTTCTGCTTTTTTACGCTCGCGGATGTCACGGGCAACGGTCAGCGTAATATTTTCCCTGTTCCATTCAATTATACGGCTGCTCACTTCTATCGGAATAATCTCTTTATCTTTGCGATGACAAGCAGTTTCAGAAACCATGCTCCCGGTCTGCTGTAATTTTTCCGGACGATCTGTTACGGTATGTGCATGTTCGGGGCTGATAATATCCATAGTTGTCATCTGTAACAGTTCATCACGGGTATATCCAAGAAAATTACAGGCTACCAGATTTACATCCAATATTTTACCGTCAGAATTACAGAGCAGAATCGCATCATTGGCATAATCAAACAATGCCCTGTAACGGCTTTCAGATGCCCTCAGTATCTCTTCCGTCTGATTACGCTTTTCAATCTCCTGATTAAGAAGCTGATTCAGTTCTGAGACCTGAACTAATTTCTGAGACAACTCGGCAGTCCGCTCTCTGATCTTATCTTCAAGATCATCTCTGTTTTGGCGAAGATTGGCTGACATGATATTAAATGCAGTAATCAGGTCATTAAGCTCTTCTCCTGAACTGCTCAAAGGAATCTCTTCTCCCAGATGCTCTTTATGGGTTGAAATCTGAACCGCCTTGTTACGAATCTTTTCTATAGGGATAAATATCTTATATTTACTGATAAAAAACTGGATAACAAAGAGAAGAGAAAATACAATAAAAAGAACAAAAGAAAGCCGCCATATAAAATCATTTACCTTATTAAATATTGTTGACAACGGCACACGGATCGATATTGCTGATGCAATCTCCCCTTCATAACGGTAAAAGCTCCTTTCCAGACCATACTGATTTATCATATCCTCAGGAGCTTTGTCAGGAGTGCTGTGACATCGGAGACAGCTCTCTTCCATGACTTCATTCCGTCTTAGCACAACAAAATACGGCTTATCCTCTATATAGCGAATTCCTGAATATCTTTCAATATTCGGATTTTCATTCATTTTTCTGATAAAATCTTTTTCAGATTCATCCGCCTCATTTTCAGGGCTGCGAGCATTAACAGCCGCCTCTTTATAGTAATAGTCTCCTGAAAGATTAAACTGTCTGAAATATTTATCAATTTCACGTACTGCATAGGTGGATGACATCCAGACAGGATCAAAATAAGCATCGGTTCTTATCGGAGCAGTCCATTCAAAAAGACGGGGCTTCAACTGATGGCTGAAATAAGTATGCGTGGCAAGATTACGATCCAGTATAATACGCGCTTTTTCATCTGCATCATAAAGAGCCTCCTGATAGATATGATAATTGACAAGGGCAATCACCACACCGCCGGTTATAATAAATACCGCTCCGACAATCAGCATCATTTGTGTAAAGATTTTCATCGTTTAAAAATGGAAGCCGTGTTTTTTGAAAAAACATGGTTTTTTTATGTCTATTATCAGTAGATCGAAAAAGTTTGTAGTACCGCCTTTAGGCGGTCCGGCGTGCTGCCGAAAAAGTTTGTAGTACCGCCTTTAGGCGGTCCGGCGTGCTGCCGAAAAGGTTTGTAGTACCGCCTTTAGGCGGTCCTGCAAATTTTCGATTTACTGATTATTGAAAAATCCGAATCAGGGATATATTTCTGCCCGCTTATGAAAGAATTCCGATTTTACACCGCGGGAGCTTTTTAAAATTTTCAGTCCGAATATATTTATGATAAACATTACAAAAAGTAAACAGAAGAATTCAGTCAGAAGAAAATTATTTAATACCGGAATCAGGAATGAGAATACTGATTTGTCAGAAAAAAAGCGGACTGAATACGGATATTATGATGGGTGATAACCCGTCATAAACCGTAGGTCGGGTTAGCGGAGCGTAACCCGCAATGCCATTAAGTTAAGAAATAACCTAACCCCCTGCCCCTTCCCAAAGGGAAGGGGAGACCTCATTCCGCTTTATTCCCCCCTTCCCTTTGGGAAGGGGCCTGGGGTTAGGTCAGGTCTTAACTTAACGGCATTGAGCGTAACCCGATATAACTGCGGGGTTTAAGGCGGTTACAAATGACGCAAATAGTCCGTGTCTGTGTTACCGCGCCGAAGCGTGGGAAAGGGAGGAAAGTCGGGTTATTTTATAAAAAACTTCTTGTTTTCTGATTTTATCAATGATAAATAATGAAAAGACAGATGTTTTATTCCAGCGGAAGGGTTATCCCTCGTTCCTGCGATTAGCACGGGAACGAGGAGAAAAAAGATTATGATTATAAAAGCATCTTTAAAAGACATTAAAGCTATTCACAGGCTTTTACGGGAATATGGTGCAAGGGGGGAACTCCTGCCGCGTCCATTGAGCAATCTCTATGACCATCTCAGAGACTTTTCAGTCTATATGGAGGAAGGAGCAGATGAGATTATCGGGTGCTGTGCCTTGCAATTCTGCTGGGAAGATATGGCTGAAATCCGTTCTCTGGCGGTTCATCCTGACCATGTGAGAAAAAAAATAGGGTTAAGACTGACAGAGGCTGCACTTGCTGAAGCAAAATCCTTTGGAATCAGAAATGTTTTTACCCTGACCTACCGACCTGATTTCTTCGGAACCATCGGGTTTGTCCAGATAGATCGCTCTGAACTTCCCCTGAAAATATGGGGGGACTGTATTCTGTGCGTTAAGTTCCCGGACTGTGATGAGATTGCAATGATGAAAGAGATATGAGAATAATCAGGCTGTAAACCCTAAGGGTTTCTTAAACCATTAGAGTTTACACGGTTATGAAATGGCGGGTTACGCTTTGCTAACCCGCCATGCAACCTTAAACCCTTTAGGGTTTATCTGATTCCTGCTGCTGAGAAGAATCCGGCTTTCAGGAATTCACGGTTCAGACGGGCAATATTGGTTATAGAAATCTCTTTGGGACATTCTGCTTCACATTCTCTTTCATTGGTGCAGTTGCCAAACCCCAGCATATCCATTTTATTCACCATCTTCAGGACACGCTGAACTGCTTCAGGTCTTCCATGCGGTAATAATGCCAGATGAGATACCTTTGCCCCCGCAAAGAGCATGGCAGAAGCATTGGGACATGATGCCACACATGCCCCGCACCCGATACACGCGGCAGCGTCCATTGCTTTTTCAGCAATATCCTGCGGTATCGGAATGCTGTTTGCATCCTGTGCGCCTCCGGCATTGACTGAAATATAACCTCCTGCCTGAATGATTTTATCCAGAGCGCTGCGATCCACTGCCAAATCTTTGATAATCGGAAACGCCCTTGATCTCCACGGCTCAACCACAATTGTATCTCCGTCTGAAAAATGCCGTATATGAAGTTGGCAGAGAGTTGTCCCTTTTTCATGTCCATGCGGACGCCCGTTGACAACAGAACCGCACATGCCGCAAATCCCTTCCCTACAGTCATGATCAAATGCTATCGGCTCTTTTCCGTCAAGTGTGAGTTTTTCATTCACCACGTCAAGCATCTCCAGAAATGACATATCTGCTGATATGTTATCCACTTTATATGTTTCAAAGCCGCCTTTGGCTCCGGCTTTTTTCTGACGCCAGACCTTTAACATCAGATTGATATTTTTTGCACTCATGCCTTATGCTCCTTTTTGCCCGTTTGTTATGCCAAAATTATTATCTCACCCTATCAAAACTTCCCAAGTTTAAAAAACTTCGGAAGTTTAATTTCAAAAATGATAGGAGTTATGCAGTTGGAATTTTTGCATCGTAAAAATGAACCGCAAAGAGCGTATTTCAAACTGCGTAACTCCTAAATGAAATAAGATTACAATATTTACAATTCTTAGCACATTTTTACTGCAATGAAAAGCTTAGGATCAGAGATTAGATAACTTCCGCATTCATCAAAGTTTGAAACTATCAGAAAAAAGGGCAGTTGGCGGTGAATACTCTGAAAGAGTATTATGGTAAGGAGCATTATCCATAATTATCAGAGAATTTTTTGGAATATTCGGAATAAGCATTTCTGTAAACCATTTTTTAAACAAATCCCGATTCATTTGCCCATGATAATTCCCTGTCTTTCTTTTTGTGCCTGATTTAATCGGTTCATCCTGAAGAACATGAAAAATTCAGGCAAAACTGTTTGTAATTATTTTCCGGACTTGGTAAAATAGTAACAAATTTGTAATGAAAAAAAACAAACATTCATATAGAAAATTTTTGGAAAAGGCGATATTTTGCTGCATCTTTTAATTTTTTTAACCACAAAGGACACAAAGGTTTCACAAGGTTCACAAAGTTTTGTGTCCTTTGTGCTTTCTTTATGTCCTTTGCGGTAAAAAGTTGCACATGGCGTTTCAATAGCTAACCCAAGTTGCCACCTATTGAAAAATAGCCGTCCCCGGCTCGGTTCGGATTGACAAATCCGAACCCCTTGGATTTGTCAATCCGGCAGGAGCATAGGTCGCAACTTAGGTTAGCTATTTATAATCCTAATCTTGAAGAGCATGGAGAAATTCGACAGCTTGTTTTAGACGAAATAGTAATTGGCGGTGTCTGGGGATTTGGGTAACATAAAAAAAAGAATACTATATGTTGCTGACAGTATAGACCAGCATGAAAATCGTTACTTCATTAAAACAAAAGGTTCATGAACTGTTGATGATTTATTGACAGATGTGAACTTTTATTGATAAATCCTGATAAAAAATTTCTTTTTAATGTTTTTTTGAAAGGAGGTGATTTTGGTGAAATAGCTCATGTCTGACGAATTTTTTCCGGAACCTGAATCTCCGGTGTTCCTTTTCAGAAAACAGAGGAAAGTAACGGTATTTATCCTTACTGGAATCCGTCTGTTAAAAATATATCGGAAATACTCCGGCTTCCGCCTTCCGATCTTCCGGGTGAACTTTCTGATATGACAGTGAAAGACTCATGGTTTTCAGCGGTAATGACAGAACCGGCAAACCGGGGAATAACGGTAATATCAGTAAATTTGTGGTACCGCCTTTAGGCTGTCTCTTGTTTCAGCTTAACAGTCTGATTTCACAGAACCGCCTAAAGGCGCGAATACAAACGTTCCCGGATTTTCGATCTACTGATAATGAGGAGAAAATTTCTTAAAAATAATAAACTTATAACTTACCTTACAAGGATGATAAATATGAAAAGAGTGTTCTGGTGTATAGTATTGATGACCGCGATTTATTCAGCGGCTTATGCCGAAGTCCTGATTATCGCCAATAAAGACGTACCTGAAACAACTCTGAGTCAGCAGGAGATTCAGGAGATTTTTCTCGGCAAACGGGTTCAGTGGATCGACAATTCCAGAATCCGGTTTGTAACGGTCGGGGAACCCGAAGTCCACAGCATGTTCCTGAAACAGTATGTGAAACTGTCGGATTCGGACTGGAAGATTTACTGGAAACGCATGGTTTTTACAGGCAGAGGACTGCCTCCGCAAACCATTTCCACCGAAGCGGAGGTGATTGACTTTGTGGCGAAAACAAAAGGGGCTGTCGGATATGTATCTTCCGATGGGCTTCCGATAACACCTGAAAAAGACACGGTTAAAATCATCCGTGTCAGATAGGAGGCGGCAAATGAAAAAGATAATAATTGTTTCGATGATGGCTGTTTTTGTTATCGCGGGCAATGCCCTTTCATTCGATGCGAATCAGATACAGATCCACGGATTCATCTCTCAGGGGTATCTGAAAACAGATAAAAATGATTTTTATTTTGCAAAAACTGAAGACGGCACGTTTGAGTATAATGAAATGGGTATCAATTTCGCTTCGGAACTGACCGATGATCTCAGGGTCGGAGTCCAGTTTCTCTCCCGCGATCTCGGAGAACTTGGAAACAATGAGGTTGACTTTGGATTGGGCATTCGCGGATTACCGGTATCGGAACTGGCTGGGAATCAGAGCCGGAAAAATCAAAAGACCTTTCGGATTATATAACAGTATCAGAGATGTGGATGCGGCGAGAACCGGCATTTTTCTGCCGTTGTGTATGTATGACGATGTTTCAAGAGAAACTTACCTGTCAACTCAGGGCATCGGTATTTACGGAACACTGCCTGGCGGACTCTCCTACGAACTTCAGTACGGTTCTGCACAGATAGACACGGAAGGCGGAGTCGCAAAGAACATAGGGTTATTAATGAATACCGAAGTCATCAGCATCGAACCGGATGACACCTTTACAGCTTTTCTTGAATGGAAGACGCCCCTTGACGG
This sequence comes from uncultured delta proteobacterium, assembly GCA_963806835.1. Lineage (GTDB taxonomy): Bacteria > Desulfobacterota > Desulfobacteria > Desulfobacterales > CAWEAR01 > CAWEAR01. The sequence goes on from CAWEAR010000040.1 coordinate 164,026, forward strand.
ACTCACTTTGGCAGGCACTGTGTTTAAATATCCTGATTTGAACATGCAAATCTCTTCCGGAAAACTTAATTTCGATGCAATGATTTATATAGCATCATTGGAGTATATCCGTGATAAGTTCACTTTGGCGGCAGAGTACAAATATTGGCCCCAGAAGATTGTACTGAATGATGCCCTTACACTAAGGGACATGACAAATGAAACATGGTACATAAACGCTTCGTACCGCTTCACAGATTTGTTCACACTGGGAACATATTACGGTGAACTATTTGTTGATAAGGATAAAAAGGACTTGAAGTTCGGGAGAAAGGATTGGGCATTAACCGCACGGTTCGATATCAATGACAACTGGGTGTTCAAACTCGAAGGACATCTGATGAGAGGACTGGCTCAGATAACGACACCTCCGGCAGATGCTTCTATGGACTGGTTTTTGTTTGCGGCAAAAGTAACTTTTTCTTTTTAACGTTTATTTAAAAACCCTAAGGGTTTCAAAAATCCTTAGGATTTTTGGAGATAAAATTATGAGCATTGCAAAAAAATTGGGACTTGCCATAAGTCCGCTGGTTGTTTTGTCAATCTGTCTGGTCATTTTCAGCTATCAGAGTATGAAGCAGGTTCAGGAACAGATTCCGAATATCTCAGAGTTTGCCGTCACCTCAACTGAACTGGTTCATAATGCCAATACAGCCTTTGACCGTCAGGTCAGATTTTATGAAGATGTTGTGTTTATGCATGATTTGGATATGCTTGAAAAGGCTGATGAATCATATCGGGAAATCAGAAACCATTTGGAAAAACTTCAAAGTTTGAAAGGTATCAGCAGCCGGACACAGACAGCAGTTGACAATTTTTTAAAAAAATTGGAGAACTATACAACAACTGCCGGTAAAACATACAGACAGATGACTGAAGATGAAAATTATCTGAATATTACTGAAAATGCTCAGATCGTTAATAATCTCGGAGAAGAAAAGAACAATCTGGAAACCGTTCTCAGAGGATTTTCCGGGATTGTCCGAAATGAACTGGCTCAAAAAATAGTAACCGTCAATATGTCAGCAAAAACAAAGAATAATATCAATGCAGCTATTTCTTCTGTAATTATCGGAATTTCCGTGCTGATCATCTTCTTTCTGATTGAACGATCCGTAACCAGACCAATGGTTGAAGCAAATCAGAAACTTCAGAAAGCAATGGATTCGCTATGGGGTGAAATGGAACTGGCAAAAAAGATTCAGACCTGTTTAATGCCTGAAAAACCTGAAATATCAGGGTATGAGATTGCGGCAAGCTGTGAACCTTCGGAACAGGTCGGCGGGGATTACTACGACATCATATCTGTAGGGGGATATGACTGGATTGTGATCGGCGATGTGTCAGGTCACGGCGTAACTGCCGGGCTGGTGATGATGATGGTTCAAACAGCGATTCATACGGTGCTGAATAATAATCCAGAAACAGAGCCTTCCCGACTGCTTTCGGTGATTAACAAGGTCATTTATAGCAACATAGAGCTTATGGGTGAATCCAAACACATGACCATCATTGTTCTGGCAGCCGGTAAAGAGGGGAGATTCTCTTTTTCAGGGCTGCACGAGGATATTCTGATCCGCCGTGCAAAAACCGGAAAAGTCGAAGTTGTCGAATCCGGCGGTATGTGGATAGGTCTTGAGCCGGATATTTCCAGGTATCTTTCCGATGATACGCTAAAAATGGAACCGGGGGACTGCATGATACTTTTTACAGACGGCATCACAGAGGCTTATTGCGAAGAGGGTAAATTATTCGGGGATGATCGTTTAATCAGAGTTATTGAAGAGAGCGGAGAGAAATCCGCTGCGGAAATCCGTGAGAGTATCATAGGCGAATTAGAGTCCTGTAAAAAACCGGATGATGTTACACTGGTAGTAATGAAGATGATATAATATAATATCATGAAATATTTGTTATATAAATTAAAAAAGGGGATGCTGATTTCAGCATATTCTTCAGAAGTGAAAAGAATGATAAAAGTACCATTCCGGTTTTACCTGTTTTTTCATTAAAAAATATTATTATGAGTTACGCTGTTGAAATTCATTTTTTTATTTAACCGCAAAGTTACGCAAAAATATGTTTTAAAACTCTGCGCCCTTTGCGGAGAACTCTGCGCCCTTTGCGGTTCATTTTTCCGATGCAGAAACTCCAAATGCGTAACTCCTATTCTTATCTCTTTCAAAACCCGAAGCGTATTTTTGTATCTGTTTTTTTTATCAGATAAAAAAAATTGAATTTAAGCTGAAAATCTGTTAAAGAAATTTGGCAGATACAGATTATGAAGATTTAAAATCTGTATTTCCTGAGTTTACAGAAACTTTAAATCAAAACTTCCGAAGTTTACAAAGACTTCGGAAGTCTTTGTAACATACATTAATCCATGACAAAAATCGGACTTATTGCAGGGAGCGGACAGTTCCCTTTAATCTTTTCAAAAAAAGCCAAGGCAAAAGGATTTGCTGTTTATGCCGCCGCATATCTGAATGAAGCTGATCCTGATTTAAAAAATCACGTTGAGGAGATTGAATGGCTTCATCTCGGACAGATCAAACGGCTGATAAAATTCTTTAAGAAAAACGATATAACACGTGCGGTCATGATGGGGGCAATTACAAAGACAAGGATATTTACCGATGTCAAACCGGATATAAAAGCTATATCAATTATTGCCGATATTGCACATACCCACGATGACAATATATTAAGGGCATTTGCCAGACTCCTTGAAAAAGAAGGGATTATTATACAGCCTTCAACATTCCTGCTGCCTGAACTTTTAGCAAATGAAGGGTGCTGGACAAAACGGAAGCCGAGCCGCTCTGAAAAATCTGATATTGAAATAGGCTGGAAGATCGCAAAAGAGATCGGAAGTCTTGACATCGGACAATGTATTGTAATAGGCGGGGGTTCTGTTCTTGCGGTGGAAGCCGCAGACGGAACAGACGCTGCCATTGCAAGAGGCGGAAAACTGGGAAAAGGGCAGGCTGTGGTTGTCAAGGTCTGTAAACCGACTCAGGACACGCGATTTGATATTCCTGCTGTCGGGCTTCAGACCATTCAGGCAATGTATGATGCCGGAGCAAAAGTTCTTGCCATTGAAGCAGGCAAGACAGTTGTATTTGATCACGATGAAATGATTACCCTTGCAAATCAGTATGGTATATCTATTCTTGCAATGGGGGAGAATCAGGATGTAAAAAAGAAATCAGGTATCAGGTGTCAGGAATCAGAAGAGAGAAGTAAGGAATCAGAAGAGAATAGCCAAAAGCCGAAATCTGAAAACTCTTCAAAACTCCGTGTTGCTGTGATTGGAGTCGGCTATCTCGGCAATTTTCATGCAGAAAAATATTCCCGGATGGATGATGTTGAACTGGTCGGTGTAGTTGATACTGATGAGTGCCGCTCAAAAGATGTTGCCGCAAGATACGGAACAAGGCATTATACAGATTATAAAGAGCTTCCGGGAAAAGTTGATGCGGTCAGTATTGTGGTTCCGACCAATGAGCATTTTGTTATAAGCAGATATTTTCTGGAAAAAGATATAGATGTTCTGATCGAAAAGCCGATGACAACAACACTTGAAGAGGCTGACGAGCTGATCCGGATTGCTGAATCAAGAGGACGCATTATTCAGGTAGGACATTTGGAGCGGTTTAATCCTGCTGTTGTTGCTTTAAGGGATATTGTAAAAAAACCGATGTTTATTGAATCGCATCGTCTGAGTCTTTACAAAGGGCGCGGAACAGATGTGAGCGTTGTGCTTGATCTTATGATTCATGATATTGATATTATTCTTAACTTTGTGAGATCAGATATAAAAAGCATCCACGCATCAGGGGTTCCGGTTATTTCAGGTCATGTGGATATTGCCAACGCGCGTCTTGAATTTTCAAACGGCTGTATTGCCAATGTTACTGCCAGCAGAATTTCAACTAAAAATGAGAGAAAGATCAGGCTTTTTCAGAAAGATTCCTATGTATCTGTGGATTTTGCAAGTCATGATATTATGGTAATCAGGAGACAGGGGGCAGGAGACAGGGAACATGGGGCAGCATTTATCCGTCAGGAGCCGGAATTCAGAAGCCAGAAAGCAACAGCCGCGGCACATCTGCTCCCTGAACTGATACCGAATATGGAGATAAAAGAGATCTGCTTTACAAAAGGGGATGCTCTTGAAGAGGAGTTGAAGTCCTTTGTAAATGCGGTCAGAAAGCGTGAGACATCCGAAGTAACAGGTCAGATGGGGCGTGATGCTTTAAAGATTGCTCTGAATATCATGGAGCAGATCAGGAGCGCCAATAAAAATTATATTGAGGAAATAGAGTTTGATGCAAAAATGTATAATGATCATAGCAGGTGAAGCATCCGGCGATCTTCACGGTGCAAATCTTGTAAAGGCAATGCGTAAAAAAGAGCCTTCCCTTTTTTTCTGCGGTATCGGAGGAAATGCTCTGAAAGATGCGGGAGTCAAGATTATCGTAGATGCTTCAACATTATCAGTAGTAGGCATAACTGAGGTTATTTCCAAAATACCTGAAATTCTGAAAGGAATCTCCGTTACCAAAGATTTTCTGAAAATATTCCGTCCCGATCTTCTTATCCTGATAGATTTCCCTGATTTTAATCTTCACATAGCAGCCACAGCAAAAAAACTGAATATTCCGGTGCTTTATTACATAAGCCCCCAGATATGGGCATGGCGGCAGAACCGGGTGAAAAAGATTGCAAAATTAGTGGATCATATAGCGGTTATTTTTCCTTTTGAAGAGAAATTCTATCAAAAACATCATGTTCCGGTCACTTTTGTAGGACATCCGATTCTTGATCATCAGACATTGCATATCGCTCCGCACTCAGCGAGCCGTATCTCTCAAGCTCCAATTATCGCCCTGCTTCCCGGCTCCCGTAAAGGAGAGATTGCAACCCATCTCCCGATTATGCTGAAAGCCGCCAACATCCTGAGTCAGCAGTATTCAGATATAAAATTTGTCATATCTCAAGCCACTTCAGTAGAAAAGAGCTTCATAGAAAATATTCTCAATTCCTCATTCTCAATTCCTCATTCCCAATTCTCAATTCTTAAAGGTACAGAAGAGATATTCAGAATCTGCACCCTTGCAGTTGCAGTATCCGGCACAGTTACGCTGGAAACTGCCCTTGCCGGTGTTCCGATGGTCGTTATTTACAAAGTTTCGCCGGTGAGTTACCGGATAGGGAAATCGCTGATAAAGGTGAAGCATATCAGCCTTGTAAATCTTGTTGCAGGGAAAGAGATTGTTCCTGAAAGGATTCAGGATAAAGCATCTCCTGAAAATATTGCAGATACGGTATCAGAGATGTTAAGCAATCCCTCTGCTCTTGAATATATGAGGCATGAGCTTACCGTTATAAGAAAGATACTTGGCGGACCAGGAGCTTCGGAGCATGTTGCAGATATTGCAATAGAAATGATTTAGGATTTAACCTAACCCCCGTCCCCTTCCCTGAAAGGAAGGGAAGTTCACGGCTCTTTTTCCCCCTTCCCTTCAGGGAAGGGGGCATGGGGTCAGGTTAGTAGAACTAAAAAAAGGGGGGTTAAAAAAATTCCCCCACCCCTTAATTACGCTGCTTTTATAACACGACCTGATTTGATACAGGACGTACAGACCATCATTCTTTTTACTCTTCCGTTATAGAGAGTACGAACCCGCTGAAGATTCGGATTAAAACGGCGTTTGGTTACATTGTGGGCATGGCTGATATTATTTCCTACCATCGGCTTTTTCCCACATATTGCACACATTTTAGACATATTTTTTCTCCTTTTTATTCTTGAGAGAGTTCCAAAACTTGGCAACTCTGAATTTGAAAATTTATCTTCGGCTATTTATTTTTTTTATATATCATCACACACGCCTTGATGCAAGATTAAAATCTACAAGGATTGTGTATAAGAAGGGATTTTTTTGCTCATAACAAATCCTTTCTTAAACCAAATCCTTGTAGATATAGGAAATCATTAATACTTTAGTTACTTTAGCAGAAAAGTATGATGTTAAACCAGTTAAGGCTGCCAATATGCCGCAGATAGAAATCGCAGCTATATTTCTTACTTATTGCGCTAATTACTTTTTAAAAGCGAAAGGTAAGATTGTTTTCGTTTTGCCGCGAAATTTTTTCAGCACCGATCATCATGATAATACACGAAGCGGAAAAGCAAAAGGTTTTTGTTTAACAAAAATTTGGGATTTGGCTGATGTATCCTCCCTTTTTCGCATTCCAAGCAGTGTTTTGTTCGCGGAGAAAGCAGAAGACGGAAAATCAATTCCTGCTTCAGGTTTGGTTGGAATTTCCTTTGCAGGAAATTTGTCAGTTCGCAATTGCAATCTTAAAACAGCAACACCAAAAATAACAGAAACAGAAAATAATTGGTATTACATACAGCAGGGAAAGTCTTCCGCTTTTTCCACACGGAAAAACGAATCTCAAAATAAAACAAACCCGTACAGGAATCTTTTTAAAAATGGAGCAACAATAATTCCCCGTGCCTTTTATTTTATTCAACTGACACAGGAGATCCCGCATGACTGGAATGACAGAATTATCAATATTAAAACATCTGACCCATGTAGATAGTAACGATATATTTTTAATATTCAACATCTCCTCCTTTGTCTGAACCATGATTTACATGATTAAAAGGATTAGCAGGATTTTGAAGGACAGAAATCAGGAAAATTCTCATAATCATGTAAATCATTGTTCAGACAATGAAAAATCCTGTCTGATATATAAGCCGTGAAAATTATTTCACGGCTTTAAAATTATTGTTGGCAAAATTCTGTTATCTGTATAATATGAAATGTGTGATATGCAGGAAAAAATTTATCATAAAGGGCTATGTTTGTGGATATTTCTGAATTGAAAAATAAAATTATTTCAGGTGAAAGTTTGTCTGTCCTCAAAAATGTCAAAAACGGCACTTTTGATTTGGTAATCACTTCACCGCCATACTTTCAGCAGCGGGATTACGGAAACGGCAATTCAGGCATAGGGAATGAGAAAATAGAAGAGGAATATCTTGAAAACCTTATGAATATTTTCAGAGAATGTGTCCGTGTTACTAATGACAAAGGAGCGGTTGTTTTTAATATCGGAGATAAATATATTAACGGCGGGCTTTCTCTTATTCCTTACAAGTTTGCTATCCGTGCTGTTGAAGATAAAAAGGTCTTTCTGCTCAATCAGCTTACATGGTCAAAACTTAATCCGACTCCCCGTCAGGAAAAACGGAAACTGATTCAGGCAACTGAGCCGTTTTTTGGTGGTGGGTCAAATCCGTTGACAATCTTCCGTAGGGGCAAATATAGCGTTTCCCGTTTGAATACGGAACAAATTTTTGCGGGCTATATTGCATGAACAGATTTATGAAATAAAACTGTATAAGAATCAAAAGGGAAATGCTATAATTATTTGCCCCTACGATTTTTGCCCTCGTTCCCACGCTTTGCGTGGGAACAATACCTGAATTATCAGAATGGAAAAGAATATGATACAGATTAATGCTTCGGAATCGCAATCAAAGTTACATGATACCAAGTCGCTTATGAAACTACAAGATGCCCGACTATTCCGAAGACCTACGGGGTTTCCAAAACACCGTAGGTCTTTGAATATTTCAATTGCGATTTGGTATGACTTGACAGATGAAACCGTATTATCTCATAAACAGCTTATTATTATCGGTAAAAAATCAAACGCTGTCCTCATTTCCGAAAAATACTGGGAATCTGTTCAGGAAACATTTTATTTACTCTCCATACCGAATATGAGAGAATCAATTCGTGAAGGATTAAGCACGCCGACAGAGGAATGTGCCAAAGAACTTGACTGGTAAATTCATAAAGCCGCTCTCCCTCCAGAAGCGGATAAATTACAGCTTATTGAGGACATTATATTTGGAGACTATCTTATGGGACATATACTTAAATTGGAGTTGCCGGAAGATGTATATATTTTATTAATAAAATTATCGGAACAGACAGGGAACCTGCCTGAATCTTTGGCAACTCAGTGGATAATTTCTGAAACTCAAAAACAGACTGATGATCCGTTAGAAAAATTTATAGGAAGATTCAGATCCGATAAACCTGACTGGGCAGATAACCATGACAGATATATCGGAGAGATATTAAACAAAAATATGAGAGATGAATAAATGAATAAAATATTTGCAGATACTTCGGGATGGGGGCATCTTATTGATTCATCTCAGAAATATCATGAATTAGCTGCAAATATCTACCGGAATTTGCGTCATAAGGAGTGTAAGTTTGTAACAACCAATTATATTATCACAGAACTTGCAGCACTTATGATAAGCCCTCTTCGTCTCAGACATTTGGTTATTGTTGAATTTATCAACAGCATGAGGTTTTCACCGTATATTGAAATAATTCATATTGATCCTGCTCTTGATGAACAGGCGTGGCAGCTCTTTTCAAAGAGATCAGATAAAGAATGGAGTCTTATTGACTGTTCAAGTTTTGTTGTAATGGAAAAATTCAGAATAACAGAATCTTTTACAACAGATCATCATTTTGAACAGGCAGGATTTATCCGTCTGCTGAAATGAAGAGACAAACTTGACAAATCCGGCACATTGTTCGGATTTGTCAATCCGAACAGAGCCGGTGATGCTATTTTTTGATCTCGTTCCCACGCTTTGCGTGGGAACACAGCCCGGACGCTTCGCGTCCTGTATGAATGGACGCAAAGAGTCCAATCTTGTGTTCCCACGCAAAGCGTGGGAATAAGAATAGGTGATAATCACCTGAAATTTAAAGATAAAATGCAATGAAATTTTTAGATATGTTCAAAGAGAAAAAGATGCCTGAAAAGAATTTACCCAATGAAGAACAGAGAAAAAAACTTAATGAACTTATTGCGTTAGCATTTATAGAAATCAGGATCATTGCTGCTGAAGGTAAAAACAGACAAACATCTGAACTTGCAGACGCTTTTCATAACATTCCAAGAGAGATGTACGGATATGGAAGATTCAGTTGGAATAATTTTATAGGAATGGTAAGAGGTTATCAGGATAAGTATCATGTAGAAGACTATTTTGGAAAGACTGATTACATAACAAGGATTGAGGAAATACGAAAATGCTGTTAAAACAATCCCCCAACACTCACGCGGGGATATATACATAAGAGAGGAGAGTTTATATAAGTATGGAATCAAAAGAATTACTTGAAAAACTTGAGCAGAAAAGCAAAGAGGCATTGGAAGGCGGCGGAGCAAAAAAAATTGAAAAACAGCATCAGGAGGGAAAGATGACCGCACGGGAGCGGATTAACAAACTCCTTGATAAAGGAACATTTGTTGAAATGGATCGCTTCAAAGCTCATCGCTGCAATGATTTCGGTATGGCGGATCAAAAAGTTCCCGGAGACGGCGTTGTTACCGGCTACGGACTGATTCACGGGAGACAGGCTTTTGTCTTTGCACAGGATTTTACTGTATTTGGCGGTTCTCTGTCCCTGTCCCATTCAGAAAAGATTTGCAAAGTAATGGAGACCGCCATGAAGGTCGGCGCTCCTGTTATCGGGCTTTGCGATTCAGGCGGAGCAAGAATTCAGGAGGGCGTCATGAGTCTGGCAGGATATGCTGATATTTTTCTGAAAAATGTCATGGCATCAGGCGTTGTTCCTCAGATTACAGCAATCATGGGTCCCTCGGCAGGAGGAGCGGTTTATTCTCCGGCACTTACAGACTGGATATTTATGGTTGAAAATACCAGCCACATGTTTATCACGGGTCCCGAAGTAATCAAAGCTGTAACTCGCGAAGTTGTTACCAAAGAAGATCTTGGCGGGGCAATGGCTCATAACTCCAAAAGCGGCGTTGCACATTTTGCATCTCCGAATGATCAGGCGTGTCTTGAGAAAATCCGGGAACTGATGAGTTTTTTTCCCCAGAATAACATGGAAGATCCCCAAGACTTGAAACAGGGGACGACCCCATGCGCCGGGATGAATCCCTTAGGGATGTTGTTCCTGTTGATCCGAATAAACCGTATGATATTCGTGATATTATCCACTCAAATGTGGATAACGGCTATTTTTTTGAAGTGCATGAACACTGGGCAAAAAATATTGTGGTCGGATTTGCCAGAATGGACGGAATGTCTGTCGGAATTATCGCTAATCAGCCGAATTTCATGGCAGGGTGCCTTGATATTGATGCTTCTGTCAAAGGAGCGAGGTTTGTCCGTTTCTGCGATGCGTTCAATATTCCCCTGATTATTTACGAAGATGTGCCGGGATTTCTGCCGGGTACTCATCAGGAATACGGCGGAATTATCAAGCACGGTGCAAAGCTGATTTATGCGTTCTGCGAAGCGACTGTTCCGCGTATTACCCTGATTACCCGTAAAGCTTATGGCGGCGCATATTGCGTTATGAGTTCCAAACATATACGGGGGGATATAAATATCGCTTATCCAAATGCAGAGATTGCGGTTATGGGAGCAGAGGGAGCAGTTAATATTATCTTCAGAAATGAGATTAAAAATGCTCAGGATGCAAATGCAGAGCGCAAGCGGCTTATTCAGGATTATCGGGATAAATTCGCCAATCCGTATAAAGCCGCTGAAATGGGTTATATTGATGATGTAATAGACCCGGCGGATACCCGCTCCAAGAATTATTGAGGCTCTCAGAATGCTTAAAACCAAACGGGCAACCAATCCGCCGAAGAAACATGGAAATATTCCACTGTAGAAGTAGGAATGAAGAAATTGAGAATTGGGAAGTTGAATTGTGAATAATTCCAAATTCTCACTATTTACAGGAGGTTTTTTATTTATGTCCTGGGATCAGGTATTTGAACTTATCAAGGGAATCCTTCTTACACAGACAGGGATTCCGCATTTTGCCGTTAAAGAACTGATTATGATGGCGATTGCCTTCCTTTTTCTTTATCTGGCAGTGGCAAAGGAGTATGAGCCTTTGCTGCTTGTTCCTATTGGCTTTGGCATCTTTCTTGTAAATTTTCCCCTTGCTCCGATGATGGGATTCGGTGAACACGGAACACCTGAACTGCTCCGATTTTTCTACAAATACGGGGTTCAATGGGAGATTATTCCGTGCGTCATTTTTCTCGGATTAGGGGCAATGACCGATTTCGGTCCTATGATCGCTAATCCCAAGACCCTGATTGTAGGCGCAGGCGCGCAGCTTGGGGTTTTTATCACGTATATGGGAACGCTCTTTTTCGGATTTACTCTTAAAGAAGCCGCGTCTGTGGCAATTATCGGCGGTGCAGACGGACCCACTACAATTTATCTGACAACGAAACTTGCTCCCCATCTTCTCGGAGCAAATGCTTTGGCAGCTTATTCTTATATGGCAATGGTTCCCCTGATTCAGCCGCCGATTATGCGACTGATGACGACTAAGGCGCAGCGCAGAATCAGAATGCGGCAGTTCAGGCATGTATCAGCCAGAGAAAAACTCCTTTTTCCGCTGATTGCATCTGTTTTTATCATTCTGCTTATTCCGCCAGTTGCGCCGTTGATGGGAATGTTTATGTTCGGCAATTTCATGCGTGAATGCGGTGTTGTCAAGCGTCTCTCTGAAACAGCACAGAACGCCCTTGATGAATATTGTTACCATCTTTCTGGGAGTCTCTGTCGGGGCAACCATGCAGGCGGATGTGTTTCTGACCTGGAAGCCCCTGCTTATCTTCGGCTTTGGTCTGTTGGATTTTGTTATCTGTACATTCGGCGGTATTCTGACAGTTCATATTATGAATATCTTTCTGAAAGAAAAGATGAATCCGCTCATCGGATCAGCCGGAGTCTCTGCGGTGCCGATGTCTGCGCGGGTTACTCAGGTAGAGGGAGTCAAAGAAGATCCCGACAACTGGCTGATTATGCACGCAATGGGACCCAATCTTGCCGGAGTTATCGGCTCGGCTGCTGCTGCGGGTATGTTTATTGCAATGTTTCAATAAGGAGGGGAGATGAATAGAATAAAAAATAAACTGTGTCTGACAGGGATGATTATTGTTCTGATTGGTTCGTTCATAATCCCCTGTGTATCGTGGGCGGCTTTCGGAGATGATCGGGAAAAACCTGAGCCGGTCTTTACAATTGAAGGGAATAAAATCACTGCAAAATATATTCCCCGTGCAAAAAGTACAAGCGTTCTTGTTGACTTTGAGGTTACAGGCGGAAAACTGGTTAAGGTCAGCGGCATGGATTTTTATCAGGCAAAACGTCCTGAAGCAGATGTCAAAGATTTTAAATCCGCACTTTTTACAATTGAAATCAGAGACGTTGCTCCGGGAGCGGAGGTCAAGGTTTCACTTACATCTGATTTTTTTACCAGTTCTACGGAATACTGGATTTTTAATGAAAAACTTCAGGTGCCATGGATGAATTCTAATGCCGAAAATATCGGTTTATCAGGGCGTATCCGTGCTATTGTTATTCCGGTTAAAGACGGTGGAGAGTTTGACGCTGACGGAGCTGCTGACGGCAAAATATTCATTGTCGGGGTCCAAAAGATTCTTTCTGGGGATATGCAATGGGAACTCTTTTTATCCGGTTCTTCGGCGTGTTCATTGTCCTCTCTGTTCTGATGATCGGGATGATGCTCTCCGGCTGGATTTTTCAGTATATGGATAAAAAAGATGCTGATAAAACTGAATCCAAACCAAAGGAAGAAACAAAGCCGGATCAGACAGAAAAGGATATTTCGCCCGAGGTCGCGGCGGCAATTGCTGTTACGCTTGATATGCACTTCCGCAAACTCCGACCTGTCATTCTCATGTGATTTGTCAAATCCCCGGCAGATGACAGCATGGGCGCAGAATGGTCGGGAAAAAAGTATGGGAGAGCGTTTTCTTGTTTTTAACCGGGAAATTAAGAGATAGAGGGAAGTAGGGCGGACTAAGCGCAGCGTGTCCGCCGTTTTATGTAGTTTTATGTAGGGCGGACTAAGCGCAGCGTGTCCGCCGTTTTATGTAGTTTTATGTAGGGCGGACTAAGCGCAGCGTGTCCGCCGTTTTATGTAGTTTTATGTAGGGCGGACTAGTGCAGCGTGTCCGCCGTTTTATGTAGTTTTATGTAGGGCGGACTAAGCGCAGCGTGTCCGCCATTTTATACAATGAAAAAGGTGGACACGCTATCGCTTAGTCCACCCTACATGACTTCTTATTACAGGAATATTTAAGATGAAATATAATATTGCAATCAATGATAAAAAATTTGAAACACAGGTGGGTGAGATCAGCAACGGACTTGCCCGCGTTATTGTCAACGGAAAATCTTATGAGGTTCTGATTGAAAACTATGCTGATGTGGAATCCGGCGGAGCACCGGCTGTTAAGCAGGTAAAAGCGGCTCCTGCGGCGCTTCAAACCAGCCTCTTCTGCACCGACAACGGCTGTTGGAAGCGGTACGATTATTGCCCAGATTCCAGGTTTGATTATCGTGGTTAAAGTGAATGTAGGGGATCAGGTTAAAGCAGGGCAGACCGTTGCGGTAATGGAGGCTATGAAGATGGAGAATGAGGTAATCAGCACTGTAGCCGGAACCGTGAAAGATATTCGTGTTCAGAAAGGCTCAGAGCTTGCAACAGGTGATGTAATTATGATTATCGGATAAAAATACCATGAAATTAGCCATGACATAAATGTCATGGCTAAAAGCAAATCAAGTTCTTTTAAAAGCTCCGTAGGAGCGTTATATTTGTAGCAGATGCCAATCCCCTATTTAAAAAAGCTCCGTAGGAGCGTTATATTTTTTATCACAGAGCAAAACCGTTGTCAGATATATCGCTCCTACGGAGCTTTTAAAACATCGACGATATAATTGCTACAAATATAACGCTCCTAACGGAGCTTTTAAAAACTTGATTATCGAATTTTAGACAGGAGCTTTAAGCTCCTATATCTCTTATTAAGGGAATACAAATTATGCCAATAAAAAAAGAACTGCTTGATATTCTTGCCTGTCCAAAATGCAAAGGAGAGATTCATCTGAATGATAAAGAAGACGGGCTGATATGTGATAAGTGCAAACTTTTGTATCAGATCAGAGATGATATTCCGATCATGCTGATTGATGAAGCAAAACCTTTGAAATAGTTTAAAACCCGTTCCCACGCAAAGCGTGGGAACCAGGGAAAATTCTGACAGATTTTCTTGCCCCGATTAATATCACCAGTTCTTTGACAAAAGACTTCATGGTCCCTATCTGATTCGTTATATCTTCAATAGCGGCTGTGGTTTCTTCGGACCTGGCTGCATTTTCCTGGGTTACAAGATTAATTTTTGACATGGCTGTGCTGATTTCGGAGATTCCCTGATCCTGTTCGCGGGAGAATCTTACAACCTCGTTGAACAGTTCTCCTGCTTTTTTTGATCGCCCTGCGACTTCCGTAAATACTTCACCGGCTTTATATACCATCTCAATCCCTTTTTTTATTCTCACAATCGAAGTTTCAATAATTTCCGTTATATTTTTGGCTGACGCACCTGAGCGCATCGCCAGATTTCTTACTTCGTCAGCGACCACGGCAAATCCCGCGCCTGCCTGACCTGCCCTGGCTGCTTCAACTGCCGCATTCAGAGCCAGCAGATTGGTCTGAAATGAAATTTCATCAATGGTTCTGATAATTTTCCGGGTTTCTTTGCTTGCTTCGGATATTTCCTCTATGGAAATGATCAAGTCTTTCATCGAATCAGCAACCTCATTGGTCAACGAGGCAGTTTCACACATCAACTGGTTTGCATGATTGGCATGTTCTACATTCTGGCGAGTTATAGAACTGATCTCTTCAAAAGAGAATGAAGTTTCTTCAACAGCCGAAGCCTGCTTTACCGCGCCTTCGGAAAGTTCCCGGCTGACAACACTGATGCGGCTGGATGCTTCGCTGATTTCGTTTCCTACAGTACTCAGTCCCGATATGACAACAGACAATGGTTTTATCAGAAAAAAATGTACAACTGTCAGAAGAATACTGACCATACAGAAACTCAGCATCAGCACCCTGATCAGCAGTGCAATGGTTAATTTTTTCAGGGCATTATTTATAAAACGGGTGCTGAAATAAATCTCCGCCTCGCCGATGCTGTCTCCTTCATAAATAATATCCGCCTTCCGAATCACATAGGTGCCTGAAATATTTCCGTCTGATTTGACAATATTCCAGTCTTTATCCCTCTGCATAGCGCAAAATATCTTTTTATCCGCCTCCCGGACAATCACCGCATATATCCGTTTGTTGGACATTTCCGACTGAATCAGGATTTCAATCTGAGACATATTGGTAACCCACAAAGGATCCCGGAGATTCGGGGCGAGACGATCTGCAATCGGAGAAATCATCTCTTCAAAATCACTTCTGAGTCTCTGATCTTCACGAAAAAAATCATAAGTACTGAATAAACCTGATATAAAGAGCGATACAAGGATCATAATCATCGTAACCTTGCCCATTTTCTGTTTTATGCTGTTTTTTTTTGTTTTCATGAGAATTCTCCTTTTAGAACTGACGCTTCCTGCCTGATTGTCAAATCCTAAAGTGAGAAACAGAATAAAAAGAAGCCGAGTTTCTTACAGAAACTCGGCTTATTTCAGGGTATCCTGACTTCCATGTGATTTGCCAGTATTCGGACATTCGGTTTCGTAAGAATGGTAAAATGATTACCCGGAATATCATATATTTTAATATCAGAAACATATTCACCCCATCCCAGAGTCAGGTCTTCCCCGGGTCCCGGGGTTCGTCTTTGCGCGGAAAAAAAGCACAGAACCATCATAATGTTCAATCTCATGAATACCGCGAAACATGGCGCAGATGCTCCGGTAAACCTGAAAAGCCCGATCCAGATATTCAACATCAATATTCAGATTTAATTCTGTTTTCTGAATACACTCCTGTAAAAGATGCAGCCGCTCCTCATAAGAAAGTGTCTGAAAATCATGATACACGCCTGTAATGCCAGCCTCAGGGCTGATATTCCGGGCTTCACAGTAAAACGGAAAAAGTTCTGCATTAAAAGGTACCGGTAATTGTATGAGAAAATTCAAGCATATCCATTATTTCATCGTCTTTGGCAATACGTGCTGGAACAACGGCGGAGCGTAACCGTCAATGATAATCAGATGCGATATATCTTCTCCCTGTTTTCTGAGATGTTGAGCTATCTCATAAGCAATCGCGCCTCCCAGACAATGCCCACCCAGAATATAGGGACCTTTGGGCTGAACCTTACGGATAGCCTCTGTATAGGTTTCCACGATCTCTTTGACATTGGAGAGCGGCGAAGTGTCCGGAGCGATTCCAAATGCCTTCAGTCCGTAAAACGGCTGATTCATTCCCAATTCACGGCTCAGTTCATTGTAGCAGAATACATTCCCTTCTGCTGCGTGCATAAAGAAAAAGGGCGTCTTTTCTCCATAAGGCTGAATACCCACCATCGGCGGTTTGAAATTTTCAGGGGGTTGCCTCGGTGAGCCGGATTTAGACTGAATCTGTGCAGCCAGTTCTTTAATTGTCGGATAACTGTAAATCTCGGCCGGAGCAATTCTGACGCCCATGCACTCTTCAATCTGACTTATCAGCCGCACGGCAATAAGGCTGTGTCCGCCCAAATCAAAAAAATTGCCACATATTTCTATCTTCTGAATTCCCAATAATTTCTGCCATATTTCAGCAAGCGTCCTCTGCGTTTCATTTTCAAAGGACGCAGAATCGCTATCCCCTTGTTCTGTAGGTTGGGGTGAGCGGAGCGAACCCCGACATTTTGTATCCTGATTTGTTGGGGTTCGTACCTCACCCCAACCTGCTTGCTTGGTCGCAATATTATTTTGCATCAGAGCCTTCAAATCCATGGTGGATACCATGATTCGCGGCTGATCTGATTCAAGGATGCGACTGAGAACCTCCGCCCCTTCCGAGGGCAATATTCCGTTCTGAAGAAAATTCATGAGGAAGTCGTCAGAAAGCCCTCTTTCTTTTCCCCATCTTTGTTTTAATGCCTTAGACCGACATTCCCACTTCCTGCCAGTCATCCCAGTTCACAGATACCGTTAATATGCCTTTGGTCATGGTCTTGTAATCAGGCAAACGCATCCAGAAACTCATTTGCCGCATTATAAGCGACCTGTCCGAAATTCTCTTTATAAAGAATGTTGCCAAGCGAGGAACACAAGATGAAAAAATCCGGATGCTCATCTTTCAAAATGCTGTCCAAGATCAGAGTCCCCTCTTACTTTGGGACAAAGCACCTGCTCAGTCATCTCTCCGGTTCTCCGCTGAATTACTCCGGCATAATCTGCAAGTCCCGCAGTATGAATCACGCCGTTAATCTGTCCGAACCGCGCATGAGACTGAGCAGTAACATTCCGCATCTGTTCATAATCAGCAACATCAGCTCTCAACAGAAGAACTTCTGAGCCATACCCCTCAATCTCCTTTATTTTGCGAATCTTTATGCTGATTTCATCCTCTCCGTTATGTTCTGTAATCCATTCATCCCATTTATCTTTTTCAGAAAAAACTGATCTGCCGATGAGAATCAGTTTTGCCTGAACTGTTTTTGCAAGATATTCTGCAAAGACAAGACCCATGCCCCCGAATCCGCCGGTTATCAGATAAACGCCGTTTTTCCTAAGTCTTGTTTTCTGATCTTTCCGGGCTTCCAGCCGGATCGGCTCGCGGTCTGTATCCAGCGATACATACCGCGTAAAGCAACAACAGGTTCATCAGATTCCGCAGCAATTTCCCGGATGAGCTGTTCAATAAGCCGGTGTTCATCCTGAATTCCGTGTTCGGGAATCTCCACATCAATATAGCGGCAACGGATGTTCGGATATTCAAGAGGAATAATTTTAACGGGACCGAGCATGGCTGCTTTTTCAGGAAACCGGATCCCCTCCCCTGCAATATCCTGCATTCCGTTGGATACAACCATGATTCGGATATTCGTTGTGATATTCTGTTTTCCGATTGACTGGGCCAATGCAAGCATATTGTACATATAGTGAAGATCGCCGTGATTCCTTTCTGTATCTGTTTCTTTATCAGTCAGGCTTTGTAAACAGAGAATCGTTGCAGGCGTCCTGCCGGAAGCAATGAGCGAATTCAGGAGTTTGTCATACTCTTCATAATGGGTGAAATTAAATGTATATTCCCGGGATGTTATTTCGGAAAACCGATCTCCTGCTCTCACAAAGATAACATCCTTACACTCCTGCTTCAGCCGATGGATCAGTCGTGAACCTATATCAGCTTCATTGATAAAGACCAGACAAGGAGAGGCAATTCGGAGACCCGCACCCGGTTGCGGGGGAAGGGGTGAACGTTTCCATGACGGAATATAAAACCAGTCGGCTATGTCATTTTTTTTGCCGGTTTCCGGGGGCTGACTATTTGTCAGTTGCAGTGGTCTCTCTATCCAACAGCGTTTTCGTTCAAACGGATATGTGGGCAATGGTATGCGATACCGTTCTTCATGTTCATGAACGCCGTGCCAGTCAATGGCAACGCCGGAAAGCCAGAGTTTTCCGAGAGTCATCAGCAGGACTGCTGAGTCCGGCTGAGTATCCTGAGGATGCCGCATAGAGTTCAGGAGAACATTTTCGCCTGCATCATGTTGCATGACAAGGGTTCCCATCATCCGTCCTGGGACCCGCTTCCAACAGAACCTGCGGAGATCGTTTTAACAATTCCCGGATGCCGTCAGAAAACCGCACAGTCCGGCGAAGATGAGTTGTCCAGTATTCCGGATCTGTTGCCTGTTCCGGGGTGATCCAATCGCCGGTTACATTGGAAATATAAGGAATTTCAGGTTGATTCAGACGCACCTGTCTGACAAGAGCGGTAAAGGGTGTCATCACGGGCGTCATCATATCTGAATGAAACGCATGAGACGTATGCAGACGCCGGTATTCCTTTCCCTGTTCCGTCAGATGATTTGTCAAAGCATTAATCGCCTCTGCTGATCCAGAAAGTACGCAAAGAGACGGGCTGTTGACTGCTGATAAGGATACCCCCTGAAACTCTGAAATCAGGTTCCGCGCCTCTGTTTCAGAAATCGGAACCGCAATCATAGACCCGGGCTGCATTTTCTGCATCATAAGACCACGCTCTGCAACCAGAAACAAGGCGTCTTCCAAAGAAAAGACCCCGGCAATACATGCTGCTGTATATTCGCCGATGCTGTGTCCGATCATTGCCTGCGGATGAATTCCCCATGCCATCCACAACCGGGCAAGGGCATATTCAACAGTAAACAGGGCAGCCTGGGCAATAACCGTCTGATTTATCTGTGCTGAATCTGCATCTTCTGTGTCAGGCTGTGGATAAAGAATATCCCGAATATCAAGTTTTAAACGTGGTTTGAGAATTTCCGCGCATCTGGTCAACAGTTTTGCAAAATAGCGGCTCGCTATGATACAGCCCAGCGCCCATACGGACATATTGCGCCCCCTGTCCCGGAAACATGAAGACCACCGGAACTTCAGAGCCTTCAGTCGCCATGAGTTTTTCAATCTTGGGAAATCGTTCTGCTTTCCTAATCGCGGCTTCAGCATCCCGGATATTCCGGGATATGGCTATCCGCCGGTGATTGAAATGTTTTCTTCCGGTTTGCAGCGTATATGCCACATCTGCCAGATTAATATCCGCATGATGACTAAGGTAGTCTGCCAGATTTACGGATGCTTTATCCAATGCGGCTTCGCTTCTTGCAGATACCAGCAGTAACTGATGCTGATTTTCGGATTTCAGGGGTTCCTGTTCAAATTCTTCTAAAACAACATGGGCGTTTGTTCCGCCGATGCCAAAAGAACTGACTCCGGCTCTCCGGGGGGTTGAGCCGTTTCTCTTCCATTCTGTCAGCCCTGTATTCACATAAAACGGACTCTTTACAAAATCAATTTTGGGATTTGGGTTTTCAAAGTTCAGGCTTGGAGGAATCATTTTATTCTTCAGAGCAAGCGCGGTTTTGATCAGCCCGGCAACGCCGGCAGCAGAATCGAGATGCCCGATGTTGGTTTTAACCGAGCCAATGGCGCAGAATCCGGTTTTATTGGTATGAAACGCCTGGGTGAGCGCGGCAATTTCAATCGGATCTCCGAGAACGGTTCCGGTTCCATGCGCCTCAATGTAGGAAATGGTTTCCGGATCAACCCCTGCAACAGCCTGCGCCTCAGCAATGACCGATGCCTGACCTTCCAGACTCGGAGCAGTAAACCCGACTTTCAGAGAACCGTCATTGTTGATCGCTGATCCTCTGATGACCGCATAGATAGAATCACGGTCTTTTAAGGCATCTTCAAGCTGTTTCAGCACCACAATTCCGCACCCGTTGCCAACAGTTGTTCCTCCGGCTTTGGCATCAAACGCCCGGCAGTGTCCGTCCGGGGAAAGTATCATCCCTTCTTCGTACAAATACCCGGTTTTATGCGGAACATCTATTGAAACGCCTCCTGCCAGTGCCATATCACATTCGCCGTTCAGAATCCCCTGACATGCCATGTGAACCGCGACCAATGAGGTGGAACAGGCAGTCTGAATGCAGACAGCCGGACCTTTCAGGTTGAGTTTGTAGGCGGTGATTGTAGGCAGAAAATCTTTGTCATTGGATATGACAAACTGATAGGCATCGGCAGTCTTAGTATGGTTTGAAGAGGGATAGAGATTGTTAAGGAAATAGGTATTCATTCCTGAACCGGCATATACGCCAATCAGCCTGTTATCAGGCGCAGGGACATAACCGGCAGATTCAAGCGCGTTCCATGCACATTCCAAAAAAATCCTGTGCTGCACATCAGTTAGAGACGCCTCTCTCGGACTAAATCCGAAAAATGCAGCGTCAAACTGCTCAATGTCAGATAAAATCCCTTTTGCTTTCACATAATCAGGCTTTTTCAGAAGCGCGGCGTCTGTACCTGATTCAATCAGTTCTTCATCTGTAAAAAATCTTATGGATTCCACGCCGTTTTTCAGATTTTCCCAAAAAGCGTCAATGGTATCTGCCCCTGGAAAACGCACGGACATCCCGATAATTGCGATAGCTGAATCGCCGAATTTTTTAATATCTGATGGATTCATTCTTTTTTCACCTTCAGCACTGGCAAGATACTAAGTTTCTTAAAGAAACTTAGTATCTGAAATAATAAATATGCTTCGTGTCTTTGCGCCTTGGTGTCTTTGTGTTTTATGCGTCTTTTACCACTAAGACACAAAGACACAAAAAAATCTGGAGCGGATTTACTGTTATATGTACTTAGTCTTTTCTCCGATGGTTTTGTCTGGATTGGCTCTGCTGTTTTCTCACAGCCATGCGGCTCAGACGATGCTCTCCCCGATCCGTTCCAACTGAGGAAGTCTGTTTTTCCGGTTCCCGGCTTAATCGGCTGGCAAGAGTATGTATGGTCGGATATTGAAACATCTCAACCAGAGTAAGATTCTCATGAAAAACTTCCTTCAGCCTGCTGTGAACCTGAACTATCAGCAATGAATGACCGCCCAGATCAAAAAAATTATCATGGATCCCCACTTTTTCCAATTGGAGAATCTCACGCCAGATTTGGGCAATACGCTCTTCAGCCTGAGTCTGAGGCGTGACATATCCGGTTTCCAACCGGGGACGAAGAGCTTCGGGAGCAGGCAGAGCATTGCGGTCAATTTTTCCGCCTGGCAGGGTTGGAAACTTCTCTGTCATAATAAAATACGAAGGTATCATATAATCAGGAAGAGATCCCTTCAGATGATTCCGCAGTTCTTCAACACTCAGTTCTTCATTGCCGGTAAAATAAGCAGCCAGTTCATTCATGTTCCCTCTGAATTTTCCGGCAATCACAGCAGCCTGAGTGACACTATGGTGTCTGAGAAGCTGGTTTTCAATCTCCCCAAGTTCAATCCGATAGCCGCGAATCTTGACCTGATTGTCATTGCGTCCTCTGAATTCAACAGTTCCATCCGGCAGCCACCTGCCCAGATCCCCGGTACGGAACATATAGTCGCCAGCTTTGAAGGGATTCGGAATAATTTTTTCTCTTGTAAGTTCATCCCGGTTCAGATAACCTCGGGTTACTCCTTTCCCTCCGATACATAATTCTCCGAACACCCCTATCGGAACAGGATTCAGATTGGAATCAAGAATATAAATCTGACGGTTCGCAATCGGCTTGCCTATTGGCAGAGGGTCATTCAGAGATTCAATTTTATGATAGGTCGCACAGACCGTTGTCTCTGTGGGTCCGTAGGTGTTATAAATAACTGTCTTTCCATAAAGATTGTTTATATAAGACGGATAAAGAGTATCGCCGCCGCTTATCAGAATTCTGAGACTGCTCAGTTCTTCCTCCGCGCCGGTATTCATATTCAGATAATATACTGCCAGCGGTGAAAGACTTGCGACTGTAACGCGATGCTGAATCATATCAGAAAGTATCGTATCTAATTCTTTGGGATTGCGGGATATTACGATTGTTGCTGAGGTGCAGAGCGCGGGGTATATCTCCTCCACAGAAGCATCAAAAGTAATGGTATTCTGCTGCAAAATTCTGTCATGAGAACTGATTTTGAATTCATTGATAAAAGTATTGACATAATCATACAGATGAGCATGTTCAATTGCGACTCCTTTGGGAATGCCGGTTGATCCTGATGTATAAATGATATATGCCAGATGATGCGGTGATACAGCATTCTGAGGGTTTGCTATGTTTTCATGATGAATATTGCGAATATCAATAAAAGCTGCCTTACTGTTCAGTTTATCCGAAATTCCGCAGGTTGAAAGAACTGCTTTGCACCCGCTGTCCGTGATGATATGGAGTATCCGCTCTTCAGGATATGCAGGTTCCATTGGAACATACGCGCCCCCTGCTTTTAAAATTCCCATGATCCCTGTGATGAGATGCTCCGAACGATCCAAAAGGAGTCCCACGCGATCCTCAGGCTGAATCTGAAACTTTTCTTTTAAAAAATGTGCAATCCGGTTTGAGGTTTCATTCAACTGCCGGTAAGTCAACCGGGTATTTTCAAACAGAACAGCAATATGCTCCGGAGACTGGATCGCCTGCTTTTCAAACAGATCAACAACGGTTTCATTCTGCGGATATGCTGCGGCTGTATCATTGAACTGCACCAATAAGCGATGCTGCTCCGCCGGTGTCAGCATCTGCAGTTGTGAAATTGTCTGATCCGGATTCCGGGCGATGCTCTCCAGTAACATTTTCAAATGCTCTGACATCCTGGCAATGGTATCTGGTTTGAACAAATCTGTGTTATATTCAAAAGAAGCGAGTAACATTCCCCCGGTTTCAGCCATAGTCAGGGTCAGATCAAACTGGGCAATCTGTTCCTGAATCTCCACGGATTCCATTTCCAGCCCGCCCAATTTCATCACGGTTCCGTTTTTTTTCATAACAAACGGGGCAGATGCATCAACCCGGTATGGTTTCTGCAAAACAAACATGGTCTGAAAGACCGGAGAATAAGCAGTATCACGCTTGGGCTGAAGACGCTCCACCAGAAGCTGAAACGGATAATCCTGATGCTCCAGAGCCTCCAGCACGGTCTGCCGTACCTGATTCAGAAGAGCGGAAAATGTCGGATTGCCGGATAAATCAGATCTGATCACGACAGGATTGACAAAATAGCCCAAAACCCCTGCAAACCCGGCTTTCGGTTCTTCCGGCAGCCGGCGCGCCTGTGAGAATATCATCCTGACCTGTGTAACGGTGCAGCAATATCTGAAACCCTGTCAGGATGGTTACAAAAAGGGTGGTATTTGAAGACCGGGAGAATGATTTGAGTTTCTGAACAGGAGATTTGTCTATTTCAAAGACGCAGACATCGCCGTTATAGGTCTGAACCGCAGGACGGGGAAAATCTGTCGGCAGATTCAGTATCGGAACCTGCCCGGAAAGCCGCTGTTTCCAGTAATTCCACAAACGTTCCCCTTCGGCGTCTGAAAGCATCTTCGCCTGCCATCGGACATAATCACTGTAAGAAGCCTGCTCTGAAATCCTAAGGTTTTTCTCTGTCCCGGCTTTGGGATATAACTGATCCAGTTCATCCAGTATCAGGGAAAACGACCACAAATCTGTTGCAATATGGTGGATATTCAGCAGCAGGATATGGCAATCATGCCTGAGGAGGTTTGTTACCCGGATAACCGGACCATTTTCAAGATCAAACGGACGACGGCTTTCAGTAAGCAGGTAATTGTAAATTGCCTCTTCATTCCATGCAGATGCTTCAATTATTTCAAAAAAATCTTTGGACTCAGGATGAATCTGCTGAACAGGTCCGTCATTTTTCATGATGTATGTGGTCCGCAGGCTCGGATGACGGTCAACAATCTGCTGAAATGTACGCTGTAACGCGGAAATATCCACTTCTGAGCGGATTCGGACTGCAAAAGAAACATTATACGCTGCACTGTCCGGCGCCAGACGGTTCATGAACCAGAGAGATTTCTGATTATAGGATAGCGGACTCTCCCATGGCTGCAAAGATTTGTCGCCGCTGATTTTTGCGTCCTTTCAGGCTGCAAAAATACGCTATCGCTAATTTTTGCACTCCCTTGCAAAGATTTGCTGCCGCTGATTTTTGCACTCATCAGAGAAGCGATCTCCGCTGATAACTGGCTGATTGTCACCTCTTCAAGAAGTCTGGTCAGGGGCAGAGTAATCCCCAGTTCCGTCTCAATGCTGTGGTTCAATTCGATTGCCATCATGGAATCAATTCCCAGAGCAGTCAGGGGTTTATCCGGGTTCAGTTCAGACGGGGCTATCTTTGTTACAGCGGAAATCAGATTCAGAATCGGAGAGACCTGCGGGGTTTTTAAAACCCCGCGGGTCTTCCGCTCCTGGATTTGGCTCTCTCCCATGATGCTTTTTCCGACAATTTCCAGTGTTTCTTTCAGAAAACCTTCTCTGCATGCGTGCCGCTGAATCTTGCCGCTTGATGTTTTGGGAATACTGCCGATTTTCAGCAGTAAAACGCCGTAAACCTGAAGTTCATGCTCCTCTGATACAGCTCTGCGAATCGCCTCGACCGCCTTTGTAACATCCGGCGGTTCATTTTTTTCCAGATTGTAATCCGGCAGTTCCGTGTATTGTCGTCTGGGGAGTCTGCGGCGTTCTGAACTTTTTTCCTGTCTCTGAACGCGCCGTTCTCCGAAACGCCGTTCGATTTCAGCAGCAACAAACAGACGTTTTTCTCCCCTGATTTCCACTTCAAATGCCGCGCTGCATCCGGGTCTCAGTCTGGGATAGCTTTTTTCAACAGTCATCTCAATATCCTGGGGATAATGGTTGCGTCCCCGGATGATGATCAGGTCTTTCAACCTTCCGGTAACAAACAGTTCGCCCTTGTGAAGAAACCCCATATCTCCGGTGCGTAAAAACGGACCCTCGCCAGTATCAGACAGATATGCCTGAAACGTGGCTCTGGTATCTTCAGGACGCTTCCAGTAGCCGCGGGCAACACTTTTGCCTGAAACCCAGATTTCTCCGATCTCATCCGGCAGGCATGGTTTAAAGGACTCTGGATTGACAATCAGAATCTTCTGTCCGCTCAGGTTGGTTCCGCATCCGATCAGGGTATGCGGGTTTGGCTCTTCTTTTTCCGCAGGAATCACCTTATGATTTTCCAATGCCTCGGCGTTCACATCCATCAATACCGGCTGCTCATTTACAGCCCCGCCGGAGACAATCAGCGTGCCTTCTGCCAGACCATAACATGGATAAAACGTCTCTCTGCGAAATCCGCAGGATCCGAACGCATCTGAAAACCGATCCAGCGTATCAGGGCGAATCGGCTCTGCCCCGTTAAATGCTATTTTCCATGAACTTAAATCAAGGTCAGCCTTTTGTTCCCGCGTAATTTTCCGGGTACACAAATTATATGCAAAATTGGGTTCCCCGCTCAGTGTGGCTTTGTATCGCGAAATTGCCTGAAGCCATCGGAAGGGTTTCTGAAGAAACGCCACAGGCGACATTAAGACAACCGGAAAGCCTCTATAAATAGGCTGTAATATTCCGCCAATCAGCCCCATATCATGATACGGTGGCAGCCAGATGACGCCTACATCATCCGGCGATGTCTCAAAAGAACGGGAAATCAGCGCGGAGTTGAAGAGCAGATTCCCATGACTGACCATTACTCCTTTGGGATTACCTGTGGAGCCGGATGTGTATTGAAGAAACGCAAGTGAATCCTGATCCAAAGCCGGTTTTTTCCAGTCTGCGGACTGCCCGCGCAAAATATCATCGGTGGTAAGCCATTGCATCTCCCCGAATTCGCGGTATTTAAAAAACAAAATTTTCCGCAGCAGTTTATTGCCCAATATTTTCAGAGAAATAGAAGGGAGCTCTTTTGCAGCAGTTTTTTTACACTGGGGCTTAGATTCGTTAAAGCAGTGTTTATAAAAGTTTTGGCAATATCCGACACAATGGATGAGGTGGTCATCAATATCAGCGGTTCAGCGCTTTGTATGATTGCTCTCAGTCTTGGAAGGGTACGGGCAAGCCGGGCGGGATGCGGCGGATAAGCAGGAACGGCAATCACTCCGGCATACAGACATCCGAAAAACCCGGCAATATATTCCAGTCCCGGGGGATAAAGCAGCAATGCCCGTTCTCCTTTCGCCTTTACCGCCTGTAAACAGCCTGCAATCGAACGGGCCCGGGCATCCAAATCCCTGTATGTCAGACGCCCCTCTTCTTCTTCACCATCTTTCAAAAAAATACAGGCTGTTCTTTCCGGTTCCTGCGCTGCCCGGTATTGAAGAAGTTCTACCAAATCAGAAATATAGTTATTGTGAAATGAATCAGTCATGTTTGTCAGTATGTAGTATGTAGGGTGGACTAAGCGGAGCGTGTCCACCTGCGGTTAAAGTAATGGCGGACACGCTCCGCTTAGTCCGCCCTATCTCTAAGGTTAAAGTAATGGCGGACACGCTCCGCTTAGTCCGCCCTACCTCTAAAGTTAAAGTGGCGGACACGCTCCGCCTAGTCCGCCCTACTTCTATGTAACGGCGGACACGCTCCGCTTAGTCCGCCCTACATTTCTTACGGTTTATTCTTTCCATGCATCAGGTTCAAACCGGACATTCCATTTTTTGAACAGCTTCTCCAGTTCGCCTGATTTGAATAATTCCATGATTCGCCTGTCATAAATTTCAACCAGTTTCTTTGACTTGTCGGATTTTGAAAAGGACATATAAGAATTATCATACCACATCATTTCCAGCTGATAAGGCGTCATGTCTATTTTAGCTTTTTTGATATAATTATCAATATCAACAAGGATATCAATATAAAAGTCCGCTCTCTCTTTTTCAAGCATTCCCCACAACTGATCGTAGTGATCAACTTCATACCACTTTTTAAATTTTACATCCTTTAAGTGTTCATTCAGATGTTCATCATACCCCCGGAGCCATACCGCTGTCCTGTCGTTAAAAGATCTGATACCTTCCCATCTGATTTTATCTTTTTTGAATACTGCCATCTTATGCTCTACCCACATGGGATATTTCGGAGTAATACGCCCTTCTTTCTTTCGCGCGCTTACCATGGCGTCAGCTTTCTCTTCAGCTATCATTTTTTCGGCACGTTCCCATGGAACGATCTGATATTCCATTTTGATTTCTTCAGGTTCATACACAGTTTTGACAATCTCAAAAAGTATCCCTGTTCCATCTTTGTTTGTCTGTCCATCCCATGACGGCGTGGCAATCCGAATTGTCTTTGTATCTTCTCCGAATGCGGAAAACGCGAAAATAAACGCTATTGCCACTGCCGCCGCTCCTGCCATGAAACACTTCCTTTTTTTTGTTTGCACCATTGACCTCATTTTCATCATCCTAATTTTGGGTTTAAAGTTAAAAATTTTGACAGCGCTTCATTTCATCTGAAATTGCAGGTCGGGTCAGCGGAGCGTAACCCGGCATCCCGGTGAAATGCCCGCAATTTTAGTTGAAACAAAGCAGTAGTACTCTGTCAATTTAATTCTGACGGGTAAAGACCTGAGGGGTTTTAAAACCCCTCAGGTCTCCGTATTTTATCCTTCAGAATTAAATTGACAGAGCAGTCTTTCCACACAAGTAATGGTAAATCAGATTCAGAAATTCTGTACATAAGCTAATAGCAAATATATATTAAAAAATAACAATATGTCAAGTATTTAATTAAGCAGTTTATTTTCCCTTTTTGTAAAGAGGGAGTAAAGGGGATTTTCAGGATGGTATGAAAAAATCCCCCTCTCCCTCTATATAAAGCATGAAAAGAAAGGGGATATCTGTTGACGCTCTGAATAGAACATGATAGGTAATTATATAACTCACGTTACGCACTCTCTTATCTCCCCCTTTCATAAAGGGGGGCTGTTAAGTTCTCCGAAATCTAACCCCCGTCCCTTCCATGAAGGGAAGGGAAATAAAAAAATTGTAGGGCGGACTAAGCGATAGCGTGTCCGCCGTTTTATAAAACGGAATAGGTGGACACGCTATCACTTAGTCCACACTACATAGCTAATCGCTAGCGTGTCCGCCGTTTTATAAAACGGAATAGGTGGACACGCTATCGCTTAGTCCACCCTACATAGCTACATAGCTGATATGACAAAATTTATACTCTTTTTTCTGACAATTTACACCCTGATGCACACCCTTTTCTTTTTCCGTATCCGGGTGCTGCTTCCTGACACACGGCTCACGCGTTGGCTCTCTTTTTTATTTATCTTTGTTATGATCTTATCTCCCGCTGTCTGCCGTATTCTTGAAAAATCCGGTCATGAATCTTCAGCTAAACTTGCTGAGTTTGTTGCTTTTTACTGGATGGGATTTATCTTTCTCGGTTTTGCCGGATCATTTGTTATGGGGCTGTGTGATACGCTTATTATGGGAATAAGACTTGTTACACGATCTTATCCGCCATTTCTTTCAGGAAAAATTCCTGCGGCTGTTATGCTCGGAATTATTACAACTATGTTCATATACGGCATATTTGAAGCACGCAATATGAAGATTGAGCATCTGCAAATTGCAACAGATAAACTTAATATTGATTCCCTTAAAATTGTTCTTGTTTCAGATATTCATGTAGGAATATCCGTAAGCACTGAAAAACTGAAAATCATTACAAATCATATTCAGTCACTCTCCCCTGATATTCTTGTCTGCACAGGTGATCTTGTTGACAGTTCTCTGGATCATCTTCCCGAATTGGCGGATTTATTTCAGCCTATTCGTCCCATATACGGAAAATACGCAATAACAGGGAATCATGAATATTATGTTGGAATTTCAA
Organism: uncultured delta proteobacterium; assembly: GCA_963806835.1. Lineage (GTDB taxonomy): Bacteria > Desulfobacterota > Desulfobacteria > Desulfobacterales > CAWEAR01 > CAWEAR01. The sequence goes on from CAWEAR010000040.1 coordinate 193,406, forward strand.
GGTCATTGGAATTTATGGAGAGAGCCGGGTTTAAGGTGCTGCGAGGAGAAGCGGTTTCGCTCTCCTTGCCGGGAGACGGGAATGAAAAGCTGATCAATATTGTCGGCGTTGATGATCATGAGATGCCCGGCTCTTCCCATGAAGTTGCTCTCCTCTCTTCAGTACAGAACGGACTCTTTACACTTTTTTTAAGACATAAGCCTGTTATATCAGAGAAAACTATTGGAATGTTTGATTTACAGCTTTCAGGACATACTCACGGAGGGCAGATTTTTCCTTTTCATTTTATTGTATCCGGTGTTTTTCCTTTTTTTAAAGGATATTATCCGTTAGAACAGGGAAGCTCTCTTTATGTCAGCCGGGAAACCGGAACATGGGGACCTCAGATAAGAATTTTTTCACCGCCGGAGATTACCGTGATTGAACTGGTAAATAGATTTAAATTTTGAGATTAATGATAGTCGCACACCTTATTCAGCGGACATGCCGGGCAATTCGGCTTTCTTGCTTTACAAAATTCCCTTCCAAGATAAATAAGATGCAGACTGAAATCATTCCAATCTTTCTTGGGAATTATATCCATGAGATCAGACTCAATCTTTGCCGGTTCTGTATGTTCTGTCAATCCCAATCGCCTGGAAATCCTTTTAACATGGGTATCCACAACCATTGCCGGAATACCGAAAGCCGCTCCGAGTACTACATTTGCCGTTTTACGCCCGACACCCGGCAGGAGTAAGAGTTCATCCAAAGTATTCGGAACATTGCCGTTATATTTTTCAATCAGGACTTTGGAGCAGTTTTTTATATGCTTTGCTTTATTATGAAAAAATCCTGTTGCATGAATCAGATTTTCAATCTTTTCTATAGGCGCATTAATAAAATAGTGCGGAGTCGGCAGCTCTCTGAATAATTTCGGAGTAACTGAATTTACCTGTTTATCCGTGCATTGGGCAGATAATATGGTTGCCGCAAGCAGTTCAAAAGGATTTTTATGATGTAACTGGGTCTTGACATGGGGATAAGTTTCTTTTAGGATTCTGCATATTTTTTCTGAACGTGATTTTATCTTTTTCATGACATATCCTTTATAAAATAAGACCTACGGGGTTTTAAAAACCCCGTAGGTCTTTTCCCGTTACGAGGCAGAGCCTCGTAACGAGTAAATCCTTATACTTTTATGACTAATTCAAATACAAAAAAAATCAGTGCATTAGGGCTTTGCTCCGGCGGTCTGGACAGTATTTTATCGGCTCTGGTGCTGCAACGACAAGGAATAACAGTAGAATGGATTACATTTGAGACTCCTTTTTTCTCATCTGAAAAAGCGGATAAAGCATCTCAAATGACAGGTATTCCCCTGACAGTCCGAAATATTACGCCTGGTTATCTTGAAATGCTGAAAAATCCGCGATGCGGCTATGGTAAGAATATGAATCCGTGTATGGACTGTCATGCCTTTATGTTCAGATGCGCCGGTGAAATCATGAAAGATAAAGGATTTGATTTTATATTCAGCGGCGAAGTTGTTGGGCAGCGTCCAATGTCCCAGACAAAACAATCTCTTCGTTATGTTGAAAAACATTCAGGTTATGACGGTTATATCCTGCGTCCGTTAAGTGCAAAGATACTCCCTGAAACTATACCTGAAAAAGAGGGGCTGGTAAACAGAGAACTTATGCTTGATATTAACGGAAGAGGCAGAAAGCAGCAGATTGAACTGGCAAAAGAATTCGGTATAAAAGATTATCCCGTGCCTGCCGGCGGGTGTCTTTTGACAGACAAAAATTTTTCAGTCCGTCTGAAAGACCTGTTTAAACATCAGGAGAGTTACACGGAGAATGAACTTCATCTGTTAAAATACGGGCGTCATTTCAGAATGGGGGATAACGCCAAAATCATTGTGGGACGCACTAAACAGGATAATGAAAATATTCTTAAACATTACAATTCAGAAACAGATATGCTTTTCAAAGTAAAAAATTTCCCGGGCCCGCTGGTTCTGATCCCCGGAGGAACAGAGGGTTCCCCTGCACAAACTGCCGCATCAATATGTGCCGGTTACAGCAAAGCGGTCAAAAGTACTTTGGCTGATGTTATAATGACAACAGCCAAGGGAAGCGAGGTTATTCAGGTCAAGGGAATTTCACCGGAAGATATTCAGCAGTTTCTGCTATAAGCACGGCAATGAATTGACTTCGGCGTGAGCTCAGTCGAACGCCGTGCTATTTTCGGGCATTCCTCCGGAATGCCTAAATTTATGTCCTGAAAGGATATTTGAGAATAGCACGGAAGTTATTCCGTGCCCAAAAGTCTTTGCCGTCAGTCATTCTCCTCTTCCAACTCAACAGCAATAATCTCTTTACAGTCTTCAACTTCATCTATATGAACATATTTGGCGGTCTTATATTCTTTCTGCTCCGCTATCTTGCTTATCTCCCTCTTCATTCTGAGAGCAGTCCGTTCAATTAATTTCAGATACTTAATCATTGTCTCCCGGGGCCATTCATAAGATGAAAGAGCAAGCTGTGCAAATCCCAGAATAGCATGTAAGGAGCTGTTTAATATATGCCTTATTGTTCCTCCCATTATTATTACCCCTTCATTTCTTCCGTTTGTCAGAAGTTTCTCTTCCTCTTTTTTACGCTGAGTAATATCCTGAGCAAGCATAACCACTTCAGTTTTGCCGTTCTTTCTGTTGATCATCGGAATATAGGTTATTTGTAATACTTTATCCCCTATTTTTTCCTCAACAAGAAGACTTTTGCCTGAACTGCATACGCTGTTGGTTATATACGAAATATTCTGTTTAAGAATGGTTTTGTATTTTTTACGGACAATCTCTTTCGGAGTCTGTCCGAACCATTCTTTGGCAGCAGAATTTATCACAAGGACGTGTCCCTGGCAATCAAATGAAATGATTAAGTCTCTTATAGCATCAAACGGAACCCGGTAAGATTCTTTAATCCCTTCTATCTTTTCAACAAGATTAATAAGTTCTTCATTCTCTTTTTTTAATAAGAGATTCTCCTGATTAAGCAGTCTGTTTTTCCGGTTTATATCTTCGGAATCAAGACTTACCTTTAAAATAAGATTACAGAGAGGTCGTTCTATATTCCCCTGAATTTCAATTGTCTCTTCAAGGCTCTCCATCTCCACTATAAAACCGTTTTCCACTCTTTTTGAGATTGAAGATATTAGCAGTCCCCCCTGAGGATTTATTCTTATAAATTCAGATATAAGCGGTTTTCCAAGCTCTTCTAACATCTTTTTCTCTTTTTCTGTTTTTTTTTCAGGATCAAGCAGCATGATGCCGTTAATCTCTTTTTTTCCTGTTTCATTTGTATCAATAAAGACACGGAACCGGAGTTCGGAATTTTTTTCCAGATAGGTTGTAATCAGATTTTGCATGGTTCAGCCTGTCCCGGAGACAAAAGTTACATTTTTGTCATCAGATAATAATTTTTGTTATACAGTTATGGTAAGATACCATAAATCAAAAATTTTGTTGTTAATATAGGAGATATATCGGTTGATATTTTTAACATTTTAAATAAATTGTAAAAGATTTACAACTTTTTTCTGCAAAAAATTAACACTTAAAAAGATATAAAAGATAACAATATATTATTCTTTTTATATTGGAAAAAACTATAATATAAGGAAGTTTTTTTAAAAGAAATATCTTGAAATTCTTGAAATTTCATGTAATATAAAAGATTCAGTTAAGGATTCCGAAAAAAGTTTATCCATAATAAGGAGAAAAAGCAATGTATCATTCAAGTAACTGGGACTGGGATACAGGTAAAAAGATCATTGCTGACATCGGCAAATGGAAAGAGCAGTTTGAATGGGTAGAAGAGCCGTATGTCAGCCCGGATGGTGAAAAGATTGCCGCTGTTGTAAAAACAGGGGATATGGAATTCAGTGTCTGTGAAAACGGTGAGCCGTGGGAAAATACTTTTGACAAGGTATGGCACCTGAGATTCTCACCTGATAACCGGCTTGTGGGGCTGGTATCTGAAGGAGGGGAATGGACGGTTGCAGTTGATGGCAAGCCATGGGAAAACAGGTTTGAATTTGTCTGGAATCTTATGTTCAGCAAAAACGGAGAGGGTATTGCCGTTGCCGCACAGGCAGAGAGAAGATATTTTGCTGTGCTGAATGATATTCCATGGGAAAGCGGATTCTCTTCCATAGCAGACCTTACAATAAGCCCTGACGGCAAAAGAACCGCTGCTGCTGTTCAGAAGACTGATTTTGCGGCAGCAGATATTTTTAAATTTCAGGGAGGTTGTTATTCTGCCGCGGCTGACGGGGAAGCGTGGGAAAAAAATTTTGTGAATGTCTGGAAAATGACGTTCAGTCCTGATCATGAGCATCTTGCCGCAGAGGTAAGGACAAATCTTTATGATTATACAATTGCCGTTGACGGAGTTCAGTGGGATTCAAAATTTGAATCTGTATGGAAGCCCGAATTCAATCCCGCAAATAATTCTGTTACTGCTCCTGTAAGAGTAAAAGGCGGATGGACTTTGGCACGGAACGGAAAAACAATATGGGGAGTAAAATTTGTTCAACTTTGGCATCATCAATATAGCCCTGATGGAAAAAAGATAGCGTGTATTGTTGCTCCTGAATTCGGAAAATGGACTGTCTCTTTGTGGTGCGATCCGTGGAAGGCAAGATTCAGAGATTCTGTTTCAGATATGCTCTTCAGCCCCAATGGAAACCGGATTGCATGTATCGGCAAAGATAATGAAAGATATTTTATCGCTGTAGATGATAATGTCTGGAATGATTCTTTTGATATGGCATGGCAGCCGGTCTTCAGTCCCACAGGCAGGGATGTTGCGGCAAAAGCAGAGAAAAACGGACGTTATTTTCTTGTTGTCAACGGCAAAATATTTAAACAGGATTTTACCGCTCTATGGGATCCGATATTCAGCCCTGACGGTGAAAAACTTCTTATAAGGGGAATTGAAGGTGGTTCTCAGTATATCCGTCAGGTTGTCTCATTGGCAGATATTTCCCGTTCCTGCGCCTGCGTGTAGGAACAAGTTTAAATCTATAATTAAAAAGGAGAAATAACTGTGCATGCTCTTTATAATTTTCTGACAGGTCCTTTGGCATGGCTTTCCTTTATTCTTTTTATCGGAGGAAGCCTTTATAAACTGTATTCTATGGCATATCTGGCAAAAATCAAAGACCCGGTGGTTTATGAATACATGGATATTTATTATGCGTCCCGCTCTATTTTTCATTGGATTATTCCGTTCAGAAGCGAAAACATGAAGAACAATCCGGTCATGACAGTGGTTACGTTTCTGTTTCATATATGCCTTATTTTAATTCCTATTTTTCTTTTCGCACATATTATGCTCTGGAAAGAGGCGTGGAATATCAGTTGGTGGTTTTTACCGGATGTTCTTGCTGATATAATGACGCTTATTGTGATCGGTTCCTGTATATTTTTCGGGGTCAGACGGGTGAGACTTCCTGAAGTCAGGTATTTAACATCCCGTTCGGATTTTGTTATTCTCGGCATTGTGGCAGCACCTTTTATAACCGGCTTCCTTGCATATCATCAGTGGCTCGGAGATCAATGGATGCTGATTCTTCATATTCTTTCAGGTGAAATCATGTTGGCTGCAATCCCTTTTACCAGGTTAAGTCACATGATTTTCTTTGTATTTACAAGAGGGTATATGGGATCCGAATTTGGCGCGGTAAGACATGCAAAAGACTGGTAATCTAAATGAGAAGTGTAGAAGTGAAAAGTGAGAATTAGGAATTGATTTCACTTCCCACTTCTGCACTTCTCACTATAAGGGAGTAATTACATGGGTGAACCTGCATTAAAAGAAGAAAAAAAGAGATATTTGATGAGGGTCTGAATAAAGGGATTGAACGGCTTACACCGGAGAAGATCGAAAAAACAATAAAAAATGTTCTTGATAGTGAAACCGGAGCAAGGCTAAAAGTATATGTGGATACCTGTGTGCATTGCGGACTCTGCTCCGAGGCATGTCATTTTTATCTTTCCAATGATAAAGATCCCAGTTTCTCACCTGCCGGGAAAGTGAAACAGACCATATGGGAGATATTGGACAAAAAAGGAAAAGTATCTCCTGAATTTATCCGACGTGCTGCTGAGATTGCATCAACCGAATGTAATGTGTGCCGCCGCTGTTCCATGTATTGTCCATTCGGGATTGACGTGGCTTATCTGATGCTGATCGTAAGGAGAATCTGTCACAAGCTGGGAGTAACGCCTCAGTATATTCAGGATACAGCTCACAGCCATTCTGCGACAATGAATCAGATGTGGGTTAAAGAAGATGAGTGGATAGACAGTCTGATGTGGCAGGAGGAAGAGGCTCGGGAAGAGATTCCGACTTTGCGGATACCGCTTGAAAAAGAAGGGGCGGATATTATGTATTCGGTGATTGCTCCTGAACCGAAATTCCGCGCACAGTTGATATATCAGGCGGCGGTTATTATGGATACCGCGGGAGTCAGTTGGACAATGCCTGCAACCCCGGGCTGGGATAACAGCGATATGTGTATGTACACCGGAGATAATGAAATGATGGCACGGCTTAAAAAAGAGCATTTTGAAACTGCCATGCGCCTTAAAGTAAAGCGGATTGTCATGGGTGAATGCGGACATGCGTTCCGATCTGTGTATGATGTGGGGAACCGGGCGTTAGGGTGGCGAATGCCTCCGATACCTGTTGTTCATTCGATTGAATTCTTTTATGAGCTTCTTAAATCAGGAAAGATAAAGATTAAGCAAAAGTATGAAAAGCCGGTAACACTTCATGATCCGTGCAATGTGGTTCGTGGAAGAGGGCTTCATGAAATGGCGCGTTATGTTACAAATGAGATATGTGAAAACCTGATTGAAATGCACCCGAACCGGGAGCATAATTATTGCTGCAATGCGGGCGGCGGGGTGATTAACTGCGGTCCTCCGTTTAAAAACAAGCGTGTTGTGGGAAACAGGGTTAAAGCTGATCAGTTGTTTACAGCAAAATCCAAAGGAGCGGAGACAGTTATAGCACCGTGTCATAATTGTCACGGCGGACTTGAAGATATTATCCATCATTATGGAATTGGCATGGATCTCAAGTTCTTTGGCGATATTATCTATGAATGTATGGAAAAACCGGAGGCATAGAAATGAAACAGAGATTGATGATCTGTATGGCAATCATTGGGCTTATGATCGGATGTTTTGTTATATCCGGCTATTCACAGGAAGATATAACTGTTGTTGAGGATAGTGCTTTTGAAAAACTGATGCGTCCGCAGGTTACTTTTCTGCATGATGAACATAATGAAAAAGCAGGGATAGAAGAATGTAATATATGTCATCATAGTTATCAGAACGGGAAGAAAACAGATGAGAGTTCAGAGGGTATGGAATGTTCTGAATGTCATACCTTGAAAAATTCAGGCAATCCGATACCATTGGCAAAATATTATCATCTTCAGTGTAAAGGGTGTCATCAGGATAAGAAGGCTGGTCCCGTAGCATGTGGGGAATGTCATAAAAAATAGAGATGCTCACGCTATATATTTAAGAAGCTAAGTTTCGTTCGACGGTTCGACTGAGCTCACCGAAGTCTGAGCGCTCACGCCGAAGTCTTAAAGAAACTTAGCTTCTCAAAATTCCTGATTTTCATTCCGCTGTCACCCTGAGAACCTCTTCAACGCCGGTAATCCCTTTATATGCTTTTAAAAGCCGTCTTCGCGCAGGGTCCTGTAATTGCTTACCGAATCATTATTTCAGGCAAATCCTCAGAAAATTCACTATCCATTAATGAAAGCTGTTTTCTGATAATTGCCCGTTTTTCAAGAGCCTGTTTAAGACAAAAATTATAAAAATCCTCTTTGGTTATATCATCCGGTTTAAAAGTGTGCGGAAAGAACAATTTCAGATAAGCGGATGAAAGTTTTTTAATAGCGGTTGTATCCCTTGTATCTGAATTTTTTGGTATATTTAATAATTCCCCGACAGTACATGAATAAGTCGTATCTTCTCTTAATAAATGTAAAATTTCAGAAAAATATTCAACATTTAACGTATATCCTCTGACTTTGAGATTTTCATTGATTCGCTGTAATTTCCACCCTTCAATAAAACCGTGAAATCTGTCCATTAATGCTGAAGATTGAAAAAAGGAAGGCAGACCTGAAAAATATTTATTATTAACAGGCTGATTACTGCTTGATAAAGGAATATTCCCCAGCAACATTAAACCGGCAGAAGATACGCCTCTTACTTTTGCCACCGTAAAAACGCCGCTTTCCAGATAGTTTTTTAAAGCTCCCTGTAACTCGTTTTCTTCTGCAAATTTAATTGTTTCAATCTCATCCATCGCGACAAAATCATAATGCGTAATGATTCCCATTGAATTTCTGGAAATATCATAAAGAAGCTTTGCCCGTGTAACAGTACCGCCGCTGATGAGCCATCCGTATTTGCTCATATTTCCGAATATATAGGATTTTCCGGTTCCTTTCGGCGCAAGTTCAATTATGTTTAAATTAGGCTCGACAAAAATTAACAAACGGCTGATAAACAGAAGTTTCTGAGTCATATTGCTAAAACCGGCAGGATTATATTCCATTGAACGAATTAACAGATCAATCCATTCTTCAATGGAAAACTCTTTTCTTGCCTGTCGGAAATATTCAATATCAACCTCATAAGGTTTGAAAGGTTTAAAATCTGTCAGTTCAATGCAGCCTTTTTCCTTGCCTTCCGGCGGTATATAGATAAGTGAAATAACGCCCCATATTTCACCGTCTTTGAGTTCATTATGCTTTTTTGCTATATGATCCGGTATTTTGCCTTCATTTATCTTTATTCCGAGATCAGGAATCGAAAATCTGAGAGCGTTTTTCAATATATCGGTTTCTACGATAAATCTTGTGAGTATAGTTACTTCTTCCCCGTGCGTTCTGATTCTGTTCTTTATGTCGCTTTCTTTATGAGGAATATGCTCTTCCAGAAATATCAGCAGCCCATGTGAGTCCAGTTCGCCGTTTTCATCGGTAAATTTGCGGATCAGCCAGTCTTTGATAAAAGAAGGCAGGCTTTTACCTGAAAAGATGCTATATCTGTCAGGAATTTTGTAAACAGATTCATCCGGGAATGAATTTTTAATTTTTTCATCAAGTTGTTCCATTAAAACAGTTCCTTTTCTTTAATGCCGCCTTTAATATTCACGTCTCTTTCAATTTTCTGATTATGCACATTCAACTCAAATTTATAATTTCCGGGTTTGAATCCTTTCAAATATGCACACCACTTGTTATCATTTTGTTCTAATTCTATAATATCACCTTTAAAACTCAAAACAGGCGGGATAGAGGGCTGCGGTGTTACTGAAAAAATTATAAGCGGATTTTTCATTGTAATTTCATTAGTTAATAGTTTTGCTTCATATATAACTGTATCGTCAATTTTTGAAACAATAAAGCAGGGAACCAGAACTTCTTCCGGCGTTGCGCCGCCGTGTACTTCACGGAATGGTGTATTGTACAGGGATGTGTGTTTTAATGCGATTAATGCTTTCTTGCCTTTACAATCTCCGCTGTAAGTCTGATGTAATATAAATTCTGAATCATTTTGATAATCCTGTTCTCTCCACATATATCTGCCTTCATGTTCAGATTCGGCAAAGCCAAATTTTTTATAATTCCCGAATCGTTTTTGAGCCAGAAAGGTAAAACCATGATCTGAAACAATTGCAATCTTATCATAATTGCTTTCAATAACTTCTTTCTTTATAAGCTGTTTGATCAATTCAATCTGTTTGATCAAATCATCAGGATATTTATATGGATTTTCATTATGAATGTATTCATCCAGTTCTGAAATATGGTTTGTATTATCAAATCGGTTACATTCTGTTATGCTCGGCAAATTAACTTTTTTTATATATTGCTTTTCTACAACTTTGTTTTTTTCTTTACCGTCTGCGTTTATCAGATATTCAATCAAAGAAATCCATTCCGCTCCAAGTCCGTCAATCCAAAGCACATGGGCGTCTGTAACTTCCTGATTGTTTTCTGTTTCATAATACCATTTGTAAAAACTGTCTGCGTCCTTGTTTTTTTCGTTAAGAATAATGCTCAGTTTATCAGACTTCCGATTCAAGACTTTTGAAAGATTATATTCCTTAAAATATTCTGTTATCCAATTATCAGAGCCTTCATTATTCCATTCCAGATAATAAAAGAGTTCAGGATAGATTGTTCTTATAATTCCTTTAATTTTATTTTGTTCTGTTTCTGATTTTTCTTTAAATAATTCAGTAAGATATTTTCTTTCAGCAAAGGATATACTGGTCAGATAACTTGCCTGAATTTCTGCTGATTCACCGGCTATTGACTCAATTTTGTTTTGCAGATTGGCTTCAATCTGATGAAACGGAATCTTATATTCGCTGTGAATTATGTTCAGATAAGATTTTCTCTCTTCTGAAAAGGATTTCAGCGATGGTATCATATCAAATATTTTGAACCAGATTCTCTCTGTAAGTTCATCATCAGAATAAAATTTTAAGCCGGACATGATATTGAAAATATAGCTCTCTTTTAAATTATCCTGATTGCTAATCCATTGAGCTAAAAGCCATCGGCTGTATTTCTCTTTATGCTGAAACCATTGCTTTAACAGGTTATCTTTAGATAGAATACTGAATTTGTTTATATTAAAATGTTGATGAATATAATTTTCAAAAGTCAGTAAAAAGCTCTCATTATTTTTCTGATTTATATCATCAGTCAGTCTTTGCCAAAAGGGAATATCTGATTTTTTATATTCAATGGGAATTTTCACTCCGACAACAGTTTCAAGGTATTTTTTTAAATCAATTATCTCTTCAGGAGAAAAGATCATATCAGGAAAGAAATCTTTATATAAATAAGCAATTGATTTTGATTTGCAAATAATTATATCGGGATTGTTTTCTTTCCATATCTCCAGCCAATCTGATGTATTGTTTATTATTTTAAAATTACAGAAGAAACCTGATTCAAAAGCTATTTGAAAAATTTTAATTTTTGGGTTAGGCGGGTCTTCAAGATACCAAATCGGAGCCGAGTTATCTTTACGGTGAAAAGTTTTCAGAAAATCTCTTTCAATTCTCTCCTTCATTCCGACTAAGGGAATGTAAATTCTTTTTGAATAATTGGAATAACTGTTTTCTGTTTCAGATAAGCAGGTAAGGATTATATTAAATTCTGTTATAGTTTTGAATCTCAATATTTCAGAAAACGGAACAATAACAGTATCTTTATCTATAAGTCTTATACAGTTGATAATATCATCAGTGGTCAGCCATCCGTCATTATGAGGGAGTAATTTATTTAATTGGAATATATCAGCCCCTTTTTCTGACAAATGGCGGATAATTTCATTTAATGAGCTAAAATTATTTAAAAGAATCAGTCTGACGGGGTATCGCTGGGCAGCAGGGGAATGATCTTGCCGGTCAATTGCAGTTTCCTGATTTAATTCTTCTATGGATTTGAATTTTTTAATCATTATCCTGAATAGTTATTGAGATATAGTTACCAAAATTATATAAAAATATATAAGAAAGGTTTTGAAACCGGCACCTTATATAAAATTATATAAAACCTGTAAAAGAATGTAATACTGATTCATATTGCTGATATGTTTACAGTTATTTTATTTGTCCCGACTTTTTCACTGTTTTCATTTCCTTGTCAGGACGCTTTAATCTCTTCCGGACTTGCCCCGATTGACAGGGAGACTCTGCCCCATTCATCCGCTGCCAGATACTGCATCAGTTGAGACCAGATCAGATCATTCTTCTCTTTCAGACGCCTGCCGTCAAATTTCCGGCTGACGATGACCAGATGAATACTCTCCTCTGGTCCCGTCTGAGACATCAACAGCGTCATCAGAGCCGTCGAAATAGCCTTTTCTGAGAACATCATAGATTTTTTTCTTCAACTGTTCCTTTGTCATATGGTTTACTCCTCATAAGTTGTTTTCGATCCGATGCATAATATTGTCAATCGCATCTAAAAAATCTTCCGCATCCTCACGGTTCGAGAGATTTGCTGTGTATCGCCAGGCAGGCATCCAGCGGTTGACAAGGTTAAACTGGGCCAAAGAATCCGGTTCTGCCGAAGCCGGTCAGTACCTAGGGTAAGCCGGAGCAGCAATTCAAGATGATGTGTGAAAACGGTTGTATGAATAGTAATCACACCGCGGCGCTGCAATTCATCTTCAAGTTCGTTAAGATTCCGACAGCCGTATATCTGCATCAATTTTGTCTTGAAAAGACATTCAACCGAATATCCTGCCATATAAATAGCGCCACGCCACCGGGAAGCATCGAACAATGCCTGTGAATCGTCCCGGCGATGTCTGCCTGCTTTGGTATATTCGCTTACACCTGCATAAAGTTCGTACTGCATTTTTTAATAATTGCCTTTATCCGAGAAATTTAAAATCCCAATATTATTTATGTTTCTACAGATAGTTCTCTAAAATATTGCCAAATTGAGGATGTTCGCGAACTATCTTTTTCAGAACATCTTTCCAATTGCCGTTAAACCTATCTATTTTTTCAATTAACGATAATACAGGCTTTTTATCTACGGGATTATCGAATTTTTCTATTACTCTTACATCCACTGAATCATTTGTAATCGGATAATCACCACCATAATTTGGATCGGGTATTGAGAGAAAACCTCCGGAAGTTTCAGAGACTTCGGAAGTCTCTGAAACCATTTTATTTTCGCCTCGATCCTTTGAAATTGCTTTAAGAGGATGCAGGCTCGATGTCTGAGATTTTGATTTTTCGATACACCAGTCCTTTGTCTTTTCTCTTACATTATCCTCTTTCCATGAATCAACGCCGATCTCTTCCGGCATGTGCTGTCGGATATATTTGATAACACTATCAATATCTTCATATTTTACTTCAACATTATCAATTCCCTTTAGCCAAGAAACAAAAAGATTTCTGCTTTCTTTTTGAAGAATATTTTTTAAATCCAGTTCTACGAGTTTAACAATATTCAATAAACTTTTTATGTCCGGTTGAGTAATCTCCTGATCCATTGATTCAATCAAATCAATAATTTTATCAATCGCCAAGCTAATTTCTTCATTTGAATTTTCAGACAATTTAAAAGCCCATAAAGGATATTCTGATCTTTTTATCCATTTTCGGATTTCCCATTTTACATCATTCAGACTTTCAATATCTTTAAGGCTAAAGATATAAATTAATTCCTTGATAAGAGTTTGCTCTTCTTTTGTTCCTAATCTGACCTCTAATTTGTTCGAATCTTTTCCATCATGCCAATAGTTAAATAAGCTGACTACCTTATCTAACATCATTTCTTTTTCAATAGGCTTTCCTTTACCGGACTCGTAAAGTTTGCCAACATAGTTTCTCAGTAAAAAGCCAATTGTAGCTAAATGAATCATATTCTTATAAATTCCAAAAGGAGGTTTGGATAAAAATTTTAATTCATCACCAAGATTAAACTGAGTGGCATTATTTTTCTTTTCTATGATCTTCTCAATTTCGCCGATCATTTTTACCAGAGGATGATTTGAATCAATTTGTTGTTTAATTTTAAGTTGTTCATCAACAATATAGTCACCTATATTGTTCTTTATAATTTCTCTTGTGTATCTTTCGGATCCCCGGATGTTTTTGACTCTATAAAATCTCTGGTAGGAGCAAAAAGAAAATTTTGGGCAGAAGCTTTTGCCATTTTTTCTTTCCAGATATTGCCATTTTTTTTTGCATCTTTAAGAATTTCTAATCCTGAAGAAAAAATTTTTGCCGATAAACCGTCATTTACAATATTACCAAAATCACTGATTAAAATTTTACCTTTATCCTCAAGTAAATACCAATCAATATATCCTGTTTTGGTAGTTTCATTGACCCACTGATCCAATATCTTTTTGGCATAATCCTCATTTGAAATCTGCTCCTCTTTAAAATTATGCCGTTCTGCAATAACAGACCGTGCGATGTATTCGATAAACTTATCAAAAATTGTTTCATCAAACACAACATCAGAAATTACAAAAATAATATTTTTAAAATCATCAAGTTGTAAAATATTTTGAACAGTTTGCTTGATTTGTTCCCGCTCCTGAATATTTCGGGCAAGCAATAAGGCAACATGAAGAGCGTAATCAAATTTAAATGCTTTCGTTAATTTATTTTTTAACAAATGTTCGTTCAGTGAAGCATCAAATATTTTCAGTTCAGTTTTTCTTAAAATCGCACTGGTAAACGAAGATTCTATTTCTTCAATGTTATTTCTGGATAAAATCTTATCTATTTGACTATAGCTATTTTTCAATTCATCTTTTAATTTTGAAACCTCTTTTGGCGGAAGAGTTGAAGACATGACCAGAAAAAGATTATCCGGATCTTTGGAAAGAATCTGTTTTGTATCAAAAAATTCCAAAGCCACATCAGCACTGCCTTCATATTCTGTTCCTAAAAACAAGGACTTGATATTGTCTATACTCGGAGCAACCAGAAGCATTTCTTTCCCTTCCGCCACATTGACCATTTTATAAAGTACATTTAATAGCAGAATTCCTTTGAAAACAATACTGTAAATACAATTTTCCTGTTCAACAGATTTATTATGCAGTTTGTATTTATCCAGAACTGATGAAAATTTTTGATAATCAACTCGTTCAAATTCACTCATGAAAAAGTCCCAAAGATAATCCGCAGTCAGAAAAAAACCATCGGGATTTGTCGGATTTTCATTAATAAATTTGCTGAATCCTTTTTCTTTATCATAAAGGAAATTAAAGATACTTCGTTCCGTTGATCCGATATTTCTTACAATAAAAGTGGAAAGATATGCTGTATAAGGATGAATTGGGAAAAGATTTTTAAGAAGATTATAATATTGGACACCGCTTTCACTTCCGATAATTCTTCGGATCAGATTATCTACTTTCTGTATTTTTTCATCTCGTAAAAGCTCCCATTTTGCATTATCTTTCTTTTTGATCGCAGCCCCCATAATATGATAAGTTGTAATTGGTTCCATTGAATAATCAAGCAATTGAAATCTTCCCAATGCCTTTTCCTTATCATCTTTTATAACAGCCATCTCTGTTTGCTGAAGTGTTTTATGACTTACGACAAAAAGATAAATTCCTTTGTTTACAGAAAGCTCTGCTATATGCTGCAATTCAGTTAAAAGCATTCCGCTGTTAGGACGTTGAAGAACGGAAGTAAATTCATCCCAGTAAATCATCAGATCATGAGCTTTTCCCTGAGACTTTAATTCATCCATAACCTCTGTCAGCCATTGGTCAATCTTAAAATTAGAAAAATAAATTCCAATTGCAGAAGAAAGTGTCTCTATATTTCTGAACATATCCAAATCATTATTTTTCAGCTTTTTGATCAGTTCATCTTTATTTTGTATATACATATTGATTTGAGGATACTCTTTTATCACTTTATCCCAATTGATATGGCCGGATTTGATTCGATCTGATAAATCATCCTCTCAAAATCGCTTTTAGTGGAAATTTCAATCTGATTTTTTTTTAGAGCATCCTTAACTGCTGTTTCAATAACTAATGCAAAGGTTCTGTTATCTGACACATTTGATAATCCTTTAATCACTACGGGAAACACCCGAAATTTATTTCGGAAATTCAAAATTCTGGGCTTCAACTGAGTATCTTCAAAATTTCCAATGAACTCTTTTATTTCTTCTGATTCATCAAATAAAAGATGTTTTACAACAGCAACGGCATGGCTTTTTCCTGTTCCGTAAGCTCCCTGAAGCCAAAGAGATTTTTTCTCATCGGCCCGCTTTCCCTCCAGCGAATTCAAAGCACTTGTAAGAACAGCAAAAAATTTCTCATTTGGAATAAATTGCTTCCAATAAGTTCCAACCTCATTTGTCAGATCATACGCCGGCTGAAAATAATCGTTCAATCCTATAATTTCATTATATTTGTTCACGGATAATATTTTTCCTTTATAACTATCTACTTTTCATCCTGATTCTTATCAGCAGATTCTATTATTTTACGGATTAACACGCTTAATCCCGTTAATTCATCTGTTGCCGATTCCCATACAATTTTCAAGTTGACGCCGAAATATCCGTGAATCAGCTTATCACGCATACCTGCCATATCTCGCCACGGAATTTCAGGATAAGCATCTCTTAAAAACTTGGGTATATTTTTAGCGGCTTCTCCTATGATTTCAAACGCCCGGATAACAGCAAATACAGTTTTATCATCCTTTTGAAACTGCTCATAATTCATGCCTTCCGTAAAACTTGCGATCTTTTCCATAGAATCAAGAATATCTTCAAGGTAATCTGTATAAGTCCGTTCCGAACTTTGACTACGCTCAGTTACCGATTTCATACAGGTATGACCTCGCTTAAAATCCGTTTTCCGATTCTTGGTTTAAGCCCGTCTTTCACCACCAGATCCACCTTCACCCCCAGCAAATCAGTCAGATAATGTTCTATTTCCATGAATTTCAATAACCCAGGAACCTTATGAAATGTTACCAGAATATCCAGATCGCTATCTGCACTCTGATTCTGATGAACAAAAGAGCCGAATACCCCAATGTAATCCACACCGTAATGTCCGGCAAGAAACGGTTTTTGTCTGCGTAATTCATCCATAATACGGGAGAAACTGATTTTATTTTGCAATTCTTTGTTTTCAGATCTATTTTCCATATCCTGTCATTCTTTCTTTTCATTTTTAAACAGATAACAATTTTAAAACATCCATAGCGGTTAAATCTTCTCTCAGAAAAATATTATCCAAATCAGCGGTTAAATCAATCCGTACTACCTGATTTCTATTCTCCTGAAGATATCTTAAAGTGTCTTTAAATTTTTCTCCGGAAATGCCGAAGAGTTTATAAGGTCCGCCTTCGCACTCTTCTTTGTAAAATTCGGAAACTGTCAGATCATATCGTTTCTTGTCTTCTGTGAATTTATAAAGGGAATAGGCAATTGCGGTCGGATGAATTTCATCAGTGCCTGCTTTTTCAATAGATATTACAGCATTTCCCTTTTTGGTCAAGATGCCAAATTTTAATTCTTTTCCAAATGGTGAATGGTCAAACATATTGATTAAAGCATCACTGGGATTTTTTAATGTTCCCTCTGCATATCCGGGTATGTCATTCATTAACCTTGCAATTAAATCTTTTTTTGTATAATTTCCGAAAGCTAAATTATTGACATACCACCTTACAATTAAAGAATCATAACTTAAATTTACCCATATTATCTCCCATATCAGCTTATATCTGTCTGTTTTTAATATATTTAAAATGGTACATAATTCTGTTGGGTTATTACTTGCTGCATCAAGTAAACCCGACTCTTTTAACCACCATCTCATCGCGGGTTTTTGCCTGGGACTAAGAGTATTGTTATCAAACCATTTATCAGGATCATTTAAAAAACCTTCCAGCCACTCTTTTCTCATTCCAAAAGTAGAGTATCTGTCAATACCGGAACTTTTCTTTTCCATGCTTCCATCTCCTGTTGACTCATTTATTGATTTTGCAATTAAACATCCTTTATATGAGAAATTAAGACAATTTAAACAGTGCTTACATAACGATTTGTCAATCCTGACATCTGGAATAACCTGTAAAGCCTTTGTCGGACATTCAACCGCACAGACACCGCAATGTACACAATAAGCTGTTTTATATAAAACTCTTTTTAGTTTATTCTGTAAAATAATATCATTTCCAATATCTTTAATATTAACAATCCTTATTTTATCATTATCTTCAACTTCATAATTAAAAGTTCCTTTATCTATTCTGATTTCCCCGATGGTTTTATTTCCTTCTTTTTCATAAACCATTTCTCCCATAACTTTTAACCATTCAAAAAATTCTTCTTTTGGGTTCTTTAAGACAGCTTTTAAACCATTATGGTGTTGTATAAAATCCAAACTTGTTCCATTGGCGTTAAGCCCTTTGCCGCCAGCTCTTTTCTTCCATTGCCCTTGCAATATGTAATTTTTTATCTTTATAGGATCTTTTAAACCTATATATTTTAAAGTTGCTCTGATTTTATCAATATATTGAGATGTTAATTCCGGAAAAAGCTGATTTATTATATATTCCGACCAATCCGAAGCAAACGGACAGATAGAACAGCCGATTCTTTGCAATCCATACCTGTATCCCTTATTTAATTCAGTAAAACGGGAAAACAGATAAAGATAAATCTCTGAAATATTCCAATATAAAATAACCCTGTTATTTATTATATTTATATGTTTTACACTCTTTGCTTCTCTGCGATATTTACTCCTTCTTTCACTCTCCTCTGTCCTGACACCTTCAAATACTGAAATATTGGGTTGTCCATCTTTTTCCTCTTTATCATGAATATTTCTTACCAAATTTGCAAACGGCGCAGTTTTGCAGACAGAACAGCACCATCTTTGAAATCTGCTCGGCGGACCAAACTCTTCCCAAAATACAAGCGTATCTTTCGGAGGTTTTGCTGTATAAAATTTTAACTCAGGATACAAATTCTGATATGCTTTTTTTGTTTTTTCAACACATTCATGGGTAAAAGGAAGCTCCATTCCGGTATCTGTAAAAATGACCATATATTCATCAGGAGCCAACACCCGGCTTACAATATCCAAAACAACCTGAGAATCTTTGCCTCCGCTGAAGGCAACCGCAAAATAATCCACTTTTTTGATATGTTTTTTATAGATATACTGCACAAAATCCATTGCTTCATTTTCAATCGTGGAGACAGCCTCTTTGTTCTTTTCCACCAATATTTTTATATCTATCGGTTTTAAATGTAATTTTTCTTTGTGAAGAATAATCGCCGGTTTTTCATAGATATTCCCTCCTTTTGCTTCCGCAGCAATTTCACCTTCATAATAATACCGTCTGCCAATAGACCACAATAAAGGAGCATCTTCTTTTTCATAGTTCCAATATTTATCAAAGCCCAAAAGGTCTAATTCTTCATGAAACACAGGTCTTGGCGGTATAATTACTTCTTTGTCGCTGATTTTATCATCCAATAAAATCCCGTTGATTTTTTTATTCCATTTAATTTTATACATAAAATCCTGATTTTTTTTATTTCTGATAACTTATAATCTTTTCTATATTAGAATAATCACAAAAATTCAAGCAATTTTTTTCCAATTCACGATTCTCACTCCGCTGTTACCCTCAGCACTTCTTCTACGCTTGTAATCCCTTTATATGCTTTTAAAAGCCCGTCTTCGCGCAGAGTACGGTAATTCTGCTTCTTTGCCAGAGAGCGAATCTCATCAGATGCGTTTCCGTTCAGGATAAGATGCTGCATTTCAGGGGTTACAGCAATCATCTCATAAATCCCTTCACGCCCTTTGTATCCGATACCCTGACATTCAGGGCAACCTTTGGGAATTCTCCAATTTGGCGATTCCCCGGAATGAATTATCCTTTCCGTTATCTCCTGAATAGCATTAATCGGCATTTCAGCTTCTGCACAAGCTGGACACAGCCTCCGTACCAGCCTTTGCGCCATGACCGCCCTTACAGGCGTTGCAACAAGAAACGGCTCAATCCCCATATCTATAAGACGGGTAAATGCGCTGATTGCATCATTGGTATGCAGTGTTGAAAGCACCAGATGACCTGTCAGAGACGCCTGTATTGCAATCTCGGCAGTCTCTTTATCACGGATTTCACCGATCAGAATCACATCCGGATCCTGACGGAGAATAGAACGCAGAGCGCGTGCAAATGTATAACCGATTTCGCTGTGGGTCTGAATCTGAGTTATTCCTTCCAACTGATATTCCACAGGATCCTCAACCGTGATGATCTTTTTCTTTTTATCATTTACAGCCTCAAGAGCCGCGTATAATGTTGTTGATTTTCCGGATCCGGTGGGTCCTAGTTACCAGAATAATTCCATGTGGTTCTTTGATCCATTGAAGAAAAAGCCGGTAATGATCCGATTCAAGCCCCAGATATTCAAGACCGAACCGCCGTCTCTCTTTGGGCAACAACCGGAGAACAACCGATTCACCATGCACACCCGGAACAGAAGATGCACGAATATCAGTCTCTTCTCCGCTTAAACGGATTCCTAATCTGCCATCCTGGGGGAGTCTGCGCTCTGCAATATCCATGCCTGAAATCAGTTTTATACGTGAAGCAATCGCGGGAAATCGTTCTTTTGGAAGTGTAAAACGGTTGTATAATACGCCGTCAATGCGGAAACGGATTTCAAGAATATGCTCACCCGGTTCAATATGCACATCAGAGGCACCCTGATCAAACGCCTGAGAAAGCAGATTATTTACAAATTCAATCACCGGAGCTTCTTCCGCCAACTCTCTTAACTGGGCAATATCATCATTGTTATAAGAAGCACTCATTCCTGTGCGGCTGAGGCTCTCCAATCTCCGATCCAGATCATAATTGCGTATAAGAAAAAATTCTGTCTGATGATTCGGAAAAGCACGGGCAAGGACTTCAGAAATGCTGTCATTCAAAGGGTCACGGGCGGCGCAGTATATTGCTCCGTCCGGATTTTCCCACGCAAGAATTTCCTGATCCAGCCACCAGTCAGGTTCAATGCCGCTCTGTTCAATAATATGCCGGAATATATTAGGATCATCAGGAATTTCAAGGCTCTCCATGATCTGCATATCCAGCAGTTCAGATAAGACTTGTAACAGAGTATCTTCGGAGATCGAACCGATGCGGGTTAATATGGGACCGAGTCTGCCGCCGATTCGTTTCTGAAAAGCAGTTGCTTTTTGAAGGTCTTCCGTGTTGATCAGATTTTTTTCTAAGAGATATTCGCCGAGGAAAGATGAATTCTGCTGAGTTTCAATTTGTTTTTTCAATTCATTTTTTGAGACCTGCGGGGTTTTAAAAATCGCGACGAGCAAGGTGGATGAGAAAAACCGGGAATAATTTTTTATCAGGGTTTTCTGAGCCGCCAGTTTAGCCTCTTCATTTGCTCTGTCATATTTTTTTAACCGTCTAAGGACATTTGAAAAAACCTGATGATAAGTCCGGTTTTTCGGATCAAGCACTGTGGCTTTATGAATGGCAAGCTCCATACTGTCCCAGTCCTGCTCAAGTTCAGAGATACGGGCAAGCCAGTAATAAGCCTCTGCATCATGCTCTTTCTTATTCAGTTGATTCAGAATTTCTTTTGCATCCTGATATTTTTTCAAATCCGTCAAAGCACGTGCCAAGAGTATATCGCTCTGATAAGAAAGAATAAAATGGCGAGTAATCTCCTGATAAAACTGACAGAATCGTTCAGACTGATTTTCATTTTTATAAATCGGATAAATCCTTGCCAAATCTTTTTCTTTTGAACTGCTTATCTTTAATCCGTGAAAAAAACAGATTTCAGCATTTTCAGACTGACCGTCTTTCAGATACAGGCTTCCAAAATAGATATAATTTGCTGTGTTGTTTTCAAAAGTTTTTTCACGGATTGCTCTCTGGTAATAAGATATGGCGGTATGCCATTCTTTATCCTCTGCCATTATGGAGGAGAGAATAATATATGCCTCTCTGACAGAAATTCCTTCATTTACGGCATCTTCAAGCCCATTTTTACAGACGTCTCTGACACCCGGAGACCAGAATTTTTCCCTTTTCAGATAATAATAAGCATTCGGATAAATACGGACAAGTCTTAGAACAGTCTCAAGAAACTCTTTTTCATTCCCCTGTTTATACAGATAACTTGTCAAAGCATAATTGTATGAAATTCCATTAGGTCTTAAACGGACAGCCTCTTTAAAATAGGGAAGCGGATTATAAGGAATCTCTTTTTTATCCGGGTACATCTGCTTATACAATGATTCCAGTCTCTCCTCTCCTTTTGCCAATCCGTAAACAGTTTCAGAATCAAGGGGATTAAGCTGAACAGCCTTTAAATAATAATCTTTTGACTGTTTTGTCAGAATCATTGCATTTTTTATGCCCGAACTGAATCCGTTCATATTAAAATACGCATCCCCAAGCTCTTTTTTGATCTGATGATTATCAGGCTGATATTTTTCCGCTTTTTTCAGATGCTCTATAGCCGTGTTATAATTTTTCTCCTGAAGCAGATTTTTTGCTTTATGCAAATGAATCTGTCCGATAAGAGCGATAAAGAGATAATAAAAGGCGGCGGCTGAAAGAATAAGAATGAAAAAGGTACAGAGCGCAGGGCGCAGATTGCAAACTGCCTCCTGCGACCTGCCTCCTGCGACATGCGACATGCAACCTGCTTTAAAATTTTCAGCTTTGCTATTCATTTGATATTCAGAATATCCTGTTCATCATCACTGTCATTATTTTTGACAGCAGTTTTATCACCTGAGATATGATTACTCATAAAGACCAGCTTTTTATCTTCCGAGGCACTATCCTCATCTTTACTGTGATCATCGGATTTCTCTTCTTTACGATGGCGTTTACTATCTCCGTAATATCCTGAATAATATTTGTTGTAGTATCTGTAATAACCTTCACGTTTTATATCTATCCGGTTCAGAACAACACCAAGTATATTCGCTTTTGCCAACTGAAGCTGTTCAACTGCTTTTTTGACCATCTCCCGTCTCAGCATACCTGCTTTGACGACAAATACCACGCCGTCAATCTGAGGCGCCAGAAGAAGCGCATCGCTGGCAGGCAGGATCGGAGGAGTATCAACGATCATGACATCAAACTTTTTTGTTAAATAAGAGAGCAGAAAAGACATCCGCTCAGAACCGAGAAGTTCAGAAGGATTTGGCGGAAGGCTTCCGCTGGGAATCAGAAAAAGATTATCAGTAACATTCAGAATAGCGGAATTAATCTCTTTCTGCAGATAAGGGAGCTTCTCCTCTCCTCTCACTGCATCTTTGTAAATCTGCTGTATATCCAGCAAATCAAAAGAAGGATGAATCTCAGATTCTGTAAGCTCTTTAAAATAAAAATTTCCCCCTTTCATCTGAAGAGCAATACGGATATTCTCAACAATATGAAGTGTCAGAGGACCCTTTAAATCATCTTTTTTCAGAATTCCCATATTGGTCAGGATAAAACTGAGATTCTGACCCGTATCCTTCTGACGGCTCACAGCCTCTGCTGCATCTTCTTTAGTGAGCAGCCTGCTGTTTACCAGAAGATTTACCAGACTTTTTTCAGCCGGTCTGGTAAGCCATCTGATGTCAACTAATTTTCCGTGAAAAAAATCAAGACCTACTTCCTCTTTTCCGTCAGAAAGATGCATAAGACCTGTCTTTTTCTGAAGAGAAAGAAGGCTGACCAGATCGCTTATTCCGAAATTATTCAATGAACCTTCTTCAACACTTGTTCCGAAAAGATTGGAGAGCAAGCCTGTAACTCCTGGAGATTCCCGGTGGGAAGAGACAAGATTTCCAAGCATTGGCTTGCGTAAATCCGCATCCACTATTATCACAGATTTACCTGCCTGAGCCAGCGTATAAGCAAGATTAGCAGCAGTACTGGTTTTTCCCTCTTTCTCCCCCGCGCTGGTGATTAAAAGAGAACGGAACGCCTTGTCCATAAATGAAAAATGAACATTTGTCCGCAATGTTCTGTATGCTTCGGCAAAACGGGATGTTGTCGGATAATTACTTAAAAAAAGTTCAGACAGGCTTGCTGACTTTGATCTTCGGGATTTTTTTTTTCTTTTATTTGTTTATCTGCCATATTTTTAACCTTTATGTTTATCCTCGTTCCCATTATTTTAAAAATCTAACCCCCGCCCATAATTTCCTCAGCCTGATGAGTTGCGGGGTTCGGCTACGCTCACCCCGCATGGTGCTATGCTCACAACGAGGGGTGAGCATAGCCGAACCCCGCATGGTGCTATGCTCACAACGAGGGGTGAGCATAGCCGAACCCCGCAACTCCAGCGGGGATTAGGTTATAAAGTTTACGGAAGCTCTGCCTCAGGAATAACAGAAAGAACCGGCAAATTAAGATATTTCTGAATATCTTCCTCAGTGTAAAGAGTGCGATCAAGATATTCCCATAGAAAAGAGATGCCTATGCCGCACATCAGTCCAAGTATAACACTTAACATAAGGTTCATTTTTTTGTTCGGCTTAACAGGAGAGAGAGGAGCAATCGCCTCTTCAACAACCCGTATATTTGAAACATCAAGATTCTCTTCAATATCAGATGCTTTTATTTTTGAAAACAACGTATTATACAGATTCTGATGAGTGTCCACATTGCGCTGAAGAATGATATATTGAAGCTCTTTTTTATTAGCATCCAGAGCGTCATTTTCAAAATCAGAGACCGTACTTTGCAAGACCTTTTCTTTGCTGGAGAGAATGGAGCGTTGAGCATTCAGGTTTTCTATCTCTTTTCCCATTTCATCATTCAGTTTCCTTTTAGTATTCTCTATCCTGGTCTCAATCTGGACAATTTTCGGATGCTTTTCTTTGAATACACTGCTCAGACGGTTAAACTCCACTTCTGCTTCAAATAACTGGGCGTAAAGATTATCAATCAGCGGATTATCAATAAGAGACCGGACGCTGAGAATATTCCCTTCTTTTCCTGATATTTGTTTTATTTTTGATATTTTTGAATCCAGTTCAAGGCGTCTGTTCCGGGTTTCAAGATATGCGTCATTAAAATCCTCTATCTTCTGGGTAATCAGTTTCTGCTTCCCTTCTATTGAGAATATTTTTTCATTCTGTTTATAATCAAGAAAATCCCTTTCAGCATCTTCAAGTTTTTTCTTTGTATCATACAGTTCGCTCTCCATCCAGCTCAATGTATTTCTTGATGATTTTAACCTGCCGGATGCGTTGAATTCAATATATGCTTTTGCAAGTCCGTTGGCAATCTCTTTTGCAATAGCCGGATCATGACCTGACACATTAATCTTCAGCAGACGGGTATCTCTTATCTCTTTTATGCTGATATTACCCCGTAATGCTTCAATAAGCTGCATCTTCTTATCTTCAGGCGTCAGTACCTTTTCTTCCTCTCCCGTCAGCAGACCGATATTCTTTTTGATTTTTGACAGAAATGCTTTGACAGGACTGACCTGTAACCCTTTTCCCATGTCAAACCGATCCAGATTGAGTTCTCTTATGACTTTTTCCAGCACTGAACGGGAGGTCATCAGTTTAAAATGGGTATTAAACGTCATAGTTTGAGAAATATAGCTGTCATAATCTGTTTTTTCTCCGGTCAGAGGTGATACGGAACGCTCACTTTCAATCACCATAGTAGCAGAAGCCTCATAAACCGGCTTCATCTGATATGTGAAAAATGCCGTAAGACTGACAATAATCACAAAGCAACTGAATATCAGCCATTTATGCTTTAAAAGAACATAATAGTAATCTGCAATATTTATGGATTGCTCCATCTCCTGTTCGTTTATCATAATCTTCTCCTTTCGTTAAATATTATCGGTGTGTAGGGGCGAATAATTATTCGCCCCTACACCTTTCGTTAAATATTATCGGCGTATAGGGCGAATAATTATTCGCCCCTACACATATCGGATCAGGCGACCTGACCAGCCTGAGGGTCGTAGGGGCGAATAATTATTCGCCCCTACTATAACCATGTTTCAGGCACATTGATTAAATCACCCGGCTTTAACTGAATATCACGGATTCTTCCCTCTTTTACGCCGTTAAGGTCTATATCAATAATCACCTGTTTACTGTTCTCTTTACGGATGATCTTTGTCCGGGAAGGGGCGGCAAACTTGCCGAAACCGCCCGCCATGATACAGGCGTTCAGAGCGGTCAGCCCCGGCTGATAAATATAGACTCCCGGATTTCTGACTTCACCCTCCACATATATATTGGATTCAGTAATATCCAGTGCTTTTTCAGGAGGAATATATACAACATCGCCTGTCTGAAGGAGTATGTCATTGCTCATATCCCCCTGATCAAGAAGGCGTTTTAAGTCAACCTTCTGAGGCTCTTTTTTGCTAATCAGATTTTCAACATTCTCTCCCCCTTCAATCTGCGAGGCAGAGTCTCGTAGAATATAGGCGACATTCCCGCGGTTCAGCTCCACGCCTCCGGCTTCTGCAATCAGTTTCATCAGAGTTGCCTTTGAGCTTCTTTCATAAAGTCCGGGGCTTTTGACAGCGCCGGAAATATAATATCTGAGGCTGTGATATTCCTTGACAAATACATTTACCTGCGGATTTACAAAATAATTTTCAGCAAGGGGAGCGGTTATCAGATCTTCCAGTCCGGAAGCTGTCAGTCCTTGAGCTTTAACTGTACCGATAAAAGGGACATTGACATCTCCCCGCGATGTTACGGTCTGATCAACCTCCTGCTGTTTATCGCCGCCTGCATATATTGTTATCATCAGCACATCTCTGGGACCGATAAGATACGCATTCTCCTGTGCAGGAGAATCATGATAAAATATCAGGAGCAATATATAAATCAGAAAAAATATCCTGAACTCAAATATTTTTATTTTTTTATAGTTCATTTGTATCTCTCCTTTCTCTGTTATTGGAAAGTCAGGCTAGAACCGCTGATAATGCTGATTCAACTGATGATTATGATGAACATGCCTTCAATCGGAAATATCAGAAATATCATGATTATCAGCAGTTTTTACTTTACAATAAACCACCGGATTCAGGACCCGCAATATCAAGAGCAGAATCAACGCCGATTTTAAAATAGATATTGTTGTAATTGTATTCTGCATAATTGGAATCACGGGTTTCATATCCTACGGCGGTGTTAAATCTCAGCCATTCTTTATAAAGATAAGAGATGCCGCCTGAAACAGAATAAATATTATCGCTGCGCCCCGGAGGATTTCCGGTTTCATAATCTCCCATCTTATATCTCAGTTCAAAATCTGCTGATACTTTATCCATGAATATCCGACCGCCTTTAAGAGAAAATTCATGAGCTTTAAAATAAGAATCTCCGGATCCTGCGTCATTGAAATTCTGTTCAGCGGCAAATGTGATATAGCTCCTTCTTGATTCCGGGAACGGCGGATTCTGTCCTGTAATCGCAAACCTGTAAGAGAATGTATTCATATCATCAAGCCCGCTTTCATTAAAACTTCTTGTATGGTATCCGCCCCCTGCTTCAAAGGTAAGATATTTAAACTGCTTTCTTAAAATAAGCATCAGTTGATTTGATGTATAATCAGATGTATTCAGGTCATAATCTCTTATCCAACGCTGGTATTCAAGATCAAGAGATGTAGTCTCTGTGAAATTATAAATAAGATCAAATATTCCTCTGTGTTCAACAGAATCTTCAGATACTTCCCTGGTGTAATCGGTTACTGTATTCTGATAGCGTAATCTGGTTGAAAATCTCTCTCCGAATCTGTAATAGAGAGCGGGAGTCAGCCTGTTAATTGAATATATTTCTCCTTCTACAGAGTTGTTAAAACGATCAGACTGGGCTGTATCACGGGTGCGACTGTAAGAATCATCCACTCCGAGTTCCAGTCTGGTAAGCGGGTTGCTTCTTACTGAAAAAGACAGGCTGTGTCCTATATAATCATCACTCTCTCCGCTGTAATATACTGCATTTAAAAAATATATTAAAGAGATTCTGCTTTTTGCTGTTGCATAACCGAGTTCAATTCCCGGCTGAAAAAGATATGTCCAGATACCTTCTTCGCTGTTTTCTGATCTGTAAAAATTGCTGTCCCATCTTGTGCTGACGCTAATCATCGGTTTTATTGTTACTCTGCTCTCTCTTTGCTCATTTTCTTCTGCCCCGGCTCTGTTTTCAGAACCGACTGTCTTCATCTCTCCCAGAGTTATTTTTCCCGCTGCAATCACTGTTATAGGAAGAAAAAAAAGACTAAAAATAAAAAGTATCAAAAATAATTGTTTTTTTATTCTGTTGTATGTCATAATTGCCATCCTCATGTTTTTTAGTCAATTTGAATTCGTATAAAAATTTAATGTATAAAATCAGAGCTTTTTTATCCAAATTTTCTGAAGATCAGAAAAGGGGAATTTTTAGCTTTTTATATCGAACTCACTTTAGTTAAACTTATTGTCCGTATAATGATATAATATTGTAAAAAAATCAATAGGGGGAGAGATGTATTTTTCCATACGGAAAAAACGTATAAGAGATAGGAAAATATCCCACTTAAAAAACCCTAAGGGTTTCTGAAACCCTTAGGGTTTTACTTACTTTCTAATACGGACTTGCAGGAGCAGTATCACTGACAGGCGGTTCATTAATAGCAGGTATATTTACAGGCGGCTGTATCGATGGCGTTTCTGTACCTGTCCCTGCTACGGCTGCCTCTGTCTCCGCTTCTGCTGCCGCCTTTTCAGCATCAGCGGCATTACCCTGATCCGCGGCTGTCGCTGCTTTTTCAGCAGATTTATCAGCATTTGAAGCAGCAGTATCTTTATCGTTTGCCTCTTTCTGAGACTCTGCTAAACTTTTTTCATCTCCTGAAATCAGTTCCTCTGAAACTTTTGCATTTGCATCTGCCGCAGACTCCTTTGCCTGTGCCGCAGATGAATTTGCGTTTGCCGCGGCTGCATTTGCTCTTCTCTCTTCTTCAGTATCAGATTTCGCTGTTCTTTCAGCATATTCAGAAGATATTTGAGCTAATCTATGAGCATCCTTTGCATTATCCTCTGCTTTGCCTGCGGCATCCTGAGCCGCTAATACCAGATTTACATTCTTGGTTGACAATGCCTCTGCAACAGCCGCATTTGCTCTGGATGCTGCCGCACTGGCTCCGGCTGCCGAGGCACTGGCTAAAGCTGCTGCTGACGCTGCCTGCCGAGACTCTTCATTACTGGCGTTTTTTGCCGCCTCAGCCATAGTATTGGCGTTTTTCGCCGCTGTTGTTGCCTGATTTGCATGATTTTTTGCTTTTTCTACTTCTCCCTTGGCAGATGCTACCCCTGTTTCATCATTGTCTGAAACTGCTATTTCTGCTACATTCACAGATGCGCTTATTGCGTTTGCATTTGCTTCCGCTGCTGATCCGTATGCCATTGCTGCGGCAGCATAAGCCTCTTTCTCTTCAGGGGTTGCTGCACTTAATGCGGCTGAAGACATTTTAGCGGCTTCCTGTGCTGAATTAGCGGCATTATCAGCTAATTCAATTATGCCTTCCAAAAATTCCTCAGCTTTTTTAATCGCATCCTTATCCCCCATTCTTTTTGCTTCTTCAAGTATCTCTTCTGCTGAGATAATTGCGGCATTCGCCCTTGCTGCTTCTGCCTCTGCTTTTGCTGAAGCTTCAAGTGCAAGAGCCGCGGGATCGTTTTTCCCTTTTGTATTTTCAACCCTTTTATTTGCATCTTCACTTGCCCGTTTGGCTGCATCTTCTCTTGAAGATGCCTGTTTTGCAAGTTTCTGGAGATCGGATTTGTCAATTTCAGGATCAGACGCTGGAAGTTCATCAGCTTTTTTATTTATATCCTCAGAACTTATATTATTAAGCCCCTCATCTTTTTTTCCACCCTCAATAGCCGCGTTTCCGATAATATTCTGACTTGTATCGCCGTTTAAAGCAACTTTTATCGGTCCGTTTGTCCCTCTTATAGCCGCAGCCATTGACGGAGTTCTGAATTTTAATGAAGATTCTTTCTCTTTTATCTTCACATCAAACCAGATATTTCCGACCAGCACATTCACCTGCCTTGAAGTAAAGACTTTTTCAGAAAAGAGGGTTTTGGTTCTGTTTATGTCCTGACTGATACTGATATTTGTATCCAAATCCGCTCTGAGAATCCCGCCGTCAACAAAATTGATTTCTGCTCTTCCTCTTCTGGTAACAACCTTGTCAGAGCTGTATAAAGGCTGCGGTACTTTTTCAAGCTGACTCCACCTGCCGTTTATTCTTATCAGAACTTCACCTGTAAAGACGGCAACATCACCGACTTTAACCTTTTGAAGCTCTTTTTCAGGCTCCGTAGCAAAAGCATAACCGGAACTCATTCCGATCACCGAAAACAGATTGCCGCAAATCCGCGGCGGAATGACCATCATTATGACCAGCATAAGCGTAAAACATCTTTTTTTCATTGTAATTTCCTCCTTTTATAAACCTTTACGGTTTGTTAAATTTCCCATGTTATGATGCTTTATACATTATTTGATAAATAGGAAAAAATATCAATGGGTAAGAATATGTATTTATAATGGGGTAAAAAGTGTATTTAAAGGGTAGGAAAATGCTACTTTAAACTGACCTAACCCCCCTGCCCTTTAGGGAAGGGGGGAATCATGAACCATTTTTTTTCATGGAAGGGGAGATGGATGTTAGGTTTCTGCTTTTTATTTCCCCCTTCCCTTAAGGGAAGGGGGCAGGGGGTTAGGTATTTGTAAAGTGTAGAAACAAGATCAATTCTAAATTCCTAATTCCCAATATTATTTTCTTGTCAGACGGAATACACCCTCCCATTTCTCATCTGAAACTACGGATGGGTTTTCTTTGTATATTTTGCAGCGTTGAATATAAACCTGAGACGGACTCAGATCATCACCATTTTTCCGTTCCAGTTTAAGAGATGCTTCAAATTCGGCAATTGCTTTATCCCATTGCATCTTAAAATAATACTGCATTCCCTTGTTAAAACGTTTAACCATTTCTTTTTCGTCCTCTTTAAGATGACCCTTTAAAGCCAGTATCTCATAAACCTTGACGGGTTCGGATTTCCCTTTGACAATGATATTATCAATATAGCGGGTTTCAATCATATCACCGACTTTTATTATTCTGTTGTTTTCATCAGTAAATTCAGTATTCAGCGTAAATTCAGACGCCAATGTATAAATACCGTATTGCTTACATGCGCTCTCAAGACGGGCGGCAAGATTTACCGAGTCACCCATCATTGTGTAATTCATCCGTTTTGTACTTCCGATATTCCCGACAACAATCTCTCCGGTGTTAATCCCGATTCTCATCCGCATACGGGAGACCATTTCATGCCATTTATGACCCGGAACCCATTCTTCAGGAGAAAAATTTTTTGTATTTCGGTTTGACTCAGTATCCTGTTTTTCATTCTCCCATTTTTTACAAAAGTCAGCCAGTTTATTCTGCATCTCCACAGCGGCATGGCAGGCTCTTAAAGCATGATCAGGAACATTTGACGGTGCACGAAAAAAGCAACCATAGCGTCCCCTTCATATTTATCAAGGGTTCCTTTTTCATTGATAAGTATATCTGTCATTGCAGAGAAATATTCATTAAGGAGTTCTACCAGTTGTTCAGGCGTCAGCTTTTCGGATAATCTGGAAAAACATTCAATATCAGTAAAATAAGCTGTAATAAACCTTGCTTCCCCTCCAAGTCTGGGCATTATTCTGTTTTTACACATCTCTTCAATCAGATCCGGCGTGAGATAATTTCCAAAAATTGCCTTGAGAAAGAGCTTGTCTTTCTCTTCAGTAAAAAATTTGAATAATATCAGACTGCCTGATACAATAAAAAGAGTCAGCACAGGATAGACAATATTAATCCATGTTTTCAGATAAGAAAAAACAAAGTAATTGGAAATCAACAGAATACTGAATATTAAAAGAGAAACCCATGCCCCTTTTAAAGCAGAGAATCTTAAAACTGCTATACCGGCGAATAACCCTGTAAAAATTATGTATATCAGGTCAGTAAAATAAGAAGATGTATTTCTGTATAAAAAATCATCCTGAAGAATATTTGAAATGACTGTCGCATGTTTTTCAACACCGGGCATGGAATCACTGAACGGTGTGGTCAGAGCATCTACCAGTCCTGTGGCGGCATATCCGACAAGAACAATTTTATCTTTAAATGTTCCGGGCGGTAATTTTTTATCAATAACGCTGATATACGGATAATATTGGACAGCCTCGGAAGGTCCGTAATAATTTATCAGTAATCTCCCTTTTTTATCCAGCGGAATCATCTGATTGCCAAAGAGAATCCCTTTACCCTGAATCAGCTTTATATCATCATTATTCAAATCCTTAAATATTTTCAGTAATTGAACCGCAAAAGAG
This sequence comes from uncultured delta proteobacterium, assembly GCA_963806835.1. GTDB lineage: Bacteria > Desulfobacterota > Desulfobacteria > Desulfobacterales > CAWEAR01 > CAWEAR01. The sequence continues at coordinate 225,480 of CAWEAR010000040.1, forward strand.
GGATAAAACATCTCTTTGTGTCCGATAACCATATTTGACCATCTTGCACTGCCGTCAATATCCAGAAAATAATTAGGAAATCCAAGATATTTTGCATTTCTGTAATAAGACGACAATGGTAACAGCAATCTTTCTCCGACAGGAATATCAAATACTTCCGTCATTTCATTCTGAATAACACATTGAAAAGCATTTGCTCTGACCTCATCCGGCACAGATACATCTTCACCCAATGATGAAAATGCAAGCTGTTCAAGGAGTTCCGCAGGCGGCTCATCATTATCATCATTATTATCAGCAGCTTCATCTTCTTTTAATATTTCTGAAGAATCGGGAAAATATTCATCTGTATTGTTAAAACCCTGAAAAGTAATCGGCATAACAATATTGCCTCTCTTTTTAATCTCTTCAGCTAATCTGGCATCATGATCCGCATTTCTGACAGCAATTGCTATATGATCAGCAAAATCTTTACCGTAAGGTTCCTGTTCAGCTATCGGTAATGACATATAATATTGATATAATCTTTGTAAATTGGATGTCGTGGCGGTTTTCTGGGGTTCGGAAAAGAGAATATCAAATCCTATTGCCTTTGCCCCGTCTGCTTTGAGCAGACTGATTAATTCTGCATGAATTGACCTTCCCCAGGGCCATCTTCCGATAGTTTTAATGCTTGCATCATCAACAGCCACAATAACAACATTATTATCAGGTGATCTGTCGCCGCGTATGTTAAATCGCATATCAAGCATCTTTAACTCAAGAATCTGGAGAAATTTAAAATTTTCCCCGAAAAAATGATAAAAGCCGAGCATGATCAGTGTGATTATCAGTGTCAGCTTAATTGGAGTGAGTTTAATTTTTTCTCTTTTCATTTTATTACCTATAATCAAATTATTGCCGAACTCCGCTGTCAAATAAGTTTTTATATTATTTTTTTACCGCAAAGGGCGAAAGTTTGCCGCAAAGAACGCAAAGAAAACAGACTGATACCTTTGCGACCTTTGCGCCTTCTTTGCGTTCTTGCGGTTAAAGAAACTTATTTGACAAATCACTTAGTTTTTTTCCTAAATCGTTTTAGTTGTATTTGACTTATATTTTTGGCATAACAGAGAAAGAAAAGTCAATGGGGATAAGATAGTATATTAAGGTAGGAAAAACCTGCTTTCAGCAGTTCAAAGTTTTCTTATGCTTTGAATCTTTGTGAAAAATAATTTTCGTACTTATATTTATAAAATAATATTGAAATTTGATATTAAAGACTCTATAATCAGAAATTAAGAATCGGGAATTTACAAAATCCCCGCAGGTATTTATTTTCAAAACTAAAGGAGGTATTTAAAATTTGGAATATAATTTTGGAGGATTGACTGCCCAGGAAGTTGAGCAGTCAAGAAAAGAGCATGGCTCAAATGCCATCACTCCCCAGGAAGTCGAGGGCTTCTGGGATAAACTGATAGATAATTTTAAAGACCCGATGATTGTCATCCTTGTAGTTGCCCTTGTTATTGTTACGGTTCTGGCATTGACAGGATATGCCAAATGGTATGAAGGAGTAGGAATTGCTGCGGCTGTTGTGCTGGCTGTATTTGTCTCAACAGCTTCGGAATACAAGAATGAACAGACTTTTCAGAAACTTCAGGAAGAAGCATCAAAAATCAGTGTCAACGTATTTCGTGAAGGTCATATAAAAAAGACCAATATTGATGATGTTGTGGTGAATGATCGGATACTGCTTCAGCCCGGAGATAAAATCCCGGCAAACGGAAAAGTAATTACCGGAAAAATTAAGGTAAATCAGGCAATGTTCACAGGAGAACCTCTTGCAGTATCTAAATTAACCGGAAATCCCGGAGATGATACAAAAAATCTGGATGATCCGCATCTTCTGTTCAGAGGCACAACAGTAGAAGACGGGGAAGCGGTTATGGAGGTTGAACGGGTCGGGGATAAGACTCATTTCGGAGAGCTTGCCAAAGAATTAAAGACTGAAGACCGCGAGGGTCCTCTCAGAGTCAAGCTCGGATCATTGGCGCAGGCAATCTCTAAATTCGGTTATATCGGAGCATCATTTATTGCCGCGTCATTTATCTTCAAGTCAGCTCTGATGGATAATCAGTTTCGGTCTGACCTGATTTTTTCCTATATTACAAACTGGCAGCAGCTTATTTATGATATTACCACTGCCGCGATTCTTGCTGTAATAATAATTGTGGTGGCTGTTCCTGAAGGGCTTCCGATGATGATTGCGATTGTCCTCTCTCAGAATATGCGGAAACTTCTGACTTCAAATGTTCTGGTGCGTCAACTGCTCGGAATTGAGACCGCCGGAAGTCTGAATATTCTCTTCTGCGATAAAACCGGAACAATCACCAAAGGAGAATTAAAAGCAGTCAACTTCATCTCTGTTACTCCGACAGTATTGAAGGAACATACAAAATTTGATGATATTCCGCAGAGACTGAAAGAGCTTCTTGATCTCTCTTTAAGGAAAAATACATCATCAGTGATTGATCCTTCAGCGGAAAAAGAATCAGAGCGGATTGTGGGCGGAAATCTGACAGAGCGATCTCTGCTGAGGTTTATCGGCGGGTACACCCGGGAACCTCTTGTAAAAAAAGATTATCCTGTTGAAAAAGAGATTCAGTTCAATTCGATTCGCAAATTCTCCGCAGCGCAACTGATTATGGAAGATAATCAGATTTTTACACTGGTAAAAGGAGCGCCGGAAAAAATTCTTGAAAACTGTACGGGCTATTATGATGAAGCCGGAAACATTCAGAAATTAACTTCAGACAAAAAAGTGCAGTTGAATAATGAAATGAATACCCGATCAGAAGAAGGATACCGGCTTATTGCTTTTGCTGCCACGGAAAATATTCTTGAAGAGAATAATAATTCTCATCTTCCTGATTCGCTTATCCTGCTCGGTTTTATATCCATCAGAGATACGCTCCGTAAGGAGGCAAAACCTGCCGTCAGTAATCTTCATCATGCGGGAATTCAGGTAGTTATGCTGACAGGGGACAGACTTGGCACAGCAAAGGCAATTGCAAGGGATGTGGGGCTGCTCTCTTCTGAAAAAGATGTGATTATGGAATCTTCGGAACTGAGCATGCTTTCTGATGAGGCTCTGAAATCAGTCCTGCCGAATCTGAAAATTGTTGCACGTTGTCTTCCGGGGGATAAAAAGCGTCTGGTGAAGATTACTCAGGATATGGGGCTGGTAGTAGGAATGACCGGGGACGGTGTAAATGATGCGCCTGCCCTGAGTAATTCTGATATTGGCTTTGGAATGGGAAGCGGCAGTGAAGTGGCAAAAGAGGCATCTTCTATTGTTATTCTGGATGATAATATTCATTCAATTGCAAACGCGGTTCATTACGGAAGAACGATTTACCGTTCTATTCAGAAATTTATCACGTTCCAGTTGACGGTGAATGTTTCTGCGATTACGATTGCGTTTCTTGGTCTCGTTTCTCGGATTTGATCTCCCTTTGACCATGATCCAGTTGCTGTGGATAAACCTGATCATGGATACATTGGCTGCTCTGGCGTTCAGCGGAGAGCCGCCTCTGGAAAAGCACATGCAGGAAAAGCCAAAATCGCGGGAAGAGAAGATTATCACCAAAGATATGTGGGCTTCGATTCTGATGAACGGATTTTTTGCCGCAGGATTCTCTATCTTTTTCCTGAAATCTGACTTTATCCGCTCTCTGTTTCATTCCGAGGCGGCATTTATGACAGCATTCTTTGGTTTCTTTGTTTTCATGCACAACTTCAACAAGTTTAACGTCAGGGTCGAAGAGTTGAAACTTTTTCATCATATTTTTGAAAACAACGGATTTCTGAAGGTTGTAGGGCTGATCTTTTCTGTTCAGATTCTGATCATCTATTTTGGCGGAGATATGTTTCGGACAGTGCCGTTACTTCCTGCTGAGTGGGTCTATATAACCCTTCTCTCTGTTCTGATTATTCCTTTTGATCTTATGAGAAAGACCATTCGGATTCTTGCGGAGTAATAAAAACTTCCGAAGTTTATAAAACTTCGGAAGTCTTCGCAGTCAGCTTATTTTATACTCGATCCCAATTTTTTTTCAAGAAACTTAGTTTTTGACAGTTTTATAAGAAATATCTGAAGAAATTTGTTGACGGAGCAAGAAATTCGGCAAAAAGACAAAAAATTCATATTTGTCCGGCTTATTTCGGAAATTTATAAAAACAAAGGAGTAAAAAATGTTAAAAACATATACTGCGAAATATACAAAAATTGATTCCGGCTATATGGGACAGGTAATTGAATGGCACCGAGGTCATTACCGAGGGAAAAGATATAGAAGAATGTCGGATTATGCTAAGGGATGCCCTTTCTGAAATGATGCTGGCTTATCAGGAGCAAAATATGGAAATACCGCCGGGAAACTGTTTAACCGAGCAGATACCCGTTGAGGTCTATGATGTCTGTTAAATGGCAGGATTTAATCCGTTATCTGGAAGAAAACGGATTTTATCTGCTGCGTGAAGGCGGAAAACATTCCGTATATACAAACAATATTAAAACAATCCCGGTAAAAAGACATCGGCAGTTTGACAGAATTACTTCAAATGAAATCTGCAAACAAGCCGGAATCAAACCGAAATTTTAAGGCTATAAACAAAGCGTCCATAGCGGAGCATTGACGTAAAAAAATCATAACATATAAGGAGCATATCATGTTAAAACTTAAAATTATATGATATATCAGCCGTACCAAATTCTGTGAAATTGTCATTAATGAAGAATACACAGGATTTTATGTGCTTATGAAAAAAAATATCCAAGATTTCAAGCTCTTCAACTGATTTCATCTAAACCAAAGGAGGCACCGGCCATGAATATTCAACATTCTGATATAATAATCAAAGAAGCAGTTGTTCAGGCAGAGGCATGGCAAAACCGGGCAAATGAATTACTGACTTCTGAAGAAAAAGTGATTCAGGATCAGCTCAGACGACTGCTGATCCATCCTACGGATAAGGTTGTGATGACCAAAATGATTGATCAGAGCTTCCGTTTCGCGTAATGAAACGCGGGTGGCGGATCAGATCAATTATATCTTTACTCAGTACGGAGTCCCTGAATTCTTTACAGCCGGGGATAAATTACTCCTCCGCCTTTTTCTTGGAATCGGCAGGCATTTCCCCCATGTTTCTGTTCCGAAAGTCGTTGAAAAGATGCGCGAGGATAGTGCGCGCTCCGTGATTCCCGGAGAAAAAGATATTTTTTATCCGCATCTTCTGAAACGGAAAAGTGAAGGGGTTCGGATGAATATCAATCATCTTGGTGAGGCGGTGCTTGGTGAAGATGAATCTCTGTTCCGTCTTAAAACTTATATGGAGGATATGAAGAGTTCTGAAATAGAATATATTTCAATAAAAATTTCAACAATATATTCTCAGATCAGCTCCCTTGCATTTGAGAATACTGTCAGTATTCTGGTTGACCGTCTTTCTCAGTTATACCGGGCGGCAAGGGATAATTATTTTATCAGAAATGACAGCGTGAAAATGCCTAAATTTGTGAATCTGGATATGGAAGAATACCGCGATTTGGAGATTACTGTTCAGGCGTTTATCCGAACGCTGGAGCAGGATGAATTTAAATCACATTCCGCAGGAATCGTTTTGCAGTCATATCTCCCGGATTCATACAACATGCAGAAGTATCTTACAGAATGGGCAAAAAAACGGGTGGCAGATAACAGACCGCCTAAAGGCGGTACTACGAACTTTAGCGGAGGAGCAATTAAAATCCGCATTGTCAAAGGGGCAAATATGGAGATGGAGCAGGTTGATGCGGCTCTGCACGGGTGGTCGCTTGCACCTTATGACAATAAACCTGATGTTGATGCCAATTACAGGCGAATGGTTGAATACGGTATGATACCGGAAAATATAAAAGCCGCTCATCTTGGGATTGCCTCCCATAATCTTTTTGAGCTTGCCTATGCGTATAAATTGGCAAAGCAGAATAATGTAACGGACTATTTTTCTTTTGAAATGCTGGAGGGGATGGCGGATCATATCCGCAGGGCAATTCAGGAGACAAATGAAGAGATAGTTCTTTATGCTCCGATAGCTACAAAAGAGCAGTTTATCAGCGCTATTGCCTATCTGATCAGGCGTTTGGATGAGAATACCTCAGAGGAGAATTTCCTCCGTTATTCGCCGAGCTTGAAAGTCAATTCAAAAGAATGGGAATTTCTTAAAGAGCAGTTTATCGTATCTTGTGAGCATAAAGATAAAGTAGGAACAAAGCCCCATCGGACTCAAAATCGCCTTCAGGAATGCAGAAATGAAATTTTTGCACTCCGAAAAGGAACATTTTACGAGGGTGAATTTACCAATGAACCTGATACAGACTGGTCTTTATCCGCGAACAGAAAATGGGCGGAATCTATCCGGGATAAATGGAAAAAAAGAGCCGAAGATAAACCTGAAGAGATTCCGCTGATGATTGGCGGAAAAGAGATTTCTGCTGACAGAGAAATCAGAGAATGCTTTGATTCATCACAGTATCATGATAAAATCTGTATTGCCGGATACGCATTGGCAAATGAAGCTGATGTTAATCAGGCTGTAGCAGTTGCAAAAGCAGATACTGATGGATGGCGAAGCAAAACTCATACAGAACGTCATGAAATTCTTTCCAAAGTTGCAACAGAACTGCGGAAATCAAGAGGCGATCTGATCGGAGCTGCGGCTGCCAATACAGGCAAGGTATTTACCGAGGCTGATCCCGAAGTCTCTGAAGCGATTGACTTTGCTGAATTTTATCCTTTTTCCGCCAGGATTTTTGAATCATTGCCAAATATCAGATGTCGAGGCAAAGGAGTGGGATTGGTTATTTCTCCCTGGAATTTTCCCATAGCAATTCCATGCGGCGGAATTCTTGCAGCATTGGCTGCCGGAAATACCGTTATATTCAAACCTGCTTCTCCGGCGGTCATGACCGCATGGTATGTATGTCAATCCTTTTGGAGAGCCGGAGTTTCCAGAAATACATTGCAGTTTTTTCCATGTTCCGGTTCAGATACCGGCGCAAAGCTCGCAAATCATCCTGATGTTGATTTTATCATCTTTACCGGCGGAACTGATACCGGAATAAATATTCTGAAGCAACGCCCCGGCGTATTTATGGCAGCAGAGACCGGCGGAAAAAATGCTACGATTGTAACCGCAATGTCTGACAGGGATCAGGCGATCAAAAACGTGCTTCATTCATCATTCAGCAACGGCGGACAGAAATGCTCCGCAACATCTCTGCTTATTCTGGAAAAAGAGGTGTATGAAGAGCCGAATTTCAGAAAACAGCTTATTGATGCGGCAAAAAGTTATTCAGTCGGTTCTGCATGGGAATTTCAGAATAAAATGGGTCCCCTGATTCAGCCCCCCGGCAATCATCTGAAAAATGCCCTGACCAGCCTTGAACCCGGAGAAGAATGGGGATTAAAGCCTGAAAATGTGGGCAATAATCCGTATCTATGGACGCCCGGTATTAAATGGGGGGTTCAGCCGGGAAGTTATACTCATATAACGGAATTTTTCGGTCCCGTGCTTGCGGTGATGTGCGCTGAGAATCTGGATCATGCAGTTGAACTGGTTCATCAGACTGATTACGGACTGACATCAGGTCTTGAAAGTCTTGACAAGCGTGAACAGGATTATTGGAAAGAGAAGATTAACGCCGGAAACCTCTATATTAACAGGGGAACCACAGGCGCAATTGTGCTGCGTCAGCCATTCGGCGGTATGAAAAAGTCTGCGTTGGGAGCGGGAATCAAGGCGGGAGGAATCAATTATGTGGCGCAGTTTATGGAGTTTGAAGAAAGTGGTTTCCTATCGGAGCCGCCTAAAGGTGGTACTACGAACTTGCAAGAACCGCCTAAAGGCGGAACTACGAACTTGAGGGCGATTCAAAACGACCATCCGTTGCTGCATATAGCTTTAGAATGGAAACAGAGATTGGACTGGGGGCAACTCACAGAATTTAAAACTGATCTGAAAAAAATCATCCGTGCTGTCAAGAGTTATCTTTATTGGGCGGAGCAGGAATTTTTTCAGGAAAAAGATTATTTTCACCTGCGCGGACAGGATAATATCGTCCGTTATCTGCCTGTCGGAACTGTGCTTGTAAGGATTCATGAAGATGATACATTATTTGATGTTCTGGCGAGGATTGCCGGTGTAACTATTTCAAAATGCAGGCTACTGATCAGTATTCCGCCTGAATTGGATAATCCTGTAACAGCATTTCTTAACAACGATAAAGGGAGACGCTTCATAGGAAAATCCCGGATAAACCGTCATACAGACAGAGATGTAATTGACATGATTCCTTATGTACAGCGAATTCGTTACGCCGCGCCGGGTGTGTGTCAGATGAAATTTTTGAAGCTGCTGCAAAAACAGGATTTTATATTGCCCGTTCAAAAGTGCTGATGGAAGGACGGATTGAATTATTGAATTATTTCAGAGAACAGTCAGTGTGCAACAGTTATCACAGGTATGGGAATCTGGGGGAACGGGGAATGATTTAGTTAGAGAATAACCCAAGTTGCGACCTGTTGAAAAAATAGCATCCCGCGGCTCGGTGGAAGATTGACAAATCCGAACCCCTGCCGGATTTGTCAATAGTTCGACTGAGCTCACGCCGAAGTCCGGCAGGAGCAAAGGTGGCAACTTGAGTTAGAGAATAATATAAAACCCTTAGGGTTTTAATAAAGCAGACTATTTTGTATTCATAGTAAAAATTCCTTTCCAGTCTTCGGGCGGAGGATTCTCTTTATATTCATTACACCGTTCCAGCATGGTTTTTGCAGGTGTGTCATCAGGTTCAATCTCCAGAGCCGCATTAAAAAACCAGATGGCTTTCTCCCAGTCCCGCGATCTGTAGGCATACAAGCCGGTAGTGTAATGCTCGATCATCTCCAGTCTCTTTTTATCAGTCTCATGTGAATATCCGATCAGCTGATAAATCCTGATCGCCTCTTTTTTTCCCACCACGTGGATAGAATCAAGCTCTCTTACCCTTATATCTTCAGAAGCCGCGCCTGCATACGTGGTTTCGCTTATCAGCGTATAAGTGCCATAGACTTTGTTCACACCTTCCAGTCTGGCAGCGGTATTTACCGTATCACCCATCATTGTATAATCCATACGGCTTTTTGATCCCATATTCCCGACCACCGCTGCACCTGTGCAGAGACCGATCCGCATCTTCAGTTCCGGTCTTTTCTGAATTTTCCAGACTTCTCTCAGCTCCGCCAGTCTTTTCTGCATATCAATACATGCCTTACATGCAGACTCCGCCTGACTATCCAGAAGATTGGGCGCTCCGAAAAATGCAATAATTGCATCTCCTTCAAATTTGTCCACAGTTCCTTCATATTTCAGAATAATATCTGTCATTTCCGTTAAAAATTCATTTAAAAGCTCAACCAGTTCTCTTGGAGAGAGTTTTTCAGATATACTTGTAAACCCCTGAACATCTGAAAAAAATGCAGTGATCACACGATCTTCCCCGCCAAGTACAAGTTTTTCAGGAGATTCAATCAGTTGTTTTACAACTGAAGGGGCAAGATAAGTGGAAAAAGCATCTCTGATAAATTTTTTCTGACTTGACTCTGTCAGATATTTGTATCCGGTAATTGAAATATATACAATAATAACAACCAGAAGAGGATACACAAGATTTATAATCAATCCGTATGTAACAAATAAATGCTGACTTAACAGGATATAGCCGGTAAAAAGAGAGAATACTGCTGTAGCACCGAAAATTGCGCCGGTCTGCGGAAGCACAATTCCAAGCAGAAGCCCTGCAAGAATAATTGCCGTAATATCTATCAGAATCACCCATTCAGGCTGATACAGAAAATCTTCTGAAAGGATTGTGTCAACGACATTTGCATGAATTTCAGACCCCGGAAATACACTTCCGAAAGGAGTTACCCTCATATCATATATTCCCGTGGCGGTTGCTCCGACAATTACAATTTTATCCTTCAGCATCTTAGTATCTACATTCTTATTTAATATATCTGTTATTGAAATATGCGGAAACCGCTTTGGAATTCCCCTGTAATTGATATAAAACCTGCCGGATTCATCCACAGGAACATTCATTTTGCCTATTTTCAGAGAGACTACTCCGTGTTCAGCAATATGGAGGGAGAGCGGGGTATCCAGAAAAGCACTTACAACCATGAATCCAAGAGGGGCATAAAGCATATTTCTGAATTTTATAACCGCAGGTATCCATCTGACTACACCGTCATCATCAGGGAACATATTGAAAAAACCTGAATATTCTGCTGAATCCGAAATGATTTTGATATTCGGCTGGGGCAATATCGCTTCATTAAACATCTTTTCAGGGATTCCTTCAGGCGGATAACGTACTGCTTTATATGCTGATTTTCGTATATTATCTTCACGGATGCGAATCTCTTCTTTATCTGTATCTGTCGGCATCTCAGAATCTGTATGAAAAAAATATCCAAGCACGACTTTTGATTCTGGTTTTGATTCTCCATTTGATTTTGCTTTTGATTCCGCATTTTTTATCGCATCTGCCAGCAATCTGTCATTATCATTATGTAATTTTAAAGATTCCAGATATTTTTCAAGGGATAGATCCTGAATCTCTGTCTTCTGAAGCTCTTTTTTCACATTTTCTATAATATTATTAAGAACCTGATTGCTTTCATCAGGCTCAAGAAATCCAATATCAAATGCAATGATCTTTGCTCCTGCATCAGAGAGCTTATTTACGAGCAAAGCTAATTTTGACCGGGGCCATATCCATTTTCCTTCTTTGGCAATGCTTTTTTCATCAATGACTGCCAGAACAATATTATTGTGAGGAGAAATCTCTCCTCTGGATTGGAATCTTAAATCAATGCTCTTTAATTCCATGAGATTTAAAAAAGGAACGCCTTTTATATATGCGGCAATCCCTGCAATAACTGCCATAAGTGAAAGAAAAAACAGACGATTTTTTCTGATATATTTTTTCATTTTTTATCCTTTGAAAAAGAAATATAATTTCAGCCGGTTTCACAAAGTTTTGTGTCCTTTGTGGTAAAAAGTTGCACATGGCGTAAATATCATATAACTTGGGTTATGTATGTGTCTTACTTCTGAACGGATTCTCATATCTGAGAATAAAATATCCCAGATTTCCATACAAGTCGTTTATTTTTTTCACTCTCCCAAATTCTTTCCTATTTTTGCCGATTGTGTTTTTTTAATTCTTACATAAAATAAAAAAGAAGACAACCTCACATTTATTATTTGACACATACTTATCTTTTAGTTATAGTCCGATTTTATGAAAAAAAGAGTAATTGATTATCTTAAAATAAATTAAAGTTTTAAATTAAAAAAAGGAGAATAATATATGCGTCTGATTCTGTTGGGGGACCGGGGCAGGCAAGGGAACCCAGGCAAACTATATAAAAGAGAAATACCAGATTCCGCAAATTTCAACAGGGGATATGCTCCGGGCGGCTGTCAAAGCAGGCACAGAGTTGGGAAAAAAAGCAAAAGCAGTAATGGATGCGGGAAAACTTGTAACCGATGATGTTATCATCGGTCTTGTCAAAGAACGTATCAAACAGCCCGATTGCAAGAAGGGTTTTTTGTTTGACGGATTTCCGAGAACTATTCCTCAGGCGGATGCCATGAAAGATGCAGGCGTAATGATTGATGCAGTGGTTGATATTAATGTTCCTGATGCAGAGATCATCAAACGTATGAGCGGCAGACGCGCCCACATTGCCAGCGGCAGAACCTATCATATCATTTTTAATCCTCCGAAAGTCGAGGGAAAAGATGATGTTACAGGCGAGCCTCTGATCCAGAGAGATGATGACAAAGAAGAGACTGTGAAAAAAAGACTGGAAGTTTATCACAGCCAGACAGAGCCTTTGATTGATTATTACAAAAACTGGGGAAAATCCGGCAAACCCGGCGCTCCCAAGTATGTCAGGATTGAAGGTATCGGCAAAGTAGATCAGATTCGTGATAAGATATTTGCATCTTTGGACAAGATATAATTCACCGGTAAGACTTCAGAAGTTTTTAAGACTTCTGAAGTCTTCACAGTAAAATTAAAGCCGGAGATCAAAAATATACTTGACATATATAAAATCATGGTGTAAAAATGAACCGTATTTTGTTACATCGGTTCAAGGCATTTAAGCCCGCCTAAAGAAGAAGCAGAGATAATATCATCATTCTTCTGATGCAAACCACAAAAAATTCTGTTTCTCCCTATAATAAATGGAGTTATATCTGGTGTATTTCCTGTTTTATAAATAAACCCGGTCCCGATATTCTCCGGTACGCTGACAGGAATTTTCCGATTTTTAAAAAAGCAGAGTCTTTTCAGATGATTCAGTTTATCAGAGAGTCTTCTTTTTAAGAATATATCCGCTGCTACATAGCATCATAAATCCGCTGTTGCTCAAAGTTTTGCAGAATAAATTCAGCAGTAATAAGAGTTCTTCCTGAGGAAAAATTCTGATTCCTGAAAAATTCTATCCTTAAAATAATTTAAACGGGGTAAGTTTTTAATGAACATCGTAGAATTAAAAGACAAAAAAATCAAAGATCTGACTCAGATGGCAAAGGCATTCAATATTGACGCGGCTGCCGGAATGAGACGACAGGAGCTTATATTTGCTCTGCTACAGGCGCATATAGAAAAAAACGGGTTAATATACGGGGAGGGAACTCTGGAAATATTACCTGACGGATTCGGATTCCTGAGATCCCCGAAAGCAAATTACCTGCCGGGTCCCGATGATATTTATGTCTCCCCTTCTCAGATTCGCCGTTTTAATCTCAGAACCGGAGATACTGTATCAGGGCAGATTCGTCAGCCCAAAGAATCAGAAAGATATTTTGCTTTGCTGAAGGTTGAAGCTGTTAATTATGAAGATCCTGAAATTGCCAGAGAAAAGATTCTTTTTGATAACCTGACTCCCCTTTATCCTGACAGAAAAATACATCTTGAAGTTGATGCTGAAAATTATTCCATGCGAATCATGGACTTGCTTACTCCTATCGGTTTCGGTCAGAGAGGGTTGATTGTTTCACCTCCCAGATCCGGAAAAACCATGCTTCTTCAGTTTATTGCCAACAGCATCAGTAAAAACCATAAAGATATTATGCTCTTTGTTCTGCTTATTGACGAGCGTCCTGAAGAAGTTACTGATATGGAGCGTTCAGTCAAAGGAGAAGTTATAAGCTCCACATTTGATGAACCGGCAGAGCGTCATGTTCAGGTTGCTGAAATGGTAATTGAAAAAGCAAAACGTCTGGTGGAGCATAAAAAAGATGTGGTGATTCTTCTTGACAGTATTACCCGCCTTGCAAGAGCTTACAATTCAGTTGTACCGCCCAGCGGAAAGATTCTTAGCGGCGGCGTTGATTCAAACGCTCTTCAGCGCCCGAAACGGTTCTTCGGAGCAGCCAGAAATATTGAAGAAGGCGGAAGTCTTACAATTATTGCTACTGCTCTGATTGATACAGGAAGCCGTATGGATGAGGTTATTTTTGAAGAATTCAAAGGCACCGGCAATATGGAGCTTCAATTGGATCGCAGGCTTTCTGATAAACGTCTGTTCCCTGCTATTGATATAAAGAAATCAGGTACAAGAAAAGAAGAGCTTCTGCTTGATTCAGAATCTCTTAACCGTATCTGGATATTAAGAAAGCTCCTATCTTCATTAAATCCTGTTGACAGTCTTGAATTTCTGCTTGAAAAAATGGACGGAACAGCAAATAATAAAAGTTTTCTTACTTCAATGAATGCGTAAAAAACAGGTCGCATGGTCGCAGGCTGCAAGGTTACAATTGCCAACAGCCAACTATGTTTTAAATTTTAAATATAAGGAGGTTATATATCATTTATGAAAAGTGATATTCATCCGGAATACCATCAGACAAAAGTTGAGTGCGCATGTGGAAATGTAATAGAAGTCGGTTCCACAAAAAAAGATATTCGGGTTGAAATCTGCTCAAGTTGTCATCCGTTTTTTACAGGCAAGCAGAAACTGATAGATACTGCGGGAAGAATTGAACGTTTCCGTAAAAAATATGAGAAATTTCAGAAGCAGACAACAACTGTCGCCGAATAGTCACCATGTACTCACAAAAAAACTAAGTTTTTTGAAAAAACTTAGTTTTTTTCAGAGAGAATAAGAAATATATTTATGCTTGATAAATTAGAAGGTGTTGAAAAACGTTTTTCAGAGCTTGAAAGACTTCTCAGTGATCCTGATGTCATAAAAGATCGGGATGCATTTCAGAAATACGCGCGTGAGCATTCTGAGATTGCAGAGATTGTGGCAACATTCAGGGAATACAAAGAGACCCTTATCCATATTGATGAAAGCATGGATTTGTTAAGAGACGGCGACCCTGATATAAAGGCTATGGCAAGGGATGAGATGGATTCGCTGAATCTCAGAAAAGATGAGCTGAATAATAAACTGAAAAAGCTTCTTATCCCAAAAGATCCGAATGATGATAAGAATGTTCTGATTGAAATCCGGGCGGGTACAGGCGGTGATGAGGCGGCTCTTTTTGCCGGAAATTTCTTCAGAATGTACAGCAGATATGCTGAAGTAAAAGGGTGGAAGAATGAAATCATGAATTACCATTCCACTGGCGGGGGGATAAAAGAAGTGATTGCCATGATTCAGGGGCAAGGAGCTTACAGCCGTTTTAAATATGAAAGCGGCACCCACCGGGTTCAGCGTGTTCCCACAACAGAGGCGCAGGGGCGGATTCATACTTCCGCGGTTACTGTGGCTGTTCTTCCTGAAGCTGAAGAGGTTGAGGTGAAGATTGATCCGGGTGAACTGAGAGTGGATGTTTTCCGTTCCATGGGACCAGGCGGACAGTCTGTTAATACAACCGATTCAGCAGTCCGTATTACACATCTGCCCACAGGATTGGTTGTTACCTGTCAGGATGAAAAATCTCAGTGGAAAAACAAAGCAAAAGCAATGAAGGTGCTGCGCGCCCGTCTTTTAGATCAGATGATTACCGAGCAGAATGAAAAGCGGTCGGAAGAGCGGAAAAGTCAGGTCGGAACCGGAGACAGAAGCGGAAGGATAAGAACCTATAATTTTCCGCAGGGGAGAGTAACAGACCATCGAATCGGTCTTACACTTTACAGGTTGGAGAGTATTTTACAGGGCGATATAGATGAAATCATAGAATCGCTCGTCACCTTTTATCAGGCTCAGGCATTACAACATGCAGAACCAGCCAAATCACCCGTCAGAGAATAAAGAAATTCAATGGGACATTCTTAACATCCTCAGATGGACTGCCAATTATTTTCAATCCCATAACATAGAAAATCCAAGAGCTTCAGCCGAAATACTTCTTGCCCATGCCTTGCATCTGGAGCGGATAGATTTATATATCCGTTATGATCAGCCTCTTTGCAAAGATGAGCTTGCAATATTCAGGGGACTGATAAAACGGAGAGTAAAGAATGAGCCGGTTGCCTATATTGCGGGGCATAAGGAATTCTGGTCTCTTGGATCTTTCGGTAACAGAGGATGTTCTTATTCCCCGCCCTGAAACTGAGTGTCTGGTGGAGGCGGTACTTCCTCTGTTGCCCTCTATTAATTTAAATTTTCATGATAAAAAAGAAGCGTCAAATCGCATTTTGGATATGGGAACAGGATCAGGCGCGATTATTCTTGCTCTTGCATCTGAACGTCCGGGGCATCTTTTCTTTGCCTCTGATCGTTCAGAAAAAGCTGTTCAGATTGCAAAAGAGAATGCCAAACGTCATCATCTTGAAGAATCTGTCCGTTTCCTGTGCGGGAACTGGGCTGAACCATTTAAAATTACTCAAAATAAGTTTGATATTATTGTATCAAATCCGCCTTATATCAGAACCGGAGATATAAAAGGTCTCCAGCCTGAAATCAGCAGGTATGAGCCTGTCACTGCTCTTGACGGGGGGAATGACGGTCTCTCAGCCATAAGAGATATTATTCTTTCTGCTCCTGATTATCTTGCCAAAGGAGGATACCTCTTTCTGGAGATAGGATATGACCAGAAAGATGATGTGCGTAAAATTGTTGATTCCTGCGGTAATTATGAAGATATTATTTTCATAAAGGATTACAGCGAAAAAGATCGGGTAGTGAAGATGAGAAAAAAATCGGATTAAAGACTACAGACCTAACCCCCTGCCCCCTTCCCTGAAGGGAAGGGGGGAATATGCAGGGTCGGGGGGAATATGCAGGGGCGAATAATTATTCGCCCCTGCATCAGGGTCGGGGGTTAGGTATTTTACAAAGCTATGATCTTCTATATATTCAAACTGATCGGACTTATTCCGCGCCCTTTCTCTTTCAGAATAGGAAATCTTATAGGAAGGATATGGTTTCTGCTTGACAAAAAACATCGGAAGATTGCTATAGATAATCTGACCATAGCATTTGGCAAAAAAAAAGATTCAGATGAAATCAGAAGCCTTGCAGGAGAAGTTTTTAAAAACCTCGGACAGATTATTTTTGAAATCGGATGGTCTTTGCATTTAAAGCAGAAAGAGATTGATAAATACTTTTATATCAGAGGATTATCCAATTACAGAGCCGCTTATGAAAAGAATAAAGGGGTTCTGGCGCTTACTGCTCATACAGGAAACTGGGAATTTCTTTCAGTTATCGCGGCTATGACAGGTTATCCGGTTAATGTAATTTATCGTCCTCTTGATTTTAATCCGTTGAATCAGTTTTTTCAGGAATTTAGAACCATGTTCGGCTCAACAAAAGCGATTCCAAACGCCCATGCTATGAGAAAAATTCTGAAGAATCTGAAAGCAGGTGAAGTTATTGCTATGATGATGGATCAGAATGTAGATTGGTATGAAGGTGTATTTGTTGATTTTTTCGGTAAAAGAGCCTGCACTAACAAAGGGCTGGCGATTCTGGCACTGAAAACAGAATCGCCTGTAATGCCGGTTTTTCTTGTGCGCGACGGATCGCGGTTTGTTGCAGAGTTTTATCCTGAACTGCCTCTGATAAAAACAGGGGACAAGATAAAAGATATAGAAGAGAATACACAGCAATATAATCAGGTGATTGAATCATTTATCCGGCAATATCCTGCTCAGTGGTTCTGGGTTCATAACCGCTGGAAAACCAGACCATATCAGGCAATAAAGACTTCCTAAATTTACGTCAATATGTGAATTTTTACCACAAAGACACAAAGAACACTAAGAATATCTGATCATTAAACCTTTGTGTTCTTTGTGTCTTTGTGGTAAAAAAACGGAAGAGGTCGCTCGAATATAATAGCATCAAAAGGTTTTACATTATTAGAGTCGCTGGTGGCAATGCTGCTTATTGCAACGATTGGAATGGCATTATTTGACTGGATTAACAGCAGTCTTGTAACCCTCGTAAGAGTTCAGGAGCATCACCTGCGACAGCAGGCTATTCGCAATACCCTCAGCTTTATGGAAAATATCAATCCTATGAAAACGCCTACAGGTGAAGCAATGCTTGGAGATTATACGATTAAATGGGAATCACGTCTTACAGAGCCTGTAAAAGAGGGGGCAGGGCATCCTTTCGGAATCGGTCTTTACCGGCTGGGGCTTTATGATATTCATGTAAAGATTGATTTTAATGAAAAAAATATTGCAAACCTTAATCTGCGTCAGACAGGCTATCATCAGGAGCGTGAAATGCAGATTAACTTTTAGCATCTTTTCCGTACCTCAGATTATTAACAAAAGCCGACAGCCACCCGGCTTCACCTTAATGGAAACCCTCGTAGTACTTCTTATTACCGGACTTATCAGCACCTTGCTGATTCAGGGTTTAACCCATGTTCTGAATCTGCGTATTCATTTTCTTTCTTTTTCACAAAAACAGACCTCGGAAATGCTTCAGGCATATTGGTTTCATGAGATTGTTTCAGGTTTATTTCCCGGTTATCCTGATGAAAAAAATACTTTTTCCGGTGATAAAACCTATTTTCAGGGGCTTTCTCTCTCTCCTTTACAAAATATGAAAGGAGTTCCTACGCTGATAAAAATGGAGCTTATTTTTGAAGACGGAGAGATTATTTTACAATATCAGGAGCAAAACAAAGAGATATGGGAAATCTGCCGATGGAGAGGGAATAATGCTTCTTTTTCTTATCTTGATAAAGAGAATCATTGGAATACTCAATGGATTCCTCGTAGTGTGTCAGAAGATGAAGAACTGAGCCAGTTGCCTTGCGGTATTCTTTTGGAGGTTAAAGAGGATATTCGCAATCCTGTTGTGTGGTTTGTTTATGTTCCGGGAAGGCATGATCCCCCGCCCGGATCAGGGATTTAATCAGGAGTTTGTAAAAAGGAAAATTTTTGCACAGGATAACTTATGAAAATATTACTGATTTCAGCAAACCAGTTGAAATTTCCTTATCCGGTATATCCGTTAGGACTTGATTATATTGCAAATGCCGTGATTGCTTCAAATCATGACGTAAAAATTGCGGATATGAATCAGATCGCTGATTATGGTTCATTAAAAGAGATTATCCGCTCTTTTTCACCGGATGTTATCGGGATTTCTTTGCGCAATGTGGATAATATTGACATTACCCAGCCAAAAGATTTCAGCAGCGGTTATCGGGAATTGATTCAGAGCATCCGAAGCGTATCAAATGCTGTGCTGGTTTTAGGAGGAAGCGGATTTACGATTTTTCCGTCTGAAATGATGAAGGTGCTTAAAGCTGATTACGGGGTTATCAGTGAAGGGGAAGAAAAATTTATATTGCTTTTAAATGCCATAGAAAATAAAGAAGATGCGTCAAAAATCCCCGGAATTATCACGCCGCAGATTGAAGCAAATCCTCATATACCATGTAACCTGTTGTTTAAAAGGAATTTTAATAAAACAAATCCCCATGTTCAGTTTTATCTGAATCAGGGCGGAATGTTGAATCTTCAAACCAAGCGGGGATGTCATTTCAAATGTATTTACTGCACTTATCCGCATATTGAAGGAAAAATACTGCGGCTGATTCCGCCGGGGGAAGTTGCACAAATAGCATTGGAGCTTCAGGATGCAGGAGCAAAATATTTTTATATAACAGATTCTTTATTTAATTCAGATTATACGCATAGCATTGCCGTTGCAAAAGCATTTATAAAATTAGGTGTCTCTATCCCATGGGGAGCTTTTTTCGCTCCTTCAGAATTTCCGAATGATTTTTATAAAATCATGGCAAACGCTGGATTAAAGCATGTCGAGTTTGGCACTGAATCTTTGTCTGACAAAATGCTTGCCGCGTATAAAAAGCCGTTCAGAAAAGCGAATGTTTTTGAGGCGCATAAAGCGGCAAATGATGCTGGATTGCATGTTGCTCATTTCTTTATGCTTGGCGGTCCCGGAGAGAATGATGATACTTTGAATGAAACCCTTTCAGATATTGAATATTTAGACAAATCAGTTTTATTTATCTTCTGCGGTATTCGGATTTATCCGAACACAGAACTTTTTGATATTGCTATAAAACAAGGGCAGATAAACCTGAATCAGAATCTGCTTGAGCCAATTTTTTACAAGCCTGAATCTATTCAACTGGCGGATATTATCCGTCATGTTGAAACTCATGCAAGAGGGCGTCAGAACTGGGTAATCGGCTCTGAGGTAAAGCATATTGAGAAAGTCCTTTTCAGGATGTATCAGAAAGGGTATGCGGGTCCGCTATGGGAAAAACTGATAAGAAGTGAGAAATGGGAAATGAAGAAGTGAGAAGTGAGAAATAGTAGGTTGAGTTAGCGAGAGGCGTAAGCTGATATACAATGTGTTTAAAAAGTAGGGCGTGTGAAGCGGAGCATAACAACGAATTCAGTGGCGGGGCGATAGATAGCCCCGTCCCCTTAATCAATTTTCTTACTTCATAATTTTAATTTTCCGCAGCCACTCTGATACATCGTTTTGTGCGGTTTTTGCATCTTTTCCCCAAACAGCAAGACCATCCAAAATGGTTGAGTTCGGGCAAAGTGCCGCGATATCCTTAACGCTTCGCCCCAGACCGCTTCCGAGGTGCGTGCAGAAAGGTACAACGGTTTTTCTGGATAAATCGTATTCTGACAAAAAGGTTCTGATTGGAGCGGGAAACGTACCCCACCAGATAGGATAACCGATGAAAATCAAATCATACGACCTGATATTCTCAATCTTTGTATTCAATGACGGTTTGTGTTCGGAAGCCAGTTCCTCTTTTGCCTGTTTTTTATGCTCTTCGTAATCATCAGGATACCGCTTTACACCCTGAATTTCAAAAATATCACCGCCAATGTTCATGTGTATCTGATTGGCAATTTCACGCGTGTTGCCGGTATGGGAGTAGTAGGTAATCAGCGTTTTTTTTCTGTCAGCACCTGTTTCCGCAGCATGGGAAGATAGATATGGAAATACAGGGGATGCGATTCCTGCAAGCACCCCGGCTACGGTAATTTTCAACAGGTTCCGTCTGGACAAATCAATCCCGTTTGCGTTTTCTATTTTATTGCTCATTGCATTATCCTTGTTTTGTGGCTGTTTATGTCAGACCTGCCATTAACGACCAGTCATCTGCTCCAGCTTTTCAGGATACCGATCTCCTTGCACCGTGATTTTTGATGAAGCAATATCTATTTCACGGAGATCGTCTGACCTAAGTTTGACTGCAACTGCTCCGATATTCTCGTCCAGGCGATGCAGCTTCGTGGTTCCTGGTATCGGAACAATCCACGGCTTTTGTGCAAGCAGCCACGCAAGTGCAATTTGAGCAGGAGTCGCATTCTTGCGTTCTGCAATTTTGGCAAGCAGATCAACCATTGCCTGATTCGCCTTCCGAGCATCGGGCGTAAAGCGGGGAACAATGTTGCGGAAGTCGGTACTGTCAAACGTGGTGTTTTCGTTAATTTTTCCTGTGAGAAAGCCTTTGCCAAGAGGACTGTAGGGAACAAAGCCGATTCCAAGTTCCTCAAGTGTAGCTAATAATTCCGCTTCAGGGCGTCTCCACCACAGCGAATATTCGCTCTGGACAGCAGTAACCGGCTGAACTGCGTGTGCGCGGCGGATCGTCTGCACTCCCGGTTCTGAAAGTCCGAAGTGCTTCACCTTTCCTTCCTGAATCAGCTTTTTCACTGCTCCTGCCACATCTTCAATCGGCACATCAGGATCAACACGGTGCTGATAGAACAGATCAATGGCATCAACCCTGAGCCGCTTGAGCGAAGCTTCGGCAACCTGCCTGATATTTTCGGGTCGGCTGTTAAGGACTGGCGCACCCTTTGTAGGATCAACTCCGGTACTGAATCCGAATTTGGTGGCAATTATCACTTGATTATGGAAAGGAGCAAGAGCTTCGCCCACAAGTTCTTCATTTGTGAACGGCCCATAGACTTCAGCGGTATCGAAAAATGTAACCCCGCGTTCCACAGCTTTCCGAATCAAAGGGATCATCTCCTGCTTATCCGCAGCCGGACCGTAGCCGAAACTCATTCCCATACATCCAAGCCCGATAGCCGAAACTTCAAGTCCGCTTTTTCCCAATTTACGTTTTTGCATTGTTTCTCCTTTTACCTGTTTAAGATTCTAACTGCTTCTTATATTTTATTCACATCTATTTGCCGTTTTGTTGAATTATATTATACTCCTGAAAGAACAAAGGCAGGTAGATCAATCCTGTTAATTTCTTGCCTAATAGTCCGAGCTTTTCAAAAAATTGGTTGCACATAGAAACAGAGTCTGATAATATCATATATGAAGAGATAACAATGTAAAAATAGGCATTTGAAAATAACAGCATGAAAGATGCACTTGAATCTTTGGGAAAGAGCATAGCACGATGGACCGATAAAGGCGATCAGTCCACGACCGCGATCCAGGGCTTGGCACTTCATCGCCGGGACGAACCGACCCAGCCGACAAGTATTATGTACGAACCGCGCATTTGCATGGTCGCACAGGGGGCAAAACGGGTACTGCTCGGAGATGACATATATGTGTATGATGAGCATCATTTTTTGATCTCGTCCGTGGATCTGCCCACTGTTGTGCAGATTATCAAAGCAAGCCGGGAAAAGCCTTATCTTGGACTTGTATTGAAGATTGATCAACGCGAAATGTCGCAACTGATGGTGGACAGCAATCTTCCTCTGCCGCGTGTGCAGCAGTCAATCAGCGGAATGGCGACCGGAGAGGTTACATTGCCGCTGATCAGTGCATTTCAACGGTTGATTGACCTGCTTTCTGAACCCGCGGATATACCGATCCTTGCGCCGATCATCCGCCGGGAAATTTTTTATCGTCTGCTGGTGGGCGATCAGGGTGAGCGTCTGCGCCAGATGGCATCCAAGGGAAGTCAGAGTCATCAGATATCGCTGGCAATCGAATGGCTGAAGGGTAACTTCACACAGCAGTTGCGTGTTGATGAGCTTGCAAAGCAGGTAAATATGAGTACATCAACCTTCCATCATCATTTCCGGACGCTGACTGCCATGAGTCCGTTACAGTACCAAAAATGGCTGCGGCTGCACGAAGCAAGGCGGCTGATGCTCACGGAGCGTATGAATGCAGCCACTGCGGCATTTCAGGTTGGCTATGAAAGTCCGTCTCAATTCAGCCGAGAGTACGGCCGTCTGTTTGGCGATTCGCCGGTACGGGATATCACAAATTTGCGTCAAATGACTGTTAATGGGATTGTCTATGCGATATTGTCCCCCCTGATCTGATAAGGAGCAAAAAGTGTTCTCATTGGCAGAAAAAACAGGATTTGCTTCATACATTTCAGCCATCATATTATCCTTTTTTAATATCCAATATAGTATCATTCCCTTAGCTATCTTTGTTACACTCTGCATGATCGCCCCTTTTTTATCTCGTTTCAGCTTTTTTCTTCCGATTATCAGCCGCGGAAAATCAGGGAAAAAAGCTGTTGCACTCACATTTGACGACGGACCTGATCCTAAGACCACGCCTGCACTTCTTTCTCTCCTTTCAAGTCATAATATCAAAGCAACTTTTTTTGTTATCGGGAAAAAAGCAGATGAATATCCTGAATTGATAACAAAGATAATTGCTGATGGACACACAGTCGGAAATCATTCTTATCATCATGATACACTTGTTATGCTCAAAAGTTACAAAAGATTAAAGCAGGAGATCGAAGATACTCAGAATATATTAAAAAAACATAATATTATTCCGCTTTTATTCAGACCTCCGGTAGGAATAACCAATCCCAAGTTAAAAACCGCTCTCTCAGAATTGAATATGAAGGCGGTGAATTTCAGTTGCCGCGCTTTTGATCTGGGAAACAGGCGGATCAAACATATCTCAAAAAAAATCTTAAAAAATCTTCATTCTGATGATATAATCCTGCTTCATGATATTACGCCAAAAAATAATGCTCTTAATGACTGGTTAAATGAAATCTCTTTGATTATTTCAGGTATAAAAGAAAAGGATTTGAGATTCTTCCGTTAGATGAAATAATCGGACAGCCGGTAATGAAAGACCTGCGGGGTTTTTAAAATCCCGCAGGTCTATGGAAAAGATAATGAACATAAATATTGAAGATTTTATCCCGCACAGGGATAGAATGAAACTGATTGACACAGTGATCGATCTTGATGATAATAAAGCAGTAACAGCCTCAACAGTTACAGACCGATGGTCTCTTTACAAAGAAGGATTTGTTAATCCGATTGTGCTGATTGAACTGGTGGCACAGACATCCGGCATTATAGGCGGATGGGAGAATCTCAAAGCAGGGAATAAAGATAACGGCAGCAAAGGATGGATTGTCGGAATAAAAAAAGCCTCATTTTATATTGAAAAGATTCCGCTGGGAAGCTGCATCATCACCATCGCGGAGAACCGTTTTGCGGGATATGAGAATTTTATCGAGGTTGAAGGAAAGACGGAAATAGGCGACAATCTGATAGGAGAGATTATTCTGCAAGTAATCAAATTTGATGATAATTTTGTTTCGACAAGCTCAACAGCCATGTTTCGACAAGCTCAACAGCCATGTTTCGGCAAGCTCAATAACCATATTTCGACAGGCTCAACAAACGTACTGATAATATATGCCAAAGATATTTGATATATTTTATTACATCTGAAAACAGGACTGCTGGACACTCTTGAAAGCTCATACAGGGCTGATTTTTGTGTCGGCTATTTTAATCTCAGAGGCTGGAAACTTTTAATGAACCATATTGACCATTTTAAAGGTCATGATGAATCTTGCCGAATACTGGTCGGAATGCAAAGCCATGAAGAAAACTTATTGAGGAGAGCATTAAGCGAAACCAAAAATAAACTGATGGATAATCCGACTGCATTGGCATTAAAAAAAGAGACAGCAAAATCTTTTACAAAGCAGTTGACTTTTGGAATACCGTCTAATGAAGATGAAAAAAGTTTAAAAAAATTAAAGATACAACTTGAAGAAAAAAAGGTACAGGTTAAATTATTTCTTGGCTATCAGTTACATGCCAAACTCTATCTTCTGCATAGAAAAGACAAAATGGCGCCGTTAATCGGCTATATCGGCAGCAGCAACCTGACAATGGCAGGGCTTTCACAGCAGGGAGAATTGAATGTTGATGTATTAGAACAGGATGCCGCACAAAAACTTGCCAACTGGTTTGAAGAAAGATGGAATGATCGTTGGTGTATTGATATTTCAGAGGAATTAATCCAGATACTTGGTGAAAGCTGGGCTGGTGAAAATAATATTTTACCCTATTACATTTATCTGAAAATCGCTTATCATCTTTCACAGGAGGCTCGAAGCGGTATCGGAAATTATATTGTACCCAAAATTTTGCAGACTGATTTATTGCCGTTCCAGATTATTGCTGTGAGTGTTGCGGCAAGGTATGATATTCTTTTATAGGTTTTATATAATTTTATATAAAAATATATAAATATATTGTCTGTTCAGTGAACCGGACTGACGGAGAAATCTGAAAATGAAAATAACAAGGTCGTCAAAAACATCGCTGAAATTTGCCACCGTGGAAAAACGGGCGGTTCTGAATGAAATTCTTGATGAATATGCCCGCACCGCAAATTTTTTCATCGATTATTTTTGGGAACATCCTGAAATAAGAGCAAAAGATGAGATAAAAAAAGAAATATACGGTCTGCCGGAAACATGGTTCACCGCAAGAATGCGCCAGTGTGCGGCAAGAGAGGCTCTTTCAATGGTTCTCGGTGCGGAAAATACTGAAAACAGAAGAAAAAGCTCCGCGGAACGTGAGGTTGAGGAACTGCTGGGAAAGGAGATATTCAGTGATCCGGTAAAACCCGTTCATAACGGGAAGAAAATGACGCTCTCATCCCAGACCGTGAGAATTGAAAAAGGGCGTAATTCCTTTGATTTATGGCTTATTTTATCTTCCGTGGGAAAAGATATAAAACTGTTTATTCCGCTGAAAAAACACAGACAGTTTCTCAGGTGGGAAAACAGCGGAAAAAGAGCATCTTCCGTTGTCATACACCGTGAATATGTCCAGATTTCTTTTGAGGTTGAAACAGGAGAGAAGAAGGAACACGGAAAAGCCGTAGGAATTGACGCGGGAATAAATCATCTTATGACGACTTCGGAAAGGGAATTCCTCGGCAATGATATTAAGCCGCTTATTTCAAAAATAAAAAGAAAACGTCAGGGTTCGGAAGCATATAAAAGAGCGAAGAAAGAATTATCATATTATATTCATAAAACTGTAAAGGATTATTTTATAAATAATAATCTGAGACTTGCCGTAACGGAAAAACTGAAAGATCTGAAAACTGACACAAAAGAAAAAGACGTGACAAAAGAATTCCGTAAGACTCTGAGTAACTGGAATTACCGGGAACTGCTGAATATAATTCAGATGCGCTGTGAAGAAAACCGTGTTTCCTTCCGGTCTGTCAGCCCGTATAAGACCAGTCAGCGGTGTCCCCGCTGTACCCATACGCAGAGGGAGAACCGGAGGGGTGAAGAATTTAAGTGTCTGAAATGCGGGTATTCGGAGCAGGCTGACTTTGTCGGCTCACTTAACATTCGGGACCGTTTTCTCACCGGACGATATGGTGCCGGTTTCAAAACCGACTGAATACTATAAAATACTATTCATTTGGTAACTATGACGAAGAAGTTGTAAAAATTATTAACACTCTTTATTTACCACGCTACGGACTCGGCAATTACATTGATAAAGATAAAAAAGGAAATGCCGATAAAGAAGAGAAACGGATTATTGCAAACTTGAATCGCGCAGGCAAGCGTCTTATGGGTTTTTGCAGAACCAATCTTTTTAAAAGGCTTGAAAGTTCAGGATTTTCCTTTCTTATATCATTGGCACGGCATGTTTTAAGAAATCATGTTTTTATTTATGCCATTGAAAACGGGTTTCCGATTCCAATCGGACAACAGGAAACCGCGGAAGTGAATGAATTTCTGGAAGAGAATGATAATGATGAAAATGCAGAATTGAACTTGATTACAGATAAAAAAGAATATAAGAAAATAGCTGAAAAATATTATGAAAAATGCAAAGCTGATAAAAACAGATATGATTGGATTTCAACCTCTTTGTTTGCAGAAAAATTATCGGAATTATTAATAAGTGATGCGGATAAAATTATTTCTGTTATTGAAATAGGGAAAAACTGGAACCATGCTGAAGATAAAAAATTAAATTCACTTGAAAAACTTTGTATTAAAGATCATAAAAATGAAAAGATTCTGATTTTTACACAATTTGCCGATACAGCTTATTATTTGTCTGAACAACTCAAAAAACGTGGGATTTCCGATATTGCCTGTGCTACAGGTGATTTGGAAAATCCTACAGAATTTGCTCACAGGTTCAGCCCTGTCAGCAATAGCGTAAAAGATGTTAAGGATGAAATAAGAATATTAATCAGCACGGATGTTTTAAGCGAAGGGCAGAATCTACAGGATGCTCATATAATTGTTAATTATGACTTGCCATGGGCAATCATCAGGCTTATACAGAGAGCGGGGCGAGTTGACAGAATCGGACAGCAGGCGTCTGAAATATTATGTTATTCGTTTTTGCCCCAGGATGCTCTTGAAAGAATAATCGGATTAAGAACACGGCTGACGCAGCGAATATCTGAAAATGCCGAAGCAGTCGGAGCAGATGAGGTTTTCTTTGACGGAGATCCGGTAAATATTCGGGACTTATACAATGAAAAATCAGGTATTCTGGATGAAGATGAAGGTGATGTTGATCTTACTTCTCAGGCTTACGAAATCTGGAATCAGGCGACAAAAGCAAATCCTGATTTGAAAAAGAGAATTCCCAGACTGCCGGATGTTGTTTTTTCCACAAAGGAAAAAGATAATCACGGATTTGAAAACAATACCTTGATTGCATACCATAAAAACAGTAATGGTTATGAGATTCTTACATGGTTAAATTCTGAGGGCAAAGTTATTTCTACAAGTCAGTCAAGAATTTTAAAAATAGCTGAATGTGCATTAGATACGCCAGTTGTTGAACATCTTGAAAATCATTATGACCTGGTGAAAAAAGCTGTTATGCTTGCAGAAACAGAAGCGGCAAAATCCGGCGGACAACTTGGGAATAAATCAGGCGCAAGATACAGAGCCTACGGGATGCTGCAACGATATTATGAAAGTATCAAAAACGGTTTATTTGATGCGGATGCTTTGAAGAAAACTATTGATGATATTTATCATTATCCTTTGCGGGAAACCGCGAGGGAAATCATAAACCGCCGTATCCGGCTCGGCTGTGATGATGAAGAATTGGCATTGTTGACCATGCAGTTAAGAGAAGAGGGGCGGTTGTCTGTTATTGAACAAAAAGAGCAGGATAATTTAAGAACTCCTCAGATTATCTGCTCAATGGGGATTGTTTCGACTACGCTCAACAAGCCGTGATTTCGGCTACGCTCAATCACCGGGTAACTGAGCATAGCCGAGTTCGCTCAATCACCACTGAGCATAGTCGAAGTGCTGCCTGAGCGTAGCCGAAGGCAGCCGTGATTTCGGCTACGCTCAATCACCGGGTAACTGAGCATAGCCGAGTTCGCTCAATCACCACTGAGCATAGTCGAAGTGCTGCCTGAGCGTAGCCGAAGGAGAAAATTATGAATACAATTACTAAAAAGCAATTCAAATTATACGTTATTTCAGTTATTGCTGATAAAGAATGGTACGCATCATTGATGCTTAACCGTCTGATGTTCTGCTATTTTATTCAGAAAAAAGGATTTCTTGATAATAATCTGAATTATCTGAAAGAAAAATTATCCGCATGTCAGCAGAAAAAAGGGAAAGATAAATTTTACGTCAGTTTTTATAAAAACTTTCTTTTGGCGTTATTTCATAAGGGCTTGGGTTCGCCGGATCATTCAGAAGAGCTGAAAAAAGAATTTGGAAAAATACCGTATCTTAACGGCGGTTTATTTGATATTCATTATCTGGAAAAAGAATATAAAGATATTGACATCGGCGATGAAGCATTTTCAAATATTTTCAAGTTTTTTGATCAGTATAACTGGCATCTTGACACGGATAAAAAATCTTCGGGCAAGGATATTGACCCTGATGTTATCGGATATATTTTTGAAAAATTCATCAACGACCGCGCCAAAATGGGTGCGTATTACACAAAAGAGGATATTACTGATTATATAAGTAAAAACTGCATTATTCCATATCTTTTTGATTGCGGTGATTTCGGCTACGCTCAATCACCGCCGCCGCTGCCGCCTGAGCGTAGCCGAAGGCAGCGTGATTTCGGCTGCGTTCAATCACCGCCGCCGCCGCAGCGGAGTCGAAGGCAGCGAGCCGAAGGCAGCGTGATTTCGGCTACTCTCAATCACCGATATGGAAAATGCTACAGGAGAGCGGAGATACTTATATTTATGATGCTGTTAAAAAAGGGGTTGATCTTCCTTTGCCTGAAGAGATTGCTCTGGGCATTGACACGCAAAAGCCGGACTTGCCTGAGCGCAGAAAAGCATGGAATAAACCTGCTCCGGCTGAGTTTGCATTGCCGACTGAAATCTGGCGTGAAGTGGTTGACCGGCGAAACAGATACAACAATGTAAAATCAAAAATTGAAAATGGAGAAATACAGAATATTAACGACTTTATCACGTATAATCTGAATATCCGTCAATTTGCACAGGATGTAATTGATAATACAACTGATCCTGATTTTCTGCGCCATTTTTACGAGGCGCTGAACAGCATTACTATTCTGGATCCTACCTGCGGCTCAGGTGCTTTTCTCTTTGCTGCCATGAATATTTTAGAACCGCTTTATGAAAGCTGTTTGCAGCGTATGGAAAACTTTGTTGCTGAAGCTCCTAAAGGGAAATTCAAATTTTTTGAAGAGGTTTTGCAGCAGATAAAAAGCCCGGAACATTCCAACCTGCAATATTTCATTTACAAGAGCATTATTCTGCGTAATCTGTACGGGGTTGACATAATGAGAGAATCAGTTGAAATTGCCAAGCTCCGTCTGTTTTTAAAACTGGCGGCAACAGTTAATGCTGATTATAAAAAACCGAATCTGGGTTTGGAGCCGCTGCCTGATATTGATTTTAATATACGGGCGGGAAATACGCTTGTCGGTTTTGCAACAGAAAATGAATTGCAGAATGCTTTTACCGGTAAATTAGATTTTGACAAAGATACTGAAAAGATTAAAGAAAAATGCGATATTGTTGCCCGTGCATTTCAGCGTTATAAAGAGATTCAATTAGGGCATGGGGATAATCATAAGGATTTTAAA
>CAWEAR010000041.1:0-224010 GCA_963806835.1 uncultured delta proteobacterium
TATTCTTTTTTTCCGTTACAGTGATTTATTATAAGAATAAGGATTTATAAGAATAAAATCCGTTTCTTATAATCATCTTCTTATAACAAATCCCTGTACCATGTAAAAATCCGGCGACACCCTGTGATGTGAAAGCAGAAGCGTTTTAAGGCGTATCCATAAGTATAAAAGATTAATTTTTAACAAATTTTTAACATCTTCCGTAACAAAACAGAAAAATAAAGGATGAAAAAATGAGAACAAAAAAGTTGGCAAAGGGACAGATAAGAGCAGAATCAGGAAAGAAGTCTGTTATTCCAAAGAAAGACAAAACCGCAGTAAAAGAGAGACCGGAAACAAAGAAGTTAAGACCGTTCGGATTATGTGCCGGAGAATTTGCTGTGCCTGATGATTTTGATGATTTGTTACCGCAAAATATTGTTCAGGATTTTGAATGCCATTGAAACTTCTTTTAGATACTCATATATTTCTATGGTTTATCATAGGCGATAAACGTTTGCCTGACTTTATGAAAGAGAGTATCCACGATACTGATAACAAGGTGTGGCTGAGTGTCGTGTCGTTATGGGAAGTGATAATTAAAAATCAGCTTGGCAAGCTGGTGTTACCGGAACCTCCGGAAATTTATTTACCGGGACAACGCAGACGGCATAAGATTTCAAGTCTGTCTCTGAACGAATCAGGTGTATCTCAGCTTGCCAAACTTCCCTCGGCACACAATGATCCGTTTGATCGGATGCTGATATGTCAGGCATTGTATCACGGTTTAACAATCGTAACCGTTGACAAACAGATTTGTAACTATCCGATTCCGAATTTAAAATTACTTACAATTAAATAAACAGCCTTTTAGCACTTTACATAACAAAGCGGAGAAGAATGATGTATCAGCCCGTTTCGGATTCAGACTTGACGAAATCCGAAATTCCGTACAGACCGGAGAGTTACACAAAAATGTCCCGGCTGATAAAAACGGAGAATGTGAAGAGTTACACAAAGAAGAAAAAATTCTCCGTGAACCGGATATTCCCGTGACATACAGAGGCTGGAATCTTAATAAACGGGGAAAAAACAGAAAAGGAGAAACGATATTTAATCTGACCAAAAAAGTGGAAGGCGGAAAAGCAGAAGATATCTCGGCGTCTGGAATCAGGAAAAAGCGGATCATATTATTGATGAAATGGAGCATGTTATAGCAGGTGTACGGTAAAAATTCCTTAAACCCTAAGGGTCTTAAAGACCCTTAGGGTTTACCCATGATGATCGGATAACTGTTCCTCTTTCCGGCACGGATTCAATATAAAATATTCCTCCTGAAAGTTCGGTTCTCTCTTTCATGCCGGTAATCCCAAATCCTTTTTCCAGAGGTTTAGCTGATAATAACTGTTCCGACGTTAAACCCTCGTCCGTTATCTGAAATAACCAGTTCAATGATCTCTGCTTCTTTTCTCAAGATAAAGGCTCGCGGCAGAGACGCCTTGCTGTGTTTGGCAATATTGTTCATTGCCTCCTGCAATATCCTGAAAATAGTGGTTTTTAACACATCAGGCACATCGCTTTCCCGGATCCCGACATGCTCTTCAACCCGGATAAACGAATAAACAGTGCGGAATTGTCTGCAAAACCAGCTTATCGCTGCGAGAATACCCAGATCATCCAGAACAGAGGGTCGCAAATTCATAACAATGGTTCTGACCTCTTCTGATGCTTTCTGAAGCATAGGAACCAGTTGTTTTAACATGCCGGTGTCTGTTGTTCCGTTTATCTGTTCAAGAGCATTCTCAACCGTAAATTTAATTGCAGATAAAGATTGCCCGATGCCGTCGTGGAGATCTGCGGCAATCCGTTTTCTCTCTTCTTCCTGAGCGCTTAAAAGTTTTACCGAGAGAAATTCAAGCTCTTTTGTCCGTTCTTTTACCCGGCATTCCAAATCATCTCTTGCCCTTAGAAGCATCTCTTCCGCCTGTCTCCGTTTTTTTTCGCCTTCGATGCTGTACAGGGCAAAGGCAATATCTCCGGCGACTTCTCTGAACAGCCCATGCTCTTCAGTGTCCTCGCTGAATGTTACAGGAATGGAGACGGTCAGAATACCATAAACTTTATTGTTATGCTCCAGACGGACAGCCATAGCGCCTCTGTCTTTATAAAGATGTGAAATAGGACAATCAGTACAGAGAGACGCGGGATTCTTTATTGCCAGAAGATCCGGTTTTGAACTCTGCAAAATTATATGATTAAAGCAATATATAAAATCTCCGCTTTTTATCTTCTCTGTAATGAGCGGCAAATTATTACCCATTCCTGATTCCGCGGATGAAAGCAGATTCTTTTCTTTATCTGTCAGAATTATCCATGCGTTATGATACCCTCTGTTTTCAGTAAGGTTCTGACAGGCTTTTTTGATAAGCTGCTCAGGATTATTCTCCTTTGTAATCAGTTGGCTGACATTTCGGATAGAAGTCAGTACTGCATTAATATGTTTAATCCTCTCTTTTGACCTGTCAGCGGAAATCGCATCTTTTTCCAACTGTTTAACGCGTTGTTCCAGTTCTTTATATGTCGGCTTTTTTTGCATGATTCGATTTTATCTCACACAGAGACACAAAGACGCAGAAAAAAAAATTATTTTAAATTGTTATTCTTAGCGTCTTAGCGTCTTTGCGTGATATTTTTTATCTCAGGAAGTCTTATGATAAATTCAGAACCAATCCCTTTTTCAGATTCTGCTTTAATAAGACCATGATGTTCATCAATAATTTTTTTTGTCATCATCAGCCCGATGCCGGTGCACGTGGTTCCCTTGGTACTGAAAAATTCCTGAAATAAATGTTTTTTGACATCTTCATCCATTCCGCAGCCGTTATCTGTTATCTGATATTCAACTCCGAAGCCCTCCGGTTTTACGGTATTCAGAATAACCTCTTTTCTGCACGGCTTGCTGTCTGCTTTACAAGCATCTATTGCATTCGCGACAATATCTAAAAGAGAGCGGTGAATCCCTTCAGTGTCCATATAAACAGGCTTCAAATCAGGCGAAAGAGCTGTTTTTAAATCAATATTATATTCTTCAGCTTCCGATTTCATCAGAGATGCCACTTCACTTGCCGGAATATTCGGGTCGCATAGCCTGTACTCTGTCTCTTTTGTCTTTGAATAACTGAGAAGATCCAGAGAGAGCCGCTGTATCTTGTCAACATTTCCTTTAACCATCTCCCATCCCTGGGACAGATAGGTTTTATTGTCCAGTTCAATCCCTTTGCCAAGAACAAAGATTCCGCCTTTTAAACCGCCTGCAATATTCTTTATTGCATGGGATAATCCCGCTACAGTCTGCCCTACTGCGGCAAGTCTTTCTGCGGCAATCAGTTGCCGGCTTTTCTCTTCAACCAGTTTCTCAAGGTTTTCTGTATATTCCTTTATTTTCTGACGCATGGATATTCTCTCTTCCGCTCTGTTCAAAGCGATTTCAAGAATATCATCATTAATAGGTTTTGTAACAAAGTCAGCCGCTTCATATTTAAGGCTCATTATTGCCAGATCCATATCCCCATGTCCGGTTATCATGATAACTTCTGCTTCCCTGTTCTCCTGTTTGATTTTCTGAAGCAGTTCAGTTCCGTCCATTCCCGGCATCTTTATATCGCTCAGGATAATCGGCGGATTCTCTTTTCTGAAAATTTGCAGGGCATCTTCTCCGTTCTCTGCCGAAAAAATCTGATACCCCATATCTTCAAGAAACAGACCCAGAACATCCCGAATATCCTCTTCATCATCCACAAGCAGTATCTTGTTTTTCATCTTGTCAGCTCTTAACTCTTGGCTCTCAGTATATCTAAGTAACCGTTCATAAATTTTCCAATGTCAGACCTGCGGGGTTTCTGAAACCCCGCAGGTCTTTATATAACAAAACTTGTGAACGGTTACTTAAAACTTTTGGCACAAAGCACGGAAGTAAATTTCCGTGCTATTCTCAAATGTCCCTCCGGGACATGAATTTACATTGTCCGAACTGTGATTCCCGTATGATTCTTATGACTGATGACCATGATATGCCGTCATCAGCGGATGTGTGTCTGAAGACCTGCGGGGTTTCTGAAACCCCGCAGGTCTTTACCCGTCAAAAGTGTTAAGCTGCAATCGGTATCAGCCTGAAAACCCGCGCCAATTGTTACTTACCCTGTAACGGAAATTCTATAATAAAGCAGGCACCCTGATTCGGAACTGATGTTGCCCATATATTTCCGCCAAAATCTTTGACAATTCCGTAGCTTATGGAAAGCCCCAGACCTGTTCCTTTTCCTACTTCTTTAGTGGTAAAAAACGGTTCAAAAATTTTATCCAGAATAGCTTCAGGAATTCCTGTTCCCGTATCCCTTACCTCAATTCTGATATGTTTTTCAGCCTTTATTGTCTTTAAAACAATCTGTTTATCTTCGGATTTCGGATTTCGGATTTCGGATTTTGATTCAACTGCATCCCTTGCATTTATTAAAAGATTGACAAAAACCTGCTCCAGACGGTCAGGATCCGCGGTTATTGCCGGCAAATCCGGTTCAAGCTCCAATATCACATCAATTCCCCGCAGCTTCAACTGCTGACTGAACATCTCCAATGCCTTTTCAATCACGGTATTTACCTGAACATCCTGAAGTTTCATATCTGATTTCCGGGCAAACTGCCGCATGTGATTGATGATTTTAGAAGCCCTGTCAACATTTTTATTTATCTTCTCTGACAGAGTTAACAGGGTGTCATCCCCGTCATTCACCAGTCTTTTCACTTTCTTTGTAATCAGAGAACTTGCCGTCTTTATAACCGTAAGCGGCTGATTCAGTTCATGAGCAACGCCTGTCGCCATTTCGCCCAGAGTCGCCATTTTGCTTGCCTGAATCAACTGCTGTTCAGTCTCAAGCCGTTTGGTAATGTCGCTGGTCGTTATCAGAAGCACTTTCTGCCCCATATATTCAGACGGTGAAACTCTGATATTGACAAAAATAATCCTTCCCTCTTTGTTCAACTGTCTCACCCTGTTGATAACACTGGATGTTACAAGTTTGAACGCATTTTCATCTTTCTCCTCATCTTTGAACAGATCAAGAAAAGATCGGTTAATCAGATCTTCTCTTTCATATCCGTAAACGCTCTTTATGCTGTCATTGCAGTCGAGTATCCTGAGTATATCCGTCTCCAGCACAAAGACAGGATTCGGAATATTGTTAAAGATTGCATGATATTTTCTTTCGGATTTCTTCAGTTCTTTTTCCAGATTTTTTCTGTAGGTTATATCAAGACACATCTCCATAACCATTGCAATCTCGCCTTCTGCATTTTTTAACGGAGAAGTAACAACCATCCAATGGGTTATTGTTCCGTCTCTGTTATATCCTGTCTCTTCACTGTAATGAGAATTTCCGTCTTCAAAAGTCTTTTCAACCGGACAGTTTTCGCATTTCCCGCTTCTCCCTTTATACGCATAAAAACAGTTATCTCCGGGTCTCGGATTGAATTTGTCTGCAAACTGGCGGTTATAGTTTATCAGTTTATAATCTCTGTCCTGAACAGTGATATAGCACGGAACAAGCTCAAAAAGGCTCTGATATTCATCTTTCTGTCTGTTCATTTCAACCTGTTTTGCAAATATCTCCTTACCCATCTCGGTGATAGCGGATCCCAACTGTCCAATCTCATCATATCTGTCAAAATTGACTTCACCGACAAGATTCCCTTTTGCAATAATGCGTGTTCTTTTTATCAGCTCTTTTATAGGTTTATTGACAAATCTGAGCAGAAAGATAAATATAATCGCGGAAGTTAAAGTGAATATAAAAAGAGCAAGAAGAATAATCCCTTTTTCAAAGACGTTTATATTGTTGTCCGTATCCTCCATTGAAATTACCAAATCCAAAGCGCCCAGAAGTTTTTTTCCTTCATGATGGACATGACAGCCGCCTGAACATCCGGGTTCATTATAAATCGGACTGATAACGCCGAGCATACGATACCCTTTTTCTGAATAAATAATGCGTGTCCTTTCATCCAGACTTACTTCCTGGAGCGGGGGTTCGGTTCTGTGGCAGATATAACAGGCTTCTGCTTTGATGTCGGTTGCCGCATCAACTTCTTCAGGCTTGTCTGAGAACTTTATCTCTCCTTTTTTATTGTAAATCCGTATGCTTTCAATCCCTTTCTGTTTTCCGACATTGTTGATGATCTGATTGATGTCATCTCTGGAATTGAGCATCATAGCATAGTGAGTGCCAAGACGGATGGTATTGGTGATTCTGTCTGTCCCTGCGACAAGCCCTTCTATCATTTTTTCTTTGTGGTATCTGGTAGTAAAATAAGCCCATACAGAGATGGTCAGCAGTAAAATAAATCCTAATGTAAAAATAAATTTTGAAATAAGACTGTGACAGAAATTTGGCATATTTTATTCCGGGGGAGTGTGATTTTTGAGATTAACTTGCTGATATGTAAAATTAAACTTTCAAAAGCAGATATTATTCCGTAACAAATTTATTATACTGTCATATTTTTGTCAAGAATTACTGACTCACCTTATGCAGAAAATTTGTATTCCCTCTTTTTTAAAGGGGGCCGTTAAGTTCTCCGAATTCTGTAGGCTTAAAACCTAACCACCCTGCCCTGAAGGGAAGGGGGAAATCAGAAAACAGGGCGGAACTCCTCCCCTTCTCGAACTCACGTTATTCAGATATATACGCAGCCTCTCTTTACATCCCCCTGCGATACTGCCCGCCCACATCATACAACGCCTTTGTAATCTGTCCAAGAGAGCAGAGACGCACTGT
Organism: uncultured delta proteobacterium; assembly: GCA_963806835.1. Lineage (GTDB taxonomy): Bacteria > Desulfobacterota > Desulfobacteria > Desulfobacterales > CAWEAR01 > CAWEAR01. The sequence goes on from CAWEAR010000041.1 coordinate 6,810, forward strand.
ATTCATCAGCTCCGCAAAGATATTATCTCCTGACAATGCTACTCTTTGCAACCGTTCCAACGCCGTGGAAGCTTCATTTTCATGCTTATTCTGAAATTCCTTCAGACGCCTAAGCTGTGACTCTTTCTCCGCATCGGTTGCTCTGGCAAGCTCAAGATGTGAATCGGAAAGATCATTTTCATCTGCATCAGGATCACGGAACGTATTCACCCCGATAATCGGCAGCTTCCCTGTATGTTTGAGCATCTCATAATATATAGATTCCTCCTGAATCTTGCTCCTCTGATAGCCGGTCTCCATTGCGCCAAGCACGCCGCCGCGCTCGGTAATCTTGTCAAATTCAGATAAAACAGCCTCTTCCACCAGATCAGTCAGTTCATCAGCAATAAAACTCCCCTGAAGAGGATTTTCATTCTTTGTCAATCCCCATTCCCTGTTGATAATCAACTGAATCGCCAACGCCCGTCCTTACTGATTCACGGCTCGGCGTTGTGATAGCCTCGTCAAACGCATTTGTATGAAGGGAATTACAGTCATCATAAATTGCGCACAAAGCCTGCAATGTTGTCCGAATGTCATTAAACTGAATATCCTGAGCATGTAATGACCTGCCGGATGTCTGAATATGGTATTTAAGCTGCTGAGAACGGGATGAAGCACCATATCGCTCACGCATGGCAATTGCCCATATACGCCGCGCAACTCTGCCGATAACCGTATATTCAGGATCCATGCCATTGGAAAAAAAGAACGACAAATTAGGTCCGAAACTGTCCAACGGCATTCCCCTTGACAGATAATATTCTATGTATGTAAATCCGTTGGAAAGGGTCAATGCAAGTTGTGTTATAGGATTTGCTCCTGCCTCGGCAATATGATACCCGGAAATTGAAACAGAATAAAAGTTACGGATATTATTCTGAATAAAATACTGCCTGAATATCTCCCATCATCTTTAATGCAAATTCAACGGAAAAAATACAGGTATTCTGCCCCTGATCTTCTTTAAGAATATCAGCCTGAACCGTTCCTCGTACATTGCTTAATACCATATCACGTATATTCTGATATTCCTCCGCACTCGGCTCTCTGCTGTTTTCTGCTCTGAATTTGTCTGTCTGCTGATCAATTGCTGTATTCAGAAACATGGCAAGGATAATCGGCGCTGGTCCGTTGATTGTCATGGAAACAGATGTATTAGGAGCGCATAGTTCAAATCCGTGATAAAGTGCTTTTACATCTTCAATTGTGCAGACGCTTACTCCTGAAGTGCCGACTTTTCCGTAAATATCCGGGCGGACATCAGGATCATACCCGTAAATGGTTACTGAATCAAATGCTGTTGAAAGGCGTTTTGCTTCATAATTTTCAGAAAGCAGCTTGAATCGCCGGTTTGTCCTGAACGGGTCACCTTCTCCGGCAAACATACGGGTAGGGTCTTCATCCATCCGTTTTAACGGAAAAACTCCGGTAGTATAAGGAAAATAGCCGGGTAAATTTTCCCGTCTCATCCATCTGTAAATCTCTCCGGGATCTTTGAATTTGGGAAGGGCAATCTTTGGGATTCTGCTGCGCGACAATGATTCTGTAAAGAGCGGAACACGGATTTCTTTATCGCGCACATGATAAACAAGCTCATCTTTGGTATAAGTCTCTTTCAGCTCTTGCCATTGTTGAATTAAATCCTTAGTCTCTTTATCAGGAGCCGCTTCAGCCTTTGCAATCTCATCATCAAGATTTCTCTGAATTTCGGACTTCTCTGAGATGCCATATCCGCCTTAAAGCCTCTGCCTGATCTTCGGTCTTTTTATGATAAATCCGAATTATATCAGCAATCTCAGCCAAATAGCGTGTTCTTTCTGACGGAATAATAATTGTTTTTGATGAAGATGTTTTTAGTTTTGGATTTCGGCAGATTATTTGAAACTTCAAATTTGACGCCTGTTTTCTCTGCAATCGTATTTAAAAGAGCATGATATAAAGCTGTTACACCGTCATCATTGAATTTTGATGCAATAGTCCCAAATACCGGCATATCTTCAGGAAATTTGTCAAATGCGTTCCGATTTCGCTGAACCTGCTTGCGCACATCACGAACTGGCATCCTCTGCTCCCCGTTTTTCATACTTGTTCACAACTATCAGATCCGCAAAATCAAGCATATCAATCTTTTCCAACTGGGATGCCGCGCCAAATTCATTTGTCATGACATAAATTGAAACATCAACCTGATCAATAATCAGAGAATCACCCTGCCCGATTCCTGCGGTTTCAGCAATAATCAAATCATAACCAGCGGCTTTTGCAACCATAATCGCATCAGGCAGAACTTCAGGGATTTCTGTATGAGATTGGCGTGTTGCCAGAGATCGCATATAAATTCTTGGATTGTTAATCGCATTCATACGGATTCTGTCCCCTAAAAGTGCGCTCCGGTTTTTCTCCGGGACGGGTCGCAACTGATAATCGCAACATGAATATCTTTGATCTCATGAAGAATGCGTAAAATCAGTTCATCAGTCAAAGAGGATTTTCCCGCGCCGCCTGTTCCGGTAATTCCGATAACCGGGATTTTTTTATCGCGAATTTTCTTTTTTATCAAACATTGAAGGTCTTTAAGACCTTCAAGGTTTTTTATTTCCATTGCGGAGATCAGATTTGCAGCAAGTGCCTTATTATCCGGCGTCAGATATTGAAGATCTTTGAAGGGATTCTATGTTTCTGATCACTGAAAAATCTGTCAGTTCAACTATATGATTGATAATTCCCTGCAAACCCATGCGCGTTCCGTCTTCAGGAGAATAGATTTTTGCTACCCCGTATTTTTCAAGCTCCCGTATCTCTTCGGGAACAATCACGCCGCCCCCTCCGCCAAATACTTTGATATTAAACGCGCCCCGCTCTTTAAGCAAATCCACCATGTATTTGAAATATTCAACATGCCCACCCTGATAGCTTGATACAGCAATCCCCTGAACATCCTCCTGAATAGCCGCATCAACAATCTCCTGAACAGAACGGTTATGTCCAAGATGAATCACCTCAACACCTGTGCTTTGAAGTATTCTGCGGAAAATATTGATAGATGCGTCATGTCCGTCAAACAGAGAGGTTGCTGTTACCATACGGATAGGATTTTTTGGTTTATAGATTTTGTTCATAATCTCTCTCCTTTAGGTTCTGTTGAAATTTCTACTCAGCCGTATGAGAAGTAAATTAAAATGTCACAGAACCTTGTTTGTGGTTAATTAAATGAACTCCTCGTTCCAACGCTTTGTGCGGGAGCGCAGGAAGGAATACTTTGCGTTCCGTGAAAAGGCGTCAGTGCCTCTGTATTCACGCAAAGCAAGGGAACGGGAGCTTATTTTAATTGACATTTTTTTATATATAATATATTTTTTTAGGAATAGTAAATAAAATTTGAAAATAAAGAATATTTTACTATCAGGGAAATTCCGCAATGATAATATGATATTCAGGCTGTTATCAGGTCAAGTTTACCTGATAATCAATGGTTATGCGGTCTGCTGTAGCAGACAACCGCATAACCCGGCGTTCAAGCGGACTGCTTACGCAGCCGCTTAACTTGGCGTTAGCCCCCTTAAATAAGCGAGTTAAAGATGAAAAATCTTCTACTATTAGGTTTAAACGATGACGATGAAATAGGTTTAAACGATGACGATGAAAATTTGACAACAAAAGAAGCGTTTTTAAATGCTCTTTCCGAATTGCCAAATCCTAAAGTCAATAAGCATGAATTACAGATAGTTACATGCTATATAAACTTTAATACATTATATTTACTTATCAAGAGTTCAATAAAGAAAATCAAATTAACAGATGTTTATTTGATGTTTAATATAGGAGAGGTGTACAGAATTGGACAAAATAAAACGATTTCTAGTTTAAAGAGAATTGAGAATTTTTGTAGCTCTAACTCAATAAACTTTCAATGGCAAACCGTTTCAGGTTCTAAGGGTAATCCTGTCCATGCGAAAGGATATGCTATTTTTCAGAAGGCAAAAAAAAAATATTGGGTGTTTGTATTGGTTACATCAAGTAATCTTACAAGAAGAGGTTTTGACATTGCTGGCAATATTGAGCTTGGCTATTTAACAAGAGAAAAGCATGATTTCGAAGAATTTCAAAAAATACACAATTATCTTTGGAAAAATAACGCTGTTGATATTAAAGATGTTTCAGAAAATAACAAATTATTTCCTTATGCTTTGTTATCCAGCGGCATCTTTTTATACAAATGGAATCTGAATATTAGAAACTTAACTGGTATAAAATATGATTTTACAGATAATGCAAAAAACCAACTAAGAGGCAATCCAAAAGACCCTATACTAAAATCTTTAAACACAAGGTTAGATACGGATTCACATACAGCACAGTATCTTGATTTTTCAAATTTGCCACAAAAATCATTTCCTAAAGATTTTACCAAAAAATATACTGTAGAATGTTATCTTGGTTACTGGTGCCCGATGACTGTATGGAAAATAGTTGAAAAAAATTTGGAAAAAGATTTGGAAGAATTTATTAATCAATTCAAAGAAGCTACAAGTGAAGATAATATATTGGAAGCCAAAGAACAAGCTGAGAGAGATTTGACAGCGTTATATGGGCGAGGGTTAATAAAGAAAAAAACGAATCTTGATAAGTGGATACAAAAAATAAAAAATCTTAGAAGAGATAAAGAAAGATTACGGCGTCTTCATAATGGTTATGAAGATTTTAAATTGCCATATGATTACATTGACAAGGAAAATATAAAAGAACTTTATGAAAGTTTCGAAAATACTCTTAATTCACTTAAGCAACCAATAAATGAACGCCTTTTTTTAATAAAAATGAAAGCCTTTGAAGCTATTGAGAAAAACTCTCTTGAATCACTTAACATATCGTCAGATGAGAAATCTAAGTTGATTGAAAAATTTGAACAAGGCTATTAAGGATGTGGAATTTCATCTCGTTCCCACGCTTTGCGTGGGAACGCAGCATGGACGCTTCGCGTCTATGCAAAATGTGTCCATAACAGAGAGGACGCAAAGCGTCCTCTTCTGCATTCCCACGCAAAGCGTGGGAACGAGTCAGGTCAAAGAAAAGTTGCACATTGCGTGAATATTTTGAAAAATCTTTATGGGATTCATGGATTGCAACAATAAAGGAGATTGGCAGGTCTGGAAAAGGCAATATTAAAAAAAATTTATTGAATTTATAGAGTCAATAAAACAGGATGCAAATACAGAAAAGACTGTCATCGGGAGTTAAGAATGCTTAATATCAGTAAATATTATGTTTATGATGAAATGCAGAAGCCTGTGGCGGTACAGATTCCGATTGCTGACTTTGAACGGATTGAAGATATTATTGAAAATTACGGACTGGCAAAACTGATGGATGAAACTCAGACACAGGAACGGCTTACAGGCGAATCAGCACGCAATTATTATGAGTCTCTGAAAAATGGAATGGAAAGTTGAATATACTAAAATATTTATAAAAGAACTCACATAGTTACCATGAGAAATCCAAAAACGTGGAGAAGAAATCGCCTTTAATGAATTAGTCTGCGAAAATCCTTTCAATATAGGATATATTGAGCAGATGACAGGCTATCGGGGTAAATATAAAATACGCATTGGGAATTATCGGATGGGAATTACAATTCTCAAGAAAAAGAGACTGATTATTTGCCAGAGAATTGCTCATAGGAAAGATATTTACAGAGTATTTCCCTAAATCAAAACAACAGCCTAACCAGTTATTACAGTGGATGGGGCTATCGCCGTGCAGCTTAATTCGGTGTTCATCCCGTTCTCACGTTTTGCGTGGGAACGTAGCATGGACGCTTTGCGTCCATGCAAAAGGTCTCCATAACAGAGAGGACGCAAAGCGTTCTCTTCTGCATTCCCGCGCAAAGCGTGGGAACGAGTCATATTTTTTCCGTCTTTAAATGAGCCATTTCCGAAAAATGGCATTCCGAAAGAATGAGATAGCCGTTATCATTTGGCACATATTTCGCCTGATATAAAATATGAATGCTTTAGAAAAAATTAAACCTGTAATTGCTAAAATGTCCAGAGAAGAACTTTCAATGTTTCGGATCTGGTTTGAAGAATTTGATGCAGAGGCATGGGACCGTCAGTTTGAAGAGGACATTCTTGCAGGCAGGCTCGATGCGATGGCGGAAGAGGCGATCAGAGACCTCGAAGAAGGGCGATGCACAGAACTTTGAAACAGAGAATCCAACCCTAAATTTTGGCAGTTTTATAACAGGCTTCCGCCGGATATTCAGAACCTTGCAGATGAATGTTATAAACTGCTCAAAAAAAATCCTTTTTACCCTTCCCTGCATTTCAAAAAAGCAGGCAGATTCTGGTCAGTCCGTGTCGGGAAATATTATCGGGCAGTTGCTGTTCAGAAAGATTCAGATATTGTCTGGTTCTGGATTGGACGGCATGACGAATATGAAAGACTTATCGGCAAAAGAGACACGGACGATATTTGAGAAAAAAACCTAACCTGTAATTCAAGAACAGATATATGGTCGGTATCTAATTAAAAAGCATTTATTGTTTATGGTTATGTTTCAGTGATTTATCATAAGCATTCTCTATTTCATCCGAATATATCTCTTTAACACTCTTTATAAATCCGGGAACAGAACTGTTATGTCTGTTAAGAAACCAGTTGATATGATTTTTCGGTAGTGGGCTAAATCCGTTGATGAAATCTATAAAACCCTAAAAATATTGACTTAAATTTGGTTCATCAACAGGTTCGACCCACTACCGATTTTTCAGATATTCCTCTCTGATCTTCTTATCATTCAAATCTCTCGGCACTCTCTCCATTCTGGAATCTATGCTGTCAAATCCGTTAAAAGGCTTTTTTCTCAGAGCTTCTCTTCCGTAAATTCCCATCTGCTGACTGCTGTTTCCTTTTCCGTCAGGTAATACCAGAATATTTTCAATCTTAAATCCAATATCTTCAGCAATTTTTGACAAAATAAGATCAACTGATATACTTGCTCCCGCATATCGGACATTATCATTAACCATTATCATGATACTGTTTTTGGCTGATATTCTGAAACATTCCTGAATAACACATGCCATTTCATAAAAATATCCTCTGACCATTCTGGGGATGCCTCTGTTATTCAGTTCATTCACAGATTTTTTATATTCCAGATATTCTATAATTAACTGTAATATATTATTTTTATCACATACTTGAATTGCGGGCTTCCATTGGCTGTTAATTTGCAAAAGTTTTTTTCCTGATTCTCTACCGTGCAGCTTAACATTTTCTGATGCAAATCAGTCAGTTCTTTTTCCTGAATCCCTAATATAGCATGTTCAATCGCATAAGTCCGGGTATAGTCGTATCTGTTGCAATACGGCGGAGAAGTAATAATTGCCTGATATTTAAAATCCTGTAATTCAGGTAATATATCTAAGCAAGACCCCGCATATAAAAGGATATTTCCTGATAACACTTCTTTTTTATGATTAAATAAATTCAACTGAATATTTTTATTATCAATATCATTGATAATTTCATCAAGTTTGGACGTGATCGCCTCTTCAAAAGTATAAATTCTGCCTTTGTCAAAAATATTCCCCTTTTCCCCTTCCTGAACGATAATCCCATCTGAGAAACTGCCCGTCTTTTTGAGTATAACTGACTGATTCAAGAATACATAATAAAGCAAAAAATAATATTTCCTGAATTTTTCTGTTCTCATTTTTTATTGCTGACAAAAATTTTCCTAATGATATTTCAGTCTCTTTTGGATAATCGCCTGCTGTAATTCTGATCGTATTGATTTCTTCTGCATCGCCGGTATGCTGCCAGGGTAACTTATCTCTCCATAATTGAATCTTTTTTATATCGTTTTCATTCAATTCGCTTATATTTATCCGGTTTTGAATGATCTTCTGTCCTACAGGCAATAATTCAATCCCTTCTGAATCAAATCCCTTTGCAGAAGATGCAAATAAGGCGTTTCGGCTACTGCAAACGGATCAAATATGATTCCTTTTGGAATATGATATTCAGAGAATAAATACTCAACCAAAGATGCGGAAAAAGATTCTTTATACTTATACCATCTGTAACCGGATCGGTTTTTGTTAGCCTGAAAACTTACCATTTGTCTGGTCAGACGGCGATCTGTTTTTATAACATCTTTAAAATACAGATGCAGCTCTTCATCAAGAGAATCAATATATCTCAGATAATCATTGCTTTTTTTTAAAGACTCATTATTCACTGTTTAACCTATAAGATTTTGAAAAATCAGGAACTCTTTAATAACACATCCTTAAAATTCACTTTATGATAAATATCCTTCAAAGCGATCTCATATTCAAGGGAACTGAAAAGAATGGTTTCATCAAGTCCTTTGGCAACTGTATAAAGCCATTGATTTTTATCCTGTCTGAGATATGTCTCAACCGCAGGCGTCTCCTGAGATACAAGAACATATTCTTTTAATGAGGGTATCATCTGATAATATTCAAATTTTTTTCCACGATCAAAAGATTCAGTACCCGGGGATAATACTTCAATAATCAGAACAGGATTTGTAACAGCATCTTTCCGGTTTTCAGCAAATTCAATCTTTCCGCATATCACCATGAGATCAGGATAGACAAACGCATCAGCTTCAGCAATCTCCAGTTTCATGTTGCTCTCAAAGCCTATGCACTCTTTATCCGCTGTGGCTTCTCTGATACACCAGTTCATATTAAGACAGATAATGCTATGTTCAGGCGTTTCCTCCCGCCATTGCAAATATCTCGCCATTATAATACTCGCTTTTGTATTCTGCAATTGCCTCAGTTTCCAGATATTCTTCTCCGGTTAAATAATCATTTTTTGCCAAAGGTTCGGACATCGGTTTTTCTCCTCATAAAAAAACTAAGTTTCTTTAAGAAACTTAGTTTTTCAAGTAGTGTTTAACCAAAAAGCGCCTTCCGTACAGCGGGACCTACAACGCCGTCAGCCGACAGCTTTTTCTGACGCTGAAAATTCATTACAACCACCCGTGTATAAGGTCCGAAAACACCGTCAGCTTTTATATCAAATCCTGCTTTTGCCAGAGCATCCTGTACCTTTTTCACATCATCCCCTCGCATATAAGGATTTGTAAGAAAAAGAAGTCTCTCTTTTTCATCCAATGCGGGAAACTGAAGAGGTCTTTTTTCCAATGTTGTGGCGTAAGCCTCTAACTGAGGTATCTGATTGAAATTGTTATCTTCCAAAGATTTACTAACCTTTTTAAGCATATCTGCTCTGCTAAGATTTCCGCCGGTTTCACGCATAATTTTACAAAAATAATAGGTAAATGCCCCATTATAATTGCCGTCAATATATGCGTCAGCAGATGTCTGATCTGAGCGGCATCCTGCCCAGAGGATATGCTTCTGCATACTTCTGGTTTCTGAAGTAAATCCTCTTGTTGCCTTTAAATAATCCTCATCTCCTTTGCTTCGGATGGCAATATCCGGCGGAGGGGGAAGAAACCTTATTTTTGTAGGATGTTCAATCTCCCATATAGTCGGCATATTAGTCGGCATATTTTTTAACAATGTTCCTGAATGACAGCAATCAAAAAAAACCTCCAATGTAACACCGGCAGGCAGTCCGCGAAAAATTGTATTCAGATCATCATCCATAATATAACGCCCATTCCAGTCAATATCATACGGGCAGAGCAGTTCATCCAGATGATCATTCAATTCATCTCCGTTTCTGTCCCGAATCTGTGATCCATGTCCTGAATAATGAAATACCAGCACATCACCCGCCTGTGCATTCTTTACCATCCATTCCAACCGGCTGATAATGCCATTTTTTGTTGCACGTTCATCCACCAGCATGCGGATATCGTCATTTCTGAAACCGAAGTTAGATTTCAGAATATCCCACATATTTTTGACATCATTAATACATCCGTTAAGATTATCTTTCGGATTCTTATAATTATTTATTCCTACCAATAATGCTCTTCGTGCCATGCTATCCTCCTTGTTTAAATTTTAATCGGGGCAGATTATTAGACTCAATGTCAATTTTACAAAAACTTAACCCCCTTCCCTAAAGGGAAGGGGGAATATGTAAGGGCGAATAATTATTCGCCCTTACATTCCCTTCAGGGAAAGAGGAATATGTAGGGGCGAATAATTATTCGCCCCTACATTAATTGTTTTTTTATGTCAATTCAATCTCTTCATTCTCAATAACTTTCCCGTCCGGAATCACAGCCTGAGACGATCCTCTGTTTTTCAGTTTCACATCTCCTTTCAGAATAATATCCTTTCCAAACAGAAAATCACCTTCTATTGTAAGCGAATTACATTCAGCAAGAGACGGAATACCATGCTTAAACCTTTCATCAAAAAGATCCGTTTTTCCGTAAAATCTTGAATCAAGATTTATCCTGATCCTCTCTGATTTTATATCAGGATTTAAGATCAGTTTTTTATCATCTGAAAAGAGAAAGCGGTCAGAGCGGACGACCAGCAAATCATTACATTTTTTTACCGGAAAAAAACGGTTCCGGGGACTTTCACAGCCGTAGCTCCTTCAAAAAGGGAGATGGCTGATCCCATAGCTGTTTCTACCTGAAAAATATCCGGGCTTGTTTCATCCCGCGGATCTAATGATTTGGGATTCAGAATCATGGGGAGTATGATTTTTTTCTCTTTTTCAATCAAATCTTTTAAAAATTTCAGATTAATCCACAGATTATTGGTATTAAAAAACCTGTATTTCTGAATATCTCTGAATGAATCAAGTTCATCATCAGGGCATTGGGCAGCCTCACGTAAAAGGAATCTCCCGTTTTTATGCCTTGCAAGATGTCCGCCCTTTATATCTGACGGAGTTTTTTCAGCAACCTCCATCATAAACGGTAACTGCTTTTCAGAAAAATATCCGAGCAGCGGTTCATCAAGCGTAGCTCCCAGATTATCTGAATTTGATATAAAAGCAAACAGAATTTCTTCATCTATGAGCTGCTGAAGCATTCCTGATGTAAAAAGTGCTGTGTAAATATCTCCATGCCCAGAAGGATTCCATTCCAAATCCGGGTTCTTATCCCATGTTGCCGGAGAAAAATCTTTCTGTAATATTTTAGGAAATTTATGCTGAAGAAAAGTCAGAGGGAAATGAGGCGGATTAATTTCAGCAAGAGCATTAAGGGTTGCATTATGAGTGCTGAAGCTGTTCATAAGTGCAAGTTTTACCTTATATTTTTCTGTATGTTCAAGGATAATTTCAAGAAATGATTTTCCGTTTTTCACTTCAAGAAGAGATTTGGGACCTGTAAGCCCCATACTTGTGCCAAGCCCTCCGTTTAATATGATTCTGACAGCATTCTTTAATCTTTTTTTTCCGGCATCCTCATATCTGCTGAGATGGAGCGATTCTTTTATTTCATCCGGGGCAACCGGCGTAATATCCTTATCAAAGATCAGCCCTGTCTCTCCGGTAACAACCTGTCTGTAATAATATGCAAATGTCTCTGTTACAACAGGCGGAAGCCCTTCTTTTTCCATTTTTGATATAAAATATGGCAAATGTAATAATGATTTCATTATAAAATTCCTTGTGACCGCAATCCGCTTTTTACATAAAAGCATGTCATAAGAGGTATTTTCAAAACTGATGAATGATTATGTTTTTATCAGAATAAATACCTGAATGCAAGTGAGAAGATTCTAAAGTTCGTAGTACCGCCTTTAGGCGGTTCGTTTGAAATCGGATGGTTATCCATGCCGGACCGCCTAAAGGCGGTACTACAAACTTTTCGGTTTTTTTCTTGATTTCCGTAATAATTCCATGATAACAATATCGTTAAACAGTAAAATTTCTTTTCAAAGATCGGTATAACTTCCCAAATTGAAAAAAAAAGAAACTTTTTATCTTTATAAAAGCGGATTATTCTCTCATTTGGACATCCATTTTGCCGGATTCATGTCAAAACTTGTCCAACATGATAAAGAGGAGATTTTCATTGCCGCGGCGTTGTTAAGCCATTATCACCGGCAGGGGCATATCTGCTTTGATCTCTCCAAAGCCGTTGAAAAATATTCAGACCTAACCTTGCCTGAATTAAATGAATGGATTAAAAAACTTGAAAAAAGTGATGTCATAGGCAAGCCCGGTGAATACAAACCGCTGATTCTGGATGATAAATCCCGGCTTTATCTGTACCGCTACTGGTTTTATCAGGATAAGCTGGCTGAATTGATTCGGAAACGGATAGATAATGATATAAAGAACATAGATCATTATCTTCTGGAAAAAGGATTGCAGCGGCTTTTTCCTAAGAATCAGGATGATGAAACAGACTGGCAAAAAATTGCCGCATATACCGCAGTAACTAAAAGATTCTGTGTGATTTCAGGCGGACCAGGAACAGGTAAGACATCAACCGTTGCAAAAATTCTGGCTTTAATTATTGAACAGGCAAAAGGGAAAAGATTACAGATTGCTCTTGCTGCTCCTACGGGAAAGGCGGCTGCCAGATTGCAGGACGCAATTATTCATGCAAAAGAAAAAGGATTGCCTGATTCTCCGCATAATATCAGAGACGCCATTCCTGAACAGGCATCAACACTGCATCGCCTGCTCGGAAGTATTCCCGGAACCCGTATTTCCGTCATCATGCAAAAAATCTTTTAAATGCTGATGTAGTTGTAGTTGATGAAGCATCTATGGTGGATATGGCATTAATCTCCAAACTTATTCAGGCAATTCCAAACGAATCCCGCCTCATTCTTCTAGGAGACAAAGATCAACTGGCATCCGTGGAAGCCGGGGCGGTTCTTGGTGATATATGTGAGGATACTCAACCCTTTATCATTCAGCTCAGAAAAAATTACCGTTTTAAAGAAGAGAGCGGCATTCGGAAAGTCAGCGATGCGGTAAATAAAGGGGAGGCGGATAATGCGTTAAAATATCTGAAAGATGAAAAATACAAAGATATTATCTGGAAAAATCTGCCGGAGCCTGATTATCTGTTGTTGCATATCCGTGATATAGTGATAAACGGTTTTAAAGATTATCTTTCATTTCTGCGAAAAGCAACCGGAAATGATAAATCCGATATTTTTGAGAAATTTAATCAGTTTCGGATTTTGTGCGCCTTCAGACAGGGACACTATGGCATGATAACGGTGAATAAGCTGACAGAGCAGATTCTCAGGAGAGCAAAACTTATTTCTTCTGATAATACATGGTATCCGGGTCGCCCGGTGATGGTTACTCATAATGATTATAATCTGCGGTTATTCAACGGGGATATTGGAATTGCCCTTCCTGATCCTGATGCAGATAATGAGATCAGGGTCTTTTTCTCCCCTGATGTGCAAAGTAAAACAGTTTCTTTGAGAAAGTTCAATCCTCTGAGACTTCCTGAGCATGAAACGGTCTTTGCCATGACTGTTCATAAAAGCCAGGGATCGGAATTTAACAGAGTGCTTCTGCTCCTCTCTGACAAAGATTATGCAATTCTGACACGGGAGCTTATTTATACCGGAATTACCCGTGCTGTCAATCATGTTGAAATATGGGGCAAAGAGGATATTTTTTCTCTCGGAGTCTCCCGGCGGATTGAGCGCACATCGGGATTGAGTGATGCGTTGCGGAAATCAAGGGTTTAAAATCTTTTTAACCTAACCCCCTGCCCCTTCCCTGAAGGGAAGGGGAGTTAAATTTTCCTGATCTGACCCCTTGAGTTCTGCCTTGTTTTCTGATTTCCCCCCTTCCCTTCAGGGAAGGGGGGCAGGCAATGCCGTTAAGTTAAGACCTGACCCCCGACCCCTTCCCAAAGGGAAGGGGAGACCTCATTCCGCTTTATTCCCCCCTTCCCTTTGGGAAGGGGGCAGGGGGTTAGGTTAGTCTTAACTTAACGGCATTAAACAAGATGACAGAATCAATCTGCTTTGATATTACATGCTTCATTATCTTCTACAGGACTTACCCGTATGATTTTGGCTCTGTATTCACTCTTTGAAGCGAGTCTCTTCTCTGTCAGTTTTATAATCAGAAATGCAAAAGTGAAAAATAGAAATGCCAGCAAAACAGAAAGAATAGACGCATCCATCTGATATGCAGGAGCAAGTTTTTCTCCCGTAACAGCCCCTGCTATCATGCTGATAATCGGAAATACATAAATGAGAAAAGAGAGTTTGAACAGAGAACCTGTTTCAAATGCAATCACTACATTCTCTCCCACACTTGCTCTTGCTGAATTAATGACTTCAACCTCCATCTCATTCCCTCCGCCCATGGTATGACAACTATCTTTTGAAGTGCATGCTTCACATGCACTGCTTCGGATTGTCTTTACCCATGCAGTGTCAGAAGCATCAATTTTTGTTACAACACCTTTTTCCGTTACCAAAGAAAACCTCCTGTTAATTAACCTGTTATATTGCCAATTTAGTTTTTGTATTATCAAAAAACTGAGTTTCTTTAAGAAATTCGGTTTTTTCACTAAAGACTACGCCATGTGCAGCTTTTAACCATAAAGGACACAAAGAACACGGAGAAAACTTTGTGCCTTTTGTGGTTTAAAAAAAGTTGCACATAGCATTAAAGACTGAATTGTTTTACTTACCATGAAAAGTCATATTGTGAAACTGATTTTTTTTGAATTACAGATAAAGAGACCTGCTGGGTTTTGAATACTCCGCAGGTCTCTTTTGTCAGACAAATCAAAGAATACCTGCTTTATTTTACATGAAAAAAATATCATTCTCAGTAGCCATTGACATATAAACCTTATTCTTCTATATTTGTTATCAATTTTCAAATACAAAAAAACAGATACCATTGTAAAGAGGTTATTATGCAACGCATATTGCCGAATCTTATTATGATTCTTTTTATCTTCTGGGGATGCAGCAGCAAAACAAATCTGTATCAGGTCTCCTCAAAAGATAATACTGAAAATACAGAAATATTTATTGAAAAAGATATCGATGTAAATCAGCGGGGCAAATTCAGCCTCACACCCCTGATGACTGCGGCAAAATCTAATGATTTCAGACTTATCAGAACATTATTGGCTAACGGGGCAGATATTGATGCCAAAGATGATTTCAGAAAGTCTGCCATCTGGTATGCTTATGATTATGAAAGCTTTGATGCGTTCAAAATTCTGCTGGAAAACGGAGCAAAAATTGATTTTTCTATGAATTATGATAATGCACCGACATTATACAAAAAAAGGAATCTTTACAAACTGGCAAAAGAATACAGTCTGCTTACAAAAATCAGATACAATCCAAATGATCCATGGTGTATTGAATACTTATTTTTCGGAATTTTCAGACGGATATTATTTGTCAGAGATTGAAAAAATATTTGAGGATATTGTAGAAAAAGATTACCATGCCATTGAATCCTCTTCGTCAGCGGTTGAACTGCAGAAATTTTTAAATAAATATTCAGGGCTTGGAAAAAAATATTATGTGGTAACAGTTGACACACTGAATATCAGAATCAGTGATTCATCCGATGCGGAAAAAACAGGCATGTATTTAAAAGGAGATAAAATTTACGCGGTTACTGAAAAAACAGGCTGGATTCAGACAGACAGGGGATGGGTCAGCAAGACTTATATCAAACCGATAACAAAGCATATTCCGATATTATCCAAATATATTGAAAAGGCTGAAGATAAACTGAGTAAACTCAGAAAGACAAAAACAGAAAAGCCGGAAAATATAAAGCCGGAAAATACAAAAATTGAAGTCCGGCAACAGGTTACTGAAAGCGGAATTGAACAGGTGGAAAAAGAACTTGATAACTTACTTAAAGATGCTGAATTATCCAGACTGGAGGAGTTTATAAACAGGTACAAAGATGCCCCGGAATATCGTAATGTTTTGGAAAGAGCCAAAATCGTTTACAGAAAGATTCTTCTGCATGAATAATTTTAAAATCATTAGGGATTAGAAAAAAATAACTGCTTTCTAATCCATAGTAGATCGAAAAAGTTTGTAGTACCGCCTTTAGGCGGTCCCTTATTTCAGTTTAACAGCCTGATTTCACAGTAACCGCCTAAAGGCGGTACTACAAACTTTTTCAGTTTTTCGATCTACTGAAAAAGGAATATTATGTTAAAAAAGATTTCAATAATTCTGATGATTATCTCTGCTTCAGTCAGCAATTCTGTTTTTCCGGCAGAAAATGATGCAGAAAAAAAAGAAAAAGTCAGATATGCCATAGAGAGCGGTATCCTGAGTATCTACGATATACCGTTTGATACTTACGTCAATCTGAAGATGTGGGATGAAATCCGCTTTATACTGGAAGCAAATAATAAAAATATAGTTACTTATGAATTGCCCGGACTTTACTACAGCCGCCCCTTTCTCATCAATGATGCCATCTGGGTATTTGAAAATAACAATGAAGGCATTTTTATATTTAATCCTGATACCCTTGAACTGAGTGGTCAGACAAAAAATAAAGATTATGCCAAATATGACGGAGGTGTGAAAAAAATTTTAAGAAGTACGGTTATATCAGGAGGATCAGATGAAGATGTGGATACGGCGGTGATATGGGATACAGACAGTAATGAGATCAGAACCGTTAAATTGCAGGAGGGTCATTATGTCAGTTCCATAGAGATGGATGAAGGAAGATTATATATCGGATCATGCGGCGGCTTAATCAATGTCTGGAAATATGATGAATGGAATGATCCTGACCTTGAATTTTCAGGAACCTATGCTTCAAGTGAAAAAGAGAATACTGACTGGAATATTTTTAATCAGAAAGAATGTATTACAGGCATCAGAATTGTTGAAGACAAGATTATCGGGGTGGGAGAAAAGACGATCTTTGTATGGAATACAGAAACCCGGACACCTGTGAAGAGCTATTCCAAATCCATGACAGGCTCACTTATCTTTTTTTATGAAAACTGCATGATTGAATATAAAGGAAATAAATTTGTTGTCAGAAATCTTGAAAACGGCAAAGTGATAAAAGAGGGCGCCGCTGAAAAACAGATTGAAGACCTGATCGTTACTTCTGAAAAGATATTTGCTGATTATGACGGCGATATTCTGATTGTTACGCTGCGGCATAATCAGGGAATATGTTTTTATGATTTTAAAAAATTCAAATTGATTAAAAAAATGGATGTAAAAGGGAAAGCCGTCACCGCATATAAAAACAGACTCTTTGCCACAGATGACAATCATCTGTATAAATACGATATTATCAATAAAGCCGGAGAAAAATATGATACATTTGTCAAACGAATCGAACCGGATAAAATAATCCTGACTGAAGATAATTATTATCCGCTTTCGGCTCAGTTGAAAGAATATCCTAAAGTATTAAAAGCAACTGAAATATCAGAAAAATTTCTGAAAATAAAAAAGATAACGCTTCATCAGACCTTTAAATACGGAAAAATCGGCGAGCGGTTTGTTCCTTATAATGAATCTGTCTCTTTTGATGGCTCAGATAAAGATGGAAAAAAAGGATTTAAAGAAGATGTCCAAGGATATAAAGCAATTTATGATGTAAAGAACAACTCTGACCAATATTATCTCATCACTCTTGCTGCTATATGGAGCGGTGTTTACGGAAGTTACTCTCCTTATGAAGATGTACAGAAGTCTTTGTACCGCCAATCATTTTTTATTACTCCCAGAGGCGGAAAATTCAGCGATCAGATAGAACTGGGTGAAAAAGAACCCGCAGTTCTGGTGATCTATCCTGAATCTGTTGAAAGCATTTCTGAAACTTATTACCATAAATTCATGAAGGCGATCAGCAAAAACAACGAAGATATAAAGCTGATCAATCCTTATCTTGAAGATAAACTTGTAAAAGCCTGGCATGATAAATTAAAAAATCGCAAAGATGAAATTATCAGAGAGCAGAAAGGGAGATTCTGGCTCTTCAGGCTTTTTCAGTAACAGTCAACTTATTATGATAACTGCAACAGTTGCCAATCAGGCAGGTGAAATTTTTGATCTTGAAGGATATGCTGCTGTAGGTATGGCAGGCAAATCTTTTATTCCTCTTACTTTAAAGAATACCGTCAATATGCCGTTTGGCGGGGAGCTTATGTTTCTGCCGGATAGAATCCCGATATTGTACAATATCCGAAAAGAGAGGATAGAAGCAGTCCCGGAAAATCCTTATATACCGGGGTATCCGATATTTCCTGTTGCCGCGTTCAATTCTCCGGGTTATGTTCTTGCTTATGTATCTGCTTATGAAGAGAGAGAAAACGCCAAATATCTTCCGCTATTTTCTTACGGGGCTGTGGGATGGCATAAAGACAAATTCAGAACCGCTGTTATTCTTGTTGACAGTGAACCGCGACAGGATTTACGCCTGATGAAGCGGGAAAAAGTGGTCGCGGGTGTTAAAAGAATGAGAAAAATCATGCCGTCTAACAGGCTGAGATTCCATCTTGAGAAATGCGCCTTAACTTACGGATGTCCCGCGGGAAAGAATTTTTTTCTTGGAAGATATGAAGCTCCTCTCCCCACTTCACAACATTGCAATGCAAGATGTTTAGGGTGTTTATCCCTTCAGAAAAATGAGGAGATTGTCAGCACTCAGGATCGGATCACATTTACCCCGTCACCGGAAGAGATAGCGGAAGTAGCTTTGGAACATATCAGGTGTGTTAAAAAGAGCGTTGTCAGCTTCGGGCAGGGGTGTGAAGGGGATCCTCTGCTGGCGGCAGACGTGATTGAACCGGCTATCCGCATGATACGTGCTGAAACAGAAGAGGGAACTATCAATATGAATACCAACGGCGGAATTCCCGATGTTCTGGAGAGATTATTTGATGCGGGTCTTGATAGCGTCAGAATCAGCCTTAACAGCGCCGGAAAAGAATGTTATGATGCGTATTTCAGACCAAAAGGATATTCTTTTTCAGATGTGCAGAAAGCGATTGATATTGCCGTTAAAAAAGGGAAATTTGTTTCAGTAAATTATCTGAATACACCCGGTTTTACAGATACGCATGAAGAGACAGAATCGCTGATCTCATTTATCAGAGAGCATCCTGTTAACATGATTCAATGGAGAAATCTGAATTTTGATCCGCTCAGATATTGGAATGTTATGAATCAGGTTGCAGGACATAGCACTCCGATTGGTATGAAAAATATGCTGACACAGATTCAGAAATCTTTTCCCAAGCTGAAATACGGGTATTTTAACCCGCCGAAAGAAAAGTTTTAATCTTTTCAATATACTGTTATATAAAAAATTCCTTTCTAAATTCTCAGAATCAGACTTCCGAAGTTTAAAAAACTTCGGAAGTCTCTGCTGTCCTGAAAACCCCGCAGCTCTTTACCCATCCAAAATCTGTTTAAAAGAATATAAATTGATTTTCAGGATATTATACTGTATTCTGAAATAAAAAAATTTTATATAAAAAGCATAAGCCCTTTATCCTCATTTTATTCTTGCCGTAAGTTTCCTTTTTGGATAATAATATATTCAGCAGATCGAAAAAAGTTTGCAGTTCCGCCATCAGGCGGTACAGCGTGCTGCGATAACAATCTGATTTTATGGTTTAGTATGTAAAATAACAAAGGAGGATTTTATGAAAAAGAAGTGTTATAGGATGATGGTATCAGCTGTTCTTTGTATTATCGGATTATCTCCCGTGTCTGTTAATGCTTCTCAGTTTAAAGTACTTGTGATTATGAGTTATGATGATGTCTATGACTGGGAAAAAGAGGTAAAAGAGGGGATAGATTCAGTATTGGCAAATAGCTGTGAAGTCAGATATTTTTACATGGACACAAAAAGAAATCTGGAAGGCGGAGTGCAGAAAGCAAAAGAGGCTTATGAAGTATATCTGAATTTTCAGCCTGACGGAGTTATTACTGTAGATGACAATGCCCAGACCATGTTTGTTTTACC
Organism: uncultured delta proteobacterium; assembly: GCA_963806835.1. GTDB lineage: Bacteria > Desulfobacterota > Desulfobacteria > Desulfobacterales > CAWEAR01 > CAWEAR01. The sequence continues at coordinate 26,766 of CAWEAR010000041.1, forward strand.
GTATCTGAAAGATAAAGTAAAAACTCCGGTCATGTTCTGCGGAGTAAATGCCGAAGCTGAAGACTACGGATTCCCGGCATCAAATGTATCCGGGATTTTAGAGCGCACTCATATTCGGGAATCTATTTCACTGGCACAGCAGCTTGTTCCTTCAATAAGAACTGTAGGGTATCTTATGAAAGAGAGTCCGTCTGCAAGAGCAGTATTAAAGACAGTTCAAAAAGAATCTGATACTTATCCTGTAAAATTTATCGCTTTCAAGCTGGCAAGTACATTGCAGGAAGTTGTAAAAATGACGGAAGAACTGAAAGAGAACTGTGATCTTTTATTTATGGAAACTCTGCACGGCATACCGGATGAAAACGGAAAGTTTCTTACAGATAGTGATGTTGTGCCTATTATAACAAAGACTTTTGGTAAACCTACCGCGGGTGCTAATTTGTATCATGTGAAAGACGGGATATTATGTGCTGTAACTAAAACCGGACATGAGCAGGGGGCAACTGCGTCAAAAATGCTGTTGCAGGCAATGCAGGGGACTCCCGTATCTCAGATTCCTGTTACTCATAATTATCAGGGGAAACGGGTTATCAATGTAACGGTCATGCAGAGACTTGGAATAAAACCGAAACCGAATGTACTGATCGGGGCTGATTTGGTAAAGTAAATTTTAATGTAGGGGTAAGCCCCTGTGCTTATCCATCAGGGCATGTCCCTACACAAATCGGATAATCATTGTAGGGGTAAGCCCCTGTGCTTGCCCATCAGGGCATGTCCCTACACAAATCGGATAATCATTGTAGGGGTAAGCCCCTGTGCTTACCCATCTTACCCATCAGGGCAAACACAGGGGGTTGCCCCTACATAAATCGGATAAACAGGGGATTGCTCATACAGGATTATTAAAAATATGGTTTATGACCCGGATAAACATCATCGCCGTTCAATACGGTTAAAAGGTTATGACTATTCAAAGGCAGGGTCATATTTTATAACCGTTTGTGTGAATCAGCAGGAATGTCTGTTAGGTGAAATTACTGAAAGAAAAATGATTTTAAATGAAGCAGGAATTATGGTACAGAACACATGGGAAGAACTGCCGGTTTTTTATTCCGGCTTTGATATTGATGCGTTTGTTGTAATGCCCAATCATATACACGGAATTATCATTTTAAACGCAAATGTAGGGGTAAGCCCCTGTTCTTACCCTTTACATGGGCAACCACAGGGGGTTGCCCCTACAGGGTTGTCATTGCCTGATATTGTACACCGTTTCAAGACATTAAGCACAAAGCGTTATACTGACGGCGTAAAAACAGAAAAGTGGAAAAGGTTTCATAAAAGATTCTGGCAGCGTAATTATTATGAACATATTATCAGGAATGAATTTCGGTTAAATGCAATTCGTAAATACATTGCCAATAATCCATTGAAATGGGAATTTGATACTATAAATCCGAATGAAATACAGATTGAGGAAAAGAAAAAATTTTGGAAAAATTTTTTAGAAATATAAACATATTGTTGTAGGGGTAAGCCCCTGTGCTTACCCATCAGGGCATGTCCCTACACAAATCGGATAATCATTGTAGGGGTAAGCCCCTGTGCTTACCCATCAGGGCTGTGCTTACCCATCAGGGCATGTCCCTACACAAATCGGATAATCATTGTAGGGGTAAGCTCCTGTGCTTACCCATCAGGGCATGTCCCTACACAAATCGGATAATCATTGTAGGGGTAAGCCACTGTGCTTACCCATCAGGGCATGTCCTTACACAAATCGGATAATCATTGTAGGGGTAAGCCACTGTGCTTACCCATCAGGGCATGTCCTTACACAAATCGGATAATCATTGTAGGGGTAAGCCACTGTGCTTACCCATCAGGGCAACCACAGGGGGTTGCCCCTACATTTTATATTAATGGCGGTTCTGTTTGAAAATTATCCAAGGAGTGTGTGATGAAAATATTCTCTTTTTTGTTTCAAAAAAATATCACCTCAAAACTTATGCTTATAAATCTGCTGATCTGCGTTGTTTTCTGTATTATTACAACAGCGGTTTTTCTCTCATTCAGCCATATCAGAAAAGCTATGAAAAGCGTATTCTCCGCAAATGTAACTCAGATCACGGATAATGCCCGGATGACAAGAGAGCTTGCCCGTATATTGGCAGATACAAACTTTCTGATAAATACATTTTACGGAAAAGACGATTTTTTAGAAACAGAGAGCAGACATCTTATCACCAGAGCAACAGCCCTTATGGCAAAGACAGCAGAACCTCATTTAAAAGAATCTTTAAAAAATTTTACAGATAAAATTCAGATTACTATTGAACAATGCGAAAAAGTAAACAGTATCCGCCGGGAAATAGAAACAATGGATCAGAAATTCGAGGATACTGTGACAGCTCTTGGGGATATGATTTCCAATAAAATACTTGATTTAACTCTGGAAAAAAAAGATGTATCTCTTATGGAGCAGCTCACTTTTATGGTTTCAGGATACCGTGAAACATTTCCCCGGATAATCATTCAGTTTAATCAATTGGGATTGAATTATTTTGAAGCTCCGCTGAATGAAAAGGAGCATCCCATCTTTATGATATTAGATGATCTTATGTTAAGACTCCGTACTCTGACCGCATTTGAGCCGGAGATTGCAGAGTATGGCAGACAACTGACAGATGATGTTCAGAAATATAAAGAGATTATATTAAATTTTCATCAGGCTGCCGGAGAATTAAGGAAACAGAAAGATGATATGAATGCTGAAAAAGAGAATCTGCTGCTTATGATGGAAAAAATGGACGAAAATATTACTGAATTATCTGAAAAGAAGTATGGAATTTTTGAATAAAAAGATTGCAGGTCAGTTAAAAACTCGGAACTCTGATTGCCCTTTTTGTAACTTTTTCCGTTATCTTCCTTTCTTATCTTCAGGGACGCTCTATTACCAATTCTTTAAAACAGATTATCAGCGGGCTTCAGAATACATCTGAAAGAATGACGTCGCATCTGAACAGGTTTTTTCCACAAGTCAGCGACTTGCCAAAGGGACTTCTAATCAGGCGGCATCATTGGAAGAGACATCTTCTTCTCTTGAGGAGATGGATACAATGATACAGCAGAATATAGAGAATATCAGCCGGACAAATCATATTGTAAAAAATTCAGCAAAAGGAATTGAAATCGCAAACACTTCTATGTCGCTTCTGTTAAAATCTATGAATGATATTTCTCAGGCAAGCATAAATATCCGCAAAATCATAAAAAATATTGATGAGATTGCTTTTCAGACCAATCTTCTGTCGTTAAATGCCGCTGTAGAAGCCGCACGTGCAGGAGAGGCGGGTGCAGGTTTTGCTGTGGTTGCAGATGAAGTGAGAAATCTTGCGATGAGATCAGCAGATGCGGCAAAAAATACTGCTGAGATCATTGAGATAACCGTCAGAAAGGTGATGGAGGGTTCTGAAGTGGTCTCAACTGTACATGAAACATTTGCCCATGTTGAATCGGATTCTGAAAAGATTTGTCAGTTAGTTGCTGAAGTTGCTGTAAGTTCAAATGAACATGCACATGGAATTAATCAGGTCAACCGTGCTGTAAATGATATGGATCAGGTTGTTCAGCAGAATGTTGAGGATAGTGAAATGCTTGCCGCTACTTCTGAAGAGATGAATATACAGGTAAAGGATATGACTGAATTTGTAAAAGAGTTGGCAAGTCTGGTAGGAAAAAATGTTGGGAATTGGGAATTTTTTTGTTAATCTGTTTAAGAGGAATATATAAGAAGTTCAAGTTTTTGCTTGAAAACTTAGCTTCTTAGTATCATAAAAAAGGAGGAGTTATTATGTGTATCAAAAAGAAGCTGACAGGGGCGACAGGGATGCTCTTTTTTTCTCTGCTTATGTTGGGTTTGTGGGGTATCCCATGTTTTCAGGGTTCTGATGCTTTTGCTGAGGAACTGAGAATGCTGACTTTTCAGGGAACTGCACCGGAAGATCATCTTGAAATATTTAAAAAGCTGGTGAAAGAGAAATTCGGCGTTAATCTGACAATTACAGTTACTTATGTCGCAAAACATGATGAATTTTATGAGGCGTTGAGGAATAAACAGACAGATATAATTAACTGTACCCACAATCTTCCCAAGGATTCCCAGATATAAATTTATCACCGGAAAACTTGTGGTACCGGTTGATCTGAATAATATCCCGAATTATAAAGATCTTATCCCTGATTTTCAGAAAGCTGACTATATCACGGAAAACGGAGAAGTCTATGGAGTTCCTTTTACTTATGCTCCTTATGGATTGGCATATAATACCAGTATCATAACAGAGCCGCCTGACAGTTGGAATGTTTTATGGGATACCAAATATGCCGGAAAATATATTATCAGTTCAGATCAGTATGAATCGAATATTTTTATAACTGCCTTGTCAATGGGAATCGGAAAAGATAAGATTGGCGACTTTAATTCGATAACACCGCCTGAATTTCTTGAAAAGCTGAAATATCTTGCTAAAAATGCAAAATCATTCTGGGCTGGCGTGGATACCGCCGGGCAGTTGCAGGGTCTGGCATTTGCCACTGCGTGGGGATTCTCTTTTTCTGATTTGAAGAATAAAGGAGAAATCTGGAAAATGGCAAATCCCAAAGAAGGAACTACCGGCGGAATCGGCAATTTTATGATCAGCCATACGTTAAGAAGCAATCCTAAAATGAAACAGATTGCCGAAGAATGGATAAATTATGTTATCAGTCCTGATTTTCAGGTGAATGTTGTTGTAAGAAAATTGAGTACAGCTCCTGTAAATCTTGCGATTAAAGATCAGTTGACGCCGGATGAAATTGAGGCATTTCATCTGAATGATCCTGATTATTTTCAGAAAAAGCTGATTCCTTATCCGATATTGGACAGCCGCAGCCGTAAAGGATTTCAATTGTATTGGGAAAAGGCGTTGAGGTAGAAGTTAGTTGTAGGGGCAATCCCCTGTGGTTGCCCTTCTGTAGGGCGGACAAATCGCAGCGTGTCCGCTGTTTCCCATAAAAACGAAAAAGGTGGACACGCTGCGCTTTGTCCACCTTACATACTACATGCTTAAGCCAAATGCGTTTCGGAGAAAAGAATATGAGATTGAAATCTATTCGGAGCAGAATCATATTTTGGGCTGGAATATGTATATTTCTGACATCAGTGATGATTATAACATATTCAGCAATATCGGTTCGGAATACGGCTATTGAAGCTGCAAATGCACGTGCGATCAATGTTGCAAAAGGATATGCCAATCAGATCAAGGCGGAGTTGGAATCTGCTATTACCGCAGCTCAGACCATTGCTCAGATTCTCTCATCGGCAAAACAGAAAGGGAGTAACTTTAATGCAGATCGCGATCAGGTGAACATCTTTCTGAAAAATCTTCTTGAAGCAAATCCGAATTTTCTTGGGATTGGAACGGTTTGGGAGCCTGATGCGTTTGACGGTCTGGATACAGGATACGTCAATACAGAGGGGCATGATGAAACCGGGCGGTTTATCCCCTACTGGAACAGAGGAGTAGATGGCAAAATCATAATGGAGCCTTGCCGAGATTATGATAAAGAAGGTCCCGGAGATTATTATCAGTTGCCGAAAAAGAGCGGAAAAATATGTATTATAGAACCATTCGCATATTCTGTTCAGGGTAAAGATACGCTTATAACCTCTCTGGTTGCGCCGATTATTACTGAAGGCAGGTTTTACGGCATTATTGGGATAGATTTCAGACTCGATTATCTTCAGAAACTTACAGATGAAATGGCGGCTGATAAATTCGGAACACTGGCATTGATAAGCAATAAGGGTATTCTGATAGGTGCAACCGGCAAACCTGATCTGGTTGGAAAATCTGCTGAAGAGCTTGATGATGATATTAAATCCGGCGGTGAATTGGATGAAGTTCGCCGGGGGAATCTGATTGTTAAGACTGAGAATGGTAATTTAGAAGTCTTTGTATCCCTGAATATAGGAAGTACCAAAACACCATGGATTGTAAATCTTATTATACCGGAAAATTTAATTACCAATGAAGCAAAAGAACTGATGTGGAATCAGATTGAGATAAGCCTTCTCTGTGTTATGGGAACATTTGTTTTGCTGTGGTTTGTGGCTTATAAGATCAGTCTTCCTATCAGGCGGGTCAGCGAGGAATTAAATCAGATTGCCGCACAGGTGAATGATACTTCAATTCAAATATCTTCCGGCAGTCAGTCTTTGGCAGCCAAAGCATCTGAACAGGCGGTGTTTATAGAAAGGGTTTCCGGGCTTTTAGATGAACTGATTTCAATGACCTCTCAGAATTCTGATAATGCAAATCAGGCAAAAATTATGATGAAAGAAGCGTCATTAGTGGTTGAAAAAGTCAGAAGAACAGATGGATAAGATGACAGCATCTATGGATGAAATTACGAAATCCAGTCAGGAGACCGGAAAGATTATCAAAGCAATAGATGAAATAGCTTTTCAGACCAATCTCCTTGCTTTAAATGCCGCAGTAGAAGCCGCGAGAGCCGGAGAAGCAGGCGCGGGTTTTTCTGTTGTGGCAGATGAGGTAAGGAATCTTGCAATGAGATCCGCAGAGGCTGCAAGAAATACATCAGGGCTGATTGAAAATACCATTCAGTCTGTAAAAAACGGGAGTCAACTGACGTTGCTCACCAGCGATGCTTACAGAGAGAATATTATGATTTCTGCCAAGGTTGCGAGATTAATAGATGAAGTAGCAAAAACCTCTGACAGTCAGGCAAAGGGGATTGAGCAGGTCGGCAAGGGGATGGCGGAGATGGATAATGTTGCCCAACAAAATGCTGCAATTTCTGAAGAATCTGCATCCGCATCTGAATTGATGAATGAACAGTCAATGAGAATGAGCAGGTTTGTAGAGGAATTGGCTGAATTGGTGGGAAAAAGCAGAAAATGAAGATGGAAATACAAGTTTGTAGTACCGCCTTTAGGCGGTTTCCGCCCCTCCGCCTAAAGGCGGTACTACAAACTTTGGTTTCCGCCCCTCCGCCTAAAGGCGGTACTACAAACTTTATAATAACAAAAAAAGGAGGAAGTAATGTTCAAAGAAAAATTGTATTGTTACAGATGCCTGATTGCATTATGCCTTGCACTCTGCATATCCGGGATATTCCCCGGATTAAGTCAGGCAAAATCATTCAAGGTTCTGGTGGTCATGAGCTATGACGAAACATTTCCCTGGGTAACAGAGACCAAGGAAGGGATAGATTCTGTTTTGGGAGGCTCATGTGAGGTAAAATATTTTTACATGGATACAAAAAGAAATCCTACGGGCGGAGAGCAGAAAGGAAAAGAGGCTTATGCAATCTATCAGGAATTTCAGCCGGACGGCGTGATTGCCGGAGATGATGATGCACAACCCATGTTTGTGGTTCCGTATCTGAAAGATAAAGTAAAAACGCCGGTAATCTTTTGCGGCGTTAATGCAGAGCCTGAAAAATACGGATACCCCGCTTCAAATGTATCGGGGATTCTGGAACGCTACCATGTAAGTGAATCTATTGCATTTGTTCAGCAGGTTGACCCCTCGTTAAAGACTTTCGGATATATCATGAAAGAAAGCTCCACCGGCAGAGCGGCTTTAGAACAGATTAAGAATGAAGCTGCATCTTATCCGGCAAAATTTGTTGACTTCAGATTGCCGAATACTCTGAAAGAGACTGTTACAATGACAGAGGAGCTTAAAAAAAGCTGTGATATATTATTCACGCCGACCATGCAGGGGATAACAGATGAGAACGGAAAATCTCTTTCTGATAAAGAAGTGCTGCCTGTAATAGCAAATACATTCGGCAAGCCTGTTATCGGGGGAAGCGGATATAACATCAAATACGGTATGCTGTGCGGCGTAATCAAAACCGGACAGGAGCAGGGGCGGACAGCTTCAAAAATGCTCATAAAAGCAATGGAGGGAGCGCCGGTATCTGATATGCCGATTACCCGTAACCAGAACGGAAAGCGGATTATCAATGTAACCATGATGAAAAAATTGGGAATAAAACCGAATCCTGTTGTATTGGAAGGAGCGGAATTGCTGAAAGGCGAATAAATAAACCTAACCCCTGACCCCTTCCCTGAAGAGAAGGGGAGATTTTATCCGCTTTCCCCCTTCCCTTCAGGGAAGGGGGCAGGGGGTTAGGTTTAATAAAAAAATATGAAAAATCCGGCTTCATTATTTCATAAAAGCATCGCTACCAAACTTTTGGCGATTAATGTACTGATCTGTATTGCATTCGGACTGGTTACAGCGGTTCTCTTTTTTTCATTCGGTCATATAAAAGATGAATTAAAAAAGATATTTACCAATGAAGTCCGACAGATTGTTGAAAACGCCGGATTAGGAAGAGAATTGGCAAGAGTCCTTGCTGATACAAATTTACTTATAAGTACATTTTACGGAAATGATAAATCATTTAAAATCAGAAGCGAAAATCTTATAAGCAAAACAGAGGCTCTTATCTCAAAGAGCAGAGACGGACAATTAAAAATATCTCTGAATGAATTCAGCATAAAAATTCAGCGAGTGCTTAAACAGTGTGAAGCTGTGAACAGTCTCCGTCAGGAGATTGAGACAATTGATCAGAATCTTGACATAACATTGACATTACTGAGAAATACTATTTCTGACAGAATATTTGAACTGACTCTTGAAGGTGAAGATACATCAGGCATGAAGCAGATGAGTGTGCTGGTTCCCGGATACCTTGAAACTCTTCTCAGAATCAATGTCAGATTTAATACTCTGGGGCTTGAATATTTTGAAAATCCTATAGAAGAAAAAAATCATCCTCTGTTAGTTCTTTCAGATGATCTTCATTCAAGACTTAAAACTCTCACAGCGTCTGAAGAGAAGATTTCCGACTATGGCAGAAGTCTTATAAATAATGTTGAAAAATACAAAGAGAAAATATTTCATTTTCATAAAGCTGCTCAACAGCTTCGTAGCCTGCGGGATGAAATGGACGGCAGTAAAGAAAAACTGCTGACCATGATGGCTGAAATAGATAATAATATAAAAGAGACAACAGATAAAGCATCTTACGCCCTTACAGAGCAGATTTCCGATTCTGCAACCGGAACCCTTCTTATATTTCTAGGAACCCTTCCGACAATTATCTTTGCTTTTTTTATGAGCCAGTCAATCAGCAGATCATTGAACCGGGTAATACAGGGGCTTCAGAGTGCATTTGAGCATGTTGCAGAGGCATCTGAAAAAATATTATCCGCCAGTCAGCAGTTGGCGGAAGATACTTCGGAACAGGCAGCGTCTTTAGATGAGACATCTTCATCTCTTGAAGAGATGTCATCAATGACCCGGAGGAATGCAGATAATGCCATTCGCACAAATCAGATAATGAAAGTATCTGATAAAGAGATAAAAGAGGCGAGTATCTCCATGAGCAGGATGACACGGTTTATTGAAGAGATTTCCCAAACCAGTGAAGAGGCAAAAAAGATCATTAAAATTATTGACGGAATATCATTTCAGACCAATCTTCTGGCGTTAAATGCGGCTGTTGAAGCATCACGTGCGGGAAATGCAGGAGCCGGATTTGCAGTTGTAGCCGGTGAAGTCAGAAGTCTTGCAATGCAGTCTGCCAAAGCCGCCAAAGAGACCGCTGTGGTTATTGAAAATACTGTCAAAAAGATTCGTGAAGGCTCAAAACTTGTTTCAGCGGCAAATCAGGCATTTGAAAAAGTAAAAGAAGAGGCTCATAAGATTGATATACTTATAGGTGAAATTGCCTCTGCTTCAAATGAACAGGCTCAGGGGATTGATCTTGTCAATTCCGCAGTAAATGAGATAGACTGCGTGGTTCAGCGGAATTCATCCAGCGCAGAGGATTTGGCAGCCACATCCGGGAGAATGAATGATCAGTCTGCATATATGAGTAAATTTATTGATGAATTAGCCTCTCTGGTCGGCGGAGAAAAAAAAGAGGACACAGAGAAGAGCGGACTCAGCAATCTTTTCTCCAATATCAGAGGGGATATTATCGGCGGGCTTTTATCTGCAACTGCTACGCTTCCGGTTGTTATCGGATACGGCATAATGATTGCGATTCCTGTCGGCATTGAATATGCACCGCAGGCTGTTATGCTCGGTATTTACGGGGCTGTATTTGCCGGTTTTTTCTCTGCATGGGCAAGTAAGAATCCGATTCAGATAACTGGTCCCCGTGCTATTCTGACAATAGTTCTTGTTTCAGCAGCAGCGGAACTGAGTGCAAATTCCCATATTATGGCATCGGGAGATTTAAAATATATTATAATTATAGGGTTGTTGTCATTTTCTGTTCTGATCGGAGGAATTTTTCAGATCATTATAGGAGCTTTGGGATTCGGGAATCTGGTCAAATATGTTCCGTATCCTGTGATTGCAGGATTCTCCAACGGCGTTGCTATTCTTATGATTATCATGCAGATAAAGCCGCTGCTTGGCATGAGAGAAGATTTGATAATTCATCCGCTCTCTTTTCTGGTCGGAGCAATAACCCTGATTTCGTTTTATCTCTCCAGACGCTTTATTAAAAAGATTCCGCCATCTTTAATCGGATTGGCAGGAGGTATGATTTTTTATTATCTGCTTGCTATATTTGTTCCTCTGTCATCACTTGGACAGGTTATCGGTACTATTGATGCTGATTTGCCTGTACCGGATATATTTTTAAAATTATTTCGGGCAGAAGGATTTGAATATATAAGTATATTCCTTCCTGATCTTCTTATAACAGGGCTGGTTCTGGGGCTGCTCGGTTCTTTGGAAACATTGATGAGCGCTGTTATATCTGATGATCTGACCGGTTCCCGTCATAACAGCAACCGTGAACTCTTGGCACAGGGGATCGGAAATATTGCCGCATCTTTTTTCGGAGCGATCTTTGCCGCAGGATCCTCTGAAAGAACTGTAACAAACTTCAATGCAGGGGGAAGGCAGCTTCTTTCAGCAATAATTTGCAGTTTTTTTATTCTTCTTATTACAACGATTCTGAATCCGCTGATCGGAAAGATTCCTTTGTCAGTGATTGCCGCAGTCCTTATTGCTGTCAGTACAGGACTTTTTGATTCTTTTACAGTCAGCCTGATAAAGAGAAAAAAGAATCTTTTTAAATCAGAAAAGAATCTTATAATTACCCTGATGATTACACTGACAGTGACAGTTGTTACACTCTGCTGTAATCTGGTATATGCTGTAGGAACAGGTGTTTTAGCCGCATCAGTTCTATTTATGCTGAACAGAAGAAAGCCGATTATCAAAAGGAAATATATCGGATGCAAATCCCGCTCAAAAAAGATGAGAAGTCCTGAGCATATTGAAATATTGGAAAAAGAAGGAAAGCAGATCAAGGTTTTGGAGCTTCAGGGATTTATATTTTTTGAGTCCGGTGAGATACTGGCAGGAGAGATGGAAAATTTAATAGGGAATACAGCTTATTGTATCCTTGATATGAAGCGAGTAAAAGGGATTGACGCTATGGGCGCAAAAATTCTTTTTCAAATAAATAAGCATATAGAAGAAAAGGGAAAATATCTTCTGCTCAGTCATCTGAAAGAGAATTATTCTATTTGGGAATATCTTGAATTAACAGATGAATTTGCTGTAATAAATCATGAGAGATTTTTTTCGGAGACCGACAGGGCGCTTGAATGGGCAGAAGAGCATCTTTTATCATCTTATATGTCCGGACAAATCCGCTCCGAATTCAAGCCTGAAGAGATGGATATTGTCAAGGGGTTTACTTTAAATGAATTAAATATCTTCTGTAATAAACTGATCCGGCAGACATATAAAAAGGGTGAGCCGGTATTTCTGGAAGGTGATCCCGGCGAAGATTTGTTTCTTCTGACCAAAGGAACAGTAACAGTCAAAATACGGCTGCCTGAAAGCGACCGGATGAAACGGCTTTTTACATTTACGCCGGGGGCAATATTCGGAGAGATTGCATTATTAGACGGCAAACCGCGATCTGCGGATGTATGGGCAGATGAAGATGCAGAGGTTTTCCGCCTTTCTCTTCAGGATTTTAATACATTACGAAAAGAGAGACCGGAAATTGTTATTAAGCTGCTGTTAAATATCGCCAAAGAATTCTCCAGAAATCTGCGGAGAATTTCCAATGAAGTTAGAACTATGGAGGATAATTAGGAATGTACAGGAAATTTAGTTTTTCCAAGAAACTTAGTTTCTTATTCCCGTTACGAGGCTCTGTCCCGTAACGGAAAACAAAGTAAATTTCCAATAATAATGCTTCAAAATTTGGTGATGGGTCAAACCTGTTGATGAATCAATTTTTAGCAAATGTTTCCATAGTTTTATATGTTTTATCAACGGATTTAACCCACTACCGAATTATTCTGTTTATGTTCTTAACTTAACATATATGGGGCAACCACAGGAGCTTGTCCCTACATTTATTGGAGGATTATATGGAAAATATTTCAAAGATTGAAAAACTGCTGGAAAAAGGGGTAAAAATCCCCAATCCGCACAGCGTTGAGATTGGCGATGATGTTGATATTGAGAGGATTTCAGGCAACGGCGTTGTCATTTATTCCGGGTGCAAGATTTACGGAAAATCTACGCTGATTCTTCACGGCGTGAAATTGGGATACGAGGGAACTGTTACTGTTGAAGACTGTTATATCGGACCTGAGGTTGAACTGAAAAACGGATTTTTCAGAAAAGCGGTTTTTCTGAAAAAATCAAGTATGGGAGCAGGCGCGCATGTCAGAGAGGGAACTATTTTAGAAGAGGAGGCAAGCGGCGCGATACTGTCGGATTAAAGCAGACAATTCTCTTTCCCTTTGTTACTCTGGGGAGTCTTATCAATTTTTGCGATTGCCTGATGGCAGGCGGAACAAGCAGGAAAAACCACAGCGAGGTGGGAAGCTCATTTATTCATTTCAATTATACGCCGAATCAGGATAAAGCAACGCCGTCTCTTGTCGGCGATGTTCCCAAAGGGGTAATGCTGAATCAGAGACCGATTTTTCTTGGCGGACAGGGGGGGCTTGTGGGTTCGTGCCGTCTGACATTCGGTACAATAACAGCAGCCGGAACGATTTGCAGAAATGATGAGTTAAGAGAAGGGCGTCTGATATTTGAAGGGGGGAGAAGCGGAAATATTCCGTATTCGCCGGGGCTGATCAATGTGAAACGGATTATTGTAAACAATCTGATTTATATCGCCAATCTTACGGCTCTGATGCAGTGGTATATCCATGTCCGCTCTGAATTCCTTTGTGATGATTTTCCGCAGGCTCTTTCAGACGGGTTAAAAGAGACGCTGAATATGGCGATTGACGAAAGAATAAAGCGGTTAAAGGAGTTCTCTGTTCAGCATCAGAATGAGATATACAGCCGATTAGATGGGGCGGCGGAGGCATTTCATCATCAGGGGGATACAGCTTTAAGAGACGCTTTTCTTGAGGCAATTCATTCCGGCGTAAAGAAATCGGGCAAAGATTATATATCTGTGATACAAGGGCTTTCCCCTGAAGATGCGGCGAAGGGAACCGGCTGGCTTCAGGGGATTGCAGATCATGTTGCAGGCAGATTAACTACGTTTGGGTCATGAATCCCGGTGCTGCTTTAAGCGTTCATACAGTTTATCCATTTTCTGTTTCTGTTCAGGGTTTAATCTCTCTTTTATTGAAGAGATACACGCTTCAATAATATTATCAAAGACAGGGCGGTGTTTCTCTTTGAATTTATGAAGCTGCGTCATTGTATCATCAACGATTTTTTTTATCTCGGTCTGCTGAGACGGCGTTAAATCAAGTTTGTCTGTCAGTCTTCTCATGGATAAAAATTTTTCCAGAGGTCCCCCTTTTCCAAATGCCTTGATTTTATGGTGCATATATATATCATGTCCCAATGCGCCGATGATCAGCCCCAGAAAAAATACAAGCAGTATGCCTGCAATAACTTTAATCTTATTCTTTTCCATTATGATCATTCCTTTAAACCTTAATGGTTTATGGCGGACACGCTTACGCTTAGTCCCAATGCCGTTAAGTTAAGATCTGACCTGACCCCCGACCCCTTCCCGAAGGGAAGGGGAGACCTCATTCCGCTTTATTCCCCCCTTCCCTTCGGGAAGGGGGCAGGCTTCGACATGAGACTTCGGCGTGAGACTTCGGCGTGAGCTCAGTCGAACGCTCAGTCGAACGCTCAGTCGAACGCTCAGCCGAATGGGGGTCAGGCTGGTTTATACCTTAACTTAATGGCATTGACGCTTAGTCCGCCCTACAATAATCCTCTTATTTATATTCCGAAATCCTGAATAAACGTAAATTCTATCGGATTATTCAGAAAAAGTTCTGCTATTTCGTATTCGGGCTGAAATCCGGTCTGAAACAGATAAACAGATAAAATAACTGCTATAACACAAGCCACCGCAGCAAACCGCCATACAAAATTGTCAAAAAGCATGATATAATCTGTTTTGGACTTCAGAGGTCCCAGTCTTAGGATATGGCGCATGACAGTTGCCTGCCATTCTTCTTGAATATCATGATTCTCTTTTTTATTATACGCAACGCGAAATGCTTTTATCCATTTCATATATTTATTCCTTCTGTTTTTCAATCAGGCCGGTCATAATTTTATGAAGTTTCTTACGGGAACGGAATGCCCTTACCTTAACATTGGCAAGACTCCATCCCAGCAGATCCGCCGCCTCTTTTATACTGAGCCCCTGTAGATAAACCAATTCTAAAATCATCCTGTCTTCAGGCGATAATCTGTCAAGAGCATAATCCAGCACTTCTTTTGCTTCATTTTGCCGCCCATACTCATAAAAAGATGATTCAGACTGATCTGATATAACGTTTTCCAGCCAGTTCTGCTGGTTTTCACTCAGCGAACTTATGGGAAGTTCTCTGTTTCTATATGATTTTCTCCAGAAATCATAGCAGGTTCTCACGGTAATCTTCGACAGCCATTGTTTAAAACTGCTTTTTCCTTTGAAGGATGGCAAGGACTGATATGTTCTTATAAATACATCCTGAGCAATTTCTTCCACCTGATCATACGGGATATGTTTATTAACAATTTTAAAAACATAGTTCTTATATTTTGTCAGCAGATGCTCAAAGGCATTGACATCCCCTTCAATAACCCTGCAAATGATTTCATTATCATTATTTATGGCTGAATCTTTACCCATCTGAATATAAAGTGAAGAAAAGTTCTATTTCTGTCTATAAGTCGTATTGTTAAAGAGAAAAGTTACAGGTAATCTGTAATTTTTTATAATTTTCTGTTACTCAGTAGTGCCAATCTTACAGTTCGGCATGGTTTCTTTTAAGCAATATTACAGCTTGATTATTGATTCTTAAAAGGTTATTATAATCTTTTTCATAAAAGAATAAAGGTTCTAAGCAAATAAGAAACCAAGTATCTTCTGAAATCAAAAAATTAAATATCTATGAAAAAAATCTCAATTATCGGAATGGGGCTTTCTCCTGAAGACCTGACCGCAAAGCATATTGAACTGATTCAAAAGGCTGATGTTCTGATCGGCGGGAAACGTCATTTATCCTGTTTTGAAGATCATCCCGGTGAAAAGATACCTATTACCAAAGAGCTTTCGCTGCTGACAGAGTATATTAAATCTAATATGGATCAGAAGGCGATTGCGGTTCTGGCATCAGGGGATCCGCTCTATTACGGGATCGGACATTTTCTCATCACCGCCCTTGATCCTGAATATATAGATATATACCCAAATATTTCAGCAGTATCAGCCGCATTCAGCCGTATAAAAGAATCATGGCATGATGCTCATATCATCAGTCTGCACGGCAGAGATGAAGGAGATGAATCTTTATCAACTGTTCTTGCTGAAAAAGATAAGATTGCTTTTTTCACTGATAAAATAAGAAATCCTGCATGGCTGGCAAAAAAAATAATAGAAAGTCAGAAGTCAGAAGCATTTAAAATGTGTGTTCTTGAGCAGCTTGGAACAAAGTCTGAAAAAGTTGCATGGTACACCCCGGAGGAAGCCGTAGGACAACAATATTCAGATCCGAATCTGGTTATTTTAAAAAGGAGTCAGAAGCCGGAAGTAAGGAGTCAGAAGTCAAAAGTCAGAATACCATTACCCGGTAATCCTGATCATTTTTTTGTTCATGAACAGGGACTTATTACTAAATCAGAGATACGGGCAATTACTTTGTCCAAACTCCGCCTTGAACCGGGGCAGATATTATGGGATTTGGTGCGGGAAGCGGCTCAGTATCAATTGAAGCATCAGGGTTTATCAGACACGGAGAGATTTATGCAGTTGAAAAGAATCCCCGGCGGATTGAACATATCAGGCAGAATAAAGAAAATTTTAACATAAAGAATCTGAAGATTATCAAGGCAAATCTCCCTGAAAAGATGAGAGAACTCCCGCCGCCCGATCGTATCTTTATCGGGGGCGGCGGAAGTCATTTAAAAGAGATTTTTGATGTTGCCTGTAATCTTCTTAAACCAAACGGCGTTATTGTAATCAATATAGTTTTACTACAGAATATTGATACTGCTCTTAACAGTCTGAAACAGTCCGGTTTTAAAACTGATATTATTCAGGTTCAGATTAACCGGAGTAAAGAGATGCCTTGGGGAGAAAGGCTGGAAGCGTTGAATCCTGTATGGATTATATCTGCATGTAAGCCATAAAGAAACCAGGTTTTTTAAGAAACCTGGTTTCTTGTTTAAAAATCATTGGGGTTTATGCTGCTGTCTTTCGATAAATTTTTCTTTATTTTCAATATTTGTTTTCTCTTCAATCAGTTCTTTGACATTATTCTCTTCATCCATAATCAGCCGGGAATTAAGACTTTTTACCATTCCGAGAGACTGCTGCGCATGATTCAGTTCTTTAACCAGCAAAACTCTCTCCTCCGGAGAAGGATTTCTGCTAAGTTTCATATTCAATTCCAATATCCTCTTTTGAACCCGATCAGTTTCAATCTTGTTTTTCATATTAAGCATGTCAAGATTTTTTCTTGCCATCATGATTTCATGAGCTACAGATCCGGGTGTCATGGGACGATGTTCTTTTGAATGTGAGGATTCTAAATGCTTTGAGTTCCTGTTATCTTTCTCTTCAGGAGCTTCGTTGTCAAATTTGCTGAAATCCGCAGAGAGAAGATTCCCTTTATTAAATATCTTAACTGTATCAAGCCGATAAATCACTTCTCCTGACTTATTGTTTTCTTTCACAAAGATAAATGCGCTGCTGATATCAGGACCGAGCAGACGTTTTACCCCGGATTCAAGCGGCTCATTCTGAAATGATGATGTAATTTTGCGGGTAATGCTTTTATCCAAAAATACTTTTATACCGGCATTTTTTGAAAGCGTTTCAGCAATATCCGCAAGATTTGCATCATTCAACTGAACTGAAAGGGTATTTTTTGCTTTGTCAAAATGTATTGAAGGTTTAGCAGGTTTTTCAGCCGCCGCTGAAACAGAAAATATCAAAGATATGATGATAATAAGAGATGAAACTGATTTGCAGAGATTCATAAATTTTACCTCCGGTTTTTTTATTGTTGATGTTATCTGTATTCTTTTATAGGCTAATAAATAGCCTCTGTCAAATTCAGTAAATCGAGAAAGTTTGTAGTACCGCCTTTAGGCGGTCCGGCGTGCTGCCGAAAAAGTTCGTAGTACCAGCCTTTAGGCGGTCCGGCGTGCTGCCGAAAAAGTTCGTAGTACCGCCTTCAGGCGGTCCGGCGTGCTGCCGAAAAAGTTCGTAGTACCGCCTTCAGGCGGTCCGGCGTGCTGCCGAAAAAGTTCGTAGTACCGCCTTCAGGCGGTCCGGCGTGCTGCCGAAAAAGTTCGTAGTACCGCCTTCAGGCGGTCCGGCGTGCTGCCGAAAAAGTTCGTAGTACCGCCTTTAGGCGGTCCGGCGTGCTGCGATAACCGTCTGATTTCACACGAACCGCCTAAAGGCGGTACTACAAACTTTTTTTTCACACGAACCGCCTAAAGGCGGTACTACAAACTTTTTTTTCACACTGACCGCCTAAAGGCGGTACTACAAACTTTTTCGAGATTTATTTTCTTAAATGACAATGGATAAGGTGAAGTAATAACAAGAAAGGAGCTGAAAGAAGATGATTAAAAAATTTGTTATATGGACTCTGTTTTTGCTTTTTTCAACATTGAATTCAGTTTACGGAGAAACGGTTTTTATTTTTAATCCCGAGGCAAAGAGCGGTAAAACAGAGAGTGTGCGATCCGGATTGGAGATTTATCTGGGACGGGAAGGAATCGCTTCAAATGTTTATATCTTTGCCAATCCCGAAGATTTCAGAAATTCAGTCGGCAGATTAGTTCGTGTTTTCAAATTCACAAATCCAAAATCGAATCAGCAGATTACAGGAATTTGGCAAAATTAACTTTCTCTTTGATAACAAGAAGGTTAAAGTTAATTGTAAAAACACGACCTAATACATACAGGTCTATTTCCGATTTGCTGAAAATAAAAAAAGCCATATTTTTTTTAAAATCACTATTTATGACGGTGTTGAATTTAACTGCTCACTGATAATTGCCTCCATTTTTTCAATCAGCGGCATAAGAGTCTTACGGTTATTGGCTGAAACAGCAGTTCCGTCAAGTACCATGCAAAGTCTCTCACACAATTCTTTTTCCACAAGATCCTGTTTGTTTAAAACCCGTATTGTCGCTGTCTGATTAAGATGAAGGTCTGACAGAATCCGCTCCACAGATTCAATCTGATTTTCAAAACGGGGATTGCTTATATCTATCACGTGGAGCAGAAGGTCTGCACTTTCAAGCTCTTCCAGTGTTGCACGGAACGCTGTCATCAGGTCTTTGGGAAGGTCTCTTATAAATCCTACTGTATCTGTGATAATCACCTCGGTATCTTTCGGAAATCTCAAACGCCTGCTTGACGGATCCAGAGTAGCAAATAGTCTGCTTTCAGCCAGCACATGGCTTTTGGTAAGTGTATTCAGAAGCGTTGATTTTCCAGCGTTTGTATATCCGATAATAGAGATAACCGGAAGCCCCTTTTTTGTCCGCTGAATACGCTGCTGTTTACGGTGTTTTCTGACAAGTTCAAGTTCTTTTCCCAACTGGTTAATCCGATCTCTTGCACGTCTCCGGTTAATTTCCAACTTTGTTTCACCGGGTCCGCGCCCGCCGATTCCGCCGGTCAGCCTTGACATTGCAGTATTTTTTGTAACAAGACGCGGCAGCATATATTTTAACTGTGCCAGCTCAACCTGAAGTTTTCCTTCACGGGTTTGAGCGCGCTGTGCAAAAATATCAAGGATCAACTGAGTCCTGTCAATCACCTTCAGGTCTGTCTGATCTGTTATAGAGCGAATCTGGGAAGAATTTAACTCCTGATCAAAGATAAGCAGGGTTATCCCTTTCTGAAGTGCCATAATTGTCAGTTCTTTCAGTTTTCCGCTTCCTATAAGAAATCTGGAATCAACCTCTTTTCGCTGCTGAAAAATCTTTTCAGCAACTTCAATTCCGCCTGATATGGCAAGTTCCTCAAGCTCTGCAACAGATTCCTCTGCAATGCGCCGGGGGGAGGTGGTAACACTGACAAGAAATGCTCTTTCTTTACCGCTGCCTGAATCGTATAAAGCTCTGATATTGGCGAGTTCATCATCAAGAGCCTTAATAAGTGAAAGCGATTCCATATCTGACAACTGATCCGGATTCATAGCCGGAAGTATCTGGTAAGGAGCAGCTCCTTCGGAGCTTTCAGGCATAATATGCCCTGCATGAACCTGATAAGGGAGTCCGTCCTGAGTTACGGTTATCGCCGCCATCATGTCAAGTCTCAGCAGAGCAAGGTCTGTCAGATCATCCTGCGTCAGAGCCTCATTTTTGAGATGTGTATGAACGCATCTTAGCCCTTTCAGACGCCCCGGAATTGTTCTGTATTCACTTATGTCCGGGATAATAATTTTTTGCTGGTCTCCCACAATCACATGGGTTATTTTACCCTGCCGATCTATCAGAAGCCCGATCTGAAGGCGTATTTCACGGGAAAGACTGCTTATCTCCAGTGCAAGCTCAAGATTGATAAGTGATTCAGTCGGAACCATGTGACGGTACAGGTATTCAAGCCTGTGAATCTGATCGGCTTTAAGCCCGAAGATATTTCCGAAAATTTTTTTCATAAAAAAATGGAAGGATTATAGAGAGAGACGGGTCACCGACCCGTCTCTACAGAAGATTGTCAACGGATTTGACCCACCAACCTCAATTCCTAATTCCTAATTAAAGTTAAGGGTTTATCAGAATTTTCTGACCCGGCTGAAGAATCGTTCCCGGAGTAATATTGTTAAGCTTCTGTAAATCTTCAAGTTTAACATTATATATGCGACTGAGATTGTAAAGATTATCACCTGAGCGGAATCTCATGATATCGGGCTTTTGTTATTTTTTTTACATCGTTGGCTGGTTCAGCCTCGGGAAGATTTTTAGGCTTAGATTCCGCCGATATTTTTTCCTTTATGTTATCCGGTTTAGTTTCGGTTCCTTTTTTAGGAGCAGAAAGAGTCTCTACAGTAGCAGCTTTTTTTACCCCCTGATCAGCATCAACTTTTATATGCGGGGTACCCAGTTTTTTTTCAATATTATCCAACCGTAATGGTACAGACTTCTCTAAATTGGAAAGTTTATCTTCTATTCGCAGGATTCTCTCCCCGCCTTCAAGATTAAGAAGCCGCTCTTCTATGGAAGCCAGTCTGGCTTCAATCTTCGGATTTCTGGGAAAAAATATAATAAAAAAGATAATCAGCACAATAAGCCCTGCCCCCAGAAAAATGTAAAAAATCTGACCTTCTTTAAGAGGTTTGCCTTTAAACTTATTCATTTTTTTCTCTTTTAATAAAATTCACGGATCATAAAACCGAACTTTGTAATTATCGGAAATTTTGGTTAGATTTTCACGTACCTGACTAATTTTCACGTACAAATGAATCAGGTAAATTTTTCATATGCCTATCGTTTGCTACAAGAATAAGATTGTAAAATTTCGCTGTCGAAGCTATCAGCAAGTCAATATCAGGAACAATTTTCCTGTTTTACTCAGTTCCGCCTTTGTCTGTCCGTAAATTTTCCATACCCGTCTTGTTACAGGAATGGGGGGAACAGCCAATATCAATGCTCTGAACCTGCCGATGTTATATTCTTTTCTCTGAGAACGCTCTATTCCGTAAAACAGTTCACCGACTGATGCTTCACACATATAAATCACATCATCATGTATTCTGCCAAAAACATTGACTGTATTCCGTTCTTCGGGAGTGAGTCTGTTTTCATCTTTACCCCATCCGTTCATGAGGTAAATACAATGATTCGTATCAAACAGGTATGCCATATTATTCCAGATTCAGCATATCAGTATTCATATTGGAGTGTTCAATAATACCTCATTTTTTCCGGCACTGTTTTCTATTTTTATATCTGTATCAATGATTACACGCAGATATGTTTCCGGTGGAAAATGATAATATTTTATTTTTTCAGAAAAATCTTTTAATGTTGTCTTGATTTCCATAGTTACCTTCAAAAGAATAAAGAGCCTGAAAAATTGATAAACCAAGCTCCATTGTCAATTCTCTGTTTAACAAAATTTCAATCCATTGTGTCTTTGTTAATTCAGTTGCCATTATTATCTTATTTTATTTATTCTTATGCACAATGTAGTTTTTTATCAAGAGATTAAAATATACATTTTATATTATAAAATTTGTGAAATCAGGAGCGCAAATAAACCTTGCACTCCTGATTAACAACAACTGCTAACTCTCTTCATCCGGTTTAACAGAGACTTTGACTTTGAGATTTAACCCGCCAAGTTCGGTAATTTTCCGAATGATTCCGGCTGCCAGCTTATTCAAAAATTCTTCTCCCCCCGGAATCTCAAAAACATCAGAAGATTCTGATTTCTTCTCTGCTGTTTTAGAAGGAGCTTTGACCCTGGGAGGAAGAGCAACAACAGCTTTTTTAGCCGTAGGCTTAGATTTCGCACTCTTTTTAGCAACTGCTTTTTCAGTCTTAACTTTAGTTTTTCCTGTCTCAACATATTTGCGTAAATCGGGAAACTCATTCAGAGCCTGCTCAAGGGTATATCGGTTTTTTCCGGTCTTCAGGATCAGGTCATAAGATTTATCCTCAGTGAGCTTCATAGCCTCCTCAACGATTTGATAAATAAAGCCGTTACTTCCCTTCACCTTTTTAATAAAATGTCCAAGTTCATATTTCTCTTCTTTACTTATCTTGGAAAGCAGACTGGAAATATCCTGAACTTTTATCTTCCGACCGTCGCTTTTAAATATCATATCAGCGATATCTCGTGAGCTTAAAGGCTTGCCTGTCATGAGAGCAGCGATAATCAATCTTCCGTTGCTTTTTCCTTCTTTTGCCTTTTTTTTCATACCTTCCTTTTCTCTTTTCCGTTCACTTTATCTCTCAGCTTTCCGGAACATTTAAAGGTAACAACTCTTCTGGGAGGCAGCATCAGGTCTTCGCCGGTTGCGGGATTTCTGCCTCTGCGCTCTTTTTCTCTTTTACACAGAATTTCCCGAATCCGCTGATCAGGATATCCTCGCCGTTTTCCATGGTTTTTTTCATAATTTCCAGAAGTGATTCAACCACTTCAGCGCTTTTCTTTTTAGAAAAGCGGAGCCTGTTCTGAATATCATCTGTTATTTGAGCCTTTGTAAGTGCCATATACAGTATATTTCCTTTTTTTGTAAAGATATTATATTTTTCTATATAAACTACTTCTATCATATTCTTTTGTCAAGAAGAATTTGAAAAATCCTTTGATAATTTAATATTACCCCTGTAAATGCTGTTATCCTGTCCGGTGAAAAGACTTTTCAATAAAAGATTTTGACAGTTGTATCCATGTTGGTCTGCCGTGAGGACAGAAAGAAGGGGATTCACATTGACTTAACTGCTCCAGAAGCATTCTTATCTCATCATCGGAAAGATTCTGATTTGCTCTGACAGCACTGTGACATGCTATAATCATAAGAGATTCATCAATTACTCTGTTAATCAGATGTTCAGCCCCTGTATCTGTCTCATCCCCGCGTGTAATTTCAATTATTTTTTCTGCTATATCAGTAATAAGCGGCTTAATCTCTCTGTTTCCGAAAATTGCAGGTACAGCTTTTACAGCAAAAGTATTTCCGCCGAAAGGCTCAATCTCAAGTCCTATTTCTTTAAAATTCGGAATCAGTTTTTCCAGTATCTCCGCTTCCCTGTATCTGAGATCAATTATTTCTGAAATCAGCAGCTTCTGTATATGATGATCAGCATCATTCTGATTTTTTAAATGTTCAAACAGGATTCTCTCATGGGCGGCATGCTGATCGATCATCAGAAGCCCGTCTGCCGATGATTCACACAGAATATAAGTTCCATGAAACTGCCCGATTATCCGTATATCCCCCCATCTTTTTCTTTCCCATAAATCAGACTGATTTGTTATTATTGTATTAACATCTTTTTTTTCAACTTGCAACAGCTCTTTTTTCTTTATCAGATTAAAAGGTGCGGCAGGTTCTGAAACGATATAATCTGCTGTATCATCATCATTCTGCAAGAATACCGCATCCTGTTCCGGCTGCGGATATATATCCGGGAAATTTGATGAAAAAGATACAAAAATATCTCTTTTATACAAAGATTCAGATACACTCTCTGAAACAGCTTCATGAATTTTATTCTGATGAGCAAACCTGACTTCATTCTTTGCAGGATGAACATTAACATCAACCTGATCCGGCGGAACTTTGATAAAGATAACCGCCAATGGAAACTGTCCCTTTACCAATCTGCCTGAATATCCTTCAAATATAGCATGTTGTATAATTCTGTCTTTGACAAATCTCCCGTTCACATAAATATAAATTCCTTTAGAAGTGCTGCGGGAGATTCTTCGGAGAGGCTATCCACCCGGATAAAGATATAAAAGAATTATCATATTCTATTTTATTAAGCTCATCCTTTACCTCATTTCCCAGAATCTCTTTTACCCTTTGAGCCGGATCATTGCAGGATGTCCATGTTTTTATCACTTTTTCATTATGGCAAAGCCTGAATTGAACATTATGCCAGCCTAATGCAATATTGGCAACGGTATCTGCAATATGGCTCATTTCGTGTTAATGCTTTTTAAAAATTTCCGCCGTGCAGGGGTATTAAAAAAAATCTGCTTCACAGTAATCAATGTTCCGACAGCCATCTGAGATACATTTATTATCCTTCCTCCTTCCATTTCAATCCGGGTTCCGACCGGGGATACTTCATCTTTGGATTCAAGAGTGAAATAAGAGACAGATGCAATGCTCGGAAGAGCCTCTCCTCTAAATCCCAAAGTCTGTATTGAATAGAGGTCAGGTTCCTGATAGATTTTGCTGGTGGCATACCGCTCAATTGAAAGAAGGGCGTCATCATGGTTCATTCCTATGCCGTTGTCAGAGACCCGTATAAGAGAGCGACCCCCTTTTTCAATTTCAACAATAATCCTTGTGCTTCCGGCATCCAATGAGTTTTCAAGCAGTTCTTTGACCACAGATGCCGGACGTTCTACAACTTCCCCCGCGGCAATCTTGTTTGATAAAATTTCAGGAAGTATTTTTATTCTGGACAATCTGGTATTTTATCCCTTTTCTTCGGCAAGAAACCGGGCTAAGAAGTCTGAATCTTTCGGAGAGAGATTAAACATTATACATGCCTGTTCAATAATCTCGTTTAATTTTTTTTCAGGATGATCAATTTTTTGTTCAGAAACCCATTTTACTGTTTTGCGAATCTCTTCCCCCTGCGGCTGAATACTCATGATGTATCTCCTTTTGTTCTGTTTTTTTAAGAAATAGATGAAATCTATGAATATAAAATATACAAAAGCATACAGAAAATGCAAGATATATTTTTATATTTCTGTAAAAAAAAGGATACTCCGAAATAATAAGAAGCCAAGTTTTTTTCAGAAAACTTAGCTTCTTATATTATAAAATAAAAAACTAACGATGATAAAACCTTGCAAATCTCATCCTCTTTTCAGGAAGACGTTTTCCTGAAACAAATCTCTCTCTGTAATATTTCCCATCCAGATTACTGATGATAACTCCCATACTCAGACTTGCATGGATAAAATGATTATCTTTCAGATAAATCCCGACATGAGAAATGGCATCATCTTTGATTTTAAAAAAAATAAGGTCTCCTTCCTGCAAATCTTCTTTTTTTACAGGGATTAAAGCATCATCATTAAACATACTTATAGTCGTCCGATCCAATTCTATACCATAGACATTCTTATAAATATCTTTCACCAGACAGGAACAGTCTATCCCTTCTTTTGAACACCCTCCCATTTTAAATTGGGTATCAAGCCATTCATCAACTGCCATAATCAGTTCAGGATTCTCTGCGCCGTCAAAATTTATGCCGAACTTTTTTGAATATCTTTTGTAAAATTGCCTGGCAGCAATATCATCTGATGCAGATTCAGATATATTCTCCTGTCGTTCATTGACAGTATTATCTGATGCAGATTCAGATATATTCTTTTCCGGTTCACTGACAGGATTCTCTGATACAGATTCAGCGATATTCTCCTCCTGCTCATTGACAGGATTCTCTGATGCGGATTCAGATATTTCATAAGATTCTGACCTATTTGCAACTTCAGTGATATTCTCCTGTGTATCTGATTCCTGAATTACATGAGTATCTGTTTCTTGCCCGGCAGTTTTGATGTAAGACAGCTCAGATTGATGAGTCGGCATAAACTCCTGATAAATAATACTCTCTTTAACAGATGTACAGGAATATGTGCTGATGATAAAGAGAACTACGACAGGTTTGAAAATATGAATTGAAAAATTACCGATATATCTCTTTAATTTATCTTTTCTCTGCAATTTGTTCATATCATAATACTCCTTATTATCAATTAGTTATAATCATAAAGCCGTAATTGCCGCTGATAAGAAACCGGACTTCCGAAATTTTCAGACTTCGCAAGTCCGGTTTCTTATTTCATGAAATAAAGGATTGAATCAATAAGGGGAGAATAGTATTTTAGAGGTAGGAATATCCTGCTTATTTAATTATTATCAGAAAATTCAAATATATGGATATAAAATTCGGGAAAAAATCTCGTTTTGAATTTCTGTTTGAATTTTTTATTTGAAAATCTGTAATATTGATGTTAGATATAATCCAAGTTGCCACCTGTTGAAAAAATAGCATCACACGGCGCGGTGGAAGATTGACAAATCCGAACCGCTGCCGGATTTGTCAATCCGGCAGGAGCATAGGTGGCAACTTGAGTTAGATATAGCGTTTATGAAAAAAATTTTGATAAAGAATATTTTTTAACGAAAATCTGAATAATTAAACGGCATCTTATGAAAAAAGAGATATACTCTCTGATAATCTGCTGCTTTTTTGTGTCATGCTCTTATACGGAGACAACAGTAAAAAATAGTGAAGAGAACTTTAATCCTCTGAAATCGCTTGTTCAGTTTTATCGGGGACCTTTAAATCATCTTGCAGTTGTCAGGAGAGGTGAATGTCCGATGTATCCGTCATGCTCTCAATACAGTATTCAGTCGTTTGAAAAACATGGAATATTAATAGGATGGATAATGACCTGCGACCGGCTGATGAGATGCGGCAGAGATGAGACAAACTTATCTCAGGAAATTTTTGTTAATGGAAAATCAAAATCTTACGATCCTGTTGAGAAAAATGATTTCTGGTGGAAAGACGAATGTAGGGGCGAATAATTATTCGCCCCTACGGGGTTTTAATAAACAAATTCTGGCGGAAATATGAATGTAGGGGCGAATAATTATTCGCCCCTACAAACAAATTACGGAGGAAAAAAATGAAAAAAATATCAGTTGAAGTATCTGTCGGCATTTTTGTATTAATCGGGATTCTGTCTGTGGGCTATCTGACCATAAAGCTCGGTAAAATGGAATGGTTCGGAGAAGACAGCTATCCGCTGTATGCCAGATTTCAGTCTGTTGCCGGATTGAAGAACGGGGCGCAGATTGAGATGGCGGGGGTTGAGGTTGGTAAAGTGGATTCCATTAAACTGGATCAGGAGTTTTACGTGGCGGTTGTAAAACTTAAAATAAAAAATGATGTGAAATTAACTGATGATGTTATTGCATCAATTAAAACATCAGGACTGATCGGAGATAAATATGTCAATATTTCATCAGGAGGGTCAGATGTAGTTCTCAAACCGGAAGATACTATTACTGATACTGTATCAGCCGTAGATTTGGAATCTCTGGTAAGCAAAT
Source organism: uncultured delta proteobacterium (assembly GCA_963806835.1). Taxonomy (GTDB): domain Bacteria; phylum Desulfobacterota; class Desulfobacteria; order Desulfobacterales; family CAWEAR01; genus CAWEAR01. Next base: position 54,172 of record CAWEAR010000041.1, read on the forward strand.
ATGTCTTTGGCGGGGTGGATTCAAAGAAAAAAGAATCTGATTTCTGAAGTTTTGGAAATGTTTAAAGCTGCTTGAAAAACAGGGCTGGAAAGTTGCATGAGTTTCAGGAAGCCATTATATTTATATGAAAAAACGCTATGTGCAACCTTTACCACTAAGACACAAAGGATTCAGGATTCGATTTTCTTTCTTTTCTTTGTGTCTTTGTGGTAAAAGAAATTCTCTGAAAAAGTTGCACAATCGGTCATGGTGATGAGCGGACAAAAAATGAAAAAATTAAACTGGAGAAAGAATATGAAAAAAATATTTTGCTTATTTATTGCTTTCACCCTTAATTCATCAATATCAAATGCAGATAGCACTTTTTCTGTTAATGATTGTGAAATTGCAAAAGAACTGCTGCCTGAAAAATCATACTCAACAATAATGGAGCAGAAATTTCTTAGGTATTCTATAGAAGCTTTTTCTCAATCATCTGATACTTTAATACAACATGGTTCTCATCCTTTTATTTATGCCCTTTCACATGCTTTTAATGAGCATAGACCTATAATTATTTCACCTGATATGATTTGGCTTATGATATGTCATGGCATAAGCCAACAGATCAATCAGAACCCGGAACAATTTAGAAACATCTTTGTTAATCATCCCGGAAAAATAGACTTAAAGGTTATTAGAAATGACTTTATCAAAGGTGACAGAAGTAATCCCTGGCAGGATATTTTTCCTCAATTTTCGTTAAAAATAAAAAATAATGTAAAAAATGATATATATGAATTAATTGTAACTGATTTTTCAACAACTGACTCTGTTAAAAAAGCTGTTTTTGAATTATCATTAATGGATACAATGAAAAACTATTTTTCTTATTCCTTTTATACAATGTGTGGTATTCCGCAAATAACACTTGAGGGTAAAACTTCTGATTGGGAATTGATTCTAAATAAAGTCAGATATATAAACAAATCTTATGAATTAGACTGGTGGACAAAAGAACTTATTCCAATTCTTGAAGAGTTTGTGAACGCCTCAAAAGGTATTATTAATAAAAAACACTGGAATGGAATTTTTAAATATATTCCTCCTGATAGAGGTAGTGGCTCTGTTCCATATATAAATGGTTGGATAACAAAATTCTTTCCGTATTTAACAAGCAAATCACAAAACAGTTCATTAAGACTAAATAAAACTTTTTCACAAAAGATTGAGTTTGATGACTTACCTGACGGGCTAACCCAAACTCCTTTTAAATGGCATTACCTAAGAAATATATACGATATGCTTTTTATTGCAGGTTTTGTAGGTGTGCATCAAGATAACAAAACAAAATCTTTGCGTCCTGAAATCGGTTGGGTAATAGTTGAAACAAAGGACTCAAAATAAAATGATGAATTTACACCTTTGGCTCTTTCTGTCAACACAGAAAAATCAAGGTCTGAATGGATTATCGCTCCGATAGAGATATAAAAGAAAATCATGAAGCAAAATAATATCTTATAGATTAGAAAGGGATGGAAACAAAAAAAATTTTTATAAGGAGGAAAATAATGAAAAAGATCATTATTGTTTTATGTTTAGGTTTTATGATGTTGCCTGCATTGGCTCAGGCAAGTCAGGCGACAAATGAAGTAAAGTCGGCAATAGATGAGGTTATCTCTATTCTGAAAGCTCCGCAATATCAGGATCAAAGCAAAAAAGAAGAACAGAGAAAAGAGCTTTGGACTGCTATCAGAAAAGTCTTTGATTTCAGAAAAATCAGTGAACTTTCATTGGCAAATTATCGGAAAAAATTCACTGATGAACAGATGACAAGATTCTCAGACCTTTTTGCAGACCTTCTTTCAGATACTTATCTCAAACGGGTACAGGAAGAATTTAAAAATGAGGAAGTTAAGTATCTTGATGAAGCTATTCATCCCAATGATAAAAGCAGGGTATTGGTTAAAACGCTTATACACAGAGAAAATGTTGAAATTCCTGTTGATTACAGCATGTGGCTCAATAACGGCGCGTGGCGGGTCTATGATATAAAGGTAGAAGGGGTGAGTCTTGTGAAAAATTACCGGACTCAGTTTCAGGATATTCTCTTAAAAAAATCACCTGCCCAGTTAATTGAGCAGTTGGAGAAAAAAAATATCAAGGATAACAATTAGGAATTGGGAATTAATCAGTAAGAAACTAAGTTTCTTAAAGAAACTTAGTTTCTTTTTAAAACAGGCAAAACAAAAGGAAAAGATTCAGTGAAATATTTCAAGTGGAGTATCATTTTTTTTGTGTTTATCTTTATCGGATGCGCTCATCAGAGCAGGATTACATCTTCACCCGCTCCTGTAATTGAGTCATCAGCAAATCAGAATAAAGAGGCAAATCCCCATGCTTCTAATTCTGAAAAAGATTTTCTGGAAGATGATTTTAAGGGGGGATCCAAAGCTGATAAAGAGATTAAAGAAAATATCCCGGATCCCATTGCCCCATGGAACCGGGTTATGTTTCAATTTAATGACAAGCTCTATTTCTGGGTCTTAAAACCTGTGCAAAAGAATACAAGGCAGTTGCTCCGGAGCCGGTAAGAACCAGTGTGAAGAATTTCTTTCATAATCTTGCAACTCCTGTACGTCTTGCAAATACTCTTATTCAGGGAAAAACAGAGGATGCAGGAGTCGAGTTTGGCAGATTCATGGTAAACAGTACATGGGGATGTTTCGGATTCTGGGATCCTGCTGCAAAGATACTTGAATTAAATCCCCCTGCTGATGATGAAGACCTTGGGCAAACTCTGGGGCATTACGGAATTAAGGATGGATTTTATCTGGTACTCCCTTTTATGGGTCCATCAACTCTGCGTGATTCTTTCGGTCTGGTCGGAGATATGTTTTTATCTCCGACCTATTATATAGAACCTTCGGAAGCGGCATGGGGAATCGGCGCGTATGAAAACATAAACGACACATCATTTCGGATAGGAGATTATGAGGCTTTAAAAGATGCTTCTGTTTCACCGTATGAAGCGTTCAGGGATGCTTATATTCAATATCGTCAGAAAAAGGTTGAAAAATAAATGTATCTCCGTCCCTATCAGATTCACAGCGTTTTAAAGACTTATACGAATAAACTTATCCGACAAAAAGAAGAGCCGATAAGAAATCAGACCAGAATTCCTGTTGAGGGAAAACGCCAGGCAGTTATTAAAAAGGTTGCTGAGGATATTATTTATAAAATTACTCAGATCGGATTTCAGCATAAAAATCTTTGTGAAATAAACGCCCGGCAAACATGCAACGCTGAAAATCAATCAGAAGAAGATAATCAGTTTGTTTATACTTCTATAGATACAGATAACCAAAAGAGGATTTGTACATTTTCTGTTAAAAACTCCAGTGAGTTAATCAAAGATCTGAATGAGACAGAGGGTAAAAAGATTTCCGAAGTTTCTGAAACTTCGGAAGTCTTAATTCATGTTCATAAGATCAGAGAATAACCCCTTAAACCCTAATGGTTTTAACCATATTTGAGGAATCATCAACATTGCAGGCATCGAATAAAAACAGATCAGGATGGTGGATAAAAGGCGATACTTCGCCTGAAATCGGAGAAGAAGCAGTCAGACGCGCAATTAAGCGGATTACTCATCCGATATTTCTGATAAATCTGAATGAGCAGGTTGCGGCAGCTCAGGATGGCATGATTTCCATCGGCGACAATATTATTCAATCATCATTTCTCATTTCTCACTTATCACTCAGAGAAGGGTATCCCCTGTATGCTTACGCCCCCTCTCTTCTTCCTGAAGATTTGGGTGATCCGCTGTTCAGAAAAAAATATCAGTTGAAATATGCTTATATTGCAGGGGCAATGGCAAACGGTATCACCTCTGTAAAGATGGTTGAAACAATGGGAAAAGCAGGAATGATCGGTTTTTTCGGCGCTGCCGGACTTCCTCTGAATAAAGTTGAGGATGCTATTGAGAAAATACAGGAGCGTCTGCCGAATCATCCCTTTGGATTCAATCTGATCAACAGCCCCAATGACCCTGATCTGGAAGCCGGAGTTGTGAATCTTTATTTAAAAAAGGGGATAAAATTAGTCAGTGCATCCGCGTATCTTGACCTTACGCTTCCTTTGATATATTTCAGAGTAAAAGGGATTCATCAGGATTCATCAGGAAATGTTATCTGTCCGAACAGAATCATAGCAAAGGTTTCAAGGGTTGAAGTTGCCAGAAAATTCTTTTCTCCGCCCCCTGAAAAATTGCTGGCGCAGTTGATTGAGAAAAAAATGATCACTCCTGAAGATGCGGCATTGGCAAGAACGGTTTCTGTTGCAGATGATTTGACCGCAGAGGCTGATTCCGGGGGGCATACTGATAACAGACCTGCCATCTCTTTGCTGCCGACCATGATTGCATTACGGAATGAGGTTGCTGAAAAATATAAATATAAAAAAATTCCCTGTGTCGGTCTCGGCGGCGGAATTTCAACTCCTGAATCTGCGGCTGCGGCATTTGCTATGGGCGCGGCATACATTCTGACCGGCTCTGTAAATCAGTCATGTGTGGAGGCTGGCACATCCGAAGCAGTCCGTCAGATGCTTGCGGAGGCGCAGCAGGCAGATATAACCATGGCTCCTGCGGCAGATATGTTTGAAATGGGCGTCAAAGTTCAGGTATTAAAGCGCGGAACCATGTTTCCGCTCCGCGCTGCAAAATTGTATGATCTGTATTGTAAATATAATTCTATTGAAGATATTCCGGAAAAAGAGAGAGTTATTTTGGAGCGGGACTTTTTCCGGCGAAAAATTGAAGAGGAATGGGAACATACACGGAACTTTTTTACCCAAAGGGATCCGCGGCAAATCCCCCGTGCTGAAAAAGAGCCGAAGCATAAAATGGCGCTGGTTTTCCGCTCTTATCTGGGACAATCATCAAGATGGGCTGTCGCCGGAGAACCGTCCAGAAGGATTGATTATCAGATATGGTGCGGTCCTGCTCTGGGTGCGTTTAACGAGTGGGTCAAAGGCTCATTTCTTGAGAAACCGGAAAACCGGAAAGTTGTTACTGTTGCAATGAATCTGCTTGTGGGTGCCGCTGTGGTAACGTGTGCCAATTGGCTGCGGTGTCAGGGTGTTGTGCTGCCACACGGTGCAGGATATTTTTCACCTTTGGAGCTTTCGGAGATTTGTGAGTTGGTTGAGGTGTAGTTCTGTAAAGTGGGTGAAATGGTGCAGTAGTACCCGGTTGCGGTTTATCAGAGGATGACAGTTTTAATCCCTTTAATAAGCAATATAGAGTGTCATATAGCGATTCTGACAGCGATATAGCCGTAGGAAGTATTCTTCACGATAAGTGCTGTGTTGATGATCATTTAGGACATAACTGTCCTTATTTTGGTTACAATAACTCTGATTCTTGCAGAGAAGAGCGGCAAAAAGCGTGGGACAATAAAACAGGGTTTCTAACTTGGAAACCAACCGATGAAAACGATAAGCCTATCCCTTTTGGAGGTAAAGTATGGTTATCCTGCTAATACGGGTGATCCTCTTTCTATTCTTAGGAAATTATTTTTCCTTTTTTCCTTTCTGTTTATTTGGACTTTGCGGTTCATTTTAACAATGCAAAATTTCCAATTGCATAACACTCTCCTATTTACTTGAATATTTTTGTTTATTTTTTTTAAACAAAAGAAACTCATTCTTATTTTCTTGACATTATAAGCATATTATCTTAAAAAATTCAGAAATTCCAAATTAGATTTGATAACAGACCTTATTATTGAATAATCACGCTACAGATAAAGAAACGGAAGTCAACGACCTCTACCCTGAAGGAATAGCGGCTTGCAGGGAAGATTGCAAGCCCTGTTGCTCAGAGAACTATGTTATTTTGGTTATAACACCGGCGGATGCGTGCCAGTCCGCTGCTCTGCTGTTTAATGTTAAACAGACATAAGGGTCTGAAGTCAGTGCATTAAGCGTAAAGAGCCATGATAACTTTGTCGGGCAAACATTACAGCCGAAAGGCTGACGCTCTTAAATGAGCTTTTTTTACCAAACGTACAGTTATACTGATAATATAACTGTACATTTTTTTCCCCTACCCTGAAGGGATAGGGGTTTCTTTAGGGGTTTATGAAAAAAGAGAGCAAAAAGAATATAGAGCGGATAAGAAATATCGGCATTATTGCACATATTGACGCGGGAAAGACAACTGTAACAGAGCGGATACTTTATTATACAGGACGTTCCCATAAAATAGGTGAGGTTCATGACGGAGAGGCGATCATGGACTGGATGCCTGATGAGCAGGAGCGGGGTATAACAATCACCTCCGCAGTAACTACATGCAACTGGAAAGATGCTGAAATCCATATTATAGATACACCGGGGCATGTAGATTTTACTATTGAAGTTGAGCGGTCTCTCAGAGTGCTTGACGGTGCCGTAGGGGTATTCTGCGCTGTCGGAGGGGTTGAGCCTCAGTCTGAAACAGTATGGCGTCAGGCAGATAAATATCATGTTCCTAAAATGGCATTTATCAATAAGCTTGACAGAATCGGGGCTGATTTTTTCGGAACTGTTGAAATGATGAAAGAGAAACTTCATGCCAACCCTCTGATTTTACAGTTGCCTGCCGGAACAGAAGAGAATTTTTCCGGTGTGATTGATCTGATGGATATGAAGCAGATTGTATGGGATGCAGATACACTTGGAGAAACGTATAACGCCAAAGAAATATCTTCTGATAATCTTGACTCTGCAAAGGAATACAGGGAAAAAATGATTGAAACCCTTGCAGATATTGATGATGAAATTGCAGATGCCTATTTATCGGAAACCCCTGTTTCATCTGAAATGCTTTTCAATGCTATACGGAAAGCAACAATTGCCATGAAACTTGTTCCGGTATTATGCGGTTCTGCCCTTAAAAATAAGGGGATACAGCCGCTTTTAGATGCGATTGTCCATTTTCTTCCAAACCCTACAGAAGTTCCTCCTATTATGGGAATACATCCTGAAACAGGTGAGAGCATTCAATGTCTGAGCAAAGATAAAGCTCCGCTTGCTTCCCTGATATTCAAAGTATCTATGATGGAAGGACGGAAGCTCTCTTTTGTCCGAATTTACAGCGGAAAAATAAAAGAGGGAGAGGATGTTTATAATCCTTTCAGAAATAAAAAAGAGAAGCTCTCACGGATATTAAGAATGCACGCCAACCGCAAGGAGAGGATTGATGAAGCAGGAGCAGGCGACATTGTAGGGGTTGTCGGATTAAAAGAATCCTCAACAGGTGAAACGCTCTGCTCTGCTGATAATCCTGTTCTGCTGGAGAGAATAGAATTTTATGAGCCGGTTATCTCAACCGCCATAGAGCCGAAAACCCATGCGGATCAGGAGAAGATTGACGAAGTTCTTGAGAAATTCATAGCTGAAAGATCCGACATTAAGAGTCCGTAAAGATGAAGATACAGGACAGACTATCTTATCAGGTATGGGTGAGCTTCATCTGGAGATTATTATCAGCAGGATGCAGCGTGAATTCAATACGTTTGTGAATGTGGGGAAACCGCAGGTTGTTTATCGGGAGGCTATTGGTCAGGCATCTGAGGGAGTCTCTATCTTTGATAAAGAGATTGCAGGACAGCGGCATTTCGGTGAGATTAAATTGAAACTGAAACCGCTTGCAAGAGGTACAGGTAATTGTTTTGAATCCAGAATCAGCGAAGAGATTATACCCGCGATATTTATTCCTGCTATTCAGAAAGGGGTGATGGAATCTCTGGGGAGCGGAACATTGATGGGGTATCCTGTGGTTGATGTTGAGGCGACTCTTATCAGCGGTTCATACAGAGATTCTCAGAGTACAGAACTGGCTTACACGGTCAGTGCATCTATGGCGTGCAAAGATGCACTTGCAAAAGGATCTCCGTTTCTTCTTGAGCCTATTATGAATGTTGAAATCTTTGTACCGGATACATTTATGGGCGAGGTCATCGGCGATGTAAATTCCCACGGCGGAAAGATTGAAGCGATTGAAGGTCAGAGAGGTGTTCAGGTGATAAAAGCAAATGTCCCCCTGTCAAAGATGTTCGGATATTCCACTTCTCTGCGATCCGCCACACAGGGACGGGGAACATTTACAATGCAGTTTTTGCGGTTTGACCGGAGCTGAAGCGTAAATTTAACGATAAAAAGAAGCTAAGTTTTTTGAAAAAATTTAGCTTCTTATATCTAAATGAATTCAGTTTGGATATGGATAAAACAATAAATAAAATAAAAAATATAGATAGATTAGAGTTAGATACTCTTGGTTCCGGAATACCGGCTTTGACAAAGGGAAAGCAACTGTATTAAAAGAATCATGCGTCTGGTGTCTGTTAAAATGCAGACATAAAAACGGTGTAAAACTCTGCACAATTAATTGTGATAAACAAGCCTGTTATATAATTTGCCGGGAAGATAAAAATATTGATATAAAAGCAATATTAAGAGCTTACAATAATGTTCCGATTTCCTTGATGAAGGATGTTGTTCAACCATTTTATGAAGAGCGTGTCATGATTCAAGGTTATAAAAAGAATAATAAAATATACTTGGAAGAAATAGATTTAGCTATGTAAGCTGGAATTAAGGGATAGCGAATCCGATAGAGATTTACCAATCCGATAAGAGAAAAATATCCCGATATTCCATGGAAAGATATGGCTGGTATAAGAGATCGCCTGATTCATGCCTATTTCAGTGTGAATTACAAGCTGGTATGGGGAACGGTAGAAAAGGATATTCCGCATCTTTTTATATCAATCTCTAACATACTTAATAAACCTGATTTGTAAAATAATAAAACCAACCATGATGTAAGCGAAGCCCTGATTCTTTCTGTACGGGATATGACCCATGCCTAAAAATTAATCTGTGGGTGAAAGATAAAATACAGGAAGTTATAATTCAGCAGGTTTAAAAATCACTGTAATTGAAGATGCACCATATTTGCAGCAATCTGCGGTGATTCTGAGATATCCGCAGGTCTTGGGGCATAAATGTTACCATTTTTTTAAGGAGGAATTAAAGAATGGATCTGAAACAAAAAGGTACAGAAGCCAATGTTGGCGGATTTAAACAACTTATGGTCTCCATGAAATGGAGTACCGCAGCCGATTTTGATTTGGCAGCCGTTTATGAAGGAAAAGACGGGAAACAGGGGCTTGTCTATTTCGGTGAATTAGGCGATCTGAACACTTTTCCTTTTATGCAGTTAAGCGGTGATGAAGGCGTAGGGGATAAAGGCGGAGAGAAAGAAGAGACCATGCGGATCGCCAATCTTAACAGCATGAAATATGTATGGATTCTCTGCTGGGATTATGGCAAAGTACAGGACGGCGCGCCCGCCCGGTTTAAAGAGAGCGATGTTACTCTTGCTGTTATTGATGATAAGGGTACATCCCATAATGTTAAACTGGATACCGGAGATATTGGAAATGTCGCTCTTATTGCAACTATTGACAATACCAGCCCGATTGGGGCAAAGCTGATCAACAGCAGCAAAGCCGGTACACTTAAAGGACTGAAAAAACTTCAGCAACTGATTGATATTATTAATGAATAACGAGCCTTATTTCAGTCACGCAGGTCGGGTTAGCGCCAATGCCGTTAAGTTAAGGTATAAACCAGCCTGACCCCCCATTCGGCTGATCGTTCGACTGAGCTCACGCCGAAGTCTCATGTCGAAGCCTGACCCCCTTCCCAAAGGGAAGGGGGGAATAAAGCGGAATGAGGTCTCCCCTTCCCTTTGGGAGTTAGGTCAGGTCTTAACTTAATGGCATTGCGGGTTAGCGCAGGCGTAACCCGACATTATCTTGCTACGCAGATGGCGGGTTACGCTCCGCTGACCCGCCCTACAAATTTTTAATCAATTTTTGAAACTATAAACAAGGAGGCAACACAGATGGAACTGAAACAGAAAGGTCAGGAAGCAAATGTAGGCGGACTTAAACAACTTATGGTCAGCATGAAGTGGACTACCGGAGCTGATTTTGATCTGGCAGCAGCTTATGAAGGAAAGGACGGCAAGCAGGGGCTTGTTTATTTTGGTGAATTAGGCGATCTGAATGCCTTTCCGTTTATGCAGTTAAGCGGAGACGAAGGAGTCGGCGACAAAGGCGGAAACAATGAAGAGACCATGCGGATCGCCAAGCTGGACGACATGAAATATGTCTGGCTGATGTGCTGGGATTACGGCAAGGTCAAAGAGGGTCAGGCTGCCCGCTTTAAAGACAGCGATGTAACGCTTACAGTGATGGATGACAAAGGAACAACCCATGCGGTTACGTTGAATACCGGAGATATGGGAAATATCGCTGTGATTGCCACCATTGACAATTCAAGTCCTATTGGGGGAAAACTGATCAACAGCAGTAAAGCCGGTACATTAAAAGGGCTGAAAAAACTTCAGGATCTGATGGATATTATTAATGGATAAATAGAGACGTTATCCCTCGTTCCCACGCAAATCGCGGGAACGAGATAAAATCAAAGTTTGTAGTACCGCCTTTAGGCGGTTACTTTTACACTCAAAGTTTGTAGTACCGCCTTTAGGCGGTTACTTTTACACTCAAAGTTTGTAGTACCGCCTTTAGGCGGTTACTTCACTCGTTCCCACGCTTCGCGTCAATGCCGTTAAGTTAAACAGAAAATGATCCAGAGTGCCAAACTTTCAGTTTGGCAAAGCACGCTCGTGGGAGTTGCCAAACTGAAAGTTCAGCACTCCTCTGCTTCTTAACTTAACGGCATTGACGCAAAGCGTGGGAATGAGATGAAATTTATCACTATCTCTTTAGGATTACCTTATTTTGAAAGAGAGAATTATTCAGAAACTGCCTGATCAACAGATTTGACTCACTACCCCTTATTGATTCATCAGAAACCATGAGATTGCTGGATACTTATGTTCTTATCTGTGTTCAGAAAGGCAATCTCAAAGCATGTAGGGCGGACAAACCAAAGCGTGTCCGCTGATTCACTGAAGTCTTTATAATAATATGATAATATAAATTTGAAAAAAATATATGTTTAAGCTGATTTTTAGCTTGACATCTTTTCATCAAAGTGGTAGAAGGTACTTTCTTTCGGACGGGAAGAAGTTGAGTATTAAGTAACACGGGCGGGTAGCTCAGCTGGGAGAGCATCGGCCTTACAAGCCGAGGGCCACAGGTTCAATCCCTGTTCCGCCTACCAGAAGAAGATATTGGATTTAAAAATTATAAACGGGGGCGTGGTTCAGTTGGTTAGAATGCCGGCCTGTTACGCCGGAGGTCGCGAGTTCGAGTCTCGTCGTCCCCGCCATAAAAAAAGATTAAGGGTTGCGTTTTAAAAACGTAACCCTTTTTTTGTTTGGTGTGAGTCAATTATGATCACCGCCTGAAGGCGGAACTACAAACCAAAAAAGTTCGTGGTCCGCCTTCAGGCGGTGCTGTTTCATATAAAAATATCTTCAACAGCGTAAAAACTTATAAATCCCACGCCATGTGCAACTTTTTAACCAAAAAGGTCTCAAAGAAAGCGCAAAGAACACAGGATTTTGTGAACCTTGTGAAACCGTTCGGCTGATCGTTCGACTGAGCGTTCGACTGAGCTCACGCCGAAGTCTCACGCCGAAGTCTCACGCCGAAGCCTTTGTGTTCTTTGTGGTTAAAAGAGAAAAAGTTGCACATTGCTTGAATATCATATAAAAGTATTGTAAGAAGTTCATTTAATAATCAGGCAGACGAAACGGAACAGGTGAGATTAACATTTTATCGTATCTATCTGCTTGCCATAAAAAAAATGAAATTCAAAGGATAACAAGACTGTGCAGTCTCATGTAGGACAGGTTAGCAGAGCGTAACCCGCCGTTTGTGCTTTTATCAGATATATTCTGAATATATTGTCAGATTATTGCTGATTATATAACATAAACCAGAAGATGTGAAATAAGCCACAGAGGCAGTGAAACAAGAATCAGCAGGAATGTGTATCTGCGCCAGTGGGCAATCGTTGCAGGATCACCGTCAGCGGTCAGTCCGTTCATTTTTTTGACATCTATATAACGGGCAGTAATCAACATCACTACAATAATCCAATAGATAAAATCATGAATCGAAAAATAAGGTATTCTGTTAATTGCGATAAATGCAGCAAGAAGACCCATCGCCATATTTCCTGTCATCATCCAGAAAATCCGTATCAGCACTGACAGGCAGCCTGTTTTTTGTGACGGGTACATTAAAATGAGGAGAGTTATTTGAGTCAGAGAATTTTTCTTTTAAAGGTTTTGGCATAAAACCGCCTCCGGATAAATAAAAGTTATCCGAATGGTGGCCCGACCATCCGTCATGCCTGTAATGACACTTTGTCATCACACCCTTTTTAGAAAAAGATATTTTTATCTTTTTTGAGAGAATATGTCAAGAATTTATTTGAAGAATCATAAATAAGTAAGAGGTCATAAATTTTTCGGCGAAGACTTCCGAAGGTTCTGAAACGGTTCGACTGAGCTCACCGAAGTCTTCGGAAGTCCGGTTTTAAGCAGAAATTATCATCCGTCAAGCATAGAGTTTCCTGACATGGCGCTGAACCAGTCAGTAAGCTCTTCCATCTCTTTTTTGTGATCCTTCATAACCTTCTGCATGTAACGGGCATTTTCAATGGCAATTCCACCCTGCTCTGCCAAAGCGGTCATGAACTCCACTTCCCGGTAAGTAAATTCTCTCGGGTTTGAATCATAAAGCCGGAGAATGCCAATTACCTCATCTTTAAAAAGAATCGGAACAGAGAGAATAGCGCCGATCCCCTCTTTTTTACAGGCATCAGGATACTGCAACTGACTGTCATCTTCTATATTTGAGACAATTGCCGGTCTTTTGGTGTAAATGCCGTTGGGAAGGCTTTTATCTGCAAGAACCGGTCCTTTATTGATAAACTCGTCGCTCAGATTCCGATGTGCAATAATCTCCAGATGATTTTTTTTCCTGTTCAGCAGACTGATAACACCTGCTTTGAGATTAAGAGATTCAATTGCTTTTTTAAGAATCAGATCAAGCACTTCTTTCAAATCAAGCGTTGAACTGATAGCTTTGCTTACGCTTACAAAAGCTGAAAAATAATCTTTTTCTTTTGCCATAATATATCCCCTTCCTTATTGATTGATATAGCGGTGTTACAAAACCCTAATGGTCTTAAAGACCCTCAGTAAAGACCTGCGGGGTTTCAGAAACCCCGCAGGTCTGCTGAAAAATTTATGAATGGTTACTTATCTACCGGCAATTGCTGCAATTCTTAAAATGCGTCTCCGGCAGATTGGCTATTTTGCGGAAATAATCCAACTGCTTTACAGGTGCAAAATAATTGCCGCATTTTTCGCATTTCTGAAGCGGAAAATCTGTATTCCAGATAGTTCTGACGCCATCCTTTTCTTTAAGAGGAATCACATTGACCGGACAGACATAAGCGCATGAGCCGCAGGCAATGCAATCTGCGGGTGCTTCATTAAAAGGAGTTGAAACTCTTTTTGTGATTCCGCGCCCTTCAAATCCGATAGCTGACACACCGACCACCTCACGGCATGTTCTGACACACTGCCCGCATAAAATACAGCCTTTTACATCAACCGGAAAGCGGCTGTTTTTAACCCCAAGTTCATTGGCAATCTTGATTAACGCGGGATGTTTAGGATTTCTGGACAAGAGCAGCTCAATAACAAGCCTTCTGACATTAAGCACTCTTGGCGTATCTGTTTTTACATCCAGCCCGTCTTCTGCTTCATAAATACAGGAAGCTACAAGCCGCGTCCGTTTTCCGTGAGTAATCTCCACCATACAGAGGCGACAGGCGCCATAAGGTGTAAGCTCCTCATTATTGCAAAGATTCGGGATATAAATATTGGCATCCCGCGCCGCTGCAAGCAGGGTTGTTCCTTTGGAAGTTCTGACTTCCCTGCCGTCTATTTTGATTGTTACTGTTTCTGACATGCTTTACTCCTGTTATCAATTAAAAATAATTAACCTAATAAGTACCTGAACAAATATTTTTTATCAATATTCTTTTTGATTTTTTTTAATTATGTATCTCACGGTTTAATATGTAAGCAGATAAATCTTTAAATTTACACCTGCTTATGATATTATAACGGCAAATTTGCTGGTTTTACCTGTAAAATCTTTGAAAAGATATATTTTTTTTAAAATTTTATGCTAAAATATTCAAAAATATCATTCAAAGCTTGAAGTTTTAAAATACTTATAATATAGCTTTTAAAATATCAGGAATATTTTATCCTGAAATATGATTTTTCAGAACAATTCGGATTTGCATAAAAATATTTTTTTTCTTAAATAGTATAACATGATTTGTTAAAAATTGAAAATCATGTTATGCAATTTTACAGAAAGAAGAATTTATCTGTCAGTTCTTTAAAATACAGAGCGTTACCGGATAGGCGATTGATATTATCTATGCGAATTAAAGAATTAAATATAAAAGATGAGAAATATATTCTGTTCGGAAGGGATTGCTTTTTCAGTTTATTTTTTTTAAATTATCCTGAACCTGAACATTTATTACTTTTCATTTTTCATTTTTAATGATTAATTGGCATTGATTATATTAAGGAATTAAAAAAAATGGGATATGAAATTATATCCCGGTACATTTGTTGTTTAAGATATATCAGGTGATTTATCAGGAGGTAAGAGGATGAGGATTTTGGGGAGAGTATTATGTTTTGTAATGGTCAGTCTTATTTTTTTCAGTTGCAGAAGTAACCCGCCGCAGCAGACTTATAATACAGGAGGCGGATATAGTCAGCAGGGAGCATACAATACCGGCAGTCAGTCCGGAGCTTATAATACCGGCGGTCAACCAGGAGCATACAACACCGGCGGTCAGTCCGGGGCTTATAATACCGGCAGATCCGGAAATTACAATACCGGAAGCCAGCCCGGAGTCTCAGGCAGTGCCAGTGATGCACCGTTTCAGCCCGGCTATGAATCTTACATGCAGGAGAAGGTAGATAACTTTCTGGTTATACTTGATGCATCAGGCTCAAAGTTTCTTCCTTATAATGCACAGATTAAATTAAAAATTGCAAAGGATATTGTAAGAAGGCTCAACCAGAAAACCCCGAACCGTCCGCTGGTCGGAGGACTAAGAAGATACGGATTTGAAGCAGGAGCATGGAGTGTTCATACTGCTCTTATTTACGGGGTAACAAATTATTCAAGAGATGCTTTTGCAAGTGCAATTGAAATTGTCAGATGGGCAGGCGGAAAAAGCCCTCTTTCACTTGCTATTGACAAAGCAAGCGATGATTTGCAGTCAACAGTAGGAAATATTGCACTGGTTATTGTCAGTGACGGTAAAATTTATGAGGGAGATCCCGTAGATGCGGCTCACAGAATAAAAAGCAGATACGGAGACAGAATCTGTATTTATACAGCACAGGTCGGAAATCTCCCCTGGGGCTGGGATATATTGGACAAAGTTGCCAAAGCAGGAGGCTGCGGATATGCAACCACCTCAGACTGTCTTGAAGATGAAAAGAATATGACAGACTGGGCAGATGATATATTCAACCGCGGTCATAAGATGAAATGCAGACCTGAACCGCCTAAACAGATTGTACAGCCTCCACCGAGCCAGGAGAAAGCCGCTGAAATACCGATGGCACCTGGTCCATGCCCGGATGAAGATGGTGACGGAGTATGTGATGATGTTGACAGATGCCCCGGAACACCTAAGGGCGCAAGAGTTGATGAAAACGGTTGCTGGATTATTGACAAGGTTCAGTTTGATCTTGACAGATATACGATCAAACCTGAATATTATTCTGTTATAGATGAAGTGATCAGGGTAATGAAGCTGAATCCGGGATTAAGGATGAAGATTGAAGGACATACCTGTATCATTGCATCAGAACAGTATAATATGAAGCTTTCACATAATCGTGCAATTTCTGTTCTGGATTATATGCTGAAACAGGGTATTGAACCTGAACGGCTTTCTGTTGAAGGGTTTGCGTTCCATAAACCGACTGCTTCCAACAAGAGCAGAGAAGGACGAATCGCAAACAGAAGAGCCGAATTTATTCAGCTTAACTTCGAGCGTCGTTAATTACCCATCCATAAATTTTCGATGGGAAGACCTGCGGGGTTTCAGAAACCCCGCAGGTCTTATCTCAAAAAACTTCCGAAGTTTTTCATGACGCTGGAAGTCTGTTTTATCCATTATCTGAGATAAAGGTTGAAATTTTGAAACTTTTGTAATATGAAAAACTGTCAGTTTTTTAAAAAGAGAATACTCTTTTATCTTTTAATGTTGTAAAAGGAGGTGTTGCCGGAAGGAAGAATATTGAGGTAATGTTTAATGAGGGATGATTAGGTTTAGAAACAAAGACTTATTAGGGAAGGAGTAAAAAAGATGAAAAAGATTATTGTTTTTGCAATTTGTGTGGCTTTAAGCCTGGTGATAAGTTCACCGCTGATGGCGATTGAATTGTCCAAGGATGCTGTTCAGGCAAAGAAAGTTCCGGCAAGTTATGCAACAGTCAATAAAGACGGAAATATTGTTTTCGGAAAAAGTGCGACCGCATACAGCCCGGATACTTTGGACAGAATTTTGAACGCTTACGGCGCTTCACTCTCTTCAGATGCCAGTATTCCGTCAAGTTATGCAACGGTTAAGGACGGGAATATTGAATTCAAAAAAGGCGCAACCGCCTATAGTCCTGATGTAACCCATGCAATTCTGACAGCTTACGGTCTTACTCTGTCTCCGGAAGATGCAGCAAAAATTAAAGATCCTGTCAATTATGTTAAAGTAAAAGACGGGAATCTGGTTTTCGGAAAGAGTTCGACTGCATACAGCCCCGAAGAATTCAATATGCTTTTGGCTGCTTATCAGTTGCCATACACAACTACAGAACAGCCGCCTGCGGTTATACCGCCGACACCGGAACCGGAAATCACACCTGCTGAACCGCAGGAAGAACCTGTACCTGAGCCTGTTGTGCCTGGAAAATGTCCTGATGCTGATAATGACGGTGTCTGCGATGATCAGGATGATTGCCCGGGAACACCTAAGGGCGCTTATGTTAATGAAAGAGGATGCTGGGTAGTTGAAAACCTCCTCTTTGACTTTGACAAGTCAGTAGTCAAACCCAAGTACTATCCTGATCTTGATGATGTTGCCAGAGTTCTGAATGAGAATCCTGATCTGATAGTTGAGCTTAGAGGTCATACCTGCTGGATCGGTACAAACAAATACAACCAGAAGCTTTCTGAAAGACGTGCTAAAGCTGTTGTTGAGTACCTGAGAAACAAGGGTATTGATCCGAGTCGTCTGAACTGGGCGGGCTACGGAGAGACACAACCTGCTTTCCCGAATACCACCAGAGAAGGCAGAATCAAGAACCGCCGGGTTGAAATTGAACCCAAGCATTAAAATTAGTAAACCCTGAGGGTTTCTAAAACCCTTAGGGTTTTTCCAAGATTAATGTTATTTAAGAAGCTAAGTTTCTTTAAAAAACTTGGCTTCTTTCCAGTTAAACGCAATATGAATGGCAATATGAATTGAGGTTATTAAATGGGTACAAAGATTATTGCGGCAGATGATATGCAGTCAAAGATACCGGATATTCTGGCACTCATTTCAAAGGGTGATGATATCATCATTGAAAAAGACAGCAGACCGTTTGCAAAAATGACAGCGATATACGGAGCAGTCAGAAAGAGAATTCCGGGACTGAACAGAGGAGAGATTTGGGTAAGCGAAGATTTTGACGAACCACTGCCTGATGAATTCTGGTTGGGAGAAAAATGAAACTGCTTTTCTTTACTGGTGACATAGTTAAAATATGGACTGGTTTAAAAATATAACCTGTCATTGAAGCGGACATTGGCTTATGGCGAGTTGACGCTGAGAGGGCAATTAAATGGTTTTATAAAGTGAAGTCCTTGCAGTCAACCAAACGTCCCCGCCGTTGAATTTTATATTAAGGATAATATATGAAATTACGTAATATATTTTTATTTTGTCTGACATTGATTATAATAGCGGCAATGCCTGTATCAGATAACAGAGCAGTTGCACAGGATATTAATTCCAAAATAACATCAGGGGAGTATGTCCAGAAAGTTAATAATTTTATTGTTATTCTTGATGCCTCAGGTTCAGGGAATGATATAGTCAGAGGGGAAAAAAAGCTGGAAACTGCTAAAAATATTATAAGCAGGTTGAATAAAACAATTCCTGATTCATTTAATCTTATCTGTGCATTCAGAACTTACGGCAAAGGAGAGAAGCTATCAAGTAAAACAAAGACAGAACTGATTTACGGACCTGCTGAATATTCCAAATCAAAATTTGAAGAGGCTGTTGAAACTGTTATAAAGGCAGGCGGATTGACATTCATGGGAGCTGCAATTGATGCTGCAAGTCAGGATATGGAATCTTTCAGCGGAAAAACCGCTGTTATTCTTATCAGCGATGGAAAAATCCATACGACAGATCCGATTCCTGCGGCTGATAAAATAAAACAGAAATACGGAGATAACCTTTATATTCATACAATATTTATTTCAAGTGATACCAAAGATATACATCAGGTTGCCAGAGATAAAGGATTATTGGAAAATATCGCCCGGAGAGTGAATGGTTATTCAGTAACAGCGGATGATGTTGCTTCTGATGAGGGTATGAATGATTTTGTCGAAAAGATTTTTCTGGAGCAGGCTCCTGAAGAAACAGTTAAGAAAGATACAGATCAGGATGGCGTTTATGATGATCAGGATGACTGCCCTGATACTCTGAAAGGAGTTACAGTAAATGAAAAAGGATGCTGGATTGTTGAGAATCTCCTTTTTGAGTTTAACAAATGGAATATTGATCCGCAATATAATACGAATCTGGATGATGTTGTCAAAGTTTTAAAAGAGAATGAGAATTTAAAGATAGAGATTCAGGGGCATACTGATGATGTCGGAACTGAGGAGTATAATCAGAGATTATCTGAAAAACGTGCAGTCGAGGTAATGAAATATTTTCTGAAAAAAGGGATTGATAAAAACAGGCTTTCATCAAAGGGTTACGGTTTAACAAAACCTGTTTCGTCAAATGATACATTGGAAGACAGAGCAAAAAACAGACGGGTTGAGTTGCATCCGGTTTATTGATAAATCAGGCTTTTCCAAACAAAGGATGAAAAATATGAAATTCACAGATATTATGGATACCGTTGGAAGAAAACTGAATTATATAAAGTTGAAATTTCTGTCTCAGGAAGAAGAGGGGCAGGAAGGTGTTGTTATTGTGGAAAGAGAAGAATTCGCACAGAAAATGAGAGAGAAATTCAGAGGCAACAGGGAACTCCTGAAAGCCATTGAAAAATGTATGAACAGAAATGTAAAAAAACATGAGTATATCTCACTGGCAGACTGATTTTTCGTCATTCTCAAATGGAAAAAATCTGCTCCTTAAATTTTATAAAAATATTTTCGGCATTTGAAAAACGGCTGAATACAGCTTTTCAGGGAAATACAGAATTCCTCAGAGGCGGAAGTATTAATTATATAAAAAAATCTGGATGTTATGAATATGAGAAGAGACTTGTTTCAAAAAACCGTGTAAGGCTGGAAATTGACATCCTGTTTGACAGAACAGAGGATGGCTATCTGTATTACAGCTATAATATATTTTTCGGAAAAAACAAACTCATGTTCCATTACGAACCGACACATACAGAACATTTTCAGCCGCATATCAATGTTTATATCGGAGAAAAGGAACTGGAAAATGACAGGGGAGAAGGGATTCATATCATCACACACAAATACCATCCGTTTGAAATCCTTTCCATGATTGAAAGATATTTTGCATAGCGAAAAAAAGCCTAACCAAAGAATCAAAACAGAATTGAGTCAGATGAAATTAAATTTTTAACCGACAAACTTTTGTATTTAAAATATATAATTCTTAAAGCAGATAAAGATGAATCTGATTCATCTTTACATTACCAACACAAAAACGAAAGGAATGATAAAATTATGGCAGAAGGTGTTTTGGAAATAGATGACAGCAGTTTTGAAGCCAAGGTGTTAAAGTCAGATAAACCTGTTATGGTGGATTTCTGGGCGCCATGGTGCGGTCCCTGCAAAGCTATCGGACCTGTGATTGAAGAGCTTTCAAAACAGTTCGGGGATAAAATCAGGTTTATGAAATGCAATGTAGATAACAATCCGGTTACACCGGGCAAATATGGTATCAAAGCGATTCCTACCCTGATATTCTTTAAAGACGGGAAGGTTTCAGACCAGATAACAGGTATGGTTGCAAAATCAAAACTTGAAGATACCCTTAATAAATTAGTTTAGGAAACCCGGTTATGAAAAAGAGTGATTATGATCTTGTCATTATCGGAGGGGGACCCGCGGGGCTTACAGCAGGATTGTATGCATCCCGTGCAAAATTGAATGCTGTTCTGTTTGAAAGACTTATGCCCGGAGGACAGGTTCTTGTAACAGATTTGGTTGAAAATTACCCCGGATTCCCGGAGGGGATCAGCGGATCGGATCTGGTTCAGAAAATGGCTGATCAGGCAAAACGATTCGGTCTTGTTATTGAATCTGATGAAGTGGTATCTCTGGATCTTGCAGGAGAGATAAAAACCATCCAATTCAGTAACAGAACAGTTACCACAAAGGCGGTTATTATTGCTACAGGAGCATCTCCGAGGCGGCTGAATGTGCCAGGTGAAGATGTATTCTACGGCAGAGGGGTCTCTTTCTGCGCGACCTGCGACGGTCCTTTTTTCAGAGATAAGATTGTTGTCGCAGCCGGGGGCGGAGATACTGCTGTTCAGGAGAGTATTTTTCTGACCAAATTCGCCAAAAAGGTCTATCTGATTCACAGAAGAGATCAGTTGAGAGCAACCAAAATTTTGCAGGAGCGTGCTTTTGCCAATGACAAGATAGAATTTGTCTGGGATTCTGTTGTAACAGGCATAAGCGGTTCAGACGGGGTTGAAAAGATAACTGTTAAGAATATCAAAAACGGCAATACAAAGGATTTAGCAGCAGATGGTCTATTTGTATGGATAGGTATTCTTCCGAATACTGAATTTCTGAAGAATGCAGTTAAAGCGGATCAATTCGGTTTTATCATTACTGATTCCAATATGCAGACCTCAGTACCCGGTGTTTTTGCAGCAGGCGATGTCAGAAATACCCCGCTCCGCCAGATAGCAACAGCAGTTGGCGATGCTGCTATTGCGGCAATTTCAGCAGAACACTATATAGAGGGGTAGAGAAGGAACAGAGGAATAGAGGGATAAGATGAGAGGGCTTTATCCTTCTATCCCTTTACCCCCTTATTCCTCTACCTCTTACCTCTCACCTATAAGGAGAAATAATGAAAGGAATCATAAGATTAATTATTATTGTACTGTTTTTCTCTTCAGGCTGTGCATGGTTTGAAACAAAAGAGGAGAAGAGTGCTGATACTCTTATCAGCGATGCAATGCAAAGTTTTGAAAAAGAAAAATACAGAGATGCAATCGAATCCTTTCGGAAATTAAAAGAGTGGTATCCCTTCAGTCAGTTTGCCATTCTTGCTGAACTGAAAACAGCAGATGCTTATTATCATTTAAAAGAATATGCCGAAGCAACAGCAGGATATGAGACCTTTGAATCACTTCATCCGCGTAATGAAGCAATCCCTTATGTGATTTATCAGATCGGGCTTTGCTATTTTAATCAGATGGATACCATTGACAGGGACCAGAGTGCAACTCAGAAAGCTCTTGAAACATTCAACCGTCTTATAAAACTCTATCCCCGGGAGCAGCTTGCGGTAAAAGCCAAAGATCACATAATGAATTGCCAGAAAAATCTTGCCGAACATGAACTTTATGTAGGGGTATTTTATTACAGGAGCAATTATTACAAAACAGCGTTAAGCCGTTTCGGATCCGTCCTTTCCGAATACCCGGATATTGACAATATCCATGCGAAAGCAAAGCATTATATTGAGCTTTGCGAAGAATCCCTAAAAAAGAATAAGATGGCAAGCAAAGCAGAGTCCCAAAATGACAGTGATCTGTAAGTCTTACCGCAAGGCTGCAAAGAAGCTAAGTTTTTTGAAAAAACTTAGCTTTTTATTTTTTATAAAATGGAGATTGATTAATGACTCATCATTTTAACCCTATAGATTTAACCCCCCTTAAAACCTATTCTCTTTCTGAAAGAAAAAGCAAAGTCTCTTCAGATGATTTTGCGGTTCCCTTTAAAAAAGATTCCTGTTTCAAAGATTTTCTTGACTCTCTTCCGAATATTCTCGGAGCAGCAGACCTTAAAGAAGTCATATCTGCTATGGCAACAGCATTTAAGAATCAGAAAACAGTCATGCTTGCTATGGGCGCGCATGTGATTAAAGTAGGGTTAAATCCGATTCTTATTGATCTGATGACGCGGGGAATTATAACATCTGTTGCAATGAACGGTGCAGGAATTATTCATGATTTTGAAATTGCAATGACAGGTCAGACATCAGAAGATGTTGCCGCGTCTATCGGGGATGGCATGTTTGGCATGGCTCGTGAAACCGGCGAGTTTTTAAGTCATGCTATTTTAAATGCAGATGCAAAATCAATGGGGCTTGGTGAGGCTGTGGGAGATGCGATTGTTAAAAACAGGCTTCCTTTTGCAGATAAGAGTATTCTTGCAGCAGGATCGCGTCTCGGTATTCCGGTTACGGTTCATATTGCTGTTGGAACTGATATTATTCATACGCATCCTGATTTTGACGCAAAAGCCGCAGGAGGTGCAAGCCACATAGATTTCAGAATATTCTCTTCAGTTCTTGCAACATTGGAACACGGGGTTTATCTGAATGTGGGATCAGCCGTTATTTTGCCGGAAGTCTTTTTAAAGGCTGTTACACTTGTCCGTAATCTTGGGTATTCTCTGAAGCATTTTACAACAGTGAATATAGATTTTATCCGGCATTACCGCCCCATGACCAATGTTGTGAACCGTCCTACTTTGGAAGGGGGGAAAGGGTATAACCTGATAGGGCATCATGAGATTCTGCTCCCCCTGATCGCTGCGGGGGTGATTGAACTGGTTTAGGATTTGGTACAAAATCAACTTGACTGTAAAGACTTCCGATTTTTCAGAAACTTCGGAAGTCTTACCCGAAAAATTCACGCAGAGCCGCAAAAGAATATTACCCTTTTACATTTAAAAAAGCATTGACAGCCTCTTCTTTAGTATCAAGAATATCAACAATACGATTCATACGGATAAGCTCAAACAGAGTGCGTACCTGTTTCTGAACACCGTAAAATTTCATATCCCCTCCTGAATCGTTTAATTCTCTCAGACAGGATAAAAGTATCCCGCACCCGGAACTGTCAATAAACTTTACAAGGTTTAAATCAAAAACAACCTTTTTGTTATCTTCAAGTATGTTCCGGATATCTTTTTTGAATGTTCTTGCATTGTTAATATCCAATACCTCGGATAACAGTTTAACAATGAGAATATTACCGACTTTTTCTGTTTCAAATTTCATACAATGCTCCTCCGGATAATTGATATATTTTATCGGAAATAAAAAAATCTCACGCAAAGACGCAAAGTCGCAAAAAATAAGAACTCAAAAAAATTAAGATAATTCCTGATTCCTAATTCCTATCCGGTATTATGGCATATTAAAATAATCTTTGCAAGAAAAACGGCAATAAGGCACTGTTGACTCTGTAGAACAGGTATGATAAATTATATTATATTTCTCTTCGACGGATTTAAAATACAAATTAATGGTTAAAACTGTTTTTTAAATCAGCTACTTAAAATCATGACTGATATTCAGCAGATTTATAAGATGCTGTTAATTCCTGATTCTTGATATTTAAAGTGTTTCTTCGCAGACGGTTAAAAACCAACATAGCGGTCAACATCTTTATTTTATTAGGATTGGCAATGTTCCTGATTGATTTTGTCATTATTATCTCTATGGAGAGGATTTTAATCAATTCTGAATTTGCCAAAGGGAATCTTCTGATTTCTGCATTAAAAGGGAATTTTTTGTTTTATTTTAATGAATTAAGCTGTATGAAAAATAAAACGGATGCTTTTAATAAAAGTTGTGATGAAATATTAAATCAGTCGGGATATTCTTATGCCGTGATAGCGGATAAGAATATGAATCAATTATATATGTATTCCTATTTTATCTCTTTGGCAAAAGAAGAGGAATATACAGAATTAAAAAATGAGGTAAAGAGGCTTATCACCCGGACAATTCAATCCGGGGAGAAAAACATCGGATATTCAGGAACTGCATGGGGGATTTTCTGGAAACAGGAACGGTTTTTAATTTTATCCATTCCCGTCTCTGACGGGAAAAAAGATACAACAGCAGTAATCGCTGCTGCTTTATCCCTTGAGAATCTTTATGAAAGATTAAAACGTATTCAGGCAATTCTCTTTATCTATATCTTTATCAATCTGATTATCCTGACTTTTATCGGGGTTTACAGAATCTCGAAAATAACTGTCAGACCTCTCCATAAGCTGCTGAAAAGGGCTGAAGAATACAAAGAAGAGATGGAGATATTTTTTCCTGATGAAAAAGAGAGCAATGAATTTTATCAGTTATCAAAAGCACTGAACCGGATGCTTTCGCGTATTTCAGATGACAGGGAGAAGCTTCGGCAGACAGTATCTTCCCTTGAAAAAGCAAATACAGATTTGAAGCAGGCGCAAAAAGATATTATCCGGGCGGAGAAACTTGCTTCTGTAGGAAGATTGGCAGCAGGGATTGCCCATGAAATAGGAAATCCGATTGCGATTGTGATAGGTTATCTGGATCTGCTCAAAGGAAAGGATTTGACAGAGGATGAAAAAGCAGAGTTTATTCTTCGTGCAGGAAACGAAATCAGCAGAATTAATGTTATTATCAGGCAGTTTCTTGATTATTCAAGACCATCTGACGGTGAGATAAGGGCTGTTTCTGTTCATGAGATTGTCAGGGATATAATCCATGTGATAAAATTTCAGCCGATTATGTCTGATATTGATATAATCCTTGAATTATATGCCGCTGATGATGTTGTAATGGCTGATCCGAATCAGTTGAAGCAGGTTTTTCTTAATCTGCTCATAAATTCGGCAGATGCTATCTCTTCTTCTGAAAATACTTCACAGGGAAAAATAACGGCTGAAACTGAAATCATATCAGAATCAAACGATGAATTGCCTGATTACACATCAGTATTAAAGATTATATTCAGCGATAACGGTCCGGGAATCCCGGAAGAGAATCTTGAATATATCTTTGATCCTTTTTATACAACAAAAGAACCGGGCAAAGGAACAGGTCTCGGATTATGGGTCTCTTTTATGATTATTGAGACAATGGGCGGAAAACTTAAAGCAGTCAGTGAAATAGGCAGGGGGACAACCATGATTATTTATCTTCCGCTCTTAAAACCCTGATGGTTTCTGAAACCCCCGGGATTTTATAATAAATCAAAAAAAATAAATATGAATACAATATCTTCTCAAAAACGTCTGTTAATCATAGATGATGAAGAGAATATGCGTCACATGCTGACAGCTTTGCTCAAAAAATTCGGCTATCTGACAGAGACAGCATCAGACGGTTCCGAAGGATTGGAAATGCTGGAAAAAGCATCCTATGATTTTATTCTGTGTGATATGAAAATGCCCCGGATGGGCGGGATGGATTTTCTCAAAGCTGCCAAAGATCGTCTGAAAACAACAACAGTCATCATGATGTCCGCGTATGGAAGTATTGATACAGCTATTGAAGCGATGAAGCTCGGAGCGTATGACTATATTTCAAAGCCGTTTAAGACTGATGAAGTCTATCTTGCCCTGAAAAAAGCAGAGGAGCGGGAAAATCTGAAAAAAGAGAATCTTTTTTTGAAAAAACGGATTCAGGCTATTGAAGAGAAATATCAGTTCGGTAAAATGATAGCTAAAAGCCAAGTCATGCAGTCTATTTTCAAGGTATCGCTGAATGTGGCACAGTATAATACCACAGTCTTAATTATCGGCGAGAGCGGGACAGGAAAAGAACTGATTGCAAAGGGGATTCATTTCAGCGGAAAACGGGCGGAAAAATATTTTATTCCGATTAACTGCGGAGGGATTCCTGAAAACCTGCTTGAAAGTGAATTTTTCGGATACAGAAAAGGGGCTTTTACCGGCGCAGACAGAAATAAAAAAGGACTTTTTGAAGAGGCTGACGGCGGCACGATCTTTCTTGATGAAATCGGAGAGTTGCCCCTCTCTTTGCAGGTAAAACTATTAAGAGTGTTACAGGAGAATGAGATACGACCTATCGGAGAATCAAAGCCAAAGAAAATAGATGTCCGTATTATTGCGGCAACCTCCAAGAATCTTGAAGAAGAAGTGGCTGAAGGAAGATTCCGGGATGATCTTTTTTACAGATTAAATGTATTGCCGATAAAACTTCCGCCCCTCAGAGAACGACCTGAAGATATTCCTCTTTTAAGTCAATATTTTGTTGACAAGTTCAGAAAGTCTCTGGGTAAGGATGTAAAAGGTATTTCACCTGATGCTATGGCTGTTCTGCTGAAATATAAATGGCATGGGAATGTCAGAGAATTGGAAAATGCGATTGAGCGGGCGATTGTTCTGGCGGAAGAGCCGATTCTTATTCCGGAAAATTTTCCGACTGAATTCAAGGATAAATCGCCTGATGATGATATAAAAGCGATTTTTGAAGGATATTCTATTAAATCTGCTCAGAAGATTCTGGAAAAAAAACTGATAATCAAATCGCTTACAGCTACTGAAGGAAACCGTACTCAGGCAAGCAGACTCCTTGAAATCAGTCATCCTTCTCTGTTAAGCAAAATAAAGGAATACGAGATTGAACTTTAATCTTATTGTTCGGAAAAGTTTGTAGTTCCGCCTTCAGGCGGACTGTTGCACCGCCTAAAGGCGGAACTACGAACTTTTTTGACCGCCTAAAGGCGGTACTACGAACTTTTCCCTGTTATTTCAAACGGGAGTACAAAGATTGAACTTTTGCAGACAAGGCTGTTTTTTCATCCGGTGTTATTCCTTCAGGATCAAACCTGTAGCGATAATGAAGATTCAGGAGAGGATATAGGGAATCAATAGAAATCGTTTTTAATTCAAGGGGAAGCGGCGATGTTTCTATCCGTTTGAGCCAGTCATGTAATGTTTCATAAGGATAACGCACAATCCCAAGTTCTTTGAATCTTTTTTCAATCCGGTAAAAATCCGAATCTAACCCGGGAACCGCCTCTTTTGTATAATATTTTCCTTCCCCTGATTTTATCCGTTTCATTTTTTTTCTGAAATACAGTCTTCGCATCAGAATCAGTATTAATGGAATGATCAGCCATATAAGATATTCTTTTAACCCGTCTTTTCCTTCTCGCCATCGCCAGTCTGAAAATTTGAATCTGCACCATGAGAGAAAATCGGAAACAGTTCCCAAATAAGAGATATGATCAGCTTCAATATTCATCCAGTCAGGAGGAGTGGTGTCAAAATTACGCCATGCGCCGTTAATATAAACCAGCGTCCATGCGTGGGCATCTTTTATCCGAACAACAAACTGCTTTTCCAAAGGACTGAATTCATGCGCCAGATAGCCTGTAGCATAACGCGCTGGGAATGCCTGATGCGCGCAGAAGCATTACTGTTGCGGTTGCAAAATATTCACAATGCCCCGATCTTGAGCCAAGTAAAAAATCTGTCAATGGCGTATTTTTACGTTTCTTAGGTTTATAAGTCAATGAATATCGGAATTTTTCATGAAAAAACTGACTGATACGTTCTAACCTGTTTTCAGGGGAGATTGAAACAAGCTCCAGATTTTTTACAATCTCTTTTATAGCAGACTCTTCTTTTTTCGTTATGTAAAAATCCCTTTTATCCGGCGGATAATCCAAATATGCAAGTGTATCTGATTTTACTTTATAACTAATCAAAGCCGGTCCGTCTTCAATTCTGACAGCCCCTAACGGATTTATTTTCATTTTTAAAACCGGCAGCTGCTCAATCTGAAATGCTCCTGTCGGCAAATTTAAAAGCCCTTTTCCTTTACGAAGGTATGAAGAGACAGTAAGGGTTGAGGGGTGTGAAGTGTCAGGTTCAGAATTAACGGAAAAAGGGAGTCTCCATGTTGTTCCGTCTGACTGGGGCTGTACCGGAATAAATTCCGCTCCGATTGCAAACCATCTTGAAAATTCATACATATTATAACTGGCTTCGCGGAGATAAAACGATGTATGAGCCTCTGCTTCCTCCTGTTTTACCCTGAAGAGAATCCTGTCTGATAATTTTAATGTTCCTATATCTCCTATTGCCGTGATACTCCGATAAGGATCAGCATCCCCGGTATATGAATTCATAAACCGTTCAAATCCTTTTTCTTCAATAAGAAGTTGTAACTGATGAAGTCCGATATGTCCTGTATATCCGATAAAGCCTGCCGGAATAAAAAGCATTATCCATATTACAGGTGAAAATCTTTCTGATCTTGCTGTCCAGAGAGCATAAGCAGAGATCAGAAATATACACCCGTAAAACCAGTGAGTTCTTATATTGGCAGCGCTTGCGGAGATAATACACAGAATAATATACGGATAAGTAAGGTTTACAGCAAAAACAGGAGTTCCCTTTTTTCTGTTTTTATCCTGTCTTCTGAGAATAATGGAAAGGGCGCGAATATCAACCTTGCCGACAATGCTGTATTCCTGAGATGCTATCATCGGAAAATAGCCAATCGGAAGCCATTGAATAAGGATAAATATAATCTGGTCCGGTTTGCCCGAAATCAGAAGCCAGACAAACATTCCTGTAATAATCAGAGTGCATCCGTCTGAAATACGGATGAAATCAGAAAGAGAAAGCTCCAATTTTACTTTGGAAAAACGGGACCATTCAAGTATAACAGCCATTGGAACAGCAAATATCAATAATTCTGTCTGCCATCCCCAGAAGATCAGGGAGATTGTGATGAGAAGAAAAGGGGGTTTCATTTTGGGATATATAAGAAACCAGGTTTTTTTAAAAAAACCTGGTTTCCTGTTTGAAATTACTTATGATCCATCTTGCAGCTTCCAAAAGATTTTCAGCAGCATAATCAGGAGAAATATTTTTATCTGCCAGAATTTTTTCAGCAGCAGCGCCGTTGCCGGTTTTAACAAGAATCGCATATCTGCATCCTGCATTTCCGGCACATTCAATATCTTTTGCACTGTCACCTACCATACAGGATGATGAAATATCAATATTATATTTTTTTTGAGCCTGATAAATAAGTCCGGGTTTCGGTTTACGGCAGGCGCAATCCTGTTCAGGTGTATGGGGGCATAAAAAAATATCTTTTATTTCACCGTATTCAGATTTTACAACCCTCATCATCATAGCATGAATATCATCAACATTTTTCCGGGTTGTCAGGTTCCGGTTGATTGCAGACTGGTTTGTGATAATGATAATGTTAAATCCTTCTGATGTCAGAGATTTGACAGCATCAAGACTTCCGGGGATAAATTCAAATTCAGACAGGTTTTTGATATAAGAAGGTGAATCTTTATTGATAACCCCGTCTCTGTCTAAAAAAACAACTCTCTTCATTGGGCGATGTCAGAATTGTAGGTCGGGTTACGCTCCGCTAACCCAACCTGCAAATTTTTAAACTTTTAATTCCTGATTCTTAATCTGCTACAGTAAAAGCATCGTTGAATCCCTTTGTTTTCAAACTACTTTCATATTTTTCAGCCTGATTCAGATCAGAACAGCTTCCGACAAGAACTCTGTAGAAAAGTCCTCCTTCCCTGTAATTATAATAAGGCTTTACCTGTGCATTTTTATAACGGTGATTAAGCTCCAGCCGCATTTTCTCGGCATTTTTCCGATCACGAAATGCACCGACCTGAATTTTGAAGTTACCGTTGTAGTAGTCTATCGGAATATAAGACTGATAACCGTTTTGAGATGTCGGCTGAGTAGGCGTTCCAAGTGCTATGACTTCTACCTTGGCAGTACCCGGTCCGTAAACTCCAAGTTCAATTGCCGCCG
Source organism: uncultured delta proteobacterium (assembly GCA_963806835.1). Lineage (GTDB taxonomy): Bacteria > Desulfobacterota > Desulfobacteria > Desulfobacterales > CAWEAR01 > CAWEAR01. The sequence goes on from CAWEAR010000041.1 coordinate 84,312, forward strand.
CTTTTGACAGATCAATGATTCTGCCCGAAACAAAGGGACCCCGGTCATTGACTCTGAGATCAAGGGTTTTTCCATTCTCAAGATTACGCACCCTGACATAAGTACCCAGAGGAAGAATTTTATGTGCCGCTGAAATTTCATACATATTGAATACTTCACCGTTTGATGTATTCCTGCCATGGAATTCTTTCCCATACCATGATGCAAGCCCCCGCTGTCTGAAGCCGTCTGAATGGGGTAACGGGTAATACCATTGTCCAAATACCTGATAAGGTTTGGGATAATTTTTCGGATAAGAGGGGTTTGCAATGTCCGGGATGAGCGGCTTGGAATACGCTTTAAGTATATCTGCTGTTTTTATAAAAGCAGGTTTAGACTGTCTGAGGTATTCAGAAAGTTCAACAGGATCTCTTCTGAATTCTGAAGAGCATCCGAAAGAAACAGATAAAAGGAGACCGCACAAGGTAAGCAGTTCTCAGCCATTCAGATTTTTTTCTTCTTGATTTTAAAGAGATTGTAACAGTCATATTTATCATATTTATAACTATCCGATTCTTTTTATTCGTTACAATTTTTTTCATCAATTTTTTCCCTATAACAAATCAATCCGATAAAATCAATAGTTGGGATTAACAATTTTATTAATTTTTTTTTATGGGTCTGAAAAAATTTAAAATTAATATCAAATTAATTGAATATTAAAAATAACATTAATAAAATCAGATTATTATAATCGGACTCAGAATTCAGCAGATTTATAAAAATCTGTTATTTCTTAATTTTTGATTTTTAATTCTTAACCGGCATTTATTATTTTTCTGTAAAATTGACACAAATCCAAGTCTCATTTATAATGCTAATCAGGAATTGATAGTTAAGAATTGAAAATTACCTGTTCATATTTGGGATTTGCTGTGTTTAATTATATAAAAATGTTATATAAAAAAAAGAAATCTGCTCTCCTGTTATCAGATTTTAAAAATTTTATCTCTCTTCTTGTATCAGGGATTAAAAAGAAAAAAGAGAGTATCTGCTTTTTTTTCATACCGGCAGATAAGGATGCTCTCTCTAAAATTCCGTCTGATTTACTTCTTTTAGGAGAATCTCTTGAAAGAACTGTCAAAAATTCTGAACCGAAATTTCTGAAGCTCGGAGAGGAGCTTCAACTGCTTTATACAGATGCCAAACAGTTGGCGGAACTGACTATGAAGAGTGCAAAATCAGTCGGAGGTGAGACTGATCAGTCTCTTTTGAACAGCATAAGCAGACTTGCCCGGCAATCCCTGACAAATCTCCGGCAGCGTCAGGCAGAAATATCAGAAAGCCTGAAGCAAGTGGATGCTGTTGCCAACCATCTTGAAAATCTGTGTGAAATATGTCCGGTAATTGAAAAAACAGGTATGTCTCTGAATGTTGTGGGACTGAATATTGCCGTAGAGAGCAGCCGGTCGCCGGAGTCAAGGGAAATGTTTGCTGTTTTTGTTCATGAGATCAGAAATCTGTCAAAAAATGTCTTTGATATTTCCCTGAGCATTTTTAATGACAGCAAAGCAACCCATTCCAGTCAGATTACTGCCCATACCGGAATACTGGCCGGACAGGCGGAACTCGGCAAACTTCAGGATGCAGCACGAAAGACAGTTCAAAATACAGTAACGGAGATCCGGCACATGATGGGGTTATCCCTCAAATCCCTTGAAAAAACCGGCGAGCTTTCCGATAATATCTCCCGGCAGATCGGGGAGATTGTGGTTGCTATCCAGTTTCATGATATTACCCGGCAGCAGGTGGAACATATTGTATCCGCCATTAATGATGCGGAATATCTCTGTAAAGAGACGGCTGACACGGCTGATGATCTTAAATCAAGATCATGGGGTTGTGCTTACAGAGTTCTGAAACTTCAGGCAGCGCAGCTTGAACAGGTTATATCAGAGATTGAGACAGCTTATCAGAAAAGCATCCATGCGTTTGAAAATCTCGGAGATCAGATTGAGTATCTGGTCAAAGATGTTTCATCTCTGAACGGTTCTGAAAAAAAAGATGAAATCAGTACGGAGATGCGGATTAAAGTATTGAAATCAGGTCTGAATGAACTGCATAAACTGCTTGATCAGGGGTATGATTTAAAGAATCATCTCAGAGAAACAGCAGAGCAGGTATCTGAAACTACATCCAGGCTTTCACGTCATATCAGTATGGTACGTCATATCAGTATGGAACTGCATCTCAAGGCGCTTAATGCTGTTATAAAATCTGCCCGGCTTACAGATAAAGGCTCAACATTTGAAATACTGGCTCAGGAGGTCAATACTCTGTCAAAAGAATCGGACAGATTTGCGGCTGATGTTGTGAAGATTCTTGAATCTGTTATCTCTTTGGCGCAGGAGCTTAAAAAAGAATCTCAAAAAGAACAAGGGAGTCCGTCTGACAATGCAGATTTCTCTTTTGAAAGAGGAATAACAGAGATAACAATGGTTTATGAGCAGTTCAAATCAGACTCTTTAACTGTATTACAAAAGTCGCAGGATTTACAGGGAGCTATTTTAAAAACAAAATCAGAACTCAGTTTTTTATCTGATCTTGAGAATGAATTCAGAGATTATATAACACAGATTAAAAAAATGATTAAAATTCTGGAACCGTTTGTAAAAAAGGATGAAAAAGATAACTCGGAAGATAAGATTGATCAGCTTGCAAAACGATACACCATGAAGCGGGAAAGAGAGCTTCATCATAAGTATGTTTATCCTTCTGATGTAAAAGAGCAGCCTTCTGTTCAGACTGCCGAAGCAGAGTCTCTTCCTGAGCTTCCGTATCCGAAAAAAGAAAAAAAAGATGATGATGATCTTGGGGATAATGTTGAATTATTTTAAATAAGATTTTTGTATCTCATTTTGTCAGTTTTCTTTTCTGATTCACTCAGGATTGATTTTTTCTTGACAAAAAGCATATCTGTAGGTATTAAATCTGAATTTATATTATTATAATAAAAAGAGGATATCTCTGTTATTTCAGATAAAATTTAAAATCTGCGTATTTACAGGGATTTCATATAATAAGAGGATTATAAGAAAGGATAAAAGAATCTGTTTTTTATAGTCCTCTATTTATAAAAATCCCAAGCTCTTATTTTTAAAAACAGATTCGTTAATTCACAATTGATATTGCAAGGATAATATTATGCCTGTTGTTTCTGCATTTTATGGTTTGATTATTTATCTGTATTATAGACATCACAAACCTCATATTCATGTCTGGTATCAGGGATAATGAAGCTGTGCTTTCTGTTCCCGAGGGTGAAATCATAGAAGGTTTTATTCCGGCAAATAAAATGAAACTTGTTCTTGCATGGATAGAAATTCACAGAGAAGAGCTTTTGGCGGATTGGAAACTTGCTGCTGACGGACAGCAGATATTTAGAATAAATTAGAGTCAGAAATGTTATTTCTTTTTATAATAAAATAGCTTAAATAATTGTGAGGTTTATATGATAAAAGCAGATGAACTTATATCTGTAGCGGAATCATTGCCGCTGGATATGAAAGTCCGGCTGATTGAAAGGCTTCTTGACAGCCTGAATCCTTCTCAGAGAGAAATTGAAGAATTATGGGCTGAAGAAGCTGAGAAAAGAATTGAAGAATTAAAAAGCGGCAAAGCAGAGAAAATTAACGGGAAAGATGTTTTCAAAGAAATCGGGGAAAGATTATCTGTATGAATTATTTTTTTCACCCTTCCGCTAAAATTGAACTAAATGAAGCGGCATTATATTATGAAAATTGTCATCCCGGACTTGGAATGGAATTTTTAGAAGAGGTTTATTCTGCTGTTCAACGGATTGTGGAATTTCCTGAAGCATGGTCAATGCTGACGAAAGATACGCGAAGATGTCTGATAAAATCGTTTTCCTTACGGAGTGATATATCAAGTTCTGGATGATGAGATTATAATTATCGCAATAATGCAACTGAATAGAAAACCGGATTACTGGAAAAGCAGAGTATAAAATTGCAGGCACTCCTGATGAAGTTGTAATTCAGGCAGTTAACATGTCTGTATTTGTTTATAAATTTAGATTCTGCGGGCAGAGATGCAAAAGGTCGGAGAGTCTATGTCGTAGAGTGGGGAAGTAGAAAAACAGGTGAACTACCGCTACCCTGAAGGGATAGCGGCTTCGTAAGAAGCCTGAGTTTACCGGACTCAGTATTCAGAAACGGATACTGCGATAATCAGGTTATGACACCTGCGGTTGACGCACCGGACCGCTGCTCTGTCGCTTATGATTAAGAAGAACTGAGGCAAGGTCCGGTGTCATAAGTGTAAAAAGCCTGTTTATCTTTGTCGGGGTGAGGACGGATTCTCTGACTGGTAACAGATCGGAGATACGCATTACCTGCCGGAAGGCAGAGCGGTTTGGCAGTTTTCCGGCGGCTTTTTTCAGTCAAAAAAACTGCTTTTCAACTATTTACATCAGTTTTGAACGGCTTACATCCCCTACCCTGAAGGGATAGAGGTTTTACGCCAAATTTATAAAAGGAGGGAAGAAAGATGAATTTAAAATTTTTTAGTTTTTTGGGATTAGTTGCATTTGTTTTTGTAACTATTGGTTGTGATTCGAATAATTCAAGTGACAATATGAAGCCTGGAAAAGTCAGAACAGAGTGGGATTACGGTAAAGATGAAACTATTGATTCAATAACTTATCATACATATGATTCTAAAGGAAATCTGACTATGGAGGAAACTGATAGTGATAATGACGGAATGATTGATTCGGTTACAAGTTTCATTTATGAGGGAAATCTATTGAAGAGGAAGGAGATTGATTATGAATCGGAATACTATGAAATATGGGATCATACTTATGACAATGATATTCTGATAAGCTCAACTCTTGAGGAGAGTTATATCTATATCAGACCTGAGGGAACAGTAACCGACTCCGTACTCATTAATTACACATACTTTTGTGATGAATCAGGAAATGTAATTACCAAAAATGTTATACGTGATGATGGAACAATTGGTTTGGTTTTTACCTACGAGTATGATGATTACGGAAATATGGTCAAAGAAAAGACGGATTATGAGAATGACGGTATCATTGATTTGATTGTGACCCTAAGCTACAGTTATGATGCTAATGGAAACACGATAGAAGCGAGTGTAGATAATAATAGTGACGGAATGTTTGATGATATTGTTTATTATATATGGGAATAAAGGAGGTTATTATGAAGAAAATCATTATAACATCAATGATTATGGCAATGGTATTACTTGGAAGTGTGATAAATCTGTGTGCAAGTGATATAGCTACAGATACTATTCTTTTCATGTACAAACATAAAAAAGGAGAGACGATAGTAGTAAATCTGAATAGATATGACTATTCAGAACTTTTTAAAGAAAATGATGATTCAAAGATATCATCACTAAGTGTAAATAGTTATTCTTATTATTCTTACATATCACCCTGGGAACTTTATGGAAAAATTAACGTAAGACGTACTAATGAGGGACTGATAAGTTTTAGTTATAATAATAATCTTGGGAATGCAGCATATTTACATTCTGTTGATATGATGACTAATAATTATTGTAGTCACACTTCATTGGATGGTCGCACTTATGAGGATCGAATTATAGAGAGCGGGTATAATCCGTGGATTTGCGATGAGGCTATAGGAATTTTGACATTTAATAATTTTATTGAAAAGGATATAGCTGAGAACATATTTGTTGACTATCTCTTTATGTATGACCATGATGTTGTGTCAAATCCGAATTTAAAGGATATAGGCATTGGTTTTATTGCAGGCACTTATAATGGTCGTAATGCCTATATAGTCACTTATAGTTTTGGTACTGACTACTACCCTGAATATATTAACATTGGCAGTGCATATTCATCTGGTATAAACAATAGCGTAGAATTCTGGGGTATGAATGGTGCTCAATGTATGCATGGCTATGCAACATGTAGAGGATGGTGGTGGATTAACCCTTGCAATTGGACATCATCCTGTGCAACAGGATGGGAGTATAATCCTGCTGATTATTACTATGAAAGCAATTGTAATTGTTTTTAATAAGCTGAATTTACAGGTTCTGTAAGCAGAGATGCAAAAGGTCGGAGAATCTGTGCCGCAGAGCGGGGAAATAATGAAACCCTAATGGTTTATAAAATATAATCCCTCTGCCTGTAAGAAAGAGACCGGAAAAAACCCCCTAAGTGTTTTAAAAACCCTTAGGGGCTGACAGGTCAATGTAGTTTTTTTGTTAAGGTCGAAATTTTATATTAACCATTTCTCCTATTCCAGAACTCCGACCGGGAAGAAGAGAAAATTATCAACAACGTAACGGAGTTTGCATGAGTACAGATGAAAAAACAAAAGAAGTTTCTGTAGATGCCGGGGCGAAGAGTCGTCCTGCCATTGCGGTAAGAAAGGAGCGGAGAGCAATGTAGGCGGATTTGTTATCCTCTTCTTCATTATCGGATTTGTGGCAAGTATGATTGTCGGCTGGATAATCTTTCCCAATCTTCTCTACTCCCAAAAGACCCAACCCATTGATTTCAATCATGCAATGCATAATGAACTGGTGGATAACGGGTGTGAAAGCTGCCATTTCTTCCGCGAAGACGGAACATATTCAGGAGTTCCGAAACTTGCACAGTGCATTGGCTGCCATGAGGAAGTTCAGGGTGAAACAGAAGATGAAAAAACATTTGTAACTGAATACGTGGCAAACGGAAGAGAAGTTCCGTGGCTCATTTATTCAAGACAGCCGGACTGTGTATTCTTCTCCCATGCGGCACATGTCAAGGGCGCGGGGATGGAATGTGTTGTCTGTCACGGTGAAATCGGCGAATCCACAAGCCTGAAGACTTATGAAGAGAACCGGATAACAGGTTACAGCCGGGATATTTGGGGAAAGAATATCGCAGGCATCAAAAAGAATACCTGGGATCGGATGAAGATGGACGATTGTTCCGAATGTCATGTTAAAAACAATGTAAAACAGAACAGCGTTCAGACAGGAAAAGAAGCATGTTTTGTTTGCCACAAATAACAATGCAAATTAGGAATTAAGAATCAGGAATCAGGAATTATCTGATTTTACAATCTTAATTCTAACACTTAATTTGCATTAACAGTGAACGAGGTTAATCTATGAAGATAGACAGAAGAACTTTCTTGTCATCCGTCGGTGCGCTGGTAATCGGAGGAGCAGCGGGTAGCGCTCTTTCGCCGTTGCCTTATAAGCTGACAGATGACTTTTCTATATGGACACAAATGTGGCCATGGACGCCTGTGCCGCAGGATGGTGAAGCCAATTATGTCAATTCGGTTTGCACACTCTGTCCGGGCGGCTGTGGAATCTCTGTCCGTAAGATTGATGACCGGGCGGTTAAGATAGAGGGAATGAAGGGACATCCTGTTAATGACGGCGGGATATGTATGCTTGGAATTTCGGCTCTTCAGCTGCTTTACGGTACATCGCGCGTCAAAGCACCGATGAAACAGACCGGAAAAAGAGGTGAAGGCAATTGGAAAGAAATTTCATGGGATGAAGCGATCTCGGAAGTTGCCAAAAAACTGAAAGCGATAAGAGAAAAAGGGGAATCACATACCGTAGCCTGTATTTCGGGTTCAAAATACGGAACTGTTCCTCAGCTTTTCAGCCGGTTCATGGCAGCTTACGGTTCTCCGAATTTTATGACCGTTCCCTCTGCTCAGGATTCTTATGAAATTGCATTAAAACTGATGCACGGAGTTGACGCTATCCCCGGCTTTGATGTTGAAAATGCCAATTTTGTCCTGAGCTTCGGAACAGGCATGATTGAAGGCTGGGGTTCTCCGGTACGGATGTTTAAAGCAAACAGCACGCTGCGTCAGAACAAAGCAAAAATAGTGCAGATTGAATCGCGTCTTTCAAATACAGCCGCAAAAGCAGATAAATGGATTCCTATAAAACCGGGAACTGAAGCGGCTCTTGCTTTGGGACTGGCAAGTGTGATTATCAATGAATCGCTTTATAATAAAGCATTTGTTGATAATAATACAAGCGGATTTGAAGCATTTAAATCGCTTGTGCTGAATAATTACACACCGGCAATTGCAGCAAGAATCACAGGACTTGAGGATCCGAATGTAATCATTGCATTGGCAAAAGAGTTTGCAGGCTCTTCAAATCCCTTAGCAATCTGCGGCAAAGGACAGGGGAATACTCCGGGAAGCATGTATGAAGTAATGGCGGTTCATGCTTTAAATGCTCTGGTCGGCAATATCAACAAAAAAGGGGGAGTCTGGACTCTTCCGGCACCGAATTATATTCAGTGGGCTGAACCGGAATTAGATGAAGCTGCTCAGAAAGGTATTCAGCAGGCTCGCATTGACGGAGCAGGCGGAGAAAAATATCCGTGTGCAAAATCTCTGGTGAACCGTTTTCCAGCGTGTGTCTGTGAAGGTAAAGATTATCCGGTTCAGGCGATTCTGGTTTCAGGAGCAAATCCCTGTTATACCATGTCTGATCCGGGCAGCGTGAAAAAAGCATTTGAAAAAATTCCGTTTGTTGTCAGTTTTTCTTCTTACATGGATGAAACCGCGCAGCAGGCTGATATAATCCTTCCGAGTCATATTTTTCTGGAAAGCTATCAGGATGTTCCTGCTCCGGCAGGTCTTCAGAAGCCTATTATCGGAGTCTCAAGACCTGTGGTCAAGCCACAGTTGAATACCCGTCATGTCGGCGATTCTGTGATTCAGATTGCCAAAGCAATGGGCGGCAATATTGAAGCGGCATTTGCATGGGAGAGCTATGAGGCATGTCTTGAACAGACTATGGGAGATAACTGGAAGACCCTGAATAAAGAAGGATTTTTGGCAAAAGCTGATTTTACGCCTCCCGCGTTGGAAGGATCCTTTGCAACCCCGTCAGGAAAATTTGAATTCTTTACCAAAGATATAAAAACAGCGGAAGAAAAAGAGGATACAGCTTATCCGTTCGTATTGATGCCTTATGATTCAATGAGACTGGCAAACGGTGCCGTGGGAAATACTCCTTTTCTTACAAAGACGGTTGAAGATACTGTGCTGAAGGGAAAAGATATTCTTGTTGAAGTAAATCCGAAAACCGCTGCAAAATACAGCCTGAAAGAAGGAAGATATGCTATTCTGAAGACCGCAAAAGGAGAAGTAAAGGTAAAAGTACATCTTTTTGAAGGAATCATGCCGGATGTTGCGGCAATGCCGAGAGGATTGGGACATACCGCGTATGACAAATATATTGCCGGAAAAGGAATCAATGTAAACGATCTGATAATTCCGTCAGAGGATCCGATTTCCGGTCTTGATGCAGCCTCGGTAATCCGGGCGAAATTGACAATTGCTTAATCCAACTGATTGATTGACGATGGATGATTCACTTTATCTGAATGAATCATAATAAGAATCAGTCATCAATCGTCAATTTATCAGTTATCAACCCAAAGAGGTTCGGATGGAAAAGAATAACCAGAGTAAACAGAAAAAATATGGAATGGTCATAGACCTGGATAAATGTACCGGATGCGGCTCCTGCATGGTGGCATGTATGTCGGAAAACAATGTCCCGTTTAAGGTTGATGAATCAAATAAACTGGACAGCATTACATGGATGCGGGTTTATAAGCTGACAAACGGCAAACCGTTCCCGGAAACAGAGATATGTTATCTGCCAAGACCCTGTATGCACTGCGAGGGGCATAATGGTCATTCTCCGTGTGTATCTGTATGTCCTGCAACTGCAACTGATTACAGTACTGAAACCGGAATTGTAAGCCAGATTTATACCCGGTGCTTCGGATGCCGGTATTGTATGGCGGCGTGTCCGTATCATGCACGCTATTTTAACTGGTGGGATCCTGTATGGCCCACGGGCATGGAGAAATCTTTAAGCCCCAATGTCTCTGTGCGCATGAGAGGTATTGTTGAAAAATGCAGTTTCTGCTTTCACCGTTATCAGTCCGCAGTGGATAAGGCACTTATGGAAGATCGGCGGGAGATTGAAGAGGGTGAATATCAGACAGCATGTACTCAGGCATGTCCCGCGGGTGCAATTGTATTCGGAGACCTTAATAATCCTGAACATGCGGTGCATGAACTGAAAAAGAGTGAAAACGCATTCCGTCTGCTTGAAAGACTGGGAACCAATCCCAAAGTATATTATATGTCGAGCCGGGAATGGGTCAGACGGGCGGGGGATAATTATCTTAAAGACGAAGGTAAGATAGCAAGCGGCGGTCATCATTAATGCCAATTAGGAATGAATAATTAGGAATTAGGAATTTTCATAGAATTAATTTCGATTCTTAATTTACATCATCAGTTATAGGCTAATTGGTGTTTGGCTGAAAGCCGGACGCTAAGAACCAAAATAAGGAGTACTAACATCATGATAGATTCTGCATTGATTCCCAAAGGTGTAAAACGCTGTCCGTTTGGACAATTTATCGCCTTTATTGCGGTAGTCGGCGCTGTTCTGCTGTGGGGCGTCTATGCCATGCTGCTCTGCTGGCTGAAAGGACTCAACCAGACCAACATGAATGATTACTACGGGTTTGCATTGTGGATATGGGCAGACCTCGGCGTAATCGCTCTGGGCGGCGGAGCATTCTTTTCCGGTTTTCTCAGGTATATTGTCGGAAAAGATGAACTTAAAAACATAATAAATTATGCAGTACTGATCGGGTTTATCTGTTACAGTTCTGCATTGCTGATCCTTGCAATTGATATTGGACAGCCGTTAAGAGGATGGTTTATCTTCTGGCACGCGAATGTTCATTCTATGCTTACTGAAGTGGCATTCTGTCTGTCCTGCTACTTTGGCGTTCTGACAATTGAATATATTCCGCTGATTCTTGAAAACCGTCAGGTTGACAGAGTTCCTTTCTTTCATAACATGGCACATAACATGCATGAAGTTATGGCAGTATTTGCCGCAACAGGCGCATTCCTCTCTTTCTTCCATCAGGGATCATTGGGCGGAGTTGCAGGCGTTCTGTTCGGGCGTCCGTTCTCTTATCGTGAAGGACTATTTATATGGCCCTGGACATTCTTTCTTTTTACATGGTCAGCAGCAGCTTACGGTCCCTGTTTTACCATGTTTGTTACATGGCTGACAGAGAAGATCACCCGTAAAAAACTGGTAAAAGATAATGTTATCGAACTTTTGGCAAAGATTTCAGGATGGATGATTCTCACATATTCAATTGCCAAGCTGGCTGATACATGGTACTGGGCATCTGTTACCGCTCCTTCTATGGGATTTAAGCTCATGGATTTTTATTCCAATAATCCGTTATACGGAATCTGGATTCTGATCCTTGAAATTGCTGTCTGCGGTTTTCTGCCGGGTCTTATTCTGATTACCGATAAAGGGCGTAAAAGTCCGTTTGCACGTTTATTGGCAATTATTCTCGGTGCTATCGGCGTCTCTCTGAACCGCTGGGTAATGGTGCTGCAAGTCATGGCTGTTCCGGTCATGTCATTTGACAGCTGGGTAATGTATTATCCGAGTTGGCAGGAAGTGGCAACAACAGTTCTGCCGGTGGCTTATGGCGTTATTCTGGTTGCAGTCTCTTACCGCTATATGCCGATCTTCCCGCAGGAGCAGGAGTTGAATCCGATAGAATCATAAGAAGATTAGAAGATTAGAAGTCAGGAATTTGTAGGGTGGACTAAGCATAGCGTGTCCACCTGTCTTTGTGTATAATTGGCGGACTACGAATGGCGGACACGCTGCGCTTAGTCCGCCCTACATTGCTGACTCCTATCTTCTGACTTCTCCAAAATAGGAGGAATCATGTTTCCATTTCAATTTGAATGGATGTGGGATATGTCGCACTGTGTCTTCATGGGCGGTCTCTGGTATGCCCTGACAATTATGGGTCTTGGAATGACATACTGCATTCTTAAAGCTGTAATAGACTCCCTGCAAGGTAAAGGGAGTCATCACCATCATTAACGGGTTTTAAAAAAATCCCCTTGTTCTCTGCGATATGAGAGAATAAGGGGAGTTTTTGCTTATAAAATCAATAGCATTATTTTTACAAATAAGGAGAAAAAATTATGAATAAAATATTGTTTATTAAAATTATGATTTCATTGATATTTATGTTTCATAATGGTACAGCAATAGCGCAGGTAGGGAGTATAAGTGTAGCAGGGACAGGAAGCACTCTTTTTTATGTTTATGATTCCAGTTTCGGAGAACTGGCTTATGATTCTACAAATCAACAAATTGAAGTGCCTTCAGGTACTTATGTTGTGAAACTGAATAAAACTGTCCGAACAGTAACGGTTAAAGCGGGACAGAATACAGTCGTAAAAGCTGGTAGTATAAGCGTGGCAGGAACGGGAAGCACTCTTTTTTATGTTTACGACTCCGATTCCAGAGAACTGGCTTATGATTCTACAAATAAACAGATTGAACTGTTTCCCGGAACTTATACTGTAAAGCTGAACAAAACGGTACGGACAGCGGAGGTTCAAGAGGGTAAGAATACAGTCATAAAAGCCGGCAGTGTAAGCGTAGCAGGAACGGGAAGCACTCTTTTTTATGTTTACGACCCCGATTTCAGAGAACTGGCTTATGATTCTACAAATCAACAGATTGAACTGTTTCCCGGAACTTATACTGTAAAGCTGAACAAAACGGTCCGGACAGCGGAAGTTCAGGAAGGTGAGGACACAGTTGTAAAAGCCGGCAGTGTAAGCGTGGCAGGAACAGGAAGCACTCTTTTTTATGTTTACGGACTTATCAGCAATTCCATCAATAATGGAGATATTAACAGCGACGGAAAAATAGGATTAGAAGAGGCAATTTATGCTTTGCAAATAGTATCAGGGATAACCGGAAGCAAATTAGAGAAAGAATTTTACGGTATAGGTTTTTTTGAACTGGCTTATGATTCTACAAATCAACAAATTGAACTGTTTCCCGGAACTTATACTGTGGAACTGAACAAAACGGTCAGGACAGCGGAAGTTCAGGAAGGGGAGAACACAGTCGTAAAAGCCGGCAGTGTGAGTGTGGCAGGAACAGGAAGCACTCTTTTTTATGTTTACGACTCCGGCTTCAGAGAACTGGCTTATGATTCTACAAATAAACAGGTTGAACTGTTTCCCGGAACTTATACTGTGGAACTGAACAAAACGGTCAGGACAGCGGAAGTTCAGGAAGGGGAGAACACAGTCGTAAAAGCCGGCAGTGTAAGCGTGGCAGGAACGGGAAGCACTCTTTTTTATGTTTATGACTCCGGTTTCAGAGAACTGGCTTATGATTCTACAAATAAACAGGTTGAACTGTTTCCCGGAAATTATACTGTGAAATTGAATAAAAATGTTCAGTCCGCAGTGGTTCAGGAAGGAAAAAATACTTCTATTGAATTCTGAAATAAAACTTTTTTTGTTACGAGCCTCTGCATCCTCGTAGCCATGCGGGTCGGGTTAGAGCAGCGTAATCCGACCCGTCTCATGTCGAAGCCTGCTCCCTTCCCTTTGGGAAGGGGTCGGGGGTTAGGTCAGGTCTTAACTTAATGGCATTGGGACTAAGCGCAGCGTGTCCACCTTTCTGTGTGTTAATGGCGGACACGCTCCGCTTAGTCCGCCCTACATTGCTCTCTGTATTCTCTAAAATTAGGAGGACTTATGTTTCCATTTAATTTTGAATGGATGTGGGATATGTCGCATTGTGTCTTCATGGGCGGTCTGTGGTATGCCCTGACCATTATGGGTCTTGGAATGACATACTGTATTCTTAAAGCTGTGGTGGATTCCATGCTGGGAAAAGGAAGCCATCACCATTAACCGAATTTAAAAAAATCCCCTTGTTCTCTGTGATATGAGAATGAGGGGATTTTTTTTAAATTATCAAAGAGTTATACAATAGTTAAAAATTATAAAATCAATTTAATATTGAAAGTATAAAAAATGCGATCAGAATGGTTAAAAGAGAATTTTAAGAGAGTAACAAAGGCATATACGGAATTCTGCCGGGAGTTTTATCTGATTCGGAAAAAGGGAATATTTCTGAATCACCTTTCATAAATTATGTTTTCCTTTTTTAACTCATTTAATAAAATATCTGCGGCTTCGGAAGAATCATAAGGCGACCGGACAGGATATTTTTTTCCGTTTTCAGGCATAGCGGAACATTCTTCATCAGCCAGTTCAGATGCAACAAACTGAATCAGATTCAGCTTGTCAGTTCTTGACAGTTTTTGCACTACAAACTTTAATTCGGCTAAATTCATTGTGTAATCCTGTTTCCTTAAATCTGAATACATACATCATTCTCCTTTTGTTCCGCTTTATTACTCGATAATCAAGGACAAAAATTGTCACCATGTCAAAACAATCAAGATTTTGAAAAATATGATAAATTTATTTTCACAGATTTTCCCGCCCGGTTATACTTAATAATCATATATGATTCTTATATTCATATTGACAAAAATTGTCACTATTGTTTTATGAATGATATTTAGGATCGGGGATTAATTTACTGTCGGTAACTCAATCAGGAGTAATATAGAGCGGACTAAGCCTAAGCGTGTCCGCCTCTGTATGTTTATAAAAGACCTACGGGGTTTCTGAAACCCCGTAGGTCTATCTTTTTTTATTCTCTCTTTACACTTTACAAAATAATACTTACCATTTATATTGATCTTTCATGATGAAAAAATATGTTTCAGGAGCAGGCGACACGCTCCGCTTTGTCCGCCCTACATTTTTTACTTACAATACAAAGGAGAAAAAATGAGAAAAAGAATGATGATGTATTTGACTGTTTTTTATCTGTTTATGATGATTATTGGCGGCGGGATAGTACATGCTGACATTATTTATGTGAAATATGATGCAGTGGGAACTGAAACCGGCAGGTCATGGATACAGGCAACCAGCATGCAGACAGCAATAACAAATTCTGTAAGCAATGATGAAATATGGGTTGCTGCCGGAACTTACAAGCCTACATTTAATACAGATACTTCAGATACTCGATCCGCCACATTTCAACTGAAAAACAATGTCGGAATTTACGGAGGATTTAACGGGACAGAAACAGAAAGGACTCTGAGAGACTGGCAGAAAAATATCACCATTCTCAGCGGAGATATTGGCACGGCAGGGAATAATTCAGATAATGCATATAGGGTTGTAACTGGCAGCAAAACAGACAGCACAGCAATTTTAGACGGTTTTACAATCACAAAAGGGAATGCAGACGGCGCAAGCACCGGCGGAGGAGGGATATATATTTACTCCGGCAGCCCGACTGTGAATAACTGTATTTTTAAAGAAAATACCGCTGTTATCGGCGGCGGAATGTATAATCATAAAAGCAGCAGTCCTTATGTAACAGACTGCTCTTTTATCAGTAATAAAGCTGCTTACGGCGGAGGAATGTGCAACAACCATTACAGCAGTCCGGTAATAGAGAACTGTACTTTCAGCAGCAATACAGCAGATGACGGCGGGGGAATGAGAAATGACAATTTCAGCAAGCCCCAAATAAACACATCTACGTTTAACAGCAATAAAGCAACTTATTACGGCGGCGGAATATATAACACAACATTCAGCAATCCCACAGTTGAACAGTCTGCTTTTATTTCAAATACCGCAAACATGGGAGCGGGGATCTCCAACAGCAAAGACGGAATGGCAACGGTTGTAAACTGCACATTCAGCGGAAATGCGGCTTCAGACTCAGGCGGCGGAATGTATAACAGCAAAGAGAGTGAATCAACAGCAATAAGCGAAATAACCGTAACCAACTGCACATTTCATAACAATATCGCAGATAACGATAACAGCGGTTTTGGAAACGGCGGAGGTATTTATGTTGAAGGAGATTATACCCTGCTCAGTATAAGAAATACTGTTATCGCCGGAAATAACACAAAAAAGAGCAGTCCTTCCCCTGATGACTGTTACAATGACAACGGTGTTATAGAATCACTCGGATATAATATAGTTGAATTTCCTGACAGCAATGATTTTGATCACACGGGGGATATAACCGGCAAGCAGGAGAATCTTAATCTCAGTGCCATAGCTGATAACGGCGGTTACACAAAGACATGCAGAATAAAACTCGGCAGTCCTGCTATCAACGCAGTTGCTGACGGAAATGCCCCTCAGACGGATCAGCGCGGATATGCAAGAAACGGACTTCCCGACATCGGAGCATTTGAATATAAAGAGCCTGCGGTTCAGACTCTTAATATTGCTGCTATAGGTGATCAGACAGCAACGGTCAACGGAAATGTTACATCTGACGGCGGATTTTCAGTTACCGCCAGAGGAGTATGCTGGAGCAAAACAACTGCGCCGACTATCATCGCCAACCCCTTTACAAAAGACGGGGAAGGAAAAGGAAATTTTACAGGCAGTCTTAGCGGGCTTACTCCCGGAACAACTTATTATGTCAGAGCATACTCGACAAATCAGGAGGGAATGAATTACGGAAATGAACTGTCATTTAAAACAATCCCGGCACCGCCTGTTGCAACAGCGGCAAGCAAGATTACAGCATCTGAATTTACTGCAAATTGGAAAAGCGTTACAGGAGCAGATGATTACCGCCTTGATGTTTCTGAAACAGAGGATTTCAGTATTTATGTTTCAGGTTATCAGCATAAAACTATTATGGAAACCAGCGATTCTATAACCGGCTTATCTCCGGGTACAACTTATTACTACCGGATAAGGGCATACAATTCCAGCGGATACAGCGGATATTCCAATATTATAATACTTATTACAATTCCGGGCAAACCTGAAGCGATTGCCGCAACAGATGTAAAATCTTCAGGCTTTACAGCAAACTGGAAAGCAGCATCCGGGGCTGAATCATATCGTCTTGATGTCTCCACGTCAATTGATTTTACCTCTTATGTTCCGGGTTATCAGAACAAGAGTGTCAGCGATCTGAAAGATACGGTTACGGGCTTGACTCCCATAACAACATATTATTACAGAGTCAGAGCGGTAAATGTAAACGGAACAGGTGAAAATTCAGATATAATCAAAGTAACAACTGCTCCTGAAGCTCCGAATATAAGCTCCGCTACATCTCTTACCAACACAGGTTTTAAAGCAAACTGGAGCGCATTGACAGGGATAACCTCATATCTCCTTGATGTATCTTTATCAGAAGCATTTGATTCTTTTGTGGAAGGATATAACAGCCTTGAAGTTCTCTCAGGAGCAGGTTACAATGTTACAGACTTGACCGGCGGAACTCTTTATTATTACCGTGTCCGTGCTGTCAACAGTGACGGAATAAGCAATTATTCTGCTGTTCAGAGCGTTAAAACTCTCTCTGATGCTCCAAAAGCAATTTCACCTGAAAATATAACATCTACCGGTTTTACAGCAAATTGGGAACCTGTAACAGGCGCTGAAAAATATTCTCTTGATATTTCAACAGCAAATACATTTGATTCTCCTGTTCCGGGATATGCGGATAAAGATGTCGGGAATGTGACTCATTTTGATATAATCAATCTGAAGCCGGGAACTCTTTATTATTACAGGATTCGTGCCGTAAATTCAGGCGGAACAAGTGTAAATTCAAACATTGTTCAGGTAATAACAATTCCTGCTTCTCCGAATGCTCTTGATCCTGATGAATTTACTTCAAACGGATTTACCGCAAGGTGGGATGCTGTTGACGGAGCAGAAACATATTATCTGGATGTCTCTTCAACAAATGATTTTACATCATTTATTCCGGGTTATAATAATCTGAATGTAGGGAATAAAACCAGTCAGAAAGTGGTCGGAGTGCAGTCAGGGACAACCTGTTATTACCGGATCCGTGCATATAATTCCAGCGGAACAAGCCAAAATTCTAATATCGTGATCGGTTATACGCTTCCGCCTGTTCCTGATGTGGCTCCCGCGACAGATATTACAGAAACCGGATTTACCGCAAACTGGGGAACTGTTACAGGTGCAGACAGTTATCTCTTTGATCTTTCTATGAATATAAATTTCAGCGGTTATGTTACCGGTTATCAGGATAAATCTGTAAACGGGAACAGTCTTAACATAGCCGGTTTAACTGACGGAACACTTTATTATTACCGTGTCAGAGCCGTAAACAGCATCAGCGGAGCAGGCGGCTATTCAAACTCAATGCTGACATGGACTCTTCCGCCTGCGCCCAAAGCAAATCCTGCAACAGATATAACTTACAACCGTTTTACCGCTCATTGGGAGGCTGTTTCAGTAGCTGACTCTTATCTTTTGGATGTATCTGCTGGCAATGATTTCGGCGTATTTGTTCCTGGTTATGAAAAACTCTCTGCGGGTAAAAATATCAGTCAGCAGGTAATCGGATTAAATTCAGGGACAACCTATTATTACCGGGTCTATGCTGTAAAAGGAGGCAGCATAAGCAATGCCTCAGAGATTATTGAATGCAGAACAGTTTTATCCGCTCCTGTTGCAAAAGAGGCATCTGATATAACAGAAAGCAGATTTACCGCCAACTGGGAGACAAACTCAGGGGCTGAGAGATATTATCTTGATATTTCAACGTCCAATACCTTCAGTTCTTATGTTCCGGGTTATCAGAATCTGAATATCGGAAATACAGCAAGTTATCAGGTAATTAATCTGAGCGGAGGAACTGTTTATTATTACCGTGTCCGTGCGGAAAACGCCAGCGGAATGAGCAGTGATTCAAATGTTATTACAGTTAAGACAGTTCCTTCTGCTCCGTCAGTAAAAGCGGCATCTGATATAACTCCTGTCAGTTTTATTGCCAACTGGGAACCGGCTACAGTGGCTGTGAGCTATCTTCTTGATATTTCTCCTTCTGATATATTCGGGGCTTTTGTTCCGGGTTATCAGGATTTGAATGTCGGAAATACAACCGGCTATTCAGTGACCGGATTAACAGCATGTCTGACTTATTATTACAGGGTTCGGACAGTCAGTCAGAACGGAATCAGCGGATATTCTGCTGTTCAGTCTGTTCTTCTTACAGGCACGCCGACTGTAACAACCGATTCAGTCAGCGGAATTACACAGAACACAGCATCCTGCGGCGGAGTGATTTCTGACAGTTGCGGCTCTCAGGTTACAGAAAGAGGTATCTGCTTGAATACAGCCTCTTTACCGACCATACAGAATAATCATACATCAGAAGGTGGCGGAACAGGTACTTTTACAAGTCAGATGACAGGATTAAAAGCAGGAACAAAGTATTATGTCAGAGCTTACGGCATAAATTCCGGCGGAATTGCTTATGGTAATGAAGTTTCATTTACAACGCTATCTTCTGTTGGTGACATTGACGGTAATCAGATTATTGATCTGCGCGACGCTATTATCTGTCTGAAGGTGTTGGCAGGAATAGATACCGGAGATCCGGTTATCACCGGGGCGGATGTTAATAATGACGGCAAAATCGGTCTTGAGGAAGCGGCGTTTATTATCAGGGTTGTAACTGGTAATTAATGTTTGGAAAAGACTGACAGTTATGTAGGGCTGACTAAGCGGCAATGCAATTAAGTTAAGGTATGACCTAACCCAGGTTGAGCCTGTAAAACAGACTTGACAAAGAAGTAGTTATATGTAAAAAACGGAACATAACTGAATTAAAAATAAAAGCCAAGACCTGCGGTGTTTTAAAAATTCCGCAGGTCTCATAATTGATTTATAAGGAGAATTTTTTTCATGCCAATCTCCCTGTCATTTCAAAACCGCCTCTTTCCGGTATTAAAAGATATTGTCAGACACTTCGGAACCCCTTTTCATATTTATGATGAAACAGGCATCCGTGAAACCGGCAAAGCATTGATTGACGCTCTTTCGGAACTGAATTTCCGGGAATATTTTGCTGTCAAAGCCCTTCCGAATCCCCGTATTCTTGGGATTATGAAAGATATGGGATTCGGATTTGATTGCAGTTCTGTTGCAGAGCTTATTCTCAGCCGCCGGGCGGGGGGAAGGGGTGAGGATATTATGTTCACCTCAAATAATACGAGTCATGAAGATTTTCTGACAGCCGCGTCAGACGGAGGATGTATTCTTAATCTGGATGATATTACTCTGATTCCTAAAGTACCTGAAATGCCTGAACTTATCTGTTTCCGATATAATCCTGGTCCCCGTTATACAGCCGGAAATGAAATTATCGGGAATCCTGCGGAATCCAAATACGGCGTCAGTGATGAACAGCTTGTTTCTGCTTACCGCGAGGCGCAAAAACGTGGTGCAAAACGGTTCGGTATGCACACTATGATTGTTTCAAATGAACGGAATTACAAATATAAAGTTCTGACAGCCCGGCTGCTTCTGGAGCAGACAGAGAGAATTTCAATCAGGTTTGAGTTTATCAATATCGGCGGTGGGCTTGGAATCCCTTATAAACCTGAAGATAAACCGCTTGATCTTAGGACCATGGGAAAAGAGATTACAGAATTATTCAGAGAATTTAAAAAAAAGAACGGCTATATGCCTAAACTTTATTTGGAAAGCGGGCGATATATAACCGGACCCCACGGCGTCTTGGTGGTAACAGCCATAAATCAGAAGAATATCTATCGGAAATATATCGGGGTGGATGCGTGTATGTCCGCGCTGATGCGTCCGGGTATGTACGGAGCGTATCATCATATAAGCGTCTTGGATAAAGAGCCGGATAAAAGAAGAGAGATCGTTGATGTGGTCGGCTCTTTGTGTGAAAATAATGATAAGTTTGCGGTTCAGCGGCAGCTCCCTGAGATTGAAGATGGCGATATTCTTATTATTCATGATACCGGCGCACATGGTCATGCTATGGGATTTAATTACAACGGAAAACTGCGCCCCAAAGAACTCCTTTTCCGCACAGATGGTTCTGTAGAACTGATTCGCCGGGCGGAGACTGTAACGGATTATTTTGCTACTCTTGATTTTGAACCGGATGTGATGAAAATATTATAACGCTATGTACAATTTTTTTTAAACCACAAAGGACACAAAGTTTTTCACAGAGGACACAAAGTTTTCTTCGTGTTCTTTGTGGTTTAAATTTTTACATTACATTATGTCAAAATTGCCAATGCTTTTTCATAATCCGGCTCTTCTTTAATCTCCGGTATAAGCTGAGTATAAATCACCTTTTCTTTTTCATCTAAAATGACAATCGCTCTTGCCAGCAAGCCTGTCAGGGGTCCGTCAACAATTCTGACGCCATATCTGTTGCCGAAATCTCTGTTACGAAGTTCAGAAAGGGAAATCACATTATCCAGCCCTTCTGCCCCGCAGAACCGGGCATGAGCAAACGGCAGATCCAATGATACACAAAGTACTACAGCATTTTTAATTTTTCCGATCTCTGCATTAAATTTTCTGACAGACATAGCGCAGACCGGCGTATCAATACTCGGAAAAATATTCAACACTACTTTTTTGCCTGCAAAGTCCTTTAAAGAAACATCTGATAAATCTGTTTTTGTAAGTAAAAAATCAGCCGCCTGAATCCGGGCTTTGGCAATTCTCCGCAGGTATTGATCGGATTGCCGCCCAATTTGATTTTAGCCATTTTTTCTCCTTAATATTGTAGAATTAAACTTCCTAAATTTTGAAAACAGAGATCATTTTGAACCGCCGGAGATTTTTTATCTTATTTTATCATATAAACTGAAATGCTTTTCTTTGGATACTCTACTAAGATTGACTACGTGGCTTCATTTATGGGTTAGGCGTTTAATATTTTTCAAAATCTGAATCCTCAGTTCTTTCTGTTTCCATATCTAACCTGACTCTTTTCATATCATCAGGATCCCGGCTCTCATTTTTAACCGAAGTATCTGACTTTTCAATAAGAGCTTTAATCTTCTTTATATCTTCAGGCATTAAAGATTCTTTTTCTTCAGTTTCCTCCTGTTTTTTTTCAGTCTTAAAATGCTCAATACCGGCTTTAAGTTTTTTTACATAAACATCCGCCATTTGTTGTGCGCTTGATGACAATTCAACCGATGTTGAAGCCAGTTCCTCCGAAGCCTGTGCATTGCTCTGAATTATCGAATTCAACTGCTGAATTGCCTGATCGATCTGTTTCACCCCTCCATCCTGTTCACTGCTTGCCACTCTTATCTCCTGAACAAGCTCTGTGGTTTTCCGGGTGTTCAGTACAATCTGATCCAGCATCTGGCTTGCATTTTCCGCAATTTTAACACTGGAAGAGACTAAGGCGCTGATCTGATTTGCCGCTCTTTTACTCCGATCCGATAATTTGCGTACTTCCTGTGCAACGACTGCAAAGCCTTTTCCGTATTCTCCGGCTCTTCCAGCCTCAATTGCGGCATTCAATGCCAACATATCTGTCTGACGGGAAATTTCTTCAATAACAGTTATTTTTTCGGAAATATCTTTCATTGCTTTCAGGGTATTATCAACAGATTTTTTACCCATTCCTGCATCTTCCGCTGCTTTTAATGAAATTTTCTCTGTCTCTGAGGCATTATCAGCGTTCTGCCTGATACTTGCTGTCATCTGCTCCATTGATGCGGAGATCTGCTCTGCGGAAGCTGCCTGCTGAGAAGTAGCCTGAGAGAGTTCTTCAGCACTGGCGCTCAGATGACTGCTCATTTCGGAAACGCTGTCTGAAGAATTGCCGACACTCTGAGCAACAGTTTTTACATCAGTCACTATTTTTCTTACCTGATCGGTCATTTTCTTCAATGCCCCGATCAACTGTCCGATTTCATCATTAAATGAAACCTCAACATTGACTGCCAGATTTCCTTCGGCTATCTGGTTGGCAATATCTATACCGTTTTGCAGGGGCTTTATAATTATCCGCCGGGTTAATCGGGACATAAGATAGGATATAAAGATCAGAATTACAAAAAACCCTGTAATAATTATAGCCGACAGCATATATACCTTTGATAAAATTGAATGATAAGGAACAAGCTGAACATAATACCAGTCCATAGCCTTCATATATGCAAATGTAATCATATACTTTGTTTTATCAATGATAATCCCGGAGGATGTAGTCCTGTTATCACCTTTACCAGTCCTGTTTTTTATTTCACTGATCAGAAACATATCATGATTCCCTTTGTAATCAAATGTTTCCGGTGATTTTTCCATGAATTCCCTGTAATCAGGATGATAAATAACAGAACCTTCCGATGTGATGATGATATGCTGACTGTCAGGGACGCTTTTCTGAAATTCGGAAATATTTTCCAAAAGAGTGTTCAGCACCAAGTCATGCCCTACGGATCCCAGAAAATCATTCCCTTTATAAATGGGACCTGCATTGCTCGTCATCCAGTATTTTAATAACGGATCATAATAAACAGAAGACCAGACACTTTTCCGCTTTGGATTATTCTGAGGAATTACCATATTAAACCATTCCTGCTCAAGAAAATTGAAGTCAGGCGGAATATTTATTGTCCAGTTTTTATCATCTATAATGATTACCTGCTCAGGCATTACAATATAAGTGTCTAAAAATCTCAGGTGAGCCGCCTGCTGATGAATATTAATTCTGTGTTCTGTCGCCATAATCATGCGTTTAACCCGTTCGTCAAATTCTCCTATATTGCTGACAAAGATGCCGTATGTGTCAGATTCAGCAAATTTTGTCCGTACCGCATGATCTTTGTCAAAAGAGTATTTATCTGAAAAATATTCATTCCAGTTAGCAGGATCAGTCTGACTGTACCATTTTACAATTTCCTTAGCCAGATACTGTCCGTCCCGCATGGAATCCTCAAATATTGCTTCCATGTTTTCAGCATAACTTTTTATAAGATTATTAAACAGTATCTCTGACTTGCTGATTTCTGATTTCGATAAATAATTGACGGTAACAAAGAGAAACAGAACACCAAAGACCAAAAAAACAAAGGTAATGGAAAAAATAAACTTATATAATACAGATGTATTGTAATGTTTAAATAACATAATACCTTCTTATTAAAGAAATACTCTCACAGCTTTTACATGATGTCGGGTTACGCTGCGCTAACCCGACCTACATGGCTACAGGTTCATGGCTTTTTTATTCAAAACCGTCAGTTTTTTTTAAGAGATAAAACGCAAAATCTTTTTTTAAGACAATATTACAGTTCTGTAGGGACGGATCAAAGACAACCAAAGCCTTGCCTGATTTAAGCTGATTCATAATCTGATCTGTCTTTTGCTGTAAAGATACTTCAGATTCCCCGTAATCTGTTCCTTCGCGTGTAACAAACTCCTCGACAATCGCGTACAGTGTATCCGAATTCAGCTTTTCATGCGGAATAACAAGAATCTCCGGCTCTTTTTTTGTCATATGTCCAGTGCTTTTTTTTCATATAATTTTTTTTACCTATATTGAGTAACTTATCTATAAAGACTTCCGAAAAAATTTTTAAAACTTCGGAAATCTTATCATTAGGGTTTTAATATTTCTTTGGTTAAAAAAGTTAGAAAAAGAATTTTTTCGGTGTATATTATATTAGTGAATGAAATAATCACAGTAATTAAAAAGGGAGAGTATCATGAAAATAAATTCAAATAAAGACAAATTTTTAAAAGAGGCATTGCGTGTATTGTCCGCATCAGATTATGCTATTTACAAATTTTGGTGCAACGGCGCGTCAACTGAAAAGATTGCTTCTTCTTTAAAGAGCAGCAAAGGGATTATTGACTATAAAATTTCATGTATTCAGGCGATTCTGTTTTTATACTGCTTCTCCTACCTGAACAGAAAAACTGCAACAGCCGGATAAGTTCCCACGCGAAGCGCGTGGGAACAAATTTTTAACTCTCAGGGTTTTATACTTATATCATCACTGCTTCATAACCGGTCAGCTTTGCGATAACCGTATCCTTTGCGTCAAGGAATGTAATATCCCCTTTTATTTTATGATTATCAGCATCTTTTATCTCAAGTACTGCGGTAACACCTTCTGACGGAAATGTGTTGCAATATTGGCGATAAGAGGCGCAGTAATCCGGCAGAGAGACTTTTCCCTTCTTTTCAAAAGACCAGAGGCTCGCCATCTGAAATGCAGAATCAAGCAGAAGCGGATCACCTATCCATCGGGTTCTTAACGGCTCATTCATCCATTTATCCGGTGAAGGGGCTGAAACAAGACTGGCGGACACAGAATCAGATGAAAGATTCAGAATCTTCTTAATTCCGCGGAAATCAAGCCCGTGAAAAAGAATCTTTTCATAGATTTCATTCACATCCTTTGAATATCCCCCGTTCATATTATTTTGTTTCTTAAAATCAGGAGGTTCTGATAAATTATCTGTCAGAATTGCCTTTGCTCTTGAATGGATAAATCCTGTATCATCCTGAATCCCGTTCTCTGATTTCAATATCCACTTCAAAGACTGCTCCGTTTTTTCTTGCCTTTCCGGTAAAAAGATGAATCAGCTTTTTTTCTTCTTCTATCTTTATATCATTCATAAGACGGATTTCATCAAAGCCTTGAAGAACAAGTCCAGGATTTTCATGCAGCGCACCATGTCCGAGCCATTCTGTAATAAGCGAAAAAGGAACAACAGGTTTCCCTTTCAGCATGTATGATTTCAGAACCGGATATTTTTCAACATTTATCTCCCGCTTAAAAGAGAGGGTCAGATTATTTGTATTATTGACCCAGGAAGTTTGTAGTTCCGCCTTTAGGCGGGCTGTCGGCTGCTTTAAATCTGTCAAACCTGATCCGATAACAACCTCCACCGGCTGATCTTTATCCCCCGCCATTTCGCGCAGCATACACGCGGATCCTGCCTCTATCGGAATCAAATCAATGCCGTTTTTTTCAAATTCACGCTTCAGACCGGGAGATACCATTCCTCCGTCCCATGGTCCCCAGTTAATCGAGATCACTTTGCATTCAGGGCGGTTAGCAGATTCCTGATGTGCTATCTTGTTCAGTATCTCATTTGCCATAGCATAATCTGCCTGTCCCTTGTTTCCCATGCGTGCGGCAACAGACGAGAAAAAAATCATGTAGCAAAGCGGATCCTGTTTTGTTGCTTCAAGAATATTCACCAAACCGATAACTTTGGTATCAAAGACTTTTTCAAACTGCTCAGGTGTTTTGTCTATGATAAAACGATCTTCCAGAATACCTGCCCCATGAATGATCCCTTTAACGGGACCATGACTTATACGCACATCATCAAGAATTGCATGAACACTCTCTGAATCTCTTATATCTGCTGAATAATAAAGCACAGTTGCTCCGGTTGATTTCAAAAGCTCAAGATTTTTTGAGATTTCCCGGTTTGCGATATGCTTTTTAAAAGATTTCTCCAATTCCGCAGGAGAAGAATGTCCCCTGAATTCATGCTCCAGAATTGCTTTTTTTATAGCCGCGTCATCATCAAGAGATGTAAGCCATTCCGGTTCCGATGCGGGATTTGGAGAGCGTCCCAGAAGAACAAGAGTCGTCGGTTGAGCAACTTCATTGCAGAGAGCATAAGC
The DNA here is from genome assembly GCA_963806835.1 of uncultured delta proteobacterium. Classification (GTDB taxonomy): domain Bacteria; phylum Desulfobacterota; class Desulfobacteria; order Desulfobacterales; family CAWEAR01; genus CAWEAR01. The sequence continues at coordinate 110,808 of CAWEAR010000041.1, forward strand.
AGCAGCGGCTGTTACTCCTCTTGCGCCGCCGGTAATCACAACAACATCGCCTGAATTCAGGTTTATTTTTCCCTGCGGATAAGATGAAGATTTAAGACTGAGAACATATCGCAAATCCTGATTCAGTCCGATTTCAACCGTACCCGGCTGAATAAGCTCTGCAACAACCCGCTTTGCTATGACAGAAAAGTTCGTAGTACCGCCTTTAGGCGGTGGTGAAATATCTATGGCATGACAACAGACATCTTTCCATTCAACAGCAGCGGTTTTAACAAGAGCGGCAAGGCTCCCCTGAAACGGATTTTCAATTCTCTTTTCTTTGAATCCGAATGCCCCGTCAAGACGGGTAATCGCGGCAAAGATTGCTCCGCCTTGTTTTGCTGAATCAAGAAGCTGCGGAGCAATCTTACGGGTAATTACAAATGCTTCTTTTGAATCTGTAATATGAAATCTGTTATTCGGAATAATAACAAGCCCTGCCGCGGGAGGCAATTCTTTTTGATTCAGCAAATCTGAAACTTTAACCGCCGTTGCATTGATATTAATTGTTTTAAATTCATCTGCAATTGCTTTGCTCAGTCCGGTTTCATCATCAGTAACAAATACAGTTCTTCCCGCGGGAATCGTTATCTGATGACATTGTTCAAAAGAAGATTCAACAACGGAGATAATTCTTCTTTCAGGTTGCAGATCGCAGGCCAGGTCCAGGGACCAGGTCGCATAATTCTGACTTCTGACTTCTGACTTCTGACTTCCTCCAAGATATTCAGCAATTTGTCTGAGCGTTTTCAGGGTTCCCATGATTTCAGGAGAGACAGACGGCAAACCGGGCATCTTCTCTTCCAATGCAGAGAGGATTTCAACACGCTTAATAGAATCAATCCCTAAATCAGTTTCTATATCCATATCCAACGAAAGCATTTCCATTGGATAGCCTGTCAAATCACTTACTACATTCAGCAACTGAGAATCAAGAGATTGTCGGCTGACTTCGGTGAGACTTCGGCGTGAGCGCTCAGTCGAACGCTCAGTCGAACCGTTGGCTGACTTCGGTGAGAACTTCGGCGTGAGCGCTCAGTCGAACCGCTTGGTCGAACCGTTGGCTGTTTGTAGTTCCGCCTTTAGGCGGTATGTTGGCTGTTGGCTCCTGACTCCTGACTCCTGACTCCTGACCAAGATACTCGGCAATCTGCCTGAGTGTCTTCAGGGTTCCCATGATTTCAGGAGATACAGAGGGCAAACCGGGCATCTTCTCCTCTAACGATGAAAGAATTTCAACCCGCTTGATAGAATCAATTCCCAAATCAGATTCTATATCCATATCCAAAGAGAGCATCTCCATCGGATAACCTGTTAATTCACTAACTACTTTTAATAATTGAGAATCAAGAGATTGGCTGCTTGTAGTTCCGCCTTTAGGAGGTAACTGCTGACTGACTTCGGTGAGCTCAGTCGAACCGTTTGTAGTTCCGCCTTTAGGCGGTAACTGCTGACTGACTTCGGTGAGCTCAGTCGAACCGTTTGTAGTTCCGCCTTTAGGCGGTCTTCTGACTTCCGGCTTCTGATTTCTGACTTCTGACTTCTGAATCTTGGCAAGATAATCAGATATTTGTCCAAGCGTCTTCAGAGTTCCCATGATTTCAGGAGAAACCGGAGGAAGCCCCGGCATTTTTTCCTCAAGCGTTGAAAGAATTTCTACCCGTTTGATAGAATCAATTCCCAAATCTGCCTCAATATTCATATCCAATGAAAGCATCTCAATAGGATAGCCTGTCAGTTCACTCACGACCTCAAGCAGTTTAGAATCAAGAAGTTGTTGATTATTGGCTGTCGGTTGTTGGCTGTCGGCTTTTAGCGGCTGTTGGCTGACTTCGGTGAGACTTCGGCGTGAGCGCTCAGTCGAGCGCTCAGTCGAACCGTTTGTAGTTCCGCCTTTAGGCGGTCTGTTGGCTGACTTCGGTGAGCTCAGTCGAACCGTTTGTAGTTCCGCCTTTAGGCGGTCTTCCGGCTTCTGACTTCTGACTTCTGACTTCTGACTTCCGGCTTTTGACTTTTGACTTTTGACTTTTGACTCCTGACTCCTGACTCCTGTTCCTCTTCTTATCCCCATAGATATTTCAGCCAGATGCCGTGTACTTTCCATCATTTCCCTGAGAGTCCGACTTGCTTCACTCTGAGTCTCCAGAAATTTTTTATGCGCCTCTGTTGTCTGCATCTGGAGTGACTGCATTGATTTCAGCCCTTCCTGAACAACACTTAATGCATCTGTAACAGGGAATGAGATTAGCTCTCTCTTTTCTGCCAAAATGAAATTTTGGCACTCCTGCTCCGGTGAAAATTCTCTCTGATTATCTTTATCCATTGTACTTATTATATTTCTGCCCATAATTTTATTTGATTTGTTATTCACCTGTTTTTGAAAGAGTTCTGAAGACTTCGGTGAACTCAGTCGAACCATTTTAGAAACGGTTCGACTGAGTTCACCGAAGTCTTCGGAACTCTTCTGAATTACTTTAGAGTTTTTTTTTTCAACGGTTCGACTGAGTTCACCGAAGTCTTCAGAACTCTTTTTTGACGAACTCGGAGATCGATAATTTGCTCCGCAAATAGGGATATTCATCCGCTTTTTTTCCGGATCCTGTTCCGGATCTTCCCAGTCCTTTAATTTGACAGGATACCCCAGAGAAGCAAGATGAGCTAATGATCTGGCAAGGTCTGAAATACCGGATTTCTTTCCTGCGGAATCATCCATAGAGATAGCTTGAATATCACGATCTTTCAGGATTGCCTTTACAAGTCCGGTAAGAACAGATTTGGGTCCCACCTCTATAAATGTACGGATCCCAATATCAAACAGATTTTCAATCTCTTTTACAAAATTCACAGGACACAGAATCTGTTCCTCCTAATATCTTCTTTGCGCTCTCAGCATCAAAAGGATAAGGCTCTGCTGTTGTGTTTGAAAAAACAGGAATCTTTGACGGCGTTATATCCGTTTTTTCAAGAGTCTGTACAAACGGCTCCTGTGCATCCTTGACAAGAGAGCTGTGAAATGCCGCAGCAACAGCCAGCTTTGTTGCTCTGATTTTCTTCTTCTTGCATACTTTTTCAGCCAGATCAATCGCCTCAACAGAACCGGATAATACTCCCTGATTCGGACTGTTTCTGTTTGCCAGAATCACATCCAGTTTTTCATCAGCAATCAGTTTGTCAATATCTTCAAGAGGGGCTTTTACCGCCATCATTGTCCCCTTCTCTTTTCCGGCTGCTGCCATAAATTTGCCTCTGGAAACAGCAAGGTAAAAAAATGTATCAATATCAAGCCATCCCGCTCCATAAAGAGCGGATAATTCTCCGAAGCTATGCCCGCAGGCAGCATCAGGATTTAAACCGAAATCATTAAGAATCTTCAGCATTGCCAGTGTGATTGCGCCGATTGCAGGCTGGGCAATATCAGTGCGGCGCAGTGATTCTTCCTGAGCCTCTTTTTCCGGTTTGGTCAATAACGGATACGGATAGATAAGATCGCTTAACCGGTCAGTTGAAAGATTATTGTTCCATGAGCGGTGGATTTCAAATTGTCCGTTTGCTTTTTCCAAAATATCAAACGCTCCGGGAAAAACAGAGAGCAGGTCTCTTCCCATATTGACATACTGACTCCCCTGTCCCGGAAAGATAAATGCTATTTTACCCGGCTTTTCGCCGGTTCCGTAAAAGATATTCTTGACATTCCAGCATTTTTCTTTCCCGTTCCCATGCTCTGCGTGGGAACGCTCAAGGGTATCAAAAACCGTTATGTCCCATGGATATTCAAGAACCAATACAAGACGATACGGATCATCTGCTGAAAATAATCCTCTGCTCTTTGCTGATTCTGATGAAACCTGCTTCCACTCCTCAGAAATAATCTTATTTTTAAAACTGACAAGATTCTCTTTCAGAGCATCCCAAGTTTTTGCTGAAAAAGCGGCAATTTCAACTGATCCGTCCCATGCGATATTCTGTTTCTCTTTTTTGTATTCTTCAAGAACCACGTGAAAATTACTTCCGCCGAATCCGAATGCACTGACGCCGCACCGCCGCGGATGCTCTTTTCTGGAAAGCCAGGGGCGGGTTTCTGTATTCAGATAAAAAGGAGTATTCTGAATATCAAGATTCGGATCCGGTTCACTTATCTTCAGAGTCGGCGGAAATACCTTATGATAAAGTGAAAGCACAGCTTTGATAAGCCCTGCGGCACCTGCTGCTGCTTTGGTATGTCCGATCATAGATTTGACAGAACCGATAGCACACCATTTCACTGATAACTGATTACTGAATACTGATTTCAACGCCTGAAATTCTGTAGCATCTCCTACTCGTGTGCCGGTTCCGTGTGCTTCGATAAGTTCAACAGTCTGCGGAGATACATTTGCATTTTCATAGGCTGTGCAGAGCGCCCTTATTTGTCCTTCGGCATTAGGGGAATAAATGCTCTGAGCTTTTCCGTCACTTGATGTTCCGATTCCTTTGATCACTGCATAAATTTTATCCCCGTCTCTCTCCGCATCTTTCAGACGTTTTAATATAACAATTCCAATTCCTTCACCCAAAACTGTTCCGTCAGCATCCTTTGAAAACGGGCGCGCATCGCTGGTCGGAGAAAGTACATGAGATTTGGAAAAGCATGTATGCATGAAAATATCATTAAGAGCATCAACGCCGCCGGTAACAACCATATCAGACCGTTCATTGACAAGTTCCATAATACCAAGGTGCATTGCACCGAGTGAGCTTGCACATGCGGCATCAACAGCGCAGTTTGTGCCGCCAAGATTCAAGCGGTTGCAGATTCTCCCGGCAATAACATTTCCAAGCAGCCCCGGAAATGAATTTTCCTGCCATGAAACATAAGAATCAGATATACGCTCAAGCACTTCATCTATCTTTTCAGATGAAATTCCGCTCTCTTCAAGAGCTTTCCGCCATTTTGGATACCCAAGTCTTGCACCCAGTGGAATGACAAGCTCCTGAGTTCCGGTTGCTCCGAGAATAACGCTTACTTTATTCCGGTCAAATTCTTTTTCATCTCCGTATCCGGCATCTTTTAATGCGATTTTAGCCGCAACTAATCCCAATAACTGAGATGTATCAGTTGCCTCAAGAGAAGATGGTGGTATCCCGAATTCAGACGGATCAAAAGATACCGGGGAGAGAAACCCGCCCCGTTTACATTGGATATGATCCGCTTTTTTGGGATCTTCATCAAAATAATCTTCGGGAGACCAATGAGTTGAAGGAATATCAGTAATTGCGTCCTCTCCGTGAAGAAGCAGCCGCCAGTAATCTTTTAACCCTGATGCTTTGGGAAAAAAGCATCCGATTCCGATGATTGCAACAGTTTTGTTTGTTTTCATTTTTTTTTCAGTCATTTTAATACTACACCTTGATTTCAGAATTAAACAGTCAATTCCATCCTGTCATTCCTGTGAAAGCGGGAACTTCTGTATTCCTGCTTCCGCAGCAACAGCAGAAACAGACAAACTAAGATTTTTAAACTGAATAGAGAATTTATTCATTGAGTTATATTATTTAATCCATGAATAACTTCCCCATTTTTAAACAGTATATTATATATTGTATTTTTTGAAAAGGATAAAATTTGTTTCTTATAATCATCTTCCTGTTTTAAAAGAAGCTAAATTTCTTAAAGAAACTTAGCTTCTTAAACATGCCTGTAAAAGATTCAGGCAATGCTGAAATTTATACATTTACAGCCTGCCGATTTTATGTCAATATTATATTTAGAAAAGGTGGGAATTATAAATAACCTAACCCCCCGCCCCCTTCCCTGAAGGGAAGGGGGGAATAAGGGATTGAGTCTTCCCTTCAGGGAAGGGGGCGGGGTTAGGTTCTGAGTAAAGTGAATTATTATGCACAGAAAAGATTTAAAAATCACAGAGCCTGATCCGAAGACAATACCCGGCGAAGTATATCTTTGTCAGATAAGTGAATCCATCTCATGCGGAGCATGCTGCGGGCTTTACAATGTTGCAGATCCTTCCCGTGAAGCACTGACAGAGATGCTTAAATACAGAACTGAATCCTTTGAAAATCTTCCCCGTGATATGGACGCAATACTCAGCTTTAAGGATGAGATTGAATCAAAGGAGAATCAGAACCGCCCTTACCCGGAATTCCATCATTGCCCTTTTATCGGACTGATCGGTGATAAACGATCCAGAGTCGGCTGTCTGCTGCATCCTCTGGCTGAAGGAAATAAAGGTATAGATTTCAGAGGACTCAGTTATTATGGGGGAATGGCATGTAATTCATATTTTTGTCCTACTCACCGTTATTTGCCGAAGGCTTATAAAGAGATCCTCCGGGATGTTTCAGATGACTGGTATTTATACGGGCTTGTTATTACTGAAACAAAGATACTCACTGCATTTTTTCAGGAGACAGAGAGACGCTTTGAGCATCCGATAAAAAAAGAGGATATTCTTAATCATAAAGAACGGATTAATATTGTAAAAGAATTTCTCAGCCTCAAGAGCAATTGGCGTTTCCGATTTCATAATACTCCTGTGGGAAATTATTTTTTTGAAGATAATCTTTACCCAGGGTATATAATTGATTATTCGGCTGCCGGATGCTCCGCTTCCAATGTATTATTGCAATATAATATAATTTTTCAGGAGCTTGGCTCTTATTTTAAATCCGCCGATGATCTGCATGAAGCTGAGAATCTTATGAATCAGCTTTTTGAAAAACTGACTGATTCCAAAGGATAATAAAATGATACTTCTCGGCGCACATTTTTCAGTTTCAAAGGGGCTTCACAATGCCCTGCATGAAGCAAAATCTTATGAATGTAATGCGCTTCAGCTTTTTACAAAAAATTCTCAGACATGGAAAGAACGTACCTTTTCTGATAAGGAGATTGCTCTTTTTCATAAAACCGGAGATGAATTTAATATAAAAGAAATTGCTTCACATACATCTTATCTGATAAATCTTGCTGCTCCTGACAAAGAAAAGCATGATATGTCATGCAATGCTTTAAAACAGGAGCTTATAAGGTCTTCTCTGCTCAAAATTCCTTATGTAGTGCTTCACCCCGGTTCTCATACAGGAAAAGGAGAGACTGAAGGAATTTGCCGTATTGCAGAGAGCATAAATAAGATATTTGCTGAAACTCCTGATTTGCATATCCGTCTTCTGCTTGAAACCACCGCGGGACAGGGAACAGGTATCGGTCATACTTTTGAACAGCTTGCGGCGATTATGGGAAAGATTGATAATAAAGAGACTCGACTCGGTATCTGTCTTGATACCTGTCATATATTTGCCGCGGGTTATGACATCAGAACTGAAAATGCTTATCAGGAGACAACAGATCGGTTTGATTCTGTAATCGGCATGAAGAATCTTTATCTTATTCATCTGAATGATTCAAAAAAAGAACTCGGCTCAAAAGTTGACCGTCATGAGCATATCGGAGAAGGGCATATCGGCATAAATGCTTTCAGATATATTATGAATGATGAAAGATTCTGTACTGTCCCTAAGATTATTGAAACGCCGAAAGGAAAAGGGGAGAAAGACTGGGATAAAGAGAATCTGAAAAAACTCAGGAGGTTATAAAAAAATATGGCGGAAAAAATCAGCGTCCATGCCATTATCAGCGGCAGGGTTCAGGGAGTATGTTTCAGATTGGAGACTCAGAGAGCGGCTGAAAAATATGGTGTATCAGGATGGGTACGAAACAGAAGAGACGGAACCGTTGAAGCTCTTTTTGAAGGGGATAAAGATCAGGTCAGTTCAATTCTTGAATGGTGTAAAAAAGGTTCTCCTGCTTCACAAGTCAAAAACGTGGATATGAGCGGGGAAACGTATTCAGGTGAATTTACGGATTTCAGAATTACTTATACGGTTTAGATGAGAAGAAACTAAGTTTCCTGAAGAAACTTAGTTTCTTATACACTTTAAACAGCCTCTTTCAGTTTCTTGCCGGGTCTGAATTTAACTACATTGCAGGCTTTGATTTTGATCTCTTCACCAGTCTGCGGATTACGCCCTTTTCTGGCTTTCCGTTTGGCTTTTGAAAATGTGCCAAATCCTACCAGCGTAACCTTGGTATCCTTTTTTTTCAATGCGGTAATTACATTCTCCATAAAGGAATTCAGAGCGGCATTTGCTGCGACCTTTGTAATACCGGCATCTTCTGCCATTTTTTCTACCAGTTCGGCTTTTGTCATTGTATCTTATCCCCCTTTTTTGCAAATTAACGTTATCTGCTCTTTTACAAAGGTTAATATAGCAGGTTTTTTTTTATGTCAATAGAAATCATGAACTATAAATTATATATTTGCAAAAGATTGTTTTTTAACAGAATATATATGCTTAAAACAGCCATGATGCTTTTAAATAAAGACTCTGCTCCACTTCATAAGAAGAAAACTCCTGATGCTGTTTTTCAAGAAGATTCTGCCCGACTATTGACAATTCAAGATTATCTGTCGGTTTCCATGACACACGGGCATCCAATGCAGTATAGCTCTCTACATTGTTTTCAGTCAGGGAATCTACATAACGGAGCCACAAATCAAATTCAATATTTCTGAAAAGTTCCATACTGGAACGGATTGAAAACTGATGGCTCGGATTGCTTTTAGTTTCATATTCTGTTTCCAGAGCATTTGTAATATCGTCATCAGGAAGGAGTCTGGTCTTCAGATAACAGTAAGAAGGCTTTAATCTCCACTGCTTATTCACTTCCAAATCTGCTGAGACTTCAATCCCGTAAGCCTCTCCATTCATACTGTTGCTGTAATAATATGGAATAACATAGTAGTCTGACGGAGTATTTTCCAGATACGGATACCCTGAACTGCTTGAAATCAGGTTATCATAATCATAATAAAATGCTGTTGTATCAATATGTAATTTATCAGACAGCTTTGTACGGCAGCCGATTTCATAAGCAATAAGATTTTCAGACTCCAAATCTTCATTTCCAATCAGCCTGAAAACCCCCGGTGCATCCGACTTTCCGTGATCATCGGAAATTTCAGGCTCCACAACATCTTTGATAAACCAATGCTGAGACGAAATTATGCCTGTAACCATTTTCATATTCCGCTCAATACGTGAAGGGGTTCTGACTGCTCTTGATACACCCCCCCAAAAAGCATGATCTTTAACAGGAGTCCATAGCAGACGGAGACTCGGCTGAACTTCAAAGCCGGTATAATCATTATGTTCAATCTTTGAACCTATGGTCAGATTCAGACAGTCCGGTATCAGATAAATTTTATCCTGAATAAAAAGATTGAATATATGCTGATCCAGACGGTACGGGATTACATCAATCTGAAATTTATCAAGGACATCTTCAATTGAATAGTTATCTGTGATAAAACGGTATCCTGCTCCCCATACAATTTCATGCCTTGAGAACGGATTAAAATTATGCCGGAAATCAAGATCAAATGTATCCACACAAACCTCACCGGGACTGTAATCTGTTTTTGCGTGATCATAATAAAATTGAAGCATTGTATCAGATGTATCTGAAAATATATGCTGCCAGCGTCCCAGAATATGATACCCGTAATCGTTTGTTGTAACATCTTTTTCTTTTAAATAAGGGGCATATAGGGATAATTGTGCAAACTCTGTTTCATAACGGTTGAAATATGCTTCACTCTGCAATGTCAGAGAATTTTCTGATGAGATTTTTTTATCCATTCGGAATCCCCCTCGTACAGACTGCCAATTCTCTCCTATATCTGTTTTATTATTATCATAGTCATTACGGTTAAAATATTTTATATAAGTCCGGTAAAAAAGATCATCGCCTATTACGCTCCCGTAACGGATACCTCCGCTCTCTTCATCGGATCCGCTAAGTCCGACAACCTGTTTCCCCTGGGTATCTTTTGCATTTTTGGTGATAATATTGATAACACCGTTGACAGCATTGACTCCCCACATAGTTGCGCCCGGTCCCCGGATAATTTCGATTCTGTCAATATCCTCCATAAATGTATCCTGAACTTCCCAGAACACGCCGGAAAAAACAGGGGAATAAACACTTCTTCCATCTATCAGGACAAGGAGATTGTTGGAAAACTCCTGACTTAATCCCCTTATGGTAATTGCCCATTCAGTCAGTTCAATACGGGCGACCTGAAGACCCGGGGCAAGACGGAGCGCTTCAGGAATACTGGCGGCACCTGAGCGGCGGATGTCATCCTGAGTAATCACAAATACTGCTGAAGGAACTTCTGAAATCTTTTCCGGCTTTTTGGATGCAGAGACAATTTCAATCTCTTTGAGTTCTTCAAGGCTGAACATTGTGAAGTCAATATTTTCATCCTCTGCTTGACAAGTATTTGTGAATAAAATAAAAACTGAAATCAGCAGTAATATTGTCATTTCTTGAAGTATTGATTTATTTTTAATCATTTTAATCTGTCCAATTTGCAAGGAATGTCAGTAGTGCCGCCCCGGCACATTCAAATTACAGACCGCCTAAAGGCGGTACTACAAACTTTTTTGATTTCCTATCAGACGCCTCTTTGTTTCGGATCCCATATAATTTTATGTAACTGAATATGAAGCCTTACCTGAAGCCTGTCATTAAGTATCCATTTTGCAAGAATATCCGGGCTTATTTTTCCGAATATCGGTGAAAAAAGGATATTCCCGACAGGAAAATCCGGCTGTTTTATTTCTCTGATTATCTTTTTTGCATATTCATAATCTTTCGGTGAAAAAAGGATATTCCCGACAGGAAAATCCGGCTGTTTTATTTCTCTGATTATCTTTTTTGCATATTCATAATCTTCACGATCACCGATTACAAATTTGATCTGATCTTTATGTGTCAGCAGATTCAGATTATTGAAATCATTCTTTTCACTTTCATTGCTTGAAGGGCATTTGATGTCTATAATTCTTATACACCGTTCATCAACCATGCCAATATCAAAGCTCCCGTTTGTTTCAAGCAGAACATTATAGCCGTATTCAAGAAGAGAGGTAATAAAAAAAGGTGTATCTTTCTGGAGCAAGGGTTCTCCGCCGGTGATTTCAATCAGAGGAGATTTATAAACCGCAACTCTGTTCATAATTTCAGAGATTTCCATCTTTACCCCTTCTTCATACGCATAACGGGTATCGCAATAGGAGCATCTTAAATTACACCCTGACAGCCTTACAAATACACACGGAAGACCGCTGTAAAGCGATTCGCCCTGAATACTGTAAAATATTTCATTTATAAAAAGAGACATTGTGAGAATTAAGAATCAGAAATCAGAAAATTCCGATATAACGCCATGTGCAACTTTTTACCGCAAAGACACAAAGACACTAAGAACATCGGATACTTAGAGTCTTTGTGTCTTTGCGGTAAAAAATGAATTATAAGTCTTTGTTTTGAATGATCTGGAAAAAGTTGCTTTAGCTAATTTCCATACGTTGGAACTGTCGCTTCTCTTTTTAGCGTTGTAAATGGTGTATCCTAAGAATCTGACAAATTTTTGAGGAAATTCATTGCGTTTCTCCGGTGAAATAATTGAAAAGCAGACGCTGAAATCTCTCTGCCACTGCTTCAGAACCTTACCGATATTTTTTATGCCATATAAAGTATGGGCTAAATGATAAGTCAGTGTTGTTTTACCTACACCGCCTTTATTATTAAAAATTGAAATTATTTTCATAAATATCCTTTCGGAAAGACTTCCGAAGTTTCCGAAACTTCGGAAGTCTGATATTGTATTAGAGATGCAAAATTTGGATTAAGCTCTGGCTAACTCACCCCCTATAAAATTATCTCTTTCAACGCACTATGACACCGATCACAGATAGTCGGATGCTCTGAAATCTTTCCCACAGATGGATCATGCACCCAGCAGCGCTCACACTTATCCCCGGGCGCAGGTTCAACCAGAATTGATAATCCCTCAATCTCTTTGCTTTCAAAGAGATTTGATTTTTCACTAAGACCTGCGGGGTTTACAAAAACCCGCAGGTCTTTAACAGATGCTTTTGAGACAATAAAGATTCCTCGCAGATCATCAGTATAAGTATTCAGAATATCATAAATATCCTCTTTTGCAGCAACCGTAACAGCCGCGTCCAGAGAATGCCCGATCTGCTTTTTATTTCTTGCATCCTCCAAAGCCTTTGTTACCTCACTGCGCACACTCAGAAGACGTTCCCATCTCTTTGCCAAATCAGGATTTTTCCATGCGTCATTCACTTTTGGCAAGGATACCAGATGAATACTCTCCGGTTTTTCATTCTGCATCGGCATATATTTCCAGACCTCTTCAGCGGTAAACGGAAGCAGAGGTGCCATAAGCCTTACCATTGCATCCAATACTGTGAACATAACGGTCTGAGCGCCTCTTCTTTCCAAAGATTTTGGCGGAGATGTATAAAGCCGGTCTTTGAGAATATCAAGATAAAACGCGGACAAATCAACCGTACAGTAATTGTAAAGCGAATGATAAATCACATGAAAATCATAGCTTTCATAAGCAGTTGTCCCTTTTTCAATCAGTCTGGAAAGGGTATGAAGGGCGAATTTATCCATGTCAGATAGCGATTCATAAGGAACCGTATCTTTTTCAGGATTAAAATCGTATAAATTCCCAAGCATAAATCTGCATGTATTTCTGATTCGTCGGTAAGCATCACTTAACTGTTTCAAAATATTGTCAGAAATACGAATATCATCACGGTAATCAGACGCCGAGACCCACAGCCTCAGAATCTCTGCTCCGTATTTGTCAATAACCTCTTTTGGGGCAATCACGTTTCCGACTGATTTGGACATCTTCCGACCATGCTCATCAACCACAAAGCCGTGAGTCAGAACCGCATCATAAGGAGCTTTGTTTCGCAACCCGACAGCAGTAAGCAGAGAGCTGTGAAACCATCCTCTGTGCTGGTCGCTTCCTTCAAGATAAAGATCAGCCGGAGATTTTAAATACGGACGCTGCTCAAGAACAGCCGCGTGGCTTACTCCTGAATCAAACCAGACATCCAGAATATCGTTCTCTTTGATAAATGTATTATTGCCGCAATTTTTACAGAGAATCCCTTCAGGAAGAAGCTCTTCGACATTTTTTTCAAGCCATATATCCGCGCCATGCTCTTTTATAAGATTGAATGTATGATCAATAATTTCATGATTTATCAGAACCTTTTCACATTTTTCACAGTAAAAGACCGTGATAGGAACTCCCCATGCGCGCTGTCTTGATACACACCAGTCCGGTCTGTTTTCAATCATGCCGTAAATACGTTCTCTTCCCCAGTGAGGAATCCATTTTACCCGGTCAATCTCCTCAAGAGAACGCTTTCTAAGCCCTGTCTTTTCCATTGAAATAAACCATTGAGGAGTGGCGCGGAAAATTACCGGCTTCTTACATCTCCAGCAGTGAGGATACTGATGCTTAATGCTCTTTTCCGTTATCAGCGCGCCGTTTTCCCTGAGTTTTTCATTAATCTCTTTATTTGCCTTAAATACAAATTTGCCCCTGAAAAAGTCAACATCATCCGTGAAACAGCCGTGATCATCTACAGGCGAATACGTTTCAATCCCGTATAAAAGAGCAACTTCATGATCTTCCTGCCCATGACCCGGAGCAGTATGAACACAGCCTGTTCCTGCATCCAATGTAACATGATTACCCAGAATAATAAGAGAATCCCGATCATAAAGAGGATGAATACATCTTTTCTTTTCAAGTGTTTTTGGCGGAATATCAGCGATAATTGAATAATCAGAGATGCCAAACGATTTCATGCACGAATCAGCAAGCTCCCGTGCCATAATCCAAACTTCTGACCCCTCACTCCTGCCCCCTGCCCCCTGCCCTCCGACCTCAACACCCACATATTCAAAATCAGGATGAAGTGCAATCGCAAGGTTTGCCGGAATAGTCCAGGGGGTGGTTGTCCATATAACTGCAAATATCTTTTTGCCTGCCAGGGCAGGAATCTCTTTGCCAAGATCATCTTTTAATAAAAACTTCACAAAAATAGAGGGTGAAGCATCATCCTGATATTCAATCTCTGCTTCAGCCAATGCGGTTTTACAGTCGCAGCACCAGTATATCGGCTTTTTGCTCCTGAAGAGACTTCCTTCAACAGCAAAATTGCATATCTCTCTTGCAATAATCGCTTCATATTCATAAGCCATTGTCAGATAAGGATTATTCCATTCACCCATAACACCGAGGCGTTTGAATTCACTGCGCTGAATATCAATATATTTCTCAGCATAAGCTCTGCACAGCTTACGAATCTCTGTCTGAGACATGCCGAGCTTTTTCTGTCCAAGCTCTTTATCCACATTATGCTCAATCGGAAGCCCGTGACAATCCCACCCAGGAACATAAGGGGCATCAAATCCCGCCATTTGCCGTGATCGGACAATAATATCTTTTAATATTTTATTTAATGCCGTGCCAATATGAATATTTCCGTTTGCATACGGAGGTCCGTCGTGCAGAATAAAGAGTTCTCTCCCTTTTGAAGCATGCCTTATTTTTTCGTATAAATGACTATCATCCCATGCTTTCAACTGTTCCGGCTCCCGTTTGGCAAGATTTGCCTTCATAGGAAACTCTGTTACCGGAAGATTAAGCGTTGTTTTGTAATCCATGTTTTACAATCCTTTGTATAAATCAGTATATTTTTATGAAAAAAACCTGCAAGGTCTATCATGACCCGGCAGGTTTTATTAACAGGTAATTACCTAATTTTTCTACCACAGTTCCCACTCAGCATAAATCCCAAGACCCGGAGCAAGTTTGCTGATACTCTCAACTTCCCCCTGATGCAGTCCGTAAGCAGGAGCATACCGCCTGCTGATCTGGTCAAGTGATTCACGGGGACCGACATTATCAAATCCTCCGTCAGGAAGTATCTGAATCCGCTCTCCGGGATAAAAAGATGCACCGTGCAACTTTGTTCATACGGATTATCTCTTTTGATGTCATGTTATACTGTTTTCCGATTTCAGTGATAGTTTCACCTTCACCGATCTGATGATATTTGACACCCGGAATTTTAGGATCAGGGGTTTTGACATAAGTTTCCATCTTCGTTCCGACTGATTCATAATCAGGACCGGAGACTGTTTCAACCGGCAGATCAGATGTTGCATCCTTCTTTGCCTGATAGCCGGATGGTGATGATTCCCCTATCCTGCTTTTTCCATAAAGCGGTTCACTTTCTGATTCAGCTTCCGGTGAATAATCCGGTTTGTTTCTTTTCAGCCAATATTCTGCGGCAGCATCTTCACGCTCCATAGGAGATTTGTACACCAGATTGTCAATAGTGCGTGAAGGTTTTCTTTTTTTGGCAGATTTGCCTGAAGAGGTTCTTTTTTCAGCCTTGGCAACTCTTTTTTTACCCGCAGAAGCAGCAGCCGTTGCCATTCTTTTTTCAGGGGATACACTGCTCTTTACTACAGTTTTGGTTTCAGGGGTTTCTTTAACAACCGCTTTTTCTCCGGTTGCATCATCAGGTGTTATCCGTTCAGGTTTAATACTCTCTGAAGATTTTTCCGTTAATTTTTCTGATCCTGCAGTTTTTCCTGCTGATAAAACCGTTGTTTCCAGCCTGTCCACTCTTTCTATAAGCGTTTCAAATTCTTTGTTCTGTTTTTCAATCTGTGCAAACCTTTCTCCTATGTTCTTTTCCAGATTTTTCATCTGCTCATCTACCTGAACAATCTTTTTGTCAAGATTATTCATTTTATCCATTGCTTCAACAATCTTGCTCTCTGAGCCGCCCGCCGCATCCGGCGGATTAATCTTTTTTGTTACAGAATTCCCCATCTTTATATCTGTTAATTTTGGCGGAGCTTTTATGAACAGAAAGACAAGCAAAACTGTCAGCGCTACAAGCCACAATCCTATAAGAAATGTGGGCATAATACTTCTTCTGGATGTTTTAGCACCTCCGCTCTTTTTTTCTCCTCCGGATTCTTCTATCTCATTCTCTTCCAATGAGTCTTTCCATGCCATTGATGCACCTCCTGTTTTAATAAAAGGGGATGAATTCCCCTCTCCTCTGTCTGATTTTTTATGTTGATTAAAATAAAAAAACAGCTGTGTACATTCATAAACAAAAGAGTGATAAATATCAAGAGTTATTATAACAGGAAGATCGGAATATCTCGGTTATTGCTGTTAATTCAGGCAGTAAAAATGCAAAATATTGCGTCTTCTGTTCCCGCGAAAGCGTGGAAACAAGAAGCATAATTACAGGTCAAAAGAAATTTTTTAATCATCATCTTTTTTTTCAGAGACATTTTTTTCCGGGGATAACTTGTCAATAAAAAGCTCCCTGAGATATTTATCTGCTGTATTTTTAATTATATCATTGAGATAGTCAAAATATCCGATAAGCTCTTTTCCCAAAGGTGTAAGTTCGGAACCGCCTCCTGAATGTCCTCCGGTTTGCCGATACAGCAGAGGTTCGCCCAGTCGGTCTTCAATTGCCTTGATTTTTCCCCAGGCTGCCCGGTAACTCATACGGAGTTCTTTAGCTGCCGCCAGAATAGAGCCATGTTTTTCAATTGATTTTAATATCTGCATCCGCCCTGATCCGAAAATCAGGGAACCGTTCTCATCTTCAATCCAGATTTTGGATTTAATTACCAGCTTTGTAAAAGGTGGGGACATTTATATTTCCTTAAATGCAGAGAGTTATTTATTTTTGTAAATTATCATGTTCCGATTTATTTCGCAATAAATCTTTTGATTTTTTAACAGGTCATTATAATCACGGGATATATGTTTATGAAACAATAAGCAGAATTTAAGTATTGCAAGAAATTATTTTTTTGATAAGATAAAATTTTTTAAGGGTTTTTATAACCATAATACTTTTAAATTTAAGGAGATTTTAATATGAAGATACTTATTCTTTACTATTCCAAAAGCGGCAACACCAAAAAATTGGCGCAGGCTATCGCCAAAGGTATTGAGGAAGTTGAAGGCGTCAGCCCTGTTCTCAAGAATACAGATGAGGTTACAAAAGATGACTTTTTAGCTTCAGAGGGAATTATTGCCGGTTCTCCGGTCTATTTCGGTGTAATGCCTTTCCAACTGAAAAAGATATTTGATGAGTTTGTCAGTGTTCGCAAAAAAATGGAAGGAAAAGTCTGTGCTGCATTTGCAACTTCAGGGGATCCGACTGGCGGCAAAGAGACCACAATCTTCTCTATTATTCAATGCCTGCTGATTTACGGCTTGGTGGTTGTTGGAGATCCTATGTCTGCGACAGGTCATTATGGCGTGGCATGTGTGGGTTCTCCTGACAGCGTTGCTGAAGAGAATGGCAAAAAACTGGGGCGCAGAGTCGCTGAGTTGGCAAAAAAAATAAGAGATTAAAAAAGTTAGAAATAAAAAATAAGACCTGCGGGGTTTTAAAAACCCCGCAGGTCTTTTTACCTAAAAATTTATCCACATACATAAAACAGAAAAGGAGGTTCAATGAAAAAAGTCGTGGTTCACCCTGAACGGTGCTTAGGCTGCATGCAGTGTATGCTTGCCTGTGCAACCGCTCATTCCGAAAGTAAAAATCTTTTTGCAGCCACTTTAGAGACGCCTCTTCCAAAGCCCCGAATTCATGTTGGGACAGGATGTTACGCCGAAGGCTTTCCGAACCGTTGCAGACATTGTGATCCCGCGCCCTGCATGTTCGCGTGTCTGCCGGGAGCAATCTTCCGTGATTCCAAAACAGAATCAGTTATGATTGACCCTGATAAATGTATTAACTGCGCATCCTGTGCAATGGCGTGTCCCTTTGGTGTAATCCGGTATCATGAAGACAGAACAACCGCCTTTCCGGGTAAGAAGATTGCTGTCAAATGCGATAACTGCATATCACGGCAGAAACAAGGTCTTATACCCGCGTGCGTTGAAGTCTGTAAATCCGGTGCCCTGACATTTGAAGAAATCTCAGATGCCATGAAACGAAAGAGAGACGAGGTAGCTCGCAGTATATCTTCGGAAGTGAAAAAAACAGAGTTATCTGAGGGATTTAATTTGTTAAATACCATTAAAAAAGCACAAATTGGAATTGGGAATCAGGAATTGAGAACTTAATCCTCTATCCCTCTAATCTTTTAATCCATCCATGAAGGAGGCTTGTAAAAAATGAATAAAAAATTTGAAGATCAGAGTCTTGCCAAAGACAGTCAGTTATTATTGAAAAAAGCGGAGCAGGATCAGATTGAAACTGTTTGGGATCGTTATAAAAATCAGCTTCCACAATGCGGATACTGTGAAATGGGATTAAGCTGCCGTATATGTGTCATGGGTCCTTGCCGGATTGATCCTTTTGGAGAAGGACCTCAGCGCGGTGTCTGCGGAGCAGATGCGGATATTATTGTAGCAAGGAACCTTGGGAGAATGATTGCCGCAGGCGCAGCATCTCATTCGGATCACGGGCGTGATTTGGTTGAAGTGCTTGAAAATGTCGCTGAAGGTAAAGCACCAGGATATGAAATAAAAGATGTTGAAAAACTGAAAAGAGTCGCGGCTGAATACGGCATTGAAACTGACGGAAAGAATCCGTTAAAAATAGCCGGTGAATTGGCTTATGCCATGCAGGAAGATTTTGGCACACGGAAAAAAGAACTGACACTTGTAAAACGCGCTCCTGAAAAACGCCGGGAACTCTGGAAAAAATTGGGAATTATGCCAAGAGGAATTGACAGGGAAACTTCGGAAATGATGCACCGGACTCACATGGGCGTGGATAACGGCTGGCAAAGCCTGCTGCTGCATGGGATGCGAAATGCTTTGTCTGACGGATGGGGCGGTTCTATGATTGCCACCGAAGTATCAGATATTCTTTTCGGAACTCCGGCTCCAAAACAGACCGCTGCCAATGTGGGTGTTCTCAAAGCAGATCTGGTAAATATTATTGTTCATGGACATAATCCTGTTGTCTCTGAGATGGTTTTGATTGCATGTCATGATTCTGAAATTGTTAAATTTGCCCACGAAAAAGGCGCGAAAGGAATCAATGTGGCAGGTGTCTGCTGTACAGGAAATGAACTTCTTATGCGTCACGGTGTCCCTCTGGCAGGGAATCATCTTACAACCGAACTGGTTCTTGCCACAGGCGCGGTAGAGATGATGATTGTGGATTATCAGTGTATTATGCCGTCATTGGGAGCAGTTGCCGCCTGTTATCATACAAAGATGATCAGCACCAGTGATAAAGCGAGATTTCCCGGAATGGTGCATCGTGAATTTCATCCTGATAATGCGGAGAATCTGGCAAAAGAGATTGTCAAAGAGGCAGTTGAGAATTTTGCAAACAGGGGGAATATTTATCTGCCGGTAGAGCCGGTGAATGCGATTGGCGGTTTTTCCGTTGAAACGATAGTCGGCGCATTGGGCGGAACCCTGCTCCGCTGATTGAGGCTATCAAAGCCGGAAAAATCCGGGGGGCAGTCGGTATTGTGGGGTGTAACAATCCTAAAATAAAACAGGATTACGGGCATGTTACTCTGGCAAAGCGGCTGATTGAAAATGATATTCTGGTAGTTGATACCGGATGCGCTGCAGTGGCGACTGCCAAAGCCGGATTCAAAGTAGCAGAAGCGATCCGTTTTGCGGGATCCGGATTGAAAGAAATATGCGGAGCTTTGGGAATTCCGCCGGTTCTGCACATGGGAAGCTGTGTAGATAATGTGCGGATTCTGCTGTTGGCATCTGCTCTGGCAAATGCTCTTGGAACAGACATCAGCGACTTACCTCTTGCTGCTGCCGCGCCTGAATGGTATTCTGAAAAAGCGGTTTCTATCGGAGTTTATGCTGTTGCTTCAGGTATTTATACAGTGCTTGGTCCCATGCCCCCGATTACCGGAAGCATGAATGTTGTCAAGCTTCTTACTGAGGGGCTTAACGATATTGTGGGAGCAACATTTGCTGTTGAGCCTGATCCTGAAAAAGCGGCAATTCTGATCCGTAGGCATATTGAAGGGAAACGGAGGAAATTGGGATTGTCTGCTCTTGATATTTAGGCGATATGAATATATTTGCCGTTCCGAACAATTTTCCGAAGATAAGACTGCTGAACAGATTCACGGGGCAATGATTAAAGAATATTGCGGTCCCGGGCTCGCAGGTCATGTTTCCCGTGATTCGGCAGAGATTGACGCCCGTGAAAAACCTGTAAGAAAAGAAACAGAAGAACCGGATGATACACTGCCGAAACGAAAACGCGGAAGACCGGAAAAGGGCGAAGCAGTTCAGCCCAGCCGTTCAGAACGCCTGAAGAAAACCTCGCGGATTTACCGGAAGTATGCGATGCCGGAACAGAAAAAGACAGTAAAGGGCACAAAACCTCATGGAACGGTTACAGGTTATATATTGACACAATTGACGGAGATATTCCGGTAAGCGCCGTACTGACTTCCGCTTCCCTTCATGATTCCCGGTCCGCCGTTCCGCTTGCTCAGATGACGTCACAACGCATTGTAAACCTTTATGATCTTATGGATTCGGCATACGATGATTCTGCTGTTGCGGATTACAGTAAACAACCCGGGCATATCCCCGTAATTGAACATAATCCCCGCAGAGGGGAAAAGAGAGAAATGAGCCCGTCCGAAAAAAAACGTTATGCCCGGAGAAGCAGTGCCGGACGTGTCAGCTCAAACCTTAAAGATAATCACGGCGGCGGCAGAATCCGTGTTAAAGGTTCCGCAAAAATTATGACTCGGATGATGTCCGGATTAATTGTGATTACAGCGGTTCAGCTGTTCCGATTATTGATTTGGGCAGGATCATATGATCATATGTACAGATTTCAGATGCCCCCTGCGGGGGCAGACGGTGAAGTATGTCCGAAACAGGCGGAAAAGAGGCGGGTTGTCATGAATTTCAGAAAAATATCAGAAAAAGAAACAGATAACGGCTGTGAAATTTTCCGATCACAGGAAAAAAAGAACTGACAACGGGTAACCCCCGTTAGTTTTGAAATTGGCTCAGGTGTTATGCGGTTGAAGCCGAAGGGTTTCATCTGTGTTTCTCCTATTCTTATTTAAAATTAACGGTTATCCGTTAAAATAAAATTTTTTGGATATAAACAGAATGTGCGGCATAACAGGTATTTTTAATTTAGGGGCAAGGGACAAGGGGCAGGGGGCAGGAGTCAGCGATTCTGTTATCAACAGAGAACTACTTAAAATCATGACAGATACCCTTGCTCATCGGGGACCTGATGATTCAGGTTTTCATGTGGAGGCAGATTTCGGACTTGGATTCAGGCGCCTTTCGATTATTGATCTTGAATCAGGAAACCAGCCGATTTACAATGAAGATAAGTCCATAATCGTGGTCTGCAACGGAGAAATTTTCAATTACAGATCACTGCGGGAAATGCTTCAATCCAAAGGGCATCAGTTTTATACCCAATGCGATGTTGAGGTTCTTGTCCATCTGTATGAAGAGTATGGAACTGATTTTCTGACACGGTTAAACGGGCAGTTTGCCTTTGCAATTGTGGATAAAAAGAACCGCCGGTTCTTTCTTGCCAGAGATCATGCAGGGATTATTCCGTTATTTTATACTGTTGCAGACAATCTTTTTATTTTTGCCTCTGAAATAAAAGCAATACTGAAGCATCCGCTGGTAAAACGTGAAATTGATTTAATCAGTCTGGATCAGATATTCTCTTTTCCGGCAGTCATAAGCCCGAGGACAATATTCAAAGGGATTAAAAGCATTGAGCCGGGACATTCTCTTCTCATAAAAATGGCTGGTTCAAGTCTCAGACTTGAACCAGCCAAAATTGAGAATAAAGAATATTGGGATTTAATTTATCCTGATGCTTCGGAAATTGAGGCTGAAAAACCTGAATCATATTATCTTGAGAGATTGGATGATCTGCTTCAGCAGTCTGTCAGATACCGCCTTATTGCGGATGTGCCTGTGGGATTTTATTTAAGTGGCGGAATAGATTCATCTTTAATTGCCGCTCTGATTCATCATCTTTACCCCGGAGAGAACCGCCATTCTTTTTCTGTCGGATTTACAGAAAAGGATATTGATGAAAGAAAATATCAGCAAATGATGACAGAACAGGTTCATTCTATTCATCATGAAACGGTTTTTGACTGGCTTGACATCAGCAGCCGCTTAAAAAAGCTGATATATCATGCTGAAACTCCTTTAAAAGAAAGCTATGATACCTGTCTGATTGAACTCTCCCGTTTGGCAAGAGAAAATAATATCAAGGTTGTTCTGACCGGAGAAGGTTCTGATGAATTATTTGCCGGTTATATCGGATACAGGTTTGATCAACTGCGTCAGGATGAGTCGTCTGCGTCATTTGATGCTGATGATATTCTCCAAAGAGAGATGGAAAGAGAAATCAGAACTCATTTATGGGGAGACCCTGAGCTACGGTATGAACGGGATCAGTATGAACTGAAAGAGACTAAACTGGCAATCTATTCAAAGAATCTTGCAGAGAGATTCAGCGAATTTGACAGCGTGAAAAAGGGGCTGGCGGATAAATCCAAATTAAACGGCAGACATCCTTTGCACAAACGATCTTATCTTGATTTCAAGCTCCGTCTGCCGGATCACCTTCTTTCAGATCACGGTGATCGCGTTGCGTTTGCCAATTCTGTTGAAGCACGGTTTCCGTTTCTGGATATAAATCTGATTGAATTTGTTAAAACTATTCCGCCGTCATTTTTGGTAAAAGAATCTGTTGAAAAATATATCCTGAAAAAATATGCAGAGAAATTTGTGCCTGAGCAGATCATCCGCCGGGAGAAGTTTGCATTTGTTGCGCCGGGGAGTCCATATCTGATCCGTCAGAATATTGAATGGATCAATGATCTTTTATCTTATGAAAGAATAAAAAAGCAGGGGTATTTTAACCCTGATACAATTGAGCGGTTAAAAAAGATGTATAAATCTGATAGGTTTATGCTGAATCAGAATCTTGAAAACGACTGGCTGATGATTGTGATAACATTTGGTATCTTTCTGGAAATATTTGATATGCCGTAAAAGTCAGTTATCAGCGAACAATGCAGGGCGGACTGAGCCTTATCTTACTATAAAATAAAAACAGGAAAAAAATATGAATAATAATATAGTTACAGAAGAGTTCAAAGGCAGATTACATCATGAAAAATCCTCATGACAAATTTTTCAAAGAAACCCTGACCCGGAGAGAAAACGCTCTTTCGTTTTTCCGTGAATATCTGCCTGCTGATATCGTTGCAAAACTTGACTGGCGGACGCTGAGAATCACGAAAGAGACATTCATAGAACCCGGACTCCGGGAGCGTTTCTCTGATATTCTGTATGAAATCCGGGCAAAAGGAAAACAGATATTCATTTACCTGATGCTGGAGCATCAGTCAACTGTTGACACGCGGATGCCCCTGCGTCTGTTAAGTTATATGGTAAAAATATGGGAACTTTATCTGAAGCAGAACCCCGAAGCTGAAAAACTTCAGGGGATTGTTCCCGTAGTATTTTATCACGGCAAAGAAAAATGGGATGTGAGCGTGCATTTCAGGGATATGATTGACGATCTGGAACTGACAGCCGGTTTTATTCCCGGATTCCAATATCTGCTGAAAGATTTTTCCCCGGCGGGCAGTGAAGAAATAAAGGGAACTATCATGCTCAGGCTGTTTCTGAATCTGACGGGCAGAATTTTTTCCCCTGACTTTGCGGAACACTTTGAGCGGATGATTCCGCTGTTTACAGAACTTTCACAGAAAAAGACCGGCATGGAATATATTGAAACCGTCCTCAGATATATCTGTCATGCGTCTGAGACTCTGACATGGAAAGATATGGAGAGCAGGCTTATACAGGCATTTGAGGAAGATAAGAAAGGAGTCATTATGACAATCGCTCAGGAATTGGAAATCAAAGGTGAAATCAAAGGTGAAATCAAAGGTGAAATTAAAACATGGCAGGAGCTTATGGAGAGCGGGCTTATACCCAGTAAATTAGCGGAACAGAAGATTGCCGAACTGATGAAAAAGCTGAAGGATGTCAGTTTTCAGTTTAAGGTTCATGTACTGTAAGGATTTATTGACAGATACCGGATTTTGTATAATATTGCCGGATTTTTTTTCTGAAAGATATTGACAGAAAAGGTTATTCACTGTATATATCAGTCAGTTCTTCGGTAAAATATGCGGTTGTTCTGACAAATCTCTCAGGACGTAAAATTTTGCGGGTAACAGCGGGAACCAAGCTGTTTCTGCGCGCACAGGATATTTTTTCCCGTGCTTTGGGAGATACCCCCTCACTATCCGATACATTTTTGCTGACAAATATTGCTGTTTGCCAACAAATGCACACTGAATTTTCATTCAGTGAGGGGGTTATCTCCCAAAAAAAGAAACAGCTTGGTTCCCGCTGTTACCCGCAAAATTTTACGTCCTGAGAGATTTGTCAGAACAACCGCATATTTTGCCGAAGAACTGACATTGAACTGTCCCGAAATTCTCAATCTTTCAGCATGTATTTACAGATATTTGCAGTAAGTTGCTTTTGCATCTCCCGGAGCATAAAAATCATCTGACAAAGAGACAAGGCTATAGCCGCAATGTTCATAAAACGCCCGTGTATTTGCATATTGAATCCGCTGGGATGTTTCAATATAAATACGGGTTCCCCCTGATTTACGGATCATTTTTTCACTCTCTTTTAAAATTATTTTGCCAAGCCCTTTTCCCTGAAAATCGGGATGAACCGCAATCCAATAAAGATCAAAGCCGGATGCAGTACCGGGAATAGGTCCGTAACAGGAATATCCTATTAATCTGCTGTACTGTTCT
Organism: uncultured delta proteobacterium; assembly: GCA_963806835.1. Lineage (GTDB taxonomy): Bacteria > Desulfobacterota > Desulfobacteria > Desulfobacterales > CAWEAR01 > CAWEAR01. The sequence continues at coordinate 135,667 of CAWEAR010000041.1, forward strand.
GCAAAGACAAAATAATAGCCGCTCTCTTCACCTTTGACAAGACGCTCCTGAACAAGCTCCGTGGCTATCAGAATTTCTGCCGGATTGAAAAAACCTGTTATTTCAACCAATCCTCGGATACTTTCAACATCCGCTTCCTGTACATTATACCTGAAAATAATACTTTCAAGCCGCTCTTTCCGTTCATTCTTTCCGTTGCTTAAATGAAAACTGCTTTTTGCCAGTCCGTTAAAGAAATTACGGGCGTTAATCCCAAGAGTCCGGGTGCGGTATCCGCCCTCCTGAATCACGACAATCGGAAGATTCAACTCCCCTGTCATTCGCCCGTTTATTTCAAAATCTTTGGAATCCAGACTCCATGTTCCTGTGGGATCACCTTTTGCAGTATCTAATCCGAGTGCTACAACCAGAAAATCCGGCTTAAATTCTTCAATCCTCTGAAATGCTTTATCAAGAGTCTTGCGATATTCTTTTCCGTCTATAGACTCAGACAGAGGGAGATTCAGATTAAATCCCTCTCCTTCTTCTTCACCATGTTCATCTTCAAACCCTGTAAAATAAGGATAAGCAAATTTCGGATGACCGTGAATTGAAACAGTCAGAACATCAGAGCGCCGGTAAAAAATATTCTGCTGTCCGTTCCCGTGATGATAGTCAATATCAAGAATCGCAACTCTGCCGTAAGAAGATAGATACTGAGCTGTTATCGCATTATTGTTAAAATAACAGAATCCGCCGAATACACGCCGTTCCGCATGGTGCCCCGGAGGGCGTACAAGGGCGTAAGCAATCCGTCTCCCTTTAAGTATCTCCCTCGCGGCAGTCAATGCACAATCTGCCCCCCGGCGGGCAGCAATATAGGCGTTTTTATTAATCGGTGTAAAAGTATCAATACAGTAATAACCGGCTAACACCGAAGGCTCTTCAGGGAGACGGGTTTTATTCCGAATAGGAAATACATACGGATAAAGAGATTTTCCTTCAGGAATTTCTGCACAGGCTTTTCTGATATAGCTTATAAAATCTGCGTCATGGACTGCCTGAATATGTTTATCCGGGAAATTACGCGGCTTGATTTGTAGAAAAAGCCCGGTCTTTTCAAGTTCATTCAGAATACTGCTTATTCTGGCAGGAGATTCAACATATCCTCGCTCGTGAATATGGTGAATTGTATGACTTTCATTTAGCACAAGAGCAATCTGTTCGCGGGATTGCCCTTTAACCTTTCTCTTTACATCTTCAGGTTTGACATCGCCGGATTGTTTTTTTAGAGGATTATGCAGTTTTTCAATGAGTTGTTCAATATCTTCTTCAGTAACCTGACAGAACCGGGCTCTCATAATCTCCTGAACCTGATTCAGAATATTTTTATTAACCGGCAGGGCGTTATCATAAATCCGGCGAATGCAAAGCATTTTCTCTTTTCTCCTTATTAAAACAAGAATTTAACGGGGATTCAAAAGCAGAAAATAAAAAAAGGCATTCATCATTATGATAAATGCCTTTATATTATTTATTTGATATTTGTTCTATCTACATTCTTGTTACATTTGCTGCTGAAGGTCCCTTGGGTCCCTGTTCTACCTCAAAGGTTACTCTGTCACCTTCACTCAGGGATCTGAAACCAGATGAATTAATCGCTGAATGATGAACAAATACGTCATTGCCGTCTTCTTGTTCAATAAAGCCGAAGCCTTTTTTGTCATTGAACCATTTTACAACTCCCTTTGCCATTGTACCAACCTCCTTTCAAAAAATTTACGTCTCAAACTTTAGGCTGCCACTTTGACAAATGGAACAATCCTTCAGAACGAAACTGCCCGGTTATATATAACCGATTCATTATGAATAGTATAATAATCCTCTTTTTACACAAAGTCAAGAGATAAAAAAAATATTTTTAAAAATTGTTTTTATATGAATGGCAGATAAAAAGTAAGATATTAAAATTTCATCTTTTTATTTATCAGATCAGTTTTTTTAAATTTTATAAAATTATTCAGGATTCACATGCCATTGACTTTTTATCTGTTTACCGATACATTTCTGCTGACAGACATTCCTGTCTATTAACAATATGTACACTGAATAACCTTTTCTGTCAATATTTTTGTGAATAATGATAATTAAATCCGCTGATTTTATAAAAAGTGCTGTTGCACCTGACAATTATCCTCCTGCTGAACTCCCTGAATTTGCTTTTTCAGGGCGTTCCAATGTAGGAAAATCTTCATTAATCAATACCCTTTTGAATCGTAAGAATCTGGTAAAGACCAGTTCTACACCCGGAAGAACCCAGCTTCTTAATTTTTTTCTTATCAATGAAGCATTTTATTTTGTTGATCTTCCCGGATACGGATATGCCAAAGTTCCGGTAGCCGTAAAAAAGAAATGGGGTCCCATGATCGAAACATACCTGTCAACAAGATCAACATTAAAAGGTGTTATATTGATTATAGATATACGTCGTACCCCCGGTTATGAAGAGATGAATTTTATAGACTGGTTTGCTCATTTTAACATCCCCGTTATTCTGGTACTCACAAAAGCTGATAAACTTTCAAGGACAAATCAGATCAGACAGCAGCAGGCAATTGTAAAAGCCCTTTCTGTTGATAAAACCGCTCTTACCATCTTTTCTGCAAAATCGCGTATAGGAAAAGATGAATTATGGGATCGTATCAGTAATCTTTTGATTCGCTGATAATATAAAGACTTCCGAAGTTTTGAAAACTTCGGAAATTTTTAATCAATATTTTACCTGCACCAGAAACAACCCCTGAGGCGGAGCGGTTGCCCCTGCCTGATTCCGATCTTTTGACAAAAGAATCTCTCTGAATTCATCCGGCATAATTTTACCAAATCCTACATCTGCAAGAGTTCCCACGATATTTCGTACCATAAACCGTAAAAAACCGTCAGCCTCAATTTCAAATATCAGATACCCATCAGCCTGCTCAGCCAGCCCTGCATGAAAAACAGACCGGATCGTATGCTTTCTGGGACTTCCTGCCCCTTCAAATGACTTGAAATCATGCTTGCCAATCAGATGTAATATTGCATCCTGCATTGCTTTAATATTCAATTTTTTTCGTATAAACCAGATATACTGACGTCCAATTGCTGTAGGAATAAAATGATTCATGATTCTGTAATGATACAGCTTGCTTTTAACATCAAACCGGGCATGAAAGTTTTCATTTGCCTGCTGACATTCTCTTATTACAATATCATCATCCAACATGCTGTTTAGCCCTTTTTGAAATATCTCAGGCGTCAGGTTTGTCTCACAACAAAAATTTGCTACTTGTCCCAGTGCATGAACTCCGGCATCTGTTTTGCCGGAACCTGTTAAAATAATCTTTTGGCGGGTCATTTCAGAGAGAGCGTTTTCAATCTCCTCCTGAACAGTTCGCCTGTTTTTCTGCCGCTGCCAGCCGTGATAGCTGGTCCCGTCATATTCTATGGTGAGTCTGAAGTTTGGCATTGCTTTATATCAGATTGGTTATGCTCTACTTTTTAATTTTTTATCACTGATAAAATAAAAAGCAATAATTTTTTCCAAAATAAAAAATGGGTAGTGTTCCTATTTTCAAAATCCATCTGGAGTTATCGGATCATTATTTTCAGACCCTGACATCCGTGCCGCCTCAAATCCTGCGCCGATTTCAACCCCTTTGACAGCGAGATGCTCATCAGCCCTTTTGCCAAATCAGCATCCAATTTGTCAAATACCGGCTCTCCCAGACCGCGCTGAACACCTGTTGCCAGAATCTCAACAATTCCCCCCAGAGAATCCCCCTTTTTTTTCACCTCTGTAACCCGATCTTCCATCATCTTTGCCGCTTCTGTATCAGGGCAGCAGAAAGGATTCAGGGTAATCTGATTCATATCCCGCTTCTGAGCTTTTATTCCGCCGAGTTCAATTGTATATGCAGTAACCATGATATTCTCTTTTTCTAAAACCGCTTTTGCCACAGCACCGCCGGCGACTCTTGCAGGGGTTGAACATTATTTATTATACCGTCCCTTCGGGAAAGTTCGTAGTACCGCCTTCAGGCGGTGGAGCGTGAAGGTGGTACTACGAACTTTTTCATCATGATTATCAACGGTTCAGAACCGCTGGTTAATCATGATGTTTATGATGACCATGATGTTATCATACCCGCTCTCCGCTCCATCTCAGCTTTTCTTTCAGGAGTTCAAAATAATCCCGTTCGGGCATTGTAATCATATGAACCGGATGAAGCCCTTTTCGGACAAAGATAACATCTTTGTCATTTATATCAAGCCCCGCCTGTCCGTCAAAGGTCAGCATAATATCTGAAGTTTTTTCTGTGAGCCGGATTTTAATACAGACAGAATCAGGAACAATCAATGGGCGGTTCGTGAGCGTAAACGGACAAATCGGCGTCATGATAATACCGGCAACCGCGGGATGAATAATCGGTCCCCGGCAGCCAGAGAATATGCTGTTGATCCTGTCGGAGTTGAAATAATAAGCCCGTCAGCCCGGTATGTTGTAAGATAGTGGTCATTGATATAAGTCTTAATATGGGCAAGTCTGGCAAGAGCGCCTTTGTTAATGACAATATCGTTGAGAACGGTTTCACATGCAATTTCATTCCCTTCGCGGATGACTTTCGCCTGAAGGCGCATCCTCGGAAATGTGGAAAACTGATTCTTTAAAATCGCCTCTACAGCAGCAAAAAGATTCTCTTCAGTTGTCTCTGCCAGAAAACCGACATCCCCGAATTTAATCCCAAGTATCGGAATATTCTGATTTCCTATCCACTGAGCAGCGCTGAGAAATGTGCCGTCTCCTCCCAGTACAAATACGCAGAACAGATCAGACGGCACGCAGGATGTCTTTCTTTCTGAAAGTTTCCTGCTTGGGGGAAGGGTCTCTTTTCTGACTACTTCCACATGCCTTGAACGCAGCCAGTATTCAAGTTCATCAGCTTTTTGGCTCGCCTCTTTGTCTATTTTGACAAACAATCCTATTCTTTTCACAAAGATCACCTGATTTTTAATTCCTGATTTTTAATTCCTGATTTGTCTTTATAGATTGTTTCTGATAATTTTTCAATCTTTAAGTACCGGTGCATAAATTTTTAAAAAAAATCCGTAAGGCTGATTATCGCAGCGTAACCCGCCATCGGGACTATTGCTATAAGCAAGCGACATAATTATTTTAAATATGTTTGCTGATTTCTGCTTGACAGCTATGATATTTATATATAAAAAATCAGAATAATATAAATATAACCCAGGTTGCGACCTGTTGAAAATATAGCATCCACTGGCTCGGTTCGGACTTCGGCGTGAGACTTCGGCGTGAGCTCAGCCGAACGATCAGCCGAACGATTGCCAAATCCGAACTGCTGCCGGATTTGGCAATCCGGCAGGAGCAGAGGTGGCAACTTGAGTTAAATATAAGACTTCCGAAGTTTTAACGACTTGGGAAATCTTTGAATTCCTTACAGAGAATTAAATTCATGCATTATGATGAACAATTAAATATTCTTACAGAAGAATCCCTGATAATTCGGGAATTTCAGGATAACATACAGGATTTATCCCGACAGGCGGTTAAGAAGATTCCTGATCTCTTAAAATACCGGAATTATGTTCTGGCGGTTTCTCATTCCAATTATCTGATTTCATTAGGCGGAACAGAGAAAGTCCTTCATGAAGAGCAGGCGGAATTTGCCGCCCGTCAAATATCTTATATTCAGGTATATGCCTGCAATCCTGATGATAATTATGATAAAAAAGTATATCTGAATCAGATGGTTTGCGTGAATGTTGATTCTGTTCCGGCAGGAAGTTTCAGCATCATTCAGTTCAGCCTGATTTTACAGATATTGAATTTGATCGGTATCACTCATGCTGCCGGTTTTCATCTTCATCATCTGATGAATCTTTCTATCCCCGGAGTAAAATATCTGATCAATGCTGTTCAGGCAGATAAACTTCGTATTTTTATTCATGATTATTATACGATATGCCCTCAGTTCAATTTACTGCGCAACGGAAAAGATTACTGTAACGGATCATCATCTGATACTGATGATTGTAAAGAATGTGAATTCAGCGAGAAACGGAAACCGCATCTCCCTCTGCTTAAAAAATTTTTCAGTAATCTGAAAGCGGATATTATTGTTCCATCTGCTGTTGCTGCGGATATATGGAAAAAATCTTTTCCTGAACATGAAGATCATATTCGGGTAGTTCCGCATCAGATCACCATTCCCGCGCAGAAATATGAGAAAGAAGAGCCATCTGACCGTCTGCTCCGAATTGCATACCTGGGATATGAATCTGTTAATAAAGGGCTTGAAACATGGTGGCGTCTGACATCGGATAACAATATAAAAGAACTGTATGATTTCTTTCACTTAGGTGCATCAGGAATGAATATTCCGGGAGTTCAATATGTTCCGGTCTCTTTCTTAAATGAAGGAACAGATGCAATGGTCAAGGCATTGAGAAAATATCAGATAGATATTGCTTTTTTATGGTCTGTCTGGGCTGAAACATACTCTTTTACTCTGCATGAAGCATTTGCAGGGAACTGTTTTGTAATAACAAACAGATTAAGCGGTAATATTGCGGCACAGATAAAAGGGACATCCAGAGGAATTATTTTTGATAATGAAACAGATATGTTTCATTTTCTTAAAGATGTCTCCCGCGTCAAAGATACGGTCAATCTGAAATTAAAAGAGCATTCGCCGGTTGATCTGAAGTTTAATCCGCAGTTGGCAATTGAATCAGCAGACAGATTAAAGGTAGGGGCGAATAATTATTCGTCCCTACCTTATGTCTCGTTCCCACGCTCCGGCGTGGGAACGGAATCAGAGTATCTGCTGAGAAAACTTGAAATTGAAACTCATCTTTCTCAGCAGATTGGATATAAAGAGATGCCCGAATCAACACAGATAAATTATGAAATCCCCCCTGACCCCTCTTTACAAAAAGGGAGGATAACATTATTGCGTAAGATTAGTTATGAAGAACAGATATGCCGGTTAAGAGCCGAGTTGGATGTCTATCATATCAGCAAGCTCCACAGAATGGTGGAACATGCCAGACAATATATGAATACGCACATGCCGTTTATCGGAAGTGTGCTGAAAAAGATATTTTTCGGTAAATAAAAACCTGTAGGGCGGGTTAGCGGAGCGTAACCCGCCATTGGGTTTAAGGATAAATAGAAATATGCACTTTTTTACAAGTATAACATCAAATTACTTACCCAAAGCCAGAGTATTGGCAAAATCAGTTAAAAAACATAACCCGGATGCAGTATTTCATCTGGTTCTCTCTGATAAGCCGCCTGAAGGATTTAATATAACCAATGAACCTTTTGATTCACTGATTCTGACAGAAGATTTGGATATTCCCGACCTTGATTCATGGATATTCAAACATAGTGTGGTTGAGCTTTGTACTGCGGTCAAAGGTCCTGCATTTGTTAAAATTTTTAAAACAACTTCTGCGGAGAAAGTGATATATTTTGATCCTGATATTGTTGTATTACATAATCTGAAAAATCTGTCTGATATTCTTGATAAAAGCAGTGTAATTTTGACGCCGCATCAGATTGTCCCGGATACAGTTGAGGATGCAATTATTGACAATGAAATCTGTAGCCTGAAACACGGGGTTTATAATCTCGGATTTCTTGCTGTAAGGCGGAGTGAAAACGGGCTGAATTTTCTTAACTGGTGGCGGGATAGGCTTCTGAAATTCTGCTATGATGATATTCCCAACGGATTATTTACAGATCAGAAATGGATAGACCTTGCTCCGGCTTTTTTTGATGATATTTTTATCATGCGTGATAAAACCTGTAATGTTGCAACATGGAATCTGACTCACCGTAAAGTTTATTCAGGTGAAAAAAATGTTCTCTTTATAGAGGGTTCTCCGGTTAAATTTTTCCATTTTTCAGGATTTGATTCAGGGGATCAGGAGATCATGCTGAAAAAATATGCTTCAGATAATAATGCGTTATTTAACTTTCGGAAATGGTATATTCAGGAATTGGAAAACGCGGGACAGCAGGAATTCGGAAAATTACCGTGCTGTTATTCTTTTTATTCCAACGGAGAGAAGATTGCCAACGAACATCGCAGACTTTACCGATCCCGGCTTGATTTGATACAGGCATTCCCTAAGCCCGCAATTGTGAATGAAACAGATAAAATTTGCTATTTTTACTGGCTGAAAGAGACTGCTCCCAGGGAAATGCTGGCGGACTCCGGGAATCTTAAAGCAGAGCTGGATGTATATGGCATCAGCAAACTTCATAATATTGCAGAATATATCAGACAGATCATGAATAAGAATCCTTTTGTCAGAAGGATTTCAAAAAAGATACTTCTGTTTTTCTGGAATATGGGAACCCTTTTACAGAAAAATATACAGAGACGGATTCAGTAATATAGGGTGGACTAATCGCAGCGTGTTTACCTTTTGACGAAACACACGAAAGGCGGACACGCTGCGCTTTGTCCGTCCTACAAACTACTACTACAAACTTCACAGTTATCATAATAATCATACGGAAATCATAGTTCAGACAATAGTGGCGTTTTTTCATAGTCAGCGGATCGGAAATTTGTAAAAGTTTGTAGTACCGCCTTTAGGCGGTCAGTGTAAAATCAGACGGTTATAGCAGCATGCCGAACCGCCTAAAGGCGGTATCTGTCAATAAACCCTTAACAGTACATGAACCTTTTATTTGTAACCGTAATTTTCTTCCTGATTAAATTCAAACTGTTTTTCCCTGAAGAGTTTCAGGCATATATCAACAACTACAGGATCATAAGTAATTCCTTTGTTTTTTGAAATTTCATCCAATGCTTTTTCAAGCCCCAGAGATGGACGGTAAGGGCGATGGGATGACATAGCGTCAACAACATCAGCTACCGCCAGGATTCTTGCCTCAAGCAGAATATTATCCCCTATAAGACCCTGAGGATAACCGGATCCGTTCAGCCGTTCATGATGCTGATACACCATCTGAGCCACGGGCCACGGGAAATCTATCTTTTTGAGAATATCATAAGCAATCTGAGGATGATCCTGAATAATACCGAATTCATGATAAGAGAGCCGATCCGGTTTGTTAAGAATCGCGGCAGGAACACGGATTTTTCCCAAGTCATGAATCTCTCCTGCCATGCGGATACCTTCAATCTGCTCTGCCGGAAGCTTCATATCCTTTGCAATGGCGCAGGCAAGATTTGCAACCCGTTTCTGATGACCCGCGGTATAAAGGTCCCTTTTTTCAATGGTCAGCGCCATTGCCTGAATCGTATCCTTCATAACAACCTGCAATTTTTCCAGATGAAGCTGAACCTCTTTTCTCGCCTGCTTCAGATCCGTCATATTCAGAAGGGATATAATACTCTGTCTGGTTTCAGGAATCATTGCAACTGTCAGACACATATCTTTAATACTGCCGATTATGTCAATCAGAGTTGATTCATATTTTCTCGGCGTGCTTTCCGGATCAATTCTTCGGGAATGATGATAGCTCTCCATTTTTTCCCACTGATTTTTTGTAAAAAATTCTCTCCAGCTCATCTTTTTCTCCATCTCTTCTTTATTATAGCCGGTAAGATTTTCAAATTCATGGTTTGCCATAGAGATGGTTGTATCTTCATCAACAATAATAATAGCCACTCCGGCATTTTCAAAAATAGTCCGGTATCTTATCTCGGAAGCCTGAATCGTTTTTTCAGCTTTATACCGCCGGGTGAGGTCTTTAAAATTATAAATAATTCCAATTAATTTACCGTCAGATCCTCTCATGGATGTTGCTGTCATGCCAAGCATTTTTATGCCATCGGGAAATTCCTTTTTTATATCTTGCTGAATAAATTCCTCTCCGTTTAAAATTCCGGCAATCGGGCACCCGGATGTGCCGCATATATCAAACCCGAGAACTTCATAACATTTTCTGTTTATCGCAGCCTCTCTGTCAATATTGAATATTTTCTCAAACCGTTTATTGATTTTCAGTATCTTAAAATCTCTGTCAATTACACACATACCATCTCCTGCGCTCTGAAATATCTGATTCAGTTCTGTATAAGCAAGTCTGAGAGATTCCTCAGATCGTTCTCTCTCAAGAACAGCAGCTTCAAGTTCTGCATTTTCAATCTCAAGAGCCGCTGCCCACATCCGGTCTGATATATCTCTGAGAGAGGCAAGATAGACATCCTCCTGATTCCATTTCATCTCCACCACACGCATTTCAGCAATCCCTGTCTTTCCGTTTTCCCGCTGAATTTCAATTTTGGTGGTTTCACCCGCTGAAATAGGAAATTCAAATACTTTATCTGTCAGTTCATGAGCAGTTTCATCAAAAAAGACTTCTGCTGCCGGATTTGTAAACCGGACAATATTCTCTTTATTGACAATAATAATTCCGACCGGCATTCTCTCAATCATACGGCGCAGGCGTTCTTCACCCGCCCGGAGCGCCTCTTCAGTACGCTTCCGGTTCTCAATATTTTTGATATTTGCAAAAAAACTGACAAAATTATTATGATCATCTGTAATCTGGGAAGGGGTGAAAATAACCGGAAAACGCTCTCCGTTCTTTTGTTTGAATATCAGTTCAAAATCTTCAAATTCTCCGTTCCGCATTTTCTGATAAGCATACTCTATATCTTTTATTCCCTCTTCAGCCCAGTAAGGATGGGGGAGTCCTTTGCCGATAAGCTCATTACTTGAATATCCGGTCATCTGACAGAATGCGGAATTAACATCCAGATGAACTCCATGGTTATTCAGTATAATCAGTCCGTCTTTCATTGCACAGATAAGACTCGTGGAGAATATAATGCTCTCACCCAGAGCATATTCTATCTGTTTTCTTATTTTTATCTCTTTATGCAGCACCTTTGACCAGCGATAGGGAATAGTAAATGCACAGATACTGCCTATAATCAGAATAAAAATAATCATTCCAAGTGTATATTGAGCATTACGGTATGATTTTCTGACTACCTCTTCTACTTCATCAACCGGCGCACAGACCGCCACCGACCAGATCTTGTCAAATACATGAACCGGCGTATAAGCAATAAATTTTTCAACCCGCCCCTCTGTATTTCTGTGCCATCCTGATATATAGCGTGTAATCCCTTCTTTTCCAGCCATCATTTCCCGCTGAATATTGTCAATAATATCATAGGCAATTTCAGGATTTTTCTTTTGACGGATATGAAAGGCATTCTGATAAATAAAATCTTTTTCATAATGTGCAAGAAAAACACCATCTTCATTTAAAAGCCATGCATATCCTGTATTGCCTGCCACAACAGGAGAGACAAAAACAGAGAGAGATGCGGGATCAAAAGAACCGACAATAACGCCGTTCACTTCCTCTTTTCCGCTCTGATCTTTTATAATGATCGGTCTTGCCACCCTGATACGCTTATCACCGGATTCATTGGAGATTAAACCTGAGATAACTGTTTTTCGGGTTTTTACAGCTTTCTGAAAATATGCCTCTTCATGGTAATCTTTTCCAATTATATCAGTATGCCATCCTTTATCAGGATAGATAAAACGGAGAATACCGTTTTTATCCAGAATACGCAGAGAAGTTTTCGGCGGTATTCCTTTATAAAAATATTGTATCTGTTCAAGGGTTCCCTCTTCAGTATTTGCCACGCGGGGGATTTCAGAGAGTTTAAAAAGATCGCTGTCAATGTATGTCAGAAAACTTTCAATCTGATTGGCGACAGACCGGGCCAAGATAGACTGCTGCCTGTTAAACTGCTCTGTTGCCAACTGAATAATCTCCCGGTGAACATTGATGCTGTGAAAGATCGTTGCGGTGATAAGTATCAGTGTAACGATACTTATAATAAAAATCGCCAAAAATATTGAAGGTTGTTTTTCATTGTCTGATGAAACTTCCTGAAATGATTTTCTCATTTTAATATACCGTTTTTATTTCAGAAAAAAATCGGAAGAATTCAAAAATCCGTGAGTCTGAAGATAAACTTTATGATTTCATTTTGTTAATATTTGTATCAGATTTATTTGTATTCTAAAAGATTCATTCCCAATAATCAACAATAATCATCAGATTGGCGGTTAAAAAAAAACTAAGTTTCTTCAAGAAACTTAGTTTTTTTCATGGTAGTCTGATATTGCAAATCTGTATCAGTTTTTGTATTATCAGTATATCGGAAATTTGTAAAAGTCTGTAGTACCGCCTTTAGGCGGTTCCGTGTTAAATCAGACGGTTACCGCAGCACGCCAAACCGCCTGAAGGCGGTACTACGAACTTTTTCGATCTGCTGATTATCATAGGAGCTACACAGTTGGAGTTTCTGCATCGTAAAAATGAACCGCAAAGATCACAAAGTTCTCCGCAAAGATCGCAAAGTTTTAAAATATATCTTTGCGGAACTTTGCGTTTTCCTTTGCGTTCTTTGCGGTTAAATAAAAAAACGTATTTCAACTGCGTAACTCCTAATTTTTTAAGAAATCCCTTTTTTATTAAGAAAATGAGCATATTTTCTGTCTTCGGTCAGAATATCGCTGATAATCCATTTTCTGAAAAGCTCAAGAACTGCTTTATTTGTTTTCTCTATATCATTTTTTCTGAACTGCCGCTGAATCTCCTCTATTTCATTGATGATAAGCTGATGCTTTCCTCTGTGGAGTTCATAATCATGATAGCCGTGCTGCTTCATCAGAAGCTCCTCATCGGAACTGTGAAATTTAATTGAATTAATCAGACCGTTCAGAGCGTTCTCAATACAGAATTTTTCCATATCGGAACCGATTGCTTTATAAAGAATATTTGCTTTGTCAAATATATCTTTGTGCTGATCATCCATTTTCTGAATATTGATGCTGTATTCATCCCGCCAGTGGAAAGGAGGCAAGCCGGTAAGCTCCGGTTTTAAAATCAGACGCATACGCTTCTGGAATGTTTCAAAGAGTTTCCATCTGACCACCGGAATATCAAGAAGCACATCTCCGTGAATCTGATATACTTCAGTCGGCTCTGCCGCACGAATCTGAAAAAGGCTGGTTGTGCCGAATAATACACATTCTTCCCCGAAGAAATTGCCTGCTGTAAGAGTTTCAAAAACATTATCTCCGATATACCGTTGAAGTTTTCCGGTTTTTACAATAAAAATAGCAGAATGAATATCTCTGGAAAAAACCTCTCCGGGTTCATAATTTCTGAAAATCATAGAGATTGCAAGTTTATTCTGTATCGGATAAGATACCACTTCGCCGAATAACCATGTCTTCTGCAAAAATTCCCGGTTATCCTTTAACCGTTTGATATTGGAGTATAGTTTGTTCCGTGTAACAAATTTGAAATAAAGGCTCCGGGACAGGCGCAATGCCTGTACAAAATTGACCGCACGATAGGTTCCTGTTGACGGTATTCCTGCAAGACCTGACATTTCACCTATCAGCGCTCCTGCGGATAATATATTGTGGACGCCGAGTTCTGTCTGAATCAGTTCAACATTTCCTGTCAAAATCAGATAAATATCCTCATTTATAACACCCCGTTTCAGAAGAATGGACTCAGGGTTAAACTGAAGTACTGTATTGTTCAGCAGAATTTTCAACTGGTAAACAGGAGCAGACGGGAAATAAGATTGCAGAAATTCAAGAGCATACAACTGCAAATAGTCCTGAGAGGTCGGAATCATAATATCCACCATGCCAAAGGGTGCGCCTGAACCGATCTCTTTCTGTTTATTGGTCAGATCCATAGAAGTGTGTGACAGAATAATTTTTTCTGAAGGGTCTTCTTTGAAATCCTCTGCATCTCCATGAATAAGACCGCCGCCCACATCAATCTTCTTAATTTGAACATCTGCCAGATACTCTTTTCTGACCTGCTCATAATAACTGCGGGAGATGCCTATTTCTGAGGGATTATCCGTGATCATTCCTTTGAGAACTTTCAATGCCACAATATCTGCAAGATGGGCATAATAGCGGTAGCCGTTTTCCCACAGGGTTCTGAAAAAAAGGATACTGGTCTCCACCGGATGAGGAGAAAATACAGGTTTTATTTCCAGTCCGTCAATATCATTCCAGACATCAAACTCCAGATCATGAACCTCAAAATAATCAAAGAGATTCTTCTCTTCAATGGTCATCAGAGCAGAGAGTTTCTTTGCAACAGAGGCACGGACAAGGGGCGTTGCATAATATTTGATTCTGTGATCTGACCTCATCAGGGTTGTAAAACCGGCAAAATGGTCATCATGGGCATGGGTATGAAAAATCCCTTCAATCTCATTTACGCCTATTCCCAAAGCAGTCAGGCTGTATAATACATTCGGACCAGCATCAATCAGGAAAATCTTCCCCTGAAACATGAGAATACTCGACATACATGGGCTGTTGACATTCCAGCCGTCTCCTTCGCCGGAATGAATTACAGCAAAATATTCCCGCTTGATATGATGAAATCCGAGACGGTAAGGAGCTTCATAACTTTCATGGGACGCCAGATTGAGATCAACTGTAACATACTCTTTTTTATATTCAAATTCAAAGATATTCACACGGACGCGGCGGATAAAAACCCCGTCTCTGATTTCAACCGGCTCATTTTCAACAATCCGGCTGTCAAGAAGCTGATCCGCGGGGCTGATCTTTCCGAATGCAAATTTTAATTTAAGACGCATCATGTCATGGGCAGTTTCCCGGGGAATATCAGTCTGCATTATTTCATCTTCGGAAACAAGCCCGTAATTGCCCCGGTAAATGTACTGCATCTGAGCCTCTACCTGTTCTCTCAGACCGATCAGCATCGGTTTGACACCGGTGTTATTCGGATGATTCGGCAATATCATCCCCTGCTTATATAACATCTGCAATACCGGAAATTCCGCCAGATTGGAGAAACTCCCGTTCTGCACCAGTACATCAGAAAGCAGTACAGCATTGGGACCGGTTTCAAAGATAACTCCGTTCTGCTCTTTGGTTACAATCAATCCCCGTTTCATCAGATGCTTAACACTGTCAGCCGGACAACCGCATAATACATAAAGTTTGGCTTCCGGCACTTCTACCCAATAAACACCATTGGCAACCTGTATTTTTCCTATTTTTGGCATCCCGTTTTCACTCCGTTGTTATTGTTGTTGACTGACAAAAAGCCAAGTTTCTTCAGGAAACTCAGCTTTTTCAGGAGATATATCAGATCATCCGATTAATTGCAACCTGTCATTAAAGCGCGTAGGTTGGGGTGAATGAAATGAACCCCAACCTACGGAGCTGATCTTTTTATGCAGAAAGAGAAACAATATCTTCAAGAGAAACATTCAGAATTTCTTCTGTTCTTTCAGAAAAGCGTTTTTCAAAATCCATAACCGTCACACCGATAATTTCACGGCTTGTCTCATCTCTCCTGACAAAAATACCGTCATCTGTCTCTTCATCAATTCCGAACCGGGGAATACCGAAAGTGATATACAGCACATCCGACTCTTTGTCATAAGAAAGTCTCATCAGGTTTTTTTCCATATAATATCTCCTTGTTTGACTTTATCTGCTGTCAGGGCGGTCTTTATTCTTTTCTCTCTCATCTCTGTCACAACTGTTTTGTAATATTTGCCGGTTTTCCTGTAATACAGAAAACTGAAGAAATCCCAACTGCTTCTCACAATAATTTCCGGTGATGTCAGTACATCCTGAATAACCTGCTCTGAAATTTCAGGATGATTAGTCTTGATATGTTTCCATACTGATTCTGACATTTCAAATTCTCTTCCGAAACAATCCTGAAATTTAACAGCCAAAATCCGGATTCTCCTTTATTTAAAGATATTTTTCAAGCAGTGAACATGGCGGACACGCTCCGCTTAGTCCGCCCTACACAACTGTTAAATCCGTTCAATCCGCGATTCAAAATCCTTTCTTACATATAATCCTTGTAGATACGCACAATCATACGTGAATCACGGTTCACTCAATATATCATCACACAAAACCCTGTCCTGCCCGCTTACATCAGGGTTGTGTTTCTGTTTCAAGTTCTTTCCGGAAATCTTCATGTCCGATGCCTTTGCCTTCCTGAATTTCCCGTTCCGAATCATTCCGAATTTTTCGGGATTTGTATTTATCCATGATTTCTTTTGCGGAATTTTTTCTCTTAAGTTCTGCAATATCTTTTCGGAGTCCCTGTCCTACATAAAATTTGATGAGCGACTGAAGGTTTGTAATGCCTCTGGCTTCAGAAATAAACTTCAGGTCATCAATAATATCACATGGTATTTGCAGAGAAATTGTCGTTGTCTCTCTTTCTTCAACGGGTATCATTTTCTTTTTCATACCGGATTCTCTCCTTTCTTACAGCTTTTCTGGCAGATACAATTCGCCACGCATAATCTTCTTTGTCAACGGCAACCACATAAAGTATATTTCCGGATTCTGAATATCCGATAATACCGCATCTTATCTCATCTGTCCGACTTGCATCTTCCAATTTATAGAACGGATCAAAGAAAACCTCACAACTTTCTTCAAACGATATTTTATGCTTCTTAAAATTTGCTTCCGCTTTTTCTTCATCCCACACAAAATCAAAACCGTTTAAAGTATATTTCACATCCATTTCATTGAGTTCCTATCTCGTTGTCATAGCATAAAAACCGTTTCAATATAAACGTAAAATTCTCTTTTCACTTTAAATCGCCATATAATGCCGGTAATCATTTGCCCATCAGATAAAATCTTCGGAATCTTCCGTTCTGCTCTGACACAAACCCAAGCGGCAAAAAAGAATCGCTTTTATACATGACTCTCAGCACTGAAATATCATACTGCTCACTTCTCAGGGATTTTTCTTTTTCAAGTTTTGCAGGAAATTCGCCGTCAAACCGTGTTTATGCAATAATATCAACAGGAGATTCGCCAATACAGTGATATGCTGTCAAAATATATTCCGGGGTAATGAAAAATCCTGTGCCTTGAAAATCACTCCCACAAAGATTTTCACGCTGGCGTTTTTGATTTGGCTATGAATAAAGTGCTTGAGTTTCTCTTGAGTCATGCGGATAAATCTCTTATTCTTCAGGACATTCTTTATCACAGTCAATACAAAGCAAATCCAGATAACCGTTAGCAAAAAGCAAAGTTACAGTTACAACTGTATGGCTTGGATGAACTAAAGGCGAAAGGGCTATATCTGTTACAATTGCGACAATCAAATGCTGTCTGGTGTGAAAAGTCTTTTTTTCACGCCATTTTTTCCATTTTTCACAGCATGTCTGTACAGACTTGCTATTTGCAGGTTTACAAAAAGCATCTTTGATAAAACCGCAATTCTGCTTAAACCATGCGTCAAATCTCTTTTTCATAGATTCAAGAGAAGGCTTAACAGCAACAAATTTAGTATCGGAATCTGTTTTAGGCGGACTGATGCCAAGATACCAATCCTGATAAAGTTTTGCCTCATCTGAAAGATATTCCTCAATTTGTTGAATAAGATCAAGTGACATGCTATTTTATATCCTTAATTCTTTTGCAATTTCTAATGTTAATCCCGTTCTCACGCTTCTATTTATAACTCAAGTTGCGATCTGTTGGAACAATAGCATCTGTCCACCCGGTGGAAGATTGACAAATCCGAACCGCTGCCGGATTTGTCAATCGTTCGACTGAGCTCACGCCGAAGTCCGGCAGGAGCAAAGGTGGCAACTTGGGTTATTTATATGTATATCGCTCAGTCTGATTTCCGAATTCTTCTTCCAATGTGGAATTTCTGCCGAGCTTCAGATCATGCCGCCATGGACGATCCTGCGGAGAACCGTCAACAGTAACATTATCCCGCTCCTGATCTTTTGTGACAGTAACAGAACCTGATGTATTTCCGGGCGTAAATGTAATTTTCCTTATGCTCTTTTTTTCAGGAATATATGGAATAAGCCATCTGGAAAACCAGTTACCGGGCAGGGATTCTGTTACGGGTCTTGATTCAATATGACTCTGCTTCCGCTGATATGTAATCACGCTTCCCTTTGGCAAACCTCGGTTTTCTGATAATTCCTATCAGCCACCATAAAAATAAAAGAATAAAGAAAATCGTGAGAATCAGGTTCCGGCATCTTTTCCAAAAAGGAGCATCTTCAATATTCAGACTCACAATATTTCTGCACGTCTCCGAAGGAAAAGGACTTTTTGCATTCAGTTCAACCTGAAGATTCCCGCTGCTTGTCCAGCAGGCTGAACATTTATAAGGACGGGGCTGAAGATGAAAAAGAGAGCGTGCATTATCCGGTTTTATATCAAGCTCTATTCGCCCTGATGTATTATACTGAATACTCCATGCCTTTATCTCATCTTGGGAAATCAGATTCCCGTCAGCTTTGAGGAGCAGATCAAAAGGGGGTGCCTGCTTCAGATCAAGAACAGAAACACGCCATTGGTTATTTACAGGTTCTAAGGTAATGTTTCTTGGGACAGGTTTTAATGTAAATACAGACTGATCTTTTTCCCAATGAACCATTGAATCATCAGAGAATATTTTCAGCTTTATTTCAGATGGCTTATCTGCCTGATATTCACGGTTGCGGAGGATTTCAACCGGCAAAATTTCTCCCTGTTTTAAAGGGATTTTATCAATTTCAGAATGGCTGTGATTCAGAAGTTCAGGGTATTCCCTGTATTCTGATAAAAATCCCCGGGGGAATCCCCTCTGCTGACAAATTATAATCCTGCCGGGATTTCAGGGTCTTTCCGCCTGTTTCATCCACTTTCAAATCAATACTCTGATTGACAGAAACCGGCTCTTCTGAATAAATATAAGGAACTTCCACTTCATTATTGCTGAGAACCATTTTCTTATCAACAATACAGTTTTCTCCTTCAATGGTCAGAATATTTGATTTTAAATGAAAATAACCGGGGCTGTTTGTTTCAGCAGATAAAGTCTGCATTCCCGGTCTTACAGCAAAGGGCATGGAAAAGAATTTGCCGGTATTTTTATCAAAAGTCAGTTGCTTTTTTGCTGTATCAAAAGAGACTGTTACATTCAAATCTTTTGTATTGACTGCATCAAGAAAGAGCGGTTCATTGGATTCAGCCTTGAAGAACTGAATATCTGCAAATATATCCTGAGACTGACAAAGTTTAAAGACGCCGTTTTTATCAGGAGCTTTAATCTCCCCTTTTTTATCCCGCAGGATGACCCTGAAATCAACAGCGGTCTCTAAAAGTACCTGAATATCCTTTTTTTCAATATTTTCTTTAAACCTGATTACATATTCACCCGCAGGCATAATCATTTTATCCCGGCAATGAGTAACTTTCCCTGCCATATTCCCTTTCGGACTCTTTATATCAAGGGATTCAGGAACAGTATCCTGTGCATTGCTTACACCCGGAAATTCAATTCCGTCAACTGCTGCGGGATAGCCGGAAATTCCCTGCTCAAAAAGAGTTATCCTTCTTACCGGAAAAAGAGAGGTTAAACAGATGCTCTTCTCTTTTCTGACAACATCTGTATCTTTAATATCACGCCCGGTTATCATGGCAGCGATTTCACTCATTTTTCTGACAATATCCTGCTCATTTGCGGCTGTAACAATATCCACCTGCTCAGGTGCAGCCTCTTCCCAAAGATGGGGAACAAGCCGATCCGCGTCTTCGCCGATTAAGAAAAATACAATCCTTATAAGCCCTCTGCTTTTGTCAATATACCTGTTTTTTATATCATCTCTCAGCTTATTTTTTTCAGCTTCATTCATAGACTTGAAGAACTGACCGTCTGTCATGACAATCAGCCAGTCCTGTTTTTGTCTGTCAAATGCTCCGGTCTGTTTTACAGCACTCTTCAGGAGTTCATCCATAGCAGTTTCAACCGCTTTATACGGTGTTTCCCCTTTTGCACCCCATTGATTTCTGATGCGTTCCAGAATTTTTTGTCCGGTTCCCATCCGGTTTACTCTTCCCGGCGAACTCATCAGCACTGCCGCCAATGTATCATCATTCTGTCGCAAAAGAGCGGCAAGGCTCTGGGAAGCATAATTTGCATATATCCATTTATTTTTTCCTTTCATGCTTCCTGAATCATCATAAACCAGTGCAATGGTGCGGGCATACGATATAGACGGATATTGAAAAAAGATTGCTGTGATAATCGCTGAAATTATAATTTTAGAATTTCTGTTCATAATCTGCTTAATCTCGTTACGAGGCTCTGCTTTGTAACAATTCCAAACTTAACCCCCGACCCCTTTCCTGAAGGGAAGGGGGAAATATGTAGGGGCAAATAAGAGGAATATGTAAGGGCGAATAAGGGGAATATGTAGGGGCGAATAATTATTCGCCCCTACCCGCCCTTCAGGGAAGGGGGAATATGTAGGGGCGAATAATTATTCGCCCCTACTTGATTGCATTGTCGGGTTACGCTGCGCTAACCCGACCTGCTGTAAGCTGCTCAGATTTTTCTGTTTTCTCCTTGACCTCTTTTTTATCACTGTCAGGATACTCAATTCTGTGATGATAAATGCCGTTTAATATCTTGTTAAAACTCTTTCCGATATTATGAAGGTCTTTTAAAGTCAGCTCGCAGTCATCCAACTGCCCGTTGGAAAAAATTTTATTAATCAGCTTGTTGACAAGCCCGCTGATTCTGGACGGTGTGGGGTTTTCCAAAGTTCTGGATGCGGCTTCAACCACATCAGCCAGCATTACAAGCCCAGCCTCTTTGGTCTGGGGACGGGGACCAGGATAACAGAAATCTTCAATCTTGACATTCTCTTCCCCTTTTATCTGCTTTGCTTTTTCATAAAAAAAAGAGATAAGGCTTGTGCCGTGATGCTGCCGGATTGTCTCTGTGATAACCTGTCCCAGCCGGTATTTTTTTGCCATTTCAACCCCTTCTTTGACATGGGAGATCAGAATAAGGCTTGACATGGAAGGAGCAAGTTTATCATGCCGGTTTTTGCCGTCTGTCTGATTTTCAATAAAATATAAAGGCTTTTTGACTTTTCCTATATCATGATAATATCCGCATACCTTGGCAAGCAGAGGATTTGCTTTGATTTCAGACGCGGCAGCCTCAACCATGGATCCTACAATAACCGAATGATGATAAGTTCCGGGAGCCTCAAGCATAAGCCTTCTGAGAATCGGCTGTTCAAGGTTTGCCAGTTCCAGAAGGGTTATATCTGTGGTATAACCAAAGGTGATTTCAAGAAGCGGGGCAATCCCTGCGGTAACAATTCCTGCTGTAATACCTCCAATAAAAGCAAATCCCCAGTCGCAGAAAAGGTTCATATCCCATGAAGAACCGATATAAGCATGTGTTGCGGTTGCAAGGAGAATATTCAGAAGACCGAGTTTTGCTCCGGCAGTGATAAATACTTTACGTTCCCTGCAATTCTGCATCCAATATGCAGCCATAAGACTGTTGAGCAGAAAATAGGTAAAAATTTCAAATCTGTTCTGAAATATGACTGCTGTACATATTGCAGTAACCATACCAAACGGAACAGCAATTTCAAGCCCCATAAAGAGGCATATAGTCATAGCTCCTGATGCAAGCGGGATTCCGAAAGTCATGGATGAAGAAGAGACTGGAAACGGCATGTTATAGGATATCTGCTCAAATAAAAAATATGACATTTTAGGGAGCATAGAGAATAATATCAGGATAACAGCAAGAAAAAGAGCATCTTTGTTTGTACTGCTCCCCGGAACATGACTTGTATGAGAGATATGGAGAAAATAAGTAATCAGAAGAAGCGACAGGATAATTCCGACAGCGCCAGGCAGTTTTGATGTATTTTTTTTCAATTTTATTCTGTTTATTCAGAATCTGAATGATTTGCAACTGCTCCTGAGTTACCCGCTCCCCTTCCCGTAACAGCATTTCTCCCTGCTTGATTTTGTAAGGAACCGGCTCAATATTTGTTGCTGAAAGTTTTTTCCTTTTTTCAGTTTCACTTTTGTTTAACGTGATATTCGGCTGGATTATGCGCCGGGCAAAATCAACAATCAGCAGAACTATGGCGGGTCTCATATCTTTGAGCATGGGCTTGCCGATAATACTGACCATATCTTTGTACTGATCAGGTCCGTAAAATTTTTTTAAATTCTGAACGGTTGTTTCTGTTCTGCTCTCCAGAGTCCGTAAAATAATCCCTTTCCCGTCTTCTCTCAGAAGAACATCTTTATTTGATACCACCCCGTTCTCCAGTATCTGGGTAACAATACTGCTCACCGCATCTGCTATATTTTTGGAAAATTCTTCTTTTTCGAGCAGTTTAAAAGATTCATCATGGACAGAGATTCCGAGCTTTTTTTCAAACTCCGGCTTCATCTCCCATATTCTGTCATGCAGAGATTTTTCAACTGTTGCCGCTTCAACAGCGGAACTTGAAGCAGCAGGCGGCGGGAATGTATATGTATTCGGTTCATGTTTGGGGAGTCCAGTTGTTGGTTCAAGTCTCAGACCTTCAGTTGGTTCAAGTCTCAGACTTGAATCAACCCTGTTTATATTTTTTTCCGATTCAAAGATTTCCCGCATTTCAGCAAAAGATTCATCTATCTGGCTTGTCAATTGGGATAAGAGTTTTCCGTCATAGTCATAAATCGTTAAACTTTCTTCATAAACCTCCTGCCGTTTTATATCTGTAGCTGTTTTATCCTCTACAAAAAAATCTCTCGGAGCTTTTACATCTTTTTCAGCTATATCCCCGACTTTATAAAAGTATCTCTGAACAATCAGATTCGGATAAAGGAAAACTGTGAACAGGCTTATTACACCTGTCAGGATTCCCCAGCGGATAACACTGCTGTAATCAAAAAATTCCCTGATCTTCTTTATATTTTTATTCATCTTCTTTTTTTGCTGGCATCCAGTTCCTCATACGCTCTGATAATCTCCTGAACCAGCTTATGCCTTACCACATCTGTCTTTGAAAAAAAGACAAACTTGATTCCTTCAACATCCTGTAAAATGCTCTTTGCCTGAATAAGCCCTGATTCTCTTTCAGGCGGGAGATCAATCTGGGTTATATCCCCTGTTATCACAGCTTTGGAACTGAATCCTATACGGGTTAAAAACATCTTCATCTGCTCGGATGTGGTATTTTGCGCCTCATCCAGAATAATAAAAGAATCATTCAATGTATTGTGTGTAAGAATGAAATCATCTGTAACGTAGAGTGAATCTGATGCGGCAACGCTTATACACTGTGTTTCCTCCATGCCGACAGGTTCAATGCTTTTAATAAAACGTATTGGTAGTCCCCGTCCGTGTTTATGATAAATGTCTGCCTTGCGTTTGAGACGGAAGGGTTCTAAATCTTTTGGCAAACGTATATCCATCACAAATGCGTCATTGCAGGATATAATTTCTTTTCCACGGGCAAAACCGGGTTTTATTCCTTCTGCTTTACGTCTGCGACACGTGGCAACGCCGCCAAGTGAACGGACAAGAAATATTACGTCATCTTTAAGCTGTTCCGATGTTGTGGAGTATTGAATTCGGCAAGTCCGACCTGATTGCGTAACAGGTCCGCCGTCTGTATCCAACAAACCCTGCAATACAGCAAGACGGACTTCAGGGCTGTTGTAAAGATAAATCTCAGGAATGAATTTTGTATATGAATATGTTCCTGATAAATTCAATTCAGGCAATGCCTGAGTTAATAGATTGAGAGCGATTCCGCCGAGTCCGGCTGATTTTGTAATTGTGTAATCTGATTCTGATTTTTGCTGAAATAAAAGCTCCATATCTGCAAGCCCGAATTCTAAAAATGAAACTAATTCAGCGTCAGATGTGGAAAAACCTGGCGAAGTCTTTCCTGTAATACAACCGTCGCCGAGTAATAATCCCAATGAATACGGATCAACCGGCGTTTCACGATGCCGCCAATTCACAGGCGCAGAAAGTAAAGGCAATTCATAGCGATACTGATGAAAAGATTTTAAATCCCGCATAATTTCCTGAGTTTCTAAAACTCGGGCGGGTTTATTTCTGCGTTTGTCTGATGCGGTGCGAACTGTCCAAAGATGTTCAGCACACGCTATCGCAGATGATCCGTCAGTCATCGTAACCCTATAGACCATTTTTTTGCCTTGCGGAAATACACCTGTTACTTTTACAGGCTGACCATCAGAACCTGTTACATCATCACCGACATCTAAACTTCCCATTGTGCGCCAACCTGCCGGAGTCATTATAAGACTGTATAAAGGCATTGCTCTACCCCTCATAAAGGCAAGGGGAGCCACTTCAATTGCGCCCTGTAAAATAAGATTTGATGCTTTTTCAAATTTCATCATATCATGAAGAGCATCATAAAGGGGTCTGAGATAAGGATCAACCTTTTCAGCAAGATCACCGGGCAGGAATCCCAAAGCCTCACCTGCTTCAACAGCGGGTCGGGTCAGAATAATCCGGTTGACCATTCCTTTTGAAAGCGCCGCAACAGCCATTGCCATTGCAAGATAGGTTTTTCCTGTTCCCGCGGGACCGACACCGAAGACAATATCAAAACTCCGTATGGCGTCAATATATTCTTTCTGAGAACGGCTTTTAGGGGTAATAGAATTTTTCTTTGATGTTACATATACTGTATCCAAAAAAATATCTTTTAATTTAACCCGGTCATCTTCTTTTAAAAGCCTGACTGCATAATCAATATCACTCGGATAGACAGGATACTTTTCTTTTAACAATGCGTACAGCTGGGTAAGCACATTCCGGGAAAGGCTCATTTGAAGTGCATCACCCTGTATAAATACAGTATTCCCTCTGGCGTTTATGACTGTATCGGTTGCCTTTGCTATTCTCTGAAGGTTGCTGTTCTGCTCTCCGAATAATTGTCTGGAGAGTTCTATATCGGAGAATGTCAGTTTTATCTGATTTTTATCTTCGTTTAATTCTTCGCTCATATATAGTAGCCATCCTTTAAATTTAATCTTTCAGGTTTTTCAAGGATTTTTGTGGAAATTTAAGTAGGGGCAAATAATTATTCGCCCCTACGCAAATCCACAAAAAAGATTGATGAGCCATCTTTCATTATGTATAAAATATATCATAGTTTCCTGAATAATTGCAAACAGCAATTTTTTTATCGGTTTTAAGGGAAAAGTTTTAGGTTTTAGGTTTTAGGTTTTAAGTTATTAATTTCCCAATGATAACTGTTTACTTAAAACTTAACACCTAAAACCTATTACATGACCGCAGTAATTTTGATGGGTAAGACCTGCGGGGTTTCCAAAACCCCGCAGGTCTTACGGAATCTTACCCGTCATAATCAATGCGGTCATGTACTATTTAAAAAGGAAAGAGGCAGCACCCTCCGCCTATTCTCTGAAATTCCCGTTCACATGATTTAAGCTGATCTGCATAAATATCTGCTCTTCTCTGAACACGGTTTGCTACTTCTTTTAACCATGCTTTTTTATTATAGGTCTGACGGTTAAATCCCCCTTGTCCTTCATGATATGCAAGATAAAGCTGATAAGCATCATCCTTGCTGATTCCGCATTCCCTGTAACTGATATGGCAGTACCAGCCGACAAAATCTATGGCGTCTGAAAAATCATCTCTGTCAGCCCACCGGTTCCCTGTAAACTCTCTGTAATTTTCCCATGTGCTGTCTATTGCCTGTGCATATCCGTAAGCTGATGAAGGGCAGGGACCCGGGAATATAAAAAGACAGGTTGTTCGGGGAGGTCTTGCTTTGGCTTTAAAGGCAGATTCATGATACATAATCGCCATCATCACCGGAATAGTAACTCCCCACTTCTGATAAGAAGTATAAGCACTCCGATACCATTCCTTTTCCCGAAAAATTTCACAAAGATCATTGATATTTTCAGGGGATTTTCTGATTCCTGCACAGCCTGCCATATAAAAAAGCAGAATAGACAAAAAGCAGGCGAGGATGTTATTTAAGTTCTTCCCGATGATAAACCTCTAAAAAGAAGCTAAATAGTAGGGCGCAGAGCTATAGCGAGCGAGCGTGTCCGCCATTTTATAACTTAAAATATATTAATAAACAAAATCTATAGAATACCAGTCTGTTTCAAAATCCCAGAGAGATACAAAGAAGAGAACATAATGCAGATAATAAGGAAGGGTAATCTTACTCAGTTCAGCTTTGGCGCTGATCCGATATTTTTCACCTTTTTCTAAAGGAGGAGAGAAAAGAATCTTCAGATGTTCAATCTCTGTCATCAGTTTTTTTGCCTCATTAAAGGATTTTACAACCAGAGACCTGTCATTCTCCCATGATCTCTTTATGATAAACTCTTTTTTCAGACTGCTGTATTTAACCGTATGCGTTATCCGTATCTCTTTAATCTCTTTGCTCAACCAGATTGTACGGACTTTGTTAAGGACGATAAAAAATGAAAATGTAACCGGCACGCCGCTTAAAATCGCTTTTCCCATCTCTTCATTAAACGCACCTTTTATATTCAGATAAACGAGTTCGATACCGTTATAGGTATTGGTAATGCTTATATTGGCAACTCTTACATTTTTTGCAAAGACTGAACTTTGTGTAAAAAAGAGTATGCCAAAAAAAATGGCGCATACTTTCCTCTTCATCAAAATTTAACAGGAATCAGAAATTTAAAATTAGAAATTAAGAATAATTATAATTCTGATTGATATTCCAATTCCTAATTCCCCCGTTGGCATTGTAAGGGTTTCCCATGATTCTTTCCGTGTGAAGAATTCTTTAAGAAAGGCATGGTTAAAAGCATGCCCCGATTTATTGATTACCAGATGCCCCAGTATCGGCATTCTGAGAAGAGAAAAATCTCCTATGCAATCCAGAATCTTATGCCGGACAAATTCATCCTTATACCGCAAGCCTTCTTTATTCAGAATATCATTTTTATCAAGAACCACAGCATTGTCAAGAGACCCTCCCTGTGCAAGTCCGTAACGCTTCATATATTCTATTTCATAAATAAAACCGAATGTTCTTGCTCTGCATATCTCCTGCTCAAAAGTTTTATCTGATATATCTATGGAATAGGATTGTTTCTGAATCAGGGGGTGTGCAAAATCTATGGTGCAGGTGATTTTAAATGTTGAAGACGGATATACAGCAACAAATTTTTCATTCTCCTGTAATTCAATAGGTTCTTTTATGATAAAAAAACATTTGGGGGCTGACTGGGTTTCTATCCCCGCTGACAGTATCAATGATGTAAAAGGACCGGCGCTCCCGTCCATTATCGGCACTTCATAGCCATCCAATTCTACAATCGCATTATCAATAGAGAGTCCGGCAAAGCTTGCCATAAGATGCTCTATGGTTGAAACAATGCATCCGTTATTTCCTAAAACAGTTGCAAGGCTTGTATCAACAACCATGTTAAAATGAGCAAAAATATCAGGCTTATCCAGCAAATCTGTTCTTATGAATCTTATCCCGTAATTAATAGGCGCAGGCTTTATAGTCATATTTACTCTTTTACCTGAATGAAGTCCCACACCCGAGCAGGAAACCGGCTTTATAACTGTTCTCTGATATAAGTGCATAAGCTATATCCCGTTAAAAAAAAAATTAATTATGCAAATTCCTGATTCCTGATTTCTAATTCTTTATAGCCTATTATGTATTTTTTTTGCAACAGATTCTGAAACAAACTTGTTAAAGTTTTATAAAAGATTGATTTATATATTAATAAAAAAACAGGGATTCCTGCTGATCCGCTATATTTTTATTTCTTCCGCAAAAAAGAGACCGATAAATTCACGATAAATGCAAGCGTCATCAGCACAAGCCCCGGAGCAAGCCCCATGGCAAACTGCTCCAGTGCAATGGCAGTAGTGTCATCAATGTGATACGAAGTTGATTGTCCATGCTCTTTACTGCGGTGGCTGTCAGGGAAATAACAATCGGTAATGCCAATTGCAACTCCGGAAAGTGTAAAAATCTGCAGCGAAGCGTAACCCGACATTATAATCGGCGGCGTATTTATGCCGGTGTGTACTTAGCTTGTTCACTGCCGGTTAAAACCATAAGGGTTTCAGAAACGGTTCGACTGAGCTCACCGAAGTCCCTTATGGTTTTATTTTATGTAATAGACAGGAGATAGGTTCTGAGGTTTATCTTTTCATTCTTTAAACCGATTTTTTTTTCTGATACTGTTTCTGTGAAACTCAACCGTTCTCGGAGAAAGATTCAGAAGCTCCGCAACGCCTTTTGTGGTCTTACCCTGCTTTACAAGATTTGCAATCTGAATCTCCTGCGGGGTAAGTCTTAAATATTTCGGAGATAAACCGCGGACAAAAGGCGATACAATATCATCCAGATTTGACTCTATAATCTCCAGAAAGGTCTTCTGCCTGTCATCCAGCCTGCTCTGTTTCATTTTCTCCAGATAAGGAGTTACCAGTTCCTTGAGATTAAATAATACCTTCTCTTCAGTCTCCAGCCTGTCTTCATCTCTTCTTTTCAGCAAAACCCTTAAAGCTGTATTAGCCTCTTCAAGGTTTATGCTTTTTACTCTCAGACTCTCCTCAGCCTGTTTACGCAGAGAAATATCCTTAATATGATCAATAATATATAATATTTCACCATTGGCATCTTTCAGGGGATAAGTATGAAGCTCAAGCCATTCTGCGGGATTTTTTGCTGTCGGAAACGGTACAACCTCTGTATGGGACTTGCCGTTTTGAAGGGTCGTAATACAAGGACACCAGGGACATGGAGAATCTCTTTTCTGAAAAATCTTATGACATTTTTTCCCTATAAGCGACTTTCCTGAAGAATATTTCTTTTCCATCCAGTAATTGACGCGGACAATATTGAAGTTACGATCAAGAATACTGACCCCGTCCCGAATTGCATTGAATATATTTTCAAGAAACTGTTCACTCTCTTTTAAAAGTTTTTCTGTCTGCTCTTTGTATGTTATCTCCTGTTTCAGATCCTCATTGGAGCGGGTCAGCGCTTCAATAAGCAATTTTTTCTCTTTTCGCCATCTGCGTCTTTCCAGCGCCTTTTCTACTGTAATATAAATGTACTGAAGATTTCTCAAAGGCTTGGTAAGAAAATCAAATGCTCCGTAATCTTTTAAAGCACGGACGGCAATATCAACCGACGGGAACCCTGTCAGAACAATAATCTCTACCTCTTTATCCATTTCCCGAATCTGTTTCATAACATCCATACCGTCTGTTTCCGGCATTTTGATGTCTGTAATCACCACATCAAAAGGTTCGGCTTTAAAGAGTTCTATCGCCTCTTTTCCCTTTAATGTTCCTCTGACATCAAATCCTCCCTCTGTCAGAATATCATTAAGGACTTCAAGAATATCCGGTTCGTCATCAACAATAAGTATCTTTTCTTTCATGGCATTTTTTCCTCTGATATTATTTTACCTTGTCATGTTTAATAAAATGGAATATAAATAACCGTTCATAAATTTTCCGGATCGGTTACTTACTTTTGATTTGCCTGAAGCGAATTGTGCATTGCACAATTCAGCTTTTTTAAAAATCAGACAGTTACAAACCAACTGCTTAACTACTATTTATAAACCCCTATTTTATACATTTATCAGATATTTTCAAGTCATTTTTTTACAATGTGTTATTTTATTTATAATATATTTATTTTATTTAAAAAGGAGGCGTATATGAACAGGCTGTTTTTTGTTGTCATCTTTTACATCATAACGCCATGACCCCCTGAAATGGTTGCTGATGCGGCAAAAGGGTTTATGCCAAAGATTCTTTATCCTTATCATTTTGGCGATACAGATACATCAAAGATTCCGGATTTGCTCAAAGATGTCAAAGAGATTGAAGTTCGTATCCGTAATATGAAGTAAAATCAATTTATTTAAGTTTACAGGTCGGGTTAGCGGAGCGTAACCCGACATTATGAATGATCAAACCGTGTGCAGACGGCGGGTTAAGCTCTGCTAATCCGACCTACGGATTTTATCGCTGAACATAAAGGAGATGAATAAATGGCTTCAGATAAATGCCCTTTTTGCGGAAAAGGAAAAGAGGAATATCCCAAATGCGCTTTCTGCAAAAAAGAAGAATCAAAACAAATGGATATAAAACCGAAAATTGAGAGTAAATCCAAAGGCTCTGAGCAGAATTTAAAGCAGAAAATTTCTGATCAGGTGTTAAAGCAGAAATCACCTGAAATCTATACATTAGTTCAGAAAGCAGATATTGCACTTAAAGAAAAAAACCTTACAGACCACAGCGCCAGAGTTGCACTTTGTCTTGATATTTCAGGTTCAATGTCGTCG
The DNA here is from genome assembly GCA_963806835.1 of uncultured delta proteobacterium. GTDB lineage: Bacteria > Desulfobacterota > Desulfobacteria > Desulfobacterales > CAWEAR01 > CAWEAR01. The sequence continues at coordinate 165,946 of CAWEAR010000041.1, forward strand.
CTTTACAGATCCGGAAAAGTTCAGGCTCTTGCTGAAAAAACGCTTGCACTTGGATGCCGGTTTGATGATAACGGATCGATTGATATTTTTCTTTTCGGAAGCGGGTCCCATGAAGCAGGAGCAATGACACTGGACAATTTTAAAGGTTTTATAAAGAATATCAATGATAAATATCCGTTAGAAGGGGGAACCCGTTACGGTCTTGCAATAGAAACAATTCGGAAATTCTATTTTCCTGATGCAAAGGGACAGAAACGGGATCAGCCGGTGAGTGCGGATTCACCGATTTATGTGATGTTTATCACTGACGGAGAGACCCTTGATCAGTCATATACCGAGACGCAGATAAAATGGGCGGCTTATGAACCGATATTCTGGCAGTTTATGGGATTGGGAGAATCTAAAAAAGATGTAAAAGCCGGAGGTATCAAAGGTTTTTTCAGCCGTATGGTAAAACCGGATTTCGGTTTTCTGGAACAATTAGATGAAATGAGCGGCAGGTTTGTTGATAACGCCAATTTTTTCAGCATAAAAGACCCTGCGGATATTGCTGATGATGAACTCTACGCCCTTATGATGGGCGAGTATCCTGAATGGTTGAAGATTGCCCGCGACAAAGGGCTTGTGAGAGGCTGAATTTCATTAGTGGAGTTTCCGCATCGTAAAAATAAACCGCAAAGGGCGCAAAGTTTTAAAATATATCTTTGCGTAACTCTGCGGTTTACTTTGCGTTCTCTGCGGTTAAATAAAAAAGCGTATTTCAACTGCGTAACTCCTAAACAGATTAAATTTTTATATCAAATTCTCGTTATTGTCAGTTAAATTTATACTCATATAATTTGATAGGAAGCGATTTTCCTTTTAAAATAATCTCTTTGGCAAAAACAAATTCATGAAGATTGTCAAGGCGGGATAACGTGCTTTCAGTAATAAGAAAATTTCCGGGCGAGGCTTCTCCCTGCACACGGGATGCAGTATTGACAACATCGCCGATCACCGTCATATCTTTCCGCTCCTCAGAACCGATATTCCCCTGAACAAGCCTGCCGCTGTTAATCCCTATGCGGAGATTTATCTGCGGAAGTCCTTTTAATATCAGCATTTTGTTCAGATCAGGAAGTCCTTTTTGAACAATCTCTTTTGCCGCATTTACTGCATCCTGAGCATCAATAAAGATCGCCATAGAGCAGTCTCCGATAAATTTATCAATATCTCCGGTATGCTGCCGGATAATATGGGATGACAGAGAGAAAAAGAGATTGAGAACATCCACAACTTTTTCAGGAGCATGGGTTTCAGAGAGGGTGGTAAATTTTACAATATCAATGAATAAAACCGTGAGGTCTTTTGTACTTGCAGTAAGTGATGTATTTTCACTCACGGTATTCCAGACCGAATCATAGGTGGCGTCAGAAACATATTGTCTGATCAGTTTTTTGAATTTGAGATCCATTCGCTGAAGTTTCTCTTCTGCTGAAATATCACGGAATACTTCAATTGCGCCGATGATTTTTCCCTCTTTGGTTTTAATGGGCCCGATGTGGGTGGAGACAGGAAAGCGATGTCCGTCTTTGTGCATAGGATATACTTTTTCTTCAATATTCTGATCCGATTCAATTGCTCTGACCAGGGGACAGTCCCGGATACACAGCAGTTTGCCGTTTTCATCCAGATGATTCAGAATATCATCCCTGCATGATTTTCCTATAACTTCTTCAGGGGCATAACCTGTTATTCTCTCTGCTCCTTTGCTCCAGAAATGGATTGTTCTTTTTTTATCAACAATATAAACTCCATCAAAGATGAAGTTCAGCATATCTCTGGTTTCCTGGGTCAGGTATTCCTGAAGTTCAGGATTCATAGCTCTTTCTCTTTTCATTATTTTTTCTGTTTTATCTTTATTTATTTACCACAAAGACACAAAGGTCACAAAGTCTGCAATTTGTCTCTTTTCGGTAAAAAGCTGCATAATGTTAAATTCTTTTAGATCAAACATCCTGATTATGTCAATGGTTATGGGTTGTTTTGCATCAGAAATTATCAGCGGTTTTAAAGGGGATTATAAAAGATGAGAAATATCTTAAAAATTCAGGCTAATTCAAGAGAAGATTGTCCAAGCCCTTTTTTCTTCTCTTTTTTCGCCTGCCTGAAGGTGATATTTACCGGCGGTATATTTATTTTTTCGCTGTTCAGAAGCTGTTCAATTGTAAATATCTGGATTTTCGGGTAGCTGATATTCCATCCGTCTGAATGATAATAACCTGCCGAGACCGCCTCTTTGTTCATCTCTTTTGTCGGATTCTGCAATATGATGAAAACCCCGACAGCCGCCTTTTCACGGTCAACAGTTCCGACCAGATCACGAATATCCTTACTTCCGACTTTGCCGCTTTTGACCTGAACAAGAACCTGTTTCGGTTTGCCCGAAGGATCGTCAACAAAGCTGATAACGCCGTCAATTCCTCTGTCAGCCCCTTTTTTCCCTTTTCTGCTTCCCGCGTCTCCGCGGATTGGCTTTGCTTCGACAAGTCCGTTTGCCCACCATTGAAACTGATAAGGATCATCTTTTGCCAACTGCTGCGCTCCGGCAAGGTCTTTTGGTTCGCCGATAACCTGATAATTTTTACCTATTTTTACAGCGTCAACATCCTGCTGCATGTCCCGGAGACGGTATTTCAGAAGGGATACTGCAAGGTGAGTGATGTCAATTCCTATCCATCTGCGGTTGAGTTTTTCAGCCGCGGCTATTGTAGTGCCGCATCCGGCAAACGGATCAAGTATCCAGTCCCCTTCATTGCTGCTTGCCTGTATAATACGCTCAAGGAGAGCAAGGGGTTTTTGAGTGGGGTAGCCGAGACGTTCCGATGCTTGCGCCGAAATAGGAGAAATATCAGCCCAAAAATCAGAAACAGACGTTCCTTCTGTATCATCAATAAACCATTTTAATCTTGGGACTCCCTTATCTTTTTTGTGCAATAAATTCTGCCAGCTTTGTCAAGAGCATCTAAACGATCTTGAATACTGCCATGCTCTATCCCAAGTTTTTTCTGCACAGATAATGACAATGCCCAATGCCGCCCGACATTTGCAGGGTTTATATCACGCCAGGGTTTTCCGCTATTTCCGTGACAGATACCTGCGCCTGTCAAAGAAATCGCCTGAAACCTTTTCCCTGTTAATTCATCTATCTGGGTAAAATGTTTATCAATGTAATCAGGATTATGAGCAATTTTTATACTGTTCCATACATAATTATCTGTTTTTGTATAAAATAAAATTATATCATGAAGAGGAGCATATTTCTGGGCTGAACCATGAGAAAATGTCCGTTTCCAACTGATTTCATTCCTGAAATTCTTCACTCCGAAAATTGTATCCAGCACAATCTTCAGGTAATGACTTGCTGTGGGATCGCAATGCAGATATAAGCTGCCGGTATTCTTGAGAACTCTGTGCAGTTCAATCAGCCTTGCTGTCATCATCACCAGATAAGCCATCATCTGATTTTCACCGATAAACTCACGTAAAGCTCCGATCATCTTTGAGATTTGCGGAGATGAATCTGTTACCAGTTCAAGATAAGTATCCTCTGCTGACCTGTCCCATCGCCATGTATCTTCAAAAGCGGTAATCTGAGCCTGCGAATCTTCTCCGCTCTCTTCTCTGAAAAGTACATTGTAATTCCGGTTCGAGTTAAAGGGCGGATCAAGATAAATCAGATCAATGCTCTTATCCGGTATATATTGCCGGATGACATTAAGATTATCACCGTAAAAGAGTGTGTTCTGAATTATCGGATCCATTTTTTTATTTAAAACCCTAATGGTTTTGAATACCATTAGGGTTTTACACTTTTCCGAATCTCCGTTCACGGGACTGATAATCTTTTAAAATTCGCACAAATTCATCTTTGCCGAAATCGGGCCACAACGTATCAGTTATAAATATCTCAGAGTATGCAATCTGCCATAACAAGAAATTGCTGATACGCATCTCACCGCTGGTTCTGATCATCAGATCAGGGTCTGGTATCCCTTTTGTATAAAGATGTTCTGAAATAACCTGCTCTGTTATGGTATCCGGGTCTATATCCCCTGATTCTGCTTTTTTTGCAATATCATGAACCATTCTGAGAATCTCAGCACGCCCGCCGTAACTGAGAGCAAGATTCAGAACCATTCCGCTATTCTTCCCTGTCAGACGCATTGTCTCATAAAGCAAATCCCGGACATCATCAGGAAGACGCTCTGTCTGTCCGATGGTAGTGAGACGGATATTATTATCCTGCATATCCTGCAATTCTGATTTCAGAAATCTTTTTAAAAGCATCATCAGAGCAGTAACTTCGGTTTTCGGGCGCTGCCAGTTTTCAGTGGAAAAAGCATACAGCGTCAGGACAGAGATTCCGATTTCCCTGCTGGTTCTTACAATTGTGCGCACAACTTCCAGCCCCTGCTCATGCCCCTTTACCCGGTTTAAAATCCGTTTTTTTGCCCATCTGCCGTTGCCATCCATAATGATGGCAACGTGAGACGGGATTTTTGAAGGATCAAGCTCCTGATATTCAGCGGAAGATATATTAGAATTCAAGGATTTCTTTCTCTTTTTCTTTATAAATATTATCTATTACTTTGATATATTCATCAGTTATTTTCTGAATCTGATCCTGACCCTTGAATAACTCATCTTCCGATATATCCCCATCTTTTTTTAACCCTTTTAACAGTTCATTTGAATCTCTGCGGATACCCCGGACAGCAACCTTATACTCTTCACAAATTTTGCTGACAACTTTGACAAGTTCTTTGCGCTGCTGCTCTGTGAGAGGCGGTATAGAGATACGGACAATCTTTCCGTCACTTGACGGGGTTAATCCCAAATCGGATTTCAGAATCGCCTTTTCAATCTCTTTGATAACAGAGACATCCCAGGGCTGTATTGTAATCAGTCTGCTCTCAGGCACAGAAATCGACGCCATCTGGCTCAGAGGCGTGAGAGTGCCGTAATAATCTACCCGAATTCCGTCTAAAAGAGAGACAGAAGCGCGTCCTGTCCGAACCCGCTTCAATTCATTTTTAAGAGCGATGATGGACTTCGCCATCCTGTCTTTTGACTCCTCATAAACATCTTCAACCATAATATCACCTCAATTGGAGAATTAGGAATTAGGAATGAAGAATTAACGCCATGTGCAACTTTTTTTAAACCACTAAGAACACAAAGTTTTTCATAAAGTGTGGTTAAGAGTTGCACATGGCGTTCATTCCTAATTCTCAATTCCTAATTCTTAATTATATATCCGTGAACCTATATCCTCTCCGCATACAATTTTTTTTACATTCCCCTTGTTATGCAGATTGAAAATAACAAGCGGAAGATGATTATCCATTGCCAGAGAGATAGCCGTCATATCCATGACTTTGAGCTGTTTTTCCAATGCCTTCATATAAGTAACACTTTTGACAAACTCAGCATCTTTGTTCAGCATAGGATCCGAATCATAAACACCGTCAACTTTGGTTGCTTTTAAAAGAATCTCAGCATGTATCTCCTGAGCTCTCAGCACTGCCGCGGTGTCAGTTGTAAAATAAGGACTGCCGGTTCCTGCTGCAAAGATCACTACCCGCCCTTTTTCAAGGTGCCGGACTGCGCGCCTCAGTATGTAAGGCTCCGCAACTTCGTGCATGGATATAGCAGTCTGAACACGGGTCTGAATCCCTCTCCGTTCAAGTGCATCCTGAAGGGCAACGCTATTAATCACGGTCGCCAGCATTCCCATGTGATCTGCGGAGGCACGATCCATGCCGTGCGAACTGGCGGCAATCCCTCTGAATATATTGCCGCCTCCCACAACAATAGCGATCTGAACCCCCAAATCAAAGACAGAGCGGATTTCATCTGCCACATACTGCATCATATTCAGACTTATGCCGAAACTCTGCTCTCCCATGAGTGCTTCACCGCTCAATTTTAACAAAATCCTCTTATATTGTGCAAGCGACACAGGCGGTTATTCTCCTAACTGAAAACGGACAAAACGTTTTATTGTAATGTTCTCTCCGGTCTTTGCAATTACTTCATTCAGATAATCCGCAACAGTTTTATCAGGGTCTTTCACATACGCCTGATTCAAAAGACAACATTCTTTGAAAAATTTTACAAGTTTACCCTCTGCGATCTTATCCACCATTTTTTCAGGTTTTCCCATTTCCAAAACCTGCGCCCGGTATATCTCTTTCTCTTTACTGATAACATCCTGAGGAACATCTTCAGGCTTAATCCCCAACGGATTGGTAGCCGCAATGTGCATGGCGATATTTCTGACAAATTCTCTGAAATCATCAGTCTTTGCAACAAAATCTGTTTCGCAGTTCACTTCCAGCAGAACACCCATTTTTCCGCCCATGTGGATATAAGACTCTACCATCCCCTCTGACATGGCTCTTCCGGCTCTTTTCTGTGCAGTTGCCAGCCCTTTTTTTCTTAAAAAATCAGTGGCTTTATCCATATCAGCGCCGCTCTCTTTCAGAGCCTCTTTACAATCCATGATTCCTGCTCCGGTCTTTTCCCGAAGCTGCTTTACCATCTCCGCACTTATTGCTGTCATTCTCATCTCCTGATATATTTTAACGCTATGCTCTTAAAGACTTCCGAAGTTTTTGAAACGGTTCGACTGAGCTCACCGAAGTCTTCGGAAGTCTTCTTTCACATAGCGTTATTTTACGATTCAGTTATTCTTTTTCATGATTTATTTTTCAGAATTGTCAGATGTTTCAGATACTTCAGAACTGCCTCGTTTGATAATCTCAACCACAGGTTCTTCAGTGCCTTCTGAAGCAGCCTTTTTCCCGGTAGTCCTCCGGCTTTTTTTATCTCCGGCATCTCCGGCAGCCGCGGCTTCAGTTTTCTCTTCTTCTATACCTTTATCAGACGCAGCCTGTTCTTTTTCAGTAAGACGCTGCTTTCCTTCTAAACAGGCATCCGCAATTCTTGATGTTATCAGACGGATAGAGCGTATGGCATCATCATTGCCTGGTATGGGATAATCCACTTCATCCGGGTCGCAGTTGGTATCTACAACCGCAACTATAGGTATTTTAAGACGATGCCCTTCACGAACTGCAATCGCCTCATTTTTCGGATCAATAATAAAAAGAGCCCCGGGCAGTTGATTCATGTCACTAATACCGCCCAGGTTATTATCTAATTTGATACGTTCCTTTGCAAGTTGCGTTCTCTCTTTTTTAGGAAAAAGGTTGATTGATCCGTCAGCCTCTGTCTGACTCAGATATTTCAGACGGTCTATGCTCTGTTTGATAGTCTGAAAATTGGTCATCATTCCGCCAAGCCATCTGTTATGAACATAAAACATATTAGAACGGTTTGACTCTTCATAAATCGACTCCCTCGCCTGCTTTTTGGTACCTACAAAAAGAACAGATTTTCCATCTGCCACTGTTCTGACAATAAAATCATAAGCTGTTCTGAACATCCGGACGGTCTTCTGAAGATCAATAATATAAATACCGTTTCTTGCCCCGAAGATATATTGTTTCATCTTGGGGTTCCAGCGTTTGGTCTGATGACCGAAATGGACTCCTGCTTCAAGGAGTTCTTTCATTGTAACATAGGGCATTGTTTTTTTTCTCCTTATCGGTTTTTTCCACCGCCTCTGTCAACCCCGGTTCCGACTTTCGCAGAAAGCACCGGGAAACGGGTATTGAGGCGTGTGATTTTTATAAAATCAGATTTTTGTAACAAACTTTGAACAGATTTGCAACAAGTATTTTTTATAAATTGAGGAATCAGACTTCCGAAGTTTCTGAAACTTAAGAAGTCTTCTATTTTATCATGATTAACCGGAAAAGCTGTTTCTTTTTTTCAAAAAGTATGTCAGATTTGCTGTTGAATTTTTTTTGAATTATATACTAACAGATAAACAGCCAAATACAAAATGCCGACAGCCGACAGCCGACAGCCGATATGCTTTTTTGCAGATTTACCGATTACAGAATACAGAAAAGCATTGGATTTACAGCTTAAACTTGCTGCCGCAAGAAAAGAGAGAATTCTTGACAGGGATATTATTTTATTATTGGAACATTTCCCTGTCTTTACTCTGGGACGCAGGGGGGGATTGGAGAATCTTACAGTTTCTCATGATTTCCTTGAAAAACAGGGTATTTCAGTCATGCAGGCGGAACGGGGCGGAAATATCACATTTCACGGACCCGGACAATTGATTGTCTATCTCATAATCAATCTGAAACAGGCGGGGCTGAAAATTGTTGAATATGTTGAATCACTTGAAGAAATTATGATTCTGACCGCCGGAGATTGGGGAATAAAAGCGGAACGTAATTATTTGAACAGAGGCGTATGGGTCGGGAATAAAAAATTAGGGAGTATCGGAGTAGCAATCCGGCGGAACATCACCTTTCACGGGTTTGCCCTGAATGTCAATCTTTCTCTGAAACCGTTTGAATGGATAAATCCCTGCGGGCTTCATGGGATTGGTGTAACATCACTGGCTCAGGAGCTTTCACAGGAAATATCAGTTAATCAGGTACGGAACCGGGTCAAAAGAAATATTGAATCGGTATTCAAAATCTCTTTGAGAGAAATAAGTGAGGATTCTGTAAGAATGAAACTAATCCCCGCAAGTAGTAGAGCGGACTAAGTATAGACCGGCACAAATACGCCGCCGTTTAAAAATTTGCAGGTCGGGTTAGCGGCAATGCCGTTAAGTTAAGACCTGACCTGACCCCCGACCCCTTCCCAAAGGGAATGGGAGACTTCATTCCGCTTTATTCCCCCCTTCCCTTTGGGAAGGGGGGTCAGGCTGGTTTATACCTTAACTTAATGGCATTGCGGGTTAGCGGAGCGTAACCCGACATTATAATCAGCGGCGTATTTGTGCCGGTCTGTACTAAGCAACAGCGTATCCGCCAATCAGTTTAATCAGTCAGGGCGGCAATGCGGGGGCTTGAGATTCAATAGAATAGAGGTTTCGCCATGAGTCAGAAGCAATTTTCCTCCAAGACAGATACCGTTTGATTTATAACGGATAGGCGATTCTGCTTTGATGCGCCATCCTTCAGGGAGTTCAAGGGGGAGTACGGAATCAGATGCCGGATACTCTTTTAATTCAAAATTCCGCCTTTCCTTAAAAGCTGAATAGCCCAGCATACTGATACGCCTGAATACATCATCCCGCTCGTTTGCCCATTGAAAACTGTTGTAAATATTGCTTAAACGTGGTATGACAATTCCTGCTGTCAAACCGAGCAGGGTTATCACAACTATAATTTCAAGAAGGGAATAGCCGGTCTCTTTTTTTAATGATTCTTCATTCATTATGATTCCTATTTTATTCAATCTCTTATCATCTGCCTTGCCGATTATTACTGACTGACGTTACGCTCCCGATATTTTTGTTGCCCGTTTTTTGCTAAACTGATATAACTGAATTATGAAAAGGAACTTTCAGAACTGTACAGCGGTTATCTTTTAAGTTCATCCGGTTATACAACAGCAACGGAATTATCCGGGCTGTCGGACAAATTGTCTGTCGCATTCTTTACAGCGGTAATTTTGCTGACCATTATGTATATGACCGTTTTTCAGGACGGACAGTTCATTTTTCTGATTCCTTTCATGAGCAGAGTTCAGAATACTCTCCTGACATATTTTTGCGATCAGATCAATAATGAACAGCATATAATTTATAAACAAAATTCTTGTCAGAGGATATGTATATGAAAAAAATAATAACGATTGCCGTATTAATTTTTCTGTGGATTACCTTCACTGTTTATGCACAAAATACAGAGAGCATAATCCCTGATATTACTGCGCCTGATACAGAAAAAAGAAGCGTTCAGGCTATTCCTGAGACTGTTATAATGCCTTGGGATACATTCAAATATCTATGGAATCAGGCAAAATCTCCTACAGCGAAACGGACTGAAACTTTTGCTTATGAAAAAGCCGTTTATACCGGCAATGCAAAAATTGAAAAAGAGAAGTATATTATCCGGTTTCAGGCGGATATTCATATCAGTAAATTTGAATCAGGTGAAAATTTGATTCCATTTCTTTCCAATCAGTTAAATCTTGAATCCCTGACTGTTGACGGATTACAGTCAGTCTGGACTGAAAAGAACGGATATTTTCATACTCTTATTTCAGATCATGGAAACCATATTATTCAGGCAAAATTTACAGTTGTCCTTGATGCCCGGAAACTTCCAAGAATCCTTTCCCTTCCCCTGCCTGAAATTCCTTTGAGTGAAATTATCCTGAATGTTCCTGATACAGATATTGAGGCAAAATTTGATCAGGGCGCGGCGGCTGATACAATTCCGACTGAATACGGAACGCGGATACACGGATATATCCCGGCAGTATCATCTGTTAATATCCGGTGGCTGAAGCAGAATGAGGAGAAGCGGGAAACTCCTCTGAAAATGGGTGCAGTCATATACAGTTATATCTCTTTGGAGGAGAAAGGAGCGAATTGTCAGAGTGAAATTGCGTTCCGTATTTTACAGGGTGAGACAAATCTTTTTCAGATTCTTGTTCCTGATACGATTGATATTCTTGATGTTTCTTCAGCAGAAAACAGCGGGGTAATATCTCAATGGTTTACAGAGGAATCTGATAAAGGGAGAATGATTCATATTTATGCGGCATATCTGCAAAAAGAGAATTTCCGAATCAGGCTGACGTATGAACGCACAGAAACCAAATCAGAATATCTTTTTTCTGCTCCGCATCTCCTTCCTCAGTCTGTTGAGAGGTATGAAAATCTGATTGCAGTAGGATCAGAGGCAAATGTTGAGATCAATGAATCAGAAGGAAAAGAGATTGATCGCGGGGATGTCCGTTTTCTTCCTGAAGAGATAAAAAAGATCGCCAAAGGGGATGCTCTGTTTTACTGCAAAACCTTGAATGAGGATTTTTCTTTGCAGTTTCAGGTAAAAAGTCATGAAAAAGCTCCTATGGCAACAACGCGGGATTGAGCGGGCGGAGGCTGACAGCGTGATTACGGAAAAAGGGACGATCATGACCAAAGTTACTTATCTTGTTAAAAATACACAGGGGCAGTTTCTGCGGATCAGGCTTCCTGAAGATTCAAAACTGCTCAGTGCATTTCTTAACGGAAAAGAAGTCCAGCCTGCATCAGATAAAGAATATCTGCTCATTCCGATTGAAAAATCATCTCAGACCGCTTTTCCCATAGAGATTGCATTTTTAAGCCGGAGAGAACCGTTCAGAATCATGGGGAGCTACGGGGTGCTGCTTCCTGAAAATGATATTCCGGTTGAAGAGCTTTTTTGGCGTCTTTATACTCCTGTAAATTATCAGATTCTCCGTTTCAGCGGAAATATGGAACAGACCGGAAAAAGGCTATTTGCCGCAAATTTTCAGAATCAGGCGTATGGATACGAGAATTGGGAGTCAGAAGCATCCAATCAGAATATTCAGCAGAATTATCAGTATAATGCAAAAGGCTTAAAAGAGCGTTTCAAAAGGCAGAATCAGAAGATTTCAGAGCAGTTGGCTCAGATACAGGTACAGATTCCTGTGTTTGGAAATCAGTATCGTTTTGAATCTTATATAGTTAAACAGTTCACACCTGAAATCAGATTCTTTTACATCAATGAGAAGCTGCATAACATCGCGGCTTTTATAAGTTTTCTTATATTCTTTCTCTTTTCTTTATGGACGCTTGGACTTATCTTTGAAAAAGAGATTCTCCCTGAAAATCTCCTGAGCATAAAAAATTACATAAAAGGTGCTGGAATTATTATCTTATTTATCCTCTTATTTCTGATATTCTCTTTTGGAATATTTGAATATTTCTGCAACAGCATCACCTTTGCCATTGCCCTCTTTGCACTTTGGCAGAACAGATATATTGATCATAAATATCAGGAATTTATGAAGAGAACAGAGACTTTTTCCAATATAATCATTCTGATAATCCTGCTTTTCATGACCGGATTTCTGTTAATCAGCGGAGAGTGGTTTCTGCCCGGATTCTTCTCTTTTATTGTCATACTGATTCAGCATTTTACTTTAAAGAAAAAGCAGATTTTAAAAAATGTATCTGTGATTCTTTTTTTGACAGCGGCTATTTTCTCAGGATATTTTTCAACAGCAGCATGGGCAGAATCTGCTCTCCCTGATTTAAAAGATACACAGGTAACGCTCTCTTTGGAAACGGTTGAGGATTTACTGAAAAAGATTGAGCAGAAAGCAGAGGATGAGGAGAAAAAGCCGGAAACTGATTATATCTTCGGAACAGTCCAGATTAACGGAGAAATTTCTCAAAAAGCCGCAAATCTGAAAATCACTATTCCGATTTATGTTCTTTCAGAGGATTATGTAAAGATTCCTTTGTTCAGTGCTGATGCTGCTGTTACCGAGGCACTGTTAAATAATATACCCCTTGCATTAAATACAGAAAACGGAAAGATATATTTTGAAATCAGAAAAGAACGTAATGAACTGAGTATCCTGAAATTAAACATAGTTGCCCCGGTTCAGGAGAAAGGAGGGGTTCATGCGTTTCATCTTGCTTCACCGCTGATTCAGGGCGGATTAATAGAGTTGAGCTTCGGAGAAGAGATTCAGTCCGTTAATCTTGAAGGGGTATCATGGCAGGAGCGTGAAGGGCAGAAAATAAAAGCGGCACTGGGCAAATCTCAGGAGCTGCGCGGGGAATTGGCAACGTTTCTGAGGGAGAAAGATACCGCGGATGAAACTTCAAAACGGGTAAAAAAAATTTATTCAACAACATACACGCTTGTATCTCTGGAAGATAAAATAGCCACATTTTATTCATCTGTCAGGTATCAGATTTTAAATGATCTGGTCGCTGAATTTATGATTCGCCTTCCTGATGATGTTGCGGTTCATGAAATTGTCGGAGATGATTTGGAAAAATGGGAGATTCAAGGCACGGAAAACGGTTTAACCACTTATATCATAAAGCCGCTGTATCCTGTTGCGGAAAGATATGATCTATCTGTACAGTATGAAAAAGCAATTCAGAATGAAAAAGAAGGGTTCGCTATTCCGAATCTTGAGGTAATCGGAGCGGCGCGGGATGTCGGGTATCTGGGGATTGAATTGCAGACTCAGGCAGAGATATTTCTTAAAAAGATTGCAAAAGCACGGGTGATTGATATTCAGGAGCTTCCTGAGATCATCAAAGCAGATGCGTATTCTCCGTTTGTCTATGCCATGCGGTATGTTGAGCATCCTTATGAAATTGTATTTGAAATTCAGAAGCATAAAAATCTTCGGACTGATCCGGCTATTGCGGATCGTATTCAGTATTCATGTGTGATCTCGCCAAAAGGAAAGGTGCTGTATCAGGCTCAGATGTGGATACGGAACAGTCAGAAGCAGTTTGCAGCGTTTATGCTTCCTGAAAATGCGAATCTGGTCAGCGTATTTTTGGATGATAAGAGCGTCAAACCTTCTATGAGAAAAAACAGAGAACTGCTTCTTCCGCTTAAACGTCAGTCTGCTGAACCATTTATCCTTGAGGTTTTGTATGAAGATGCGGATGTTTCTCTCACTTCTTTTGGCGGACATATAAAGATAGATTATCCTGAAATTGATATTCCCGTATCTGTTGCGGCAGTTGATATTTATGTTCCGCGTGATATGTATTTCTTCAGAGCAGTAGGTGATTTCCGTGAAACAGAATCTGTCAGCTTTCTTTCATGGAGAAATGAATCTCAGCAAAAGCCGGTTGTAACGGGTGTTTATGATTATATGACAAAAGATCAGGTAAGAGAAGAGATAAGCCAGTCTCAGCAGATTACCCGGCAATCTTCAAATATCGGGGGGACTCTTCCGCTTAAAATCACTCTTCCGAAAAAGGGAAAAAAAATTTCACTTGATACTTTTTATGTGCCTGCCGGGGCATCTCTGAATACAGAATTTTTCCTGATTCATAAGATATTCAGGTATATCGGCTATGGGCTGGCAATTCTCCTCTTTACAGTGACAGGATTTTTTATTCCTTCTTATCCGCGTCTTTCCCGGATACTCCGATTGACAGGGATTGCCGGATTTCTGTTATTATTCTTCCTTATTCCGATTGCATGGAGAGAGATTATTTTCTATCTGCTGGCGGGGGTTGCGGTTCGGTATATTTGGATAAAGATTTACCGGAAGAGTTTGTAGTACCGCCTTTAGGCGGTCAGGCGTATAAATATAAACTTCTGATTTCACTAAAACCGCCTAACGAACTCTTCGGAGTATAGCTGCATACGCCTTTTACTACCGTTGAAATACTGTTTTTACCCTATTGACTTATTTCTCTGTTTTGTGAAATAGAAAGCACTTATATTAAGCATAATCTACAAGGATTGTGTGTAAGAAAGGGATTTACAAAATACAGCAGAAAATCCTTTTCTTACACACAATCCTTGTAGATTATGTTTTCTCAGTTCATATTGACTTTTTTCCGGTTCTGTGGTTTAAGTATTCTATATTCTGATATTTATGAAAGATATATATTGATAAATGAAAAACAGAGAAATTAAGAATGTTCACGATAAATTTTTTCAGGAAACCTTTACCCGCAGGGAAATTGCGGACAGTTTTCTGAAGCACTATCTTCCCGAATCCCTGATTCCGCATATAAATTTTGACACTCTGACTATTATAAAGGACAGCTTTATTGATAAAGAATTACAGGAACATTTTTCAGATATTCTTTATACGGTAAAGTTAAGAAATACGAATCTTTACATTTACCTTCTTTTCGAGCATAAAAGCTATAAGGAACCGCTTGTTGCGTTTCAGCTTTTACGATACATGGTAAAGATATGGGATCAGCATTTTAAACAGAATCCGAAAGCAAAAAAACTTCCTGCGGTATTCCCGATGGTTCTTTATCACGGAAAAACAGAATGGAAAATACCTGAAAATTTTCAGGCTGTTATTGAAAAGGATGCTGTCAGTCTGTTAAAAGAATATATCCCTGAATTTAATTACAGACTTTATGATATTTCCCATATGTCAGATGATGAAATCAGAGGCGAAGTTCTCGGAAGAATTGTTCTTCTGATTTTCAAATACATTTTCAGACCTGATTTACGTGAAAAACTGCCGGAAATAATCTCCCTTTTCCGTAATGCGTCAAATCAGCATACCGGTCTGGAAATTCTTGAAGTTCTTTTAAGATATGCTGTTCAGACAAAGCGGTTTGAAGAAGGCGATATAAAGAAAATCTTTCAGGAATCTTTAAAAGGAGAAGATGTTATGAAAACCTTTATTGACAGATACATAGAGCAGGGGTTACAGCAGGGGTTACAGCAGGGGTTACAGCAGGGACTACAGCAGGGACTACAGCAGGGACTACAGCGGGGATGGAGACAGATTCTTATCCGTCAGATGGAAGCCCGTTTCGGCAAAATTCCCGGATGGGCAAAGAAAAAAATAGAATGTGCCGATATGACAGCAATTGAAAAATGGAGTATCCGTCTGCTCAAAGCTGATACACTGAAAGAGGTTTTGGCTGATGATAATTTTTAGGTAGTGGTTCTTTTTTGACTGATAAAATTTATAAGTTACGCTGGTATCATAGATGTTACAAAAATACTATCAGTCAAAAAAGAACCACTACCGAATCTCTTTTTTTAATCAATAAAATAACTCTGCTACGGCTGACTCCGGACAGGCGGGCAATCCCGCGTCGAGAAACCCGCTCACAGAGAAGTTTCTCTATAAGCTCCTCTTTTTTCTTCCTGAGTGTCGAGTGTTCCGTAAAAACCGTAGTCTTTGCAGTGATATTTCTGCGCGCTCTTTTTTGTTTTGCCGTTTTTTCAAATATTTATACTGCCGCATTTTCTGCAAGGTATGTTTATCATATTTCCCCCTTTTTTCTTTTTTTATATAGTATAATAAAAAAAATATCAGTCAAAAAAATACCACTACCCACAAATTTAACGGATTACACAGATTTTTTGCGAACCCGTTACGGGGCTTTTGCCTCGTAACGCATGGCATGAGGCTCTGCCTCGTAACGAGGGGCAAAGTAACCATGCAAATGTCGGGTTACGCTCCGCTACAGATTCTGTTGCGTTCCCACGCAAAGCGCGGGAACGAGAGAATATGAACAATGTTTTGGGCTGAAAAGCCTGAAATGACGATTATCAACAGTAAGAATCCGTTCATAAATTTTCCGAATCACACATCAGGAAGGCAATCCTTACAGATACACTGATTGCCGACCTCTTCTGAGTTTGGACGCCATTGTCGGCTCGCCGCACCGATCACACGGCTTTGAAGGATGAATCATTGCCTTGTCAGGTATCTTAATATTTACCTTTCTGATAGTGAACAATTCATTCAGCGGTTTTTCCAGAATATCGCAGGTTCTCTGAAAATGCAGTTCCTGAAATCTTTTCTGCTCCTCGCCGGTTGCTGTATTATTCCTGATTTTCTGAATAAGATTGAAATGTTCTTCAGACGGTCTGAACGCTCCGTCTTTCAGAGCAACACGGACTCCGTCTCCTGATCTTCGGCTAAGAAATGTAAATACATTCTTCCCATGATCTTTATATATGAAATTCCCTTTGCCGAAAGTGCATCCTGTAAGCACCTGAACAGCATCGGCGCAGCACGCATCAGTCTCTACAATTGCGACTATCTCTTCATCTTCTGCACGGTTCTCTTTTAACCATTCCATTCCTGCTTTGGATGCTCTGTAGCCCATAGACAAACCGGGGCATACGTGACCGTGAAATTCTTCGCATTTCTTAAACCCGCTGCTCTCTAAAATCTCTTTTGCCGTCATATTATTCTCCTTTTTAAAAGAGTTCGGAAGTTTCAAAAACTTCCTAAGTCTTTAGCATTGCATTCCTGAAAAAGTCAAGGGTAATAAAAAGACTTCCTAAGTTTCAGAAATCTCGGAAATCTCCAAAAAATTATTGACTTTCTTCAAAGATTTTATTATAAAAAAATACTTAATATATCAGGAGATAAAGGAGATTTTGAATGAATAACGACAAAAACAGAAAATGCAGAATATTGATTGTTGATGATGTTCCCAAAAATATTCAGGTTGTTGCAAGTATTTTACAGAAAGAAGGTTATGACATGGCATTTGCACAGAACGGAAATGCCGCTATTGCCCATATTCAGTCACATGTATTTGATCTTATTCTCCTTGATGTAATGATGCCCGGTATGGACGGGTTTGAAGTCTGTGAGGAATTGAAAAGACTGTCTGCTGCAAAAGATATACCGATTATTTTTCTCACAGCAAAAGCAGATACTGACAGCATTATCAGAGGATTTGAAGCAGGCGCTGTTGATTATGTTACCAAACCCTTTAATGGAACTGAATTATCAGCCAGAGTAAAAACGCATCTGTCATTAAGACGCTCCCAGCAGGATTTGAAAGAGGCAAATGCCACTAAAGACAAGTTTTTCTCTATCATTGCCCATGATCTGAAAAACCCGTTCAATGCTATACTTGGTCTTTCAGAGCTTTTGACAGAGCAGTATGACAGCTTTGATGATAAACAGAAAAAAGAATTTATACGGCATATAAAGGATACCTGCAATAATACTTTTAAATTACTTGAAAATCTTCTGGAATGGTCAAGAATGCAGACAGGTAAAATTGAATGGAAACCTGATGTGATTGATCTTTATACATCTGCTTTTGAAAATATTACTCTTTTTAAAACCGGCGCAAAGAATAAAGAGATTAGTCTTGTCTCGGATATAAAGAAAAATACAATGGTATTTGCGGATCCTAATATGATAACAATGATTATGCGGAATCTGCTGTCAAACGCTGTCAAATTTACAAAACAGGGCGGAGAGGTCAGGATCAGCTCTGAGACTCATGAAAATGATGAAGAGATAACGATCTCTGATACAGGCGTAGGCATAAAAAAAGAGAATATTGAAAAACTTTTCAGAATAGATGTTCATCATTCTACACCCGGAACAGCCAAAGAAGCGGGTACGGGGCTTGGGTTAATTCTGTGCAAAGAATTTACAGAAAAGAACCGCGGTAAAATATGGGTTGAAAGTGAACCCGGAAAAGGGAGCAGTTTTAAATTCAGTCTGCCTAAAAAGAATATTTCATGAAAATATCTGTTTTTATTCTGAGTATTTTTATATTTTTTCAGAGTGTCTGCCTTTCGGAAGTTCCCGAAGAAAGTTGTGAATCTCTTCCTGTTTCACCGGAGAAAATCAGGGACCCGAAAGCGGTACCGCTGCTGCTCAGTATATTAAATAACAAAGATAATCAGATTCGCCGGAGAGCAATCTCTGCTCTTGGGGAGATCGGACATCCTGATGCTGTTGAACCGCTTCTCTCTCTGATAAATGATAAAGATCGTGTTATTCAGTCCGAAGCAGTAACAGCACTCGGCAAAATAAAAGATCCGCGTGCTGTTAAACCGCTTATAGATGCTTTTACAGAGCAGACAACAGATTATACAGTAAAAGATAAAATTGCTGATGCGCTGGTACAAATCCGGGATTCTCATACAGTTGAATTACTGACTGATGTTTTAAAAAACAGAGATTTTAAAGATGAAACTCAAACGCGCGCTGCGACTGCTTTGGGAAAAATCGGCGATTCCGCAGCAGCAGAACCTTTATTTGCTGTTCTTAAAGATAAAGATGTGCGTTTTATCACCCGTAACGCAGCAGCAGAAGCTCTCGGAAAGATAAAAGATCAGAAAGTATTAAAATTATTGACAACTGCTCTCAAAGATGAGGATATATATGTCCGGCGTCAGGCCGGCATTGCTCTAAGTATAATGAAAGAGCCTGATTCTATTCCTTTTCTGCTGAATGTGTTTGATGATACTGACGAAGAAGTAATAAGAAATGCAGGTTTTGCCCTTTCACAAATCGGATCCCCTGCGATAGATACCCTCATAAGCATCTTAAAAAATAAAGGTAAAACCGTTTATGCCCGAAGTTGTGCGGCAAATGCTCTGGGAACCCTGAATGATCCGCGTTCTGAAAATGCTTTGAAGTCCGCGGCAGGTGATGAGAATCAGTATATCCGAAGAGCCGCGAATGAAGGATTGCAAAAATTACAGGAGCAGCGGAGATATAAAAATCATCAAACCCTAATTAAATGAGGAATCAGGGAGTTTTTGTAACCCTTTCCCGTTCCCGCACAAAGCGTGGGAACAAGAGAATCTTCATGATTTTTAACTGTTTAAATTTTATGGCAGTATTTTTTTATACGCTCAATTTTTCAGTCCTGATTTCCGCTCTTTTTCTTATCCGCCTTCACATAAGTGACAGGAAATTTTCTATATCACTGATCCAGTCGCTTTTATGCTTACTTCTCTTATCAGGAGAATATCTTTATCTCACTTATCATGAACGCCCGTCAACTTTAATGCCCCTTATTTTTTTTTCCGAAAATGTTTTTTCTCTTATCTGGTTTAACACCTCCCATTGGCTGCATTATGCACTCTCCGGTAAAAAATCGGAATCCCGCGTCTTCTCCGTTGCCGGAATCTTTATCGGACTGGCAATAACGGGAACTGCTTTCTGCTGTTTTCTGAGAAATTATTGTATCAGTATGGAAGAGAAATTTATTCTTCTTCCCAGGTATGGCATCTATTTTTTCAGTATTGTTTTTCTCTTTTTTTCTGTATCATCTATGGCATGGCGATTGGAACATTTCTGGCGCAGCCTTTCTCCCAAGCAGCGCTGGGAATATAAATTTCTTGTAGTCGGCAGTTATCTGGTCTGCGGTACAATGGCATGGACTGCTTCTTTTCGTCTGGCTTATCTCAGACTCAATTCCGATCATTTTCTGCTGCTCTCTCTGCTGCTTTTATCTGCATGGGGACTGATGATATATGCAATTATACGGCATCGGCTTCTTAACAGAAAAATTTATGTTTCCAGAAAAGTCATATATGCTTTTATTGCCCCTCTCTTTATGAGCGGATACATGATTATTATGGGAATTATCGCCATGCTTATGCGTTTTTTCGGCTTTCCAATGCCGTTTGTTGTACGTGGGCTGCTCTTTGTTGCTGGTCTGGTTGCTTTAATGACAATGCTCTTTTCAGGAAAAGTGCGTCACCGTGTAAAATTTTTTATCAGTACAAATTTTTATACAAACAAATATGAATACAGGGATGAATGGCTTGCGTTTTCCCGGCTGCTTCAGGATATTCTTACTGAAAATGATGTTGTAAATGCTCTGCTCCGGGTTCTTGCAAAGAGTCTTTATACCAATATGGTATTCATCTGGCTTGGAGATGACAAACGCGGCTATCATATTGTTTTTTATAAAGGTATTGCTGATGATAAAGAGAAAAAATATTTTATTTCCCCGGATGACCCGCTCATATCTTATCTCAAAACCCGCCATCATTATTATACTGAAGAAAAATTCCCTGATTATAAAATCACGGACGAAGATGAAACAGATATTTATCATGAATTACTCAAAAAAAAAAGAACCTTCTTCTCTGAGCTTAATATAGTGCTGTTTGTACCGTTAAGTATCGGGGAGCAGATGTTGGGATTGATTGGTCTTGGACCCGAATTTACCGGCGGGCGATATGGTCAGGATGATTTTGATTTATTGAATGCCCTCGGCGCCCAGACCGCTTCGGCTCTTCTGGCAGTACGCATGGCTGAAGAGTTATCCAGAGTGAGACAGCGGGAAGCATGGGATATTATGGCGTCATTTATCCTGCATGATATTAAAAATGCTGCCAGTATGTTATCTCTGATACGCCAGAACGCTCCGGCGCATCTTCATGATCCTGAATTTCAAAATGATATGCTTGATACTGTTGATGATTCTCTGAAAAGAATGGCTAAAGTGCAGAACCGTCTGGCTGCACTTAACGGAGAGATATTGCCGGTATGGCAGGACGTAGAGCTTTGTCAGTCCTTACAGAACGGCTGCCGGAAACTTTCAAAAAGGATTCAGGGGCTTTTGATAAATTTCATGTGTAATTCGCCAATCTTTATAAAAACAGACCCGGAACTGCTCCTTTGTATTTTGGAGAACCTGCTTCTCAATTCCCTTGAAGCCGGGAGATCCGGGACAAAGGTTGAAATAAAAATCAGATATGTCTCTGAAAAAAAGATAGCTGTTGATATAACAGATAACGGACCAGGAATCCCGGCAGAGCTTCTTCCTGATGTTATTTTTGAGCCGTTTAAGACCACAAAGCCCAGGGGAAGCGGTATCGGACTGTGGCAGGTGAAGCAGATTGCTGCCAGTCTCGGAGGGCTGATTTCAGCAGAGAATTCAGACAATATAGGAGCGAGGTTTATTATTATACTGCCTGTGGAAATCATCCTTAATCCTCCTTTACAAAAAGGTGTCGGAAAAATTAACACCATAATAAGAAACTAAGTTTTTTGAAAAAACTTAGTTTATCTTTGGCTATCAGCACACCTAAAGCGGTTCCTAAATTGGAAACATCAGAAGCCCGCTTCTGAAAACTGTAAACTTTACCGACACTGCTTTGGCTGCTTTTCTATTTTTTTATCCCTTCAAATTGCGATTCCAAGATTAATATCCTTATATATCAGATATAAAAATACAGATAATCTGTTTCAGAAAAGTGTCGGTAAATTTTACTGTTGCAATCGGATCAACGGGTATTTATTTGTTAAAAATATGTGATATTAAGATATTATCAAGTTTGGCACCCTTCTTGCTATAGATAGTAGTAAAGGATGAAAGAATGAAAATTGAACATCCTTTGAAAAGATGTCAGATAAAGCCAAACCCATTGTGAAGTGGGGACGGAAAGCCACGGGTCTTTTATTACAGAGAAAGATAGCCGGGTTGCCTTAGATGAGAAGAGGTAACTCGGCTTGTTTTTTTATAGCCTCTTTTCTGAAAACATAAATCATAAGGAGGTGAAAGCAGAAATCAATTAAGTCGGAGTATAAAGCAGGTCGTACAGGATGTTTATTTTTACAAACTTTATTTATGAAGGAAAGAGGAGATAAGAAAATGAAGACATTATTCAGAATTTTGACCATTACGATGGTAGTAGGACTTTTAACAGCAGGTCAGGCAGGGGCAGTCAGCATTGATTTCATAGGCAATTATGATTTCAGCAATAACGACAATGATGCTTTTCAGGAAGTATTAACTTTTGATAATATTATGTCTTTTCCGCAATCAGGATTGATTACCGAACAGGATCCTGATAGTGATACACTGTCCCAATTTATTTTTGTATCTGAACTTATGTTGGATCAAAGCAGCTATATTAGCGGCGATCATTATGATTTTATTGATGATTCATATATATTTGAAGTTTATGATACAAATAATTTATTGTTGTTTCATGGTGATCTGAATGTATCAGCAATTGAACTTGATAAAGGTGCAGCCTCTATAAATCCATCTTTTGCAGCAAACCTTACAAATATTCAGGCAGGCGCTGGCTATATAGCGGGTTCATCTGAAATTGTTGATGCAATTTTTAGCATATCCAAACGACGGACATGTACAATTTACCTTTCAACTTGGTTCACTTGCCGATGCTATAGCAGCAATAGAAAAAGGGGCAGGCGATGGTGTTGATGGTACATATTCAGGTAAGGCTTCAGCTACACCTGAACCCGCAACAATGCTTCTACTTGGTTCCGGTCTGATAGGACTGGCTGGCTTGGGTCGGAGAAGAAAATTCAGAGAAAATAAGAGTAATTTTAAAGATACTTTAACATCAGCGGATTTGGGACAGCGACAATCTCTGTTTCAAATCCGCTGAACTTTTTTAAAGGTATCATTTTTCGATTTCCTGCCGATAAATTCATATCTGATTTTTGTATCATCTATAAAGACAGTATCATGCTTTAGAAATACCCGTATAAAAATTTTTTTTTAAAAGAATCAGTGATTGACCTCTTTTTATTTTATGCTATACAAGAGGAGATTACAGTTTTTGTATTTAAGGAAAAAAAGGAACAGAAAGAATGATACCAGTACCATTTCGTCTTGATTTTTCTCATCTGGCTGTTGATGATGCAGTCTCATTTTGTGTCTCAGTACTTCTGGCAATAACGATCAATGCTGAAGGACAGGCATTTATGGCGACTTTTCTGGGTGATACCAGTGAGGAGAGCAAAGACCGCTTTCACTTCAACCCATTGTTTCACATAGATATTTTCGGATTATTCTGCTTTTTTATATCAGGGTTTGGCTGGTCAAAAAAAATATCTGTTAATGCGGAAAAGTTCGAGCATCCCCGATTTTTCACAATATTGACTGCTTTTGGCGGAGCAGCGGCAAATTTTCTTTTGGCAAGCATTGCAGGGAGTATTATATGGGTGATGGGGAGTTTCGGGATTGAAGATCGTGTCTTTTCTATTCTGATAGCGGTTAATCTGATGACAGCGGTTTATAATATACTTCCGATTCCTCCATTGGCAGGCTCGACTCTTATATCCGTCTTTTTTCCTAATCAGAATAATCATCGGTTTCAAAGATTATATTATCTGATCGGTACGGTTATGCTGACAGGAATATGCGTTACAGACAGATTCATTATGAACGGGAAGATTCTCAGTATCTATATGGATCCTTTAGTGATACGTTTATTCAATTTTATTATAAAAACCTGAAAATAGCCCGACAATTCATTGCCGGGTTACTTCCGCCGCCTGAACTACATAATTTAACGCCCCGTACAGCAGACTCAGTTTATCAACAGTAAAATAATCTCTTGTTGTTTACGAATATGAAATGTGCTAAAGGTGATACGAATTAGGAATTAAGAACTTATATTTTTTATATAGTCAGAGAAAATGTATAAAAATATCAGAAAATGTTCGGTTTCACCATATAAAATGTTTTTCTGGCATATCCTGAAATTTTCTCTGAATGTTTTTTATGAAAGGATGTGATATTATTGGAACAGTTAATCATGGATTTATTTCATGAGCCTGAAATCAGGGAACCATGTGAAGATGAGACTTTGAGTGTCCGCAGAGTTGAAAGGCATATTGTTGTCAAATCGCAGGTTATTGATGATTTGTGTTTCAAATCAAAGAATCTGTATAACAGGGCGAATTATCTGATACGGCAGAAGTTTATCGGAACTTCAAAGGAGGTTGAAGCCGGTGAAAGAGAACATGCTGAATGGCTCAGGTATAATGAGATTGACAGAATTGCCAAAGCTGAAAACTGGAGTGAGTACAGGGATTTGCCTGCCGCAACATCCCAGCAGATTCTGATGATTCTGGAGAGGAACTGGAAATCATTCTTTAACGCAATAAAAGTATGGGGAGAAAAGAAGAATGATTTTACCGGAAAGCCGAAGCTGCCTAAGTACAAGCATAAAACGGAAGGGAGAAACATCGTTGTTTTCACGAATCAGCAGGCAAAGCTGAAAGACGGATTTATTCACTTTCCTGAGAAATCAGGGCTTGCCCCTCTGAAGACTGCAATTGAGGAAGGATTGCAGCAGGTGAGAGTAATTCCTGAATGTTCATGTTTTGTGATTGAAGTTGTCTATAAAAAAGAGATAACGGCAAATGACAGTCCGGACAGTTCTTTTTGGCTGGGAATTGATTTGGGGCTGAACAATCTTGCGGCGCTGACTTCAAATCAGTCCGGTCTGAGACCTTTACTGATTAACGGGCGTCCCCTGAAGTCTCTGAATCAGTTCTTTAACAAAAAGAAAGCTGAACTGATGTCATTTATCGGCGGAAGAGGAACTTCACGGAGAATTGAAAAGCTGACTCTGAAACGGAACTGCAAAGCTGACGATTATCTCCATAAAACTTCCCATCTTATCGTGGATTATGCGGTCATGCACAGAATAGGAAACATCGTTATCGGTCGGAATAAAGACTGGAAAAGAGAGATAAACATCGGAAAACGGAACAATCAGGCTTTTGTGTCAGTTCCCTTTGAAAAACTCATAGAACAGATTCGGTACAAAGCTGAGGAAGCCGGTATAAAAGTTGTTCTTACAGAGGAACGCTATACTTCAAAATGCTCATTCTTTGACAGTGAGGAAATCGGAAAACATGAAGAAGAATACAAAGGAAGCAGGATAAAAAGAGGATTATTCAGAACACATGCCGGTAAACTCGTCAATGCAGATGTCAACGGGTCTGCAAACATAATCAGAAAAGTATTCCCGGATGCCTTCGCAGACGGGATAGAGGGCGTAGGGTTACGTCCGGTGAGGGTTATGCCTTCATAAACACTTTATGTCATATTTATCATACATTCTGATACATTCTGATATAAAATGATAACCTGGCAATTCATAGTCAAGTTAATGATAAATTTTCGATCCGCTGAATGTTCTTTGTGTCTTTGTAGTAAAAAAACATATATGGCGTTACTATTAAATTTTCGGTAGTGGGTCGAACCTGTTGATGAACCAAATTTAAGTCAATATTTTTAGGATTTTATAGATTTCATCAACGGATTTAACCCACTACCAAATTTTCTATGATAAAACTAATTTTCACCTTATGCAATAAAACCTTGCACTCCTTACGCTTTTATGTCGCGGTCTGTGTCATTCTGATGCTCCTTCTTATCACCCCTTTTCTTTTTTTATTCACAGAGATGTTTTTCCCTTTATCCGTACCCGTTGGTTCAAGTCTGAGACTTGAACCAACAGGTTTTGCTGTCACGGTGATTGCAGAAAACGGTATGCCCCTGCGCGGCTTTCCTGATGAAAACGGAGTCTGGCGCTATCCTGTCAAACTTGAAGATGTTTCTCCGCTTTATATTGATGCACTGCTGAATTATGAAGATCGCTGGTTCTGGTATCATCCGGGAGTGAATCCTCTCTCAATGGTGCGTGCTTTGTATCAGTATATCAAAATCAGCAAGCCTCAGTCCGGGGGATCAACCCTGACCATGCAGGTTGCCCGGCTTTTTTATCCTCATTCAAAAACAGTTCCCGGAAAACTGAGCCAAATTTACCGCGCTGTTCAATTAGAATTTAATTACAGTAAAAAAGAGATATTAACCCTTTATCTGAATTATGCTCCTTTTGGCGGACCAGTTGAAGGGGTTCAGGCAGCAAGTTTTGCTTATCTTGGAAAATCTGCAAAAGAATTAAGCCACGCTGAAGCGGCTCTTCTTGCAGTATTGCCTCAATCTCCAACCCGTTTAAGACCGGATCGTCATCCGAAACGTGCAACCAAAGCCCGTAACAAGGTATTAGACCGGATGGCTCGGTTTGGTGTATGGAAACCGGAAATTGTTGAGGATGCCAAAATTGAAAAGGTTATTCCGCGATTTAATCCCCGCCCTATGATTGCGCCGCTGCTTGCCGAAAGGCTGAAATCAGATTCCTCATTCTCAATTCCTAATTCCTCTATTATTCATACTACCATTGATTTTTTCATGCAGCAGACAGTTGAAGGACTGATACGCGGATTTATTCAAACTACTCCGCCGCATACATCTGCCGCCGCGCTGGTGGTAGAGAATGAAACATTGAATGTTAAAGCATACATCGGTTCTGCTGATTTTTCTGATGACAGCCGTTTCGGGCATGTAAATATGGTTCAGGCATACCGCTCCCCCGGTTCAATTCTGAAGCCGTTTTTATACGCATTTGCATTGGAGGAAGGTCTTATTCATTCTGAAAGTCTTCTGGTGGATGCTCCTTTTTCATTCAAAGAATACCGCCCGGATAATTTTACTCGGAATTTTACGGGACCGGTCAGTGCAAGCGAGGCGTTACAACGATCGCTCAATATTCCGGCAGTAGATCTGCTGGATCGCTTAGACCCCAATTTTTTTGATACCCGGCTCCGTCAGGGTGGCTTGCATTTACAGTTTCCGCCCAATCAGTCTCCGAATCTGACCATGATTCTGGGAGGTGTGGGAATCAGTTTGGAGGCTATGGTAAGTGCATATACTTCATTTGCACGTCAGGGTCTTGCCGGAATGCTAAAATATAATCTTAGTACTCCCTTAGAGAATGATCGGAGAATGATGAGTCCCGGAGCAGCTTATATCATCCGGCAGATTTTACAGGAGCATCGCCGTCCTGATTTACCCGGAGGAAATCTGTCGCTTTCCAGTTCCCGTCAGATAGCATGGAAAACAGGAACAAGTTACGGATTCAGGGATGCGTGGACAATCGGCGTAACAGATCATTATACCATAGGCGTTTGGGTCGGCAGACCTGACGGTACGCCCTCTCCGGGTCAGTACGGCAGGGCAACGGCTGCTCCGCTTTTATTTGCCATTGCAGACTCTCTTCCCCGAAGATACACTCCCCCTCAGGTTATCCCTGATACAGTCAGCAAGGCTGAAATATGTTATCCTTTGGGAATCCGCCCTTCAGGTGAAGATGATCCATTATGCCATGAGCGTCATCAGGCATGGATTCTGAACAATGTGATTCCGCCGACCTTGCCGGATCGCACAGACCGGCATTGGCAAAGCAATCCCATGACAGTGCTGATAAATCCGGCAACCGGATTGCGTGTAGAAGCGGATTGCCCGGTGCCGAATCCGGTAATCAGAACCATTGCCCGGTGGCCCCGGTGGCCGAACCATGGTTAAATCCCGGTTTCAGAGCCGCATCCCGTATTCCGAAATTAGATACAATCTGCGGAAAACCAGTTTCTTCAATTCCTGAAACAGTTCAGATTGCAGGGATAAAACCTGATACAATACTGCGTCCTCCGGGATTGCAGAGCGATTTACCGACCATAACCCTTCTGGCGCAGGGCGGTGTGGGGAGACTTTACTGGCTTCTCAATGAAGAGATGATTCATCATGCAGATATAGGAGAGTCAAGGATTTATCAGTTCAAACGACCGGGCAGATATAAACTTACTGTAATGGATTTGGCAGGGAATTATGATAGTGTGGATATTGTTGTAATGGGGGCGGGGAATTCGGAGTAAATCAAAAACAAACATGCTGAGTTTAAAAAGAAACCCAACAGGTCTTATTCGTCAAAACGGATCGGACTGAATAGAGGCTTTAAAAAATCATAAAAATGTGCTAATGAATATCAGCAGATTGAAAATTTTAAAAAGTTTGTAGTACCGCCTTCAGGCGGTCTCTTATTTCAGCTTAACCGTCTGATTTCACAGAGACCGCCTGAAGGCGGTACTACAAACTTCTCCTGCTGAAAGTGAGTAATACAAAAAAAATGAATACAGATAAAATTCTCTTGGATCACGGAAGCGGGGGAAAAGTATCTCATCATCTGATTTCAGAGAAGATGGTTCCGATATTTGACAACCCGATTCTCTCACAGTTGAATGACGGGGCTGTCCTTGATATTCAGGGGAAGCATCTTGCTTTTTCAACAGATACATATCTGGTTTCGCCTATCTTTTTTCCGGGCGGCAATATCGGAGACCTTGCTGTTAACGGAACTGTGAATGATCTTGCCATGTGCGGGGCAACTCCTTTATATCTCAGCGTTGGACTGATTATTGAAGAAGGATTTCCGATCACTGATTTGGAAAAGATACTTAGTACCATGAAAATAGCGGCAGATAAAGCAGGGGTTCAGATTGTTACCGGCGATACAAAAGTCGTGCCGAAGGGGATTGCAGATAAGATTTTTATCAACACATCCGGCATCGGACTGATACCTGATAATGTGGATATCGCCGCTCATAACGCACAGGTCGGGGATAAAATCATTTTAAGCGGAACAATTGCAGATCACGGGATTACAATTTTAACACAGCGGGAGAATATGGTATTTGAATCATCCCTGATAAGTGATACTGCGCCGTTAAATCTTATGGTCAGTCAGATGCTGACAATATCAGGAGCGATTCATGTACTTAGGGATCCGACCGGGGCGGCGTCGGCACCGCCTTAAATGAGATTGCAGAGCAATCCTCTGTAGGAATCAGAATCTATGAAGATAAACTGCCGATAAAAAACGAAGTGGCAGGTGTATGTGAGCTTTTAGGATTTGATCCGCTGTATGTGGCAAATGAAGGAAAACTGCTTGCTTTTGTGAAAACGGATTCTGCTGAAGAAGTGCTTGCAATTGTTAAAGAGAATGAATTTGGCAAAGATGCCTGTATTATCGGAGAGGTGATTGCGGATCATCCGGGCATGGTAATCATGCAGACACGGATTGGCGGAACCCGTATTGTAGATATGCTGACAGGAGAGCAGCTTCCGAGAATCTGTTAGAAAGGATTGGAGAATTATGAGGATTAGAGAATTATCGAAGATTACAGGATATTTTCTTTTTGTTGTATTGTTTTTGGCGGGGTGCGGTGAAAAAGAGGTTCTGATAACAGGAAAAACAATGGGAAGCACTTATCATATCAAAGTGATTGTCGGATATTTCAAAAATACGGCTGAACTTAAAGAGAAAATTGACAAACGCCTTGAAGCAGTCAACCGGAGCATGTCAATCTATCAAAAAGAAAGTGAAATCAGCCGATTCAATGCAATGAAAAGCACAGATGAAAAGTTCTGTATTTCAGATGATTTTTTTAAAGTCATGACTGTTGCAGAAGAAATATACAAAATAACTCAGGGAGCGTGGGATGGAACAGTTCATCCCTTAGTCAATCTGTGGGGATTTGGCAGCACAGGGAGAAGAGAAGATGTTCCTGCACCTGAAGAGATTCAGGCTATGTTGGCAAATATAGGATTTGACAAGATTGAGATTTCCGGGTCTCCCCGATATCTTAAAAAAAAGATTGGAACGGTTACGCTTGATTTGGGTTCTATTGCCCCAGGATATGGAGTAGATCAGGTGGTGGAACTGATTAAAAGGGAAAATATTAAAAACTTTCTTGTGGAAATCGGCGGAGAGATTTATTCTTCAGGAGTCAGAACAGATGGTAAAGACTGGAAAGTAGGTATTAATACCCCGGATAAAGATGCGCCGTTTAATCAGGTATATAAGGCATTGTCTCTTAGGGATAAGGCAATGGCAACCAGTGGGGATTACAGGAATTTTTTTGAAAAAAACGGGAAACGGTATTCCCATATTCTGGATCCGAAAACCGGCTATCCTGTAACAAACAATGTGGTCAGTGTATCGGTTATTGCAGACAACTGTACATTTGCAGATGGTCTTGCAACAGCCCTGATGGTGATGGGGCATGAAAAAGGAATTGATTTGGTCAACCGTCTTGAAGGGGTTGAAGCTCTGATAGTGGTTCATGAAAAAGACGGCAAACTGAGTGATTATTATTCAAAAGGAGTATGGGGTAAGTAACAGGTGACAAAAATCTGAACATATATTGACATATCTGAACAAATGAACAGATTTGTTAAAATAGCTGTCCTGTGTGCGGTCTGACAATTGACCGTGATCTGAACGCCGCTCTGAATCTCAAAGCTCCTGCGGCGTTAACATAATCTGCCGGCAGCTTGCCGGGATGAAAAGCCTGCGGAGAGGATGTAAGACCTGATCGGTAAGTTGGGGCAGCCTCTGTGAAACAGGAATCGGATGATGATCAAATTTGATCAGATTTCGAAGAGCGGAAATACAAACGTTCTCCGGACTCGGAGTCCGGGATGAGGATTTTAAGACGTCCTGAAAAAAAATCATGACGGAATAATATCGGAGACTGCACGAAAGAATTATATTAACTCACCTTGCGCAGAAAATTCGTAACCCCCTTTTTTAAAGGGAGCGGGGGATTTCATCTCATTAAAATCCCCCTTTACAAAAGCAGGGCTGTTAAGTAAGTTCTCCCGACCTAACCCCCATGCCCCCTCAATGCCATTAAGTTAAGAAGAGATAACCTAACACCCGACCCCTTCCCAAAGGGAAGGGGAGACCTCATTCCGATTTATTCTCCCTTCAGGGAAGGGTCCGGGGGTTAGGTTGAAAGAGGAACTTATTCCGAAACTGCCTGATCAACGGATTTGACCCGCTACCCTAATACCAATTCGCCATTGATTTTATACAATATAATTATTTTTTTCTGTTTGATTAAAAAATGTTATTTTTTCAGAAGCATATTTTAAACAGCGATTTGGTATAACTCCTAATTCGCATTATCATCCTTCCTTATAAAATCCTCTTTTTTTATTTATTGATTGTTATTTTAAGATATGGTATAATTATTATAATCAATATTTTGGAAATGCAAAAAAACGACCTTATGCAAAGTTGGTAAATATATCATATAGCATATTGTTTTTATTATATTAAAATTTGACAAAATCAAGCATAGTGAAATCAATCTGAGGAATATCTGATTCATTTGAAGTTATACAAGAAATGCAGATCGTCTCTTTTTGCTGATATATAAATTTTTTATCCGGCGCGGCGGAATTTATGGATTTGTTGGCTAACGGGGCGGGAACCGTGATCCCCTCCACCATGAAAACATCAATCTCTTAGGGTGATCGGCAATATAGCTGATCTGTTCCTACAAACTTTAAGCGAAATGAGTGAATCACTGCTCCTTTCTCCTGCATGATGTTGGAGGTTTTCGGAAGGTTGGTATCTATGAACGAAAAAAAAGTTAAAGGACCAAAATCGAGAAAAGATAATCGGAGATTTTGCGTGGGGGACCTCGCTGTTTATCCCGCACATGGAGTCGGCAAAATCGAAGCGATTGAGAGCAAAGTAATAAACGGTGAAGAACATGATTTTTACATTATGAAGGTCATTGAAAACAACATGGTGATTATGATTCCCACCTCAAATGTTGATTCTGTCGGTTTAAGGGATGTCATCAATGAAAAGGATGTTGCTGAAGTTTATAATGTGATGAAAAAAAAGAAAGAACCGCCCAATGATAATCAGACATGGAACCGCAGATACAGAGAGTATATGGAAAAAATCAAGACCGGCTCTTTGTATGATGTGGCTGAAGTATTCAGATATTCTTTCTGCTGAAATCCACAAAAGATTTGTCCTTTGGTGAACGCAAACTTTATGATACGGCACAGGACCTGCTGGTAGGCGAACTTTCAACAGCAAAAAAAACCGATGAAAAAACAATTATTTCAGAAATAGAGCTATTGTTTACACCCTCAAATCTTCCGCAAAAAGTCCGTGAATTTGCTGAAGAGCAGGTTGTATTAACCTGATTCAGAAATAAGTCTTGAAAAACTAAGTTTCTTCAAGAAACTTAGTTTTTTTACAGTAGTCAATTGAAGACCTGCGGGGTTTTGAATACTCCGCAGGTCTGTTATTAAATATGGAAAGAATCAGCGGATCATCATTAAAATTGAAACTTGATACAAGTCAAGCCGGAATGCGCTTTGACATCTTTGTTGCATCTGTATTCCCGGAATGTTCCAGATCTTTGGCGGCTGATCTGATTCGTGAAGGAAAAATAAGAGTTCATGATTCAGTCAAAAAGCCGGGATACAGATTAAAACCCGGAGATGAAATTTCAGGTTATATCCCGGATCCGGAGCCGGTTAAGTTTTCGCCGGAGCCGGTTGAACTTAATATCCTTTATGAAGATGAGTATATAGTTGTCATTAACAAACAACCGGGGCTTGTGGTTCATCCTGCTCCGGGGCATTATACAGGCACATTGGTGAACGGGCTTCTTTATCACTGCCCTGATCTTGAAGGAATAGGAGGAAAATTAAGACCCGGAATTGTTCACCGTCTTGACAAAAATACATCAGGAACTCTGGTTGTGGCAAAAAATAATACAGCGCATAATCTTTTGTCCCTTCAGTTTAAATCAAGAGAGATAAAAAAAGAATATCTGGCGATTGTTCACGGCAATCCTGAAGCAGACTCCGGCATGATTACCCTTCCTATCGGCAGGCATAAACTTGAAAGAAAAAAAATGTCAACAACCAGTACAAAAGCACGGGAAGCAAAGACTTTGTGGAGCGTCAAAGAGCGGTTTGAAGAGGCGGCATTGCTTCATATTAACCTGAAAACAGGACGTACCCATCAGATTCGTGTGCATTGTGCGGCAATCGGACATCCTGTTATGGGTGATGATGTATATGGCAGCCGTAAAGCAAAAAAAGATTATAAGTCGCTTGTTACCTGTAACTCGTCGCCTGTTACCGGCAACATGCAACATGCAACATGCAACATGCCCCTTCAAAGACAGATGCTTCACGCATGGCGGATTGAATTTATCCATCCCGGTACAAATAAGCCTCTCTCCTTTGAATCCCCGATTCCCCAGGATATGGAAGAGCTTATCTGTGCGTTAAGAGCAATGTAGCAATGTAGGGTGGACTAAGCGTAGCGTGTCCTGACAGACTTGGCGGACACTCTATCGCTTAGTCCGCCCTACAGACAGACTTGGCGGACACTCTATCGTTTAGTCCGCCCTACAGACTTTCGTGTATTTCATCAAAAGGCGGACACGCTATCGCTTAGTCCGCCCTACAGACTACAGACAGACTTGGCGGACACGCTATCGCTTAGTCCGCCCTACAGACTACAGACAGACTTGGCGGACACTCTATCGCTTAGTCCGCCCTACAGACAGACTTGGCGGACACTCTATCGTTTAGTCCGCCCTACAGACTTTCGTGTATTTCATCAAAAGGCGGACACGCTACGCTTAGTCCGCCCTACATTATTCACTTTTTCAGCTTATCCCTTCAGTTTTTTAATTTCCTCTGTAATAAACGGAATAATCTCAAAGAGATCGCCGATAATCCCGTAATCTGCTTTGGAAAAAATAGGAGCTTCCGGGTCTTTGTTAATTGCCGCAATCACTTTGGATGAAGACATCCCTGCCAGATGCTGAATTGCGCCGGATATGCCGCAGGCAATATACAGATTCGGAGAGACTGTTTTTCCGGTTTGTCCTACCTGATCTGAATGGGGACGCCATCCTTCATCTACCGCGGATCTGGATGCGCCGACAGCTCCGCCAAGCAGCCCCGCCAATTTTTCAATAACTGAATAATCAGTTCCTCCCATTCCTCTGCCCCCGGATACAATCACATCTGCTTCGGTCAGTTCGATTTTACCGGCTTCCATCTGCTTTTCAATAAACTTCAGTACTATATTACCGATATTCACATCTGCTTTTTCAATTAAACCGGCTCCCGCAGACTCAGTAATCCTCATGGTATTGGGGCGAATCGCTGCAATCTTCAGGCTTCCTTCAAGCATAACATCTGCAAGAACTTTTCCTCCGTACATAGGACGGGTAGCTATCAGATCTTTATCTTTAACATCAATCTTAATACAGTCTATGGCAATTGCCGCATTCAGACGCGCAGCAAGACGCGCACTCAGGTCTTTCCCTTTGGAAGACGCTCCAAGTATCACTACAGCAGGCGTCTCCTTCCTGATAATTTCAGCCGCAACATTTGTATAAGCATCAGTCATATATTCAGAAAGTGCGAGATTATCCGCGACAATTATCCGCTCTGCGCCGTATTTTGAAAGAGTCTTTGAAATATCTTCAATTCCTGATCCCATAATCAGGGCATTCATCTTGCCGTTTAATTTGTCTGCAATCCGTTTTCCTTCACTTAACGCTTCATAAGTAACTTTTCGGAAAACGCCGTCAGCCTGCTCTGCAATTACAAGTATATTCTGTGTCATTTTCATCTCCTGTTAAATTACTTTTGCCTCTTCACGTAATACGCGGACAAGTTCAGCCGCCTTTGCCTGAGCAGAATCTCCTTTGATAATTCTCCCCGGTTTTCTTTCCGGCGGATAACTCATTTTCATAATTTTTGTCATCGGCTTGACAGATGCAGCGTCAAGCCCGATATTTGCCAGTCTTTTCTTGTCAATCGGCTTTTTCTTTGCCTTCATGATCCCCGGCATAGATACATAACGGGGTTCATTCAATCCGTGCTGTGTTGTTAAAAGTGCAGGCAGCGGACTTTCAATAACAACGGTTCCCCCTTCAACAGTACGATGGCACCTGATTTTGCCGTCTGAAATTTCTTCTTTTATTACCATTGAAATATTCGGAATATTTAAAAATTCTGCTACAGCAGTACCTACAAGATAATTATCATCATCAACAGCGCGCTGTCCGGTGATAATCAGATTAAACGGCATTTTTTTTACAGCAGCGGCAAGTATCCTTGCAATTCCAAGCCCGTCACATTCCTGAGCCGCAGGATCGTTGATAAGTATCCCCTTGTCTGCTCCCATTGCCAAGCCGGTTCGGATTGCCTCTACTGCTTTATCTGTTCCTACGGAAATAATCGTAACTGTGCTGCCCGTTTCTCTTTTATTCTTAGAGCCTCTTCCACAGCGAATTCATCATAAGGATTCACCACCCATTTGAAGTTATCGTTTTTGATACCTGTTCCGTTATCTGCAATACTGATAAATGATTCTGTCGCCGGAACATGCTTTAATAATACAATAATATCCACTTTTAATACAACTCCTTTCTATGTAGTTTTAAATTATTATTTTTTAATGGAGAATTTGTAGTACCGCCTTTAGGCGGTTACTGTCATGAAGAGTTTGTAGTACGCCTTTAAGTTTGTAGTACCGCCTTTAGGCGGTTACTGTCATGAAGAGTTTGTAGTACCGCCTTTAGGCGGTTCGTGTGAAATCAGACGGTTATCGCAGCACGCCGGACCGCCTAAAGGCGGTACTACAAACTCTTTTGCACGCCGGACCGCCTAAAGGCGGTACTACAAACTCTTTTGCACGCCGGACCGCCTAAAGGCGGTACTACAAACTCTTTTGCAGCACGCCGGACCGCCTAAAGGCGGTACTACAAACTCTTTTGAAGGCAGTACTATAAACTTGAAAAATATAACCATTCAGGAGATTATTTTCAAGAAGCCGGACTTCCGAAGTTTTAAAAACTTCGGAAGTCTTTATGAAGTTTCTTTTTTATAAAAAAAATGTTATATAAAGATAGACTTCTGAAGTCTTCTTTTACTTATACCATAAAATAAACCGGATGGCAAAAAATGATCAAATTTATTCTTAATCGTGAAAATGTAACAACAGAGCTTCCTTCGGGAATGGCGGTTCTTGATTTTCTGCGTAATCATCAGAAACTTACCGGAACAAAAGAAGGATGCCGCGAAGGAGACTGCGGAGCCTGCATGATTCTTCTTGGTAAATGGGATGGTAAAAAAATCTGTTATGCCCCTGTCAATTCCTGTCTGCTTCCTTTGGGCGAGGCTGCCGGAAAGCATATTGTTACTATTGAAGGCTTAAATTCTGATGAGCGGTTGAATCCTATTCAGCAGGCGATTGCAGATGAAGGAGCAGCTCAGTGCGGCTATTGCACTCCGGGCATGGTTGTTGCATTGACAGGCTTTTTCATGAATACCAGGCATATCAATAATCATGACATGATCGCTGCATTAGATGGAAATATTTGCCGCTGTACAGGATATATTTCTGTCAGGCGTGCTGTTGCTCTGCTTTGTAAAAAATTCTCTTGTTCCCACGCTGGATCGCGGGAACAAGAGAAAAATTCCGGCGAAAATCGGATAAATTTTTTAATCAAATGGGAAATTTTACCTGATTATTTTCTGCAAATCCCT
This sequence comes from uncultured delta proteobacterium, assembly GCA_963806835.1. Taxonomy (GTDB): domain Bacteria; phylum Desulfobacterota; class Desulfobacteria; order Desulfobacterales; family CAWEAR01; genus CAWEAR01. The sequence continues at coordinate 202,367 of CAWEAR010000041.1, forward strand.
GAAGAATTGAAAATACTGCTTTTATCCCATTCCATCGCCGGAGTGCGGGAACGAAAAAAATCGCCTGTTATTGTAGCAGGCGGGACTGATCTCTTTGTACAGAAGCCTGAAGAATTGTATAACGCCGAACTGAAATTTCTCTCCAGTCGGGATGATTTAAAAGGGATTGAAACAAAAGATAATCATTGCTATATCGGAGCCGCAACAACGGTGGAAGAATTAAAAACCTCAGCAATTATGCAGTCGTTTTTTCCAAAGATTAACAATTATTTTCAGCAAATATCATCAACCCCGATTCGGAATCGCGCCACGGTTGGCGGAAATATTGTCAATGCTTCACCTATCGGAGATATAACAATATTTCTCCTTGCCCTTAATGCCAAAATTCTGCTGAATGACGGAAAAAAGAGCCGTGAACTGGCTCTGAAGGATTTTTTCAAAGGATATAAAAAATTAGATAAAGCGGATAATGAGATTGTAGAGAAAATCTTTTTTCCTATTCCTTTGAAAGAGAATCTCTTTAATTTTGAAAAAGTTTCACGGCGGACTCATCTTGATATTGCAGGCGTCAATTCAGCGATTCAGATTCAGATGGAGAATGATATTATTAAAGAAGTGCATCTATCCGCAGGAGGGGTGGGTCTGGTTCCTCTTTATCTCTCTCAGACAGGTGATTATCTGAAAGGAAAACCTGTAACAACCGAGCATATCCGTAAAGCCGCGGATATTGCCCAGTCTGAAATATCGCCGATAAGTGATGTGAGAGGGAGCAAAGAATACAAAAGACTGCTTCTTCGCCAGCTTATCTTTGCCCATTTTGTTGAATCTTTTGGGATAAATCCCTGTTAAAGAGACCTGCGGGGTTTTGGCTGATTCCGCAGGTCTTAAATGACGGTTACAATTCTACCGTTGTCTCCTGCAACAGAAGACTGACCCCTTTTATTGACGGAATCTTTTCCGGCAATTCTCTGACTAACTTTGTATCGCTGTTATCTTTTTTCAGCTTGATATGATAAGCATAATCAAGGCGTTCCCCCTGCTTCATATCCCTTAAACTGATCAGGGCAAATGTTTTGCAATGGGCTTTTAATATGCGATCCAGTTCAAAACGGCTTTCATCATTGTTTTCAATGTTAAAACGGAGCATTCCGTCAAAAGAGCTGCTCTGCCCCAGCGGGCTGTAATATAGTACAAACGCGGCAAAGACAAATCCGGTTGTTCCTACCACAGCAACCATGTAACCGCCTACACCGCATCCGATACCTGCCGACATAGAGGCAAACATAAAGAGAATATCTTTCGGATCTCTGAAATTGGTTCTGAACCGGATAATGGCAAGGGCTCCGAGCATTCCAAGCCCTCTGGCAAGACTGTCCCCGATTGCCTGCATTACGGTTGCCGCAACAATTGAGCCTAATATAAGTGACTGAACATAATTGCGTGAATATGAAAGTCCCCGGAATGTTTTAATATAAGTGATACCTACCACTGTGGAGAGTAAAAAAGAGAGCAGTACGGTATATATAGCAGATACCAGCACCGGGTTTGCTGAAACGGTCTGAAGCGTTAAAAAATCAAGCATATTTTTCTCCTGTATTTTTAAAACCCTAATGGTTTTATTAACCTAAAAGCCGACAGCGGCTCTTACTCCTGTATCATATCTGTGAAGTCCTAAAACTTCAATAACACCTGCTGCATATTTTGAAAAACCCCTTTGACGAAGATCAAAATATCTGATCAAATCAATCATCCAGAGCGGAACCTGTGTGGTATAGCATTTCAGTTCAAGAATAACCGAACATCCGACATCAAATACAGTTTCAGAATCACACGGAATCATCTCTTCTTCTCTTGGGATAAGGTTATACTCGGTTTCAGGCATATATCTTAAATTGATGTCAAATGTTACCCGTGCATAATCATCAGCATCACTGACCCATGCTTTCCGAATATACTGAGTCAGCACTTTGGGAGAGACATTGTAAGAAAAGATCATCCTTTCAAACAATGCTGCTGTTTTTTACTTCCGCCGGGTTGCTGTTATTTTCACGGGATTCAAAACCCGGCTCTGTATAGACTTTATACCATTCATCATCAGTAACTGTGGCTCTGTATTTTCTGACAACACTCCCTATTTTCTGTTTTATCTCAAGAAAATAAGGCATTTCAGGAGAATCTCCGTAAGAGCGTACTCTCATATTAAAACGGTTTTCAGCCCCGTCTATTCTTTTTTGCAGAAAAATATAATTGGGAGAATCAAGATAAAGATTGTTCACCCTGTAAAATCCGTCTTTTGCCTTTAAAGAATATTTGTCAGGCGAGCAATAGACCGAAGCAAAATCGGAAATCGGCTTAATCATATCCATCGGAATTGTGAACTTCAGCTCATACCGCTCAAGCATGGGCGGTAATCCTTTCTGTTTTTCTCCTCTCATTGAATTACCTTTAATCTGAAAAGTTTGCCTTTAGGCGGTTACTGCTAAATCAGATACTTATATCACCACGCGGGTCCGCCTGAAGGCGGAACTACGAACTTAAATAATTTCTCAACGGTCTTTCTGACAGTTTGCCGGTTATATCCATCAGTTCGATATATTCTCTGCGTATGAGCCAGCAAAGCCCGTTTAACTGAATATCACTTTTCAAAATGGTTTCTCTGATCTTGAGAAGCGTAAGAGGATCAATCCCTTCTATTTTTGCATATTTTTTTAATGAAATCTCTGTGCTGCTCTCTGTATTACGATTCACAAGATTCTGATACTGGAGGATGAGCCGCTTCAGAGAAGCGGAAATCAAATTGATCTTTTCAGAAAATGCCCTTTTCTCATTTTCATATTTTAATTTCTCTTCTATATGGCTCTTTTTTTTAGAAATTATATTTTCCGCATCAGATATGACAAACGGCAGATTAAACCCGGCTTCAACTGAAAAGGCTTTTTCAGCGTGATCATACTCATCAGCATCATAATTCAGATTGATAAAACTGATGTATGCTTTCTCTTTTGCCTTTTCAAGCTCATACTGATTCTTTGCAAGCTCTGTTTTAACAGCCTGATATTTACTGTAAATATTTTCATAATTAGGAACAGGCTGAATAGTCTGTATAATCTGTTCAGGCTTGATCATCTCTTTTTCATCAAACATGATTTCAGAATAATAACCGGCTATCGTTTTTATCTCCTCAATAACAGAATTTATCCTGTTTTCCAGATCAACCAGTTCAAATCTGAGATCCTCATATCGCTCTTCTGCTGAAACAAGATTACGAATATCAAATGACAGATCGCTGAGACTCATTCTTTTAAGTACATTGACCTGATCATCATAAACGATCAGAAGCATCTTTTTCATGTTCAGCAAAGAGAGTGTCTCAAGAAAATCAAGTACAAGCCCATACCTCTGCTGCAAAAGGGTGTTAAAGATCGCTTCATGCTCTGCCTGAACAGTTCTTTTCATGGACTCGGCAACTGTTTTATTACATTCTGTTTCCCCCCAGCCTCTGGGATAGAAACGGATTGAATATCTCTGCTTTGTTATATCAAACTCTTTGGTTTCAGTGCGGAATTCAATCTTGTCAATATACGGAGTGCTTGCAGGAGCATTTTTCAGATATTCAACCAGTTCATCATGATTTTTCAGTTGAGAATCGTTTTCAGCAGTGCTGATAAACCGTTCTATCGTCAGAGGCTCTGCAAACACATTGAAAAAAGGGATAAATAACAGGATAATAATAAAAAAGAATCTTTTCATAGTCTTACCTTAACCAGTGCAATCTGTGACGGATTATTACTCCCCTGATCAAAACTGATCATCAGTCTTCCTTCTTCTTTGCCTAAGGCAATCCCTTCAGGAATGAGATTATCAAATTTTGCAATACGGGTAAGCGATTCACTATCAGCTTCATTCAATTGCCAGAGACTCCCTGATTTTCCGTCTGCATCTGTTCCGGTTATATAAAGTATTCCGTTATGATAAAGAAGGTCTGAAATATGCTCCTGAGATGATTCATTATCTGCTTTCAGCATTATTCTTTTCCATATAGAGACCTGATTATCATCAAGTTTCTGATTATTAAACATCTCATCAGTTCTGTCAATTTTCAGAATAACAGAATATCCTGAATCTAAAGGATTTTTAAATCCGAAATACAGAGCATTGTCAAGATAGAACATCCCTTCAATATCAATTGAATCTTCTTTTATTCCGATCAGAAGAAACTCAGCCCAATCTGTTTTTTTATTCTTTGCCGCGATTTTTTCAAGCAGATTGTACAGATTGCATTTTTGGATAAGACTGAATTCTTTTCCTTTACGTTTCACAGATATTAATAATCTGCGTGAATCAAATGGTTTTCCTTTTTTGTTTACGCTTAAAGATGATGCAATATAAAGAGTTCCGTCATCACCGACAGCAGCGGATTCCATGTCATTTATCTCTTTAAGCCCGTCAATAAGCGTCTCTTCAGTGATTTTGCCGTAAGGATCCATCAGAAAGAGGAGAGGCTTTTTATCGGGAGTGTCGTCGCTGATCACCAGATAACAGTCAATATCATCCAGCCGGAGCAGGGCAGATGCTTCTATACCCGTTTTTTTCAGAGGAATAATCGGGAGAATATCATAATCATCAGGAATCTGTTATAAGGGGAACTTTCGATTCTTCTTTAATATTATTCTCTGCATGTATCTCTTCGGGTAAAAGCAGATTTTTTAAGCGGGAGATCATAGTTGATTTTTGGTCAGTTGAACTTATCACAACTTTTTCACCCAGAATAAACTGATTATTTTCAGGAATTTTTATAACAACCTCCCGCCCCCATACCTGCAAATCAGGATGCTTCCGCAGTCTTACCGGATATTCCACAATACGCGATCCCACTCCCACCACTGTGCCGGTTTCATTGTTTTGCAAATCTGCCTGAGATGCAATCATCATCTTTTTTCCGACAGCGATACGGGTATAGAGATTTTCATGAATATAACCTTTTACAAACAAAGGATTTTTTGTATGTAATGTAAGAACAGGGGTAAAGGGGGATACTTTTTCACCCGGTTTGCAATTAACTGACCCGATAACTCCTGATATTTGTGCATATATATTCAGTTTGCTCTTCTCCTGATTCAGCAGTACAAGCTCTTTTTCAAGCTGTTCGATCTGTATTTTTAAAGGGCTTTCAGAATCATCCAGTGTTTTCTGGAGCAGAATCTGTCTGAATATTTAAGGGTTTGAGAGAAAGAGCAAGCGACTGTCTAAGGTCTTCGATTCTAAGGGTTATAGGGTTTGCAGGGGAATCCTGATCTGATTCTCTCTCTTTGTATCTGCTGATACTTTTCAGACCTGATGTGAGTTCTTTATTTAGATTATACTGATTTTCAATCTGCCGGATCTGATTGCTGATTTCACTGCTCAAAGATGCTTTTTCCGCATTCAGTTGTTTTATCTTTGAACGGATTTCATCCTTGTCCACCCCTTTCTGAGCCTTAAGCTGCCCAAGCTGATGAGAAATATGGTTGATTCTGATAGTCAGATCAGGGCTGTTCAATTCTAAAAGCAGTTCTCCTTCGGCGACTGACTGACCTTCTACAACGTTGATCCGTTTAATCTCCACCGGGATTTCCGAGCTTATCATAATTTCCCGTGTCTCGGCAATTCCGTTAAAACTCGTACTTTCACGATCACAGTTGAGTGTTATGATAACAACGCCGGTAAATGCCGCTATCCAAATAATAAAGAGCAGCCAATTGCTCCCTCTCTGCTTTTTCATGATACGCCTCCTTTCTGACTAAATATACTAATTAGGAATTGACAGTCTGAAAAAATTAGTTTTTCGTAATATGCAATTTTTCTTTTTTTTAAAACAAAGGACACAAAGATTTCACAAGGTTCACAAAGTGTTGTGTTCTTTGTGCCTTCTTTGTGTCCTTTGTGTTTAAAGTTGCACATGGCGTCAGTTTCTTATTATTTTTAAAAAAAGACCTACGGGGTTTTAAAAACCCCGTAGGTCTATGACCGGCTGGAACAGGGTTAATTACGGACTCACAGTTTTCTGTATCATCACTGCTATCTGTCTGTATCTCTTCAGTAATAGCAGTAAGCTGCTCCTGGGTAATCAGACCGCAGTTAAAAACTTTCTGAGCTGTTGTTATTGTCTTTGCATCCATAGCAGTCTTAAAGGCTGTCATGTCAATCGCATAAGTCTCCAGAAGCTCTCCTAAATGTTTATCCTGCATGTCTGTTTTAACAGTTGCAAGTTCCTTCCCTGTCAGTTCGGAAAGCGTTTCAGCAGCCATGTTGTCATGAATATATCTTTCCAGAAGATGCCCTCCATGTCTTGGAGGAGGCATAGGACGGGAATCTGTTTCTCCGCTGGTATTTCCAACGACAGTACCTTTGTTTTTGGCAAATGCAGTTCCCATTGTGATCATTCCGATAATGACCATCGCCATTACAATCATTTTATAACTTTTTTTCATGATTTACTCCTTTTCAGTTAATTGATATTTACTCTCTTTTTAATTAAATCTTTTTTTCCCAACCGGTCATGTAGCGGTAAGCCCCTGTGCTTACCTTGTTGAGTGTATAAATAACACCTCATTGTGAAGAAAATATGAAGAAAATGTGTGAAGATTGTGTTTATGAGAATTAGGAATCAGGAATGGGGAATTAACGCAATGTGCAACTTTTTATAATTTACGGATTTTAAAAGAAGCCAAGTTTTTTTTAAGAAATTTAGCTTCTTAAATATGCCTGTATTTTCAAAGAGTCAAAAATTAAACTTGCACATGGCGTGAATTAGGAATTAAATGTGTTAATATTGTGGTGATTTACAATTTGCCTTGAAAAATAAATCAGACGATATTAAACTTTCAGCAGATCAGAAAAATTCGTATTACCGCCGTTTGTAGTTCCGCCTTTAGGCGGAAAAGTTTGTAGTTCCGCCTAAAGGCGGAAAAGTTTGTAGTTCCGCCTTTAGGCGGTATCTGTGAACTCAGGAGATTGTCTTTATACGCCGGACCGCCTAAAGGCGGAACTACGAACTTTTTCGACACGCCATACCGCCTAAAGGCGGAACTACGAACTTTTTCGGCGGTACTACGAACTTTTTCGTCAGTTATAAAACCATGCGAATAAAACTCTCTTATAAATTTTTTACGACATTTTTGTTTACATCCCTGATAATTATAGGGATGGTAATGCTGATGAACTATTATGTATTCCTGAATTTCAGAGATTATGTGAATAAAACAGAGCTTGAAAAACTTGACAAACTGGTAAAAAAACTTGGCGAAGAATACCGGACACACAAAGGATTTAAGCATTTTAAAAATAATCTCCGGCGCTGGCATAATCTTCTTGAAGAATTCAGTTTAGATTCACTCCCCTCTCATCCGCCGGATTCTGATATGTTTCCCCCGCCTGAGCCTCGTAATCATCCGCCTGATAGAAATCAGAATGATCCTTCTGACAGAGAAAGAAGACCGCCGCATCCCGGAGAATTTCCGGATTTGCCACATCCCAGAGCAGGTCAGAGATTTTCACTTTTTGATGAAAATAAGCAGCCTATTATCGGGAAACCTTTTATTAAAGAACAAATCTTAAAGGAGATTATAGTTGATGATAAGATTGTCGGATGGGTGGGACTGGAAAAATTCAGACCTTTAACAAACCGTCTTGAAGCTGATTTTTTTGAGCATCAGTATAAGTTACTTTATCTGACGCTCACCGGTATTCTGATATTGATTTTGACTGTTTCACTGCTTTTATCAAGGCATATCTTAGGTCCCATAAAACAGTTGAACAAAGGGACCAGTGAACTGACCTCGCGCAGATTTGATACGAGAATCATTGTCCCCACTTCAGATGAACTTGGGCAGTTGGCATCTGATTTTAATACGATGGCTCAGACCTTCGACAAATATGAGAAAATGCGGAAACAATGGATTACAGATATTTCTCACGAACTTAGAACCCCTCTGGCAATACTCCGGGTGAAATTGAGGCTATTCAGGACGGAATCCGGGAGATGAATAAAGAAACTCTGGACTCTCTGCATTCGGAAGTACTCAGGCTTATAAAGCTGGTAAATAATCTTCATCAGCTTTCTCTTGCCGATTCTCAGAATCTTTATATAAAAAAAGAGCCGGTTGATCCTGTAGAAATTCTGAAAGAAATCATCAGATTGTTTCAGACCCGTTTTCATCAGAGCAGTATTGAAATTCAGACAGAATTTACAAAAGAGAAAGATGTGATAATAGCAGGCGACGAGGGAAAGCTGGCTCAGTTATATTCAAATATTCTGGAAAATACCTTGCGATATACAGATTCCCCCGGGCTGCTGAAAATTTATTCTCATCTTGCAAATGAAACGCTGATGCTGTATTTTGAAGATTCTGCTCCAGGAGTTCCTGAAGATTCTATGCCGTATATTTTTGACAGGCTTTACCGGGTGGATAAATCAAGAAGCAGAGCCTCAGGGGGGAGCGGGCTTGGACTGAGTATCTGTAAGCAGATTGCGGAGATTCACGGAGGGAGCATCCGGGCGGCAAATTCATCTTTGAACGGACTCATGATTATCATTGAATTTCCGATTATTTCAGATTTGTCGTTTCCGTGTTCGGATGTCTGAAGAATAAGCATGGCGGATGAATATTTAAGAATACTGAGTAGATCAGAAGTTTGTAGTACCGCCTTTAGGCGGTTGTCGTGTGAAATCAGACAAAAGTTCGTAGTACCGCAAAAGTTCGTAGTACCGCCTTTAGGCGGTTATTATGTTAAATTATTATCTCAGATCGCCATACCGCCTGAAGGCGGTACTACAAACTTCTTGGATCTACTGAAAATAAGTTTCTTTTGTAAACAGGGCGGATGAATATGAATGAAAAAAATATTCTTATTGTTGAAGATGAAGTTAAAATTGCAAATATCCTTAAAGATTATCTTAAAAAAGAAGGGTATGATGTTTCTGTAATGACCCGCGGCGATACCGTTATTCCGCTTATGAAAGAGAATCCGCCGGACCTGATTCTGCTGGATCTTATGCTTCCGGGTATGGACGGGACAGAAATCTGCCGGGAGATTCGGAAATTTTCAAATGTAGCGATAATTATGATCACAGCCAAAATAGAAGAAGTGGATCGGATTATCGGGCTGGAAATCGGTTCTGACGATTATATCTGTAAGCCGTTCAGTCCCAGAGAGGTTGTCGCCAGAGTCAAAGCGGTTATGCGCCGTGTTTATTCTCAGGAGAAGGAAAAGGAGCTTGCAATCGGACCTGTTCTTTTAAATGAAGAAACCCGGCAGGTTACTGTGAACGGGATTATTCTCAGACTGACTCCGACTGAATTTGATTTGCTGAAACTTATGATAAAACGTCCGGGGCGTGTATTTTCACGTAATGAGCTGATTGATCAGGTTCAGGGATATTCTTTTGAAGGGTATGATCGTACAGTTGATTCTCATATAAAAAATTTGCGGAAAAAGATTGCTGCTCATTATTCAGAGCAGGAGATAATTCATTCAGTCTATGGAGTGGGATATAAGATTGAAATATCAGTTGGGAATTAGTATATCGTTTCATTAAAATATTGAATTTGAATTACATATAAATTTAATATTTTAACTATATTTTTTCTCCCTTGTTCCCATGCCTTGCGTGGGAACAAGATGAAGCCATTTTATAATCAGTCAGTCGGGTTACGCTGTCGCTAATCCGACCTGCAGGCTTTCCGTTAAATTCAAGTTTGAGATTAGGATGTGATATGCAGGGAACTTTACTCATCGGAAGAAGAAAAACTATTTTAACGGAGAGGAGGACGGCAGATTAGGTATGCGTAACGGCATTCATCCCCTAGCCTGAAGGCGTAGGGTTTCCTGCCTAGCTTTTATGAATGAAAAAGTTCAAAAAACAGTTGAATTCTTAAAACGATCTTCCAAACCCATTGAGCAGTTTAAAGATGATATTTGTACTCATTTGTGTATTATAACCGGTTCATCTATATCCTATTTTGCTACATGGAATCAGCATCAGCAGATATTCACCATGATCGGCTGGTCAAACTCGGCAATGATAAATTGCAGTATGATAAATAAACCGATTGTGTACAAACTGAATGAAACAGGACTTTGGGGAGATGCCATACGGGAAAGAAACGCGGTCATCACCAACGATTATAAGAACCTTGTGAAACCTACGAAAAAGGGTTATCCAGAGGGGCATGTCAATGTAAAAAAACATCTGAACTTACCCATATATGAAGGCAAACAAATTGTTCTTGTGGCAGGAGTCGGAAATAAAGCAGCTGACTACACTCATGAAGATATTAAGAACATTGAAGATTTTATGAACGGAATATGGCTGACTCTCAAAAGTAAGCTGTATTTACGATGAAAGCGTGTAGGTCGGGGTTCGCTTTGCTCACCCAAACCTACTGTATAGATTTAACTCTCAGGAAGAAGAATAGATGTCTAAAGTCTTAATTAATCAGTATTACAACAATCTTGGACAGTGCCGTTCAGTTCGGTAAATCGAAAAATGAACAGAGCATCCGCAATCATTTCTGGAACCTGCTCAACGACTATGCGCGGAAACAGAATTTTGAAGTTGTTGCCGAAGTTGCCTGTATGGGAACAAAGGGGAAAAAGGTCTATCCTGACGGCATTGTCAAAAACCTTTTCGGGCTGGACATCGGGCTGTGGGAAAGCAAGGATGAAAAAGACACAATAGACGATGAAATAGAGGCAAAACTCAAAAAAGGATACCCGTTTACCAATATTCTGTTTGAAGATTCAAGAACTGCTGTTCTTTTTCAGCACGGTGCGGAAAAGATGCGTGTTCCCGTGCGTGATGCAGATAGCCTTCACACCATTATTTCCGAATTTATCTCTTTTAAAAGCGACATTGTTCTTAAATTTGAAGATGCAATTGAAAAATTCAAGGCAGATATTCCCGTCATTGTTGAGACGCTGCGGAGGCGCATTGATGAAACGCGGGTAACAAACAAAAAATTTATTGAAGTGAGTGAGACGTTTCTTGATTTGTGCAAAGTTGAAATAAACCCGGATATTACCGCCGCAGATGTGCGTGAAATGATGATACAGCACATCCTTACCGGCGACATCTTCAACAAGATTTTTGATGATGCGGATTTTCACCGCCACAACAATATCGCCCGCGAGCTTGAAAAACTTACTGAAATTCTTTTTACTTTCAGTGAGCGGAAAAATCTCATGGGGAATATTGAGCATTATTACGATACGATCAACAGCGCGGCCGCATGTATTGCGGATCATCACGAAAAACAGAAATTTCTGAAAGTGCTGTATGAAAATTTCTACAAGGTATATAATCCGAAAGCCGCAGACCGGCTCGGCGTGGTTTATACGCCAAATGAGATTGTGCAGTTTATGATTGAAAGCGCGGATTGGCTTCTGCACAGGCATTTTGGCAAAACCATTGCTGATAAAGATGTTGAAATACTGGATCCGGCAACAGGAACAGGCACTTTTATCACTTCTGTTATTGATTATATTCCCAAACATCACCTTGAATACAAATACAAAAATGAAATTTACGCGAATGAAGTTGCTATCTTGCCGTATTATATCGCCAACCTGAATGTGGAATTTACTTTCAAGCAGCGGATGGGTTATTATGAAGAGTTTAAAAATCTCTGTTTTGTTGATACGCTTGACAATACAGACGCTCTTTCATACAGCGGACAGCAGCGCAGCATGTTCGGGCTTAGTTCGGAAAATACAGAACGGATAAGACGGCAAAACAGTAAAAAAATTTCCGTGATTATCGGAAATCCGCCGTATAATGCAAATCAGGCAAATGAAAACGACAACAACAAAAACCGGGAATATCCCAAAATTGATGAACGGATAAAAGCAACATACATAAAGAACAGCACGGCACAGAAAACAAAAGTTTATGATATGTATTCACGTTTTTACAGATGGGCAACTGACAGATTGGATAAGAATGGAGTGTTTGTTTTATTACCAATAATTCGTTTATCAATGCCAGAACTTTTGACGGCTTCAGAAAATGTGTTCAGGATGAGTTTGATTATGCTTATATTATTGATTTGGGCGGAAATATACGTGAGCTTTCAGGGAAATACGGAAATTGGTTGAATGAAGAACATACCATAATCGGTGTTTCCGCTGCTGTCGGAATTGCAATTATGTTCTTAGTGAAGAAAGAACATCAGGAAAAAACACATGTCAAATTCATTATATTGCACCCTTGCGATATAAGAGCAACAAGACATGTAAAGCTGGATTATCTACAGACACATAGATTTGAACAAATTTCTTTTGAGAAAATCAGTCCTGACAAAAATAACAACTGGATAAATCTCGCGGATAATGATTTTGATAGTTTATTGCCGTTGGCGGATAAAGAGGTAAAATTAGGAAGCAAACAAGAGGCGATATTTGAATTATTCATCTTTGGGCAGTATCAAATCGGGATGAATGGGTTTATGATTTTCGATAAAAATGAATTTGAAGAAAAAATACGATTTTTAGAACTATTGAAAAATATAATGATTTTATAAACAATAATGAAAATTAAATGAAATTGAAGTTATAAAATGGAGCAGAGATTTAAAAAAGAATTTGAAATAAAAGGAAAATTTATTATGATAAAAAATTAATTGATTCAGAGCCAACTATCGTGCTTTTATTAAATAATCTTTGGTATGCTGAAAAATTTAAATGATATACTTACCCAAAATCTTTATTATTTTTGGTAGCGAATCAAAGAAAATATTTACTTGGCTAAATCGGAGATGTTTCACAAAAACCTTTTACTGTTTTAATTGGTAAATATATCTATGTTTAAATATTTACAGTTCTAATGGTTGCAGCCATTATTACCGCTTTACCGCTACGACAAATCCGGCAACCGCACCGACAACATCACCGATTGGGGTCTGGAGCAGTTTCACAATCATTACAAAGATAAAAAAATACAGAAAGAAGATATTTTCCATTACACCTACGCCGTTCTTCACAACCCGGCTTACCGCCAAAAATATGAACTGAATTTAAAAAGAGAATTTCCCCGCATTCCTTTTTATGAAGATTTCCGGAAATGGGCAAAATGGGGAAAAGCATTGATGGATTTGCACATCGACTATGAAACCGCAGAACCATTTGATTTGAAAGAACATCATAAAGAAGCAAAGACAGAAAAAGACGTTTATCCGCTTCTTCCTTCGACTCCGCTTCCTTCGACTCCGCTTCCTTCGACTCCGCTTCCTTCGACTCCGCTTCCTTCGACTCCGCTTCCTTCGACTCCGCTTCCTTCGACTCCGCTTCCTTCGACTCCGCTTCCTTCGACTCCGCTTCCTTCGACTCCGCTTCCTTCGACTCCGCTTCCTTCGACTCCGCTTCCTTCGACTCCGCTTCCTTCGACTCCGCTTCCTTCGACTCCGCTTCCTTCGACTCCGCTTCCTTCGACTCCGCTTCCTTCGACTCCGCTTCCTTCGACTCCGCTTCCTTCGACTCCGCTTCCTTCGACTCCGCTTCCTTCGACTCCGCTCAGGAAGCGGCGGGATACTGCCTCGCTCTCTGAGCGTAGCCGAAGAGAGCGCATAAAACCCAAATTAAAAGCTGACAAAGAAAAGGGCGTCATTGAAATTGACGAACTTACATTTTTAACAGGCATTCCAAAAGAGGCATGGGAATATAAACTCGGCAACCGTTCTGCCCTTGAATGGATTCTTGACCAGTACAAAGAAAAGAAACCTAAAGACCCGACAATTGCAGAAAAATTCAACACATACTGCTTTGCAGATTACAAAGAGCATGTGATTGATCTGCTTAAACGGGTTTGCACAGTGAGCGTTGAAACAATGAAAATTATTGAAGAAATGAAGTAGGTTGGGGTGAGGTACGAACCCCAACATTTTGCGTCACATTTTGTTGGGGTTCGCAAGCTCACCCCAACCTACGGGAATCTTTCCCATGCTTCGCGTGGGAACGGTAAAAACTGTAGGTCGGGTTAGCGGCAATGCCGTTAAGTTAAGACCTGATCTAACCCCCGACCCCTTCCCATAGGGAAGGGGGCAGGCTTCGACATGAGACTTCGGCGTGAGCTCAGTCGAACGCTCAGCCGAATGGGGGTCAGGCTGGTTTATACCTTAACTTAATGGCATTGCGGGTTAGCGGAGCGTAACCCGACATTTCCTCTGTACATAAATGTCGGGTTACTGCACTAACCCGACCTACGCGGCTTATTGTGCTAATGTCAACGCTCACAAGAATCTTTTTCTGAACCCATAAATATAAAATAAATTGCCCCTGCCACAAAGATCGAAGGAAGAGAACCGCCAATCGGGTATCCCTTCACAGTAATCAGCTCAAAAACCCCGAATCCGGCTGCCCATGAGAATATTGCTGTTATATTAAAACCTTTAAAATACCAGTATTCACCGCCGGTTTTATAGATTTCCTCTATATTCAGCCTGCGTCTGCGGAGAAAAAAATAATCGCACAACACCACACCAAAGAGAGGTACAAACATAGCGCCGATAAAGAGCAGAAAATTTTCATACTCCTCTGCCGGAAATACAAGCGCCACTAATATGGAGAGAATCCCCACAATCCACATAAACGTCTTTGCCTTTATTTTGGATGAGATATTCATCATAGAGCAGGCAGCAGAATAGACATCCGGGAAATCAGATGTAATAGTTGAAAAAACAACCATTATCAAAGCAGGAATTGCCAATCCGATTTTTCCCATCATCTCCAGAATAAGCACACCCGGATCAGGATTCCCTGTCATAATAGTTGCCGCCAGCCCTAAAAGATACATCCATGAAGATATAATAAAATATCCCCACCACGTATTCCAGAACGCCGGAGCCGTTTTCCGGGAAAAACGGGAATAATCCGCCACAATCGGAAGCCATGAAATCGGCATGGCAATAACCAGATCAAGCCCGATCATAAATGGCATATTACTGTTTTTCATTCCCATTCCCCAAGTCTCAAGTCTCAAGTCCTTAAATGATACCCATGTCATCAGAATGATAATCACCAGCAAGGCAATGACCGCAATTGTCTGAAGGATTTTCCACACAGAGTTGCCTGTTGATAATGCCCAGAATAATGTGCCGATTCCGATAATGACAATCCAGAACTGGCTGGATGCAAATATACCGCCAACTGATTCTCCTAACATGGCGCCGGCTCTCCCGCCGATGATGAGCATGATTGCGTGCCATCCGATCAGTTGAATGATATTTAATATTGCGGCAAGACTTGATCCGCGAATTCCGAATGAAGGGCGAACCGCAATCATTGACATGATCCCGTATTCAGAGCCGATAATCCCCCCTAATGACATAAATGTATTGCCGATGATATGTCCCAGAAGAATAGCGCAAAACCCCATCCATAAGCCCATGGGAGCAAGAAAGCCCCCTGCCCATATTTCTGCAAGTGAGATAGCAACTCCTCCCCATAGAAGAAAATAATCTGCTCCGCTGAGATTTCTTGCAGAAGCAGGTACCGGCTTGATCTCCGTCATAAAAAATCACCTTTCTTTTTTTATTTATAAATCTGACATAATTCTTCAACTGTACCTTTTGTTTTCAATCCTTCATGGATTGCTTTCAGCAGATCAGTATCCCTGATTTTCCGAATCTCAGGCAGCAATCTCAATCCGATACATTTTTTGCTGTACAATTATACAGCTTGCGCTATTTGCTTATCGCAAACAGCGGGGGTATCTCCCAAAGTACAACACTCTGTCAAAAATTTGATCAGAATATTATACGCTCTGCCAAATCTCTGTCAGCCATTGACCCGTCAAGCAACCTAATCCATTTCGCAGAACCGGTATTTCTGATTTCACCGGTCTGCGGGTGTGTCTTACTTGTATAAGCCTCTGAAACATCAATCACTGTCACGCCGAGTTTTTTTGCCATCCATTTCAGTATATTTCCGAACCTGTAATTCGCAAAACCGAGCATAGAACGGACTGTCTTTGTTCTGATTTTCCTTCCCGTTTTTTTTACCATCTGCTTTGTTTCATAAGTAGGCATCAGAATCAGAGAAAATCGTTCACATAAGAACCGTGCTGTTTTCCAGTGAAGTTCTGCTGTCAGATTCCTGATTTTGGCTGTCATGCGGCGTATGGCTTTGGTGAGTGATTTCTTATTCCGTCTGTTTGCTTTCGAACGCTTTGAACAAAGTTTGTCCAAATACAGCAGACGGTAAATCCCTGCAAAATCACCTTCGCCTATTTTGCCTGACATATCGGGAGAGTAAAAAGAAGCAAATGTGCGTACGCCGGGGTCAATGGCAACAATCCCCCGGCTTGGTTCTCGCTTCGGGAGATTGTCTTTTTGCAAGGTACGCTGATCCACCACTTCCCATCTCTCCAGATAAGCCTGCTGTCCAGCAGGTCGCAACTTGGGTTAGGTTATCTTAACTTAATGGCATTGCGCATCAGGCTGCCCCTCTGATCTCACAGAGACCGCCTAAAGGCGGTACTACAAACTTGAGATCGCCTAAAGGCGGTACTACAAACTTGAGATCGCCTAAAGGCGGTACTACAAACTTGAGATCGCCTAAAGGCGGTACTACAAACTTGAGACCGCCTAAAGCGGTACTACAAACTTGAGATCGCCTAAAGGCGGTACTACAAACTTGAGACCGCCTAAAGGCGGTACTACAAACTTGAGATCGCCTAAAGGCGGTACTACAAACTTGAGATCGCCTAAAGGCGGTACTACAAACTTGAGATCGCCTAAAGGCGGTACTACAAACTTGAGATCGCCTAAAGGCGGTACTACAAACTTGAGATCGCCAAAGGCGGTACTACAAACTTGAGACCGCCTAAAGGCGGTACTACAAACTTGAGACCGCCTAAAGGCGGTACTACAAACTTGAGACCGCCTAAAGGCGGTACTACAAACTTGAGATCGCCTAAAGGCGGTACTGCAAACTTTTTATGCTATTCAGCTTTAACATTTATAAGCCCCTGATAAACCGAGCCTTCTCTCCCGTCAATACTGATATAATCACCCGGCTTTAATACAACCTTACCAAAGACGCCTCTTTTTTCATGCTGATTGCATATCATATTGCCGCATCCAACCACACAGGTTTTGCCAAGACGATGCGCTACAACCGCGGCATGAGATGTAAGCCCGCCCGCGCGGTCAGAAGACCGTCTGCCGCATAAATCTCCCGAATATCATCAGGAACCGTATCTGCCCTGAGAAGAATCAGCTTTGTACTTGGTTCCGTCGCCCGCCATTTATCAATCTCCTCCACATCAAAGACTACTCTGCCGACCATTGCCCCGCCGCTGACGCCGATCCCATGCCCAAGTATATTATCTGAAGATTCTTCATCAAATTCAAAGGTCAATACTTTGCAATGCTCTCTGATTGACATATCTCTGGTCTGAAGCAGATACAAATCTTTTGCAAGAGGAGATTCAAATGTAAATTCAATCTCCTGAGGTCCCCACCCCTCTTTTTCAATCAGATCGCCTGCCCATTTTTTTAATGCTTTGTAAATTTCAGGAAAATGGGTTTCAAGGGTAACATCGGTCTGCCGCTTCTCAATCTCCTGCTGATTCACAGAGATCGGCATTGTATTTACCAACCCTGCAACAACATCCTCGCCCTGATTTCCAAGAGTAAAATCACCCCACAAACGCAACTCACTTCCGTGCCATCGGGGATTATGTGTAAAAAATACGCCTGTTCCTGAATTACGGGAGAGATTTCCGAATACCATTGACTGCACTGTTACGGCTGTTCCCCAGTCATCTGAAATTCCCATGATCTTCCGGTAAGTCCTTGCTTTTGGTGAATCCCATGAACTGAATACCTGCTTGATAGTCATGTGTAACTGCTCAACAGGATTTTCCAGAATCTCAACCCCGGAATCCTGTATCATTTTTTTGTAAGTCAGAGCCGCTTCTCTCATCTTATCAGGCGGCAGATCTCTTTTATAAATCACGTTGTATTTTTTTTTGCAATCCCCGATAATTGCATCAAATGCATCCCGTTCCAGTCCGTAAGCCATGCCGTAACACTGAAGAAAACGCCGGTAATTATCCCATGCAAACCATGAATTGCCGGTCTTTGCAGCCAGCCCTGCTGCTATTGCCTCATTCATTCCGACATCTAAAAATGTATCCATCATGCCGGGCTGTGAAATAGAAGAGCCGCTCCGCACAGAAAAAATAAGAGGATTTGACGGATCTCCGAATACTTTGCCGGTTATCCTTTCTATCTCCAGAATATGACGCATAACCTGCTCTCTGAAATTCTGTTCTGCCGGAGGATAACTATCTATCAGTTCTCTGAAACGAAATCCTTCTGTTGTGATAATAAACCCCGGCGGAATCGGCAGCCCTAAATCTCTGAGCTTTACCAGATTAAATCCTTTGTTTCCAAGATAAATAATCCCGAATACCCTTCCTCCCGCACGGTTGACACACATAATAACATTGTCAGGATCATAAAGCAGAAGCTGATGCAGTTTTTCTGTCGGTAACAGTTCTGCCTGATGATAGAGAATACTCAGTATCCGGGTCAGAAAACGGTCCAACTGCTGAAGTCCTAAAGACATGGCAATTCTTTCCCTTGAAAATACCTCTGATACTCTGTGATTCATTTTTTCGCCTGTATCATTCTCTTCTTTGGGAAGACATTTTGACAGAATCTGAGACGGAGAAATCTGTGAAAGAATCCGGGTCAGATTCTCCTGATGAATATTGTTAAAATAGTCATTGATAACATTATTGACTGCCTGTGCAAATCCTTTGAATATATCAATATACTGAGTAAAGGAAAATCCTTTGACCTCTAAAGACTGAGCTAAAAACTCCAGTTGACGTTCCATTTCAGAAGATGAAATTCCATCTAATTTCAATGCTCTGTCAAAAAGACGCAGCCGTGAATAAATCTGATAAAAAGTTGCTTTGGTAATAAGACTCAGATCAATATTTTCAATCAGTTCTTCAAAAAGAACATTGAGAAGCGATTCAATACGAAACGTGAGTCCCAGAGCATCAAATTTCATTTCATGATAACTTCCGTACATAGATGGAATATCAACAGTAAAATGCCGTTTTTTATAAATATCTTCCCGAATCTCATAAACCTCTTCCGAAAGAATCAGCCCTTTTAAACGATCTAAATAATCAAGGAGTTTAATGATCTTCCGTTTTAAATCAGACTCAGCCAAAGCCTCTTTCAGCTTATCCACATCAGGAAATGCTTCGTTTTTCAGTTGGGAGAGATAATGATCCATTTCAATAAATTCAAGTCTGTACTTCTGATATAGCAGCTTATATAAAGCAATTGCAAGCTCCGCCCTCTTCCGGTCATCATCAGATACATCTTTGGAAAGTGATTCAAAGAGATTTTGAATCTCCGCCTCAGGAATTTTCAGGAGATCATCCGGTAAATTCATCCCTTTATTCTTCAGGTGCAGTATTGCTATATTCATCCCTTCAATATAATCCCCCTCTGTTCTTATCTGTTTATAAATATTCGGGGGAAGAAACGGCTCAAGAATCTTTTTGTTTCTGGTCTCCCAGAACTTCAGCACTCCCTCCATAAAACCGATGATCCGGTTGTTGCTTTCAACATGGCTCTGTTTTCTCAGAAAATGAATCAGAATATCTCTGCGATGAGATATTTCATCAATCTGGGTGGATATATCTCTTAGTCGCCCCTCGGCACCGATGTCATTAAAATAGACAGGAAAGAGCCTTGCGAGCTGTTTTACAAGATTATACACAGGCTTGATATTGCTGTTTAAAAGCCGTGTTATATCTCTTGGAAAAAGATCAGTATCTTTGATAAAAACCCCGCACAATGAGAGATGGATAATCAGAGCAGAGAGAAGCCGGGTTGAACATTTGGGATTAAGCTCTATAATCTCAATCCATGTTCTGATATTCTGAATATGAAGGATATTTGCTTTTATTTGCCAGTCATTTCCCACACCTCCGATCATAGGCGTCTGAAAACCCAGGTCTGCAACAGAATCAATAAAAAGATTGATCAGATCAGTTTCATCAGTCTTATAAACCCCTTTACCCATATTCAGGACACAGCTCAGGGCAGTTCCGGAAATTTGCTTGTACGCTCTTTTAAAATAGAGAATGTCTGTTCAATCAATTTATTGATATTCCAGTACTGTTCATGTCCCATAAGCCATGTCAGAACCCTGTTGATCTCTCTGAGGGTCTCTTCATGAATCATGGAAAGCCCTGATACATTCATAATATGAAAAAGAAACAGGAGCTTCCACTGATTACCCCTGCCCCCCTCTCCGCCTGCTTTAAAGAGCTTCTGAGGAATTTCCCGATAAATATCAACTATCTGATTATATCCGGGAAAATCTTCAATACTTTGGATAATTTCATCTGTTTCAAAGGTTTCTCTTTTATCCTGAATTATCTGCTCAAGCATGCTCTCCCATTTTTTTATCTGTTCATGGGATATTTCCTTAAAAATACCGTTCAGACTTTGCGGGACATTGATGATTTCACTCGCTTCTTCTTCAAACCAGCGTTGGGGATTCTCCTCACTCAGCCAATAAGTATAAGAATATTTGAGATATTTTATCAAAAGCAGATTAATATCTTTAAATGACTGACAATGGACATTTGACCGTTCACAATATTCTGAAAGGAGTTCAGCCAGTTTTTTTATCTGATAAAAGCTTCTTACAAAGAGGACAAAATATTCATCTTCATAATTTCTTATCCGGTTAAATGCGTCATCAAGAACAGGAATAAATCTTTTAAGCTCTTTGTCAGTCTCTTTTATGATTTTTTGCAGGAAAAGAAGAAGATTATCAACAGCATCAGTACGATCATCCATATCCCTTGCCAAAACAATGCCGGTTGCAAAAATATCTGCAAAGAGCTTGGCAGCTTCGGGTCACTTTGGGATGATTTTTAAGCAGATGCAGATAATCAAGAGAATAGACTCTTGCCTCTTTTATGATGAACTGCCAGTTTTTTAACGGATGAGAGATTTCTTTTAAAAATGTATTTAATCCTTCGGTAAGTCCGTAATATTTGGACAGAACCTCCTGGATAACCGAATATTTCGGGTTTATAGTTACTTCCCGATAAGATTCGATGATATTAGCTTCAAGTGCCTTTGACTGAATCAAAGATACCTCCTTAATGTAAATTAGGAATTGTGAATTAACGCCATGTGCGGCTTTTAACCACAAAGGACACTGAACCTTGTGAAACCGTTCGACTGAGCGTTCGACTGAGCGTTCGACTGAGCTCACGCCGAAGTCTCACGCCGAAGCCTTTGTGTTCTTTGTGGTTAAAAATTGCACATCACGTGAATTAATAATCAAGTTTTTAAAAAAAGGAGAATATCAGAAATAATATATATTTTCAAGAAACTCCTTTATTCAGGATTTTATTCTTGACTAAAATATATTATTTCTTTTATTTATAATTTACAGTTCCTTTTTCTGAAACGCAGACTTGAATGCCGCATCATAAGGATTTGTTATCCCGCCTTTGTCGTCAAATTTTTTTCATAAATTCAACCTGTTTTGAACGGATTTTTTCCATCCTTTCTACCCTACGTTCCCACGCTTTGAGTTAAAACAAGACAGCAATA